>NZ_SZXJ01000046.1 GCF_005281345.1 Citrobacter sp. wls619
TATTACGCTTTCCTCTTTCAGAGTCAACCCTCATTTTCAGGTTTTTCTCTTCAACCGAACTGGCTGTTTGCGTGAAGTGATTCACATCCGCCGTGTCGATGGAGGCGCATTATAGGGATCCCATTTTTTAGCACAAGTATTTTTTGGATCTTTTTTGCTGAATGCTTGTTTTTCACCCCTTTCGCTATATTGCCGTCAATATTTCCTGCATCACATCCCGGAAAAAGAAGAAACCAACATTGAATTCTCTTTTCTATATAGAAAGAAAATAACGAATGCCCGTTTTCTACTACATATATAAGAAGGGATGGCGGCGGGAGCGCCCGGCCCCCCCCTACTACCTTTGAATTACGTACCTCATCAGGCGATAATACCCGTACAAATAGTGATTCCAGGACTGCGATGAGACACCCTCTGCAACGAACGGCTATACGCAAACGCCCGATGAAACTCGGCACAACCGTGATCCTCATGGTCAGCGCTGTCCTCTTTTCTGTGCTGCTCGTCGTTCATTTGATTTACTTCTCGCAAATCAGCAACACGACACGTGATGCATTAGCAGACAAAGCGCTTGCGGTAGCGCGAACGTTGGCAAACTCTCCTGAGATCCGCGAAGGGCTCAAGAAAAAGCCTGAGGACAGCGGTATCCAGGCAATTGCTCAGGCAGTAAATAAGCGCAACGATTTTTTGTTTATCGTCGTCACGGATATGAAAAGCATTCGTTATTCGCACCCTGAAGCACAACGCATCGGCCAACCGTTTAAAGGCGACGACATCCTGTTGGCGTTACAGGGCAAAGAGAACGTTGCCATTAATCGCGGCTTTCTGGCTAAAGCGCTACGCGTTTTCACCCCCATTTATGACGAACATCACCAGCAGATTGGGGTTGTGTCGATTGGTCTCGAGCTAAGCAGGGTCACTGAACAGATCAATAACAGCCGCGGCAGTATCTTTTGGTCCATCTTATTTGGCGTGCTGGTTGGGTTACTCGGTACCTGGGTATTGGTGAAGGTTCTCAAACGCATCCTGTTTGGTCTGGAGCCCTATGAAATATCCAACCTGTTCGAACAGCGCCAGGCGATGTTGCACTCTATAAAGGAGGGGGTCATTGCCGTTGATGATAGTGGTGAGGTCACGCTAATAAACCAGGCCGCTCAGGAGCTGCTGGATTACCGTAAGTCGCAGGATGATGCCCAGCTTTCCACGCTCAGCCATGCGTGGTCTCAGGTAGTTGATCTTTCGCAGGTGCTACGTGATGGAACGCCACGCCGTGATGAGGAGATCACGGTGAAGGACCGGCTGCTTTTAATCAACACCGTTCCAGTACTCAGCAATGGCAAAATCATCGGGGCAATTTCAACGTTCAGAGACAAGACCGAAGTCCGTAAACTCATGCAACGTCTGGATGGTATGGTCAACTATGCCGATGCACTTCGTGAACGATCCCACGAATTCATGAACAAGTTACACGTGATTCTGGGATTATTGCACCTGAAAAGTTATAAGCAGTTGGAAAATTACATCATTAAGACGGCCAACAATTATCAGGAAGAGATTGGCTCACTGTTAGGCAAAATAAAATCACCGGTGATCGCAGGCTTTTTACTCAGTAAGATTAATCGCACATCTGATTCAGGTCATAGCCTGATCATTAGTAATGAAAGCCAGTTGCCGGAAAACAGTAATGAAGATCAGGTGGCGGTGTTGATCACCGTACTGGGTAATTTGATTGAGAACGCCCTGGAGGCGCTAGGTCAAGAACCGGGGGGTGAGATCAGCGTATCCTTACATTATCGACACGGCTGGTTGCATTGCGAAGTGAATGACGATGGTCCGGGGATCGCCCCCGAACACATCGACCACATCTTTGAGAAGGGCGTCTCGTCAAAAGGAACCGAGCGAGGCGTCGGTTTAGCACTTGTGAAACAGCAGGTTGAAAACGTTGGCGGTAATATTTCCGTCGAATCCGAACCTGGGGTCTTCACCCAATTTTTTGTACAGTTACCGTGGAATGGTGAGAGGGCCAGCAGATGATCAATGTCTTAATTGTCGATGACGATGCAATGGTAGCGGAGTTGAACCGCCGTTATGTCGCGCAGCTGTCTGGTTTTCATTGCTGCGGAACGGCCTCTACTCTCGAAAAAGCCAAAGAGATCATCTTTCATGGCGAACATCATATTGACCTGATTCTACTGGATATTTATATGCAGAAAGAAAACGGTCTGGACCTGTTGCCCATTCTGCACAGCGAAGGCTGTAAATGTGATGTCATCGTCATCTCCTCCGCCGCCGATGCGACAACCATCAAAGACTCACTCCACTACGGTGTCGTTGACTATCTGATCAAACCGTTTCAGGCCTCACGCTTTGAAGAAGCCTTAACCAACTGGCTGCAGAAGAAAACGGATATGGAGAAGCACCAGTACTATGAACAGTCAGAGCTTGATCAGCTGATTCATGGTAGCGCGTCCAGCGAGCAGGAAACGCGGCGCTTACCCAAAGGGCTGACACCACAAACGTTACGTACACTGTGCCAGTGGATTGATGAGCACCAGGATCAGGAGTTCTCCACGGATGAACTGGCGAACGAGGTCAATATCTCCCGGGTCTCGTGCCGTAAATACCTTATCTGGCTCGTCAATTGTCATATCTTATTTACCAGTATCCACTATGGTGTTACTGGCCGACCGGTTTACCGCTACCGCGTTCAGGCTGAGCATTACTCATTACTGAAACAATACTGCCAATAAAATTCTCCCAGGGATTATTCGTTATATAAAAGTAACAATTATTAAAATAATGAAAAATCCCTTTTCACCCCTCAAAAACAGATAAATAGTGAATTTGCGTTAGATCAAATATATTTGTATCAGACATGTTAAATTTATTATTTTGTTATCGATAAATATCACACTGTTTTTAATTTCAAAATCGCTAACAAAAGTTAATTAAGTATTAACTAACTCACAGAGTGTGTATTTTTACTCCTAAAGGATTAGTCTGAATTTAATCAGACATAAAAATCTAAGCTGGTAGCAATGGAGACCATGCTACGTACTATGGACACCGTACATTTTTGTGAGCAAATAAACGTATCCGTACGCCAGACTCATTACCACATGACATGGCGTGACCGCGATCACATAAAGAATACTCTCACCTGGTATACCGGTGTTTCACGTAATAGCGGACAACGTAGAACCGACGGTCAGCACCCGGAAAACCGGTGTAAGCCAGCCAAACTACAGCGTCAGCCGCAGCGCTTCATAACCAGCTCTACTTCCCATCGCCTGAGGATCCTCTCCTCTGATCAATGCCATAGAAAAAAGCTAAATATTTCCAAAAATTTATAAAAACATTCTGGCCAGATATTTAAACATTAATCGCAAATACGGACATATCGAATACTGACCATTTTTTGATGCTTATTCCGGCAAAAAAGAATGTGCCACAGATCCATTTTTCAAAAAATTGACTGGGTTTTTCGCGAGGGTAAATAAAATGTTATTTAGTATACAACTTCTCATAATATTAATATGTTTGTTTTATGGCGCCAGAAAGGGCGGTATCGCGCTGGGTTTGTTAGGCGGTATCGGCCTGGTTATTCTGGTTTTCGTGTTCCATCTCCAGCCGGGTAAACCCCCTGTTGATGTAATGCTGGTTATTATTGCCGTGGTGGCCGCATCTGCAACCTTGCAAGCCTCCGGCGGTCTTGACGTTATGCTGCAAATTGCTGAAAAGCTGCTGCGTCGTAACCCAAAATACGTTTCTATCGTAGCACCGTTTGTTACCTGTACCCTGACTATCCTGTGCGGTACCGGCCACGTGGTGTACACCATTCTGCCAATCATTTATGACGTCGCCATTAAGAACAATATTCGCCCGGAACGCCCAATGGCGGCGAGTTCTATCGGTGCACAGATGGGGATTATCGCCAGTCCGGTTTCCGTAGCCGTTGTCTCGCTGGTTGCGATGCTGGGTAACGTGACATTTGAAGGCAAGCACCTCGAATTCCTCGACCTGCTCGGCATCACCATTCCATCGACCCTGCTGGGTATCCTGGCTATCGGTATTTTCAGCTGGTTCCGTGGTAAAGATCTGGATAAAGACGAAGAGTTCCAGAAGTTTATTTCCGTACCTGAAAACCATCACTATGTGTATGGCGACACGGCAACACTGTTAGACAAAAAACTGCCGAAAAGTAACTGGCTGGCAATGTGGATCTTCCTCGCTGCCATCGCCGTTGTTGCCGTGCTCGGTGCGGTATCTGAACTGCGCCCTTCTTTTGGTGGCAAACCGCTGTCAATGGTACTGGTTATCCAGATGTTCATGCTGCTGACTGGCGCATTGATTATCATCTTAACCAAAACGAATCCCGCATCTATCTCAAAAAATGAAGTCTTCCGTTCAGGTATGATCGCGATTGTTGCGGTGTACGGTATTGCCTGGATGGCAGAAACCATGTTCGGTGCGCATATGTCTGAAATTCAGGGCGTACTGGGCGAGATGGTGAAAGAATATCCGTGGGCCTATGCGGTTGTCCTGCTGTTAGTCTCCAAGTTTGTAAACTCTCAGGCTGCAGCGCTGGCGGCTATCGTTCCGGTCGCACTGGCTATCGGGGTTGATCCAGCGTACATCGTTGCTTCTGCTCCGGCATGTTACGGTTACTACATTCTGCCGACCTACCCGAGCGATCTGGCTGCTATTCAGTTTGACCGTTCAGGTACCACCCACATTGGCCGTTTCGTTATCAACCACAGCTTCATTCTGCCTGGTTTGATCGGCGTAAGCGTATCCTGTGTCTTTGGTTGGGTCTTCGCCGCAATGTACGGTTTCCTGTAAGCACACTTCGCGTGCCGCCCGCTATGGTGCGGCACGCCACCTTTAAGACGCAGAGAATTTTTAAATTCCTGATAAAAATGAAAAGGCTGGAAGCAAATGTCAAAAGTTGAATTCACTTACCAGGCGGCTTTCCCACTGGGGGAAGACAAAACTGAGTACTACCTGCTGACATCCGATCATGTCAGCGTCGGCGAGTTTGAAGGCGAGTCAATCCTGAAAGTAGCACCTGAAGCACTTACGCTACTGGCCCAGCAAGCCTTCCACGATGCCTCCTTCATGCTTCGCCCTGAACACCAACAGCAAGTCGCCTCCATACTCCATGATCCTGAAGCCAGCGAAAACGATAAATACGTTGCGCTGCAATTCCTGAGAAACTCCGAAATTGCCGCCAAAGGCGTATTGCCAACCTGCCAGGATACCGGCACGGCCATTATCATGGGTAAAAAAGGCCAACGCGTCTGGACCGGCGGCGGTGACGAAGCGGCGCTCTCCAGAGGCGTATTTAATACCTATATTGAAGATAACCTGCGCTACTCGCAAAACGCGGCGCTGGATATGTACAAAGAAGTGAATACCGGCACTAACCTGCCTGCGCAAATCGACCTGTACAGCGTGGACGGCGACGAATATAAATTCTTGTGCGTGGCAAAAGGCGGCGGTTCTGCCAACAAAACCTATCTGTATCAGGAAACGAAAGCACTGCTGACTCCCGGCAAACTGAAAAACTTCCTGGTTGAGAAAATGCGTACGCTGGGGACTGCAGCTTGCCCGCCGTACCATATCGCATTTGTGATTGGTGGTACGTCAGCAGAAAGTACCCTCAAAACGGTGAAACTGGCCAGCACACACTACTATGATGCGTTGCCGACTGAAGGTAACGCTCACGGTCAGGCATTCCGCGATCTGCAACTGGAACAGGAACTGCTGATCGAGGCCCAGAAACTCGGCCTCGGCGCCCAGTTTGGCGGGAAATATTTTGCTCACGACATCCGCGTGATTCGACTTCCTCGCCACGGCGCATCCTGCCCGGTAGGCATGGGCGTTTCCTGCTCCGCAGACCGGAATATTAAGGCCAAGATTAACCGCGAAGGTATCTGGATTGAAAAACTGGAACATAACCCAGGCCAGTACATTCCGGAATCTCTGCGCCAGGCCGGCGAAGGCGAAGTGGTTAAAGTTGACCTTAACCGTCCGATGAAAGAGATCCTTGCCCAGCTTTCTCAGTACCCGGTATCCACCCGTCTGTCGCTGAGCGGTACAATCATTGTGGGTCGCGACATCGCCCACGCGAAGCTGAAAGAACGTATCGAGTCCGGCGAAGGTCTGCCGCAGTACGTGAAAGATCACCCGATCTACTACGCAGGCCCGGCGAAAACGCCGGCGGGTTACCCGTCCGGTTCTTTGGGTCCAACCACTGCGGGTCGTATGGACTCCTATGTTGACCTGCTGCAGTCCCATGGCGGCAGCATGATCATGTTGGCGAAAGGTAACCGCAGCCAGCAAGTGACCGACGCCTGCCATAAACACGGCGGCTTCTACTTAGGTAGCATCGGTGGTCCGGCAGCTGTACTGGCGCAGCAGAGCATTAAGCATCTGGAATGCGTGGAATACCCGGAGCTGGGAATGGAAGCTATCTGGAAAATCGAAGTTGAAGATTTCCCTGCCTTCATTCTGGTCGATGACAAAGGCAACGATTTCTTCCAGCAAATCGTGAGCAAACAATGCGCTAACTGCGCGAAGTAACCTATTCGGCCCGGCACTGGACTGACACCAAATTTTTGGGGCCAGCCCAGTGATCCCCCCGGGCCAACTTTATCCCCCCATTAACTGGCGTTGAATTTTCGCCGTTCACAGTGAATAGTAATATTTTCCATTACTTGTGAATTCGCCATGCTCCGCACACTGAATCCTGTAATACTGAACACTGGCGCTATAGTGCTGGCGCTGATCCTTATCTACACCGGCTTCTGCGCCACCGAGAAATTGACCTGGCTGATGGAAGTGGCGCCGGTCATTATTGTTGTGCCATTGCTGCTCGCCACCATGAAGCGTTACCCGCTGACTCCCATGCTCTACACGCTGATCTTCTTTCATGCCATCATTTTGATGGTTGGCGGCATGTATACCTATGCCAAAGTCCCCATTGGTTTTGAAGTGCAGGCGTGGCTGGATCTCAGTCGCAACCCCTATGACAAACTGGGTCATTTTTTCCAGGGTCTGGTGCCAGCGCTGACGGCAAGAGAGATTTTAGTCCGCGGCAATATTGTCCACGGCCGCAAGATGTTAGCGTTTTTAGTCTGCTGCGTAGCACTGGCAATCAGCGCCACCTATGAGCTCATTGAATGGTGGGCGGCACTGGCGATGGGGCAAGGCGCGGATGACTTCCTGGGTACGCAGGGCGATCCATGGGATACCCAGTCAGATATGTTCTGCGCCCTGCTCGGCGCGCTCACGACGGTGCTTGTACTGGCGCGAGTTCACTGTGCACAGCTGCGTCGTTACGGGCTGGTAAGCGCCAACTAAATATACCGACTGCCGGATGTCGATAACGTTCATCTGGCAGACGCAAGATGAACGTTATTGATGCAACCAGGCCGGCAGCCACTCGCCGTGCGCGTCAATCAGATCATCCACCAACGCATAAATCTCCTCAATCCCTAATACCGCAGCGGTATGCGGATCCATCATCGCCGCGTGATAAACACGATCGCGATTCTCCGTCAGAATAGCTTCCGTCAGCAGGGTTTGAACATTGATATTCGTTTGCATCATCGCCGCCAGATGAGACGGGAGCGTACCCACTTTTGTCGGCTGAATACCATTGGCATCAACCAAACAAGCCACCTCGACACAGCAGCCCTGCGGCAGGTTATCGATCAGGCTGTCGTTACGAACATTGCCATACACCACGCTGGGTTCTCCGGTCCAGATAGCGTTCATGATTGTGCTGGCATATTCCCGTGACGGTTTGATATCAATGCGCGCCGTCGTTTTGTACTCTTCCAGCTCTTTATGCCAGTTCGCCAGCTGCTCGACACAGCGCTTCGGATATTCATCCAACGGAATCTTATAGCGCTCAATCAGATCTTCACGGCCCGGTTTGATAAACCACGGCGTGTATTCAGCAAAGTGTTCCGACGACTCGGTGACGAAATACCCCAATTTCTTGCACATTTCATAACGCACAATGTTCTGGCAGCGAGTATTGCCGTGGATATTCGGTTTCGGGACCTGGCCTGTTGCATAAGCTGCCAGCAGTTCCTGATAGAGATCGACATAGGTCCCATCAGCCGTTTTACGCTCCAGTTGCAGATAAAATGCCATATGGTTGATCCCGGCGCTGCGATAGCGCAAAGAAGTGGGGTCAATATCCAAATCACGGGCCAGCTCCTCCGCCGTTCCCTGCACCGAATGACACAGCCCAACCTGTTTAATATGCGGATAGCGCGCATACATTGCCCAGGTGTTCATCGCCATCGGATTAACATAATTAAGCAGGGTGGCATGCGGGCAGACGTCGGTCATATCCTCGCAAATCTGCCATAAATGAGGAATAGTACGCAGCGCGCGCATAATACCGCCAGGCCCCAACGTGTCGGCAATCGTTTGTTCCAGACCGTGGCGTTTACACACGGAAAAATCGGTCACGGTACACGGCTCGTAACCGCCAATCTGGAAAGCGACTATCACAAAATCGGCATCCTGCAATGCCGCTTTTTGATCGGTATAGCAAGTGATCTGGCCGCAAGCACCAGCCGAGTCCATCAGCTTACGCACCACAATATGCGACTCTTCCAGGCGGGCGGCATCGATATCCATTAAAGCAATATGCGCGGATTTCAGCGCATCGCGGTGAAAGACATCTCCGAGAATATTCTTCACGAAAATCGTCGATCCCGCGCCGATAAAAGTAATTTTGGGTGCAGACATCATGACTCTCCAGAACGTGGGGTGATGACGTCATGGTGGCATGAGGACGCACGAAAAACGTCCGGCTTCTGCACCGAGTACTCCCAAAAACTCAGTTCGCCTTTTCGTTTCGACGAAAACTGAGTTTCTGGGACAATTTTTGCCGAAAAGCAGAGTATTCGGGTTCAAAAAAGCACACTACCCGATAATGGTGGCCTGATTTGCGCGCCGATTCGCAGTCTTATCTGCTGAAAAATGGCATGATTCTGAACAATCAGGAACTGGAGCTACCATGACCACGCCGCCAATCTCAGCGCTTCCCCCCGATCCGCACATGTGCAACAGCGATGAAAAACAAACCCGTAGCCCGCTGTCGCTGTACTCGGAATATCAACGTCTCGATATCGAACTGCGTGCACCGCACGCCATGACCACCAGCCACTGGCACGGACAGGTGGAGGTCAACGTACCGTTCGACGGTGATGTGGAATACCTGATCAATAACGAAGTGGTGCAGATAAAACAGGGCCATATCACCCTGTTTTGGGCCTGTACGCCGCACCAGTTAATACGACCTGGCGCCTGCCAGAACATGGCTATCTTTAATTTACCCATGCACCTGTTTCTCTCCTGGCCGCTGGACCGTGAGCTGATCAACCACGTCACTCATGGCATGGTCATCAAATCACAAGCCTCTCAGCAGTTGAGCACCTTTGAAGTTCAGCGCTGGCAACAGGAGCTGAGCAGCCCGAACGAACAAATTCGCCAGCTTGCCATCGATGAAATTAGCCTGATGCTCAAGCGGTTTAGCCTCTCCGGCTGGCAGCCAATCCTGGTCAATAAAACCGCGGGCACGCACAAAAACAGCATTTCACGTCACGCGCAGTTTTACGTGAGTCAAATGCTCAGTTTTATTGCCGACCACTACGATCAGGCGCTCACCATCAACGATGTTGCGGAGCACGTGAAGCTCAACCCCAACTATGCGATGGGAATTTTCCAGCGCGTGATGCAACTCACCATGAAGCAGTACATCACCGCGATGCGTATCAACCACGTTCGCGCATTGCTGAGCGATACCGATAAAACCATTCTCGACGTTGCGTTGACCGCCGGTTTTCGCTCCAGCAGTCGTTTTTACGATACTTTCAGCAAATTTGTCGGCATGTCACCACAGCAGTACCGCAAACTGAGCCAGCAACATCGACAATCGATGGCCGGATAAGCGCCGGATGGCACAAACACATGCCTACTGACAGCACATCCCATTCGGCAATATCAGTATCAGCCAAAAAAATAATTCCCCTGTCGATAAACAGTGCCGAAAAACTGCCTCCGATAAATATTAATTATTTGTTTATAAAGGAATAAAGACAAAATAAGCTCATTTTTCAACCACTTTACAGCCCAATTAGTCAGGATAATACTTGCCTGCGTCACATTCATACGGTGTGTCTGCAATCCATACATTGCAACCTCTCCACTACCGGGTAAAAGATGATGAAAGTATTAATTGTTGAAAGTGAGTTTCTGCATCAGGACACCTGGGTTGGTAGCGCTGTCGAGCGTCTGGCTGATGCCTTAAGTCGCCAAAATGTTACCGTCATTAAGTCCACCTCATTCGACGATGGTTATGCCATTCTCGCGGCAAATGAAGCCATTGATTGCCTGATGTTCAGCTATCAAATGGAACAACAAGATGAACACCTGAATGTCAGGCAATTGATCGGCAAGCTCCACGAACGCCAGCAAAACGTCCCCGTTTTCCTGCTGGGCGATCGGGAAAAAGCCACTGCATCGCTGGATCGCGATCTGCTGGAGCTTGTCGATGAATTCGCCTGGATTCTCGAAGATACCGCTGACTTTATCGCCGGGCGCGCCGTTGCTGCGATGACCCGTTACCGCCAACAGCTGTTACCACCGCTGTTCAGCGCGCTGATGAAATACAGTGACATCCACGAATATTCCTGGGCAGCTCCAGGTCACCAGGGCGGCGTGGGATTTACTAAAACGCCAGCTGGTCGTTTCTATCATGACTACTACGGTGAAAATCTATTCCGTAGCGACATGGGTATTGAACGCGCGTCACTGGGTTCGCTGCTTGACCATACTGGCGCGTTTGGTGAAAGCGAAAAATATGCCGCGCGTGTCTTCGGCGCTGACCGCTCATGGTCCGTGGTGGTCGGTACTTCTGGCTCTAACCGCACCATCATGCAGGCATGCATGACTGATAACGATGTGGTAGTGCTGGACCGTAACTGCCATAAATCCATTGAACAAGGGCTCATTCTGACCGGGGCAAAACCGGTGTACATGGTGCCAAGCCGCAACCGCTACGGCATTATCGGGCCTATCTACCCGCAGGAAATGCGACCTGAAACATTGCAGAAAAAAATCAGCGAAAGCCCGCTGACGAAAGACAAAACCGGACAGAAACCGTCCTATAGCGTTGTGACCAACTGCACCTATGACGGCGTCTGCTACAACGCAAAAGAGGCGCAGGATCTGTTAGCCCAGACCAGCGATCGCATTCATTTCGATGAAGCCTGGTACGGCTATGCGCGTTTCAACCCGATTTATGCCGATCACTACGCTATGCGTGGTGCGCCAGGCGACCATAGCGGCCCAACCGTTTTTGCCACCCACTCGACCCATAAGTTGCTGAATGCGCTCTCTCAGGCATCTTACATTCACGTCCGTGAAGGTCGTGGCGCGGTAAATTTCTCCCGCTTTAACCAGGCGTACATGATGCACGCCACCACGTCTCCGCTGTATGCCATCTGTGCATCAAACGACGTGGCCGTTTCCATGATGGACGGTAACAGTGGCCTGTCGCTGACTCAGGAAGTGATCGACGAAGCGGTCGATTTCCGTCAGGCGATGGCACGGTTGTACAAAGAATTCGCGGCTGAGGGCGACTGGTTCTTCAAACCGTGGAACAAAGAGGTGGTTACCGATCCGCAAACCGGAAAAACCTATGACTTTGCGGATGCCCCTACTCAACTCCTGACGACCGACCAAAACTGCTGGGTAATGCGTCCCGGTGAATCCTGGCATGGGTTTAAAGACCTGCCAGATAACTGGAGCATGCTGGACCCCATTAAAGTCAGTATTCTGGCGCCAGGTATGGGTGATGATGGTGAACTGGAACAGACCGGTGTTCCGGCGGCGCTGGTTACCGCCTGGCTTGGCCGCCACGGCATCGTACCGACCCGTACCACCGACTTCCAGATTATGTTCTTGTTCTCTATGGGGATCACCCGTGGTAAATGGGGCACGTTGATTAACACACTGTGTTCCTTCAAACACCACTACGATGCCAATACCCCGCTCTCACAGGTGATGCCGGAACTGGTAGAGGAACATCCTGACACTTACGCAAACATGGGTATTCACGATCTGGGCGACACCATGTTCGCCTGGCTGAAAGAAAATAACCCAGGTAGCCGACTCAATGCGGCCTACTCCGGCCTGCCTGTTGCTGAAATGACCCCGCGTGAAGCCTATAACGCGATAGTCAGCGATAACGTTGAGATGGTGGCTATTGAAAATCTGCCGGGCCGTATCGCAGCCAACTCCGTTATTCCTTACCCACCGGGAATTCCAATGCTGCTGTCCGGGGAAAACTTTGGCGATGCCAACAGCCCGCAGATTAGTTATCTACGTTCGTTGCAATCCTGGGATCATCATTTCCCTGGCTTTGAACATGAAACCGAAGGAACGGAAATTATTGACGGTGTGTATCACGTCATGTGCGTGAAAGCCTAATGTCGCTTTTTAGATAGTCTATTTTTTATAAGGTTGACGTGTGATGGTTGAGTAATTCCTGAGTATTGCTGCAAAACAATAACATTGTCATACCTTTTGCGCGGGACCACCCCGCGCTTTTTTTATACGCAAATAGTACGTTGCCACTTGCGTAAAAAATTATGTACATGCCAAGAATCCCTACAGATATTGTAATTACTAAAAATCACGCTATTTTATCGCTTGTCTTGATTCATCATACAATTTTTTTTAGCCGCGATTACTCAGCAGGTCCTGAGTTACGGTATTTGATGTTCATATTCCGGGAGTTTGGGTATGAGGCTTTGCAGCAAAGAAGCTTGTGTTGTTGTATTAACGGAGAAAGATGTTTGGTTAAGGATTAACGGTAAAGAAGCCATCAGTTTAAAAGCTAACCACATGGCTCTGGTGGCGTGTGATAATAATATTATCGACTTCTCTTCACTTAATAACGCACTGGTCGTACATATCAGTCGCGATGTCATTAAAGACTATCTACGATTTTTAAATAAAGATCTTTCACAGATCCCTCTCTGGCAACGTAGCGCCAACCCCGTGATGACCGCCGTCTGCCTGACGCCGGATGTCTTTCGGGTTGCCGCTCAACACAGCGTGATGGAAACGCAAAACGAAGGCGAAAATGAGCGTACCCGCTCGCTACTGTTCACCGTATTATCACGTTTTCTCGACAGCAAAAAGTTTATCTCCCTGCTGATGCATATGTTACGCAATCGCATCAGCGACAGCGTTTACCACATCATTGAGAGCGATATTCATAAAGACTGGAATTTAAGCATGGTCGCCAGTTGCTTATGTCTGAGTCCCAGTTTGTTAAAGAAAAAGCTCAAAAATGAAAACACAAGTTACAGTCAAATAATAACCACGTGTCGTATGCGTTATGCTGTTAACCAATTAATGATGGACGGGAAAAACATTTCACAGGTATCTCAGCTGTGCGGATATAACAGTACTTCATACTTTATCTCCGTATTCAAAGAATTCTATGGAATGACACCACTGCATTATGTCAGTCAACATCGGGAACCCTCCGCTGCCTGATTTTTGATCATTTAGCGATGAGCCATAATAATATCAGCATTGGCGATACCCCTGTTCCGCCATCATAAAATAGTCTTCTGAAGAGGTATGATGTGACGTCATTTATCCTTATCAGGAGTTAAAAAATATGTCGACGGATGCTGATGCTCACAAAGTGGGCTTAATCCCCGTCACCCTTATGGTGTCGGGGAATATTATGGGTTCCGGTGTATTCCTGCTACCCGCAAACCTGGCGTCAACTGGCGGGATTGCAATCTACGGATGGTTGGTCACTATTATCGGTGCTCTGGCACTGTCGATGGTGTACGCCAAAATGTCGTCCTTAGACTCCAGTCCCGGTGGTTCTTACGCTTATGCACGCCGCTGCTTTGGTCCCTTTTTAGGCTACCAGACTAACGTCCTGTACTGGTTGGCCTGCTGGATTGGTAACATCGCCATGGTCGTTATTGGCGTGGGTTACCTGAGCTATTTCTTCCCAATTTTAAAAGATCCGCTGGTCCTGACGCTCACCTGTGTCGTTGTACTGTGGATCTTCGTCTTGCTGAATATTGTCGGTCCAAAAATGATCACTCGCGTGCAGGCCGTTGCGACGGTACTGGCGCTGGTACCGATCGTCGGGATTGCCGTCTTCGGCTGGTTCTGGTTCCGCGGTGAAACCTATATGGCAGCCTGGAACGTCAGCGGAATGAATACCTTCGGCGCCATCCAAAGCACCTTAAACGTCACCTTATGGTCGTTCATTGGGGTTGAAAGCGCCTCCGTTGCCGCCGGTGTGGTTAAAAACCCGAAACGTAACGTCCCTATCGCCACCATTGGCGGGGTGCTGATTGCCGCCGTCTGCTACGTTCTCTCAACCACGGCGATTATGGGGATGATCCCTAACGCTGCGCTGCGTGTGTCAGCCTCACCGTTTGGTGACGCTGCACGAATGGCACTGGGTGATACCGCTGGGGCCATTGTCTCCTTCTGTGCCGCGGCTGGGTGCCTTGGCTCACTGGGCGGCTGGACGCTGCTTGCCGGCCAGACCGCAAAAGCGGCAGCCGATGACGGCTTGTTCCCACCGATTTTTGCCCGCGTGAACAAAGCGGGAACACCGGTTGCCGGATTAATTATCGTCGGCATCCTGATGACCCTCTTCCAGTTCAGCAGTATGTCGCCAAACGCCGCAAAAGAATTTGGTCTGGTCTCTTCCGTCTCAGTCATCTTCACGCTGGTGCCTTATCTGTACACCTGTGCCGCTTTGCTGCTGCTGGGCCACGGTCACTTTGGTAAAGCGCGTCCGATGTACTTACTGGTGACCTTCGTGGCATTTGTCTACTGCATCTGGGCTGTGGTCGGTTCTGGCGCCAAAGAAGTGATGTGGTCATTCGTGATGTTGATGGTCATCACCGCACTGTATGCGCTCAATTACAACCGGATCCATAAAAACCCGTATCCTCTGGATGCCCCGACCAACAATAATTAATGCCTGTAAAAGTCGTTGCCCGATGACATAAGCGCATCGGGCCTACGCATCACACACCCCACCAGTACCTGCTAACATTAAGAACTTAATGTTGGCTTAATTTTACTTTGAGAGGATCCGCTCCACTTAGTCGATGGAACCCCCTTAATGTTAAAGCTCCTGTTTAAAAGACCGACTCTCGGGCAAATCAGCTGGCTATTGCTGATCTCATTTTATCTTGCGACCTTCCTGAACATCGCGTTCTATAAACAGGTGCTGCAAGACCTTCCGCTGGATTCCCTGCGCAACATCCTGGTGTTCTTATCGATGCCGGTTGTCGCGTTCAGCGTTATGAATATCGTGCTCACGCTGGCCTCTTTCCTGTGGCTTAACCGCCTGGTCGCGTGCATTTTCATTCTGGTCGGGGCGTCCGCCCAGTATTTCATCATGACCTACGGCATCATCATCGACCGCTCGATGATCGCCAACATGATGGATACCACACCGGCTGAAACCTTCGCCCTCATGACGCCGCAAATGCTCCTGACGCTGGGACTGAGCGGCATTCTGGCCGCCATCGTTGCCTGCTGGGTAAGAATCAAACCCATTACGCCTGCGCTGCGCAGCGTGTTGTATCGCGCTGCGAATATCCTGATATCGGCACTGCTTATCGTGCTGGTCGCCGCCTTCTTCTATAAAGATTACGCGTCGCTGTTTCGGAATAACAAAGAGCTGGTTAAGTCCCTCAGCCCGTCCAACAGCATCGTGGCAACGTCATCCTGGTATTCACACCAGAGGCTGGCCAACCTGCCGCTGGTACGTATTGGCGAAGATGCGCACCGTAATCCAGAAATGGTGAAAGGAAAACGTAAGAACCTCACTATTGTGGTGCTCGGTGAAACGTCACGCGGCGACAACTTCTCTCTGTCAGGTTATTCACGTCAGACCAATCCGTTGCTGGAAAAAGATGATGTCGTTTATTTCCCGCGTACAACGTCCTGCGGTACGGCGACAGCCGTTTCCGTACCCTGCATGTTCTCCAACATGCCACGAGCGCACTACGATGAAGAGCTGGCTCACCACCAGGAAGGCGTACTCGATATCATCCAGCGGGCGGGAATTAACGTTCTGTGGAATGATAACGACGGCGGCTGTAAAGGCGCCTGTGACCGCGTACCGCATCAGGATATGACTGCGCTGAACCTACCAGGACAGTGTATTAACGGTGAATGTTACGATGAAGTCCTGTTCCACGGGCTGGAAGAGTACATTGATAACCTGAAGGGCGACGGCGTGATCGTGCTGCACACCATCGGCAGCCATGGCCCAACCTATTACAACCGTTATCCGCCACAGTTTAAGAAATTTACCCCAACCTGCGATACCAACGAAATTCAAACCTGTTCGCAGCAGCAACTGGTGAATACCTACGATAATACCATCCTGTACATTGACTATATTGTTGATAAAGCGATCAATATACTGAAAGCGCATCAGGACAATTTCACCACCAGCCTGGTTTATCTTTCCGATCACGGTGAATCCTTAGGAGAAAACGGCGTCTACTTGCACGGTCTGCCGTATTCGATTGCACCAGACACACAAAAACATGTGCCGATGCTGTTGTGGCTTTCAGAGGACTATCAGCAACGCTACCAGGTTTCTCAAACATGTTTGCAGAAACGGGCCAGCTCAGAAGATTTCTCACAGGATAATCTGTTCTCAACCCTGCTGGGATTAACGGGCGTACAAACCAAGTATTACCAGTCAGCAGATGATATTCTGCACCCATGCAAGGGAGGCTAACCGAATGAAAATTCTGATTGTTGAAGACGATACGCTGTTACTACAGGGGCTGATACTTGCCGCACAAACGGAAGGCTACGCCTGCGATGGCGTGTCAACGGCCCGTGCCGCCGAGCATTGCCTGGAAACGGGGCACTACAGTCTTGTCGTTCTGGATTTAGGTTTACCGGATGAGGATGGCCTGCATTTTCTGACCCGTATCAGGCAGAAAAAATATACCGTTCCGGTGCTGATCCTGACCGCCCGCGACACCGTGAAAGACCGCATCACCGGGCTGGATGTCGGCGCGGATGACTATCTGGTCAAACCGTTCGCGCTGGAAGAACTACATGCCCGCATTCGGGCGCTGTTGCGCCGGCACAACAATCAGGGTGAAAGTGAGATTATCATTGGTAACCTGACATTGAATATCGGCCGCCGCCAGGTGTGGATGGATGGACAAGAAATTGTCTTAACGCCAAAAGAGTACGCGCTATTGTCGCGGCTGATGCTCAAAGCGGGGAGCCCGGTACACCGGGAAATTCTGTATAACGACATCTACAGCTGGGATAACGAGCCGTCGACCAATACGCTGGAAGTCCACATCCACAACCTGCGCGATAAAGTGGGAAAATCACGCATTCGCACGGTTCGAGGTTTTGGCTACATGCTGGCCGCTACTGAGGAAAGCTAAGTGAATTTGATGCGTTTTCTAAAACAACCGCTCCCGCTTCGCCAGCGTTTAATGCTGACGATCGGCCTGATTCTGCTGGTCTTCCAGCTGATTAGCACCTTCTGGTTGTGGCACGAAAGCACCGAGCAAATACAGCTGTTCGAACAGGCGTTACGCGAAAACCGTAACAACGATCGCCATATCATGCATGAGATCCGGGAGGCTATCGCCAGCCTGATCGTCCCCGGCATTTTTATGGTCAGCCTGACGCTCATTATTTGCTATCAGGCGGTGCGGCGCATTACCCGTCCTCTTGCCGATCTCCAACAGGAATTAGAAACTCGCACAGCGGATAATCTGGCTCCCATTAATATCCGTAGCTCCACCCTTGAGATACAGGCGGTAGTGACGGCGCTCAATCATCTGGTCACGCGGCTAACAACCACTATCGACAACGAGCGTCTGTTTACTGCTGACGTTGCCCATGAGCTACGAACGCCACTATCCGGCGTTCGTCTGCATCTGGAATTGCTCTCAAAAACCCACAATGTTGACGTTACGGCGCTCATCACCCGTCTTGACCAAATGATGGACAGCGTGTCGCAGCTGTTGCAACTCGCCCGTGTGGGTCAGTCGTTTTCGGCCGGGAATTACCAGCATGTCAAACTGCTGGAGGACGTCATACTGCCCTCCTACGATGAGCTCAGCACCATGCTGGACCAGCGGCAACAAACGTTGCTCCTACCGGCAAGCGCAGAGGATGTCATGGTACGCGGCGACGCCACGCTGTTGCGGATGTTGTTGCGAAATCTGGTAGAAAACGCCCACCGTTACAGCCCGGAAGGTACCAACATTACGATTAACCTTAACGCGGAACAAAATGCAATTCTGGCCGTTGAGGATGAAGGACCAGGCATTGATGAAAGTAAATGCGGGGAGTTAAGCAAAGCGTTTGTACGCATGGACAGCCGTTTCGGCGGCATTGGGCTGGGATTGAGTATTGTCAGTCGAATTACCCAACTTCATCGCGGGCAGTTCTTTTTACAAAACCGCCCAGGTGCCAGTGGTACTCGCGCCTGGGTGGTGCTGGAGAAAGATCAGTAAGAGCTCACCCACACGTACAAAAAGCTGCTCACAATCAGTACGCTGCATACGGTGGTCAAACTTTCATAAATACGGGTTTTCATGACACTCTCCTCCGATAATCTGGAGGAGAGTTTGCCTTACGGAGATTAAGCCAACCTTAAGGCCACGCACCGGATGGCGGCCGAGGCCTTATCCGGCCTACAAAGTACAATGCTATCCGTAGGCCTGATAAACGTAGTGCCATCAGGCAATCACACGATTACTCATCAATACGCGGATGCTGCTGGACCAGGCGCGAACGTTTAACCTGTAGATCAGCAATTTCCTGATCGATGTCTTCGATTTTCTGCTCAATGTTATCGTAGTGCTCGCCGAGAATTTCTTTCGCTTCCTGAATATCCGAAGCCGCAGGCGTAGCCCCTTTCAGCGGCTGATTGGCGGTCTCTTTCATGGTCACGCCGGTAATTAAACCAATCACCGCAATCACCATCAGATAGTAAGCAGGCATCATCAGATTCTGCGAACTTTCCACCAGCCAGGCGGCTAACGTCGGCGTCAGACCGGCGATCAATACCGAGATATTAAACGCGGCGGCCAGCGCACTGTAGCGAATATGCGTCGGGAACATCGCCGGTAACGTTGACGCCATCACCCCGGTAAAACAGTTGAGGATCACCGCCAGCATCAGCAACCCGGCGAAAATCAGGCCGATGACGTTACTGTTAATCAGAATAAATGCCGGAATCGCCAGCACAAACAACGCAATACTGCCCATGATCACAAACGGACGACGCCCGAAGCGGTCGCTGAGCAAACCCATAATTGGCTGCACAAACAGCATACCAATCATGATGGCGATAATAATCAGCACGCCGTGGTCTTCAGAGTAATGCAGGTTATGCGACAGATAACTCGGCATATAGGTGAGCAGCATGTAGTAGGTGACGTTGGTGGCAATCACCAGACCAACACATGCCAGCAGGCTACGCCAGTGTTTAGTCGCAATTTCTTTAAACGAAATCTTCGGTCCTTCCTGCAGACCCTGACGATCGCCCTGCTCCAGCTTGTCGACATGCTGCTGAAACGCAGGTGTTTCTTCCAGAGCATGACGCAGATACAGACCAATCAGCCCTAATGGTAGCGCCAGGAAGAACGGAATACGCCAACCCCATTCAAGGAAGTTGTCTTCACCGACGACGGTCGAGATCAAGACGACTACACCGGCACCCAGCACAAACCCGGCAATAGAGCCGAAGTCCAGCCAACTGCCCATAAATCCACGCTTACGGTCCGGGGAATACTCTGCGACAAAAATCGACGCGCCGGTATACTCCCCACCGACCGAAAAGCCCTGTGCCATCTTACACAGCAACAGCAGGATCGGTGCCCAGATACCAATAGACGCATACGAAGGGATCAACCCAATACAGAAGGTACTGATCGACATAATCACAATCGTGATAGCCAGGATCTTTTGGCGACCGTATTTATCGCCGAGCATACCGAAGAACAATCCGCCAAGCGGTCGAATCAGAAAGGGAACGGAGAAGGTAGCGAGTGCAGCAACCATCTGCACGCTGGGGTCAGCCCCCGGGAAGAACACTTTACCTAATGCGTAAGCAACAAACCCATAAACACCAAAATCAAACCACTCCATTGCATTACCGAGTGACGCGGCGGTAATGGCTTTTCGCAGTTTTCCGTCATCAATAATGGTGACGTCGCGAAGCGTAATTGGCTTTATTTTTTTCCTTTTTAGCATACCAGTCCTCATAGACTTAGCCCTGTCGCGCTACAGATCGAGTCTCCCAACGCCGTAGCGCCAAGGTCATCGCCGAGCGGGGATTGCACAGGCGCAATCCCTGTAACAAGCGTAGCAGGTTTACTTACACTGACTGAAAATGAGCAGTACAACCGAACCTGTTGACGCCTGATTGGGCGGTTAATGACCTCTTTACCCTAACAGCGTTTAAATGTGTGATCAACTTCACACATAGTTTTTCATTTCGTCAACCTGCGTAAATCAGGTCATTCTGAGTCAACTTTTTTACATGTCATGCTTGCGATTTACTGACAATTAAATACAAGAATAAATCTTCTGGCTCCATCAACAATCACCGCAGTCACTATTATTCTGCTAGCAAAAAAACCACCTAATCCCTTCACAAAAAGATCACAGGTTTTTTAATAATCATAGCGCCGGAGAGATTTTGCTCGGAATATGTGATGAAGATAACTAAAACATCGTTTTATTTTGATTGAATCAATGTTCCTGTGAATGCAAACTAATTCCAGACGCAATATCCCTGGGAGCAGTAGCACGCTCAACGTATGCCGCGTTAGATTTTATAAAACAAAGAGATAGCCGTTTTCTCTGTTAAAACCCAAAAGTAACCTTTTGAATTTAAATAATTTTTATCTTCTTGCGCGTTTATAACCTGCGACAAGACATGAGGACGTTTATGAAAATTAAAGCCACGATTGAACGCATCCCCGGCGGAATGATGTTGATTCCTCTGTTATTAGGCGCAGTGTTAAATACGTTAGCTCCCGATACGGGCGCGTATTTCGGTTCGTTTACCAAAGGGATGATCAGCGGAACAGTTCCGATTCTGGCAGTGTGGTTTTTTTGTATCGGTGCATCAATTGATTTGCGAGCAACCGGTACGGTATTACGCAAGTCAGGTACATTGGTATTAACCAAAATAGCCGTAGCCTGGGCAGTGGCCATGATTGCCGCTTCATTTATTCCTGATACTGGCATTCAAACCGGGTTCTTTGCAGGTCTTTCCGTACTGGCAATTGTCTCAGCAATGGACATGACCAACGGGGGTTTATACGCCAGCCTGATGAATCAGTACGGTACGAAAGAAGAGTCTGGCGCCTTTGTGTTGATGTCGCTGGAGTCCGGTCCGTTAATGACCATGGTCATTCTGGGCTCTGCCGGCCTGGCCTCCTTTGAGCCACACCATTTCATCGGCGCGGTCCTGCCGTTCCTGATTGGCTTTACACTGGGCAACCTGGATCACGACCTGCGAGCCTTCTTTAGCAAAGCGACACCGGTACTGATTCCGTTCTTCGGCTTTGCTCTGGGTAACACCATTAACCTGAGCGTCATCGTTGATACCGGTCTGCTGGGTATCCTGCTGGGTGTGGCCGTCATCGTTATCACCGGTATCCCGCTGATTATTGCTGACCGCGTCATTGGTGGTGGGAACGGTACGGCAGGCGTCGCCGCCTCTTCTGCAGCTGGCGCTGCAGTGGCGAACCCAGTGATTATCGCCCAGATTAACCCGGCATTTGAACCGGTTGCCGCTTCGGCAACGGCTCTGGTCGCTGCCAGCGTGATAGTGACTGCGATTCTGGTGCCAATTATCACGGCGCTGTACGCCAAACGCTTTAACAAGGAACGCGTCGCCAACAGTACAGCAGCCACCCCGGCCGACTCTTTGCACCACTAAGTCTGGCTACACATCACTCGCCGTCCCTTCTCAGTGATTCAGAGGGGACGGTGCAAAAATCTCCTCAACCATCGCATCAACCAGTCGCTTTGCCGAACACAGTCTCGGCATCCCCAACGCCACATTCTGCCAACGCTGCGTCACCGACCAGCTCACCGGATGGCGCTGTGCATCGCACCAGTCACCCAGCCAACTCAGCAGATCGTTATGTTCGCTCGCCCCCCCAACGGCAGGTGAACTCAGCCATTGATGGTAATAATGGCGCGTAGTAGGTGCCGCATTCACGCTGTGTGCCAGTGTCTGGGCAGCCATCGTGCGTAAATTGTCTTTTAGCATCGACACAACATCGGCATTCGCCAGCCGACAGGCATCACCAAAGGCGCCCCAGCGCAGTTCCTCCAGCGCAACAAAGCAGCGCCCGGGTAATGACCAGCCGTCATACGCCCCAGCCCGCCAGCGAGTAAAAATCTGTTCACTGTGTTCGCCTGCCTGCACGGTCAGCCCACGTTGCGTCAGCGCTTTTTCTTTATATGCGCTACGTTGGGCAAACCCGTCAGCCAGTGAAATTAATTGCTGCATCACGCCGGGAGTTGATTGTCCGCGTGGTTGTTCAGTTTGTTGTAAAAATACCAGTCGCTCGGCAATACGTACCAGCGCCAGGTGGCCAGGATCGATAGTGCCCGCCAGCTTTTCCACCAGCTTAAGGCGCATCACCAGGTGTTCGCTGGAAACCCCCGCCATCACCCACGCGCGCAGCTGCGTCTGGGATAATACTTCCTGCGTCAGACGCGCACGCAACCGCTGCTGCTGCTGCAGAAAACCGCCGGAACGTTTGGTTTCATCTCCCTGAACCAGATCGACCATAAACTTCGGGTAGACGCACTCCAGCGTCCGCCCTGGGCCTTCCAGTAACACGTTAGTCATGTATGCTCGGTTGCAAAAAGGGTGTGGATATCGTCACGCAGCAAGCGGGAATCTTCATAAATCCATGCCGCCGTCGTAATACGATGCTGCAATTGTTCATTCATTGCGTTCACCGCCGATTCATTTTGCTGGCGCAGGGTCAGACTCTCGCGCAGGCTCGCCTGCAATTGTGTCAGACACAGTGAAAAATCAGCAAAAAACGTGGCCATGCCTGCCGTAACGGAAATATCGACCTGAGCAACTAAAGCTTTACGAATTTGTTGGCAAAACTGAGTGACATAATGGACAAGGTTCTTGTGCAACGCGCCCATATCAATGAGGTAACGCGTTTTTGTTTCGACGTAATCATTCCATCCCCAGTTTGGCTGATTCAACCAACGTGAGAATGTGTCACGCACAACACCGCCGGTGGAGGGGGCATTATCCGCAGGGATATCCTGTTCAATAGCCTCGTTAAACAACTGACGCGTATTGAAATTAAACATCGACGCATGAAAGGCTGGAAAACGGATCCGCGCCCGAAATCCGGCATGGTTCAAATCCTCTTTCACCCGTTGTTCAATAGGCCGCATAGCGTCATTCAGCGCCCGGGATAACGTCGATTCAAGCGCCTCAAAACGCAGCGCCAGGTCCCGGCTGATACTCTCCTGCGCCGCCAGCAGGACCACCTCACAGGAGGAGCGAATTTTATCTAACACAATTTTCGCTTGTCCCTCGTCATGCAACACCAGCATATCACCGGCCATTTCCGCCGCCGCAATGGCAGCGCCCATGCCATGTTGTGACATCATCAACACGTTTTCTTTAACAAAGAACGTATTAATACCGCACAGAATCTCGGTCTGCTGCTGATTGAGATAGCCGGCAGCAGCCTCCAGCGCCAGCTCAACCTCGTGACTGACCTCGTCGCCCACCCGCGCCTGGCTTCTCTGCAACTGTTGCATGTCATCTTCAATATGCGCGATGTTCATCTGCAACTGCTCATAGGCGACGGTTAAGCCGTGGGCGCGAAACTCCAGATATTCGTGTGCGCTTTGCGAATAGTTCAATAGCTTGTGCGATGCCGAGCGCAGCGCATACAGTGAGGCATTGGCGTAGGCTGCATGGATCACTTTCTGAATCGGTTGTTCAAACAGTGAGTCTTCCCAAAGCAGATCGGCGGCATGGCGAATATGCTCTTTATCCTCAAGATCGGTGGAACGCCAGCGCCTGCCGAGTGCCGCTTCGGCAAAGTCCTGGACCCAGCGCTGCTCCTGATGATCCGGCAAGCGCCCATTATTCACGAGTTCATGGCGCGCCCTGTTGGCCAGATATCCCCACATTGAGGAGACCGGATAAATACGTTCAGGCGTAATACCGCCTTGCATCAACGTGCCGGAAATTAACGCCCGCACCTGCTCTTCATCATCGCTGTTGCGGTCTTTCTGATCGAATTTGTTAACCAGCGCATACAGCGGTACTGACTTTCCAACCGCCATAATGGCCTGACGGACTTCCTCATCCGAAATCGACTTCAGTTGGGTATAATCCATCACCGCCAGTACCGCTGAAGCCCGGGCCAGCTGTTCATTGAGCATTTGCTGTAAGTGTGGCTGCCCGGCCTCATTCGGCCCGGGAGTATCCAGCAGCGTCAATTGTCCCGGATAACTTGCCAGCCCGGCCAGATGCACGAACTCAACCTCAATAACCGGAATATGCTCAATTGCAGCATAGGCGGTAAACGGAAAATCCACCTCCAGCGCTTTAGATAAACGCACCAGATCGTTCAGGCTCTTGAGAAAATGGAAAATTGGTTGTGCGCCAAGATAATACCGTTCAAATGCCACGCCATTTTCAATATGTTGAAGCAGGGCATTCATATCCTTATCTATTTCCAGCGTCTGAGCCAGACGCTGACGGTCGCATTCCCGCACGCGCTGCTGTAATACTTTCATTAAGGCGTCAATTGGCGCGACATGCGAAAAATGCAGCACCGGCTCTTTCTGTCCCGGCGTATGGCGGATAAGGGTCGGTAACGCCGTCATCGGGCGATTACGATTAGGTAAAACCTCGGTTCCGACAATCGCGTTAATCGTCGTCGATTTTCCCGCCTTCATCGTACCGACGATCGCCAGAACCATTTCCAGACGGGTAATCTTTCGCAGTTCATTGTTGAGCGTTGCCTGCTGGACATCCATGCCACGCGCGCTGAAATGCAGGGGCTGAACAACCTGTCCGCTATGCTCTCCTTTTTTCAACATGACATCATTCGCCGAGGTCATTGGCAATTTCTGCAATTGCCTGAGATGTTCAAGAGAGAGCATCAGTAAGCGTTCAGCTTCCTGACTTAATTCATAAATTGTCTGTGTGTACATGGAAAATCTTTCCTTAACGCAAATAGCATTACTTTTATTTAGCCAAATCGTTTTATTTATAGATCTTCGGCTTTTATAATTACGTGTGGAAATAATTAAAATTAAAACAACCAGCTGATATTATTAAAATAAAATTTATCGTATGACTGCTGGCCTGATGCCTCTCACTTACTATATTAAGTAAGAAAGATAAACAGAGTAGTTCAGTTTTAAAAAATGCCAGCTTAATTCCCCTACCAAAATTAAGGGGGTCACAAAGTATTCACTCACAATGACTTAGCTAGTCTGTAAGCCATGCTACCTATGAATATCGGGTGTTTCGCCTCACCTTATCTTAAATAACTAAACGTAGCAATTTCCCTTAAAAAATATTCCTTCTGGTTTTCATAGACGTGAAAGCAACCTGACGCCACAACAGATAGTTAGGCATAATTGGCCTGTAGCCCCGACAAAAGCAGGGATTTTATGTATAATTGCGGCCTTTTTCGGCAATCTGCCAATTTTGGGCGCTTTTGCCCCTGCTGACTTTTGAGGAAATCCACATGTCATTACCACACTGCCCACAATGCAACTCCGAATACACTTACGAAGATAACGGCATGTTCATCTGCCCGGAATGCGCTCACGAATGGAACGACGCTGAACCCGCTCAGGACAGCGACGAACTGATCGTTAAAGATGCTAACGGCAACCTGCTCGCCGATGGCGACAGCGTTACCGTAGTAAAAGATCTGAAGGTAAAAGGTAGCTCTTCCATGCTGAAGATCGGTACCAAAGTGAAGAATATCCGCCTGGTTGAAGGCGACCACAACATCGATTGTAAAATTGATGGCTTTGGCCCAATGAAGCTGAAATCTGAGTTTGTGAAAAAGAACTGATTTCACTTGCCTGATGGCGCTGCGCTTATCAGGCCTGTACCAGCTCATTTGTCAGGCGGGAAGCCCATACTTCCCGCCTGGTTTATTTTTGCACACGGCATCTACACTTAACTGGCTTCTTTTACCTGAGGTAAAAATTATGCCGTTAAGTCCCTATATCTCCTTTGCAGGCAACTGCGCTGACGCTATCGCCTACTATCAAAAAACGTTAGGCGCTGAGCTACTCTACAAAATCAACTTCGGTGAAATGCCCAAATCCGCGCAGGACAGCGAAGAAGGTTGCCCTTCCGGAATGAAATTCCCCGATACCGCCATTGCTCATGCCAACCTGCGCGTGGCAGGCAGCGACATCATGATGAGCGATAGCGCCCCCGACGGAAAAGCCCACTACTCTGGCTTTACGCTGGTACTCGACACGCAAAATGTCGATGAAGGGAAGCGCTGGTTTGATAACCTGGCCGCACAAGGACAAATCGAAATGGACTGGCAGGAGACCTTCTGGGCACATGGTTTCGGTAAAGTGACCGACCAGTACGGCGTGCCGTGGATGATCAACGTCGTCAAGCAACAGCAACCCCCTACCGAGTGATGTAACGGGAGGCTCGTCCTCCCGGATTGTCATCAAATATCGCTCAACTCTTCATCGCCAAGTAACCTTCCTTTAACGAAAACGTCACATTAATCCGCCACGATGGGGCCACTTTTTTAGGGAGGCCGCATCATGCAAACGGTTATTCGCGTCGAGAAACTCTCCAAATCCTTCAATCAACATCAGGCGCTTAATGCGGTTGATCTGAATATCTGTGCCGGTGAGATGGTGGCTCTGCTTGGGCCATCTGGCTCCGGCAAATCCACCCTTTTACGTCATCTAAGCGGTTTGATCACCGGTGATAAATCACCGGGCAGTCACGTCGAGCTATTAGGCCGTACCGTTCAACGTGAAGGCCGACTGGCGCGCGACATCCGCAAAAGCCGTGCCCACACTGGCTACATCTTCCAGCAGTTCAATCTGGTGAACCGGCTGAGCGTACTGGAGAACGTGCTGATTGGCGCGCTCGGCAGCACGCCATTCTGGCGCACCTGTTTTAGCTGGTTTACGCCAGAGCAGAAACAACGCGCATTACAGGCGCTGACCCGCGTGGGTATGGCGCACTTGGCTTATCAGCGCGTTTCCACGCTCTCCGGCGGGCAACAACAGCGCGTCGCGATCGCCCGCGCATTGATGCAACAGGCAAAAGTGATCCTCGCCGATGAACCGATTGCCTCGCTGGACCCGGAATCGGCGCGCATCGTGATGGATACCCTGCGCGACATTAACCAGACCGACGGTATTACCGTGGTCGTCACGCTGCATCAGGTGGATTACGCCCTGCGCTACTGCGAACGCATTGTCGCGCTGCGCCAGGGGAACGTCTTCTTTGACGGCAGCAGCCAGCATTTTGATAACGATCGTTTTGACCATCTCTACCGCAGCATGAACCGCGTCGAACAGAACGCGCAGGCTGCTTAACGTCCCCACAATGAGGAATGGAAATGAGTTATAAAGCCGTTGCCGCGCTGGCCTTCACCAGCATGTTCAGCATCAGCACCTTGTTAAGCCCGGCACATGCCGAAGAGCAAGAAAAAGCGCTGAACTTTGGCATTATTTCGACTGAATCACAGCAAAACCTGAAGCCGCAGTGGGAACCGTTCCTGAAAGATATGGAAAAATCACTGGGCGTAAAAGTGAACGCCTTCTTTGCGCCGGACTACGCCGGGATAATCCAGGGAATGCGCTTTAACAAAGTCGATATCGCCTGGTACGGCAACCTCTCCGCAATGGAAGCGGTGGATCGCGCCAACGGACAGGTGTTTGCCCAGACCGTCGCTGCCGATGGCTCTCCGGGGTACTGGAGCGTACTGATCGTTAACAAGGACAGCCCGATCAACAACCTGAACGATCTGATCGCCAAACGTAAGGATCTGACCTTCGGCAACGGCGATCCTAACTCCACTTCAGGCTACCTCGTCCCCGGTTACTACGTCTTCGCCAAAAACAACATCTCCGCCAGCGACTTCAAACGCACCGTCAATGCCGGACACGAAACCAACGCGCTGGCCGTCGCCAACAAACAGGTGGATGTGGCTACCAACAACACCGAAAACCTCGACAAGCTGAAAACTTCTGCGCCGGACAAGCTGAAAGAGCTGAAGGTTATCTGGAAGTCACCGCTGATCCCAGGCGATCCGATTGTCTGGCGTAAGAACCTCTCTGAAGCCACCAAGGACAAGGTGTACGACTTCTTTATGAATTACGGCAAAACGCCGGAGCAGAAAACCGTCCTGGAACGCCTGGGCTGGGCACCGTTCCGCGCCTCCAGCGATCTGCAACTGGTGCCGATTCGCCAACTGGCGCTGTTTAAAGAGATGCAGGGCGTGAAGGACAACAAAGGGCTGAACGAGGAAGAGAAAACCAGCAAAACCTCGGCGCTGAAAGCACAGCTTGATGATCTCGACCGTCTGACCGCCGCGCTGGGCGCCATGACCAGCGTCACCAAAGCGGTGCAGTAACCCTGATGCCCGGTGGCGCTTCGCTTACCGGGCCTACAGGACATCGTAGGCCGGATAAGGCGCAAGCGCCACCATCCGGCAATAACCGACGCACGGAGCTAAACATGCAAACCATCACCGTCGCCCCACCCAAGCGTAGCTGGTTCTCGCTGCTGAGCTGGGCCATTCTGCTCGCCGTGCTGGTGGTCTCGTGGAAAGGGGCCGAAATGGCCCCGCTCACGCTGATCCAGGATTCCGGCAATATGGCAACCTTCGCCGCCGACTTCTTCCCGCCGGACTTCAGCCAGTGGCAGGACTATCTCGGCGAAATGGCCGTCACCCTACAAATCGCCGTCTGGGGGACTGCCCTCGCCGTTGTGCTATCGATTCCCTTCGGTTTGATGTGCGCCGATAACCTCGTGCCGTGGTGGATTTACCAGCCGATGCGTCGCCTGATGGATGCCTGTCGCGCCATCAACGAAATGGTCTTCGCCATGCTGTTTGTGGTCGCCGTTGGTTTGGGTCCGTTTGCCGGGGTGATGGCGCTGTTTATCCATACCACCGGGGTGCTCTCCAAGCTGCTTTCCGAAGCAGTAGAAGCCATTGAACCCGGTCCGGTAGAAGGCATTCGCGCCACCGGAGCCAACAAGATTGAAGAGATTCTGTACGGCGTTCTGCCACAGGTCATGCCGCTGCTTATCTCCTACTCGCTGTATCGCTTTGAGTCCAACGTTCGTTCGGCCACGGTGGTCGGGATGGTGGGAGCCGGTGGTATCGGCGTGACCTTATGGGAAGCAATTCGCGGCTTCCAGTTCCAGCAAACCTGCGCCCTGATGGTGTTAATCATCGTCACAGTCAGTCTGCTGGATTTCCTCTCCCAGCGTTTGCGTAAGCACTTTATCTGATTAGCGAGGCATTGATTGCTATGCACTTGTCTACACATCCGACCAGTTATCCAACGCGTTATCAGGAAATTGCCGCGAGACTTGAGCAGGAGCTTCGTCAACATTATCGCTGCGGTGATTACCTGCCCGCCGAGCATCAACTGGCCGCGCGCTACGAGGTAAACCGCCACACCCTGCGCCGCGCCATTGACCAGTTGGTTGAGCGCGGTTGGGTTCAACGTCGTCAGGGCGTGGGCGTGCTGGTGCTGATGCGCCCGTTCGACTATCCGCTGAATGCCCAGGCACGCTTCAGCCAGAACCTGCTGGACCAGGGCAGCCACCCCACCAGCGAAAAACTGCTGGCGGTGCTGCGTCCGGCCTCCAGCCACATTGCTGAAGCGCTGAGCATTAACGAGGGCAATAACGTGATTCACCTGCGCACCCTGCGCCGGGTCAACGGCATCGCCCTGTGCCAAATCGACCACTATTTTTCCGACCTCACTCTCTGGCCGCTGTTGCAGGGCTTTAACCACGGCTCACTGCACGACTACCTGCGCGAACAGTCGGGCCTGACGCTGCTACGCACGCAAACGCGTATCAGCGCCCGCCGCGCACAGGCCAAAGAGAGCAAGGTGCTGGAAATCCCCAATATGGCGCCGCTGCTGTGCGTGCGCACCCTGAACCACCGTGAAGGCGAAGAACAGGCCGCGGAATATTCCGTCAGCCTGACCCGCGCCGACATGATCGAATTCACCATGGAGCACTGAATGCATTTCGATACCGCCACTCGCCAGCGTTGGATGCGCGCGCTGGCTTACAGCAAGGCCGATGCCCTGAATGCGCGCATCAACGCGCTCAAACTGACGCCGGACTATGAGCTTATCCGCGCCCCGGAAAGCGGACTGATGCAGATCCAGGCCCGCATGGGCGGCACCGGTAATCGCTTCTTTGCCGGCGACACCACGCTTACCCGCGCAGTGGTACGCCTGAAGAGCGGCACGCTGGGCTACAGCTACCTGCTGGGTCGCAATAAACAACACGCCGAGCAGTGCGCGGTAATTGACGCATTGCTGCAGGAACAGACGCCTTTCCAGAACCTGATGGAAACCTTAATTGCCCCGCTGGAAGCGGAACGCGATGCGCTGATTAGCGCACGCCGTGCCGAAGTCAACGCCAGCCGGGTCGACTTCTTCACGCTGGTACGCGGAGATAACGCATGACCTTACAAACCGCCTTTAATTTACCCGTTCAGGATGCTCAGCAGAGCTTTCGTCGTCTGCTGAAGGCCATGAGCGAACCGGGCGTAATCGTCGCCCTGCATCAACTGAAACACGGCTGGCAGCCGCTGGGTCTGGCCACCACCAGCGTGCTGCTGACCCTGGTCGATGGCGACACGCCGGTCTGGCTGGCGCCATCGATAGATAACGATATCGCCCGGCAGAATCTGCGTTTTCACACCAACGCGCCGCTGGTGGAGCAGCCGCAACAGGCAGCCTTTGCCGTCGCCGACGAGCGCATCAGCAGCGAACAGCTTAACGCCCTCTCCGCCGGTTCCGCCGTCGCGCCAGAGAGCAGCGCCACGCTGATTGTGCAGATCTCTGGCTTAAGCGGCGGACGCATGCTGCGTCTGACCGGCGCGGGCATCGCCGAAGAGCGCATGATCGCGCCACAACTGCCGGAATGCCTGATTCACGAACTTACCGAGCGCCCGCATCCGTTCCCGCTGGGGGTCGATCTGATCCTCACCTGCGGCGAACGTCTGCTGGCTATTCCGCGAACCACCCATGTGGAGGTGTGCTGATGTACGTCGCCGTCAAAGGGGGCGAAAAGGCGATAGCCAACGCCCATGCCCTGCAGGAAAGTCGACGCCGGGGCGATGAGAGCATTGCTGAACTGAGCGTGGCGCAAATCGAACAACAGATGAACCTGGCCGTCGACCGGGTGATGACCGAAGGCGGCATTGCCGACCGCGAGCTGGCGGCACTGGCGCTGAAGCAGGCCAGCGGCGATAACGTCGAAGCCATCTTTTTGCTCCGCGCCTACCGCACCACGCTGGCAAAGGTGGCGGTCAGTGAACCGATTAACAGCGCAGAAATGCGCCTTGAGCGCCGAATTTCTGCGGTCTATAAGGACATTCCCGGCGGACAGCTGTTAGGCCCCACCTACGATTACACCCATCGCCTGTTGGATTTTACCCTGCTGGCCAATGGTGAAACGCCACCGCTGCGCAGCGCGGAAAATACGCAGGGCGCCTCTCCGCACGTCTTTTCTCTGCTGGCAAATCAAGGACTGGCAAAACGTGAAGAGGATGATGGCGCGACACCCGACGACATCACCCGCACACCGCCGGTGTACCCCTGTTCACGTGCTTCACGTCTGCAACAGCTGATGCGCGGTGACGAGGGCTACCTGCTGGCGCTGGCCTACTCCACCCAGCGCGGCTACGGGCGCAACCACCCGTTTGCCGCCGAAATCCGCAGCGGCTATGTGGCACTGGAAACCGTGCCGGAAGAGCTGGGATTTGCAGTGAACGTCGGCGAACTGCTGATGACCGAATGCGAAATGGTCAACGGCTTTGTCGCGCCAGAAAACGAATCCCCCCATTTTACCCGCGGCTACGGACTGGTGTTCGGTATGAGCGAACGTAAAGCGATGGCGATGGCGCTGGTAGACCGCGCCCTACAGGCAGCCGACTACGATGAAACGGTCACGGGACCGGCGCAGGACGAAGAGTTCGTGCTGGCGCATGCGGATAACGTCGAGGCGGCGGGTTTTGTTTCGCACCTCAAACTTCCCCATTACGTCGATTTCCAGGCCGAACTGGAACTGCTTAAACGCCTGCAACAGGAGGCCGACCGTGACCACTAACCTCTCCGGCTACAACTTTGCGTATCTTGATGAGCAGACCAAACGCATGATCCGTCGCGCCATTCTGAAAGCGGTGGCCATCCCCGGCTATCAGGTGCCGTTTGGCGGACGTGAAATGCCGATGCCCTACGGCTGGGGTACGGGCGGCATTCAGCTTACCGCCAGCGTGATTGGCGAACCGGACGTACTGAAGGTGATTGACCAGGGCGCGGATGACACCACCAACGCCGTGTCGATCCGTAATTTCTTCAAGCGTGTGACCGGGGTGAACACCACCGAGCGCACGGAAGACGCGACCTTGATCCAGACCCGCCACCGCATCCCGGAAACGCCGCTGGTGGAAGATCAGATAATCATCTTCCAGGTGCCGATCCCTGAGCCGCTGCGCTTTATCGAACCGCGCGAAACGGAAACCCGCACCATGCACGCGCTGGAAGAGTACGGCATCATGCAGGTGAAACTGTATGAAGATATCGCCCGCTTCGGCCATATCGCCACCACCTACGCCTATCCGGTGAAGGTTAACGACCGCTACGTCATGGACCCGTCGCCCATCCCGAAATTTGACAACCCGAAGATGGACATGATGCCAGCCCTGCAATTGTTCGGCGCAGGCCGCGAAAAACGTATCTATGCCGTACCACCGTATACGCGGGTGGAAAGCCTCGATTTCGACGATCACCCATTTACCGTGCAGAGCTGGGATGAACCTTGCGCCATCTGCGGATCAACCCATAGCTATCTCGACGAAGTGGTGCTCGATGACAGCGGCAAACGCATGTTTGTCTGCTCCGACACCGACTACTGCCGCCAACAGAGCGAGGCCCTCAGCAAATGACGCAACCGCTGCTTTCAGTCAACAACCTGACCCATCTTTACGCGCCGGGCAAAGGCTTCAGCGATGTCTCTTTTGACCTGTGGCCTGGCGAAGTGCTGGGTATCGTTGGGGAATCCGGTTCCGGTAAAACTACGCTGCTGAAATCGATCTCTTCACGGCTGACGCCACAAAACGGTGAGATTTTGTATCAGAACCGTTCGCTGTATGGCATGAACGAAGCCGACCGTCGCCGCCTGCTGCGCACGGAATGGGGCGTGGTGCACCAGCATCCGCTGGACGGTCTGCGCCGTCAGGTCTCCGCAGGCGGCAATATTGGTGAACGCCTGATGGCCACCGGGGCTCGCCACTACGGCGACATCCGCGCCACCGCCCAGCGCTGGCTGGAAGAGGTAGAGATCCCCGCCTCGCGTATCGACGACCTGCCGACCACCTTTTCCGGCGGCATGCAGCAGCGTTTGCAGATCGCCCGTAACCTCGTCACCCACCCCAAACTGGTGTTTATGGACGAACCCACCGGCGGGCTGGACGTTTCCGTACAGGCCAAACTGCTGGACCTGCTGCGCGGCCTGGTGGTGGAACTGGATCTGGCTGTGGTGATTGTCACCCACGATCTGGGCGTTGCGCGCCTGCTGGCCGACCGTTTGCTGGTGATGAAACAGGGCCAGGTGGTGGAAAGTGGGTTAACCGATCGCGTGCTCGACGATCCGCATCATCCGTATACCCAGTTGCTGGTGTCGTCGGTGTTGCAGAACTGATTTTTTGTTTTGCCGGATGGCGGCTGCGCCTTATCCGGCCTACGGAGCGGCATTGGTTGCGCCTGATAAGCGCAGCGCCATCAGGCAATCGAACGCACAAATGTTTAAAGAGGCTAAAAATGAACGCGATCCGCGTTGAAAATGTCAGTAAAACCTTCGTGCTCCACCAGCAAAACGGCGTGCGTCTGCCGGTGCTGCAAAACGCGACTCTGGACGTTAAAAACGGCGAATGCGTGGTGCTGCACGGTCACTCGGGCAGCGGCAAATCCACGTTGCTGCGTTCGCTGTACGCCAACTACCTGCCGGATGAAGGACACATCCACATCCGCCACAGCGATGAATGGGTCGATCTGGTGCAGGCCCCGGCGCGTAAAGTGCTGGAGGTCCGTCGTTCAACTATCGGTTGGGTAAGTCAGTTCCTGCGCGTGATCCCACGGATTTCCGCGCTGGATGTGGTGATGCAACCACTGCTGGATCTCGGCGTATCCCGTGAGGAATGTGCAGCCAAAGCCGCGAACCTACTTACCCGCCTGAATGTTCCTGAGCGCTTGTGGCATCTCGCGCCATCAACCTTTTCCGGCGGCGAACAGCAGCGCGTCAACATCGCCCGTGGGTTTATTGTCGATTATCCCATTCTGCTGCTCGATGAGCCTACCGCCTCGCTGGACGCCAAAAACAGCGCCGCCGTGGTGGCGCTGATTGAAGAAGCAAAAGCCCGCGGCGCGGCAATTGTCGGCATTTTTCACGATCAAACCGTGCGCGACCGCGTCGCGGATCGTCTGCACCTGATGGGAACAACAGCATGATTATCAACAATGTAAAGCTGGTGCTGGAAGATGAGGTGGTGCAAGGATCGCTGGAAATTGCAGGTGGGGTTATTCGCACTTTTGCCGAAAGTCAAAGCCAGCTGCCTGAAGCGCTGGACGGTGAAGGCGGCTGGCTGCTGCCGGGGCTTATCGAGCTGCATACCGATAACCTCGACAAGTTTTTCACCCCGCGCCCGAAGGTAGACTGGCCTGCCCACTCGGCAATGAGCAGCCACGATGCTTTAATGGTTGCCAGCGGTATTACCACCGTGCTGGACGCGGTGGCGATTGGCGATGTGCGCGACGGTGGCGACCGTCTGGAAAACCTGGAAAAAATGATCAATGCGGTGGAAGAGACGCAAAAGCGCGGGGTCAACCGTGCCGAACACCGTCTGCATCTGCGCTGCGAGCTGCCGCACCACACCACCCTGCCGCTATTTGAAAAGCTGGTCGGTCGTGAGCCGGTAACGCTGGTGTCGCTGATGGATCACTCACCGGGTCAGCGTCAGTTCGCCAATCGCGAGAAGTACCGCGAGTATTATCAGGGCAAGTATTCGCTGACCGACGAGCAGATGGCCCGCTATGAAGAAGAGCAACTCGCCCTGGCGGCTCGCTGGTCACAACCCAACCGCACCGCCATCGCACAGATGTGTCGTGAACGGCAGATTGCACTGGCGAGCCACGATGACGCCACCCACGATCATGTCCTTGAATCGCATCAACTAGGCAGCGTGATCGCCGAATTTCCCACGACGTTCGAAGCCGCCGAAGCCTCGCGCCAGCATGGCATGAACGTGCTGATGGGCGCGCCGAATATCGTGCGCGGCGGTTCGCACTCCGGCAACGTAGCAGCCCATAAGCTGGCCGAACTGGGGTTACTGGATATCCTCTCTTCCGATTACTACCCCGCCAGTCTGCTCGACGCAGCATTTCGTGTCGCAGATGACGATACCAACCGTTTTACGCTGCCACAGGCGATTCGTCTGGTGACCCGTAATCCCGCACGGGCGTTGAATCTTGACGACCGTGGCGTGGTTGCCGAAGGAAAACGCGCAGATCTGGTGCTGGCGCACCGCAAAGGCGGCAACATCCATATCGACCACGTCTGGCGTCAGGGCAAAAGGGTATTCTGACTATGGGTAAACTGATCTGGCTGATGGGGCCATCCGGCTCCGGAAAGGACAGTCTGCTGGCGGAACTCCGCCAACAGGAACCGGCACAATTGCTGGTGGCACATCGCTACATCACCCGGGCGGCCAACGCCGGGAATGAAAACCACATCGCCCTCAGCGAACAAGAGTTTTTTACCCGTGCCGGGCAAAACCTGCTGGCGCTAAGCTGGCATGCCAACGGTTTGTACTACGGCGTCGGCGTGGAAATTGACCTCTGGCTGCATGCGGGTTTTGATGTGGTGGTCAACGGTTCACGCGCCCATCTGCCGCAGGCGCAATCACGCTATGGCACGGCTTTAACGCCTATCTGCTTACAGGTTTCTCCGGCGATTTTACGCCAACGTCTGCAGGCACGCGGACGGGAAAGCGAAACGGAAATCGCTGCCCGCCTTGAACGCGCGGCCCGCTACGCGCCTTACGACTGCCACGTCCTGAATAACGATGGAAGTTTGCTACAGTCAGTCGATACACTGCTCACCCTGATGGGACGCAAGGAGAAGAAACATGTCTGTCTGTGAATTACGCCGCGCTACGCTGTATGACACCGATGCGGTTTACGCGCTGGTCTGCGAACTGAAGCAGGGTAAATTCGACCACCAGGCCTTTAGCACCGGGTATATAGCAAATCTGCAAGACCCCAATATGCACTACCAACTGGCGCTGCTTGACGGACAGGTTATCGGATTGATCGGTCTGCATTTGCAGTTTCACCTGCACCACGCTAACTGGATTGGTGAGATTCAGGAACTGGTGGTGATGCCACAGGCTCGGGGGTTGAAGGTAGGCAGCCAGTTGCTGGCCTGGGCCGAAGCCACCGCGCGCGAAGCGGGGGCGGAAATGACCGAGCTTTCCACCAGCACGCAGCGCCTTGATGCGCATCGTTTTTACCGCCGAGAAGGTTATACGCAGAGCCATTTTCGCTTTACCAAGCCGTTGTAGGGGGATGCGATGAGTCTGACCATTACGCTTACAGGAACCGGCGGCGCACAGTTGGTACCGGCTTTTGGCTGCAACTGTGCCGCTTGCCAGCGAGCACGTTTACAGACGCAATACCGCCGACGCCCCTGCAGTGGCGTGGTCAAATTCAACGACGCGGTGACGCTCCTGGATGCAGGGATCCCCCATCTGATGGACGACTGGCCGGCAGGCAGTTTCCAGCAGTTCCTGCTCACTCACTATCATATGGATCATGTACAGGGACTGTTTCCGCTGCGCTGGGGAGTGGGAAAAACAATCCCGGTGTACGGCCCACCGGATGAACAGGGCTGCGACGATCTGTTTAAGCACCCCGGCATTCTGGATTTTAGCCAGACCGTCGCGCCGTTTGTGGTGTTCGATTTACAGGGATTGCAGGTGACCCCTTTACCGCTCAACCACTCTAAGCTGACGTTCGGCTATCTGCTGGAAACCGCGCACAGCCGCGTGGCATGGCTCTCGGATACCGCCGGGCTTCCCGACAAGACGCTGAAGTTTCTGCACAATAACCAGCCGCAAGTGATTATCATCGACTGCAGCCACGCCCCACGCGCCGAGCCGCCACGCAATCACAGCGATGTAAATACCGTCATCGCCCTAAACGAGGTTATCCGCTGCCCGCGGGTGATCCTGACGCACATCAGTCATCAGTTCGACCTGTGGATGATGGAAAATCCACTTCCCGCAGGGATTGAGGCTGGATATGACGGAATGGAGATTGTGCTGGAGTAATTTCCCGGACAATAAGACTTGTTAACAGGTCTCTTAAATCCTATATTAAGACCAGTTAAATGGTCTTTAGGAGCGATTATGCCGCATATTATTTTAAGCGATACCACCGCGAGTGTGAGTGAGCTAAAAAAGAACCCGATGGCGACGGTTAGCGCAGGAGATGGGTTTCCGGTCGCAATTCTGAACCGTAACCAGCCCGCTTTTTATTGCGTGCCAGCAGAGCTTTACGAAAAAATGCTCGATGCGCTGGACGATCAACAGCTGGTTAAATTAGTCCATGAACGTAGCCAACAACCCCTGGTGGATGTGGATCTGGACAGCTACTTATGAGTTATACGGTAAAGTTCAGGGAAGATGCGCTGAAAGAATGGCAAAAACTTGATAAAGCCATTCAGCAGCAATTTGCCAAAAAACTAAAGAAATGCTGTGAAAATCCGCATATTCCTTCAGCAAAGCTCAGGGGAATAAAAGATTGCTACAAAATCAAACTACGAACATCAGGGTTTCGTCTTGTTTATCAAGTCATTGACGACACCCTGGTCATCGCGGTCGTTGCCGTCGGTAAACGCGAGCGTAGTGAAGTCTATAACCTTGCCAGCGAAAGATTGCGCTAACGATCGTAGTCCTCTTCCATTCTGCGTTCTTCGTCTTCTAACTGTCGACGTTCCTGATCGAGCTGCCGCTGGCGGTCGTCTAACTGACGACGGCGGTCTTCGAACTGGCGACGACGATTGTCGTACTGCCTACGGCGATCGTCACTCATCTGACGCTGCCAGCCATCATCACGTGAGTCGTCATAATCCCGATTGTTATCCGGATTATAGGCATCGCTGACGGCACGTTGAATATTGCCAATGGCGTCATCAATAATGTCTGCATGCGCCGAAATCGTCGTCAACATCAACAAACTGAATAAAAAGAGCGTCGGGGAGCGTTTCATAAAACCAGCCTCATAAAGAAACTGACCCCACGGTAATCAAAGTGCTTTGACGCGAGTAGCGGAGGAATCTCAATTACATGCGCGTCGCAGCGCCTGGGCCAGTTCCCCTCGGGTAAACGGTTTACGCAATAGCGCCACATCCGGCAACGCCGGATTATGCGCCGGGCGTAAATCCTGGCCGCTAATCAGCAGAATATTCAGTTGGGGATAATGCTTCAGGGCATGATTGACCACATCCGCACCACTCAATCCGCCAGGCAACATTAAGTCACTGACAAGAATATCAATCTCTGCTGAAGCCGCCAGCATATGCATTGCCTGTTCGCCGTTAGCGGCTTCGAGCGTCAGGTAGCCCAAAAGGTGTAATTGTTCGCACAACGTCTGACGCACATCGGCCTCATCTTCAAGCACCAGAATCAGCTTCTCGCCGCGGGTCGCAGGATGCTCTGCTATCGGTTCAACCGGAACTTGCACAGGCACAACGGCACGAGGAAGCTGTAATCTGACGGTGGTTCCCTGCCCCGGCGCGCTTTCGATCTCTACGCGACCGCCAGATTGACGCACAAAGCCGTACACCATTGATAATCCCAGCCCGCTGCCGCTACCGGTTTGTTTGGTCGTGAAGAACGGTTCGAAGACCTGCGCTTTCACCTCCTGCGACATGCCGCTACCCTGGTCGGCAACCTCCAGCATCACCATATCCTGCTTACGCCCATCGCTGCGCGTAACCCGCTGATTCCAGGTACGGATTTTAATCGTGCCCGTCTGCCCGTCCATGGCATCACGGGCGTTCATCACCAGATTGATAATGGCGTTTTCCAACTGGCTGACGTCAATCCACGCCGGCCAGGCAGGTGACTGGGCTTCAATCTCCAGCGTCAATGTGGCGGGTAGCGAATGACGCATCAACTCGCCCAGGTTTTCCAGCAACGTTTTCAGCTCTACCGCGTGCGGATGCAAAGACTGTTTGCGCGAAAAGGCCAGCAGCCGCTGGGTCAGCAGCGCCCCGCGTTCAGCCGCTTTTAGCGCCCGATGAATCCGCGGCGCATCGGGCGAATCTGGGTTCACCAGATCCAGGCTGCCGATAATCACCGCCAGCAGGTTATTGAAATCATGCGCTAATCCACCCGTAAGTTGCCCCACCGCTTTCAGCTTTTGGCTATGTAGCAGCGCTTCTTCCAGCCCCTGACGCTCGGTGCGGTCGATTTCCATCTGGCTGGTTTTTTCTTTTAGCAATCGGGTGGTGTGCTCCAGCGACGCCGTATTACGAGCAAAGACGCTAAAGGCACGCGCCAGTTCTCCCAGCTCGTCGCGGCGTTGCAGAGCCGGGACGCTGACATCCGATTCACCGTGCGCCAGCCGGGTCATCGCCCGTGAAATGGCCGTCAGGTTGGAACCGAGATTACGGTAGATATACCACCCGGCAAAACCGGTGATCACCACCGCCAGCAGCGCAAAGACCAGAATAAACAACGCGCCGGATTGCAATTCCTGATGGCTTTGCGCCACCCGCTGTTCGGAGATTAACGCCACCTGCGAGGCATACTGATTGATATCACTGTTGAGGATGGCGACCAGCGCTTTGATATGAAACATATACCAGTTGATCGCCAGATCGCTTTGTTCCAGTGCGGCAGAAAGCGGCTCCAGCTTATGCAGTTCCTGATTGAAATCATTGAGAATACGGCTAATCAGCAGATTACTGGCTTGCAGAGGCAGCGAGGGCATCACGCCATCCAGTTGTTTGACCACCGATCGTGGCGTAGGTGTTTCAATGGCGGCGATAATTAAGCGATCCATCTGATCCAGCAGCGCGTCATCCTGTGCGTCAGTCAACTTTTGCAGATGGCGTAAGTAGCTTTGATTCTGATACAGCGAACTGAGTAGCGCGTTACGCTCCAGATGCCGCCGCTGCCCGCGCTGCAACATACCTTCCACACTGCTTTGCAGCTCATTGCTGCGTTGAATAATACGCTCAACCAGCCCCGGCTCCTGCTGTGCCAGCGGCGCAGCGGCCAGTTGTTCCAGCGAATGCTTCAGCGCCCGTTGCGTCTCCTGCAGACGTTCCGCTTCACCTTTGTATTCCAGTGCCCCCACCACCTGAGAGAGCCGCACCGCCGCCGTTGCTACATTTGCTGTATCGCGCGCCAGGTTCATGCTGCCGGTCATGTCATCAACGGTTTGCTGTTGCACCTGCTCCTGAATCTGACTGGCATGCTGAAAACCCAGCACCGCCACGCCGCTGACCATCAACGTGACCGCCACCACCAGCAGGTTGAAAAACAGTAATCGCCCGCGCGCGCTGGCGAAAAAGTGACGTCCTGGTTGCGGCATATCACGCTCCATGAAGAAAAATCGCAATATGACAAATATGAACGGCTTCTGACATTTTGCATTTACATTCCTGTGATGGACTGCTGATATCGGCCACCCCGCAGGAGATCCGCGATGAGCAGGACACCGGTTCTGGAAATGCGCAACATTGCCAAAGCGTTTGGCAAATTTTACGCGCTGAAAGGGGTCGATTTAACGGTCTGGCCGGGTGAGATCCATGCTCTGATGGGCGAGAACGGCGCGGGGAAAAGCACCCTGATGAAGATCCTCGCGGGGGCGTATACCGCCACCAGCGGCGAGATCCTGATTGACGGACAACCTTTTCATATTCGTGGGCCAAAGGATGCATTAAGTGCAGGCATTACTCTGATTTATCAGGAGATGCAGCTCGCGCCAAACCTGACGGTAGCGGAAAATATCTTTCTTGGCAGCGAGCTATCGCGCGGTGGTCTGGTCCAGCGCAAAGAGATGGTGATGCAGTCGCAGAAGGTTATCGACCGACTCGGTGCCCAGTTTAAGGCCAGCGACCGGGTAATGACGCTGACCATCGCCGAACAGCAGCAGGTCGAAATCGCCCGCGCCCTGCACCGTAACAGCCGCATCCTGGTGATGGATGAACCCACCGCCGCCCTCTCCTCACGTGAAACACACCGCCTGTTTGAACTGATCATGCGTCTACGCGATGAAGGAATGGCGATTATCTATATCAGCCACCGCATGGCGGAAGTCTATGAACTCTCCGATCGCGTCAGCGTCCTGCGCGATGGGCAGTATGTCGGTAGCCTGACCCGCGACAAGCTTAATGCTGCGGAACTGGTGCGCATGATGGTGGGTCGCCCGTTGAGCGATCTGTTCAACAAAGAGCGCGATATTCCCTTAGGCAAAGCGCGCCTCAATGTTCATCACCTGACTGATGGCAACAAAGTGCAACCGTGCAGCTTGCTGGTGCGCTCCGGGGAGATCGTCGGCCTTGCGGGTCTGGTGGGAGCCGGACGTTCTGAACTGGCGCAACTGATTTTTGGCGTACGTAAAGCCATCGGCGGCATGATTGAAGTCGACGGCGAACCGGTGGTGATCCACTCCCCGCGTGAAGCGATTGACCACGGTATTGGCTTTCTGACCGAGAACCGCAAAGAACAGGGGTTATTTTTAGAACTGGCGGCCGCGGAGAACATCACCATGGCGACGCTGGAACGTGACGCCAACTGGGGCATGCTCGATCGCAAAAAAGCGCAGGCCATTTCCGATGATGCGATTCAATTACTCAACATCCGCGTGCCGCATGCTCAGGTACGGGCGGGTGGGCTGTCCGGCGGTAATCAACAAAAATTGCTGATTTCACGCTGGGTCGCGATCGGCCCGCGCATTTTGATCCTCGATGAACCCACGCGCGGCGTAGACGTCGGCGCCAAAAGCGAGATCTACCGGATCATGAACGATATGGCGCGCAAAGGCGTGGCGATCCTGATGATCTCCAGTGAATTGCCGGAAGTGGTCGGCATGAGCGATCGGGTATATGTCATGCGGGAAGGCAGTATTGCCGGCGAGCTGGACGGGAAAAGCATTACCCAGGAAAACATTATGACGCTGGCAACCGGCGTGAACGACTCCCATCATCAGGCGGTGCCCCATGAATAATCCAACCCCTTCCCAGCAGGTGGCGAAATCCGCCTCCGCGAAAAGAATGCTGATGAGCGATCTGATGCAAACGGTCGGCATCTTACCTATTCTGATCCTGATTGTGGCGGTGTTTGGCTTTATCGCGCCAAACTTTTTTACTGAGAGCAACCTGCTGAATATTACCCGCCAGGCGTCGATCAATATCGTGCTGGCGGCTGGCATGACTTTCATCATCCTGACCGGCGGGATCGATCTCTCCGTCGGTTCAATTCTCGGCACCACCGCCGTTGCGGCCATGGTCGTTTCTCTTATTCCTGAGTTTGCCATGCTGTCGATTCCGGCGGCGCTGATACTCGGCCTGGTGCTGGGGCTGTTTAATGGCGCACTGGTCGCCTTCGCCGGGCTGCCGCCGTTTATCGTCACGCTTGGAACGTATACCGCGTTACGCGGCGCGGCGTACCTGCTGGCGGATGGCACGACGGTTATCAACTCCAACATCAGCTTTGAGTGGATCGGCAACAACTATCTCGGCCCGGTACCGTGGCTGGTGGTGATTGCACTGGCGGTAGTGGTGGTGTGCTGGTTCATTCTGCGCCGCACCACGCTGGGCGTTCATATCTACGCGGTCGGCGGCAACATGCAGGCCGCACGTTTAACCGGGATCAAAGTCTGGCTGGTGCTGTTGTTCGTCTACGGCATGAGCGGTTTGCTCTCGGGTCTTGGCGGGGTGATGAGCGCCTCGCGGCTGTACAGCGCCAACGGCAACTTAGGCATGGGCTACGAGCTGGACGCCATCGCGGCGGTGATCCTCGGCGGCACCAGCTTTGTTGGCGGGATCGGCACCATTACCGGCACGCTGGTAGGGGCGCTGATTATCGCCACGCTTAATAACGGCATGACGCTGATGGGCGTCTCCTATTTCTGGCAACTGGTGATCAAAGGGGCGGTGATCATCATAGCGGTGCTGATCGACAAATACCGAACCCGACACCATCAAAGTGCATAGACAAGCTTACTGGCCTACATATTCGTAAGCCTGATAAGCGCAGCGCCATCAGGCGTATAACAACAATACCCTACGTGAGGAAACGAGTATGCGTTTGAAGCCATTAGTGACCGCGCTCTGTGCTGGCGCACTGCTTGCTGCAGCTCCGTTTGTGCAGGCAAAAGAACTGAAATCGATCGGCGTTACGGTGGGCGATCTGGCCAACCCGTTCTTCGTACAAATCACCAAAGGTGCAGAGCTGGAAGCACGCAAACTGGCCGGTGATAACGTCAAAGTGACGCTGGTCTCCAGCGGCTACGATCTGGGGCAACAGGTGTCGCAAATCGACAACTTTATTGCCGCCAAAGTCGATATGATCATTCTTAACGCGGCGGATTCCAAAGGCATCGGTCCGGCGGTAAAACGCGCGAAAGACGCGGGGATCGTGGTGGTCGCCGTTGACGTGGCGGCCGAAGGGGCTGATGCAACCATCACCTCCGATAACACCCAGGCGGGTGAAATGGCTTGTAAATACATTACCGACCGCCTGAAAGGCAAAGGCAACGTCGTCATCATCAACGGGCCGCCGGTTTCCGCCGTCCAGAATCGCGTGGAAGGCTGCCAAACCGAGTTCAAACGCCACCCGGACATCAAGGTGCTGTCGCATAACCAAAACGCCAAAGGCAGTCGCGAAGGCGGGCTGGAGATCATGACCGCGTTGCTGGCGGCGAATCCGAAGATCGACGGCGTATTCGCCATTAACGATCCGACTGCGATCGGTGCCGATCTGGCGGCAAAACAGGCGCAGCGTAGCGAATTCTTTATTGTCGGCGTAGATGGATCGCCGGACGGCGAAGAAGCGCTGAAGCGCGAAAACTCATTATTTGTGGCGACTCCGGCACAAGATCCGCAGGTGATGGCTGCCAAAGCGGTCGAAATCGGCTATGACATATTGCAGGGGAAACCCGCGCCGAAAGAACCCGTGCTGATCCCGGTGACGATGATCGATAAAAACAACGTCGGTAGCTATAAGGGTTGGACGGTGAAATAAATCCTGAACCGACTGATGCTCTCCTGACACATAGAGAGTAAAAGAAACAAGAGCGCCCGCCAGGGCGCTTACCTCATAAAAACTGGAAGTAATAAATATCCATTTCCTCCTCTATATTATGACTCAATATAAAAGAAAAAAACATAATCGCCGTGTAAATAATCGGTATACCAATAACTAAAGGAATAAGCGTATACCATGGGTGATTTTGGAACATTTCCATTGGCACGAGACATATATATCCTAAACCCCATAAAATAATGGCGCACAATTTTATGACTCTCCAATAATCATGGAAATCCAGCTTCTCAAGTGCCGGACAAGATCCTGGATGTTTAGCCGCTATTATGCCGGATTGAATAGTATCTGCGGATGTACTGGCGAATAACTGATGGCCTTGACCATATTTTGCAGCATCCGCAGCCAATGCCAAGACAACCCAGCGCTGAACCTCCGTGCTTTGCCCAGTGACGGCCTCCAGTTCATATCGACTATCGGCTAAAATACTCGTTTTTGCGTTTTCTACCCCACTAAACAATACGAATTTTGATTGCTTATCCAGTAAGTTGAACCACAATTTTTTAATTTTACTAACATCCACCTGCTGTGCAGAAAGATATATATTTACGATTTCATCAAGGTAATAAGGCGTACTGTCCATCATGCGTAATAAATATAAAGGCGTGTCTTTATCTTCAAGCAAACTTGTATTGGTAAAAATAAAAGCATTAGCACTTTCGAAAAAGTCAGAATTATTTTCATCATGCAATTCAACTGCAATAAGCAGGTGGTTTTCAGACATATTTAAATCAACCCAGTCATTAATTAAGAAATAATCAGGGCATTCGTGAAGAATATTAATTTTCCCGACTTTATCGTTGGGGATGTCCAGGCTTGCCAGTACCGCCTTGAAACTATTGCCGATAGTGTCATCCGCCCCTTTAACGTACAGCCAGGTATTAAAAGGCCGATAATCCCTGATAAGAGAATTTTTGAGGGGCTCTATCAACTGCCTTAGCACTTTATCAACTCTGGTGTCATCCATTGAGTCAACTTCAATATCAATGCGTAGCGGCGTTGCCGAACCTGCTGGCGCTTCACCCTCTAGTTTCTGAATTTTTAATGCCAGTTCAGGCACCGGGAGAATGGATGAATAGTCTAAAAGCGGCAATGCCCGTATTGCCCAGTTTTTCCACTGATTCATACCATACTGCTCAAGATAACCCGCATAGTAACATGGAAAAGATATAAGGCCGTAAGTGATTACCATCACACACCAGATGGCTAACACTATTAGCGATGGGATACCTATTGCATTCCATATCAGATCATCAGGAACCTTCTTGTCCTGCAACCAGCTGAATATATTGTATGTTATAAAAAACAGAAAGACAGCACAGCTAATGATCAGCATAATATTCAGCGGGAATTTTTCTGGTTCTTCATAGGGATTCTTGTTTGGTATCTTCCATTTCCTCATTTGCTTGTCCCCGCCGTGGGCAGTGTGGTTTTTATTGCACAACCGCATGCGGCTCTACAACCATCCACAACAACGCCTTTGCCGTCCATTGTCCAGGTTGGCTCAAAATCAAGTATTGGGAAGGTGCCTTTGTGCAGAATACAAACCACAGTATCCCCCATTAAGGCGACAGCAATTCCCATAAACTTGCTACCAGAAGCTTTATTGACATATCCGCCATTTTCCAGCGGATCGTTTAGCCTGATTACACCTTTCATATTATTTCCCCGCATCCATATCGCAGTACATCCGGGTCCAGCCCTTATAGCCCACCACCTCCGGTTCTTTGTCCGGCAGGTTTTGATAGTTAGCCTTATAACCTTCCGTTAAATGGGCTAAGGATGCTTTCATAAATACCACCGTTCCCCACGCAGCACCTGGAAACTCAGGACTGGTATGGCCGTCCACATACTCGCCACCGGATTTATGCTTGCCTGGCCTGTAGAGATAATAGGTGTCATCAAAGTATTGATAATCTATACCCGGACCACCCGGCGCCAGACGCGGGTCGTCAAAAGG
>NZ_SZXJ01000030.1:0-124 GCF_005281345.1 Citrobacter sp. wls619
GCGCAGATTTAATGTTTCGCGCTTAATAGACATGCTGTTTGCGGCAGGCATTGTATTGTCCCCTTGTGTTTCTGTGGATATTAAGTATACAACATGCGTAACGCTGATGTCATTACGATACATT
>NZ_SZXJ01000030.1:202-2717 GCF_005281345.1 Citrobacter sp. wls619
TTCCAGAAATAGATTTATGATGAAATTCAATTTAATAGATAGCTGAATGCTCCCGAGTCCGGGCACCACTATTTAGAAAAACCCGCCCATGGCGGGTTTTTTGCTATTGGAGAAACGGAGTCTCCATCGAACTCCATTCGATTATTCGCCGCCAGGAGCTCCCCTCTCTGGTCACTGCGCCAGTGCGTTGTGTAACCACAAATACCATTCGAAGCATCAACGCCTCACCCATGACGACAGTTTAACCTTCTCAGGGAACCATCATGGTACTGAAAAATGCAGCGGTATCAGGCACACCTCTATTTCTGACGTGCTTAACCGTAGGCCAGGGCAACCATTTTCTTCTATGGCAAACGGCAGATATGGCCAAGCTGGAAAGTGATTCACCGCCATCAGTTGCTTATAAACCTGATTCCACTCCCCCCCCATGAGGTTCGGATATAAACAGAGGGCCCCGGCGTTTTGTTGGTTGCGCAAAATCAGCCACGGGCTGGTTTTCTCGCTGTCTGGATTCCGGCCAATATCCAGCCTGAGCATTTTCCTAAATTTGGTTTATTCAACAACGCTGGGTTCATCCTCATTCATGCTTTCTTTGCTTTGAATGAACCGGAGCGCCAAATAAAGGTCTGGCGCCAGAATCATGTCGTCATCTTTCATTGTTGGTCGACTATCCTTAAACCAGCGTGTTAACTCGGTTTTACGCCCTGCAAGAATTAACTTAATCTGTCGACCTTTCAGGTCCCGCTTTAACTCATTAATGGTTGCCAGGACGCTGATATCTGAATAGGTAAAGCAAGACACGGCGTCAATGACCACCCATTTCGGTTGTAACACTGCCCCATCGACTAAATTCAAAACGCGGCGTTTAAAATAAGCCACATTAAAATAGGTCAGCGGTGAGTTAAATCGGTATATCAACACGCCGGGGATCATTTTCACATCGGTTGAATTACCTAATGAGTGAATCATCCCATTTTCGTCAATTCCCAATAAGTGTTCAGTAGGACGAAAAACTGTGCGCAGGAACTGCAACAGGCCAAGCAATACCGCAAGGCCAATCCCCTGAATAACACCAATAACCAGAACACAACCAAAGGTGAAGAACGCCAGGCGAAATGCAGGCTTATTTCTTCGCCTTAGATTCCAGAGTCCGCGTAAATCAATCAATGACCACGATGCATATATTAGAACAATGCCTAATGCAGAGACCGGAATAAATTGTAATGGCTGCGTGAAAAATACCACAACGATTCCGATGATTAAGGCTGCAACAACGGAAACCAGCTGGCTTTTCCCTCCCGTGGAATCATTTACCGCAGTCCGGGAATCGGCTCCGCTAATCGCAAACCCCTGAGATAAACCAGACATCAGATTCGCAACCCCCAACGCCCTGAACTCAGCATCAGCATTTATTTCATATCCATTTTTCGCGGCAAAACTGCGAGCGGTCAGCATCAGGCTAACAAAACTGACTAGAGCCAGGTTCAGTGCGGGGATCAATAAATCACGCGCCAGACCTGGCTTAAACGAGCCCCAGTGGACGACAGGCAAACCAGGCTGAAAGCCCGCCCCCCCAATAGTGGCAATACCATACTGCTGTGCAGATGTGATCCAGACCAGCGCCGTTGTTATCACAATGGCAATCAACGGTGCTGGCCATTGGCTACGAAACGTTTTGATCGCCATTAAAATAGCTAACGTTAAGATAGAGATCCCTAAGGTTAAGAAATGAATTTCTGAGAGTCGGCCTGGCAGGGCAATGATCTTCTCAATCACTTGCGCTTCATCAAGCGTAATCCCCAGCACCTTACCGAGTTGCCCAACAATAATCGTCACGGCAACACCGTTAAGCAGACCCGTTAGAATGGGATGAGAAAGCAGGTCAGCAAGCGCACCCAGGCGGAATTTACTGGCAAGCAGGCACCATCCTCCCATCATCACAGTCATGACGATTGTTAACTGCCAGTGAAGTTCTGGGTTTCCGGCAGAAAGAGGAACCACAACGGCCGCAATCACCGCGCAGGTCGTGGCATCAGGGCCAACAATCAATTGGCGGGAAGAACCAAACAGCGCATAAGCTAGCATTGGCAAAACGCAGGAATATAACCCGACGATAGCCCCAACTCCCGCCAACTCAGCGTAAGCAATCGCAACCGGTAGTGCTACGGCAGCAACGGATAACCCGGCTTTAACATCATGTTTTAGCCAGCTTTTATCGTACGCTAATAAATTTTTCAGTCCCGGCATGTAGTTTAATACCATTTTTCCGAACACTTTATTCTCCGGATAGACCCTTACTAATAGATAAAGGTACACGTAACTGTTGCAGGAGATCCTGATATTTTCGGGGGAGTAATACAGGAAATTCAGACTGGGTATTAAAGGGAGCAGCCTAATGAGGAAATCAAGAATGTTTGCAAAGTGAGGGCATGGACAAATTCCGGGTCTGGCACAAGGCGGGACGCCGCATCCGGCGGTTTTCATCCCACGCAGACGCAAAAAAGCCCATCCGTCA
>NZ_SZXJ01000031.1:0-235 GCF_005281345.1 Citrobacter sp. wls619
TAAAACGTAATGCGATATTCTGCGAATGGTTTTAGCTTTTCTCTGCATATTTTCAGCAGCATATTCCATGTCTGTGAATATCGGTTTCTTCTCTCTGTAATAATTAAAAATCATATAAATAAATATTATATTTATATGATTCTCACGACGTTATTTAATCTTTACCATTCGGGGGTTAATTATCGTTATATATTGCCGTAATGAATGATTATCTTGTTATCTGTGTAATGCATAC
>NZ_SZXJ01000031.1:529-622 GCF_005281345.1 Citrobacter sp. wls619
TTGCGTTGTATATCACAGTACAGGAAATGCACACATTATTTTTAAAAAACGATTTTAAAATGCGCCTGCGGACGTATTATTGTTGTCATAACT
>NZ_SZXJ01000031.1:907-1088 GCF_005281345.1 Citrobacter sp. wls619
TCATTCCAGTGAATGGTGGCTTCGGTGGCCATTCCGGATATGTTCTGTTATTGCTGGCAAATATAACCTGAAAAAATGTCATTACCGGTAATAACAAAGACGGCAGTATTCATCCTTGATCTCTTAATCATTGCGGGAGTTAATACCATGGGTTTTGAAGAGCGTTATTACCTGGAAGAGC
>NZ_SZXJ01000031.1:1234-1323 GCF_005281345.1 Citrobacter sp. wls619
CGGATGCTGTGGCCTAATTATCTTCGTCCGGTTCCGGCTATGACGGTGATTGAATACCGGCCCAAAAGCAGGCTGAAAAAGCCGGTACA
>NZ_SZXJ01000031.1:1468-1630 GCF_005281345.1 Citrobacter sp. wls619
CAACAGTACCCTTAAAAAGGGTGGTATTGAGATTGATTTTTTTGCAGACAGCGGTGTGTCCCCGAATGCCCTGGATCTGAATAAGCTCAGCTTCTGGCTGGGTAATGATGACGACTATACCCGGTATCAGTTGTATCTGTGGTTCAGTGAGTGTCTGATGGA
>NZ_SZXJ01000031.1:1818-3555 GCF_005281345.1 Citrobacter sp. wls619
CGCTCTGCTGCCCTGGCCTGAAAGGGTCCACAATGGCTACCGGGTTCTCCAGGAATATTTTTGCTTTCCGGAAAGTTTTTTCTTCTTCCACCTTCGTGGGGCCATGTCATTGCCGGATGATTTTCCGCTCAGTCATTTTACGCTGCGGCTGCATTTTTGCGATCCTCTGCCCGGTGAGGTCAAACTGGACAACCGTTCGCTGCGACTTTACTGCACGCCTGCTGTTAACCTGTTTATGCACTCTGCTGAACCGATCCGACCCGATGGCCGTGCGTTGCAATATCCGTTGCTTGCCAGCCGCCGACGCCCGGACGCGTATGATATTTTCCGGGTGGCGTCGGTGAGCAGCCACACTCAGGCCCCGGAGGAGGCGTCCGGGAAAGGTAAAAACAGGCAGATATGGCCTGAGTTTGAAAGTTTTGACCATCAGACAGAATTCAGCGGCCAGAGGAAAGTGGTGTACTGGCAGCACCGGACAAAAACCTCGCTACTCCATCGCGGTACTGAGCACACCGTCGCTTTCATACATGCCGATGGCAACCCGCCGGATCCTTCCCTGACAGAAAATGAAGTTGTTACGGCTGAGCTGGTCTGTACCAACCGGATGTTACCTGAACAACTGCATCCCGGCGATGTCTGCGTCGCCGTGGGCAAAAATCCGGCAGTGGCCTCTTTCAGTAATGTTACATGCCCGACGCGTTCGCTGTACCCGGTGACCGACGATGACAGGCTCTGGTCGCTGATTTCCTGTATGAATCTGAATTATCTTTCCCTGCTGGAGCGGGAGGCGCTGATTGAGATCCTGCGCACTTTTGACCTGCCCGGTATTCATCATCCCCAACTGGCCCGGCTTTCACGTGAGAAACTGGATGCGATAGAGCGAATGGAAACGAAACCGGTGGACCGGCTCTTTAAGGGCGTCCCGATAAGAGGGCTGGCGACCACGCTGTGGATCAACCCGGCCCCGTTTGTCAGTGAGGGCGAGGTCTATCTGCTGGGGGCTGTGCTGTCACAGTTTTTTGCGCTGTATGCCAGTACCGGTTCATACCACTACCTGCAAATTATCAATACGGAAAGCCAGAAATCCTGGGAGTGGCAGAACAGCGGTCAGCATCCCCTGATGTAACCGGAATGATGAATTTTCTGGTCCCGGTAATATCAGGCTCTTTGGTTACCGTAAGCCTGAATAAAAAAGCAGGTTCTCCCGACCGTCTGCCAGCTCTGGCTGGCAGACGGTCGGGAGAAGGCAAGCGAAGCGCGGCAGATTGTTATCGTAAATGACCCGAAAATAATGTTTTAAGCCCAAAAACAGTTTCTTCTTTTTGCACCATGAATAATGTCGCAGACTCCCGCCTGCAACAAACTGTCTGCGGACAGTCCCTTTGGCTTCATGCCTGAAAGAAGCGCCTGGCACCGCCAGCATGGCTCCTTTTACCGGTACGACCTCTGAAAATTACCGGGACGCAAAATAATCTGCGTCTGAGGCTGACGTTCATACACCTGACAGCTTCATCGTCTTCGCTTAACGGCAACGGCCTTCACTGGCTGAGCGACTTCTCTTTGCCGGAAATTTACCGGCTGACTCATCTCCGCTGATTATCGACGCCTTTTATCTGACGGGCTGCGGCCTGCATTGCCGCCAGGCTTTGCTGCCGCGTGACCGTAACGCTGCACCAGAAACGCCATGTTTAAGCGCTGTACCAACCGAGTGCGTCACTTTAACCGCGCAGAGCGGGA
>NZ_SZXJ01000031.1:3672-3754 GCF_005281345.1 Citrobacter sp. wls619
AGCGCGGGCGGCTGCTCAGAGAGCACAACCGACACCCCACAACACCTCAACGGCTGCCGCCCCGGCGCTCAGGTATCGTTTG
>NZ_SZXJ01000031.1:3994-4520 GCF_005281345.1 Citrobacter sp. wls619
CTCAGGGGCTATTGGCCTGCGCGCCGGGGGAAGCTGTATCAGTGTTGGGTTATGGATTTGAGGCATCATTAAAAGGGGAAAATATGGGGATTCTGGTGCAGGAAATGACGCGGCTGGCGAAACTGGCGGGCGGCAGTCACAAGACTGTCCACGATCGTATCGCGCTGGCGCAGCGTTTTTGTGAACGTCTGGTGATGGCGCAGAATGTGCAGATCCGCCGGGTGGAGCATCTGAAAGCGCGGCATATTGAAGGTTATATCCGCGAGCGACTGGCGCAGGGCATTACAAAGCGTTCACTGCAAAATGAGATGGCGGCGATCCGCTGCATGTTGAAACAGGCCGGACGTGACAGGCTGGCGCAGAGTGAGCGGCTGAACAACCGTTCGCTGGGATTGTCTGGCGCATCCCGTAATGGTACGAAGCTGGCTATTACGCCGGATCATTATCACTGTGTGCTGGAGATGGCCCGCGCAAAAGATCCGGGTCTGGCGGCAGCACTGGAACTCTCCCGTCTGATGGGGCTGCG
>NZ_SZXJ01000031.1:4551-4645 GCF_005281345.1 Citrobacter sp. wls619
TCGCGGAGAACTCCGATTAACCGTGGTGTTTGGCACCAAAGGTGGGCGTCCGCGTGAAACCGTTATTCTTGATGCAGAGGCGGTCAGAAAGGCA
>NZ_SZXJ01000032.1:0-903 GCF_005281345.1 Citrobacter sp. wls619
TTAACCCGCCTCTCAGCCCTATCGGGTCAGGAGAAACATACTGCCCCGTCTCTGCATCATAGTACCGGAACCGGTTATAGTGCAATCCGGATTCTTCATCCGCATACTGCCCCGCAAAGCGCCACGGACAGTGCGGGGCATTATCTTCATCATTAGCCGCGCCTGGCCCGCCGAAGCGATACTGCTCCGCTTTACCCCAGATGCTCAGCTTCTGCGCCCGGACCACTTCGCCGGTTTCCGTCAGCAGTTCTCTCGGGGTACCCATATGGTCACGGACCACATAGTGCAGTTGCCCGTGTTCATATCTGGCTCCCGGTGTCAGCGCGCCGGGTTCATACAGCCAGTACACGCTGCTCTCCACGGCGGCGGTGCCGTCGGCGTAAACCGGCGTTTCCGCCACCAGCAGGTCGCCGCTCCACTGGTAATCGTAACCGGCGATACCCTGAGAGGTTCTTTCGCGGCGCTTGCTGAGCCTGCGGCCAAAGGCGTCGTAGGTGTACTGCCAGCGTTCGCCCTGTGGGGTGATAAGCTGTACCAGTTGCCCCATACCATCCCAGCGGTAGCGCCACCGCTGTGGCCGGAAGCCGTCAGACAGAACGGTTTTCTCCACCAGTCTGCCGCCTTCATCATAGCGGAAGCGGCTGTCGCCCCGTTTTGCTATGCGGCCATGTTCCTGCTCCTGTGCCGTAAACTGCATGAGGGTGTCCGGGAGGTTGCGGGTCTGACCGTGGTGGCGGATATTCAGATTAATGTCGTAGTCGAAACGCTCCTGCCGGGGGAGCTGTCGGGTGCCGCCTTCGGCCAGGGTTATCTGGTCGTTGCTGTCATAGCGGTAAGTGGTGGTTCCCCAGCGGTTGTCACTGACCCGGGTGAGGTTCCATGCCCGGTCGTATTCCTGGCGAC
>NZ_SZXJ01000032.1:1083-3771 GCF_005281345.1 Citrobacter sp. wls619
GGCCACATCATCCAGTTGCCAGGCGACAGGTCTGCCGCTCAGCGGGTCGTAGCGGTGCGCCACCCGGCGACCGTTGATGGTTTCAGCGATGACCTGACCGTCGGTGTCGTACTCAAACTCCACCCGTGAATCCGGGGTACGGGCGCTGATAAGGCGACATTCCGCGTCATAACGGAAGTCGGTGGTGGCAATTATCTGCTCCGTTCCCTCCCGCCGTTGCCTTACCTGTCGCTGAAGAAGCCGGTCACCGCTGTCATAATATTCACGGATAATATGGCTGTCAGGATAGTGTGTGGCAGTACGCCGCCCGGCGGCATCGTACTCATAGCGCAGCGTCCGGCCACTGAAATCCGTTTCACTGATAAGCTGACCAGCGGCATCCCGGGTGTAGGTCCAGCATTCTCCGGCGGCATTGATAACCTGTTTGAGTCGGGTCAGTCCGTCATAAATAAAGCGGTAGCACTGACCGTCAGGGCGCGTCAGCGTTTTCAGCAGGCCAAAGCTGCCGTACTCATAGTGCGTGGTTTTTCCTTCACCGTCGGTAAAACTGGCAACCTGTTTTCCGGCACTGTAATCATGTTCCTGTTCAACACCATCTGGCAGGGTGAGGTGGGTGACACTCCCGGAGAGGCTGGCGTGGCGGGTGCTGTGACGGTAAGTGGTTTGCTGTTGTAGCGGGTCACTGACGGTCAGCAGGCGTCCAAGCATATCCTGCTCAAGCCTGATTTCACCCTGTGCCGGATCTGCGATGCAGTTCAGGCGGTGCAGGGGATCGTAGCCATAATGCCAGGTCTCACCGTCCGGCAGTACCTGCCGTAATACTTCGCCGTGGCTACCGTAATGCCAGTGGCAATGCCGCCCCTGAGGGTCGGTCATTTCCCGCAGGCCGCCGTGTTCATCGTAGTGGAACCGCCAGATTTTATTGCCTGCACCCTGAAAACGGATCAGATTGCCCCTGGCGTCATACTCATAATGCAGCATGATGCCCCCCGGCAGTGACAGCCGGGTGATTTCACCGTTGAGGTTATACTGCCAGGTGGTGGTTCGCCCCAGCGCGTCGGTCTGAGACTGCCGTTTACTGTGCGCCCATTCCGTTAGTGTTTCCCTTCCCAGAGGGTCTGCCTCACGGACGACCAGGCCGTCATCGTTATACCAGTAGGTGGTGACGCCGCTTTCTGCGTCGTGATAGCGGCTTTTACGTTCCGCATCATCGTAGGTAAAGCGGTCGTTAAAATAGCCTTCCGGGGTACGGGTCTCTGTCACCCGTCCCTGCTCATCATAGAACAGGTCCACCTGGGTGCCGTCGGCATCCCACCAGTGCAGCATCCGGTTCTCCGGACTCCAGGTGTAACCTTTGTGACTGAACTGAAAGGTGTCGCATTCAGCCAGCATTCCCCGGTCATCATACTGACAGGTGACCAGTCGCTGTATTTTCCCCTGAGAATGAAGGTCTATTGTGGTAACGCGACCGTTCAGGCTGCTCAGCGTCAGCTCATAACCATCGCTGTGCCGCACATGGGTTAAGTGGCCCTGCTGGTAAACGAAGCTGATGGTGTTGCCATAGCCGTCACAGATCGCGGACAGGCGGCGTATTGTCCCGTTGATTTCACCAAAAATCAGTGTCTGGCGGGTCTGGCGGTCAAACACGGTGAGTTCATTGCGAATATCACCGGAGAGCACGTAATGGCCCATGTGACTGTTAACCGCGTCTCTTAATTGTCCGTCGTGGGGCAGGGAGTAGACCAGCGTGACGCCTTCATGATCGGTAAAACGGACCGTTCTGGCGTCAAGCTCGAGAAAACGCGACCATTCGTCCATCCATTTGGGTCCGAACAGGCCACAGACCTGTGAACGGGTGCGGTGAAAGCGGGAGAGGCTGAGCGGTAATGTGCCGGGGAGTGCAAGTACGGAAAGAGGCTGGAGAAAATCCCCTGTGACCATATCAACAGGTTCGCCTGCAACACTACAGTTACCTATTTCTTGTTCAAGTGCATCAGCATCTTTAGGATTCTCCCCTTTTTTAGGAAACTGACCACCGGGGGAATTGGGGTTTTTTGTGGCGGTACTGGTTGCGGCGCTGACATCTTCCGTTGCGTTTGTGGCTTTTGCCGCAGCGGCGGCGGTTTCTGCCGACCGTGTCGCTGCGCCGGCTTCTTCTGCTGCCATTTGGGAGCCATTTCTTGCCAGCAATGCGCTCCCCAGCAAAGAACCGATAACCAGTTCACTTCCTTTAACCTGGTCAGTATTCAGCGTTTTCCATGTTTCCGCCGCCTCTCCGCCCATTTGCTGGATAGCTGCATCAGATGCGCCAGGGACCCGACTATAAATATCGCCTGCGTGTAGCATCGTAGCGATAAGCTCACTGTTCATTACTCCGTCAGGTGTATCGTCAGTGACAAAATCAGACACCACATCTTTAACTTTTTGTGTCGCTGCTCTTCTGGACTCAGCTTCCTGAACATAGGACTCGCCGAGCATTTCCAGGAAACCTTTTTCTTTCGCTGTTTCCGGGACAACTGGCGGATTTGCCCCCGTCACCGGAACCTGTGGGATGGCGGGCTGACCGCAGATAACGCCGGGGGTATTTTTGTTATTCATCCAGCATATGTCGCCATTGCGCAGTATCGGAAAACCACCTGCTGTGACGCTGGCGCTGTGTTCAAGTGGTTCACAGATGCTACCCACGGT
>NZ_SZXJ01000032.1:3862-3931 GCF_005281345.1 Citrobacter sp. wls619
TGCCTGTAACAGTTGTGCAGTGACCGGATAGGGGATTGGGGGCGTGGAGTCTCCGCGTGGCGTTTTACA
>NZ_SZXJ01000032.1:4006-34660 GCF_005281345.1 Citrobacter sp. wls619
TTCCATGACGCGTATCGGGGCGCGGGTGCTAATGAGGTATCGCCAGGTGATAGACAGTGTCATTTTGTCTAAATCCAGGATGAGGGTATCTGCATTCATCCACTGTGGGGTCAGGGTTCCGTCCGTCATGCGCAGTAACACTGCTGCTCTGTGTGGTGGGGTTTGAACGGTTATCCGGCCCCTGGGATGCAATCCCTGTAGCTCAAAGCGCACTCCTGGAGAGGGCCAGGGGATTTGTTGATCCAGTGGCGCACCATTCCAGTAACCAAAATCGAAGTCTCCCGGTAAACCCGGGTGTCGAGAATCCAGCCAGTGTTGATTGTAGGTTCCCGCTTTTCTCAGCCTTGGCTCCCAGCTACGGGCTAAAAATCCCGTTCCGGCAGGTTGAAATTCAGGTGCAGATGGGTCCATCCTGCCATCCAGACAGCGTTGAAATTCATTTAGTGCGAAAGGATGGTCCTGATTCATGATCTGTGGAGCGGGAACGCGTGCCAGTCGGGTAGCATCAACGTACCAGCGTTCTGTATATCCTTGTCCCTGTGGATTGGTTACACATACGGTGTGGGCGAGCGGCGGGCTATCAGTCTGTGGGTGTTCGGCTTGTTGACGGGCAGTAAGCTGATTTTTCGCGGGTACATTTCTGGCGGCATCACTCTCTTTCTCGATTCGACACTCCCCGCCAAAGGCATATTGATAATCCAGGGGGAGAGTAGTGAAGGGGGTGGGATCTGAAAGTGACCACTGTCCGGTCAGTGAGTTACGGAGCAGAAATCGCTCACCGGTGACATGAAGTCGCTTATCCAGTAAAACTTGCCCCTCTGGAGTAATAAGCTGAATACCGACATCAACATCTGTTGCGGGAATGTCAGCAGGAGCATTGACGGTTGCGTTGATAATAACGTCGCAAAGCGGTTTGAAGGGAGCCAGATCGTTTTCCTGTAAGACTCTGGAAGCGTTGAGTTCACCTTCATACTCATCCGTCAGGCACAGAGGTATGGGGGGATTTATCAGTGGTTGTGCCTGGAAAATGCCTTCGGCGCATTGCTCCAGCGAAAAGCCAACCTTCAATGCAACAACGTGATATGTCTCATCCTGCTGATCGAGCATTCTGTACTGCATCACGGAGAAGGGAGTGAGATTGCGAAATTCCATTTCAGCGCCTCAGTTGATGTCGACTGGCATACCGTTAATTTGGACTGGTCCCTTGGCACTAAAGTCAAAGGCGGTTCCGATGATGGTGATCACTCCGGAAGCATCCATCGTGATGGAGCTGGCCCCGCAGGTGAAAGTAATGGATGTGGTGGAACTCACTGTCAGTGGTCCACCTACGGTGACTGACTTTAACAGCCCAACCTCTTCGGTCTGCGCCAGAGCGACGGTGGTATTCATCTCCCCGACAACGGTTGTCTGATAGGCCCCTCCCACGGTGACTGATTTCAATAACCCAACAGTCTCCCTGCTGGTCAGGCCGGTAAATTCTTTTTTATTTTTCAGCGTGGTGGTTCTTTGATTGCTCAGAACGACCTGCCGTAAATTGTGGCCAATCAGTACATTGCGGTCTTTTTTTATTCTGACTTTTTGATCGTTGCCGATATTTTCCGTGTGATCGTGGAACACAGTAGTACGACGGTCATGTAATACTTTGGTATCCATGTCTTTCTGGGCGTGCATAGACAACAACTCATTACCCGTACTGTCTTCAAACATCAGTTCGTTATATCCGCTTCCCTGATATGTTTTTGAACGGATAGCCATCTGTGTTTTGGTTCCGGGCAGATCGCCTGGAGAACGGTTATTCTGATGGTAGGTTCGTCCCATGATAATGGGTTGATCCGGATCACCATTGAGAAAGTCTACAATGACTTCCTGATTTATCCGTGGGATGGCCAGATGACCAAACCCGGCACCGGCCCATGCTTGTGATACTCGTATCCAGCAGGAGCTGTCCTCATTTTTTTGATGATATCTGTCCCAGTGAAATTTCACGCGGACCCGTCCGTGTTCGTCACAGAATATTTCTTCACCTTCAGGTCCGGTGACAATTGCGCTTTGCGGGCCATCAACTCTGGGTTTGGGTAAAGGGGATGGACGCCATGTACGATCTGCCGGGATGACTGTAAATTGGTTATTCATGGTCGTCCCGCGCCCCTTCCCGGAGTGAAGGGCTTCGGGCTGATTGCCTACGATCGTACTACTGACTACCTGCCATTCACGATTCAGGGATTTTTGTGGGTGTCCCGTAAGCTGGAAACGACTTCCTGGCCAGAGTTCCGCGGAGTTACTGAATCCGCTGGCTTTTTCTGCATCGTTACGCAATCCATCCATCTGATAACGAGTGAAATCCTGTCCATGCTGTTCATCCTTAAAGCGACCTGGATAGTCAAAAAACTCATACTGGTCGAACTGGTTGTTTAGATTTTCAGCCAATTGAGTGTACTGCCCCCCCCATCCAGGGACTTTAAAGGTGTAATCCTGGCTCTGAATGGATGAAGACCGTATATTCGCTTCATAATTTAACTCGTTGATATATTCAGTGGTGATGCCAGCGGTGGTATTAGGGTTAAAGGGGAGTATTTTGTCTGTTCTGCTCAGTCGGGTCACATCGTCGCACAGTGCCAGTTTGGATGATGTTCCGTCAGATAGTGGTTTCTCGAAAAAGAAAATCCCTTCTTCTGCCCACAGACGTGACAGAAACCCAAGGTCGGACTCTCCATACTGGACACAAAATTCACGGGTAGGGTGATCAAAATTAAAATCAGTTGCCCAGTCTGTGACGCCATTTTCACTCAGTAGCGTGGCAGAAATAGCCTTAATATCCTGTTGCTGGAAAATACGAAAATTTTTCCGCAGGTCGCAGCGCCATAAGGGAGGCTGAATACGGATATGATATTGCATCTGCCATTCGTCATTTTCTTTCATCATAAAGCCAGAGATAACACCGTTGACGTAGCGCAGTACTTTCGGTCCCTGCCAGATGGTCAGAGTGGCCTTTTTTTCGAGTAAGTCTTTTGCTTCTTTGTCAAATGCACTGCTGGCGATGCTTACATTCAGTATAAATGGTTGTGAAAAATTCTGGACTAACTGGAAATAGACAACAGCAAAGGAGTCTGGCTCCTGACCGTCCACATTCAGTGTAAAACGCAACCCGTTTAGTGACATAAATCCCTCCCTGAGGACGTGACAGGAAACCACGTTAGTGCAATGACAGTACAACGTTACTCTTGTTTTCATACACGCTACCGCCGAAGTATCCGGCGTCTGCCATCTCCCATATGCAAAACGTAACTCGGTACCGATGCTGCTTTTTGTGGCTAATGACTTTAAAAACAGCACCCTGCCATGACGGCAGAATGCTGCTGGTTTTGACTTATGCTTCCAGCGGTGCGCGCCAGTCATCAGCCCCTGAAGTGCCTGCTGAAACGTGTTCCCATTCAATTTTGCGGTAAGCCAGAGAAACTTTAACCAGTTGCGTGAACTCACGTTTGGTGTCGTCCTGGCAGTGCGGCATCGTGCAGTCGATATCCACAATGGTGGAATCGGTCAGGCGGGTAGTGAAGAAGTGCTCCTGCTTACCTTCTACTGACGTGCGATACCAGTGCAGCTCGGTGGTTGGCAGCATTTCACCGGAAGCCAGTGCGTTGTACAGCAGTGGAACTGCTTTGTTCAGCGCCACGGTGAAGATAAACGGCTTGTGAGAACGCTGGCCGCTTGGCTGACCGGATTGCGGATCGGTCGGGACGGTGACATTGTGGCTGAATTCCTGTACCAGCATTTCGTCTTCGTGACCCTGGACGTAAATGTTACCGACGGATTCAGCGGTAAACGCACGATCGGTGATCAGTCCCTGGGTTTGTCCTTTAATTGAGATGTAACATGGGGTTGGCATCTTTGTAGCTCCTTTGGCGTATATGTAATTGTTTTGTTGCTATTTTCCCGGATCACTAAATAGCAATGAATCGGGGGTTTATCCATGTTTATGGCAGGCTAATCCATCACTTGTTGCAGACACTTTTATTATTTATTTTGGCATTAGTGCATCAAGAATAAATATTATTTATCCCAATTGAATTCGTATTTCCTTTATCGTTACTGATTTTGTGTTTTTAAATGTAATTTTATTGATTTATTCTCCTAATGAATGCTGAGATTTATTTCCCTAATATTTTTTAATTAATTCATGGTGTTGTGTATTGTTTGTTGCGCAGTGCATCATGCATCATTTATGGATATCATGCGGACAAAGTTCGTTTCTGTGCAAGTCGTCACAAATGAATATATCCCTTTTCTTTTTTTTGGAAGTGGTTTTAAAATCTATCTTCTGGCGTATCATACGCTCTAAAGTTAATTCTGCATCATGTATTTTTTAATACGGGGAAAATCGTGTTTTGAGTATTTCCTTAATAAAACGAGGAAGTCTTTTGTGGCTCAAATACATATGTAAAAACATAATTTGACGGAATATATTTATGAGTAATAACAAAGACGGAAGTATAGCTCCCAAGGAGCGCATTAATATTCGCTACGTCCCGAAAACGGACGGACAGACGGCAGAGGTTGAACTCCCTCTGAGCCTGCTGGTCACCGGAGATTTACTGGGAAGACCGGATGACACGCCTCTGGATGAGCGCCAGCCTGTTGCTGTTGACAGAAATACCTTAAACGCGGTGCTGGGCCAGTCTGGTATTGAACGCAATGTTTCCGTGCCATCAGTGCTTAGCGAAAGGGCAGACGCACGTATGGATATCAGCCTCAAAGTCAAATCAATGGCCGATCTCTCGCCGGATAACATCGCCAGCCAGGTGCCTGAGCTGAGAAAAATGCTGGAGTTGCGTGAAGCGCTGGTTGCCCTGAAAGGGCCGATGGGCAATATCCCGGCATTTCGTGCTCAGTTGCAGGCGCTTCTGGATAACGAGGAAACCCGCGAACAGCTGATTCAGGAACTGGGTCTGGCCAGCCAGAAATAACTTTGCACAAGGATTTCACTATGTCTTTACAGGAAGAAATTGTTCCCGTCAGTGCCGCGCCAGAAACAGGAACGTCATTGCTGGACAATATTATGGCACAGAGTCGTTTTCAGCCTGAGTCTGAAAGCTATGGTATTGCCCGTCAGGGCGTGACCGCATTTATCTCGGCCCTGTTGCAGAATGAAGCGGAGTCAGTCGACATTCTGGCGGTTAACGCCATGATTGCGGATATTGACGATCGCACAAGTCGCCAGATGGATTTGATCCTTCACGACCCGGTGATTCAGGAACTGGAATCACTGCTGCGCTCCCTGAAACTGCTGGTTGAGCGTACCGATCCACGTGAAAATATTAAAATTTATCTGCTGCATGCCACCAAAGAAGAGTTACTGGACAACTTCGAATTCGCCCCGGAAATCACCCAGTCTGGTTTCTACAAGCACGTTTATTCAAGTGGTTACGGCCAGTTTGGCGGCGAGCCAGTAGCGGCAGTTATCGGTAATTATGCGTTTAAAAATAATGCGGCAGATCTGAAATTACTGAAATACGTCAGTGCGGTCAGCGCAATGGCGCATTCGCCATTCCTGTCATCCGTTGCACCGGAGTTTCTCGGTCTGGATTCCTGGACTGAGCTGCCGGGCATTAAAGATGTCGGCGCGATTTTTGAAGGCCCTGCCTATACCAAATGGCGCGCCCTGCGCGAGTCAGAAGACTCCCGTTATCTCGGCCTCACTTCTCCACGTTTCCTGCTGCGTCAGCCGTACGCGCCGGGCGACAATCCGGTGAAAAGCTTTAACTACCGGGAAAATGTCAGCCACAGTCACGATGACTACCTCTGGGGTAACACTGCGTTCCTGCTGGCGACGAATATGGCGGAGAGTTTCCGACAATACCGCTGGTGCCCGAACATCATCGGCCCGCAGAACGGCGGGGCAGTTAAAGACCTGCCGGTCCATCTGTATGAAGCGATGGGGCAGTTGCAGGCCAAAATCCCGACCGAGGTGTTGATTACTGACCGCCGCGAGTTTGAACTGGCTGAAGAGGGCTTTATCACCCTGACCATGCGTAAGGGCAGTGATAACGCGGCCTTCTTCTCGGCCAACTCGGTACAGAAGCCGAAGGTGTTTCCCAACACGCCGGAAGGTAAGGAAGCGGAGACTAACTACAAGCTGGGCACCCAGTTACCTTACCTCTTTATCATCAGCCGTCTGGCGCACTACATCAAAGTTCTGCAACGTGAACAGATTGGGTCATGGAAAGAGCGTGGCGATCTGGAGCGGGAACTGAATACCTGGATCCGCCAGTATGTCGCCGACCAGGAAAATCCGCCAACTGAAGTGCGCAGCCGCAAGCCGCTGCGTCAGGCCAAAATTGAAGTGCTGGACGTGGAGGGAGAACCCGGCTGGTACCAGGTGTCGCTGTCCGTACGTCCGCATTTCAAATATATGGGTGCCAGTTTTGAACTGTCCCTCGTTGGCCGTCTGGACCGGGATTAATCACCATGGTGGAACGGGATATCGGGATGCAGGGCAGTTTGTTTGAGCGGGTGGGAAATGCGGTCGGATCGTCGCGCCGCTTATCGTCACCAGGGCAGTTGTTACGGTCCATCAGACGCAACCTGGAAAACGTTCTGAATACCCGTTCCGGCAGTTGTTATGGTTCGCCGGAGCTGGGCATTCCTGATCTGAATGATGATGCGCTGGTCTCCAGCGATTTTCGTCAGGAAATTGGCCGGGGGATCCGTGACTGCATTCTGCGTTACGAGCCCCGGCTTGTTGATGTGACGGTGAGCGCTGCTATGCCGGATGATGCTGCCCCGCAGGAATTACGTTTTCATATTGTGGCGCAGGTGAGTTTTAACGATGCCAGAAATCTCCTGGAGTTGGAGATCCTGCTGGATAACCGTCAGCGCTACAGAGTGGAGTAAAACGAATGGCTTTTGAGGAACGTTATTACCGGGAAGAACTGGATTATCTGCGTCAGCTGGGGAAACTGCTGGCAGAGGATAAACCGTATCTGGCCCGTTTTCTGGCGGAAAAGGAAGGCGATCCGGATGTGGAACGTCTGCTGGAAGCTTTCGCTTTTCTGTCAGGGGGGCTACGGCAAAAACTGGAAGATGAGTTCCCTGAGTTTACGCACGGCATAATCCGCATGTTGTGGCCCAACTATCTGCGCCCGGTTCCGTCCATGACGGTGGTTGAATATAAGCCTGAAAATAATCTCAAAGCCCCGGTTCAGGTTTCCCGTGATGAACTGGTGACCACTCGCCCAAATAATAACCGCTCATCTGGACATAAAGGGGCAATAACAGACGAGGAAGATACTTTTGTTCCCGCCTGTCATTTTACTCTGGCACGGGATATGTGGCTACAGCCGTTGCAACTCTGTGATGCCCGTAACGCCAGTACCTTAAAAGAAGGTATTGTTGATATCGATTTTTACAGGGATACGGGAGTAGCCCCCGGAACGGTGGATTTGAATAAACTCACTTTCTGGCTGGGGAACAACGACGACTATACTCGCCATCAGCTCTATCTGTGGTTCAGTGAGCGCCTGATGGATGCTGAATTGATAGTGGGTGAGCGTCGTATCGCGTTACCGGAATTGTGGCTGGAAGCCGCCGGGTTTGAGCGTGGTGACGCGCTGCTGCCGTGGCCTAAAAACGTCCACAACGGCTACCGTGTGTTGCAGGAGTATTTTTGCTACCCGGAAAGTTTTTTTTTCTTTCATCTGCGGGATGTCGCGCCATTACCGGAAGATTTTCCTGCGGGTTCTTTTACATTGCGCCTGCATTTTAATCAGCCGTTGCCGGTAGATATCAAACTGCGTGAGAGTTCATTGCGGCTTTACTGTACACCTGCCGTCAACCTGTTTGTTCACCATGCGGAGCCGGTCAGGCCCGATGGCAGTACACCACAATATCCACTGAAAGCCAGCCATCAGCACCCGGATACCTATGATATTTTCCGGGTTAAATCTGTTTCTGGCTATATCACGGAATCAGAAGCGTTATCCGGAAATGGCAATAAAACCCGGTTCTGGCCAGAGTTTGAAAGTTTCAATCACCAGCTTGAATACAGTCGCCAACGGGAGGTGGTGTACTGGCATCACCGAACCAGAGCGTCGATGTTCCATCGTGGCCTTGACCATAGTATTGCTTTTGTTCATTCCGATGGTCGCTTACCGGAACCGTCCCGTCTGGAAGGCGAGGTCATTACCGCTTCGCTGGTCTGCACTAACCGGATGCTGCCAGCAGAATTACACACTGGCGACATCTGCGTCGCCGTGGGGAAGAATCCGGCCGTAGCCAGCTTCAGCAACGTCACGCGCCCGACGCGACCATTGTATCCGGTCACGGATGGAGATATGCACTGGTCGCTGATTTCCAGTATGAACCTGAATTATCTCTCTCTTCTGGACCGTGATGCGCTGGTACAAATCCTGCGTACTTTCGATCTGCCAGGGATCCATCATCCACAGCAGGCCCGGTTGTCGCAGCAAAAGCTGGATGCTATTGAGAAGATGGAAACTCAACCGGTGGATCGATTGTTTAAGGGCGTTCCGGTAAGGGGGCTTGCGACCTCGTTGTGGATCAATCCGGCACCATTTATCTGCGAGGGTGAGGTTTATCTGCTAGGTGTCGTGCTGTCTGAGTTCTTTGCCCTGTATGCCAGCATCAATTCATTTCACTGCCTGAAAATTATTAACACGGAAAGTCAGGAGGTCTGGGAATGGAAGAGCAGCGGTCAGCACGCCCTGATGTGATATTTCCGGCAGATGTGCGCGGCATCAATTTCTATACGCTCCTGGAGTCGCTCTATCGCCGTTACGGCGAACCGGGCAGTGAACCTTCTCTGCGTGCTGAGCCGGAAGATGAAGTGTTACTGTTTAAATCCGATGCCAGCATTGCATTCCCTGGTAGTGATTTAACATCGCTCACGCGCAGAGATAACGGGCAGTTCACGCTGACCTCAACATTTCTTGGCTTTTCCGGCAGCCAGTCACCGTTACCGGGTTATTACCTTGACCGAATGGCGCGGGAATCTGCGCAGAATGAAGAAGGGCTGAAAGATTTTCTGGATCTTTTCAGCCATCGCTGGACGCAGTTTGCTTATCACATCTGGCGTAAGTACCGCTATTACATTTGTTTTCGCAATGGCGGAACCGATGCCTTTTCACAACGCATGTATTCCCTTGTGGGACTGGGTAACCAGAGTGGGCGCGACCGGCTCGCTATCAACCACAGCAAGATGCTGGCTTATGCGGGGGTGCTGGCAACGCCGGGTCGTTCGCCGGACGTGGTATGCAATCTGGTCTCCCACTGTTTTGATCTGCCAGATGTCACTATCGACAACTGGCAACTGCGCAAGGTAGCCATTGTGCCGTCAGAGCAAAACAGGCTGGGGGTACGTAATCCGAAAATACGGACTGCCGGGCATGTCGCCGGACGTTCCGTCCTGGGCGTCAATTTTACCCTTGGTGCGCGGGTACCTGATCGCAGTGGTAAATTTTTGCTGCGGATTAACGGTCTGGATATGGGGCGTTATCTGTCATTTTTACCGGACGGTGATCATCATCAAGCACTGAAAATGTTTATTTCGTTTTTGCTTCGCGACCAGTTGGCCTGGGACTTACGCCTGGTTCTGGCGCCGGAACAGGCGCAGGGAATGCGACTGGGTGACCGTTCGCGCGCCTGCCTGGGCCGTACTGCCTTTATCGGGCAGCCGAAAACGCCGCCGTCCGTCACTCTCCACATCAGGGAATAAATTACATGGAGTCATATATGGCTGAGGAAAAACCACAGTCTTCCACACTGTCGCTGACGCTTCAGATAATGAACGGCAATGAACTGGAAAGCGGTCGCGCCGCAAAATGCCTGTTTTCCGGTGACGGCGGCGAGATAGGCCATGCGGAAGGGTGCCACTGGCCGGTACAGGACCGGGCCGGATCGATTGCCGGGCGTGCCTGCGCCATTGTGCTGCATGACGGCGCTTTCTGCCTGCGCAGCCTGATGCCGGGGCTGATGATCAACCTTGCGCCGGTGGCCTCTGACGCCGGGCTGGTGCGCTTGCGTCAGGGGGATGAAATCAGTCTGGGCGCGCTGGCATTAAAAGTCTTTCTGCACGAAGGCAAACGCATCAGCTATGACGAGCAGATGGCGACGCCGGAAAGCATTGTGACGCAGCGTGACGGTCTGGTAGAGGCGTTAATTTCTACCGAAGGACAGCCGGAATATCCGGGGCTGCAGCAGCGTCACCAACTGACGTCCACGGTGGTCAACAGCTTTTCCTCCGACCCTTTGCAAGTGTTACAGAGTGAAAGCCTGACCGCCGCACCCGCAGCTTACGGGCAGCGGACCGTGCCGTTGTCGGATCTGCAGACCAACGGTGGACTGGACACCTCTTTTATGGATCTGCCCCCGGTGTATGCCGATCCGCGTGATGAAGATGAATTTACTGCGGCGCAAACGGCGCAGAAACATCTGGCGGTAACGCCGCTGCTGCGCGGGTTGGGCAGTTCGCTCAGCGTGCACAATTCACAGGATGCCGACGCCTTCCTGGAAGAGAGCGGGCGCGCTCTACAGGCCGCGATCCAGGGGCTGCTCGATTTGCAGCACAGCCAGAACAGTCTGTCGGACAAACACCTGCGCCCGCTGGAAGATAACCCGCTGCGCCTGAATCTCGACTACGCCACGGCGCTGGAGGTGATGTTCGCCGAAGGCAAAAGTCCGGTGCATCTGGCCGCGCCTGCCGCCATTCGCGAGAGCCTGCGCAATGTCCGCCACCACGAAGAGGCCAACCGGGCGGCGATTGCCGAAGCGCTGCGGGTGATGCTGGAGGCCTTCTCGCCGCAGAGCCTGTTGCGCCGCTTTGTGCAGTATCGCCGCAGCCACGAGCTGCGCCGGGAGCTGGACGATGCCGGGGCATGGGAAATGTACCGCCACTATTACGCCGAACTGGCGTCGGACAGGCAGCAGGGATTCGCCATGCTGTTTAACGAAGTTTATGCCCAGGTGTACGACCGGGTATTGCGTGAGAAGCAGCGGGAACCGGAAGCATGAGACGCGTTTTTGTCATGCTGATTCTGGCGCTCAGCGTCAGCGGCTGCACGATGACCAAAAAGATCGGCCAGGTGATCGCCGATCCCGGTATTCAGGTCGGGGATCTGAAACAGCAGTCTTCAGCGGTCACCATCACGCTGTTGACCGAGCCGGACAGCAACCTGAACGGCGAGGGCGATCCCGCCCCGGTTGATGTGCAACTGGTGTACCTGACCGATGACTCAAAATTTCAGGCGGCGGATTACGACCTGATGGCGTCTACTCCGTTGCCGGACGCGCTGGGGAAAAACTATCTCGACCACCAGGACTTCACCTTGCTGCCGGACACCCTCAAAACGCTGTCGGATGTGAAGCTGGATGCAAAAACACAGTTTATTGGCATCGTCGCCTATTTCTCCGACGACCAGGCCAGTGAATGGAAGCAAATCGTGCCGGTGGAAGGGACCGGGCATCAGTATCGCCTGCTGGTGCATGTACGCCAGAACAGTATTGAAATGAAGACCGAGGACAAATAACGATGGCCACAATGAAAAACCGGGTGCTCTGGCAGGAAGGGATGTTTGCGTTGCCCCAGCACTTTCAGCAGCAGCAGCGCCATAATGATGCGATGTTGCGCGAGCGGCTGGATGCGCTGGGTGATTTTGCCTGGGGATTCACCGAGCTGTCGCTGAATACCGAACTGCTGGCGCAGGGCAAGGTGATGATCGACCGGGCGGTGGGATGTCTGCCGGATGGTACGGTGTTCCGCATTCCTGAGCAGGATCTGCTGCCGCTGCCGTATCAGCCACGGGAACTCACTACGCCGGAAAGCCACGATATTTACCTGGCCCTGCCGGTCGCCACCCATAACATCAGCGAAGTGCAGGGCATTCGCTGCGCCGGGCAGAGTTCGGAACGTTACAGCGTGGTGCGCACCGATGTCCGCGATGTACACAGCAATGACGGCGATATGCAGTCGCTGACGTTGGGACAACTGGGGCCGAAAATTGTCAGCGGCGCGGAAGATCTTAGTGCGATGGTGGTGCTGCCGCTGTGCCGTATCCGCAGTTTTCAGTCCGGTGGTGCACTGGTGCTGGATGACGATTTCATCCCGACCTGCCAGGCGCTGCGCGTCAGTCCGGTACTGAACCGCTTTGTTGGTGACGTGCAGGGGCTGATCGCCACCCGTGCCGCTGATCTGGCGAAGCGTATTGGCTCGCCGGAGCAGAGCGGGATCGCGGACGTCGCCGAGTTTATGATGTTGCAGATGCTCAACCGCTGGCAGATGCATTTCTCGCACCGGGCGCGTCTGCATACCCTGCATCCGGAAATCTTTTATCTGGATCTGGTCAGCCTGCTGGGCGAGCTGATGACGTTCACCGAAAACAGCCGTCTTCCCTGCGCCGTTGAGTCTTATGACCATCGCGATTTGACGCAGTCTTTTAAAACGGTGATCCCGGAGCTACGTCGGGCGCTCAATATTGTCCTGCAACCGCGTGCGCAGAACCTGCCGCTGATCTTTACCGAAGGCATCTATCTGGCCACGGTCAACGATCCGGGCCTGTTGCAGTCCGGTGTCTTTGTGCTGGCGGTTCGCGCCAGGATGCCGCATGCCCAGCTAATCCTCCAGTTTACCCAGCAGTCGAAAATCGCCGCCACCGACAAAATCCGCAATATGGTCAGCATACAGGTGCCGGGTATTCCGCTGCGCGCGTTGCCGGCGGCTCCTCGTCAATTGCCGTACCACGACGGCTATGTCTATTTTGAGCTGGAAAAAGGCAGTTCCGCATGGCAGGACGTGGTGAAGGCAGGCGCGCTGGCGATGCATATTTCCGGGACCTTCCCGGAACTGGATATGCAGCTGTGGGCGATAAGAGGATAAGACGATGAGCGAATTCGTGCTGCCATCTGAGCCGGACTCCGGTCGCCAGTACCGCCTGGCGCTACGCGGCAACAGTCTGAATCCGATGATTGATGCCGCCACGCCGCTGCTGGGGATGGTGATGCGTCTGTCGGGGATGAACAGCCTGAACATACCGGAACACCTGTTTGCGCAGGTGGTGACCGACGTGCAGGCGGTGGAGCAACTGTTGCAGGAGCAGGGCTATGAGCCGGGCGTGATTGTGTCGTTTCGTTACATCCTCTGCACCTTTATTGACGAGGCGGCGCTCGGCAACGGCTGGTCAAACAAGAACGAGTGGATCAGGCAGTCGCTGCTGGTCCATTTCCACAACGAAGCCTGGGGCGGAGAAAAGGTATTTATCCTGCTTGAACGCCTGATGCGTGAACCCAAACGTTACCAGGATCTGCTGGAGTTTTTATACCTCTGCTTTTCACTCGGTTTTCGCGGGCGCTACAAAGTGGCGCAGCAGAGTCAGGACGAGTTTGAACAGATATACCGCCGCCTGCATCACGTGCTGCATCCGCTGCGCGGCGACGCGCCGTTTTCGCTACTGCACCAGAATCAGGTCGCGCAGGGGGGACGCTACCGGCTGATAAAACGCCTGACCGTCAGACACCTTTTGCTGGGCGGCATTGTTGTGCTCGCCCTGGTGTACCTGTTTTATCTGCTGCGCCTTGACGGCCAGACGCAGGACATTCTTCACCAGTTAAACCGGCTGCTTGCCAGGTAAGGATACCCATGATTCAGATTGATATCTCCACGCTGGTTAAACGGCTGAACCCGTTCTCCCGTCAGGCGCTGGAAATGGCCGCCACGGCCTGTATGAGCCAGCAGGCCACCGAAATCACCGTCAGCCATGTGCTGATCCAGATGCTGGCCATTCCGCGCTGCGACCTGCGGGTGATTATGGAAAGAGCGGAGATCAGCGTGGACGTGCTGGGACAGGCGCTGACGGTGGAGCATTACGCCACCATGCGCCATACCGACAGCTACCCGGTGTTCTCGCCGCTGCTGGTTGAATGGCTGCGCGACGGCTGGCTGCTGGCCTCGGCGGAAATGCAGTCCAGTGAGCTGCGCGGCGGTATTCTGCTGCTGGCACTGCTACATTCTGCGTCGCGCTATGTGCCACCTGCCACAGCCCGGTTGTTGACCGGGATTAACCGCGACCGGTTACGCCAGGATTTTGCCGACTGGACGCGGGAGTCGGCGGAGTCGGTCATGCTGAATGCGGATAAATCGGCCTCCACGGCAGTGCGTTCAGAAGAGAGTCTCCTTGGCCGCTATGCAAAAAACATGACTGAAGATGCCCGTCAGGGACGGCTCGATCCGGTGCTGTGCCGGGACAGTGAAATCGACCTGATGATCGATATTCTCTGCCGCCGCCGCAAGAACAACCCGGTGGTGGTGGGAGAAGCGGGGGTGGGCAAAAGCGCGCTGATCGAAGGGCTGGCGCTGCGTATTGTCGCCGGTCAGGTGCCGGATAAGCTGAAAAATACCGATATCATGACGCTGGATCTGGGGGCGTTGCAGGCGGGCGCGTCCGTTAAGGGCGAGTTTGAGAAGCGTTTTAAAGGGCTGATGGCGGAAGTGATTCAGTCGCCGGTCCCCGTCATTCTGTTTATCGACGAGGCGCACACGCTGATTGGCGCGGGCAACCAGCAGGGCGGGCTGGATATCTCCAATCTGCTGAAACCGGCGCTGGCGCGTGGCGAGTTGAAAACCATTGCCGCCACGACCTGGAGCGAATACAAAAAATACTTTGAAAAAGATGCCGCGCTGTCGCGCCGCTTCCAACTGGTAAAAGTACGCGAACCCAGTGCTGCCGAAGCCACCATTATTCTGCGCGGGCTGGCGGCGGTGTATGAGCAGGCGCACGGCGTGCTGATTGATGATGATGCGCTGCAGGCGGCGGCCACGTTAAGCGAACGCTATCTCTCCGGGCGTCAGCTGCCGGATAAAGCCATCGACGTACTGGATACTGCCTGCGCCCGTGTGGCAATCAATCTGTCCTCGCCGCCAAAACAAATCTCAGCGCTGACCACCCTGTGCCGGCAGTGTGAGGCGGAAATCCGCCAGCTTGAACGGGAAATCCGCATTGGTCTGCGCCCGGACGGTGGTCGGTGCGATGAGGTTCACGCGCAGTATGAAACGGCGCAGACAGAGCTGCAGGCGCTGGATGCCGCATGGCATCAGCAGCAGACGCTGGTACAGGAGATTATCGCCCTGCGTCAGACATTGCTGACGAAAGCAGAGGCGCAGGATGAGGACGATGCGGCAAACGACGACATGCTACCGCAGGCTGATACCGTATCGGTAGAGACGACCGTTACGGTGGAACACCTGGCGGCTCTGAGTGCTGAGCTGGATACGCTGCACCATACGCAGTTGCTGGTATCACCGCATGTGGACAAAAAACAAATTGCCGCTGTGATTGCTGAATGGACCGGCGTCCCGCTCAATCGCCTGTCGCAAAATGAAATGTCGGTCATTACCGATCTGCCGCAGTGGCTGGGCGAGACCATTAAAGGCCAGGACCTGGCGATTCAACATCTGCATAAACACCTGCTGACTGCGCGGGCCGATCTCCGTCGTCCGGGGCGTCCGCTTGGCGCGTTTCTGCTGGCCGGTCCCAGCGGTGTGGGTAAAACAGAAACCGTGCTGCAGCTGGCAGAGTTGCTCTACGGCGGGCGTCAGTACCTCACCACCATCAATATGTCAGAGTTCCAGGAGAAACACACCGTCTCGCGCCTGATTGGCTCACCGCCGGGCTATGTCGGCTATGGCGAGGGCGGTGTGCTGACCGAAGCGATTCGCCAGAAACCCTATTCCGTGGTGCTGCTTGATGAGGTGGAGAAAGCGCACCCTGACGTGCTCAACCTGTTCTATCAGGCCTTCGACAAAGGCGAGATGGCTGACGGCGAAGGGCGACTGATCGACTGTAAAAATATTGTTTTCTTCCTGACCTCCAACCTCGGTTATCAGGTGATTGTCGAACATGCGGATAATCCGGACGTCATGCAGGAAACCCTGTATCCGGTGCTGGCGGACTTCTTTAAACCGGCGCTGCTGGCGCGAATGGAAGTCGTGCCATATCTGCCACTGTCACGCGAAACGCTGACCACCATTATTGCCGGAAAACTCGCCCGTCTGGACAACGTGCTGCGCATCCGCTTCGGCGCGGAGGTGGTGATTACACCGGGTGTGACCGATGAAATTATGCAGCGCGTGACCCGCGCCGAAAACGGGGCGCGCATGCTGGAGTCGGTTATTGACGGCGATATGCTGCCGCCGCTCTCGTTGCTGCTGCTGCAGAAGATGGCAGCGAATACTGCTGTCGCCTGTATCACCCTGGATGTGCGGAACGGCGTGTTTTCCGCTGATGTGGAGGATGTGGTGTCCGGGGTGGAAGAGGTTGTATGAACCAGTCCCTCCTCTGGCTGCTGCCTTTGTTGTTGATAGCGTCCCCGGTCTTTGCCGGGGATGAACAGGTGACGCTGGAGGCGATGTCGGCCTGTCGGAAACAGCCTGCCGCCCTGGAGCGTCTGGACTGCTATGACCGCACTCTGTCGCCTCAGCCTGACACCGGTTTTGCCGGGGCGCTGGTGAAGGCGCGCTATGACGGTGAGGCGCGCAAAAGAGCCTTTGAGCAGGAGGCGCAGCGCGGAGAACATTCGACGGCGTTGCTGCTTACCCGTACCGAAGGTGAACATCCGGCGGTGATTATCACCACGCCCGCTATCGGCAGCCTGCCGCCGCGTCCGGTGCTGATGTTCAGCTGTGTCGACAATATCACCCGGATCCAGGTAGCGCTCACGTCACCCCGCCAGGAAAGTGATTTGCCTGTCACGCTGAAAACGGAAGAGGGGGCATTCCGTTCCCGCTGGTTTGTGCGCGAGAACGGCTTTCTGCTGGAAGCCAGCCGGGGGTTATCCGGCATAGATGAAATTAAACAGCTGTTCGGTGCCGAAACGTTAACCCTGGAGACCGGGAACGGTGGCTCCGGACAACTGACCTTTAACATTGACGGACTGGCGCAGACCCTCGCGCCGCTGCGTGAAGCCTGCCACTGGGCGGGGGAATAACGATATGGATATACATAACCCGGACGTCTGGCTGTCGCATCTGCTGGAAGCCCTGCCGGAAGAAAAACTAGCCAGTAAACTCAGCGATGAAAATCCGCAGTGGGAATATATCGACGGCGAAATCGTCAAGCTGGGTTCTCTGAACCACGCGCAGCTTGATGTGTCGGAACTCCAGCGACAGGGACTGGTGCTTCTGGCTGCGGAGAGTAAGGATTTTCGCCTTGTGTCGCATTTGCTGCGCACCCTGCAACACGCGGGTAATGCTCTGCTGGCACTCAGCGTACTGACACAATACGTCACCCATTACTGGACCATTGCCTGGCCGCAGAGCGCCGCGAATAAGAAACGCTTTGCCGACCAGATCCTGAAACGCTTTGAACCTGGCATGGGTGGATTTGCTGCCACATCCACCCCGGAGCAGCGTGATGCTCTGCTGGGCGAACTGGCAAAGCTGGCGCAGTGCTGGCAGGCGTCCGGGATGCCGGAACTGGCGTCTGCCACGGATGACCTGTTTGCAAAATACCAGCGGGCGTTTCGTGACTGTTCACCTGCTGTCACACCACCTGCGGGCGACGTCACTCGCACCAGTGTTCCGACAGCCATTCCGGTTACGCCTGCTGTGGCAGTACCTGCACCTGTGGTGAGTATCGACAACCATGATGATAAAGCCTGGCGTGACACGCTGCTGAAGGTGGCTGGCATTCTTTGCGAACGTCAACCCACATCACCGCAGGGATACCGCCTGCGCCGCCACGCCCTGTGGCAGAACATTACCTCCGCCCCGCAGTCGGAGAGCGACGGGCGCACGCCGATGGCGGCAGTCTCTGCCGATATGGTTGCCGACTACCAGACTCGTCTTGTCCGTGCGGATATGATGCTTTGGCAGCAGGTGGAGCAGAGCCTGCTGCTGGCGCCCTACTGGCTGGAGGGGCACCATCTTTCGGCACAGGTTGCGCAGCAACTGGGCCACGATAAGGTGGCGCAGGCCATACGTGATGAGGCGCGCCATTTTCTGGCTCGACTTCCGCAGCTGGATGCGCTGCGTTTTAACGATCGCTCGCCCTTTATCAATGACGCCACCCGCCTGTGGCTGGCAGATGAACCGCAGAAGCCTGCCGCCGTTGCGGCTGCCACGGACGTTTTGACGCAGCAGGTCTGGCAGTGCTGGCAGGAGCAGGGGCTGGAGGCAGCGCTGGTGCTGGCTGAAAAGCAGCCTGGTAATACGCCGCGAGCGCAATTTTACCGCCAGTATCTGGCGGCACAACTGCTGGAAGTATCTGGCATGACGCAGCTTGCACAATACCATTACCGGATGCTGTTTAAGGCCGGACTGCACACCATGCTGTCTGACTGGGAACCGGCGTTGCTGGAACAACTGGAAACGAAACTCGCGACGGAAACGACGAGCGAATAAAACAGGAGCGTTTTGTGTTCAGAATACCGACTCCCCGTACACCCCCGCTGTTCAGCGGACTGGCGTCCATGCTCAGACCCGCGATGCCTCGACTTAAAGTATCCGTGGCCTGGCTGCTGGTGCTGGCGTGGGGGATATTGCTGGTATGGATCTGGTGGAAAGGCCCGACGTGGCGGTTCTACGAGACATACTGGCTGAAACCGCTGACCAATCGCTGGCTGGCGACGGCGGTCTGGGTGCTGCTGGCCCTTATCTGGCTGACCGTCAGCGTGGTGAAACGCCTGCAACGGGTGGAAAAACAGCAGAAGCAGCAGCGTCAGGAAGAGCTGGATCCGCTTGCCGTGGCCGTCAACCTCCAGCAGCGTTATCTCGACCGCTGGTTGCTACGGCTACAGCGCCATCTGGACAGTCGTCGCTATCTGTGGCAACTGCCGTGGTATCTGGTGACCGGTCCGTCGGGCAGCGGCAAAACAACATTTTTGCGTGAAGGGTTTCCGGCTGATGTGATTTATACGCCGGACGCCAGCAGGGGAGCCGACCAGCCGGTCTTTATCACGCCGTATGTGGGCAGGCAGGCGGTGATTTTTGATACTGATGGCGCGCTGGCGGATCCGGATGATGGCAACCTGTTACACCGTCGCCTGCGCGAGCACTGGCTGGACTGGTTGCTGCAAAAGCGCACGCGACAACCGCTTAACGGTCTGATCCTGACGCTGGATCTGCCGGATTTACTGACCGCCGACAAACGCCGCCATGAGCATCTGGTACAGACGTTGCGCGGCCAGTTGCAGGCGATCCGCCAGGCGCTGCATGCCAGTCTGCCGGTCTATATCGTACTGACCAAGCTGGATCTACTGGCCGGGTTTGCCGCCTGGTTCCGTGCCCTGGATCGCAACGGGCGCGACAGTATTCTGGGGGTGACGTTCACCCGCAATGCTCATGAACGCAACGACTGGCGCCGCGAGCTGGATACCTTCTGGCAGTCCTGGGGACAGCAAATGAACCTGGCGCTGGCAGACCAGATGCTCAGCCAGTCCGCACCGGCGGCACGCAGTGCGGCGTTCAGTTTCTCCCGCCAGATGCTGGGGGGCGGGGAGACTATTGCCCGACTGCTGGAAGCGTTACTGGACAGTGAGCACCAGGATATCTGCCTGCGCGGCGTCTACCTGACCTCTTCCCTACAGCGTGGGCAGATGGATGACATTTTTACCCAGTCCGCCGCCCGCCAGTACGGGCTGGAACAGAGTTCTATGGTTGCCTGGCCGCTGGTCGATACCACGCCGTACTTTACCCGTGAGTTGTTCCCGCAGGTGTTGCTGGCCGAGCCGAACCTGGCCGGGGAAAACCGCCTGTGGCTGACCCGATCTCGTCACCGGATGAGTCTCTTCGCCGGATGCGGCGCGGTGGCAGGACTGCTGCTTATCTGGGGCTGGCATCATGGGTATAACGAAAACTACCGCGCCGGGCAGACCGTACTGGCGCAGGCGAAGTCCTTTATGGCGGTGCCGCCGCCGCAGGGCATGGATGACAGCGGTTATCTGCAACTGCCGCTGCTGAACCCGGTGCGTGATGCCACACTGGCCTACGGTGACTGGGGCGACAGAAGCTGGCTGGCGGATATGGGGCTCTATCAGGGGACGCGGGTGGGGCCTTACGTGGAGCAGACGTATCTTAAATTGTTGGAGCAGCGTTACCTTCCGGCCCTGCTGAACGGGCTGGTAAAACAGATGAACAGCGCGCCGCCGGAGTCGGAAGAGAAACTCGCCGCATTGCGCGTCATCCGCATGCTGGAAGACAAGAGTGGGCGCAATGATGCGGTGGTGAAGCAGTTTATGGCAAAACGCTGGAGTGAACAGTTTCACGGGAAGCGTGATGTTCAGGCGCAACTGATGTCCCATCTTGATTATGCGCTGGCGCATACCGACTGGCACGCGCAGCGCCAGCAGGGAGATGCCGACGCCATCAGCCTGTGGGTACCTTACGAGAAAACCGTTGTCGCCGCGCAGAAAGAGCTGAGCAGGCTACCGGTTTACCAGCGGGTGTACCAGAGCCTGAAAACACGGGCTCTGGGTGTGCTGCCCGCCGATCTCAGCCTGCGCGATCAGACCGGGCCGACGTTTGAGAGAACATTTATCGCCACCGACGAGAATAAGCTGATCGTTCCACAGTTTCTGACCCGTTACGGTCTGCAAAGCTATTTTGTGAAACAGCGTGAGGAACTGGTGAAGCTGACCGCCATGGACTCCTGGGTGCTGGCCCTGACGCGCAATGTGACCTACAGCGAGGCTGACCGGACGGAAATTCAGCGCCAGATCATTGAGCAGTATATCAGCGATTATATCGCCACCTGGCGGGCGGGGATGGATAACCTGAATGTCCGGGATTACGAAAACCTGGCGGAGCTGACCGGTGCGCTGGAGCAGATTGTCAGCGGCGATCAGCCTTTTCAGCGGGTACTGACGGCACTGCGTGATAATACCCGTCCGCCGCTCCTGTCTGAAAAGTTGAGCGACAAGGAGCGTGCACAGGCGCAGGCCGAGCCGGACTGGCAACTGCTGAACCGTCTGGGGCATGAGTTTGCGCCTGAAAACAGTACCCTGGAAGAGCAGAAGGACAAAGCCAGCACCCTGCAGGCCGTCTATCAGCAACTGACTGAACTGCACCGCTATCTGCTGGCAATACAGAACGCTCCGGTGCCGGGGAAATCGGCCCTGAAGGCAGTGCAACTCCGGCTGGATCAGAACAGCAGCGATCCGATTTTCGCCACCCGGCAGATGGCGAAAACCCTGCCTGCGCCGCTTAACCGCTGGGTGGGTAAGCTGGCGGAACAGGCGTGGCATGTGGTGATGGTGGAAGCGGTCCGTTATATGGAGGTGGACTGGCGCGACAACGTGGTGAAAACCTTCAACGATCAACTGGCGGATAGCTATCCGTTTAATCCCCGGTCGAAAGAGGATGCGTCGCTGGATGCGTTTGAACGCTTCTTTAAACCGGGTGGCGTGCTGGATGCGTTTTATCAGCAGAACCTGAAGCTGTTTGTGGAAAACAGCCAGGGGCTGAACGGGGAAGACAGTGTGGTGATCCGCGAAGATGTCCTTCATCAGCTCGATACCGCGCAGAAGATCCGCGACATCTTCTTCAGTCCGCAGAACGGACTGGGGGCGCAGTTTGCAGTGGAAACCGTGGTGCTGTCGGGCAACAAGCGGCGCAGCGTGCTGAACCTGGACGGACAACTGGTGGATTACGCCCAGGGGCGCAACTACACGGCACATCTGGTGTGGCCGAACAATATGCGCGAAGGCAACGAGAGCAAGCTGACGCTGGTGGGCGCGGGGGGCAACACCTCGACACGCAGCATTGCGTTCAGCGGCCCGTGGGCGCAGTTCCGCCTGTTTGGCGCGGGACAACTGACCAGCGTGCAGGATGGGACCTTTACTGCTCGTTTCAGCGTGGATGGCGGCACCATGACCTACCGCATTCATACCGATACCGAAGATAACCCGTTTGCCGGCGGGCTGTTCAGCCAGTTCCGACTGCCGGATACGTTGTACTGAGGAGATGACGACGATGAGTACGGATATTCAGACGATTATCACCGGCCAGGATCCTCGCGGTTTGCCGGAGTTCAGCGCCATGCGCGAGGAGATCAACAAGGCCAGCCATCCGGCGCAGCCGGAGATGAACTGGATGCTGGTGGAATCGCTGGCGCTGACCATTTTTAAATCAAACGGCGTGGATTTGCATACTGCAAGTTACTACACGCTGGCGCGCACGCGTACACAGGGGCTGGCCGGGTTCTGCGAAGGCGTGGAGCTACTGGCTGCGCTGATTGGCCGCGAATGGGATAAGTTCTGGCCGCAGGGCGGGGTGGCGCGGACCGAAATGCTGGACTGGTTTAACGCCCGGACCGGCAATATTCTGCGTCAGCAACTGTCTTTTTCCGAAGCCGACCTGCCGCTGCTGTACCGGGCTGAACGCGCCCTGCAGGTGATATGTGACAAGCTCCAGCAGGTAGAACTGAAACGCGTCCCCCGTGTGGAAAACCTGCTCTATTTTTTGCAGAACACGCGCAAACGGTGTGAACCGCCGTCAAAAATGCCTGCGGCGGATACGGCTGCAAAAACAACAGTCCGGACACTGATGTATATGCCGGAAAGTCCGGCAACTCCGATACTTCCGGAACCTCCACTGCCGGAATTGCCGGAGGTGAAGGTGATGGTTCATGGGGTGACGGCTATGCCACTGCCCCCGGCGTCAGTGAAACCGGGAAACACCGTGAAAGGCTTTATCGCCGGGGTATTCTGTAGTGTGGTCGTCACGGCTGTCGTCTGGTGGTGGCAGGTTTATCCCCTGCAACAGCAGGTGGCGGCGGCACGCGATACGGCACTGGGGGCGGCAACGGTCTGGCTGGCATCGCCACAACTGAGCGACTACCCGCAGCGGCTACAGCAGCTGACAGGCGCTTCACCGTTGCAGCCGCTGGAAGCGGGTCAGCGAATGGTCCGGACGGCAGACAGCCGCTGGCCGGAAAGCCTGCAACAGCAGCAGGCCACAATGAAGTGGAGTAACGCCCTGAAAGACCGGGCGGCAAACAGCCCGCAGATGCTGGGCTGGCAGCAGACACGCACCGATTTACGGAAGTTTGCTGAGCTTTTAGTACAGCGTGAGCAGGCGAAAGAGGGATTCACGCTCTCTTATATCAAAACCGTGGTTTACCAGGCTGAGCGTTCGCTGAATCAGGACGCTCCGCTGGAATACCTGCTGACACAGTACCAGCAGGCGCGGTCCGCGGGATTAAATACCGGGATGCTGGAAAAACAGATCAGCGAACGGTTGGACGGAGTGCTGAGCCGCTGGTTGCTGCTATCACAGAGTCCGTCGGCGGAAACGCCGGACGGGAAACCAGGAAAATAAAGGAAGAACACTATGGCAAATCTTGTTTATCTGACATTAAACGGACAGCTTCAGGGGCTGATTTCAGCGGGATGTTCGTCGCTGGCGTCCATCGGGAATAAGGCGCAGCTTGCCCATCTGGATCAGATTATGGTGACAGAACTGAATCACGGTTTAAGTCGGGCGCAGAACGTCAACCATCAGGAACTGACGATTCAGAAGCCAGTGGATAAATCTTCTCCGTTGCTGAGTAAGGCGATTAACGAAAATGAATGCCTGACCTGTGATTTTGAGTATTATCGTACCAACCAGTTTGGGATTAACGAATTGTATTATCGGATAAAACTGATCAATGCAAGGATTGCAAGTATACACAGCAGTGTTCCTCACACGATTACCGATAGCGGCGGGCAACCGGAAGAATCGGTGTCGTTCACATATGAAAGTATTAACTGGGAGCATTGTATTGCTGGCACCAGTGCATACAGTTTGTGGAGCGAGCGGATATTCTGATGGCAGCATCTGGAGAACACCACATTTCGGATCCGGCTGGGATTGCTGATGCTTTTTACAAGCACTACCCGGATGCTGTCAGTGGAATTGAAAACGTCCGTTTAATGAAAGGGAACGAAATCCCTGACTGGCCTTACTGGTGTTTTTTACCGGAAAGCTGCTGGATAATATTGTTTATGGGCAAGCGAAGTAAACCGTTCATCAGAGAGATGTGGCAGGAGATACAAAAGCTCCTGGTGCTTGGCACATGGCGGTACAGTAAGGGAATATATTCTGTCCATCCGGCGCTGCTGAATGCCCTCACTGAAACGCCTGTTTCTGATTCATTACCGGTTGATGTTTTTTTAAGACTTCCTGAATGGTGCATTTACATCAGAACTCCGGGAATGATTATGGCCGGGGAACGATTGCATGGATTCTGGGCTACGGTAAATCAGGGGATAGCTGATAATGAGAAACGTCTTTGCCTGCTACTTAACAGCCAGAGTGGAATACAGACGGAATCATTCCCCCTTAAATCTGGCTCTGTCAAATCGATCCAGGAAAAGATGTTCAGTGATGGTCTGGATGTTAGCGGGGCGGGGGCTGATGTTATTGAAGCATTGAAACAATCAGGATATATCACTGATTATCTGCAACGAAAATCTGATGATATTGGGAAATTGTTGTCGCTACTGCTGTTCATCTGCTCCGACGAACCTGAAATAGATGGGGAGCGTCTGCCCGGAACATACCCGGTTCGGCCAAAACCCGTAAAAACCAAAAAGGGATTCAGGCTTTTTCCGGCTGCGGGTCCACGGTACTGGACTGTTGGTAACAATACGGGAGAAATGCTGGCAACGCTCTTTGATAGCGCAGGAGCCACTTCTATTAACGGACGGCAGGTCAGGCCTCATTTGCGCCGTGGGCACTGGCACGGTTTTTGGTCTGGAAAAAGAGATGGGTCAGAGGACAGGATATTTTCGTACCGTTGGCTGCCGCCACAGGTTATTGGCGGCAGACAACGTAAAGATGCTGCATCTGATTACTGATAGCGGTGTACCATATCCTTGACTACAGCAGCGAATGTTTTCTGCTTCAACTGAGCGATTTGCTCATCGGTTACAGAGGTTTTTCCGGTTAGTGGCTGAAGGGTATTGTATTCATAGTTGACCGGAGACCAGGTCGCCCATTCTCCTGTTGCTACATCTACCAGGGCGAAACGCACCAGGTAACGCAGCGAGTCTGTACTGGATAGTTTTTCATTTCGATAATCTGACCAGACCATAGTTTTGGTTGTTGTGTCATATTTACCTGACTGTAGCGTGTCCCAGTATACGATGACTGCCTTTTGTTGCCCTTTTGCCGCAATATAACGCAGCGCCTGCATGTAATTCATGTTTTCGCTGGTGACGACTTCCCGTTCTTCACTCTTCACCTTATTACAGGAAATTGTTTTTTGTTTATCCGGGATACCGGAAAATGTTGATATTCGGTAATACCGGCTCATTTCCTGCTGCATGACCATTTCTGGTGCGCGATTACCGGACTGGACCAGAATGATGGCAGAGTTCAGCGGTACGCTGAATTTCTCGCCTTCCAGTGCGGCTTGGATATCTTCTTCTGAAACGGCAAGCGTGGTTTCGTTACCGAAAATATCTTTATCTGTTAACTGACTGGCAGCACTTTTACTGATAGTACTTTCTGTTCTGGGGACGTCCTTTTTCCTGGCATCAATTGGAGATCGTACACAGGCGCTCAATAAGAATATTGTTGCGCATAAATAAATCACTGAACAGATTTTCATATATTTTCCTGAAGTGTGTTTTGGACGGTGGTGTAATTAAAAGGTTCTGATTATTGTTATTAGTATATCCTGTTGTCGATAATTTCAGGAGAATTGTTTTTATATTCATGGTTTAAATGACACAATCTAATTTGATATATTTTAATTATTATTAATGTGTTTGATGTTAATTTTAGCATCTGATTTTTATTTGCCTGTGGTGTTCCAGTGTGTATTAACTAACGATGATGTTGAGTCCCTCTGGAAGATATAAAAAGGAGAATGTGATATGAATTCGCTTCCTTATCACAGCAACAATTCTGTCATGCCGGTCTGGGTAACGATTGATGAAGCCGTTAATATTATAAAAAAGCATGCGAGTGAGGAGGTTACAGCCAGTGAGATATGGCGTTATGCGCTCTATGGGCACCTTACACTCTCCATCTATTTTCAGTCTCCGGTGATCCTTAGACGGATTAAAACCAGAAAGAATAAAATATTTTTAATGAAGGGAAAGGATGATCCAGTTAATCTACTCTGTTACCTGAGCAGTGAATATCATTTTATGAACAATTGCTGGAAGGTGAAAACCGAAGGTGATTTTATCTCTCCACCCAGTCATATAATGGATACACCATTACTGGGTTATGAATATGTGATGCTGCAAAGATTACTGGCACACTCACTGGACCTACCATTACCAGAAAGCGGGCAGTGCAATATCTATCGTGGTATTCTTGTCAGTGATGGAAGTGATATTTTTCAGGTTTTTGAATATCGGTCTCTGGAGCAAAGGATTTTTCAACAGTTACAATTTATTCCGGTAGATAAAGCAAGTCTTTGTCATGACGAAATCAATAAAATACAGTTCGACAGAAAAAAGAAAGATTACTTTCCTGTCTATCATTTTCCAGGAGATGCCTGTTTCGTTGTGAAAAGGCAGCATCTTGAGTCATTCATCAGTCAGCTTTATTCCTCTCAGGCTAAGCCATCAACACAGATTTCAACGCCGCTTTCGCGGTTGTTATGGCTCGCCTGTAAACATAATGAACATACAAATTCTCTGCTCGACCATCCTTATAAACTGGTTTCCGTTTTTGAAGAGTGGGCGGCATCTGATGGGATCACCGATCGCCTGAGTGGCGATACGCTGAAAAAAGCGCTTAAACGGGGCTCTCCTGTTTAAAAACCCGCGTTGCGGGTTCTGAAATCCGCAACGCGAGTACAGCTACTTTTTTTATCGATACAGATATGTTGGTATCGGTACTACTGACAGATACACAGGAGTACATCATGGTCTCTTATCGATTCCTGCGATTGCGACAGGTTCTGGATAAAACCGGTCTGAAACGTTCTCAGGTTTACGCCTACATGAAAACGGGAGATTTTCCCAAATCGGTCAAGATTGGGCCAGCCAGTGTAGCCTGGCTTGAATCGGAGATTGATGAATGGATTAATGCGAAAATAAACAATCGCTGACCGTCTTTTTTTATTCATTGACTTATTCAGGATCATAACGATGAACAATGATCAGGGCATGCTCATGCCTGTTGCACTGGATCAGTTGCGGGCATTTGATTTAAATCCCCGTATTACCCGTAATCCAAATTATGATGAAATAAAAGAGTCTATTCGCTACCGGGGACTGGAGCACCCGCCACAAATAACTCAGCGTCCGGGAGATTCTTTTTATATTATAGCCAACGGTGGGAATACCCGTCTTGCCATTCTTAATGATCTCTGGCTGGAAACTCACGATAAAAAATTCTGGAGTATTACCTGTCACTTTCGTAAATGGAGAGAAGATCAAAGTATTGAGGAAGGTAACCTTCAGTGTCTGATGGGACACCTTATTGAAGATGGAATGAAAGGTGGGCTGACATTTATTGAACGTGCGCTTGGAATACAGAACGTAATTAATTTGCATCAGAGTATCAATAAAGGGTGTTCGCAAAATGAAACAGTCAAAATGCTGGCTCAGGAAGGGTATCCTCTTTCACAAACACTGCTGAGTGTCATGTCAGCCACAATCAAACTGTTGTTTCCTTATATATCGGACCTCCTGTATAGCGGTTTATCAAGAACCAGCATCGAAAAATTGTTGACTCTCCGTTCCAGTACCGAAAAATTCTGGGATAAAGCCTGCCAGGAATTACCCTCGCCCGTAGAACGTAACCTGCCGCTATTTGATGATATTTTCGCGATGGCGCTGACATCGTTTAATGGCCCGACAACGGGATTCTCACTGGAGCATATTCAGGACGAACTGACCGGCCTGATCAGCCAGGCGCTGAACATTGACTATAACACGGTGGCTCTGGTGACAGATGCCCGTGCACAAAAACGTACTTCTCTACTCGGTAGTGATCCTGTTCCTGAACTGCCTGACATTGGTGAACAACGCTGTGTGGATCTGAAGTACCAGAAATCCTCTGATATCAGTCAGCAGAAGGAAAATGATAGTGGCGAGAATGAGCCGGATGCTGCCAGCCTGGTTTACCGGACTGGTGAAGGTAATGATGACGGGGGTAATAATAACACGCAGGTACAGTCAGCAGCGGAACGACAATTGTCATCGGATATTTCCCCGCGAATCTCAACAACATCAGTATCCATGACTGAGGATTATTCCCTTTCCTCATCACCGTTGTCTGATACACCCGAATCGCTGGCATCATTAATTGATCAGACCGCGTGGGAGCTGGCAGGCAATGCCGGGCTGGAATTTCTGATTTCGCCCACGGATACCGGAATATTTGATATCGCCTCTCCTGTGGAGGAACTGTCTAACGAAGGGAAGATCACCTGGCAGTTGCTGGCCTTTCTGGCCGGAAAAATGCCTGATAGCGCCACGGTCTGGCGACAGATGATTACCGGCACACCTGATGTACCTGCCGGATTTAATGAAGAAACATTGCTGAAAATTTTTCAGCTTGTTCGTTATATCCGCCGTTTATATGAAAAACAACACAAGGGGAATAATACATGATCCCTTCACTTAATTATTCGGTACTGACGGATGCTCTGCATGCGTTAAAAGAAGGCAATATCCGACACTGTGAAGCGCTGGGTTTCACTTACAACGAACTCGAAGCCATTAATAACCTGTCTGTCGATGAGCTTTTTATTCTGAGTCGCGCCTCGGCGCAGTTTCTTCATGTTTCCATTCAGCATGAGGTATTACGCCAGTTACTGGCTCAGACGAAACAGGAAATTCAGTTGCAACAGCGAATCAACCGCGCAATCACACTCGGTGGCTCAATTGAACTGCTCAGCCAGTTTTTTGGCCTGTCATCCGGAGAAATCAGCGCCAGACGCCGCTTTATTGGCATCAGTGTTTCTCAGGGGCGAACACGTATCCCGGACGAAGAGAGCGATGCACGGATCTGGAAAAAGTGGCAACAGTGTCGACCAGACAACCTGCTGTCAATGGATGCGCTCGACGCAATGATGAATATCACGGAATCCCTTTCTGGTGAAACCGGGGGTGATCCTCTGTCGCTGACTGTCGTATGGAACCGGATCATGCAGTGCGAAAAAGAAACAGGAGGTCAGAATGCCGGATGAGATCGATCGCGATCAGGAATTTAACGAACAGCAACTTGAGGCCATGATTGCTCATGCCCGTTCAGTTCCCACTCATTTGCTGTCACTGTATTTTTGCCGACAATGTGGAGAAGCTATCCCTGAGAAAAGGCGACGATTGCTGCCAGGCGTCGCACTGTGCACCGACTGCCAGGCTGAAAATGAACGAAAATGTGGCATCTGACTGACACAATAACTTGTCCCGTTCTGCACACAGAACGGGATTTAGTCGCGCTGGGAATAATAAATAGTTTATAGCGATTAAAATAGTGTTATTGATAGGAAATCGTACAAAATTATTNTCATCAATCAAATGGCAAAACAAATCATAAAGTATGGTTTTATCGTTTGATAATTACTGATTTTCCGTTCTGGTTTTCCATTGTTCACAATGTGGTACAGCCTCATTCTCACCACTCCCTGTACCATCACCGGAGTGAACACCATGAGCGATATGGCCCCAGAAACCCGGCTTACCACCGGCCCATTACGCAGCAGCATTACGATTGAACTACATACCCACCTTGCCACCCGTACCTGGTCCGGACGCCAGCCGGACCCTGCTGAGAATATTCACGGAATTATCGGTATGCCGCGTTTCCTCAATATTATGAACGTTATCCGTCTCGATACTGTGGCGGATAATCCTTATGCCGACCTGTGGATGTTGCGTCTTGAAGAGCGCCTTCTCGCGGCCCGTGAGGAGATGAACGAGCTCATCGACAGTATGAAAACGGTATTCAGCCAGCTTCCCGAAACAATGACTGTGGAGGGGTGTGCCAGTATCCAGCCTGCCAGATTTCCTGTTTTTGCCTCAACGCAGCCAGGTTTTATCGCTATTTACCTGTTAACCGATTTTGATGAACTGATGCGCAAGGCATTGCTGGCCCAGCATATGGCGTTGATTAATCGGGTTCAGATGAGTGAGCTTCGTGAAAAAGGCGGCAATCTTATCCGCAGTATTCTGGTGCTGGCCCAGAAATATCGCCGTATCCCCGTTACCCGCCAGGATATCCGTGAACGCAATGCCAGAGCGATCGCTGCCGAAGAGCAGGCTGGGGCTGTTCCGGAGGATATTTTTGAAGGTTCCCGTCGCTCAGCCTGGGCTCCTCCCTTGCGACAACCCGTGGGTGAAGTACCTGCGCCAGCAACGGAGCTGGAAAGTCCGGAGACTGCACCTGCTGTTAATCATGTCAGCAATACCGAAACTGCATTAATCCCAACCCCGGCAGGTGCAGAAGACGATGATGGGTCTGACATCTGAGCCTGTGCAGCCCGGATATCGCGCTTTGTCTGCTGCAGACTGGCTTGCTTACGAAAGCTGTCTAAAAGGCCTTTTAAGGGTAAGAGAGCCGCAGGCTCTGGCGCGTTCAGCGACAGAGGCGGCGGCGAACCTGCACCAGATACAGACGTTGATTATCCACCGGGCATGGCGCTGGCCCCTTCGGTATTTTCCCTTACTTCTTTGTCGTGGGCCAGCCCGCTCTGGTGCAGA
>NZ_SZXJ01000032.1:34803-38472 GCF_005281345.1 Citrobacter sp. wls619
CTGCGCTGGCGCAACCAGCAGAATAACCGTAGCGGTACTCCCGGCTGGCAGGCGCTGGTGCAGGATGCCTCACTGCCACAGGAGGTTCGTCATGCGCTACTGGAGATTGAGCATGACCGTATTGTATTCAATATGCAGATGTCGATATGCACCTTCATTTTGCGCCAGATTCGGGAGTGCGCCATCAAATTTGAGGATGCCCGGAATATTGCTGCATCCACTTCCCCTGTAACAAAATAACCGGAGAAATAAAATTATGGCCCAGCGTGGTTTGAATAAAGTCTGCCTGATAGGGTTTGTCGGACAGGACCCGGAAATATGCTACACCGCCGACAAACAGCCGGTAGCAGTATTTTCCGTGGCGACCGGCGATTCATGGAAAGACAAGGAAACCGGAGAAACGAAGGAAAGGACACAATGGCACCGGATAGTCGTCTATAACAAGCTTGCAGAAATTGCGGCTGCGCACCTGAAGAAAGGTACGCAGGTCTATCTGGAGGGGCGTTTGCAGGTGCGCAAGTGGTTGGACAGCATCGGTGCAGAACGTCAGTCAACGGAAGTGGTCGTGGATATCAACGGAATGTTGCAGATGCTGGGTAAATCGGAGGAGGGGAAAAATACCCGCGATGAATCTGGTGATGAGAGAAACGCTGAAGAATAAAAACCGGTATTAAAAATTAATTTTCATTTAATGACGCCATTATTCTGGCGTCATTCTTTTATTTATTAATCTGGTTATCCCGCGACCTTTATTTTGTTAACGCATTAATTAGCAGCTTCATTCATCACAATGAGGCTGTTGTTATGTTTCCAGAAAATAAAATTTCCGGTGGTTCAGTCCGGCATGTTATTAGTTTGTCTGGTGGTAAGGATTCTCTGGCGCTCTGGTTGTTATCCCGCGAGTGGAACATTGATTCGGTGGTGATATTTGCCGATACGGGTCATGAGCATCCGCTGACCTATGAGTACATTTCACTGCTGGAGCAGAAGCTGGGACCGGTTATTCGCGTCTGCGCTGATTTCAGCCAGCGCATAATCAATAAGCGGAATTACATTGAGACCGTCTGGCCTGAAAAACTGGTGGCAAAATACGGTTATACGCCGCAGGGTGCAGAACAACGTATTGCCGAAGCACTGGCTCAGATGTATCCCCGGAATATTCCTTTCCTTGATTTATGCATCTGGAAGGGACGTTTTCCCAGCACCCGCGCACGCTTCTGCACGTTTGAGCTAAAGCACCGTCCGATTGATGAACAGATAATTCAGCCGCTGCTGGGGCAGTACGATGATGTGGTGAGCTGGCAGGGCGTTCGCGCCCAGGAGTCAGCATCTCGCGCAAAATTATCGGTGCTGGAGCTGGATGTGGGTAACCAGACTGGCCTGCATGTTTACCGTCCTCTGTTGCAGTGGACGCATGATGAAGTGTTTGCGCTGGCAAAGCGTCACGGTATTCCGCCCAATCCGTTGTATCAACTGGGATGCTCGCGTGTCGGGTGTATGCCCTGTATCCATGCCCGTAAGAAAGAATTGGGTGTGATTTTCAGGCGCTTTCCGGAGCAGATACAGCGCGTCGCAGAATGGGAGCGGATTGTTGCAGCCTGTTCGACTCGGGGCAATTCCACCTTTTTTCCGTCAACCCGCGATCCGCTGAAATCCGAGCAGGATATCAACAAAATCAGTCTCGACAGCCACGGTATTGAAACCTACCGACGTTGGGCGTTTTCCCTTCACGGTGGACAGTTATTCGATGAGATTGCGGCCATCAATGACGGTAAAGCCTGTCACAGTATTTATACCGGTGTATGCGAATAGCCATTAATTTTCGCTGTCCGGTAAACAGTTAACGCTGCCCGTGTCATCGATTCTTTTATTTAATGAGCGGGCATGATTGCCATTATGGCGCCCAGGTAACAAGGCTGAAAGTTACCCGCAGTTTTACTGTGATGCCTGTCCCTTTGATACCTGCCAGCGACTGAAAACAGGTAATGCTGTCCCGTTTGCATTGTCGCCGTTGATTAACCGCTAATTTCCTTTCCCGCTGTTGTTTGCAGGAAACAGACAAATTTCTTACCTGATTAAGAAACAGGAGTTACACCATGAAAATGTTTATAGCAACACGTCCGGCTGAGGTAGATGGTCATTTTGTTAAGGTTGTCCTGGATTTTACACCTCCCGGTACACCTGAAAGTACCGAAGTGAAAAATGTCCATGAAGCCAGGGTATTTATTAATGACTATATAGCCAGAAATGTGAAAGAAGGCCATAAAGCACTCATTGTGCGAAAGGACGGACGGGCTTTTGCTGGCTTTGATACTTTTTATAAATCTTTACCTCTCGCAGTCGATGCGACAACCCGATTATAAACACAGGGCATATTATGAATTACGAAGGTAATGAAGAGTTGCGGCAGGATATTGCCCGGTTGGCGAATGATGTAAACGAACTACATCAGCGAATAAAGCTACTGGAGCAAAAATATCGCTGGGACAGCGATAATCTGGTACATGGCCTTGCCGGGCAGTCATTACGTATCGCCAAAGCATCATGCTCAACACTGCATCAGCAGATATATGAACTGGATCTTGTTTTTTCAGACTGAAACTCAACAAAGGAACTGATTATGATGAAAGATGCCCGTAGCGTTATTTTTAAAGCTGAATCATTGATTCCGGTTATTCAGGAAGCCATGAAAAATCAATGTGCTGTGTTTCTTGTTAAAGACCACGGTCTGTATATGATGTCGGAGAAAAATAAATCTGATCCGAATACCGGAAAAGTGTTAACACTTTCATATGCAGAAGGGTTTAATCCTGACCTAGTTGAGTTCGACGATTGGTATTATGAACTCAGGGACATCTGCGGCGGTGATGATTTTTGCGAAACACTGGTTGTAACGGAAAATGTTCTGCAAACTGTATTTATCCATAATGCAGATCTGAACGTTTCGTTTACTCCCACTCAAATCTGGTATCGACCGGTTAAACGCTAACCCCAAATCCTCTGTCAACTGGCAGAGGATTTTTTCAATGAATATTTCATGAATTACTGATTTCATCAGGCTGGCGCTATTTTTATTTATAGTGTGAAAACAGTTTTCCCTTTGCGAAACTGCCGGGCCTGTTATTTACTGAGCCTGCTCTTTCCATCCGTGTGATGGTCCCTTTGACAGCCGGGCTGCAAGCTGTCGCACTGGGTTTCAGTGTTATGCCTGCCCTTTAATGCCTGCCAGCGACTGCAAACAGGCAATATACCTCCGGTATAGCGTCGTTATTTTTTTACCACTCACTTACACTCATCCTGCGGGAGACATTTCCCGTCAGGGTTGTCTCCGCTTATTTTCTGGAGATATCTCATGACTACACATACTGAACGTAAATATTTTGACCTGCACACTCGCGGCATTGGCTATGTTAATCGCCTGCGAACCGTCACCCCCAAAAAAGGCGAGCCATTTCTGTCCTGTACCATCGCTGCACTTCGTGGCACCACTGGCCAGCCGGAATATACGTATATTGATGTCCGTGTTTATAACGAGAAGGCGGTTGAACTGCTGGAAAGTTGCCAGGACGCGCTGAGTAAAAAACAGAAGGTGTTGATTTCTTTTAGTGTCGGTGACATTTATCCGGAATGTTTTACTTACGAGAAAGGTGATAAAAAAGGTCAGTGTGG
>NZ_SZXJ01000033.1:0-89 GCF_005281345.1 Citrobacter sp. wls619
TGCATCCCGAATCCCGCCACCACGCCGGTAACGTAACGCTGCGCAATGGCACCCTGCCACACCGTCAGCACCGCCTTTTTCTCCAGCAG
>NZ_SZXJ01000033.1:147-27586 GCF_005281345.1 Citrobacter sp. wls619
CACCACCGCAAAGGTGTCCGGCTCCTGGCCGTCAACCTCCAGTGTGAAACGAAGACCTTCTAAGGACATATCTGCCGCTCCCTGAGTCGCTCACTGAAAACACGTTGTCTGCCGTTATCACCACCAGGCAGGGGATGTCAGTACAGCGTTACGCTCATTTTCAGGCACGCTACCGCCGAAGTCTCCGGCATCCGCCATCTCCCGTAAAAAAGTGTAACTCTCTACTGACAACTGCTTTTACAACGGCTCCATACAAGAACAGCACCCTGCCCGTCAGGACAGAATGCTGTCAATTTACATAAACCCCATTTACGCTTCCAGCGGCGCACGCCAGTCGTCGGCGCCGGAGGTGCCGGACTTGAGGTGCTCCCACTCAACCTTACGGTACGCCAGTGATACGGCGAGCAGTTGGGTGAATTCACGCTGCGTCGGATCCTGGCAGTGCGGCATATGCAGGTTCATATCCACAATCGTTGCGTCAGTCAGGCGGGTGGTGAAATAGTGCTCCTGTTTACCTTCAACAGACGTGCGCCACCAGTGCAACTCAACTTTCGGCAGCATCTCGCCGGACGCCAGCGCGTTGTACAGCAATGGAACCGCTTTATTCAGCGCCACGGTAAAAATGAACGGTTTGTGCGCGCGCTGGCCTGCTGGCTGACCGGACTGCGGATCGGTCGGCACGGTGACGTTGTGCAAAAACTCCTGCACCAGCATTTCGTCTTCATGACCCTGTACATAGATGTTACCGACAGAATCTGCGGTGAATGCACCAGCAGTGATATTCCCCTGGGTTTTCCCTGTAATAGAGATGTAACACGGTGTTGGCATTTGTATACTCCTTGTGAACATTTTCAATAACTGCGATAGTCGTCCGCCGTCAGTCGCCGACAGACAGAAACAGTACGGCACTCTCAGGAAACCGTATCATCCTCGTATCCGGCCTGCTGATAACCACTCAGACCAGATGACACCCCAAATACGCAAGTGTTTATTAATACACACTGTGCCAAAGTTTCCTGTGTATCAAAACACATGTACAAACAGACAGCAGATGAATTATCGGTATCTGTTCTCAACGCTAAACACTTTTATAAAACAGAAATGCTTACTCATGAATAAATATTATTTATTCTAAATCTCGCGTTCCAGCGCGAATAACTAACAACACTTGTAATCCGTAATTAAATTAATGATTGATATATTAAATAAATGATTATCTTATTATCCATTAATGACATGATTCGTAAAAATATTCATATAAAACAATTGAATAGAAAACAATACATGATATCGTGACACTCTCATTTCGATTATTCATGGCCCCATCCCTCAGGTAATCTACGTATTGCACACAGGTTCATATCCCTTCATTTCATTCAGCATACTCCTCTCTTTTATTCGAAAAAAGCGCTTTCAAAATCTTTTTATAAGCGTAAGATGCGATTTCAGATAACATACGAAAGTTTAATTTTCATCGCCATCTGAGCGGCATTTCTGGCATTTTTTTGCTTTACGGTTCATGCCGCCTTCATGGCCCGGACAACCACTCAATGGACTATTCATATGAGCAGCAGCAAAAATGACGGAAGCGTTGCGCCAAAAGAGCGTATTTCAATTAAATACACACCAAAAATTGACGGTGTGGCGGCTGATGTCGAGTTGCCGCTTAATCTCCTGATCACCGGCAATCTGAAAGGCGCGCCAGACAAGACGCCGCTGGATGAGCGCACGGCGATTGCCGTTAACCGGCATAACCTTGATGCGGTGATTGCGGAAGCGGGTATTGAACGGGAATTTCTGGTTCCGGCTGAACTCAGCGATGCCCCGGATGAACACCTGAACATCAGCCTGAAAATTAAATCGATGAGCGATCTTTCCCCGGACAGTATCGCCCGTCAGGTGCCGGAGATAAAACGTCTGCTGGAGCTGCGCGAAGCACTGGTTGCACTTAAGTCGCCGATGGGCAATTTGCCCGCTTTCCGCCAGCAAATCCAGGCGTTGCTGGAAAACGAAGAGACGCGCGAGCAGCTGATTCAGGAACTGGGCATCGCCGCTAAGAAATAATTTTTTTGCAGAAGGATTTCCCAAATGTCATTACAGGAAGATATTGCTCCCGCCAGCACGTCACAGACTGCCGCAACCCCGTCCCTGCTTGATGAAATTATGGCGCAGACCCGCGTCCAGCCCACATCAGAAAGCTACGATATTACCCGTCAGGGCGTGGGGGCGTTTATTGCCGCCATGCTGCAAAACGACAGTAACGAGGAGCCCATCAATATCCTGGCGGTGGATGCCATGATAAACGACATTGATGAGCGCACCGGCAGGCAGATGGACGCCATTATCCATACCCCGGTGTTTCAGGAGCTGGAGTCGTTATTACGTTCCCTGAAACTGCTGGTCGAACGTGCCGATACCCGCGAAAACATTAAAATTCATTTTCTCAACGCCACCCAGGAAGAGTTATTAGACGACTTCGATTTCGCGGCAGATATCACCCAGTCAGCGTACTATAAACATGTTTATTCAAGCGGTTACGGTCAATTTGGCGGTGAACCGGTGGCGGCGGTAATCGGGAATTTTGCGTTTAAAAACACCACACGAGATATGAAGCTGCTGAAATATGTCAGCCAGGTGTCCGCCATGGCGCATTGCCCGTTCCTGTCATCAGTCTCATCCGAATTTTTCGGGCTGGATTCCTGGACGGAATTACCCGGAGTCAGAGAACCCGGCGCTATTTTCGAAGGACCAGCGTATTCACGGTGGCGTACCCTGCGCGAATCTGAAGACTCCCGTTATCTGGGGCTGACCGCGCCCCGATTCCTGGTACGCCATCCCTATTCGACGGATGAAAACCTGGTAAAAACGTTCCGCTACAACGAAAGCGTCAGCCAGGATCACAACGATTATTTGTGGGGGAATACCGCGTTTTTGCTGGCCGCGAACCTGGCGGAGAGCTTCGCCAAGTACCGCTGGTGCCCCAACATAATTGGTCCGACCAGTGGTGGTGCAGTAAAAGATCTGCCCGTCCATATGTATGAAGCCATGGGACAAATGCAGGCCAAAATTCCGACCGAGGTGTTAGTCACTGACCGTCGCGAGTACGAGCTGGCAGAAGAAGGTTTTATCACCCTCACCATGCGAAAAGGCTCCGACAATGCCTGTTTCTTTTCGGCAAATTCGATTCAGAAACCGAAAAAATTCCCCAAAACCCCGGAGGGCAAGGCTGCTGAAACGAATTACAAGCTGGGCACACAACTACCCTATTTATTCGTTATCAGCCGGTTAGCGCACTATATCAAGGTCATCCAGCGTGAACAGCTCGGTTCCTGGAAAGAGCGCGGCGATCTGGAGCGCGAGCTGAATGCCTGGATCCGCCAGTATGTGGCCGACCAGGAAAATCCGCCTGCTGAAGTACGCAGCCACAGGCCGTTACGCCAGGCCAAAATTGAAGTGATGGATGTGGACGGCGAGCCAGGCTGGTATCAGGTCGCCATCAGCGTCCGCCCCCATTTTAAATACATGGGTGCCAGCTTTGACTTGTCGTTAGTCGGTCGCCTGGATAAGGAATAGTACCAATGAGCCGGGATTCAGGATTTACAGGCAGTCTGTTTGAACGTATTTCGGAAGCGGCAAACCCGTCTTCATACCAGAACCCGAAAGAAGCGCGGGTGCGATCGATCAGGCGCAATCTGCAACAAATCCTGAATACCCGCTCAGATAGCTGTTATGGCTCACCAGAGCTGGGGATTATCGATTTAAATGATGAAACGCTGGCCTCCAGTGATTTCAGACGTGAAATTCGAAAAACTATCAGCGAGTGTATTTTACGCTACGAACCCCGGATTGCTGATGCGGTTGTTACGGCGGTAATCCCGGATGAATATGCTCCACTGGAGCTACGTTTTCACATTGTGGCAACGGTAGATTTCAGTGAAGCCAGCGACATGTTTGAGTTTGATATCCTGCTGGACAGCCACCAGCATTATTGTGTGGAGTAGCTCTGATGGCTTTCGAAGAACGTTACTACCGCGAGGAACTGGATTATCTGCGCCGCCTCGGCAAATTGCTGGCACAGGAAAAACCGCATCTGGCGCACTTTCTTGCCGAGAAAGAAGGTGATCCGGATGTGGAGCGCCTGCTGGAGGCTTTCGCCTTTATGTCCGGTAGCCTGCGCCAGAAACTCGAAGATGAGTTTCCCGAGTTCACTCACGGGCTGATCCGTATGCTATGGGCCAACTATCTGCGCCCGGTTCCCGCCATGACGGTTATTGCCTATGAACCCGAGATGGACCTACTGAAAACAGCGGTTAAGGTTTGCCGTAATGAACTCATCAAAAGCCGTATCCGTCATTCCCGGACCTCCGCCCCAGACGTACTGCCAGACAACAATGATGAAACAGCACCCTCTCAGCCCTGTCATTTCACCCTGGCGCGGGATATCTGGTTACAGCCGCTGCGAATCGGTGATGTGCGCAACGCCAGCAGCCTGAAAGAAGGTGTGATTGATATCAGCTTCGTTGCCGATGACCGGGTGTCATCGGATATCCTCGATCTGAACAAGCTGACGTTCTGGCTGGGCAACGAAGACGACTACACCCGCCACCAGCTTTATCTGTGGTTCTGCGAATGCCTGATGGACGCAGAACTGATCGCCGGGGATCTTCGCCTGCCGCTGCCGGATTTGTGGCTGGACGCTGCCGGTTTTGACAACCAGGATGCCCTGCTGCCCTGGCCGAAGAACGTCCACAGCGGCTACCGCGTGCTCCAGGAATATTTCTGTTACCCCGAAGCCTTTTTCTTTTTTCACGTTCGGGATGTCGCACCGTTGCCAAAGGATTTTCCGGTCAGCGCCTTTACACTGCGTCTGCATTTTAACCGTCCATTACCCACTGACGTTAAATTGCGCCAGGATTCCCTGCGCCTGCACTGTACGCCCGCCATTAACCTGTTTTCCCATTACGCCGAACCCGTCAGGCCGGATGGTCACAGGGCGGAATACCCGCTGCGCGCCAGCCACAAACATCCGGACGCCTACGATATTTTTCAGGTCAGCGCCGTCACCAGTAAAGTGAAAGTGTCGGCGACAAATACCAGTCCGGGTAGCAAGGTGCGCCACTGGCCCGAATTTGAAAGCTTCCACCACCAGATGGAATACAGCCAGCAGCGCGAAGTGGTCTACTGGCATCACCGGACGAAAACTTCCCTGTTCCATCGCGGGCTTGAGCATACCCTTGCTTTTGTCCATGCGGACGGCAGCGTGCCGGACAATTCACGGTTTAACGATGACGTGATCACCGCTTCGTTAATCTGCACCAACCGGATGTTGCCCGCCCGGCTGCACACCGGCGATATCTGCGTGGCGGTCAGTAAAAATCCTGCGGTGGCGTCATTTCGCAACGTCACACGCCCGACCCAGCCGCTGTATCCGGTGACAGACGGTGATATGCACTGGTCACTGATTTCCGCCATGAACCTGAACTACCTTTCCCTGCTGGACCGGGAGACGCTGATTCAGATCCTGCGCACCTTTGATTTACCGGGCGTTCATCATCCGCAGCGGGCCAGGCTGTCGCGCCAGAAACTGGACGCCATCGAAAAACTGGAAACTAAACCTGTCGATCGGCTGTTTAAGGGCGTTCCGGTGCGCGGACTGGCGACCACACTGTGGATACGCCCCGATCCGTTTGTCTGTGAAGGTGAAATTTATCTGCTGGGGACGGTGTTGTCACACTTCTTCGCCCTCTACGCCAGCATCAATTCCTATCACTGTCTGAAGATCATCAACACGGAAAGTCTGGAGTCCTGGGAATGGCAGGAAAAAATGGGCCAGCACGCCCTGATATAACGGCGAAGTCACTCTTTCCGACGGACGTGCGCAGCTGTAATTTCTATGTACTGCTGGAGGCGCTCTATCGCCGTTATGGCGCAGCGGATCAGGAAGTGTCGCTGCGTACCGAACCCGACGAAGAAATTGTGCGTTTCAGCTCTGACGCCAGTATTGCGTTTCCGGGCAGCGATCTGGGCCAGCTTTCCCGCAGTGATACGGGGCAGTTCGTGCTGGAAACAAAATTCCTCGGCTTTTCCGGTAGCCAGTCGCCGCTGCCAGGTTATTATCTGGACCGGATGGCGCGCGAATCTGCACAGAATGAAGACGGCCTGAAAGAATTTCTCGACCTGTTCAGCCACCGCTGGACGCAGTTCGCTTATCACGCCTGGCGCAAATACCGCTATTACATCTGTTTTCGCAACGGCGGCACCGATACCTTCTCACAGCGGATGTATGCGCTGGTGGGCCTGGGCAGCCAGAGCGTGCGCGACAGTCTTGCCATTAACCACAGCAAAATGCTGGCCTACGCCGGGATCCTCGCCACGCCGGGCCGTGCGCCGGAGGTTATCTGCAACCTGGTGTCACACTGCTTCGATTTGCCGGACGTCACCATTGAGCGCTGGCAGTTGCGTCAGGTGACCATCGATCCGTCACGGCGAACCCAACTGGGCGTGCGTAATCCCAGGAGCAAAACCGCCGGGCATGTTCCTGGCAAATCCATTATCGGCGTCAATTTTACGCTGGGCTCCCGCGTACCGGATCGCAGCGGCAAATTTCTGTTGCAGATTGGAGGCCTGTCGCGTGAGCGCTATCTCTCATTTTTACCCGATGGTGAAAACCACCTGCCGCTGACCCTGTTTATTTCCTTTATTCTGCGCGACCAGTTTGCCTGGGATTTACGGCTGTGCCTGGCACCGGAGCAGGCTAAGGGAATGCGTCTGGGCGACAGAGCCAGTTCTCAACTGGGACGCACCTGTTTTATTGGTGAGCCTAAAACGCCGCCCGCCATCACCATTCGTATCAGGGAGTAATTTTATGGAGCAGCTTATGGCTGAGGAAAAACCGCAATCCTGCCAGGCATCACTGACCTTACAGGTGATGAACGGCAATGAGCTGGAAAGCGGACGCGCCGCAAAATGCCTGTTCAGCGAAGACGGTGGCGATATCGGCCATGCGTCCGACTGCCGCTGGCCGGTACAGGACAGGGCGGGCGTCATTGCCGGACATGCCTGCACGGTTGTCCGGCATGACGGGGCGTTCTGCCTGAAAAGCCTGATGCCGGGGCTGATAATTAACCTGGCTCCGGTCTCAGGGGATGCGCTGGTGCGCCTGCGCCAGGGCGATGAAATTCAGCTCGGCGCGCTGGCGCTGAAAGCCTTTCTGCATGAGGGTGCTGCCGTCAGCTACGATGAGCGAATGGCCACCCCGGAAACCATCGTCATGAACCGCGACAGCCTGGCGGAAACCCTGCTAACCACCGAAGGGCAGCCTGAATATCCGGGAATGCCGTTCCGGCATCAGTTAGCCCCCACGGTGGCGCACGGTTTTTCCGGCGATCCGCTCCAGGCGTTACAGTCGGAGAGTCTGACAGCAACACTGGATCCGCTGTTCTCCATGCGTGCGTCCCGTACAGATCCGCCGCTGTCTGATCTAACCGGTAATAACGGGATCAACACCGCCTTTATGGATCTGCCGCCCGGAAATACCCGTAACGATAACGAAGATGAGTTCGCCGCCATGGCGCAGTATCACCTGGCCGTCACGCCGCTGCTGCGCGGGATGGACTGCCCGCTGACCATCAGCAATTCCCAGGAGGCTGACGCGTTTCTCGAAGAGGCCGGACGGACGCTTCAGGCCGCCATTAAGGGACTGCTGAGTCTGCAACAACAGCAAAACAGTCTGTCGGATAAGCATCTGCGCCCGCTGGAGGACAACCCCCTGCGCCTGCACATGGATTACGCCACCGCGCTGAACGTGATGTTTGCCGAAGGCAAAAGCCCGGTACATCTCGCCGCGCCGTCGGCCATTGCGGAAAGCCTGCGTAATATCCGCCACCACGAAGAAGCCAATAAAGCCGCCATCTGTGAAGCATTGCGCGTGATGCTGGACGCCTTCTCTCCGCAGAGCCTGATGCGTCGCTTTGCCCAGTACCGCCGCAGCCATGAGCAGCGTCAGACGCTGGACGATGCCGGGGCCTGGAAAATGTACAGTCATTACTACGATGAGCTGGCCTCCAGCCGCCAGCAGGGTTTCGAAATGCTGTTCAATGAAGTCTACGCCCAGGTCTATGACCGGGTACTGCGCGAAAAACAGCGGGAGCCGGAAGCATGACAGGGCGTTTTTTTCGCGCCTGCGTGATGGCGATCCTTTTCGCCGCCACCTTGACGGGTTGCGAGACGGTGAAAAAAATCGGCCAGGTGATAGCGAACCCGAACATCCCTGTGGGCTCCCTCAAATCACAGGCGTCGGAAGTCACGGTGACGCTGCTGACCGAGCCGGATACCAATCTCACCGCCGATGGCGAAGCCGCGCCGGTGGATGTGCAACTGGTGTATCTGAGCGACGACTCAAAATTTCAGGCCGCCGACTATGACCAGATAGCCACCACCGCCCTGCCCGATGTGCTGGGGAAAAACTATATCGACCATCAGGATTTTAACCTGTTGCCGGACACCATAAAAACGCTGCCGCCCGTCAAACTGGATGAGAAAACCGGGTTTATCGCCGTGGTGGCCTATTTTTCTGACGACCAGACAACCGAATGGAAACAAATCGAGCCGGTGGAAAGCACCGGCCACAGTTATCGCCTGCTGGTGCATATTCGCAGTAATACGATTGAGATGAAGAAAGAGGAAGAGTGACGATGGCGACAATGAAAAATAAGGTTATCTGGCAGGAGGGCGTGTTTGCCCTGCCGCAGCATTTTCAGCAACAGGAACGTCACAGTGAGTTTCTGTTGACCCGCCGTCTGGATGCCCTGGGGGATTTTGCCTGGGGTTTCACCGAACTCTCCATGAATACCGAACTGCTGGCTCAGGGCAAAATAATGATTGACCGGGCGGCGGGCTGTATGCCGGACGGCACCGTATTCAGTATCCCCGACCAGGATCTGCTGCCGGAGCCTTTCCAGCCGGGTACGCTGTCATCAAAAGAGAGCCACGATATTTACCTGGCGCTGCCAGTTCAGAGCGATGTGGTCAATGAGATCCAGGGGCTACACAGCGCCGGGCAGGGGACGGGGCGCTATCGCCTGACGCACGCCCGCATCCGCGATTTTCATACCGATGAAGGTGACGAGCAGCCTGTCGGCCTGGGGCAACTGGTTCCCCGGATCGTCAGCGGCGCAGACGATCTCAGCGCGATGGTGACGCTTCCCCTGTGCCGTATCCGCAACATAAGTACCACTGGTGCGCTGGTGCTGGACACCACCTTTATTCCTGCTGTTCAGGCCATTCGCGTCAGCGGGGTACTCGGGGCCTTTGCCGGAGAGGTTCAGGGGCTACTGGCCCGCCGCGCCGCCGATCTGGCCGGGCGCATCGGTTCGCCGGAACAGAGCGGGATCGCCGATGTGGCCGAATTCATGATGTTACAGATGCTCAACCGTCATCAGATGCAGTTTACCCACCGCTCACGTCTGCACACGCTGCATCCGGAGGCATTCTACCGGGATCTTGTGGGGCTGCTGGGTGAGCTGATGACCTTTACCGAAGATAACCGCCTGCCCTGCGCGGTGGAGCACTACGATCACCGGGATCTCACCCTCACCTTCAACAAGACGGTGCTCCCGGAACTGCGGCGAGCGCTCAATACGGTACTGGTTCCCCGCGCGCAGAATCTGCCGCTGCACTTTACCGAAGGGACGTGGATTGCCCCCATCAACGATCCGACGCTGTTGCAGTCCAGCAAGCTGGTGCTGGCCGTGCGCGCCCGGATGCCCTACGACCAGGTACAGCGCCAGTTTATCCAGCAGTCAAAAATCGCCGCCACCAACAAAATTCGCGATGTGGTCAGCGTCCAGGTCCCCGGTATTCCGATCCGCACGCTGACCGCCGCCCCGCGCCAGTTGCCTTACCACGAGGGGTATGTTTACTTCGAGCTGGAAAAAGGTGTTGCAGCCTGGCAGGACGTGGTGAAAGTCGGCGCGCTGGCGCTGCATATTTCCGGCACCTTCCCGGAACTGGATCTCCAGCTCTGGGCAATAAGGGGCTGATGCCATGAGCGATATCAGTGACATGAACGAACCGTCGGTTTTTCCTGTGGAGCCGGAAAGCGGAACACCGGGACGCCAGTACCGACTGGCACTTCGCGGCAACAGTCTGAACCCGATGATCGATGCCGCCACCCCGCTGCTCGGCATGGTGATGCGCCTCGCCACCATGAACAGTCAAAACATGCCGGAACACCTGTTTGCGCAGGTAGTAACCGACGTTCAGGCAGTGGAGCAACTGTTGCAGGAGCAGGGCTATGAGCCGGGCGTGATTGTCTCGTTTCGCTACATTCTCTGCACTTTTATTGACGAAGCGGCGCTGGGCAACGGCTGGTCGAACAAAAACGAGTGGATCAAACAGTCGTTACTGGTGCATTTCCATAACGAGGCCTGGGGCGGTGAGAAAGTCTTTATTCTGCTGGAGCGTCTGATCCGGGAACCGGTGCGTTATCAGGATCTGCTGGAATTCCTGTATCTGTGCTTTTCACTCGGCTTTCGCGGACGCTACAAGGTTGCCATGCAGCAGCAGGATGAGTTTGAGCACATATACCAGCGTCTGCACCATGTGCTCCATAAGCTGCGCGGCGACGCGCCGTTTCCGTTACTACACCAGGATAAAAAAACTCAGGGCGGACGCTACCAGCTGATTAAACGGCTGACCGTTAAACATGTGCTGCTCGGCGGCGTTGTCGTGCTGGCGCTGTTTTATCTGTTTTACCTGCTGCGTCTGGACAATCAGACACAGGATATTTTGTACCAGCTTAATAAATTACTCCGATAAGGACATCTCATGATCCAGATTGATATCTCAACGCTGGTAAAACGGCTGAACCCCTTTTCCCGTCAGGCGCTGGAACTGGCTGCCACGGCCTGTATGAGCCAGCAGTCCACTGAAATCACCGTCAGCCATGTCCTGATACAGATGCTTGCCATGCCCCGCAGCGATCTGCGCGTCATTATGGAAAAAGCGGATATTACCGTGGACGAACTGGGTCAGGCGTTAACCGTGGAACACTATGCCACCATGCGCCATATCGACAGCTATCCGGTCTTTTCGCCGTTACTGGTTGAATGGTTGCGCGATGCCTGGTTGCTGGCCTCGGCGGAAATGCAGTCCAGTGAACTTCGCGGCGGTATCCTGCTGCTGGCGTTGCTGCATTCAGCATCGCGCTATGTACCGCCCGCCGCCACCCGCCTGCTGACCGGCATTAACCGCGACCGGTTGCGTCAGGATTTTGCCGACTGGACCCGTGAATCGGCGGAGTCAGTCGTACTGAATGCAGACACGCCAACAGCCACTCAGACTGCCGATACCGGCGACAGTCTGCTTGCCCGTTACGCCAAAAATATGACCGCAGACGCCCGCAACGGCAAACTCGATCCGGTGCTGTGCCGCGACAACGAAATCGACCTGATGATCGACATTCTCTGCCGCCGCCGTAAAAATAATCCGGTCGTGGTGGGCGAGGCGGGCGTCGGCAAAAGCGCGCTGATTGAGGGACTGGCGCTGCGCATCGTCGCGGGCCAGGTGCCGGACAAGTTGCGCGAGACCGATATTATGACGCTGGATCTCGGCGCATTACAGGCGGGAGCCTCCGTTAAGGGCGAGTTTGAGAAGCGCTTTAAAGGACTGATGGCGGAAGTTATTCAGTCGCCAAAGCCGATTATTCTGTTTATCGACGAGGCACACACGCTGATTGGCGCAGGTAACCAGCAGGGCGGGCTGGATATTTCCAACCTGCTTAAACCGGCGCTGGCGCGCGGCGAGCTGAAAACCATCGCCGCCACCACATGGAGCGAATATAAAAAATATTTCGAGAAAGACGCCGCCCTGTCGCGCCGTTTCCAGCTTGTGAAGGTCAGCGAACCCTCGGCGACGGAAGCGACCATTATCCTGCGCGGTCTGTCGATGGTGTATGAGCAGGCACACGGCGTGCTGATTGACGACGATGCCCTACAGGCAGCAGCGACGTTAAGCGAGCGCTATTTGTCAGGTCGCCAGTTGCCGGATAAAGCCATCGATGTGCTGGATACCGCCTGCGCCCGTGTGGCGATCAACCTGTCCTCTCCACCCCGGCAAATTTCGGCACTGACCACACTGAGCCAGCAGTGCGAAGCGGAAATTCGCCAGCTTGAGCGTGAAATCCGCATTGGCCTGCGGTCTGACAACGCGCGGCTGACGGAAGTGATCGTGCAGTATGACGAAACACTGACCCAACTTGATGAGCTGGAAGCCGCCTGGCTCCAACAGCAAACGCTGGTGCAGGAGATTATCGCGCTGCGTAAAAAGTTGCTGGAAGAAACAGAAGCGACCGACAACACCGATATCGATGAAACAGCAACGACTGAAGCAGAAACAGTCGACAGTGACGCCACAACGGTGGACGACCCCGTCAAAGAGCAGCCGGAAGCGGAACACGAAATCCCCCCAGCCACCCGTCTCGCGCAGCTCACTGCCGAACTGGATGCCCTGCACCACACGCAACTGCTGGTTTCCCCGCACGTCGATAAAAAGCAGATCGCGGCGGTGATCGCCGAATGGACCGGCGTACCGCTTAACCGTCTGTCGCAGAATGAAATGTCGGTGATCACCGATCTGCCGCAGTGGCTGGGCGATACCATCAAGGGCCAGGACCTGGCGATTAAGCACCTGCATAAACACCTGCTAACCGCGCGCGCCGATCTGCGCCGCCCCGGACGCCCGCTGGGCGCATTCCTGCTGGCCGGTCCCAGCGGCGTCGGTAAAACCGAAACCGTCCTGCAACTGGCCGAACTGCTCTACGGCGGTCGCCAGTACCTCACCACCATCAACATGTCGGAATTTCAGGAAAAACACACCGTTTCGCGCCTGATTGGTTCTCCGCCGGGCTATGTCGGCTACGGCGAGGGCGGCGTGCTGACCGAAGCGATCCGCCAGAAGCCGTATTCCGTGGTGCTGCTCGACGAGGTGGAAAAAGCCCACCCGGATGTGCTCAATCTGTTCTACCAGGCGTTTGATAAAGGCGAAATGGCGGATGGCGAAGGGCGGGTTATCGACTGCAAAAATATCGTCTTTTTCCTCACCTCCAACCTGGGTTACCAGGTGATTGTCGAACATGCTGACAACCCGGAGACCATGCAGGAAGCCCTGTATCCGGTACTGGCAGATTTCTTCAAACCCGCACTGCTGGCGCGTATGGAAGTGGTGCCGTACCTGCCGCTGTCGCGCGAAACGCTCGCCACCATTATCGCCGGAAAACTGGCCCGTCTGGATAACGTGCTGCGTACCCGCTTCGGCGCAGAAGTGGTGATTGAACCGGCGGTGACCGATGAAATCATGAACCGCGTCACCCGCGCTGAAAACGGCGCGCGAATGCTGGAATCGGTCATCGACGGCGAGATGCTGCCGCCGCTGTCGCTGCTGCTGTTGCAGAAAATGGCGGCGAATGCGGCGATTGCCCGCATCGTGCTGGGCGTGACGGACGGCGCGTTTATCGCAGACGTGGAGGACGCGCCAGACGACGGTACAGCGGACGACATGCAGCCCGAACCGGAAACAGAGGACGAAGCCGTTCTATGAGCAGAATGCAGACGCTCCGGCAAACCGGACTGCTGATGGCGGGCCTGCTGGCAGGTGGTATCGCGTATGCGCAGACACCACCTGTACCCGGCGTGACGGCAGCGCTGAGCGAGGCGACATCCGCAGAGCCGGATGCACAGACTGCCCTGACAGCAATGCAACGTTGCCGGCAGGAGCCTGCGGCGCTGGAGCGTCTCGACTGCTATGACCATATTCTGGCTCCGGTACAGTCCGGTTTTGGCGGTGCACTGGTGAAAGCGAAATACGAAGGCGAAGCCTGGAAGCGGGCCTTCGCCCAGGAAAAAAAACGCCCGGACAACTCCACCACGCTAATGATGACGCAGAGCAACGGAGACGCAGAGCGGCCAACGGTGATTATTACCACACCCGCTATCGGCAACGTGCCGCCGCGCCCGGTACTGATGTTCAGCTGTGTGGATAACATCACCCGGATGCAGGTAGCGCTGATGCATTCCATGACACCGGACAGCATCGACGTAACGCTGACCACCGACAGCGGACGCTTTCAGTCCCGCTGGTTTATCCGTGAAAACGGCACCCTGCTGGAGTCCAGCCGGGGATTATCCGGCATTGACGAAATTAAGCAGCTCTTTGGCGCGAAAACCCTGACCATTAATACCGGCGCAGACAGCGCCGCCGGAAAACTGACCTTTAATATTGACGGGCTGGCAAAAACCATTGCGCCGTTACGCGATGCCTGTCACTGGGCAGGAGAATAAATAATGGACTTACGCAATCCCGATATATGGCTTGCCCACCTGCTGGAAGATCTGCCGCAGGAGAAACTGACCGCCTCACTGGAAGATGACAACCCGCAGTGGGAGTTCATTGACAGTGAAATCGTCAAACTTGGCTCTCTGGCACACAGTCAGCTTAACGTGCCCGAACTCCAGCGTCAGTGCCTGATGTTGCTGGCCTCAGAAAGCAAGGATTTTCGCCTGCTGGCGCACCTGCTGCGCACCCTGCAGCATGCCGGGGATGTGCTACAGGCTGTCAGGCTGCTGACACAGTACGTTGCACATTACTGGACAGTTGCCGCGCCACAAAACATGGCGCATAAAAAACGCTTTGCCGCTCAGGTGATTAAACGCTTTGAACCCGGCGCGGACACATTTTCGCAGCAGGCCAGCACGGCACAGCGCGACCAGTTGCTGGGTGAACTGGCGAAACTGGCACAGATCTGGCAGGAGAATAACGCCCCGGAACTGGCGCAGGCGGCGGACGATATTTTCGCACTGTATCAGCGGGCGTTTCGTGACAGCACCTCCACCGCAGTCCCGGCCCCTGCGTCGCCTGCCGCACCCGCTGCGACTCCGGTCGCCGCGACGGCAACGCCCGTCGCACCGCCTGTGCCAATAGTCAGCATCGACAGCCATGACGACAAAGCCTGGCGCGACACCCTGCTGAAAGTAGCCGCCATCCTCTGCGAACGCCAGCCGGATTCCCCGCTGGGCTACCGTCTGCGCCGCCATGCCCTGTGGCAGACCATCACTTCCGCGCCGCAGGCCGAAAGCGACGGCCGCACGCTGCTGGCCGCCTTCCCTGCCGACATGATGGACGATTACCTGGTGCGGCTGAACAACGCCGATATGGCGCTCTGGCAGCAGGTGGAGAAGAGCCTGCTGCTCGCACCCTACTGGTTTGACGGTCATTACCTTTCAGCGCAGGCCGCGCAGCGTCTGGGCTATCACAGCGTGGCGGTGGCTATCCGCGAAGAAGTGACCGCCTTTATCACCCGTCTGCCCCAGCTTTCCGCTTTGCTGTTTAACGACCACACGCCGTTTGTGACAGAACAGGTCAAACAATGGCTGGCATCCCCCTCTTCTGATCATCGAACCACGGCTGTCGTGAAGACCAGCGAGGACTTACAGACCGCCCGTCAGTGTTTTGAGGAGCAGGGGCTGGAAGCTGCGCTGCGGTATCTTGAAGATCTTCCGGCAGGCTCCCCCCGTGACCAGTTTCACCGACAGTACCTCGGCGCCCAGCTTCTCGAAGAGGCCGGAATGTTGCAGCTTGCACAGCAGCAATACCGCCTCCTGTTCAAAAGCGGTTTGCATATGATGCTGGCCGACTGGGAGCCGTCCCTGCTGGAGCAGCTCGAAAAGAAATTCACGGCAGAACAGTAATAATAACAAGGAGTTCCTGTGTTCAGATTCCCCATCCTGCGACCATTCAGCATACTGAAATCGGCCATCCGGCCCGCGCTGCCGCGATTTAAAGTTTCCGCTGTCTGGTTACTGGCGCTGGCGTGGATTTTTTTGCTGGTATGGATCTGGTGGAAAGGCCCAACGTGGACGCTCTATGAGCATCGCTGGCTGGAGCCGCTGGCGAACCGCTGGCTGGCAACCGCCGTCTGGGGGCTTATCGCCCTGGTCTGGCTCACCTCGCGGATAATGAAGCGCCTGCAACAGCTGGAAAAACAGCAGAAACAGCAGCGCGAAGAGGAAAAAGATCCGCTGACCGTGGAGCTTCACCGCCAGCAGCAGTATCTGGATCACTGGCTGCTGCGCCTGCGTCGCCATCTGGATAACCGCCGTTACCTGTGGCAGTTGCCGTGGTATATGGTTATTGGCCCCACCGGCAGCGGTAAAAGCAGCCTGCTGCGCGAAGGCTTTCCGTCCGATGTGATTTACACGCCGGAAACCCTCCGGGGTGTGGAGTACCACCCTCTGATTACGCCGCGCGTGGGCAACCAGGCCGTTATTTTTGATACTGACGGCGCACTGACCGCCCCCTCCGGCGACGATCTGCTCCACCGCCGCCTGCGTGAGCACTGGCTGGGCTGGTTGATGCAAACGCGATCACGCCAGCCACTCAACGGCCTGATCCTGACGCTGGATCTGCCCGATCTGCTGACGGCGGACAAATCCCGCCGCGAAGCGCTGCTACAGAGCCTGCGTCAGCAGCTCCAGGAGATCCGCCAGTCCCTGCACTGTCGCCTGCCCGTCTATGTGGTATTAACCCGACTGGATCTGCTGACCGGCTTTGCGGCACTGTTCCATGCGCGGGATAAAAAAGATCGTGATGCGATCCTTGGCGTCACCTTCACCCGCCACGCCCATGAAAGCGATGAGTGGCGCAGCGAGCTGAGCGCTTTCTGGCTGGCATGGATACAACAGATAAACCTGGCGCTGGCCGATCTGATGCTGACTCAGCGTAATGCCGCACAGCGCAGCGCCCTGTTCAGCTTCTCGCGCCAGATGCAGGGAGCCGGAGATATCATCGCTTCCCTGCTCGCCGCCCTGCTGGATGGCGAAAACATGGATGTGATGTTGCGCGGCGTGTATCTCACCTCCTCGCTACAACGCGGCCAGGTGGATGATATCTTCACCCAGTCTGCCGCCCGCCAGTATGGGCTGGGCAACAGCTCGCTGGCAGCCTGGCCGCTGGTCGAAACCGCACCTTACTTCACCCGCCGTTTGTTCCCGGAAGTGTTGCTGGCAGAACCTAATCTGGCTGGTGAAAACAGCGTCTGGTTGAGCAACTCGCGGCGCAGGCTGACGGTCGTCTCCGCCTGCAGTGCCGTGGCGGTAGTGTTACTGGCAGGCGGCTGGCATCACTACTACAACAAAAACTGGCAGTCCGGTGTCGATGTGCTTAAACAGGCCAGAGCCTTTATGGATGTGCCGCCACCGCAGGGCACCGATGAATACGGCAATCTGCAACTGCCGCTGCTTAACCCGGTGCGCGATGCCACCCTCGCCTACGGCGACTACCGCGATCACAACTTTCTGGCGGATATGGGGCTGTACCAGGGCGCGCGCGTGGGGCCGTATGTAGAACAAACCTACATTCATCTGCTGGAGCAGCGTTACCTGCCCTCATTGTTTAACGGCCTGGTCCGGGATCTGAACAACGCACCGCCGGAGAGCGAAGAAAAGCTCGCTGTACTGCGCGTTATGCGCATGATGGAGGATAAAAGCGGGCGCAACAACGAGCTGGTGAAACAGTACATGGCACGACGCTGGAGTGATGAATTCCACGGCCAGCGCGATATCCAGACGCAGCTGATGTCCCACCTGGACTATGCGCTGGCCCACACCGACTGGCACGCGCAGCGACAGACGGGCGACAGCGACGCTATCAGCCGCTGGACGCCATATGACAAACCGATTATCGGCGCGCAGCATGAACTCAGCAAGCTGCCGATATACCAGCGCGTTTACCAGACCCTGCGCACCAGAGCGCTGGGCGTGCTGCCCGCCGATCTGAATTTACGCGACCAGGTTGGCCCGACCTTCGATAAGGTGTTTGTCTCCGGCGATGACAACAAACTGGTGATCCCACAGTTTCTCACCCGCTACGGCCTGCAAAGCTATTTTGTCAAACAGCGCGACAGCCTGGTGGAGCTGACCGCCCTGGATTCGTGGGTGCTGAGCCTGACACAAAGTGTCGCTTACAGCGACGCCGACCGTGAAGAGATCCAGCGTCATCTCACCGAACAGTATATCAGCGACTACACCGCCACCTGGCGCGCCGGGATGGATAACCTTAACGTGCGCGACTATGAAGTCCTGCCGGAGCTGACCGGTGCGCTGGAGCAAATCATCAGCGGCGACCAGCCGTTCCAGCGCGCACTGACGGCGCTGCGGGATAACACTCATGCTCTGACGCTTTCCACAAAACTGGACGACAGGGAGCGGGAAGCGGCAACGGGCGAGCTGGACTACCGCTTACTCTCGCAACTGGGGCATGAGTTTGCGCCGGAAAACAGTGTGCTGGAAGAGCAAAAAGACAAATCCAGCACGCTACAGGCCGTTTACCAGCAACTGACCGAACTGCACCGTTATCTGCTGGCTATTCAGAATTCACCGGTGCCGGGAAAATCGGCGCTGAAAGCGGTGCAACTGCGGCTTGACCAGAACAGCAGCGATCCGATCTTTGCCACCCGCCAGATGGCGAAAACGTTGCCAGCCCCGCTTAATCGCTGGGTGGGCAAGCTGGCGGATCAGGCCTGGCATGTGGTGATGGTGGAAGCAGTTCATTACATGGAAGTGGACTGGCGCGACAACGTGGTGAAACCGTTTAATGAACAACTCGCCAGCAACTATCCGTTTAACCCGCGCACGTCGCTGGATGCGTCGCTGGATGCATTCGAGCGCTTCTTTAAGCCGGACGGCACGCTGGACACCTTTTATAAGGAGAATTTGCAACTGTTCCTGGAAAACGATCTGACCTTTGGCGAAGACGGTAAGGTGCTGATCCGCGAGGATATCCGGGATCAGCTGGCAACCGCGCAGAAAATCCGCGACATCTTCTTCAGCCAGCAAAATGGGCTGGGGGCACAGTTCGCTGTGGAAACCGTGTCGCTGTCCGGCAACAAACGCCGCAGCGTGCTGAACCTGGACGGCCAGCTTGTGGACTACAGCCAGGGACGCAGCTACACCGCGCATCTGGTGTGGCCGAACAACATGCGCGAAGGTAACGAAAGCAAGCTGACGCTGGTAAGCAGCACCGGCAGTAAATCGCCGCGCAGTCTCGCCTTCAGCGGGCCATGGGCGCAGTTCCGCCTGTTTGGCGCAGGCCAGTTGACCAACGTCACCAATGATACCTTCACCGTGCGCTTTAACGTCGATGGCGGCTATATGGTCTACCGCGTACATGTGGATACCGAAGATAACCCGTTCAGCGGCGGGTTATTCAGCCAGTTCCGGTTGCCGGATACCCTGTACTGAGGAGGCAGTAATGAGTAATGACGCTCTCACGCAAATTATTGTAACTGGCAGCGACCCGCGCAATCTGCCGGAATTCAGCGCCATACGGGAGGAGATCGGCAAGGCCAGCCAGCCGTCACAGCCGGAGCTGAACTGGAAACTGGTGGAATCACTGGCGCTGGCGATTTTCAAAACCAACGGTGTTGATCTGCATACCGCCACCTACTACACCCTGGCCCGAACCCGCCTTCAGGGACTGACGGGATTTTGCGAAGGGGTGGAGCTGTTGGCGGCAATGATAGCCCATGACTGGGATAAATTCTGGCCACAGGACAGTCACGCCCGTACCGGAATGCTGGACTGGCTCAACACCCGGACCGGTAATATTCTGCGCCAGCAACTGTCATTTTCTGGCACAGACCTGCCGTTGCTGTACCGCACGGAACGCGCGTTACAGCTTATCTGTGACAAACTCCAGCAGGTGGAGCTGAAACAGCCGCCGCGCGTGGAAAACCTGCTCTATTTTGTGCAGAACACACGCAAACGCCTGGAGCCACCACCGAAAAGCAACACCGGCACACAGACACAGACCACCGTCAGAACGCTGGTTTATGCGCCGGAAAGTACATCGCCCGCCACGGCAGAAACCGTGCCTCCGTTACCGGATCTGCCGGAGATAAAGGTCAGGGTTCAACACGGCAGAGATCCCGTAGCGGAAGCCATGACAGACCGCAGTATAAAAGGCTTTCTGGCAGGGGTTGCCTGCACCGCCATCGCTGCCGCCGCACTCTGGTGGTGGCAGGTGTATCCGATGCAACAACAACTGGCACAGGTCAGGGATACCGCGCAGGGCGCGGCAACCGTCTGGCTGGCCTCTCCTGACCTGGACAGTTACGGACAACATCTGCACCAGCTTCCGGAAACTCCGCCGCTACAACTACTGGAAACCGGTATGGAGATGGTTCGTACCGCAGATAAACGCTGGCCGGAGAGCCTGCAACAACAACAGGCAACGACGCAGTGGAACACCGTTCTGCAAAACCGTGCCCAGGCCAGCCCACAGATGAAAGGCTGGCAGCAGGCGCGCCAGAATTTGCGGGATTTCGCCGATCTGATGATGAAAAAAGAAACTGAAAAGCAGGGTTTTACCCTTTCTTATATCAAAACAGTGACCTGGCAGGCGGAGCGGCTGCTGAATCAGGAAACGCCGCTGGAGTACCTGATCACACAGTACCAGGAAACCCAGGCTCAGGGGAAAAGTACCGATGAGCTGGAAAAACAAATTAATGAACGGCTGGACGGCGTGTTAAGTCGCTGGCTGCTGTTGAACAATGGCGTACCGGGTATAGCCGCAAATAACGACGCCGGACAACCGGCTTCAGCAAAATAAGGATACAAGGAGAACAACAATGGCAAATCTCGTTTATCTGACACTGAATGGTGACTTACAGGGGTTGATTTCAGCCGGGTGCTCGTCAGTACAGTCGATTGGCAACAAAGCCCAGCTCGCACATCTGGACGAAATGATGGTGACATCGTTAAGCCACGGACTGAGTCGCGATCAGAACGTCAATCATCAAATGCTGACCATCACTAAACCGGTGGACAAATCTTCACCACTGTTGGGTAAGGCGATTTCGGAAAATGAGTGTCTGACCTGTGATTTTGCATTTTACCGCACCAACCGTTCGGGTATGAACGAACTGTACTACAAACTGAAACTGACTAACGCCCGAATATCGAATATCAGTTTGAGCGTTCCTCATACCATCACCGACAGCGGAGGACAGCCCGAAGAATCGGTCTCATTTAGTTATGAAAGCATTAACTGGGAACACTGCATTGCCGGAACCAGCGCTTACAGTCTGTGGAGTGACCGACTTTTCTGATGATATACAGTGATGATGGATAACCTGATTTCAGGCCCTGTGTCTATTGCAGATTCTTTCTGCAAAAAATATCTGCGCACGATGGAAAACGATAGCTGCCACCGAAAATCACCGGTGGCAGATATTGAGGCCCACACTAAATTCTATCAGTTTTTATTACTGTATCGTTTTACCAGGTCGCTAACCACCATTTGACAGCTTTTCTGCTTCAGACTGAGAATTTGCTGCTCTGTCGGATTGTTTTTTTCATCTTTTTTCGCATCAGCCTTTTCGGTTAACGGAACAACGATTACCTCTGTATTCACTGGTGAATACGTAGCCCATTCACCAGTGGAAACATCCACCAGCGCAAAGCGGATCAAATAGCGCAGCGACGACCCTGATAATTTTTCACCATTATATTTTTTCCAGACAATCTCTTTTGTCACAGAATTATATTCGCCCATTTCCAGATCATCCCAGTAAACCACCACTGCCTTGTGTCTGCCTTTCGCGGCAATGTATCTCAGCGCCTGCATATAATTCGCATTAATGACACCACTTTTACCCCCGGTATCATTTTCCACAGTATCACTGACGGTTTCTTTTACCGATGTTGCTGGCTGGACAGTACGTTTTTTTCTTATAACAGGAATACCAGAAAATGTTGAAACCTGATAATAGCGCAGCATCTCTTTCTGCATCATCACATCGGGAGCACGCGACCCCGATCTGACAAGCACAATGGCAGAATTCAGAGGGATCTCAAACGGCCCCTGTGCTTCTTCCACTGCATTCTGAATATCTTCTTCGGAAATCTCCAGCGTCAATTCATTACCGAAAACATCCTGATCGGTAAGTTGCGATTGCGATATTGAAGAGATATCTGCACGTTGAGCTACGGAGCCTTTTTTTCTGGCGTCAATCGAAGATTTTGAACATCCATTTAACAAAAGAGCGCCCATAAACAGGAGCAGTAATGATTTATTATTCATCAGGGAACCTCATTATTTATTGGTTTAATTTCATCCGGGGAATCAGACTGCTATTATACCGTTATTTTCTTTTTAGCAGGATAAAAATAAAATATTCACTCCACGAATACCACCACATGAATATATTACAAACATAATCAACACCAGAATAATCAAACTCGTCGAAATACCACTTGTAACAATACCAAATGCTTGCCAATAGCATTTAACATTTTAAATAAAGAATAACTTAAATACATTAAAATCATTACTTACTGGTTACTGGCATAATATAAACAATAGTGAGATGAACCTCACATATAATATCAAAACCTTTATCTTTAATTTATCAAAAAAGGACAATGAAATAAATTTGATATATAATCAGAAGATAATAAAGCATAGTGTTATTTCCACAATAACCAGTAATATAATCTTCACCTGGATTTTTCACCGGCTAATGGAGAATGAATTATGTATTCTATCCTTCGTGACACCAGAAATTCATCAATGCCTGTCTGGTTTACCATAACTGAAGCGGTCGATATTATCAATCGCCGTACAGAACACAACATAAAATTTAGTGATATTTGCCGCATGGCACTTTACGGACATATAACATTGTCTGTTTATTTTCAGTCCCCGGTACTACTACGACAGGTCAGCGTGACAGAAGATAATGCTATTCAGTCCGCAGACGTTGATACTGAAGATATAACCACTCATATTTGTCATCTGAGTCGCACATGTATTCTGAGTAATGACTTTCATGTCGTAAAAACAGAGGGGGACTATATTTCCCCGAGCAGCTTTATTCTGGACACGCCACTACAGGGGCCAGAATATGCCGTGATACAAAGATTACTGGCACGTGAACTCAATATTCCGGCACCTGTTACAGGGCAATTCAACATACATTGTGGCGTACTGGTACAGGATAGTGAAAAAGTCTTGTATCAGGTTTTCGAATCTTCGACTATTCAGCAACGCATCTCCCGGCAGTTACAGCACCTCCCTGTTAACGTAGCCACGCATTTTCATGAAGAATTGTGCAAAGCAGAAATAAAAAATGAAACTGCTCATTTTCCTGTCTATCATTTTCCTGATGATGCCTGTTTTGTTATCAAATACGAAGAACTTGAACGATTCATACAAGACTTTCTCTCTCAACAATCTTCCCCTAAAAAAATCAAACCTCGAATATCCACCCCCGTATCTCGTCTTCTGTGGCTCGCCTGCAAACACAATGACAGTATCAGCCAGCTTGTTGATCATCCCTATAAATTATTGTCCGTTTTTGAGGAGTGGGCAGACCACGACGGGATCACTGACCATTTTAGCGGTGAGACGCTGAAAACCGCCCTGGAAAGGGGTTCTCCACCCTGCATAACAATGTCTGTATGATGTAAAACCCTTATTCAGGGTTCAGAAATCCTTAGTAAGGGTTCATGTACTTTCTTCCTGATTAATGTCGTGCTCGAATGAGTACCAGACATCACCGACCACAGGAGAACACTATGGCATCTCATCATCGGCTACTACGGCTGGCGCAGGTTCTGGATAAAACAGGTCTGAAACGATCACAGATTTACAGCTATATGAAAGAGGAGCAATTTCCCAAATCTATAAAAATTGGCCCGTCGAGTGTGGCCTGGCTGGAATCAGAAATCGACGAATGGATCAATCAGAAACTGAATAACCGTTAATTAATTTTTTATTTTTCTGTCAGGAAATAATGATTATGAATAATGATCAGGGGACGTTATTGTCTGTTTCGCTGGATCAGTTACGGGCATTTGATCTGAATCCACGGATCACCCGTAATCCGGATTATGAAGAAATTAAAGACTCGATCAGGAATCGGGGGCTTGATCTCCCGCCACAAATAACGCAACGTCCGGGAGAAAAAAACTATATTATTGCCAGTGGCGGTAATACTCGACTGGCGATCCTCAATGAATTATGGCTGGAGACACATGACAAAAAATACTGGACCATTACCTGTCTGTACCGCAAGTGGTCATCTGATACGCTTGAAAAGGGAAATCTGCAATGCCTTATGGGACACCTTATAGAAAATGAAATGAGAGGCTCCCTGACATTCATTGAACGGGCGCTGGGAATTTTAAAATCGGCTGAGATGTATTCTTCTGTTTATGGTTCATTATCTCAGTCTGAATTACTTAACCGACTTAGCCTTGATGGCTATCCTGTCCACCAGTCTGTTTTCAGTAAAATGACGGCAACAGTTAATCTGTTACTTCCCCATATACCAGAGCCACTTTATGGTGGATTATCGAGAAACGTCATTGATAAAATTCTGACATTACGATCCAGTGCGGAAAAATTCTGGGACATACATTCCCGTAGCCAGAAAAACATGCCTGCATTTGAGGATACGTTTGCGATGGCGATATTACCCTTCAATGTTCCACTGTCCTGTTTCTCTGTTGAACATATTCAGGACGAACTGACCGGGCTTATCAGCCAGACACTGAATATTGATTATAATACCGTCGCACTGGTCACGGATGCCTCAGCCCGTAAGCGCGAGTCTCTGCTGGGTCTCCCGGCACCGGTGCTGCCGGAGGTCGATGCACAACGCCGCAGACAACCGGAAACCAGTGTATCTCCCGATATGGCGCCCCCCACAGAAGATCTGGCCACCAGCAAAAAGCAACCAGAGGCGAATTTATCAGAGAATGTTTGCGCTGAATCAGAAGATCTTTATGGTAACTCGCCGGAAAACAGTACGATGGATGCTACAGACACCACATCAGGCAGGCAGATCAATGACGCCTGCGTCACCACCACGGCTAAATCTCCTTCAGGTCTTGCTACAGACACTATCTGGAATATTGATCCTGCTTTTGATGATCTTTCCTCACTCGCCTCCCTGGCAGAACAGACCGCATGGGAACTGGCCAGTGCCGCCGGAATTGAATACCTGATCCAGCCTTCTGCTGAATCAGGATTTGCTCTGGAAGAGCCGGACACTCCGTTGCCTAATGAAAATCGCGTTTACTGGCAATTACTGTCATTCCTGACCAGGAAAAATGAAAGCTCCGCAGCTGTCTGGCAACAGCTTTTTCTTGGAACCGCCACCGCCGCCGGACTGACCGATGACGTTATTATCAGGCTGTTTCAGCTTGTACGGTTGATCCGCCGTTTACATGAAAAACAACGGGAGCCAGTCGCATCATGATCCCATCCCTGAACTATGCCGTACTGACGGAAGCGTTACATGCGTTAAAGGACGGTAATATCCGCCACTGTGAAGCGCTGGGTTTTACTTATGACGAGCTGAACGCCATTAATAAATTGTCCATTGACGAGTTGTTTGTTGTCAGCCGGGCATCTGCACAGTTTATGGACGTCAGCATTAACCATGAGGTGCTGCGCCAGCTTCTTGCCCAATCCAGACAGGAAATTCAGTTACAACAGCGAATCAGCCGGGCTATCGAACTTGGCGGTTCAATTGAATTACTGAGTGATTTTTTTGGTCTCACCTCCGGTGAAATCAGCGCCCGTCGTCGGTTGCTGGGGATCTGTATTCCACAGGGCAGAACGCAGATCCCGGACGAAAATACCGATGCGCAAATCTGGCATCAATGGCAGAAGAACAGACCAGAAAATACAGAATCGCTGGAAGCACTGGATATGATGATGAAAATAACAGAGGAGCTGGCCTTACAGGAAAGCGCCCCCTCACTGACCGTTGTCTGGAACCGTATTATGCAGTGCGAAAAAGAGAAAACCGGAGATAAAAATGGCAGATGAAATTGACCGCGACCAGGTGTTTAACGAGAGAACACTGGAGAGCCAAATCGCCAGCGCCCGTCTTAAAAAGACAGCACATCCATCGCTCTGTTACTGCCGTTTATGTGGGGAGGATATTCCTGAAAAACGCCGCCAGAGTGTTCCTGGCGTCTCGTTATGTACTGACTGTCAGGAGATTGCCGATAGAAGAAGAAAGCGCCAGTAGTGAAACGCCACATCTTATTAATTTCCCACCGCCCTGCTTTCTGGCAGGGCATTTTTTGCAGGCAACAGCAGTCAATAGATAATAACTATCAATTTAATGAAATTAAAAGGCATTACTCTAAAAATATTACAGCTGTAATAAAATCGGGTAATTAGCTATTAATTGGCCAGTTATCAAAGTTAAAAACTATCATTGTTTCTGTGCCCGTTCTTTATACAGTTTCCTGTTCTTCTTACCTGCCGTATATCACAACCTGTTGCTGCTTTCACCACACAGGAGCACATTATGAGCGAACAAATCCCCCTTTCTCCCCAGGAGAATTATCACATCACCAGCGGTCCGCTACGCAGCGCGATCACTATTGAATTACATACTCACCTGGCGACCCGAACCTGGACGGGACGCCTGGCAAATCCTGACGAAAATACGCGTGCCATTATCGGTATGCCGCGTTTTCTCAGTATCCTGAATATTATCCGCCTGGACTGCGTGGCAGATAACCCGTATGCCGACATGTGGATGCTGAGTCTGGAAGAGCGGTTGTTGGCCGCGCGTGAGGAAATGAACGACCTTATCAGCAGTACAAAAACGGTTTTCAGCCAGCTTCCGGAGATGATGAGTATTGAAGGTTGTCTCAGTATTCAGCCCGCCAGGTTTCCCGTTTTTGCCGCATCACAACTGGGTTTCATCGCTATTTACCTGCTGACCGATTACGACAGCCTGCTGCGCAACGCATTGCTGGCAAATCATATGGCGTTTCTCAGCCGCGCGGAACTCAACTCACTGAACCAGCGTGGCGGGAACATTATCCGCAGCATTCTGGTGCTGGCCCAGCGCTACCGGCGGCTTTCCGTTACCCGCCAGGATATCCGGGAGGGGAATGTGCGGGCGCAGGCTGCGCTGGAGCAGGCAGGCCCGGTACCGGACGATATTTTCGACGGCTCGCGCCGTTCCGCCTGGGCACCACCGCTGCGGCCCGCCCCGGATACTGAAACTGCGCCAGCTTCCGAAGTGACTGAACCTGCGCCAGCGCTTTCCAGTGCCGCAGAAGTACCGGTCACGCTGACATCTGCCACAGAGACGGATGATGATGAAGCTGAACCAGATATCTGATGGAGCCGTGGGCTATCAGGCACTTTCTGCGCAGGACTGGCTTGCTTACGAAAGCTGTCTAAAAGGCCTTTTAAGAGTAAGGGAACCGCAGGCTCTGGCGCGGGAGGCGGCAGAGGCGGAGGCGACCCTGCACCAGCTTCAGCGGCTGTTACTGCATCGCGCCTGGCGCTGGCCGCTACGAAACTTACCCTTAATGTTATGTCGTGGGCCAGCCCGCTCTGGTGCAGA
>NZ_SZXJ01000033.1:27787-29228 GCF_005281345.1 Citrobacter sp. wls619
TTACGCTGGCGCAACCAGCAGAATAACCGCAGCGGTATTCCTGGCTGGCAGTCGCTGGTGCAGGATGACTCGCTGCCGCTGGCAGTGCGGGAAGCGCTGCTGGCAATTGAACGTGACCGCATCGTGTTCAATATGCAGATGTCGATATGCACCTTCGTCCTACGCCAGATACGGGAATGTTCGGTAAAAATGACGGAGGCCGAAAATATCGCGGCATCCGTTTTCCCTGCAACAAAATAACCGGAGAAATAAAACGATGGCCCAGCGTGGTTTAAATAAAGTGTCGTTGATTGGATATGTCGGACAGGAGCCGGAGATACATTATACCGCAGATAAGCAACCTGTTGCTGTTTTTTCGGTGGCGACCGGGGATACCTGGAAAGACAAAGACACCGGCGAAACGAAGGAGAGGACGCAATGGCACCGGATTGTGGTTTACAACAAACTGGCGGAAATCGCGGGGGAATACCTGCAAAAAGGGACACTGGTTTATGTAGAGGGACGACTTCAGGTCAGAAAATGGATTGACGCTATTGGCGCAGAACGCCAGTCCACGGAGGTGGTTGTCGATATCAATGGCATGTTGCAGATGCTCGGCAGAAAACCGGACGATCCGGTGAATGATGCCAGTGATGATAATAACAATAATGATGCGTAAATATTTTCAGTAACCGATTAATGGCACCGCTCTGGTGCCATTATTTTTATCGCCTTTTTATTTCTTTCTGATTTACCGGGTTACGTTATCGTAATTAGCAGATCTCATTCACTACCATGAGGTCTGTATTATGTTTCAGGGAAATAAATTTTTTACAGGTTCAGTCCGGAATATTATCAGTCTGTCAGGCGGTAAGGACTCTTTAGCATTATGGCTTTTAGCCCGTGAGAGAAATATTGCAAATATCACCGTGGTTTTTGCTGATACCGGCCATGAACATCCTTATACCTATGATTATATTTCATTGCTGGAGCAAAAACTCGGTCCGGTTATCCGGGTTCGGGCGGATTTCAGTCAGCGTATCCTTAATAAGCGGGATTATATTCAGAATGTCTGGCCCATAAAACTTGTCGAAAAATACGGCTATACGCCGCAGGGTGCAGAACAACGCGTTCGTGAGGCGCTGGAACAAATGGTTCCCCGCAAGATCCCCTTCCTGGATTTGTGTATCTGGAAAGGCCGCTTTCCCAGCACCCGCGCGCGGTTTTGTACATTTGAGCTGAAACATCGCCCGATTGACGAACAGGTCATTCAGCCATTGCTGGAACAATATGATGATGTGGTGAGCTGGCAGGGCGTTCGCGCCCAGGAGTCCACATCGCGGGCGAAGCTACCGGAGTTCGAAACCGATGCTGATAATCAGCCTGGTCTGCATGTTTACCGTCCTCTGTTGCAGTGGGCGCATGATGAGGTGTTTGCGCTGGCAAAGCGTCACGGTATTCC
>NZ_SZXJ01000033.1:29461-31947 GCF_005281345.1 Citrobacter sp. wls619
ACCGAATCCGTTGTACCAGCTTGGCTGTTCGCGGGTTGGTTGTATGCCGTGTATTCATGCCCGTAAGAAAGAATTGGGCGTGATTTTCAGGCGCTTTCCTGAGCAGATACAGCGCGTCGCAGAATGGGAGCGAATTGTTGCTGCCTGTTCGACTCGGGGCAATTCAACATTTTTTCCGTCCACGCGCGATCCATTAAAGGCTGAACAGGATATTCATAAAATTACGCTGGTGAGCCACGGTATTGAAACCTACCGGCGCTGGGCGTTTTCCCTGCATGGCGGGCGGTTGTTTGATGAGATTGCCGCCATCAATGACAGTAAACCCTGTTACGGCATTTATACCGGTATCTGTGAATAACGCTGAATTAATCGCGACGTAAAAAGAGTTATCCCTGCCCGCGCCACTGAATATTTTATTTAATGACCGGGCATTAATGCCCATTGTGGCACCCGGCAACGGCGCTGAAAGTTGCCCTCAGCGATGAGTTATGCGTGCCCTTCATACCTGCCGACGACTGAAACAGGTGGTGTCACTCTGGTGACATGTCGCTGATTTATTCACTTTGAACACTTAGCAGGAAACAGAATTATGAATCATGCAGATAATGAAATATTCTGGGAAAACATCACTCAGCTTGTAAATTATATAGATACATTAAAGAAACAAATAAAACAACTGGAGCATAAATACCGTAACGTTAACACTATTAGTCTTGCCGTACAGGGATCGCAGGCAGACCATGAAAAAGAGCTGATTACATGTAAAAAATTACATACGGTTATATTTAAAACCGAAACACTTATCCCGGTTATTCAGGAAGCCATTAAGGATAACTGTAATGTGTGTCTGGTAAAAAATCACGGCCTCTTCATTATCTCAGAAAATAGCGACAATAATTTCGATGAGTTAAATATCTCTTATGCCGAAGGTTTCGATCCAGAGCAGTACGGGCCCGATGAGTTATATAAATTGCAGGATGCACTGCATAACATAAGTGGCCCCGGTGTCTGCGTCGGCAGAATTCCTGTTGATAATACAGCCCTTCGTCATGTGCTGGAGTATAAGACAGACCTGGAGGCTACCCTCATCCCCATGCAATTCTCATTACGGGCGATTGAATAATAACCCGCACATCATTGTTTATTCACCTTAACGCACAGGAAACGCTATGGAGTATTTCGGCAATGAAGAGTTGCGGCAGGATATTGCCCGACTCGTTAATGATATGAACGAACTGGATCAGAGGATAAAGTTGCTGGAGAAAAAATACCGCTGGAACAGCGACACACTGGCACAAGCGCTGGCCGGACAGGTATTACGTATTGCGGCCAGTGATTTCTCCGGCGTATACCGACAGGTATATGAACTGGATCTTGTTTTTTCAGACTGAACAATAACCATTATTTTTTACTATTCAGAGGAAATAGTTATGACTTACGGCGGCTCTGTTATATTTAAAGCAACGGATTTAATTTCGGTTATTCAGGAAGCGAAAGATAATCACTGCCAGGTTCTGCTGGTAAAGGATCATGGTCTCTATATGATGTCGGAGAAGGGGGAACTGAATCAGGAAACCAGACGCAGGCGGGTTGCGTATGCCGAAGGATTTAACCCTGATGTTGTGGATGTTGACGACTGGTATGACAAATTACATGATATCTGCGGCGGCGATGATTTTGCCGAATACATCGCCTCTGATGATCCGGCATTCGGTCTGGTGTTCAGGCATCAGTTTAACCTCCGTGTTGACATTACAGAAACAACATTCAGATTAGTTCCTGTAATACAATAATATAAAGCCTCCAGTCCATTAATGACCGGAGGCTTTTTTATCATGAATGCCGCTTTTCAGCATTTCATGAAGTCATCCATTTTTCTTTATTTTTATAAAAACAGTTTACCCTTTCCTGCTGTATTCATCTGTTGTTAACTGAGTCTGCTTTATCCATCCGTGTGATGGTCCCTTTGACAGCCAGGCTGAAAACTGTCCACACACATGCGGTGTGACGCCTACCCTTATACACCTGCTGACGACTGAAACAGGTGAGATGCAGAATATTTTGCATTGTCGCTGACTTCTTCACACTGATTATTTATCCCTGCGGGAGACACCATCCCAATGGGATTGTCTCCGCTAAATTTATCTATACCGGAGATATATCATGACTGTAAATTCAAACGCTGAACGCAAATACTTTGACCTGCACACTCGCGGCATTGGCTATGTTAATCGCCTGCGAACCGTCACCCCCAAAAAAGGCGAGCCATTTCTGGCCTGTACTATCGCTGCACTCCGTGGCACCACTGACCAGCCAGAATATACGTATATTGATGTTCGTGTTTATAACGAGAAGGCGGTCGAACTGCTGGAAAGTTGCCAGGACGCATTGAGTAAAAAACAAAAGGTGTTGATTTCTTTTAGCGTCGGAGACATTTACCCGGAATGTTTTACCTATGAGAAAGGTGATAAAAAAGGTCAGTGTGG
>NZ_SZXJ01000026.1 GCF_005281345.1 Citrobacter sp. wls619
GACGGATGGGCTTTTTTGCGTCTGTGCGGAGTGAAAACCGCCGGATGCGGCATCCTGTCTTATCCGGCCTACAGCTGAATGTATTTTGTAGGCCTGATAAGCGCAGCGCATCAGGCAAGCAGGCAAGCAGGCAATACCACAGTTACTGTCTTACCCATTGCGTAACAAAATCAGTAAGTTGCTGTATATCGTTGATATCTAACAATGGAACATCCACCGCCAGCGGAACATCACTGGCAACCGCGATAACATATTCATCTATCGCCAATTCTTCAGGACTGTGCCCGCAACCTTCACGAAAAAGCAGGATCTTCGCGACAGGTTCATGCTTAAAGCCTTCAACAAGCACCATATCTAACGCCGAGGTATCCATCCGGCTAACCAGATAGGCCAGGTCCAGTTCGGGCTCTTCAGGTGTTTCAACCATTAACGCCCAACGCTGTTGGCTGGCAACCAGCGTTTGTGCTGCTCCGGCTTTACGTAGCTCATAGCTATCCTTGCCTGGCCTATCGACATCCATATCGTGGTGTGTATGCTTAATCAATCCGGGACGAATGCCTCTGGCGCACAGTTCCGGGATAAGTTTTTTGAGCAGCGTGGTTTTCCCCGTACCGCTCCAGGCCGCAATAGCGAGTAATGGGATCATGATTTAGCCTGCCATCTGGCGAGTTCTTCGGGCGTATTCACATTCACGAATGCATCTTTATGATCGCTAAAATCAACAGGATGTCCCCCAGCCTGGCGCATAAAGACCATCACACGTCGTTCTCCAGACTGCAGATAATCCTGTAGCAGGGGCTGCATTGATCTGTTCATCAGTGCAATTGTCGGGTGATCTCTTTCACCATCATGCACCCAGACAACAGGCGCTGATTTGCGTTGTTCTTTTAAACGGGCGACCAAATCGTGGGGGATATAGGGCATATCACAAGGGCAAAACAGAAACCAGTCCCCTTCTGCCTGTAGAAAAACCGACAGCATACCGGCCAATGGACCAGGATAATCGGCCAGGGCATCGGGGATGACTTTCAGGCCGCTTTGTTGATAAACATCCTGGTGACGATTAGCGTTAACCACCACAGTCTCGACCTGCAAAGCGAGGGCGTCAGCCACATATCGCCAAAGGGGTTTACCGTCCAGCTCAAGCAAACCTTTATCTGCTCCCCCCATTCGTCTGGCTTTACCGCCAGCCAGGACAACCCCTGTTATTGCACTATCCAGAATCACTGATATCGCCTCTTTTAATGTGGGATTGACCCTGCTAACGTATCTATATTGAGCGTAAGGAGCACAACCATGAAATGTAAACGTCTGAATGAAGTTATTGAACTCCTCCAGCCTGCCTGGCAAAAGGAACCCGATCTTAACCTGATGCAATTTTTACAGAAACTGGCGCAAGAGTCAGGTTTTGACGGCGAACTGGCGGATTTAACTGATGACATTCTGATCTATCACCTGAAAATGCGTGACTCAGCGAAAGACGCCGTGATCCCAGGCATTCAAAAAGATTATGAAGAAGATTTTAAAACGGCACTTCTACGCGCACGCGGCGTAATTAAAGAGTAAAACCTTGTAAGCGCCTCCACCGAAAGCGCTGTGAAATGATATCCTGAATCATTCGTAGTAATTTCTGGATGATGGGATGAACGACAACGCTTTTACTTTCCAGACGCTACACCCTGATACCATCATGGATGCCTTGTTTGAACAGGGCATCCGCGTGGATTCTGGTCTTACCCCGCTAAACAGCTATGAGAACCGTGTTTATCAATTCCAGGATGAAGATCGCCGACGTTTTGTCGTGAAGTTCTATCGTCCTGAGCGTTGGTCTGTCGATCAGATTCAGGAAGAGCATCAATTTGCCCTGGAACTGGTTAGTGATGACGTCCCGGTCGCTGCACCTCTGGTTCTGAATGGTCAAACGCTGTTGAGCCATCAGGGTTTTCACTATGCGATCTTCCAAAGCGTAGGTGGTCGTCAGTTTGAAGCCGACAATATCGATCAGATGGAGGCCGTGGGTCGCTACCTGGGCCGTCTTCATCAGACCGGGTGCAAGCAACCTTTTACCTTCCGCCCCACTATAGGCCTTGAAGAGTACCTGACTGAGCCACGTAAGCTTTTTGAACATGCATCGCTCATTCCGTCAGGACAAAAGGCGGCCTTCCTGAAGGCAACCGACGCACTGATTGCGGTAGTCACCGAGCGCTGGCATACGCGTTTTGCGTCGCTACGCCTGCACGGTGATTGCCATGCAGGTAATATTTTGTGGCGTGATGGTCCGATGTTTGTCGATCTGGATGATGCCCGAAATGGTCCTGCAATACAGGATTTATGGATGCTTCTTAATGGCGATAAAGCAGAGCAACGTATGCAGCTTGAAACTATTATTGAAGCTTATGAAGAGTTTAGTGAATTTGACACCGCTGAAATCGGACTGATAGAACCTTTACGCGCTATGCGTTTAGTTTATTATCTTGCCTGGTTGATTCGACGTTGGGCTGATCCCGCGTTCCCCAAAAATTTCCCTTGGTTAACCGGGGAAGATTACTGGCAGCGTCAGACCGCGACCTTTATTGAGCAGGCAAAAATTCTGCAAGAGCCCCCCTTACAATTAACGCCAATGTATTAATCGGAGAAACTTGAACATGAAAAAAATATGGCTGGCGCTGGCTGGTATGGTTTTAGCATTTAGCGCATCGGCAGCGCAGTTCCAGGATGGTAAGCAGTACATCACACTGGAAAAGCCTGTTGCGGGTGAACCGCAGGTGTTGGAGTTTTTCTCCTTCTACTGCCCACATTGCTACCAGTTTGAAGAAGTCCTTCACGTCTCTGATAACGTGAAGAAAAAACTGCCGGAAGGCACCAAAATGACTAAGTATCACGTCGAGTTTTTGGGGCCTTTAGGTAAAGATCTGACGCAGGCATGGGCTGTTGCTATGGCACTGGGCGTTGAAGATCAGGTGACTGTGCCGTTGTTTGAAGGGGTACAGAAAACGCAGACTGTTCAGTCTGTGGCTGATATCCGTAAGGTCTTCGTTGACGCAGGTATTAAAGGTGAAGACTATGATGCGGCATGGAATAGCTTCGTGGTGAAATCACTTGTTGCCCAGCAGGAAAAAGCGGCAGCTGACTTGCAGCTTCAGGGCGTGCCGGCGATGTTTGTTAATGGCAAATATCAGGTGAACCCGCAGGGTATGGATACCAGCAGCATGGATATCTTTGTACAGCAGTATGCTGATACCGTGAAATTCCTGGTAGGTCAGAAGTAAAAGAAAAAGCCGGTCACAGACCGGCTTTTTTATTTGAGGCTTTAATCGCATTTAATTGTGTATCTTTCTCGCTCCAGAGCATGTTCAGCCACTGCTGGAACCGACGTTTAAATCCCTTATCGTTAACGTAATCACCGTGCAATTCTTCGCTAATCGGCTCGAGATTCACTCGCACGACAATGCGTGTCAGCTTGCCGCTGAGCATATCGTAGAAAGGATGACGGCTATTTTCTGGATAACACAGCGTAACGTTCAGCAACTTATCGAACTGTGACCCCAGAACGTTTAGCGCCATTGCAATGCCTGCCGCCTTGGGCGGGAGCAGATTGCTGTACGGAGAACGGGTTTGCTGACGTTTCTCATCCGTAAAACGTGAGCCTTCGACAAAATTCACAATTGTTGTCGGATGTACGCGAAATTTCTCGCAGGAGCGGCGCGTTGTTTCCACATCTTTGCCGCGTCGTTCCGGATGACGAAGTAGATAGCCACGCGAATAGCGTTTCATAAACGGCATATCCAAAGCCCAGCAGGCCAGGCCAATAAAAGGGACCCAGGCCAACTGCTGCTTGAGGAAGTATTTATTCATTGGGATGTGTTTACGGAACAGAACGCAAAGCACAACAATGTCGGCCCAACTGTAATGATTACAAATGAGCAGGTACCAGTTTTTCTTGCTAAGACCTTCCAGCCCTTCGATATCCCACTTTAATCGTGGATTAAGGTGCAGCAGTAGAGCCAGACCTTCACACCAGCAATACATCATGAAATTACAGAAGACAGAAACCTTGCGCCAGACGACAGGAATGGGCAGAAGGAGTTTTACAACCCCTGCAAGGATGATCGGCACAGAACAAAAAATCGTGACCAATATGGTCAATACGATACTCAGCAACAGCGTTATCGCAGCGAGTATTCTCGTCATAATTAAATTATTCAAAAGGTTAGCCATAGATAGTGCGCTAAATGAGGCGCAAGGGGCTGATTTTATCAGAAAACGAACCAAATGATGGATCTTCGCTGAATAGAAAAAAAGGTAATATCTATCCACATCCAGATATAAGCTGAAAAAATGGAATAAAATGCTGTGCGCTAAATTAAGCTTATGAAAAATATATATAAATACAATGAAGCACTAATTGCCTTGCTATATTTAAAGAACTGAAAATTATTTATTCACAAAGTTATCCACAGCCGTGTCTGCGAGCAAAGCAGAAGAACTGCAAAAGTTTTTCGACAAATGCGGCGAAAAACTCATGTTTTTATCCTGTCTGTGGCATCCTTTACCCATAATCTGATAAACAGGCACGGACATTATGGTTCAGATCCCAGAAAACCCCCTTATCCTTGTAGATGGCTCCTCTTACCTTTATCGCGCATACCATGCGTTCCCGCCGCTGACTAACAGTGCAGGGGAGCCTACTGGCGCGATGTATGGCGTGCTCAACATGCTGCGTAGCTTGATTCTGCAATATCAGCCGACCCATGCTGCGGTGGTATTCGACGCTAAGGGTAAAACCTTCCGTGATGAGTTATTCGAACACTACAAGTCGCACCGCCCACCTATGCCGGACGATCTGCGAGCGCAGATTGAACCCCTGCATGCGATGGTAAAAGCGATGGGGTTGCCACTGTTGGCCGTATCAGGCGTGGAGGCGGACGATGTTATCGGTACGCTGGCGCGGGAAGCAGAAAAGGTGGGGCGTCCGGTGCTGATTAGCACTGGCGATAAAGATATGGCTCAGTTAGTGACGCCGAATATCACCCTGATCAACACCATGACCAATACGATCCTCGGCCCGGATGAAGTGGTGAATAAGTACGGCGTCCCGCCGGAACTGATCATCGATTTCCTGGCGCTGATGGGGGACTCCTCAGATAACATCCCTGGCGTTCCAGGCGTAGGTGAAAAAACCGCGCAGGCGCTGCTTCAGGGCCTGGGTGGGCTGGATACCCTCTATGCGGAATCAGACAAAATAGCAGGGCTGACCTTCCGTGGTGCCAAAACCATGGCAGGCAAACTCGAGCAGAATAAAGAAGTGGCGTATCTCTCGTATAAGCTGGCTACCATCAAAACGGATGTTGAGCTGGAATTAACCTGCGAGCAGCTGGAAGTGCGCCAACCAGCAGCAGAAGAACTGCTGGGCCTGTTTAAACAGTATGAATTCAAGCGTTGGGTTACTGACGTTGAAGCCGGTAAATGGCTACAGGCGAAAGGGACAAAACCGGCAGCTAAACCGCAGGAAACCATCGTCGTCGATGAAACGCCTGAGGAAGCTGCCACGGTTCTCTCGTACGATAACTATGTGACGATTCTGGACGAAGAAACGCTGGAAGCGTGGATTGCAAAGCTGAAGAAAGCCCCCGTATTCGCCTTTGATACAGAAACTGACAGCCTGGATAACATCTCCGCGAATCTGGTTGGTCTCTCCTTTGCCATTGAGCCAGGTGTGGCTGCGTATGTTCCTGTCGCCCATGATTACCTGGATGCCCCCGATCAGATTTCTCGTGAACGTGCGCTGGCGTTACTGAAGCCACTGTTGGAAGATGAAAAGGCGCATAAAGTTGGGCAAAACCTGAAGTACGATCGCGGTATCCTGGCAAATTACGGGATTGAACTGCGCGGCATTGTCTTTGATACCATGCTCGAATCCTACATTCTTAACAGCGTCGCAGGCCGACACGATATGGACAGCCTGTCAGATCGCTGGCTGAAACATAAAACGATCACCTTTGAAGAGATTGCCGGGAAAGGTAAAAACCAGCTGACCTTTAACCAGATAGCACTGGAAGAAGCCGGGCGTTATGCCGCAGAGGATGCCGATGTTACGCTTCAGTTGCATCTGAAGATGTGGCCAGAACTGCAGAAGCACAAAGGGCCGCTAAACGTCTTCGAAAATATAGATATGCCGTTGGTCCCGGTTCTGTCCCGCGTTGAGCGCAACGGTGTGAAAATCGATCCTGCTGTATTGCACAAACACTCAGAAGAGCTGACGTTGCGTTTGCATGCGCTGGAGCAAAAAGCGCACGAGATTGCCGGAGAAGCGTTTAACCTCTCTTCAACCAAGCAGCTGCAAACGATTCTGTTTGAAAAGCAGGGTATCAAGCCGCTGAAGAAAACACCGGGTGGTGCGCCGTCAACGTCGGAAGAGGTGCTGGAAGAGTTAGCGCTGGATTATCCGTTGCCGAAAGTTATCCTGGAATATCGTGGGTTAGCAAAACTGAAGTCGACCTACACGGATAAGCTTCCGTTGATGATCAACCCAAAAACCGGGCGTGTGCATACCTCATATCACCAGGCTGTCACGGCGACCGGACGTTTGTCTTCAACCGATCCTAACCTGCAAAACATCCCGGTACGTAACGATGAAGGTCGTCGTATTCGCCAGGCATTTATCGCGCCAGAAGACTACGTGATTGTCTCTGCGGACTACTCGCAGATCGAGCTGCGTATTATGGCGCATCTCTCGCGTGATAACGGCCTGCTTACCGCGTTTGCCGAAGGAAAAGATATTCACCGTGCAACGGCGGCAGAAGTTTTTGGTTTACCGCTCGATTCAGTGACCAGCGAACAGCGTCGTAGCGCAAAAGCTATTAACTTTGGTCTGATCTATGGCATGAGTGCTTTCGGTCTTGCTCGTCAGCTGAATATTCCGCGTAAAGAAGCACAGAAGTACATGGATCTCTACTTCGAGCGCTACCCTGGCGTGCTGGAATATATGGAACGGACGCGTGCACAGGCAAAAGAGCAAGGTTACGTTGAAACGCTGGAAGGGCGTCGCCTCTATTTACCGGATATTAAATCCAGTAATGGCGCTCGCCGTGCCGGTGCAGAACGTGCTGCAATTAACGCTCCGATGCAGGGTACTGCCGCAGATATTATTAAGCGGGCCATGATTGCCGTGGATGGGTGGCTGCAAACAGAACAGCCGCGCGTGCGCATGATCATGCAAGTACACGATGAACTGGTGTTTGAAGTGCACAAAGATGACCTGGAAAGCGTGTCGAAAAAGATCCATCAGCTGATGGAAAACGAGACGCAAATTGATGTGCCATTGCTGGTGGAAGTCGGTAGCGGTGAGAACTGGGATCAGGCGCACTAAGGGTTTACTGAATAACGTGCTTTTTTCGTAACTAAGCAACATAAGATAGAACTTTTTGTGATGTCCATTAGAAATCCCTATGGTGGGAATGAAAAAAAATTACAAAAAGTGCTTTCTGAGCTGCTCAAAAAAGAGTAAAGTTATTCACGTAGGGTACAGAGGTAAGATGTTCTATCTTTCAGACCTTTTACTTCACGTAATCGGATTTGGCTGAATATTTTAGCCGCCCCAGTCAGTAATGACTGGGGCGTTTTTTATTTTGCGAAAGAAAAGTTTTGCACATGCTCGTAGGCCGGATAAGACGCGCAGCGGCGCCATCCGGCATATCCGTGGATTATTCCCCGTCCTGCATCTCTTCAACCGGTGCCAGCTCACTAAACCAGCTATCCAACTTCTGACGCAGTTTGTCCACGCCCAGCTTCTTCAGTGATGAAAATGCTTCAACCTGCACATCGCCATTAAACGCCAGCACCGCTTCACGCACCATGTTCAGCTGTGCTTTCCGGGCACCACTGGCCAGCTTATCTGCTTTAGTCAGTAGAACCAGAACCTGAACGTTGCTCTCAACAGCCCACAGGATCATCTGCTGGTCGAGATCTTTTAGCGGGTGGCGAATATCCATTAATACCACCAGACCCTGCAGGCTCTGGCGTTTTTCCAGGTATTCAGCCAGTGCGCGCTGCCATTTACGCTTCATCTCTTCCGGGACTTCGGCATAACCATAACCTGGCAGGTCGACCAGACGTTTACCGTCCACAACTTCAAACAGGTTGATGAGCTGAGTACGGCCTGGTGTTTTAGAGGTACGCGCCAGACTCTTTTGATTGGTCAGGGTATTTAGTGCGCTGGATTTGCCTGCGTTGGAACGGCCAGCAAAAGCCACTTCGATTCCCGTATCGGAAGGTAAATGGCGAATATCAGGCGCACTCATCACAAAATGCGTCTGTTGATAATTCAAGTTAGTCAACGTGGTCGTCTCCATCAATCAAGGCTTTGCAGCGATTATACCTGAACACCAGCAAAAGGCTGGTTTTTCGACGCATGGGCTGTGTAAGTAAAAACCTCGTGCTTTGTGAGACATTGCCGATAGTATCTATGCGAGATGACAGAGCAAAAAACAACATAATATATATAAATCATATAATTATGTTTTATTGGCGTTCTGATTAATGGAAACTGTTACCTGGCTTACTTGTGCGTTTACCTTAAAAAGGTAAAGTAGTGTCCATAGCGAGGAAGCTGACAGGATAAACGACTCAGGATGAGGGTCAGGAGCGCCAGGAGGCGAAGACGACACAGGATTGTCAGGAAGACAAACGTCCGGAGACGTTAGTAAAAGGAAATGGAAACAACACGGAATGTTGCAGGCTAAGGGAAAAACAGGGTGTGTTGATAGCCGACAGGGATTGTAGAGCCCGTTGAGGGTTGAGAGTCAGGAAAAAAGGCGACAGATTACTCTGTCGCCTTTTTTCTTTATTTCTGCTAGATTCCGGCGCAAATATATACTGAATAAAAACAGCCAAAGACGAATCATGATGAAACCAACTTCTACACCACGCGGTAAAGGTCCTGCAAAAGCGCGTCGTAAAACACGCGAAGAAATTAACCAGGAAGCTCGCGACCGTAAGCGCCAGAAAAAACACCGTGGTCATGCGGCAGGTAGCCGTGCGTCCGGTAGTGATGGCGCATCAGGTGGCGGAAACCAAAACAAGCAAAAAGATCCTCGTATTGGCAGTAAAACCCCCATTCCATTGGGTGTGACCGAAAAAGTCACCAAACAGCACAAACCGAAAAGTGAGAAACCTATGCTTTCACCACAGGCTGAGTTGGATTTACTGGAAACGGATGAGCGCCTGGATGCGCTGCTGGAACGTCTTGAAGCCGGAGAAAACCTGAGCGCAGAAGATCAGGCCTGGGTAGATGCCAAACTGGATCGCATCGACGAGCTGATGCAAAAGCTGGGTCTCTCTTACGAGGATGACGAAGAAGAGGATGAGGAAGAAAAGCAGGAAGATATGATGCGCCTGCTGAAAGGCGGCAACTAACGGTTTTACACCGTGGGTCTTCCCGTCCTGCTTATAACCCTTCCGGTTATATGTTATCTGGTGTGGTTATTCGTTAAACTACAGCGGTTGTCGCGGCGACAGAAGTGGCTGCGCAACCGGCTTATCACCCGCACTGGGGTTAAGCCGGTACGCCGTACCCGCCAGAGACGCCATCGGAAGGAGTGAGCATGTCTGAACAGCTAATAGACTGGGACCTGGCCCTGATCCAGAAATATAACTATTCCGGGCCACGATATACCTCGTACCCGACCGCGCTGGAGTTTTCTGAAGACTACGGCACTGAAGCATTTCTAAAGGCTGTGGCGCGTTATCCTGAGCGTCCGCTCTCGCTGTACGTTCATATCCCGTTCTGCCATAAACTGTGTTACTTCTGTGGCTGCAACAAGATTGTGACCCGTCAGCAGCATAAAGCCGATCAATACCTCGATGCCCTGGAACAAGAAATCATTCATCGCGCTCCGCTGTTCGCCGGACGCCATGTCAGCCAGTTGCACTGGGGTGGCGGCACGCCAACGTATCTGAATAAAGCGCAAATCAGCCGTTTAATGTCGTTGCTGCGTGGCAACTTTAACTTCAACGACGATGCCGAAATCTCGATCGAAGTGGATCCGCGTGAAATTGAGCTGGATGTGCTCGATCATTTACGTGCTGAAGGTTTTAACCGCCTGAGCATGGGGGTACAGGACTTCAACAAAGACGTTCAGCGCCTGGTGAACCGTGAGCAGGACGAGGAATTTATCTTTGCGCTACTTAACCATGCGCGTGAGATCGGTTTTACCTCGACGAATATCGACCTTATTTATGGCCTGCCAAAACAGACGCCGGAAAGTTTTGCCTTTACCCTGAAACGCGTGGCTGAGTTGAATCCAGACCGTCTTAGCGTCTTTAACTACGCGCACCTGCCAACGCTTTTCGCAGCCCAGCGCAAGATCAAAGATGCTGACCTGCCCAGCGCACAGCAAAAGCTGGATATCCTGCAGGAAACCATCTCTTCACTAACCGAAACCGGCTATCAGTTCATTGGCATGGATCACTTCGCTCGTCCGGACGACGAGCTGGCCATTGCCCAGCGCGAAGGTGTTCTGCATCGGAATTTCCAGGGCTATACCACCCAGGGCGATACCGACTTGCTGGGGATGGGCGTATCCGCCATCAGTATGATTGGCGACAACTACGCGCAGAACCAAAAAGAGCTGAAGCACTATTATCAGCAGGTTGATGAACAAGGGAATGCACTGTGGCGCGGTATTGCGCTGACCCGCGATGACTGTATTCGTCGGGATGTGATTAAGCTGCTGATCTGCAACTTCCGCCTCGACTACGCCGCTGTGGAACAGCAATGGGATTTGAACTTTGCGGATTATTTTGCTGAAGACCTGAAGCTGTTGGCGCCACTGGCGAAAGATGGGCTGGTGGATGTGAATGAGAAGGGAATTCAGGTTACGCCGAAGGGTCGCCTGTTGATCCGTAATATTTGCATGTGCTTTGATGCTTATCTACGCCAGAAAGCGCGGATGCAGCAGTTCTCTCGGGTGATTTAATGACGTTGCCCGGTGGCGCTTTGCTTACCGGGCCTACACGTCGCGATAACCTGTAGGCCGGATAAGCGTTCGCACCATCCGGTGCGCCTTCAGCTGAACAGCCCAACCAGCGCCGCACACAGCACTGCGGCAACCGCGGTTTGTGGCGTGTGGCTGTCGACCGAGCCGCTCGATAGCAGATTAATGATTGATTCCAGCATGATGACTTCCCCCCGTTTGCCGGGCACGATCATACTTAACTCATCGGAACAGTAAAGCGCAAAATAGCAGCAATTTGCGCTCAATGATCAATCTTTACACAGTGACGATTTGTCACTCCATTCCGAGTTCTTTTAACTTGCGCGTCAAGGTATTACGCCCCCAGCCGAGCAAGCGTGCCGCTTCCTGTTTATGTCCCTGGGTATGGCGCAGCGCGGTGGTTAACAGCGTACGCTCCAATTCTGGTTGCGCCTCAGAAAGCAGGTTTTGATGACCGGAACGTAATGCCCTATCCGCCCACTGTGCCAACAGGGTTGCCCAACTGTCTGGTTGCATATGTGACGGTGTGTCAGGCACGGTGGTTTCAAACAGCTCGGTTGGTAAGTCCTGAATCAGTACTTCCTGTCCGGCGGCCATGACGGTTAACCAGCGACAGGTGTTTTCAAGCTGACGAACGTTACCCGGCCAGGCCAGACGGGTGAGTGCCGCTTCGGTTTCAGGGTGGAGTTGCTTGGCTTCCACACCCAACTCGCGGGCGGCTTCCTGCAGGAAATGACGTGCCAGGCGGGGGATATCTTCCCGACGCTCACGCAACGGGGGCAAATGGACGCGAATTACGTTCAGACGGTGGAATAAATCCTCACGGAATTTGCCTTCCTGCACGCGCAGTTCCAGGTTTTGGTGGGTGGCTGCGATAATGCGCACATCCACTTTCACCGGTGCGTAACCACCCACGCGGTAAAACTGTCCATCGGCTAATACGCGCAATAAACGCGTCTGCACGTCCAGCGGCATATCGCCAATTTCATCAAGGAAGAGGGTGCCGCCATCAGCCTGTTCGAAACGCCCCTGACGAATGGTATTCGCCCCGGTAAACGCCCCTTTTTCGTGGCCAAATAGCTCAGACTCGATCAAATCTTTCGGAATCGCCGCCATGTTAAGCGCGATAAACGGTGCTTTGACGCGCGGGCTGTGGCGGTGCAGGGCGTGGGCGACCAGCTCTTTACCCGTCCCGGACTCTCCGTTGATCAATACGCTGATTGAAGACCGGGACAGGCGACCAATAATGCGGAACACATCCTGCATTGCGGGCGCTTCGCCGATGATATCGGTGGTCGGGCCGTTGATCTGAATATTACGCGGCTGCTGCTGTTCCTGATAATGACTGATGGCGCGCTCGACCAGCGCTACCGCCTCGTCAATATCAAAAGGTTTGGGCAGATAGTCGAACGCCCCTTGCTGGTAAGCGCTGACGGCGGCATCCAGATCGGAATGGGCGGTCATTATGATGACCGGAAGCATCGGGTGACGCTGCTTAATCTGTTTTAACAGCGTCAGACCGTCCATACCCGGCATGCGGATATCCGACAACAGCACATCCGGCGTTTTGCTGGCCAGCGCGTCCAGCACCTCTTTACCACTTTCAAATGTGGTACAGCTTAGTCCTGCCCCTGCGAGCGCACGTTCAAGCACCCAACGGATGGAACTATCGTCATCAACTACCCAGACTATTCCTCGTTGCATAAACGTCACCTTTATTTCCTGATAGGCAGATAAACCGAGAACTCGGTATGACCCGGCCAGCTGGTAAATTCAATTTTGCCGGAATGTTGATCGATCAAATTACGGGCGATAGATAATCCAAGTCCGGTACCGCCTTCGCGACCGCTGACCATTGGGTAGAACAGCGTATCCTGCAAATGCGAGGGAATGCCCGGACCGTTGTCCTCGACATCAATACGTGCCGCCAGACGGTAGCGCATACCGTGTAGCGTGAGCTGAAACGCGGTGCGGGTGCGCAGAATAATTTCTCCGCCTTCCGGTCCCAGCGCCTGTAGAGCATTACGCACGATATTCAGCAGAACTTGTTCTATCTGATCCGGATCGTGCAGCAGTTCTGGCAGGCTAGGGTCGTAATCACGAATCAGCGTGACGTTTTCGGGGAGCTCCATCGACACCAGCGCCACCACGCGCTCTGCCACTTTATGAATGCTTTCCGTGACGTGCATACCCGGCTGTTGCGGCCCCAACAGGCGATCAACCAGATTACGCAGGCGGTCAGCCTGCTCAATAATGACTTTGGTATATTCCGTCAGCGCCGGGTCCGGAAGCGCTTTACTGAGAAGCTGCGCCGCTCCGCGCAGGCCGCCCAACGGATTTTTAATTTCGTGTGCCAGACCACGCACCAGATCGCGCGCGGCGATTTGCTGGGCATGCTGCAGTTGTTCCTGACTCAGACGACGCTGGTTATCCATTGGCGCCATCTCCAGCAGGATAAGGCCATCAGGCAGCCTCTGCGCGGTCACAGAGAGGATATGTGAGTGGCTGTCTATCACCAGCGTCACTTCGTTATCCGTGAAGCCCTGACCCGCTTCCAGGCTCTCTCGCATCAGTCCGATGTTCAGGGAGAAATAACTCAACAGATCGGGAAGCGGTGTGCCAAACAATTTGCGGGAACTTTGCGCGAGCAGCTGTTGCGCCGCCGGGTTGGCGTAATGTACCGCCAGCTCATCGTCGACGAGTAAGATGCTGTTGATTAAAGAATTGAGGATCTGCCCAGCATCGGGCAGCGTGCCGGTTGCCATTCAGCAGTCTCCTGAAAAGTGTTGCACCAATTTAGTGCATTATAGCTTTTTACATCAAAAAAGCGCGAAAAAGCAGGTTGTTAGTGGAGAAAAAAGCCCATCCTGGGATGGGCTACAGATGACTGGCAAACATAGATGCCGGATGGCGGCTTTGCCTTATCCGGCCTACAAGGTAATGCTACCCTCCAGGCCTGATAAATTTGCGCCATCAGGCGTCCTATCATTCACCATCGATCTCAAGCCTGCCTGAGCAGGCTAAAAGTTCCACGGCAACTCAAAAACTCCTGACGTCTTTCGCGCCGCTGCTGCGTTGGCTACCTTCGCTCACCCCAGTCACATAGCTACCTATGCTCCTGGGGACTTGCTCAGTTGCCGCCTTGCCGCAACGTGAAATTCGTCGGATTTTTAATATAAGATTAAACGCTATAGTACAGCTCAAACTCTACCGGGTGCGGAGTCATACGCACGCGGTCATCTTCTTCGCGACGCAGCGCGATGTACGCATCGATCGCTTCATTGGTGAACACGCCGCCTGCGGTCAGGAACTCACGGTCCAGATCCAGTTCTTTCAGTGCTTCTTCCAGAGAGCCTGCAACCTGTGGGATCTCTTTCGCTTCTTCCGGCGGCAGGTCGTACAGGTTTTTGTCCATCGCTTCGCCCGGGTGGATCTTGTTCTTAATACCGTCCAGGCCTGCCATCAGCAGTGCAGCGAAGCACAGGTACGGGTTAGCCGCCGGGTCCGGGAAACGCACTTCGATACGACGTGCTTTCGGAGAAGCAACTACCGGAATACGGATAGAAGCAGAACGGTTACGGGCAGAGTAAGCCAGCATGACCGGCGCTTCGTAGCCTGGGACCAGACGCTTGTAGGAGTTGGTGGTCGGGTTCGCCAGGGCGTTGATCGCTTTAGCGTGCTTGATAACGCCGCCGATGTAGTACAGCGCCTGCTCAGACAGACCCGCATATTTGTCACCAGAGAACAGGTTTACGCCGTTCTTGGACAGGGACATGTGGCAGTGCATGCCGGAACCGTTATCGCCAAACATTGGTTTTGGCATAAAGGTCGCGGTTTTACCGAAACGGTGAGCGACGTTGTGAACGACATATTTGTAGATCTGAATTTCGTCCGCTTTTTTGGTCATGGTGTTAAAGCGGGTCGCGATTTCGTTCTGACCAGCAGTCGCCACTTCGTGGTGGTGCGCTTCAACAACCAGACCCATCTCTTCCATGATCAGACACATGGTAGAGCGGATGTCCTGAGAAGAATCTACCGGAGGAACCGGGAAGTAACCGCCTTTGACGCCTGGACGGTGACCTTTGTTGCCACCTTCGTACTTGGTGGAGGAGTTCCATGCGCCTTCGATATCATCGATAGCGACGTGGGAACCGGAAATAGACGCGCCGAAACGAATGTCGTCAAACAGGAAGAACTCTGGCTCTGGCCCGAACAGAACGGTGTCTGCGATACCGGTAGCGCGCAGGTATTCTTCAGCGCGTTTGGCAATGGAGCGCGGATCGCGGTCGTAACCCTGCAGCGTACCTGGTTCCAGGATATCGCAACGGATGATCAGGGTTGACTCTTCAAAGAACGGGTCGATGAGTGCAGTCGACGCATCTGGCATCAGAACCATGTCTGATTCGTTAATGCCTTTCCAGCCACCGATTGAGGAGCCGTCAAACATTTTGCCTTCTTCAAAGAATTCGGCATTTACCTGGTGAGCAGGAATAGTGACGTGCTGTTCTTTACCTTTGGTATCGGTGAAGCGCAAATCAACAAACTTCACTTCGTGTTCATTCAGCATCGTCAAAACGTGTTCAGCGGACATACTTACTCTCCCGGATTGGTCATGGTCGTCGTGGTAACGAAGTCTTCAATTCTGCAAAAATTGGCCGTGTCGCCGTAAAAAATATAAAGCGAAATCTGTGCCAACTTTTAAATTGCCCCTAAAAGGCGTTATCATGCGCACCATCGTGCAAAGGGGCTGCACCATGAAGGTTGTATTGCACCATTATAGTGCTTCAATGTGAACATTAAGCACCATATTGGTGCAAAGCACCTCAGATTACCCCTTTTAACGCTCCGTGAATGTGATCACAAAGAAACTCTGCAATACTTGTTTGCGGAGGATGTTTGTGATCCTGTTTTGTACTGCGATTAATCCGTGTACAATAACGCGCTATTTCTAAAATGCCTGAGGCAAAGTTGTGATCGAAAATTTGCGTAACATCGCCATCATCGCGCACGTAGACCATGGTAAAACTACCCTGGTAGACAAGCTGCTCCAACAATCCGGTACGTTCGATGCACGTGCTGAAACCCAAGAGCGCGTGATGGACTCCAACGATTTGGAGAAAGAGCGTGGGATTACCATCCTCGCTAAAAACACCGCTATCAAATGGAATGACTACCGTATCAACATCGTTGATACCCCAGGGCACGCCGACTTCGGTGGTGAAGTTGAACGTGTAATGTCCATGGTCGACTCCGTGCTGCTGGTGGTGGATGCAATGGACGGTCCGATGCCGCAGACGCGCTTCGTGACCAAAAAAGCCTTTGCCCATGGCCTGAAGCCCATTGTTGTTATCAACAAAGTTGACCGTCCTGGCGCGCGTCCTGACTGGGTTGTTGACCAGGTATTTGACCTGTTCGTTAACCTCGACGCTACCGACGAGCAGCTGGACTTCCCGATCGTTTACGCTTCCGCGCTGAACGGTATCGCGGGTCTGGATCACGAAGACATGGCTGAAGACATGACTCCGCTGTATCAGACCATCGTTGATCGCGTACCGGCTCCGAACGTAGACCTTGATGGCCCGCTGCAGATGCAAATCTCCCAGCTGGACTACAACAACTACGTTGGCGTAATCGGTATCGGCCGCATCAAACGCGGTAAAGTTAAACCGAACCAGCAGATCACTATCATTGATAGCGAAGGCAAAACCCGTAACGGTAAAGTCGGTAAAGTTCTGACCCACCTGGGTCTGGAACGTATCGAGAGTGATATTGCCGAAGCAGGCGATATCATCGCGATCACCGGTCTGGGCGAACTGAACATCTCCGACACCATCTGCGACCCGCAGAACGTCGAAGCGCTGCCGGCTCTGTCCGTTGATGAACCGACCGTAACCATGTTCTTCTGCGTAAACACCTCTCCGTTCTGTGGCAAAGAAGGTAAATATGTTACCTCTCGTCAGATCCTTGACCGCCTGAACAAAGAGCTGGTGCACAACGTTGCACTGCGCGTTGAAGAAACCGAAGATGCGGATGCGTTCCGTGTATCCGGTCGTGGTGAGCTGCACCTGTCAGTTCTGATCGAAAACATGCGTCGTGAAGGTTTCGAAATGGCGGTTTCCCGTCCGAAAGTTATCTTCCGCGAAATCGATGGCCGTAAACAAGAGCCGTTCGAGAACGTAACGCTGGACGTCGAAGAGCAGCACCAGGGTTCTGTGATGCAGGCTCTGGGTGAGCGTAAAGGCGACCTGAAAAACATGAATCCAGATGGCAAAGGCCGCGTACGTCTTGACTACGTGATCCCAAGCCGTGGTCTGATCGGCTTCCGTTCAGAATTCATGACCATGACTTCCGGTACCGGTCTGCTGTACTCCACCTTCAGCCACTACGACGACGTTCGTGCGGGTGATGTGGGTCAGCGTCAGAACGGCGTACTGATCTCCAACGGCCAGGGTAAAGCAGTTGCGTTCGCACTGTTCAGCCTGCAGGATCGCGGTAAGCTGTTCCTGGGTCACGGTGCTGAAGTTTACGAAGGCCAGATCATCGGTATTCACAGCCGTTCTAACGACCTGACTGTAAACTGCCTGACCGGTAAGAAACTGACCAACATGCGTGCGTCCGGTACTGACGAAGCAACGGTTCTGGTTCCGCCGGTTAAGATGACTCTGGAGCAGGCTCTGGAATTCATCGATGACGACGAACTGGTAGAAGTAACACCAACTTCTATCCGTATTCGTAAACGTCACCTGACTGAAAACGATCGTCGCCGTGCAATGCGTGGCGCGAAAGAAGAGTAATACGAGTAATTGTGAGCCGGGTAAGCATTAGAGTCGCCCGGCACAGTAAAAAGCCGCTGAATGTCAGCGGCTTTTTTATGGCTCTGGTATACGGACAGATATTTATTACTGCAAGCTGCCATTGTGATAAATCTCATATCCGACGACTGACTGAACTTTCCAGATGCCATTTTCCTGAACCATACAATCAACGACGGTGTGATCCTGCTTTTTGCCAAATGATACATACACATTCACACAAACTGGATCGTAATCGGATGAAACTACGGTTACGTTGGTCGGCCAGTCATCGCCGATGTATTGCGCCTTAATAAAGAAATCAGCGTCATAAAATTCATCGTCCGCGTATTTAGGATCTTGCGCATGACGCAACTTTTTCATCGTGTCTGACGTAACAAAACTATCAATTTCATGACCAGAACTGATGGGGTAAATATATTTATTTATTTGATTTATATACCATTTGTTGAATTCAAGCGCTCGGGCTATGGGGGTTTTGTCATCAACTGCGGCGAATGTTGCAAAACTGATGAAAAGTAATATCAATAATTTTTTCATATTAGTTGTGCCTGTAAAGTTTAAAAGCAGGATGTATTTCCCTGTAACGTGGGCCGGGGTACATACTGCGTTGAACGAAATCGGAATACCATGTTCCCATCCCGTCGTAAATACAGGCATGACCATATTGATGTGGGCCAGGTAATGCGCTTATCACTGCGACATCCCCTTCCATCGGTTCACCATAAACTTGCCTGAATCCGGCACGCTCAAGTGAACGATCAAAATCCACGGCATTTGCTCCAGTTATCCGGACTCCGCCAGCCTCAATAGCGGCAGCAACTGCTCGTGCGCAAAACCCAGTGCTTTGTTGTTGGGCATGTTGGCGCGCATATGTTACTGCGGAGTGTTTATTCCATGACACACTAATAACTCCTTTATCGCTTGTTTCGATAAAATCTTTATTGCATATTTTACAAATAAACTAAATTTAAAAAACTTTTCATGATATTAACAAAAATAGACCGGAATTATTATTTTTGTAATGAATCATAATAAATAATATAAGTTCGCAGTTATAACCATTCACTCATCATCCCCATCGAACTGAGAGTTTCCGCAAAAGTGCTTCATCAGTCTATTTCGTTGTGTCTGGCAGTAGTGGGATTTATATAAGTGAATAGAGGGACAACGGAACGGCTCCCTGTAACGTTGCATTTAGCTACATCGTGAGGGCCGCATAATGTCTCAGGCAGATGCCATAACCTCTGACTGGCGAGTGGAATTAGTGCTTGGCGATATCAGCATTGAAGACAAAGAAAAATTGTCAGCGTGGATGAAATACAAGAAGGCGGTGGAAGCCGTTGATGTTGCGACGGCACCTGACGTTAACTGGCCTGTTCAACCGCAAGAATAAGCCATTTACCACAGATCAGCCACTACAGGTCAGCCGGAGCGCCAGGCTGGCCTTGTCTTTCTCTTCCTTTGTCCAATCTCCGCAATAATAAAAGTAAATCGCACTTCATTAGCAGCGGCAACTACTCGTGCGCAAAACCCCGTGCTTTGTTGTTGGGCATGTTGGCGCGCATACGTTACTGCGGAATATTTATTCCATGATATGTTAATAAATCATTTATTTTTAGATGGATAATAGTTATTGCATTTTTTTAGTCAGCTGGAGTTAATAAAAATAAAAAAATAGGAATGACATGGATGAAAGCTATAAATCTATGAAATGTAGCCTTCATACAGAAGGCTACATAAATAACGTCAGAAGAAATACTTCACACCAATACGAATCTGGTTTTGTTCGCGGTGATACGGCTCGACATTGCGATCTAACCAGCGTAACTCAAAATAGGGCAACCAGCGCTCGTTGATGCGGTATTTAAACGTATTGGTAATTTCCCAGTGATGATCTTTACCGTTACTACTATTGAAGTCATTTACCCGAATAAAATAGTGTGGCTCAAAAGTGTAGGAAAACTTATCGGTAATAGTGAAGTTCCAGTAGTTACCTATCTCATAGGTGTCATTGTTATCCTGATCTCCGTTTAAATCAGTGGAACTGTAGTTATTATGATTATATCGGTTACGTACTGTCAGATTAAACCACGGGGTGAATTTATAGTTAACATCCAGGTAAACGGCACCACCCGAACCAATACTCTTATCGTTTATCAGTCCGCCGGGCTGGATGGTTAATTTATCTGTCGGTTTAAATAACGGATACCAGCCCTCTATTTCGTTATAGCCGTGTTTTAACTCATCCTTGCGTTGCATGGTATAGGTGTTGGTGAGCATGATACCCGCGCCCATATCGGAGTTATAGCCGACGCGCAGCATGACCTCCATCTGATCGGAGGCCAGATTGTAAGCTTCACGGTTCTCTACATAAGCACCGGCGAAAACAGAGGTGGATACCACAGAGGATAAGAGAATTATTGTATTTAATTTTTTCATAATAAATCCATTTTTTAAGCGTAGGGAGGCCGCCATCCATTAAGATGGAATAGGCGGCAATTATTTTTATATGCTTACAGCAGAGGTTTTCTTTTTATGGCTAATGCGTTCTGGTTGAATGTTATTTTTCTTCCGTTGACTGATTTCCTCAATGATAAAAGCAAAACGGGCTTCGCTGAGTTTATAAAAGAACCCCATCGTGATGGCCGCAATAATTGCCAGCCCGCAGGGCCAGAGAAAAATAAGCTGGCGCAAACCCAGCAAGGTTGCATCACTCTGGGCGATATTGGGGATATAACCGATTTGTGTCAGCATAATCCCTGGCAGGAAACCGGCCAGCGCCGCAGAAATTTTGCGTGAAAAGGTGTAACCCGTATAGACAGAACCTTCAGCGCGGATCCCCGTTTTCCACTCCCCATAATCCACCGTATCCGGGACCAGTGCCCAGTTCAGGCTGTTAACAAAAGCGGTTCCGAAGAAGGCTAAGCAAGAGAAAATCACAAAATAAAAGGAGTTATAACCCCAAAAATAATTTAAAATATCGCCAGCGGCCCATAAAACCATACCTGCTAAATATACGCGTTTCTTGCCAAAGCATTTCACGGTCCAGGGGACTAACAAAACACCAATAATTACGCAACCCATACTAAAAAAACCCATCCAGGATAATAGGCTAATGTCATTTAGTACATATTGGGTATAATAAACCTGAATGGCGAGCTTGATATTAAATGCTGCGAGTGTGCACAAATTTGCAATGCATAGAACTAATAGTGGTGGGTTGTGAAAAATTGCACAAAATGATTTGATTATACTTGTTTTATGCCCCGGCGAGAGGGGCTCAATGTAATGTTCTTTGGTTCCTTTATAACATAACATGATAAAAACAAAACCAAAGATAGAGAAAATTAAGGCTGCACAACCATAACCAATGGTAGTTGTAGAGAATAAAGATTGAAGAGGGATAAAAGCAACCGTACAGATTAATAAACCTATTGTTGCCCCACCCTGTCGAAAAGCTGCCAATTGTGCTCGTTCATTTGGATTTTTTGTTATTGCTGGAATCATGGCGCCATATGAACAGTTCATTAGACTGTAAAATAGACCGAATAGCATAAATAGACCAGTGGCAATAGCAGTCTTGAGCGGCAGGCTAAATGTTGTAGCAATAAACTGAACTGTCGCAATAATCGCGGATGGTACCGCTGCATACAGAATAAAAGGCCTGAATTTCCCCCTGGAACCGATGCTCTTTTGAGAGTCGAGAAGAAATCCGGTTAGCATATCTGTAAATGCAGTAAAGAATTTTGCTATAAGGAAAATAACCCCACCATAATATGCAGGCATTCCTAGCTCATCTGTGTAAAACTTGAGCAAATACAATGTGCCAATGCTTAGCATTAGATTGGAGCCAATATCACCCGCACCGTAAGCGAGTTTTTCTTTCAGGCTTAATTTTAGCGTTAGCGGATCATGGTCAGGCATAACCACTCCTTACAACGCCCCGAAGGGCGTCTTTAATTATTATTGTTAAGCAGTACGTTTACGCGCTTCTATTTCTTCAACGATACGGAAGTACATTTTCTCGTTGAGGTTGTAAAAACAGCCCATTGTAATCATGGCGAGCACCGCCAGCACACAAGGATATATGAAGATCAACTGACGTAATCCTTCAACGGTGCTGGCCGATTGCACCATGTTTGGAACGTAGCCAATTTGCGTCAGCATCCATCCAGGGAAAAATCCAGCCAGCGCCTGGGACATTTTGCGAAAGAAGGTGAGCCCGGTATAAACTGTCCCTTCGGAACGAACACCAGTACGCCATTCGCCATATTCCACTGTATCTGAGACCAGCGCCCAGTTCAGACTGTTAACGAATGCTGAGCCGAAGAATGCCAGGCAGGAGAAGGCCACGAAACTCACCGAAGTGTCGCCGAGGCCGTAGTTAAGCAGATCGCCCACGGCCCAAATTATCAGTCCGCCGATATAGACTTTTTTCTTACCAAAGCGGCGAACTGCGGCGGGCATCAAAAAGACGCCGATGAATATACAACCCATGCTGAAGAAGCCCATATAGGACAAAATAATCGGATCGTTCAGCACGTACTGGGTGTAATAGACTTGAATCGCCAGTTTGACATTAAATGCCGCAAGAGTGCAGAGGTTGGCAACGCACAGAATAAACAGTGGGCGATTACCCGCGATTGCGCGGAAGGATTGCAAAATTCCTGCTTTTTGCGCGGAATCAGTCTGTTTGACCTCAACATAACGCTCTTTAACACCCGCATAGCAAAGCCACATAAATAGCAGCCCGCATAACGAGAAAAGAGCTGCGGTTACGCCATATTGCAGTTGTTGATTGCCTTCAATCAAATTCATTACTGGTACAAACGCAACGGTGCCAATGAGAAGGCCTAAGGTGGATCCGCCCTGACGCCAGGCGGCCAGTGAGGCTCGTTCATTTGGATTTTTGGTTATGGCAGGCACCATCGCGCCATAAGAGCAGTTCATCAGGCTGTAGCACAATCCATACAGCATAAACAACAGCGTTGCGACGACCGTTTTGCCCGTAATTTCTAACGGTGTCCCTATAAAGTTGGCTGTAGCCAGCAGTGCTACCGGGAATGAGCCATACAGAACGAAAGGGCGAAATTTACCTTTCGGTCCTATTTTTCGCCGCGAGTCGAGCACAATACCAGTGCCCATATCGGTAAATGCGGTAAAGAATTTAGCGATTAAGAAGATAATCCCACCATAGGTTCCCGGGAGACCGAGGACATCAGTGTAAAATTTCAACAAATAGAGTGTGCCAATATCCAGCAGAATATTGGAACCCAGATCGCCTATGCCATAAGCTATTTTTTCTTTAAGTGGCAGGCGTAGCATTGCCGGATCAGCAGAGGTCTGACTCATTATTATTCTCCATGTGCCCGTGAGTTTCCCCACGGGCGAGCCGTATTAGATATTGCGTAACGTGGCAAACAGTGACGCCCACTCACTCTTCGCGCGATAAAACACCGGAGGCTTGCCAATAGGCGCATCCACGGTAATTTCACCGCCCTGATAAGTTTCCCCAGTCCAGACGTTGACCCAGTTATCCTCTGGTAGATACAGCGTCCAGTCGTGCTTACCCTGCTCATGAACCGGCGCGACCAGTAGATCCTGTCCCAACAGGTACTGATACTTCAGGGTGTAGGTCCGCGCATCGTTTTCGTAGTGCAGGAACAACGGGCGCATAACCGGTAGCCCGGTGGCGCTGTTTTGTGCGACGGCCTGTTTGAGGTACGGTTTCAGGGTGGTGAACACGGTGGTCATGCGGGCAAAGTGGGCGATAGTTTCGCTGTCGCCATCAAACTGCCAGTTATCGCCGGGGCGGTTGCCTTCGTGGGTACGCATCATCGGGGTGAAGGCGCTAAAATCACACCAGCGCAGCAGCAGCTCTTTGCTGCGTTTCATGTCAAACAGCGTGGTGTAACCGCCAATATCGCTGTGGTGCAGGCCGTGGCCGGTCATCGCCAGCGACAGCGCCGCAGGAACGACGGAAGCCAGGCCATCGTCGAGGCTCCAGTCAACGTTCTGATCGCCAGCCCACATCATGGTGGAATACTTTTGACTACCGGTGTAACCCGCGCGCATAAAGAACAGGATTTCACCAAGCTTGCCGGTTTCCTGTAACGCTTCGTAGTTACATTTCGCCCACAGCGTGGGCCAGGCGTTATGCATGATCTCGGCGCTGACGCCGTTATGCAGATATGTGTCGGTCGGCAGATATTCACCGAAGTCCGCCATCCAGCCGCCGCAGCCCAGCTCGATCATGTTCTTTTTGATGACTTCTTTGAACCAGTCGTAGGCTTCGGGGTTGGTCAGATCGACCACACCGCCGTAAAACTCGCCGAACTCAACCAGATAGTCATCGCCGGAAGCATCTTTCGCCAGATAACCACGTGCTGCGGCTTCTGCGCACAGGTCTTTATCGCTGGCAACATAGGGGTTGATATAGGAGAGAAACTGCACGCCTTCTTCTTTCCACTGCTTAATACGGTTATCCAACTGCGGATAGTTGTCGCTGTTCCACTTCCAGTTCCACATCACGCGCTTGCCAAAGGAAGTCATGCGGATCCCGGACCAGTCCTGCGCCCAGATGCCGTTTACCTTCACGCCCGCATTACGCATGGTGTCCAGTTTGTTCTGGCAAATCTCAGTACCGCCCTGAATACCGAGCGTGACGCCGTCGTAAATCCAGTCCGGCAACTCCGGCTGGCGACCTAACAGCGCGGTCAGTTTTTCCAGCAGGGAAATATACGTGTCGGCGCACTCAACGCGCAGGGTGGTTTTGTCTTCCCACAGCGCCAGCTCGTGATACTCCGGTGCGCTGAAGTCGAAATTCATATAGCAGCTGTTATCAACGTGGCAGTAGTACTTTTGCGTGCTGACAAAGGTCGGTTGCGGGAAGAAAGTCCAGTAATAGTCACCACCGGCATTTTCTTTGCAATCCGCCTGCCAGGTGACATAGCTATTCTTATTCCGACCCACGCCTTGTTCGCTGGTCCACAATGGGAAGGGCTTGCCGCGTAAGTCGAAGTAAGAGAACTGTTCACCGCAGCCGTAGATGTGGTCGTCCGCTCTGGCGGCCAGACGCAACCAAATGCGGTTATGACTGGGATCATCGTTATGCAGATCCAGCTTCAGACGACCCTGTTCATCGGTGGAAATGTGTAGCGTGGCAGTGATGGTATTACCGCGGCTGAAATCTACCCGCCAACCGTCAGGCGACTCGCTGACTGTGGCGTCGGTTAGAGCAATCTTCTCATTGAGCTTGTCTTTGATGCTGAAGTTGCCGCGAAACATGTCAATATCGGCAACGCCAGCGCCGATCCACAGGCAGGGGAGATCTGTGCTGTGACGCAAAATCAGGCGCTGGTGGTACGTTAGCGTAAAGCCATCAATATTCTTTTCTATCAGGACAGAGGATAAATGCCTACTTTGCGAGCTCATAAAATATTCTCCATGAAATTGAGGAACGCGAGCATACTGATTGGTTATGGTTTGCTATTATTCATTAGCCTTAAATAGTTATGCGCTACCCTTAAGTAGCGCTTGAACAAGACAAACTCTTATTATTTGCTAGCATCCACTTTACGAATCTCAGCGATTTTTTTACCTAAAAGCATTTGTAATACTGCCAACAATACAAATGGTGGTAGAAGCGCAGTGATAGCTGAAATACCCAATGCACCTTTTATTAACATTGCACCCGAAGCGATTAATAATAAAAATACTAAAACACGGAATACTTTTACCGAAATGCGCTTATGCACATATTGCCCAACCAAGGAACCGAGTATCATTGTAGGAATACAGAAAATAACCAGTTTAAATGTCGAAATTGTTAATATTCCACTCGTTGCCAGACCGCCGACAACGGCAATGTTGTTAGCCGTAAAGAACGCATTCAGCGTACCGCGAAAAGCGGCTGGACCCAGGTTACGTAGCATTCCATACATCACAACTGGTGGTCCGTTTGTGGAAAAGGCCGCTCCTAACGCACCAGCAACTGCCCCTAACGGCGCCGCAATCCAACGTCTGTCATAGATGGGTAGGCGAGGAATAAACATACTGTAGAATGAGTAGAGAATAAGAAAACCGCCCAATCCTATTTTCATAATGTGGTCAGGCAGATAGGAAAGTGCATATAAACCTACCGGAATGCCAAGGAAAGAGAAGCCGATAAGAACGGCAGCCGATCGCCAGTCCGTTTCTTTACGAGATAACCATGTGGCATAAATGGCGGTTGCTGTTCCTACAATAACAGAAAGTGGTGTTGCCATTTTTACCGGTAGCATCAGGGTGATGAGCGGCATGGTTGTCAATCCACCACCAAAGCCAGCACATATTCCTACGAATGTATAAAGAAACATTAAGGCGATAACGGTGTATATAACATTAGATTCCAACATCACGCCATCAGGTGTAAATAAATTAAAGAAATCCATTATAATTCCTTCATTATCAAATTCTAAAATATTACCGTGAACTTTTTAAGTCAGGGTAATGGGTATCCTGCACAAATAAATACTTGAACTATATGCATTCACCGTGAATATTAAAAAATAATGTATGCTGCTGTTTTGGTTTAAGTAATAGTAAGTCGATCCCAGAGTTAAAGGCATTAGGTGGACAACTCATCGGCTCGATAGCTAATCCCTGACGATTCAACTTTTCGCCACTATAGACCTGAAGCCACGGCTGATCGGAACACAAACTAACAGCCAACTGCTGTTGTTCGTTAATAATTTTCGCCTCCCACCGCTCGCCGCAAGTTTTGAAAGTATGATCAATCCGTTTATCACCGATTTTTTGTTGGACGGAATAGTCCAAATTCAGCTCATCGACGCGAAGTAACGTTGTTGAGTTAGACTGTGTATCGAAAGCAAAAACCTCATTTGCAGGAAGCAGCAGCGTATAGTCATCAACAGGCGTTAAATCACAGGTTAAATAAGGGTGAATACCGACTCCGTAAGGTGCTGATTTATCGCCGACATTTTGGCTAATTATCTCAACGGACAGCCCAGTTGTTGCGTCCAGTGAGTAAATCACTCGTGAGATCAATGCGAATGGGTAGCCATAGCTTGGTGGCAGAAATATGGAAAATGAGGCTTTTTCTGCCGTTAATTCATCAATTTGCCAGTCTCGCCATGCAAGTAAACCGTGAATAGCGGTATTAGAACCATGTTCATTAATCGGTAGCTGATACTCATGCCCATCATGCTGATAGATGCCATTGGCAATACGATTTGGCCAAGGGATTAATACCTTACCCAGATGAGCAAGAGGCATCTCTTCTGGTTTATGAGGTATAACCAGATGTTTGCCCTGCCAGGTTAATTCGGCAAGACCGGCACCAACTGAAACTATTTGCGCCCGGTAATCACCTGCAGCGAGTAATATCGTATTCCCACCACTATGCATACATATCACCTTAATATTAGATATCCTTACTAAACAACGGCATATGCAACATTCATTTGCTGATATGCCGTCTTTACCAGGCTTATTTATTTCGCATTGATATCTAACAAACCCGCTGCTACGGCTGGAGCCAGCCCTGGAGCGAGCGGAATGCGTGGGATTACCAGGCAGTGCAGCAGGTGATAAATGTCCTGCTTACCGTCCCAGACTTTGGTGGTCACTTTGTTGTCAGCATCCAACTCTTGCCACCATGAACCATTTTCATAGTCCATCAGGTATTTAATGCAGTAATCCCACCATGTCTGATACCAGGTTTCGTATTGACGATCCCCTGTTACGGTATAGAGGGCATAGGCTGTCCCCATTGCTTCTACAATTGGCCAGCGTACACGTTCGCGTACAACAGGTTTCCCTTCCCAATCAACGGTATACACAATACCGTCTGCCCCATCTGGAGCCCAGGCATCGCGTACTGTAGCGTGGAACAAACCTTTAGCATCTTCCAGCAGCCATGCTGGGGGTTGTTCGCATCTGGCTTCCAGCGCTGCGTGGATATGCAGCATTAAACGACCCCATTCGATCCAATGGCCTGGCGTGCCGCCAAATGCACGGAAACGGTGTGCTGGATTTTCTTTGTTATAGTCGCGGATAGGATTCCATTGAGCATCAAAGTGCTCATTCACACGGTAATGATTGTTTCTGGCTACATCATGAATGATGACGGATGCGATTCTGATAGCGCGATCCAGCCATTTTTTGTCATGGGTAACGTCATAAACGATCAGGAAAGCCTCGACCGCGTGCATGTTGGCGTTACCGCCGCGGTAATCTTCCGTCTGGCTGAAGGCTTCGTCCCAGGACTCAAGGCACATCTGCTCTTCTTCACTCCAGAAGTATTTCTCAATAACTTCTATGGTGTAATCCAGTAATTTCCTGGCTTCAGGATGTCCGGTTGTTACTGCGCTGGCTGCGCCCAGCAGTGCAAAAAAGTGTTGATACCCTTGTTTGGAGGCATCCATCACGCCTTCGTCATTCACGCAGGCATACCAACCACCGTATTTTTTATCGAGTAACGCGCCATTCATAGCCTTGATGCCGTGATCAACCAGATCATAGGCCCCTGGCCTGCCCATAGCCGCGGCCACAGAGTAAACGTGTAACATTCGGGCAGTAATCCATAGATGAGTCCCCATCTCTTCTTTAATTTGCCCCTTGTTACCCAGCCAGCCAAATCCGGTAGGGACAGCAGCATTTTTACCAAAGTTAAAGATGCGGTCGGTTTCCTGTTCCAGCCAGCGGTTGTGGCTCAATGTGTTAAACCATTTCATTCTTTGATCCTCGTATTAGCGGCGACGGGCCATCATTTCATCGACAATGTCACCTAAGCGTTGCAATTTAGGTGCGGAAACATCACGCAGCATCAGTTCGGTATCCGGCAGGCCAACAACCGATGACCAGACCGCACGTCCGGCCAGGAAGCCGGATGCGCCAGCGGTCATTGCTACGCTGACCGCGCGCGGGAACAGTTTTTCATCCACACCAGAGGAGAGAATGACCCACGGCATGTTGATGTTTTCATTCAGGCGCTGGGAGGCGCTAAGCAGTTCTTGTTGGGTACCTTTGCCGTACAGCGGCATTTCGACCTTGTAGAGATCGGCGCCGCTGTCACCCAGCTCTTTTGCGGCCTCGATTATGGCCTGCTCACGATCGAACTTATCGCCACGGCGCGGTGGACGCACAACCGGTTCGATAATGCTCAGCAGGCCGTTGACGTGGCATAGCTCATTGAATTCTTTCACCATATCAAGACGCTGTTGGGCATCTTCGTCGCTGCGCCACAGTACCAGCAGCTTCAGCGCCTTCGCGCCGTCCTGTTTCACGGCCTGCGGGTCGATTTTTTTATCAATCACCACGCTATCGACCGGAATACCATTACCCGGAATGAACTCATCCGCGGCCACAATCATGCCGCAGCTTTTCGCGATGGCATGTTGTTCCACAACCTGGCGGTAGCAGAACTGCTGATCGACCAGGATCGCAGAGGCATAGGGAGAAAGGATCTTCGCTGCATTCACTTTGAAATCAGTCAGCACGCTGTCGCTCACCGGGGATTTCGCACCCGCAGCGGCAAACATTAAGCGCATGGCTTCGCGCTGATCGACTGCCAGCATGGCAAAACCGCCGGAAGCTCGGGTGATGTCTTTCAGGGTGTACTTCGTCATTGTTCAGTCCTTACTTATCTGTGTGTTTATTTAGCCCGGCGGATGCGCGAACCTGTTCAAGAATGGCCGTCCAGTCTTCCCGACCACGGCCAGCGGCGCGAGCCTGGTTATAGACTTCGCGGGAGGCCGCACCAAGCGGCATCGGCACGTGCAGTTGATTCGCCACATCCAGGGCGATGCCAAGATCCTTGTGGGCTAAGTCGATCATGAAGGCCGGGGAAAGATCGCCTTTCAGCACTTTGTTCGGCCATGAGGTGGTGAAGTGGCCTTTTCCGGCAGGCGTCCCGCTCATCACTTTCAGGGCCACATCGAAGGAGAGGCCGAGTGCTTCGCACAACACGGCGGCTTCGGCGGAGAGCGCATTTAGCGCGATGCTCATGTAGTTGTTGATGAGTTTGACGCGGATACCCATACCGGGGCCGCCGGCATTGATTAATTCATTGCCCATTGCCATGAGTATTGGCGTTGCGCGCTCAACGTGTTCAGCCGCTCCCCCAGCCAGCAACAGCAGGGTTCCTGCGATCGCATGATCGGAGGTGCGCCCGACCGGGCAATCCATCATGCTGAAGCCTTTGGCTTCCATGTCGCTAATCAGTTTGTCGGTCTGCAGCGGATGGATAGTGGACATATCAATGACCAGCGCTTGTGGCGACAGGCTCTCGCAAACGCCTTGTTCACCCAACAAGACGCTGCGCACCAGATCGCCGTTTGGCAGCATCGTGATGACAAACTCCGCGCCGTTTGCTGCCTGAGCCGGGCTGCTGGCAGGCTGTGCTCCTTTTTCCACCAGGCACTGAACAGCATCCGGGTTAACGTCAAAGACGCTGAGTTGATGACCCTGCTTCAGCAAGTTGCTCGCCATGGGGGAACCCATCTGACCTAATCCGATAAATGCTATAACTGCCATAACGTTCTCCTGAGACGTGGATGTCATTTTCTGTCATTTAAAATCGTCTGTTTCTGTCTGTTTTTGATCGTATTTGTAATTTATGGTCAAAAAATTGACAGCCGTCACTTTTTAAACATTTTGTGAAATTAAAATGATCCCATCTTGAAACGCCTAAGGAATGAACATGATTCGTATTGCTTGTGTGGGTATTACCGTGATGGATCGCATCTATTACGTAGAAGGTTTACCGACTGAAGGAGGTAAATATGTGGCGAAGCGGTATACCGAAGTGGGCGGTGGGCCTGCTGCGACGGCGGCTGTGGCTGCGGCGAAGCTGGGCGCACAGGTGGACTTTATTGGCCGTGTGGGCGATGACGACACCGGAAACAGCCTGCTGGCGGAGCTGGAATCCCTGGGGGTAAACACCCGTTACACCCGGCGCTATGCAGGGGCGAACTCTTCACAGTCGGCGATTATGGTCGACGCGAAGGGAGAGCGAATTATCGTTAACTATCCCAGCCCGGATTTACTGCCGGATGCTGATTGGCTGAAGGAGATCGATTTTTCTCAGTGGGATGTGGTGTTGGCGGACGTGCGCTGGCACGAAGGGGCAAAACAGGCCTTCACGCTGGCGCGTCAGTCAGGGGTGATGACCGTGCTGGATGGCGACGTTACGCCGCAGGACATCAGTGAACTGGTGGCATTGAGCGATCATGCTGCGTTCTCTGAACCTGGACTGGCGCGACTGACAGGGACAACGGAGCCTGATTCTGGACTGAAAAAAGCACAAATGCTCACAAATGGTCATGTTTATGTGACGCGTGGCGGTGAGGGGTGTGACTGGATAAAAGATAATGCAGTGCAGCATCAGCCAGGATTTTCAGTCGATGTGGTCGATACCACCGGTGCCGGTGATGTTTTTCACGGTGCGCTGGCATTTAGTCTGGCCTGTGGGTCCGCGCAGGAAGACGCCATCAGGTTTGCCAGTGGCGTCGCTGCACTGAAGTGTACGCGTCCGGGCGGGCGTGCGGGGATCCCTGACTGTGATCAAACCCGATCTTTTCTGTCACTTTTTGTATAAAATGCCAGGGCAATGGTTTTTCGAGGAAATTTCATGAGTCTTACCGAACTGACCGGTAACCCGCGACACGATCAACTGCTGATGCTGATTAGCGAGCGTGGTTATATGAATATTGACGAACTTGCCAGTCTGCTGGATGTTTCCACCCAGACCGTGCGTCGTGATATTCGTAAGTTAAGCGAACAGGGATTAATTACGCGTCATCATGGCGGAGCAGGCAGAGCCTCCAGCGTGGTCAATACGGCGTTCGAACAGCGTGAAGTCTCCTGGACGGAAGAGAAAAAAGCCATCGCGGAAGCGGTGGCTGACTACATTCCCGACGGCTCAACGGTGTTTATTACCATTGGTACTACCGTTGAGCAGGTTGCGCGGGCGCTGTTAAACCATAACCATTTGCGCATCATCACCAACAGCCTGCGCGTGGCGCATATTCTGTATAACAACCCGCGTTTTGAAGTGATGGTTCCCGGGGGGACGCTGCGCCCGCATAACAGCGGTATTATCGGTCCTTCTGCTACAGCGTTTGTCGCTGACTTTCGCGCCGATTATCTGGTGACCAGTGTGGGTGCGATTGAAAGCGATGGCGCGCTGCTGGAATTTGATGTTAACGAAGCCAGTGTAGTAAAAACGATGATGTCCCATTCCCGGCACATTCTGCTGGCAGCGGATCATACGAAATACACGGCCTCTGCCGCAGTAGAGATTGGTAATGTGTCGCAGGTAACTGCGCTGTTCACCGATGAATATCCTGGTCCGGCATTACACAATCTCCTGCAGTCACAGCAGGTTGAAATTGTGCAAGTGAGTCCTTCTCAGGATGACGCGCTGGTCATGTGATCTCACTCTTTGATGCTCTGATTCGTTCGAAGTCATCACGCACGCATAGTCAAACTTCTCCTTTCCCGCTACAGTTATTCATCCACGGCGAGAAAGGAGAAGGACATGCTCTATATCTTTGATTTGGGTAATGTGATTGTCGATATCGACTTCAATCGCGTGTTAGGCACATGGAGCGATTTGAGCCGTGTACCGCTGGCTTCACTAAAGCAAAGTTTCACGATGGGGGAGGCTTTTCGCCAGCATGAACGAGGCGAAATAACAGATGAGGCCTTCGCCGAGGCGCTGTGTCATGACATGGCGTTGCCTTTGAGTTATGAGCAGTTCTCCCACGGCTGGCAGGCCGTTTTTGTCGCATTACGCCCCGAAGTTATCGACATCATGCATAAGCTGCGCGAGCAAGGGCATCGTGTCGTTGTGTTATCAAATACTAACCGCCTGCACACAACGTTTTGGCCGGATGAGTATCCCGAAATCCGTCAGGCAGCCGATCACATTTATCTTTCTCAGGAATTGGGCATGCGTAAACCGGAAGCACGGATTTACCAGCACGTTCTGCAGTCAGAAGGTTTTTCTGCGCACGATGCCGTCTTTTTTGATGACAACGCCGATAATATTGAAGGGGCTAACCAGTTAGGGATCACCAGTATCCAGGTCGTCGATAAAACGACCATCCCTGACTATTTCGCGAAGTTGTTATGCTAAAATTTTTGCATCAAAAAGCCAGGCATCATACGCGTCCTGTATGGGCCTGGCTGAAGCTATTATGGCAGCGCATTGATGAGGACCATATGACAACGCTGGCAGGAAATCTTGCCTACGTTTCATTGCTCTCATTAGTGCCGCTTATCGCCGTTGTTTTTGCTCTTTTCGCTGCATTTCCGATGTTTTCCGATGTCAGCATTCAACTCCGTCATTTCATTTTCGCTAACTTTATTCCGGCGACTGGTGATGTCATCCAGCGGTATATCGAACAGTTTGTCGCAAACTCGAACAAAATGACTGCTGTTGGGGCATGCGGGCTGATTGTCACCGCCTTATTGCTGATGTATGCCATCGATAGCGCGTTGAATACCATCTGGCGCAGTAAGCGCACGCGGCCCAAAGTGTACTCTTTTGCCGTTTACTGGATGATATTAACGCTGGGACCGCTGCTGGCGGGAGCCAGCCTGGCAATCAGTTCTTATTTGCTGTCGTTGCGCTGGGCCAGCGATCTCAACACGGTTATTGATAACGTACTGCGTATTTTCCCGTTGGTACTTTCCTGGCTGTCGTTCTGGCTGCTTTACAGCATTGTACCCACCACGCGAGTCCCCAATCGCGATGCGGTAATCGGTGCCTTTGTTGCTGCTGTGCTGTTCGAGGCCGGAAAGAAAGGATTTGCGCTCTATATCACGATGTTCCCGTCTTATCAGCTCATTTACGGTGTCCTGGCGGTGATCCCTATTTTATTCGTCTGGGTTTACTGGACGTGGTGTATCGTCTTGCTAGGCGCGGAAATAACTGTCACTCTCGGGGAATACCGCAAACTTAAACAAGCCGCAGAACAAGAAGAAGCAGAGCAACCATGATTGCATTAATTCAGCGCGTAACCCGTGCCAGCGTCACCGTGGAGGGTGAGGTGACGGGTGAAATTGGCCCAGGACTTTTGGTCCTGTTAGGTGTCGAAAGGGATGATGACGAACAGAAAGCGAACCGCTTGTGCGAACGCGTACTCGGCTATCGAATCTTTAGCGATGCCGAAGGCAAAATGAACCTGAATGTGCAGCAGTCAGGTGGCAGCGTGCTGGTGGTTTCACAGTTTACACTGGCGGCAGATACCGAACGCGGCATGCGCCCTGGTTTTTCAAAAGGCGCAGCACCCGATCGGGCAGAGGCGCTGTACACGTATTTTGTAGAGCGCTGCCGCCAACAGGAAATGAACACGCAAACCGGGCGATTCGCTGCTGATATGCAGGTTTCGCTGGTTAATGATGGCCCCGTGACGTTCTGGTTACAAGTATGAACCAGCTTCCGGCGTGGTCGCGGGTAACAAGAGAGAATACAACTATGTATCACCTTCGAGTACCGCAAACAGAAGAAGAATTGGAGCGTTACTACCAGTTTCGCTGGGAAATGCTGCGTAAACCCCTGCACCAGCCAAAAGGCTCCGAACGGGATGCCTGGGACGCAATGGCACACCATCAAATGGTGGTGGACGAAGAAGGTAATTTGGTCGCAGTAGGGCGTCTGTATATCAATGCGGATAACGAAGCCTCCATACGTTTTATGGCTGTAGACCCCTCGGTGCAAGAAAAGGGGCTCGGAACGCTGATGGCGATGACCCTTGAATCCGTGGCACGCCAGGAAGGGGTGAAGCGCGTCACCTGTAGCGCTCGTGAGGATGCGGTTGAATTTTTCGCCAAGCTGGGGTTTGTAAGCCAGGGGGAAATCACCACGCCGCAAACCACGCCGGTCCGCCACTTCCTGATGATTAAGCCCATTGCGACGCTGGACGATATTCTTCATCGTGGTGACTGGTGTGGGCAGCTACAGCAAGCCTGGTACGAACATATTCCATTAAGCGAGAAAATGGGTGTGCGTATTCAGCAATATACCGGGCAGAAATTTATTACCACGATGCCCGAGACAGGGAACCAGAATCCGCACCACACCCTGTTTGCCGGAAGCCTGTTCTCGCTGGCGACGCTTACCGGTTGGGGGCTTATCTGGCTGATGCTGCGCGAGCGCCATCTGGGCGGCACGATTATCCTCGCCGATGCGCATATCCGCTACAGCAAGCCGATCACCGGAAAGCCTACTGCTATCGCCGATCTGGGCTCATTGAGCGGTGACCTGGACCGTCTGGCCAGAGGTCGCAAGGCACGTGTGCAAATGCAGGTGGAGCTTTTTGGTGACGATACGGCGGGTGTGGTGTTTGAAGGCACGTATATCGTATTGCCTGCGAAGCCGTTTGGTCCTTACGTCGAAGGTGGGAATGAAGAAGAGTAGGGGAAAATCCCAACTCTTCACGCTACCCGATTCGCGTTTTACTCGTGTGTTGCCACTCGCCAGGCCACGTCGCGCATTGCGTTTCGTGCCGTCTGGCTTACGCCTCCTAACTGAAAAAATCCGTGGATAACGCCGGGGTAGCGCTGGCAGGTGCAGTCCACACCTTGCTTCTGGAGCCGGTGATACAGGGCCTCTCCTTCATCGCACAAGGGGTCAAATTCAGCGGTAATGATGTGGGTCGGCGGTAACCCGTTGAAATCGTCGCGCCACAGCGGGCTGACTTCCGGATGGTATAGGTCAGTCTGTGGCATATACATCTCGTAACCGGACAGCAGTGTGTCGCGTGTAATGATGTAATCCCGCCCATTGCGGGCATAGCTCTCAAAGCTGGCGGTAGCGTCCAGCATCGGGTAGATCAGCATAAGCTGCGCAGGTTGCCATTGCCCGGCAGCTTTCAGGCGTAGTGCTGTGACCAGCGCCAGATGTCCGCCAGCGCTGTCGCCAGCAAGCGTGATGCGCGTACGATCGACACCCAGTTTCTCTGCATACTTCCAAATGATGTTAGCGCCTTTTTCAGCATCGTCGTGTGCTGATGGGAAAGTATGCTCTGGTGCGAGGCGATACTGTACTGCAATCACCCGACAGCCGCTGGTCAGGGCGAGCTGCCTTAGCTGGTTATCATGTGTAGCGAATCCACCGCTGACAAAGCAGCCGCCGTGATAATAGATCACGCAGGGTAAGTTTCCCGTGGCACCCCGTGGCGAAACAACGCGAAACGTCATGGTATCGAGTTCACTATCTTCAACCTGTACGCGGGTTTCAGTTTCTCCGGCCAGTACCGTACTGGCGATGTAGCCAGCCCTCCGGTCATCAATATTCTGCTCGTGCGCAGAAGGACGCCCCGCCGCAATAAACGCCTCAACCAGCTGCGCAATCCCGTTTTCCAGTGCCATTTATTATTTCTCTTATCTGTATGGATATACAGCGTTATAACCTGGATTACCACGGATGAAAATGGGAAAAGCGGGGGAGTGTATGATTCTGGAAAGTGGCTCGCAGATTAAATATCGTCATTGGTTTCTACGGTTTGAATTCTGTATTGTGAGAAAAATGCACTATACGCCATTGACGTATAGTTGATTTCTATTAATATAGTCCAATGGCGTATTAAAAATGTTATTCATAGAAACGGAAATCTTTACTGAAGACGTCAAAAAATTACTGGATGATGATGAATACCGTAGATTACAGATATTCCTTGCGATTCAGCCCGATTATGGCGATCTGATACAAGAAACGGGGGGCCTGAGAAAGGTTCGCTGGAGAGTGCGAGGGAAAGGAAAACGTGGCGGTGTCAGGATTATCTACTTTCATCAAATCAGGAAATCACAAATTCGTTTGTTGCTGATTTATCAGAAAGGGATCAAGGATGATCTGACTCCACAAGAAAAGGTAGTGCTGCGTATGTTGAATGAGAGGTGGTAAATGGATAAGGCACTATTTGAGCGATTAACTCAAAGTATGGTTCAGATGAATGAGATCGCTGAAGGAACGCGGCAACCTTCCCGTACCTTTCATATTGATGCCATGAAAATAAAGGAAATCCGCCAGTCTTCAGGATTATCACAGACCCGTTTCGCAGATTTGATATCGGTAAGCGTGGATACGTTGCGAAATTGGGAGCAGGGGCGTCGTTCACCGACCGGTCCAGCAAAAGCGTTGTTGCGTGCCATTGCCAATGATCCAAAACATGTCATTCAGGCGCTAAGATAACCCCCCGGCAGTCTGGTTCACTTGCCGGGGGAAGATCTTAAAACTTACTCCCCTTCACCCGGAAACAGGAACGGGTTGATGGAGCTACGAGCAAAACCCTCTTGCTCCATATGTGCGTCCAGCATCAGTGAAGCGAGATCGTCGGCCACAGCTTCTACTTTCGGGTCTTTTTCCTGATAGAGAATCTTCAGGTAAGTCCCGCAGTCGCCGCAGCTTTCGGCTTTAATTGCCGCTTGCTCGTTATCCAGTGACCAGTAGTTCAAATCACGGCTCTGTTCGCAGTTGCTGCATTTCACGCGCACGACGTGCCACTCGGTTTCACACAGGTTGCAGTGCAGATAGCGCAGCCCCTGAGTGGTGCCAATTTGCACCATGCTGGAAACCGGCATTGAACCACATACCGGGCAGTACTGGCGTTGTTCACCGTACTCCGCACGTGCTTTGCCAGGGATCAGACTTGCCATCTGCGCCCAGTAGAGCGACAGGGCAGCCCAAATGAACGGCGCTTTATCGCTGCTGACGGAGGAAAAATCAGAAGCAAACAGCGCGCTGGCCATCAGCTCAAGTTCCTGCTCTGAGGCTTTTTCCAGATTTTCGATCACTGCCAGTGCAGGGCCGCTCATTTCTGGTTTCAGCTCAGCAATTAACGACTGCAGCAGTTTTTGCCAGTGTTTATCGCGCGGCAGGACGTGGATATCCAGCGGTGGTTTGCCCTGATCGTTCGCTTCTTTGATGCGAGCGGTCAGATCCATCTGCAGCGGATGGTCATACAGCACCACTTCCTGCGCATGGGCGATCAGCGCGGCAAAGCGCAGATAATCACCCAGCGGGTTGTTCTCGGCCAGCTCGCGCAGACGTTCGGCGCGGCGGTTATACAAATTTTTGAGTCTGGGGAATAACAACGGCGGAATCATATCCGCCGTGCGTTTCTCGCTCGAACCCAGCTCATCTTGCGGGATTATGCGAATACTCATTCAGTTTTCTTTTCCGTTGTCTTTCGGACTTCACGGTACCAGCGTGGGTGATGTTTCTTCGCCCATGAACTGGTAACCCATCCTTCCACCATCGCGGTAATGGTGCCTTTCACCCAAAGGGCGGCGTAAATGTGCACCATGATAACCACAATTAACGCTACTGCGGCAAATGAATGCAGCATTAACGCGAATCGGATCACCGGGATTGAGAAAGCAGGCGCAAAATACGGACGCCAGATGACCACTCCGCTCACCAGCAACAGGACCAGGAAGATAATCGCCGCCCAGAATACGCATTTCTGGCCGAAGTTATAACGTCCCGTGTCACCTACTTCCTCGTTGACGACAATCTTACGAATATTCTTCGCCCAAAAGATATCATCCCGATTGATTAGATTGTGGTGCCAGTATCGGAAAAACATGATGATAAACGAGGCAAACATAATCACGCCGACAAACGGGTGCACAATTCGCGCCAGTTGCGGAGTGCCCATGATGTGCATCAGCCAGTTAAACGACGGGAAGAGAAAACCCATCCCGCTCACCGCCGCCAGAATGAAGCAGAAGGCGGTTACCCAGTGGTTGATGCGTTCCGGCGCCGTGTAGCGCACGATGGTGTCACGTCGTTTCATTTGCGCACCTCATCGTCTTTTTCATGCAGATTGTCTTCTTCCTCTTCCGCACGGTTTGGGCCTACACCGACGTAGTGGAAAATACTGGCCGCAAATGTCGCTGCAAAGCCGACCGCTGCGAGGGGTTTCCAGATACCTTTCCAGAATTTGACGGTGGCGCTGATTTCCGGGTTCTCTGGCAAGCCGTGATACAGATTCGGCTTGTCAGCATGGTGCAGCACATACATCACGTGCGTACCACCAACGCCTGCCGGATCGTACAGACCCGCATTTTCGTAACCACGCGTTTTCAGCTCCGCGACACGCTCGCCCGCCAGGGTTTTCATCGACTCTTTGGTGCCGAAATGAATGGCACCGGTTGGGCACGTTTTCACACAGGCCGGTTCCTGGCCCACCACCACACGGTCAACGCACAGCGTACATTTGTAGACGCGGTTGTCTTCCGGATTGAGGCGCGGTACGTCGAACGGGCAGCCCGCGATGCAGTAGCCACAGCCGATGCACTGCTCAGACTGGAAGTCGACGATACCGTTGGCATACTGAATGATTGCACCTTCAGCCGGGCACGCCTTCAGACAGCCCGGATCGGCGCAGTGCATACAGCCATCCTTGCGGATAAGCCACTCTAGTTTGTCGTTCTGTTCCACTTCTGAGAAGCGCATCACCGTCCAGGATTTCGCGGTCAAATCAGCCGGGTTGTCGTACACCCCAACGTTGTTGCCCACTTCATCACGGATGTCGTTCCATTCAGAACACGCCACCTGACACGCTTTACAGCCGATACAGGTGGTGACGTCGATAAGCTTCGCCACTTCTTCCTGATGGTCCCGCGCCTGAGGCGCGGGTGTGAAACCGTTAGTGGCGGAACGACGAATGATGTCTTGCGATTGATAAGCCATAGGTCGTCTCCGTTACACCTTTTCCACGTTCACGAGGAAGGACTTAAATTCCGGCGTCTGCGTGTTCGCATCACCGACGAATGGCGTTAACGTGTTAGCGATAAAGCCTTTTTTCGCCACACCTTCGTAGCCCCAGTGAATTGGAATACCGATAGTGTCGATATCCTGACCGTTGGCCTTCAGCGTGCGAATACGTTTGGTCACCACCGCCTTGGCCTTGATGTAGCCGCGGTTAGAGGAGACTTTGACGGTATCGCCGTGGGAGATGCCCAGCTTATTCGCCAGCTTCTCGCCAATTTCCACAAACTGTTCCGGCTGTGCGATGGCGTTAAGCAGCGCATGTTTGGTCCAGTAGTGGAAGTGTTCGGTCAGGCGATAGGTTGTTCCGACGTACGGGAACTTATCTGCTTTACCCAGTGCTTCTTCGTCGCCTTTAAAGATACGGGCGGCAGGGTTAGAGATAACGTTCGGGTGCAGCGGGTTAGTTCCCAGCGGCGTTTCAAACGGCTCGTAGTGTTCCGGGAACGGACCTTCCGCCATCTTATCGATAGCAAACAGACGTCCCATCCCTTCAGGCTGCATGATGAATGGCCCAACGTTGCTGCCAGGTGCGGCGGCGCTGTAGTCCGGAATATCCATCCCGCTCCATTTCGCCCCGTCCCATTTCAGGATCTGACGTTTTGGATCCCACGGATTCCCCTGCGGGTCAGCGGAGGCGCGGTTATACAGAATGCGTCGGTTAAGCGGCCATGCCCATGCCCAGCCCAGCGTATTGCCAAGACCTGACGGGTCGGCGTTATCGCGACGGGCCATCTGGTTGCCTTCCGGCGTCCAGCTACCGGCGAAAATCCAGCAGCCGCTGGAGGTAGTGCCGTCGTCACGCAGTTGGGCGAACGAGCTCAGCTGTTGGCCTTTCTTGACGATAACCGCACCGGTTGCCGGGTCGGTAATATCGGCCAGCGCCTTACCGTTGCTCTCCATCGCCACTTCTTCCGAAGCCGGTTCGTGCGGGGTGGAGTAGTTCCAGGTCATGCTCAGCACCTGTTCCGGGTTCGCACCACCTTGTTCGGCATACATCTTACGCAGACGCAGGAAGATACCGGCGAGGATTTCACCATCGGTAACGGCAATCCCTGGGGCATCCGCGCCTTTCCAGTGCCACTGCAACCAACGACCGGAGTTGACGATAGAACCGTTCTCTTCGGCAAAGCAGGTGGATGGCAGACGGAACACTTCAGTCTGGATTTTCGACGGGTCAACATCGTTCGACTCACCGTGGTTCTGCCAGAAGGTGGAAGTCTCAGTGTTGAGTGGGTCGATAGTGACCAGGAACTTCAGTTTGGACAGTGAAGCCACCACCTTGTTTTTGTTCGGGAATGAGGCGACCGGGTTAAAGCCCTGGCAGATATAGCCATTCACTTTGCCCTGGTTCATCATCTCGAAGTACTGCAGCACGTCGTACCCTTTATCCCACTTCGGCAGCCAGTCAAAGCCCCAGCTGTTTTCTGCTGTCGCCTTATCGCCAAAGAAGGCTTTCATCATCGAAACGAAGAATTTCGGGTAGTTGCCCCAGTAGTTCACCTGGCCTTCCAGCAGCGGTTTTGGCGTGTTGGCGGCAAGGTAGGTTTGCAGGTCGGTTTGTTTCTCGCTTGGCAGCGTCATGTAGCCTGGCAGGCTTTGTGACAACAGGCCTAAGTCAGTCAGCCCCTGAATATTCGAGTGACCGCGCAGGGCGTTAACGCCACCGCCTGCCATCCCCATATTGCCAAGCAGCAACTGGATCATTGCCATGGTGCGGATGTTCTGCGCGCCAACGGAGTGTTGTGTCCAGCCCAGGGCGTACAGGAACGACGCGGTTTTATCTTTTACGCTGGTTTCTGCGATGTACTCACAGACTTTCAGGAAGTCAGCCTTCGGCGTACCGCAGATGTTTTCCACCACGTCCGGCGTGTAGCGGGAAACGTGCTGTTTCAGCAGATTCCACACGCAGCGCGGGTGTTGCAGAGTGACATCGCGTTTGGCGAAGCCTTTTTCATCCAGCTCGTAGTTCCAGCTGGTTTTGTCATACTTGCGTTTGTCCGCGTCGTAGCCGGTGAACAGGCCATTTTCGAAACCGTAATCCTCACGCACGATCAGACTGGCGTTGGTGTAGGCCTCGGTGTATTCGCGGTTGAATTTTTCGTTATTTAGCAGGTACAGCAAGACGCCTGACAGGAAGGCAATGTCAGTACCAGAGCGAATAGGAGCATAGAAATCAGCCACCGCTGCGGTTCGCGTAAAGCGCGGATCGATAACAATCAGCTTCGCGCCGTTGTGAATTTTGGCTTCCATCGCCCAGCGGAATCCGACAGGGTGAGCTTCAGCGGCGTTACCGCCCATCACCACAACGAGGTTGGCGTTTTTAATGTCGACCCAGTGGTTGGTCATCGCACCGCGACCAGACCGCGAGCATACCGAGCGCGCGGGAGAATTTTTGCGTTAAATAGCCGGTTTCGTTACTGGAAGCGGAAGCACACAGCATCCCGGTGGAAAGCCAGCGGTTAACGGTTACGCCTTCAGCGTTTTGTGCAACGTAGTTAGCGTCGCGGTCTTCTTTCATTAGCTTCGCGATGCGGTCAAATGCCTCATCCCAGCTAATCTGTTGCCACTTATCTGAGCCTGGTGCGCGATATTCCGGGAATTTCAGGCGGCTTTCGGAGTGGATGAAGTCCACAAGTCCTGCCCCTTTCGGGCACAGCGCGCCACGGTTCACCGGGTGATCCGGGTCCCCTTCGATATGGAAGATGGATGCTTTGGCGTTTTTTGCGCCGTCACCGAGGCTGTACATTAACAGTCCACAGCCAACGGAACAGTAAGTGCAGGTGTTACGGGTTTCGCGGGTGCGCAGCAATTTATATTGCCGTGTTTCCGCGAGCGCTACGCCGGGCGCAAAGCCCAGTGCCGCTGCCGTGGTGCCTGCCATACCGCCAGCGCAGATCTTAAAGAACTGCCTTCTGCTGACCTGCATGGTTCGCTCCTTGTTTCGACATTGTCACGTTCCCTTCGCTTTTCTATAACGCGAACGCGAGGGAAGTGGTTGTTATTTTTCTTTGCGGACGGGACCGCAAAGGTCCAGAATTGGGTGAATTTCCCTCCGTCCAGGAGGGGTTTGTAAAGAATACCACAATGTTGGTATGTGTGTTCCAATATGGTTAAAAGAAAGTGAATAAAATCCATCAAGAAGAAGTCAAAAATGTGATGAATTGTGCAGGATCGCGTCAGTTGACCCTCTGGAAGCGCGAGGATTTGCAACATCCTCAGCCTGATGAGGTTGCTGAAGAAGTACCTGTGGCGCTGGTATATAACGGAATTTCGCACGTGGTGATGATGGCATCACCGAAAGATCTTGCGCACTTCGCGATGGGTTTTTCACTTTCTGAAGGCATTATTGAGTCCCCGCAGGATATTTACGCGATGGACGTAGTGCCCTCCTGCAACGGATTGGAAGTCCAGGTTGAGCTGTCCAGCCGTCGCTTTATGGGGCTGAAGGAGCGTCGTCGGGCGCTGGCCGGACGTACCGGCTGCGGCGTTTGTGGCGTGGAGCAGCTCAATGACATTGGCAAACCGGTCCAGCCGCTGCCGTTTACCCAGACATTCGATCTGGGGCATCTCGATAACGCTTTACGGCATCTCCCTGATTTCCAACCTGTGGGGCAACTGACAGGCTGCACGCACGCGGCTGCCTGGGTTCAGCCGTCAGGTCATCTGGCGGGTGGGCATGAAGATGTTGGACGTCATGTTGCGTTGGACAAACTGCTGGGCCGACGCGCAGTGGAAGGGGAAAGCTGGCAACAGGGCGCGGTGTTAGTTTCCAGCCGCGCCAGCTACGAGATGGTGCAAAAGTCGGCGATGTGTGGCGTGGAGATCCTGTTTGCTGTCTCTGCGGCGACCACGCTTGCCGTGGAAGTTGCCGAACGTTGTAACCTGACGCTGGTGGGTTTTTGCAAACCGGGCAGGGCGACGGTCTACACGCATCCGCAACGTCTGATCGCGCTGTGACGCCGCCAGGCGGCCAGAATGCTGCCTGAAAATGCCAGCTCCATGATTACGGCAACTGGCGAGCCAACAATCACATTGTTCAGCAGCCAACACAGGCTACCGCACAAGGTGTATCCCCGTAATTTTCCGCTGTGTTTTTGAAACGACGCAAAGGTCATCAGCAGGCTTCCCATCAGCGGCAAAATACTCGACAGATTTTGCCAAAGATAAACGCTACACAGCAGCGATCCCAGCATAAATCCCCACATCGCCCAGCGGTGAAACGTGACGATGGCCGTCGCGTAGCGGCATGCGGCAATGATCATTAACCCAGCCGCAGCGTGTTGATCCAAAAGATAGAAATGTATAGCCAACAGGGAAGTGGAACTGGTGAGCAGAGATAAGGTGATAGCCCGGCGCTGAAAATGAAAAGCGGAAATATCCAGCAAAAAGCTGATGCCAGCCAGAATCTGAGAGAGGAGAAATGCGTTCATAATGTGCGCCAACAATTGAAGAGTGACGGGACAATAATCGACGCATCAACGTAAGGCGTTAACCTTTGTTAAGACGCTGGCGAATACGAGACAGGCTAACGGGAGTAATGCCGATATAGTTGGCGAGATCGCGCTGAGTGAGCTGAGACTCCCAGTCCGGGAAGTGTGTTTGTACGTACTGGTAGCGTTGCTCTGGGGTATTGAGCAGCAGCATTTGCTCTTTTTTCTCTTTATAGATCAACTGCTGGACCAGTAGCTGGGTCTTAATATCCTGATTTTCCGGCGCATCCAGCAACGCCAGCGGTATTTCACTGGTTTCGCCAGCGGCGATCATTTGCAGACTGTAATCAGCAGGCGTGTTGGTTAGCCAGTTCAGGTACAAAAAGCAGTACTCCCCGGCAAAGTAGAACTCTTTAACCCTTTCAACGCCGCTGTCTGCGTGATACACCGCACGAGCCACACCATGATGTAAAAGATGAATTTTACTTTGTGGTTCACCCTGACGAAGTAACCAACTACCCGCCGGTTGCGTTTTTCTACGGCTGCCTGCGAGGCATTGTGGTTCCTGATTACGCGACATCTTATCTCTCAAATAATTTGAATGAGACTGGCAAATCCTTCCGCTTTCAGTTGTTCGAGTATCAGCCTATTATTTATCACATCAAGGCACGGTGCCTTACTCAAACAACTAAGTTAAAGGGTTTATATCATGAACAGCATCAAAACTTTTGTCGCAGTTATCGCTCTGGCTACTTCTTTCGGTTCTTTCGCTGCTCAGACAGTTACCGCAACCGGTTCTACGCTGGAAAGCGCTGAAGCAAAAATCGCCGCTCAGGCTGAACGTGCGGGTGCCAGCGATTATAAAATCACTCAGGCTTACACCGGTAACCGTGTGCATATGACCGCTGAACTGCTGAAATAAGTTATCTCAGTACGGTAGAAAGAGCGCCCCAGGGGCGCTTTTTTAGTTTATACCCGCCATTCTCAGCAGTGCGGTTACCACTGCTGCAGCGATAATCACCACAATCAATGGCGTCTTGCGCCAGGCGAGAAAGACCGCAAAACCCACACCGAGTACGCGCGCCATGCCGGCAAAGTGTTCGCCTTCATAAAAGGTGGTTGCCAGCGCGACGGAGAAGAGTAATACCGTTGCGGCGTCGGAAAGCAGCGCCTGTGAACGTTCAGAAAAGGCTAAACGCCCTCCCAGTTTTGCTCCCCCTAAGCGCATTAAATATGTACCCAAAGACAGCACGGCAATCCCGACGATAAATAGCGTCATATTACCCATTATTTTTTCCTCGCCAGTAAGCCAAACAGTGAGAGCAGTACCGGCAAGCCTACCGGTGCGAAAGGTACGGATGCGAGTGACAATGCGGCCCCGCTACAGGCACGGATGAGCGTGGTGCGGTTTTTAAAAGCCGGAACCACTAAGGCCAACAAAATGGCAGGGAAAACGGCATCCAGCCCAATGGTTTCAGGTGCCGGGAGCAGCTTGCCGACACCGGCACCGATCAGTGTGCCAATCGGCCAGAAAATGGCGACGCCCAGACCGCATAACCAGTAGGCGGCTTTACGTTGTTCCGGTGTTTTCTGCGACAGGCCGAACACCACGCTTTCATCGTTCATGATATGGCAGCCGAGGAAACTGGCGGCCCGGTTTCCCACCAGATCGCGCACCGTGACGCCAAACGGCACGTGTCGGGCGTTGACCAGTAAACCGGCAGCCGCAGCCGCCAGTGGGTTACCACCGCTGGCGACGATGCCGATAAACATAAACTCGGACGCCCCCGCCAGTACCGTAATAGAGAGTACAAACGGTACCCACAGCGGGAAGCCATAAGCCATCGCCAGCGAGCCGTACGACATGCCGACAACGCCGACAGCCAGACAGACGAGAAATATTGCTTTCAGCGTGTCGCCTTTGAGACTGGAAAAATAATGTTTCATACCGTTTTAGCCATATCGAACGAATTTCCATTATAATGAACGGGAGCAGTTAACTTTACAAGTCGAACGATTCGTTCGATATAAAAAACATGGAGTCGTGAATGACCCAGCCCATCAGTATGATCGCGAAAAGCCTGGTGCGTGAACGTCAGCGCACCGGTTTGTCGCTGGCGGAGATTGCCCGTCGTGCGGGGATTGCAAAATCGACGCTCTCACAGTTGGAAGCGGGCAATGGCAATCCTAGCCTGGAAACGCTCTGGTCGCTGTGTGTGGCGTTGGACATTCCCTTTGCGCGCCTGCTGGAGCCGCAAGAGCAAAAAACGCAGGTGATTCGCCGCGGCGAAGGGACAAAAGTCGTGGCGGAACAGGCCCACTATCAGGCCATTTTACTGGCCGCCTGCCCACCGGGCGCGCGGCGGGATATTTATCTGTTGCTGACGCAGCCGGGCGCGGATCGTATTTCACAGCCGCATCCGCCGGGATCGGTTGAACATATCATCGTGACGCAGGGCAAGGCGATGGTGGGGTTGACGGAAGCGCCGGAAGAGTTAGGTGAGGGCGACTACATTTGTTACCCCGCCGATCGCGCGCATATCTTTAAAGCGCTGGAGCCTGACACCCAGGCGATTCTGGTTTCTGAGCAAAATTGAATTGTCGGATGGCGCTATCGCTTATCCGACCTACAAAAAATAAAACCGTAGGCCCGGTAAGCTTGCGCCACCGGGCATATAACTTACTGCAGATAAAACACTTCTTTTAGCTCTGCGCTAACCGGGCTGTTGTCTGCATTGGTGGGCATTACGTCACGCATATGCTGCCACCAGCGCTGGCAAACGTCGGTGCTGGCGACAGCGTCCCAGCGCGCTTCGGACTCAATCTCGACGGTGGCGAACAGCAGATTGCGCTCCCGATCGAGATAAATCGCGTAGTGATGGGCGCCGTGTTCTTTCAGCACCGCTTCCAGTTCTGGCCAGATGGGATTGTGCCGACGTTGATATTCCACGTGCGCGTCGGCATTTACCTGCATCACAAAGGCCTTGCGGATCATAACGCCTCCAGATACAGCTCGCGGACCTCGTCGCGGCTGGCGGTACGCGGGTTGCACGGCGCACACGGATCGGCCAATGCTTTGTCCAGCCAGCCTTCAATATCTTCTTTCGTCACGCCAAGGGAGCTAAAGCCCGCAGGAATACCGACACGCTTGCTGAGTGCTCGAATCGCCTTGATGGCCTCCATGCTTGCCGCTTCATCGCTCATGCCACGGGTATCGACGCCCATTGCCTGCGCCACGCGGGCAAAGCGCGCCACGGCGTTGGGGCGGTTAAAGTTTTCGATTACCGGCAGCAGGATGGCGTTGCAGACGCCGTGCGGCAGATTGTGGGTTGCGCCCGGCTGATGAGCCAGCGCATGCACCAGACCCAGACCGGCGCTGTTAAATGCCATACCCGCCAGATACTGACCAAACGCCATCTGCTCACGGGCGTCGAGGTTATGCCCATCGTCGACGGCTTTTGGCAACCACAGATTGATCAGGCGAATCGCTTCTAACGCGTTGGCATCGGTCAATGGATGTGCGCCGACGGAGACATAGGCTTCAATGGCGTGGGTCAGGGCGTCCATACCGGTCGCGGCAGTCACGGATGCCGGGATCTCCAGCATCACGCTGGCATCATCCACGGCGATATCCGGGATGATATTCGGGTCGATGATCACCTCTTTGACCTTGCGCGCAGAGTCGATAATAACCGCGTTGCTGGTCATTTCTGCTGCCGTACCGGCAGTGGTGTTGATGGCGACCAGCGGTACGCCCGCATTTTTCACTTTGCCCACGCCGGAGTAAGCGGTAGAAGGGCCTGGGTTGGCGGTCAGGATCTTCACCGCTTTAGCGGTATCGATCGGGCTGCCGCCGCCGAAAGCGATAATGTAGTCACATTCTGCGCCCTGATATGCTGCAAAACCCTGCTGCACCAGCTCCTCTGTCGGGTTCGGGAACACCTCATCAAACAGGTGGTAAGACATTTGATGTTCATCCAGCGCGGCAAACAGGCTGTCCAGCAGGCCCAGCTTCACCAGTTGACCATCGGTGACGATCAGCGCTTTGCCCCATTGTTTATTCGCCACGAGGTTCACCATATCGCGGATTGCCCCTGCGCCATGCAGGCTAATTTTTGGCAGTGCCAACATAAAGCTCATCACTATTCTCCTTAACAATAAAATCCTGTAGGCCGGATAAAGTGAAGCCGCATCCGGCGTTGGGTTGGGAGGTATCAGTACAGCTCTACGGCGCTTGCCAGCGGCGTCACGCCAAAACGTTTGCCAAGGGCTATCAGTTCTTCGCGCGTGATGGTCTGCTTCATACCGCCCATCGAATAGATTTTGACCAGAACCTCGGCGGATTTTTCTGCGGTGTCGATCAAGCCGAACGCTTCGTCGAGCGTTGGCCCACTGCCGAATACGCCATGGAATGGCCACAGTACCAGCGAGTGTTGCTGCATTTCCTCGGCTGTCGCCTGGCCGATTTCATCGGTACCCGGTACCATCCACGGCAGAATGCCGACGCCATCCGGGAACACGACCAGACATTCGGTGCTGCCTTCCCACAGCTTACGGGTAATCAGTGCCGTGTTGTTTTCCAGTACGTAGGTCAGGGCGATCAGATTGGTGGCGTGACAGTGCATGATGACGCGGTCTTTGCCGTTGGTGGCTTTAATGCGTTCACAGTGAGAGAGGAAGTGGGCCGGCAGTTCAGAGGTTGGTACGGCCTCGTGGGTCAGGCCCCAGAGGATGTGGTAGCCCGCGCCGTCGCTGTCAATTTTCACCACGCCTAAATTGGCGGCCGGGTCGAGCTGAACATTTCGGAAGAACTTGCCGGAACCGGTGACGATAAATGAGGTGTTCGCCAGCATCGGCATCGGCTGACTCAGCGCAATATAGCGCGATTTTTCGTGGAAATCGGCGCTAAATGGCGCAATATCTGCTTCATCAAGACGTAACGTCAGGTTGCCGCCGTTACGCTCGTCCCAGCCTTTCAGCCACGCATCAGAAGTGGCTTTGATCATCCCCTGGACGAACCAGGAAGTCGTAATGTTTTGCATGTCGGTGTTCCTGTTTATTGCCCGAACGTTATCGGGTCTTACGCAGGCCGGATAAGCGCAGCGCCATCCGGCAATCGTGTTTCATTCATTGCCGGATGGCGACGCAGGGCGTCTTATCCGGCCTACAAGCCTGGCGTCATGCTTAGCGACGTTTGCTCAGAATCTCTTTTTCATAAGCGCGCACACTTTCCAGCCACTGGCTACCGGCTGGCGTGTCGTGGCGCTGGCAATACATCTCCCAGACGGCCTGCCACGGCAGCGATTTTTGCTCTTCCAGCAGGGCCAGACGGGCGGTGTAGTCGCCACTGGCTTCGAGCTGACGTAACTGTTCGGTTGGTTCTAACAGCGCACGTAACAGCGCTTTTTTCATGTTGCGGGTACCGATAACCCATGCGGCAATGCGATTGATTGAGGCGTCGAAGAAGTCGAGACCAATGTGTACGCGGTCGAACAGGTTGTGGCGGACGATCTCACTGGCAATCGCCTGAGTTTCATCATCCAGCAGCACCACGTGGTCGCTGTCCCAACGAACCGGACGGCTGACATGCAGCAGCAGGCGCGGTACGTACAGCATGGCGGCGGAGATCTTGTCGGAAATGACTTCGGTCGGATGGAAGTGACCCGCATCCAGACATAGCGCGGTTTGACGGCTGGTGGCGTAACCCATATAGAACTCGTTGGAGCCCACGGTGTAGCTTTCAGCGCCGATACCAAATAGCTTGCTCTCAACGGCATCGATATGGTGCGCCGGGTCGAACTTCTCGCTGATCACGTCATCCAGCGCCTCCAGCAGACGCTGGCGTGGCGCTAAACGGTCAACGGTGATGTCTTTCATGCCATCCGGGATCCAGATGTTCATCACCGACGGCGTACCCAGTTGCTCGCCGAAATACGCGGAAACGCGGCGGCTGGCTTTACAGTGGTCAATCCAGAACTGGCGGATATGGTCGTCGGCGTGCGCCAGCGTGAAACCGTCGGCACTCAGCGGGTGTGAGAAGCAAGATGGGTTGAAATCCAGCCCTAAGCGGTTCACTTTTGCCCATTCCACCCAGTTTTTGAAATGTTCAGGTTTGATTTGGTCGCGGGCGACTGGCGTCTCTGATTCCAGATAAATGGCATGCAGATTCAGACGTTTAGGGCCAGGGATCAGACTGAGTGCCTGCTCCAGATCGGCACGCAGTTCGCTGGCGTTACGCGCTTTGCCCGGATAGTTACCGGTTGCCTGAATTCCACCCGTGAGCGAACCTTCCGGGTTTTCGAATCCGGCTACGTCGTCGCCCTGCCAGCAATGCATGGAGACCGGCAGACGATCGAGCTGGCGTAATGCTTCCTCGACATCAATACCTACCGCTGCGAAACGCAGTTTTGCCAGTTCCCAGGCTTGTTCAAGTTGAGTAGTCATGCGCAAAGCTCCTTTGTCTGTCGTAATGGTTGAAACTGCGCTTTATGGCGGGCAATTTCACTTTCAGGATTGGGGATGAAGGTTGTCAGGTCGTAGTTAGCGCGTACCACCTGGCGGTAATCATCAACGTTGTTTAGCTCATCCAGCGTCATCAACTGGACGCCAATATTGCCGAGCGTGGAGGCCTCAATAGGCCCGGATATGACGCGAATACCGCAGGCATCCGCGCAAAGTTGGTTGAGTAATGCGTTCTGACATCCACCACCGACGATGTGCAGTTGGTGAAATGCTTCGCCGCGAAGCTCAGCCAGTTCCTGCAGGATATCGGCGTACAGCAACGCCAGACTGTCGAAAATACAGCGCGCCAGTTCAGCATCCCGCATCGGCACTGGCAGGCCAGATTCGCGGCAGGCTGCCTGAATTTCCGCGCTCATGTCGTCAGGATTGATAAAGCGCTCGTCGTTGGGGTTAATCAGAAACTGGCAGGCCGGCAGCGCCTGGGTTTGGACGATAAGCGCAGGCAGGTCGGTTATCTGCCGCTCTTTTAACACGCGCTGGAGTAGCCACAGCCCCATGATGTTTTTCAGCACGCGGTAGCGCCCTTCCGCGCCCCCTTCGTTGGTGATGTTCGCCGCCAGCGCCGCATCGTTGGTATACGGTGTTCTGCTCTCAAAACCCATCAGCGACCAGGTACCGGAAGAAAGATACGCGCTGTGTTTATCGGCCAGCGGTGAAGCGATCACCGCGCTGGCGGTGTCGTGGCTGGCGACGGCAACCACCGGGATTTGATTTTTCTGCGGACAAATCCAGTGACCAATTACGTTCCCCGGATGCGTGGGGCGGCCAAACCACGCTTTGTCGGCACCGCTCCAGGCCAGTAGGGTTTCGTCCCAGTCGTCGGTGTTGATATTGACTAACTGGGTGGTGGTGGCGTTGGTATATTCCCAGTTCATTTCTCCGGTCAGGCGATAGCTGAAGTAATCGGGGATTAGCAGGGCATGCGCCACCTGGGGGATCAGTTCCGGTTGCTGTTCGACCAGTGCGCGGAGCTGATACAGGGTATTAAAGGGCAGAAACTGAATGCCGCTACGGCGATAGATTTCACTTTGACCTGGCTGCGTCATGGCCCGCGACATAATGCCGTTCGTGCGGCTATCGCGATAAGAGACTGGCAACCCAACACGCTGACCGTTTTTATCGATCAGGACATAATCCACGCCCCAGGTATCAATGCCGATGCTGTCGATCCGAATGCCTTGATCGCAGACTTTCCGCAGACCGAGGCGAATGTCGTTTTCCAGGCTGTCGATGTCCCAGGTGTCAAAACCGTCTGTTTTTTGCAGGCAGTTAACAAAGCGGTGGATTTCACGCAGTGTCAGGGTACGGTGTTCACTGTCGTAACGCGCCAACATTACGCGTCCACTGGATGCACCGAGATCAACAGCGACACAATGGCGAAGAGTCATAGCGAGGTCCTTCTGAGTTTCATTGCACTCAGTCTAAGAACCCGTGAAATGGCGTACCTTCTTGTTAGTGACAACGACAATAGGCGGCTGGCAGCATGGCAAAGGTGAACGTGATGGCGTTCACATTTTCTACTAATAGGGATGGTTTCGTCTGATGTGAGCCCTTTCGCAATTCCCGATCTTTCCCGCTATTTCTTGAAGAATTGACCGTGTTTACGCTCTTTGACGTCAAAAATTTAAGGTGAGGGTGATAACCCTTAATTACTATTCAGCCATGTTCATTTGATCGGGGTGGATGTCATCATGACCGTATTGCATTGCGTGGATTTTTTTCCGACAGGTAAAGCGCCCGTGGCGATTGAACCCCGGCTTCCTCAGCCTGCTTTTCCAGAGCATCATCATGATTTTCATGAAATTGTAGTGGTTGAGCATGGTACGGGAATTCATGTGTTCAATGGACAGCCTTATACCATTAGCGGGGGAACGGTGTGTTTTGTCCGCGATCATGACAGACACTTATATGAACATACTGACAACCTGTGTCTGACCAATATTCTGTATCGTTCCCCGGATGCGTTTCAGTTTTTGGCCGGGCTGAATCAGTTGTTACCCCAGGAGCTGAATGGGCAATATCCGTCACACTGGCGGGTGAATCAGAGCGTGTTGCAGCAGGTTCGGCATCTGGTGGGGCAAATGGAAAATCTTGGCGAGGCAATGGATACGCCGACGGCGGCAAATCGTGAGATCTTGTTCATGCAGTTGCTGGTGCTGTTGCGTAAAAGTAGCCTGATGGAAGCGGCAACAGATAATGATGCGCGACTGAACCAACTACTGGCATGGCTGGAGGACAACTTTGCCGATGAAGTATGCTGGGAAGCTATAGCCGAGCAGTTTTCGCTCTCTTTACGTACTCTGCACCGCCAGCTTAAACAACAGACCGGGCTGACGCCGCAGCGCTATCTCAACCGCCTACGGCTAATCAAAGCCCGCCATTTACTACGTCACAGTGATGACAGCGTGACGGACATCGCTTATCGCTGCGGATTTGGCGACAGTAACCATTTTTCGACGCTGTTTCGCCGGGAGTTTAACTGGTCGCCGCGCGATATCCGACAGGGACGCGATGTCATTACTGGAAGCAGCCTCCAGTAACGCGAAAGCTATCAACGTTTTTTGCCGTCCGTTTGCTGATAATCATACCCTTTTATGCCGGATGGCGGCTGTGCCTTATCCGGCCTACGTGGATGCCCTGTAGACCGGATAAACGTAGTGCATCCGGCAAGCGTTCAGGTTGAGGTGATGTGATGGTGAATCATCTGGTCCTTCTGAAATCAGACTTTTTTGCGAATGACCACCAGGCTGTCGCGGTGGCCGATCGTTATCCGCAGGATGTGTTTGCCGAACATACTCATGAGTTTTGCGAGCTGGTGATGGTGTGGCGCGGCAATGGCCTGCATGTTCTCAACGATCGCCCGTACCGGATAACCCGTGGCGATCTGTTTTATATCCGTGCCGAAGACAAACACTCCTACACCTCAGTTAACGATCTCGTCCTGCAAAATATCATTTACTGCCCGGAACGGCTGACGCTGAATGTCGGCTGGGAAAGCGCGATCCCAGGATTTAACGGTTCGCCGCGACAGCCTCACTGGCGGCTCGGCAGCGCTGGTATGTCCCAGGCCCGGCAGATAATTAGTCAGCTTGAACACGAGAGTAATCAGCGTGACCCGCTGGCTTTTGAAATGGCTGAATTGCTGTTTGGGCAACTGGTGACTCATTTCAAACGGCATCGCTATGCCACGGATACGCTGCCAGCGACATCCAGTGAAACGTTGTTGGATAAGCTGATTACCGCGTTGGCCGGGAGTCATGAACATGCCTTTGCGCTGGATAAATTCTGCGAGCAGGAACAGTGCAGTGAGCGAGTTTTGCGTCAGCAGTTTCGCAGCCAGACCGGAATGACCATCAACCAGTATCTCCGCCAGGTGCGGGTTTGCCATGCTCAGTATCTGCTCAAGCACAGTAGACTGATGATCGGTGAAATTTCTATGCGCTGCGGCTTTGAAGACAGTAATTACTTTTCGGTGGTATTCACGCGAGAAACCGGGATGACGCCGAGCCAGTGGCGTCATCTCAGCAGCCCGAATGATTAACTGGCCATTCCCAGACCGACAATATTTGCCGCGAGAATAATGACCACGCAGCCGAGGCTCAGTACGCTGACCGGACGGCGGCCCGCGTTTTTCCACTCTTTCAGCACCAGACCAACAATACCACCGCACAGGACATAGAAGCTCATGTGCAGCATCCAGCTGACATAATCATACTGCGCCGGAATGCGAGCGTGGCCCCAGGCGTAGAAGAAGAATTGTAGATACCACATCAGACCACCGAGCGCGGACAGCAGCACGTTGGTGATGATCAGCGGTTTGGCTAACGAGAAGTCGGCTTTTATCGAAAGATCTTTCACTTTTGCCAGACGAATAAAACAGAAGCCCAGGTTGACTAAAGCACCGCCGCCCATGATGACGACATAGCTTGGCAGCGCGACGTACAGCGGATCGACGCCCAGCGCGGCAGCAGCATCGTGCATGGGTTTCGCCGCGTTCATCGCAAAGGACATCCCGGCAGAGAAAATGCCGCACATTACCGCCAGCACCAGCCCCTTCTTCAGGTTGAACTCTTCTGCTTTGATGCCCATTTTACGTTCTTTCAACTGCCCTGCGCGGGTCACAATGCCCACGCCGATCAGCGCGACCAATACGCCCAGTAGCGTCATGCGTCCGCCATTGGTGTTGATCAGCACATCAAAGTTACCGTTGATGATAGGGGTCATCAGCGTGCCGACAATCAGGGTAATACCAATCGCAATACCAATCCCCATCGACATGCCGAGATAGCGCATGGTCAGGCCATAGTTGATATTACCGATCCCCCACATCGCGCCAAACAGGAATACCGGTGCCAGCGTGGAGAGGCTAAAAGAGCTGAAGTAGGCCCAGAAATTGGGAAGCAACATGGCGCTGATGGTCCATGGCAGGATAAGCCAGGAGACGATCCCGCCAACCGACCACATTGTTTCCCATGACCAATGTTTAACTTGTTTGAACGGGGCATAGAAACAGGCTGCGCTGGCTGCGCCTATCAAATGCCAAAGAATACCCATCGTAATCGCGTTACTCATGACTGAATCCTCGTTATTATTTATCGTCGGTCATAACCCCTCCGACACAACGAGTTTAAAAATTACGCAGATGATTAACCTTTTGACGATTGCCGCCTTTGTCCTCTTGTTGGCAATCATCACGTTAACTGGGTGATTTGGCTCACATCTTCAGTAATGGTGATGAATAATTAAGACCCTGTAAAAAGTACGGCATTGATAATCATTTTCAATATCATTTAATTAACTATAATGACCCAACTGCTTACGCGGCGTTAACACTGGCCGCCCGACAATACTGGAGATGATTATGAGTTATACACTGCCATCCCTGCCGTACGCTTATGATGCCCTTGAACCGCACTTCGATAAGCAGACGATGGAAATCCACCATACCAAACACCACCAGGCTTACGTAAACAACGCTAATGCTGCGCTGGAAAGCCTGCCTGAATTCGCGAGCCTGTCTGCTGAAGAGCTGATCACCAAACTGGATCAGCTGCCTGCGGATAAGAAAACCGTTCTGCGTAACAACGCTGGCGGCCACGCTAACCACAGCCTGTTCTGGAAAGGCCTGAAAACCGGTACCACGCTGCAGGGCGACCTGAAAGCGGCTATCGAACGTGACTTCGGTTCCGTTGACAACTTCAAAGCTGAATTTGAAAAAGCAGCAGCCACTCGTTTCGGTTCCGGCTGGGCGTGGCTGGTTCTGAAAGGTGACAAACTGGCTGTTGTTTCCACCGCTAACCAGGATTCCCCGCTGATGGGTGAAGCTATTTCTGGCGCTTCCGGCTTCCCAATTGTGGGCCTGGACGTCTGGGAACACGCTTACTACCTGAAATTCCAGAACCGTCGCCCGGACTACATCAAAGAGTTCTGGAACGTAGTGAACTGGGACGAAGCCGCTGCGCGTTTTGCCGCAAAAAAATAAGTTTAATGATGCCTGAAACCTGAGAGCGTTATGCTGATCGGGTCGGGATCTGATGACGTGATACAGCCCCTGCAAGCGATGCCTGTGGGGGCTTTTTTGTGATCAAAATCAACATAGGAACATTGATCCATTTAAATTGAAACAAGGTTTTATTATGCGAGTGGGATCACTTTTATAGTTTCTCTGAATGTCTATCTTCTTTTCATCAAGACGGGCGCATCTCAAAAGCAAGATGCAGTCGCCCATAAAAATTGCCCCATTTTTATGTCTACAGGTGATGGAAATGCAGATCAAACGTACGATAGAGAAAATCCCAGGCGGTATGATGTTGGTACCACTTTTTCTGGGCGCGTTATGTCACACCTTTTCACCCGGCGCCGGGAAATACTTCGGCTCATTTACCAACGGCATGATCACCGGTACGGTGCCGATTCTGGCCGTCTGGTTCTTTTGCATGGGGGCGTCGATTAAGCTGAGCGCTACCGGAACCGTACTGCGTAAATCCGGCACGCTAGTGATAACCAAGATCCTGGTCGCATGGGTGGTAGCGGCGATCGCATCGCGCATTCTTCCTGAACATGGTGTGGAAGTGGGGTTCTTCGCCGGGTTGTCCACGCTGGCGCTGGTGGCCGCAATGGATATGACTAACGGCGGGCTGTATGCCTCGATCATGCAGCAATACGGCACCAAAGAAGAGGCCGGGGCGTTTGTCCTGATGTCGCTGGAGTCAGGTCCGCTGATGACCATGGTCATTCTGGGAACCGCCGGGATTGCGTCGTTTGAACCACATGTATTTGTGGGGGCGGTATTGCCGTTCCTGATTGGTTTTGCGCTGGGTAATCTGGATCCTGAACTGCGGGAATTCTTCAGTAAAGCCGTGCAGACGCTGATCCCTTTCTTTGCCTTCGCATTGGGGAACACTATTGATTTGAGCGTCATTGCGCAGACTGGCGTTCTGGGTATTCTGTTGGGCGTCGCGGTGATTATCATTACCGGTATACCGTTGATTATTGCCGATAAACTGATTGGTGGCGGGGATGGTACGGCGGGGATTGCGGCGTCCAGTTCTGCTGGCGCGGCCGTTGCCACACCGGTGCTGATTGCTGAAATGGTTCCGGCGTTCAAACCGATGGCACCAGCGGCCACCTCCCTGGTGGCGACCTCGGTGATTGTAACCTCGATCCTCGTACCGATTATCACGTCCATCTGGTCGAAAAGAGCCAAAGCCAGAGCGGCGGAAATTGATCTTCGCGGTACCGTGAAGTAAGCCTCTTTTGCCGGATGGTCTGCACCATCCGGCTTAATGCGTTAACCTTTGACGACGAACACCTCATCGATAGTCCGACACTCACTCTCGTTCAACTCTCCACCCGCGTTTCGTGATACCCCGGTGCAATAGCCAAACTTACGTGATACCACTGTTTTAATCGTGGTGACAAAATCCTCGCCGATGGCGTAGATGGACATGTAGGTGCCAATCTTATCCTGAATCTCACGCAGCGCCGCCAGATCGCCCTGCTTAAACGCTTCGCGTGCGCTGACAAACAGCTCAGGCATAACGTTGTTGAGGCCCGAGATGATCCCCGCGCCGCCAGCCAGCAGGTTAGGAATATAGTATTCGTCATAACCCGACAGCACCGCAAAATCTTCCCGCACGGCACGGGTTGTCTGGATCATGCTGCGGGTGTGGGACTGGCAGTCCACGGTGTCTTTAATGCCAGCAAAGTTCGGGAATTCCGCTGCCAGCGTGGCAACCAGTTCAGGGGTTAAATCGCAACCGGTTCGCGCCGGGAAGTTATAGGCAAACCATTTGCCGCTGAGTTTCTGTCCCAACTGGCGAAAGTAGCTTAGTAGCTGCTTCGACGTTTGACCGTAGTAGTATGGCGGCAGGATCATGACGGCATCGTATCCGGCGCGATGCGCCTCCTGGGCCATCAGCAAAACATCATTCTGGCAGGTGGATGAGACGTTCGCGACCATCTTCAGCGAGCTCATGGCACGGGCTTCACGGATCAGCAACAACCTTTCTTCGAGCGTAAAGGAAGCAAATTCCCCAATGCTGCCCATCAACAAAATAACGTCGATTTTTGCCTCAGTAAGGCGTTTGAGATGCTGGCTCAGACCATTGAGATCGATCTTGCCATCATTGTCCATTGGCGTAATGGAAGGACACCAGACGCCAGCAAATTGCGATTGACCAGTCACGTTGTCGACTCCTTAATTGAAATGATGTTTCAAAACAAGATTACATTGATAGCATGTGTCCCTAAGTTTCATGTGAACCGTGCTCTCATTTTGAGCGACTGGGGTAAAATAAATATGGTGTAATGGGAGAAATTTATCGGGAGAGGGAACAGATGCGATATCCGGTCGATGTTTTTACAGGCAAGATTCGGGACTACACGGGAAGCCGTCCCAGCGCGATTGCTAAAGTTCAGGTTGATGGCGAGTTGATGCTGACCGATCTGGGGCTCACGGGCGATGAACAGGCGGAGACTAAAATTCATGGCGGGCCGGATCGCGCGCTGTGCCACTATCCGCGTGAACATTATCAGCACTGGATACAAGAATTCCCCGAACAGGCGGAGTTATTTGTCGCCCCCGCCTTTGGGGAGAACCTCTCAACGCTTGGGCTGACAGAAGAGAATGTCTATATCGGCGATATTTTCCAGTGGGGCGAGGCGCTGATTCAGGTCACACAGCCGCGTTCACCGTGTTTTAAGCTGAATTTCCATTTTGGCATTAGCGATATGGCAAGTCAGATGCAGGCTTCGGGGAAGATAGGCTGGCTGTACAGTGTTATCGCGCCGGGGCGCGTGTCGGCGGATGCGCCGCTGGAACTGGTGTCGCGCGTGAGCGATGTCAGTCTGCGGGAGGCCATTGCCATTGCGTGGCATATGCCGTTTGACGATGACCAGTATCACCGCCTGCTGTCAGCGGCAGGATTATCGAAAAGCTGGACCAGGACAATGCAGAAACGTCGCCTGAGTGGCAAAATTGAAGACAATGCCAGACGGTTATGGGGCAGTAATCCCCCTCAGGAAAGGACGGAAGTGTAATGACTGAATCTGAAAATGCGGTGGCAATTGTTAAAGCGTTTCTGATTGCCTCGATGATCCCCGACGCTGAACGTGCAGCGACGTTTACGCACCCTGAGGTGAAGATTACCTTTACCGGACGGCGAGAAATGGCCGGTGCCGCGGATATTGCCCGCTTTAATGGCGAACGCTATAAGTGGGTAAAAAAATCGCTGGGCGAGTTTGATGCCGTGGCGCACGATGACTGCGTGGTGGTTTATTCGAACGGTGCGCTGTATGGCGAATGGCCTGATGGACGTGCGTTTGCGGGCAACCGTTATATCGATCGCTTCGAAGTCCGTGAGGGAAAAATTACCCATATGGATGTGTGGAATGACAGCGCAGAGTGGATCCTCGCGCCGGAAATTTCCCGCCAGGCGTAAACCTGTGACGGTGTATAAAAAATCGGCCTACACGATGTAGGCCGAAATTGATTAGGTACGTTTGTACAGCGGCAGCCAAAGCACCAGACGTAGACCTCCCAGCGGACTGTCCTCGGCCTTCACCCAGCCTCGATGCTGCTGAATAGCGGTTTCAACAATCGCCAGACCCAGACCTGTCCCACCGGACTCACGATCGCGCGCTTCATCGGTGCGATAGAATGGACGGAAAATCTGCTCTCTGTCTTCAGGACTCACGCCTGGACCATCGTCGTCTACGGTGATGGTAATCCCGTCAATATCCACCGCGAAGCCAACTTCAATCTTCGTATGTGAATAGCGCAGGGCATTACGCACAATGTTTTCCAATGCGCTTTCCAGTGCGTTCGGGTTGCCATACAGCGGCCACGGTCCCGGCGGGAAATTCACGGTAAGCGATTTGCCCATCTGCTCGGCTTCAAAGGCGGCGTTATCCAACACGTCGCCCCATAGCTGATTAGCCTTCACGGTTTCACTGACCAGCGCGTTCTTCTGCTGATTACGCGACATCACCAGCAGGTCGTTGATCATGCTGTCCAGCCGATGCGCTTCTGTTTCAATACGCTCCAGCTCTTTGCTCTCACCGCTACGACGGCGCAGCAGCGCAGTCCCCAGTTGCAAACGTGTTAGTGGCGTTCTCAACTCATGAGAGATGTCCGACAGCAGGCGTTGCTGCGTGGTCATCATGCGTTCCAGCGCGGTCACCATCTGGTTAAAACTGGCACCTGCCGCCAGAAATTCCTGCGGGCCGGCTTCCAGTTCCGGATGCTGACGCAGGTTACCCTGTGCCACTTCATCCGCCGCATTTTTCAGTTTACGCGCGGGTTTTGCCAGGCTCCATGCCAGCCAAAGCAGCAGCGGCGAGCTGACAAGCATGGTGACGATCAGCAGCAACAGGGGCCGGTCAAACAACAGGTTGATGAAATCAGACTGTGAACTGCTGGCAGGTCGAATGAGATACAACTGGTAGTTATCTTCACCATCTCTGACGGAGAAGGGCCCGACCATCTCAACGCGACCATATTTTTTCTTCTGCGGATGATCAGCGTTATCAGCCTGACCAATAAAGTTACGAATGATCTGCATTTCGTTGCGTTCTGCGCCGATCACACGTCCTTCTGTAGTGACAAGCAATAACCGCTGTCCTGGCGGCGCCCACTTGTCGATGGCACGGAACAAGCGACGCCACCACATCAGATCGTTGGGTGGGTCGTTCGCCAGCTCAGCTTCCACGTGTTGCTCGATCATCAACCCCTGGCGCTGCTCGCTGTCCAGTAGCTCGGTCATCTGACGTGAGTCGAGCTTGGGCAGCATCAGTACCAACATCAACACCAGCGCCAGCGTTAACCAGAAGATGGCAAAGATGCGTGCGGTTAAGCTTCCTATCATGAAGCGGAGACCATCAGGTAGCCGCGACCACGCAGGGTTTTAAACCACGGGTGCCCGTCTTTCCGCTCTGGCAGCTTACGACGTAAGTTCGAGATGTGCATGTCGATAGCGCGGTCAAACGGCGTCAGGCGTTTACCCAGCACTTCCTGACTCAGGTGTTCACGAGATACGACCTGGCCGAGATGCTGTGCCAGTAAATAAAGCAGGGTGAATTCGGTGCCGGTTAACTCCAGGGTTTGCCCATCAAAACTGGCTTCCTGGCGACCCGGATTCAGGCTTAACGCATCCACTTCCAGCGTCGGTGAGCCATTATCGCTGGTCTGCTGTTGTTCGCTCCAGTGAGAGCGGCGCAGAATAGCGCGGATACGCGCGACCAGTTCGCGGTCGTTAAAGGGTTTGGGTAAATAGTCGTCCGCGCCCAGCTCAAGGCCGAGTACGCGATCCAATTCGCTACCGCGAGCGGTCAGCATGATTACGGGCGTCTGGTGTGTCTGGCGAAGCGCTTTCAGTGTATCGATACCGTTTTTCTTCGGCATCATGACGTCGAGCAAAAGTAAATCGATGCTGTCATCCAGAAGTTCAAGTGCCTGCTCCCCATCATGGGCAACCAGCACATCGAAACCTTCCATTTCGAGCAACTCCTTTAACAGGGAAGTCAGCTCTCGGTCATCATCAACTAACAGGATTTTATTCATTGTTTACGTACCTCCGAGGCAGAAATTACGTCATCAGGCGTCGCTAATCTATGACTTTACGTTGTTTTACACCCCCTGACGCATGTTTGCAGCCCGAATCGTAAACTGTCTCTCGTTGAATCGCGACAGAAAAGATTTTGGGAGCAAGTGATGGGCAAAGTTACCGCTGCCGTCATGGCCTCAACGCTGGCACTCAGTACTTTAAGCCATGCAGCTGAAGTCGTCACAGGCGATCACTGGCACCTGGGTGAAGGCTCATCGCAGCGCAGCGTACAGAGCCACATGTTTGACGGTATCAGTTTAACCGAACATCAACGTCAACAGATGCGAGATTTAATGCAGCAGGCAAGACACGAACAGCCTCCTGTTAATGTTAGCGAAATGGAGACAATGCATCGTCTTGTCACCGCAGAGAAATTTGATGAAAGCGCTGTGCGCGCTCAGGCCGAAAAAATGGCACAAGAACAGGTTGCCCGCCAGGTTGAAATCGCCAGGGTCCGCAACCAGATGTATCGCCTGTTAACGCCCGAGCAGCAAGCGGTTTTAAATGAGAAACATGAACAACGAATGGAGCAACTGCGTGATGTTACGCAATGGCAAAAAAGCTCATCGTTGAATTTATTGAGTAGTAGCAACTCACGTTCCCAGTAGTAACCCTGTTTTCCTTGCCATAGACACCATCCCTGTCTTCCCCCACATGATGTGGGGGTTTTTTTTGCCCAAAATTTGTCTCTCGGTAATTGCCTGACTGTTTTGCTTCATCCGTTATACTAGCGGCATATCCTGGCAGGAGTGTTTATGAATCAAACCTATGGGCGGCTGGTGAGCCGGGCGGCAATCGCGGCGACCGTGATGGCATCGCTGTTACTTTTGATCAAAATTTTTGCGTGGTGGTACACCGGATCGGTCAGTATTCTGGCGGCATTGGTGGATTCTCTTGTCGACATTGCGGCGTCGCTCACCAATCTGCTGGTGGTGCGCTATTCGTTGCAGCCAGCTGATGATGAGCACACGTTTGGGCACGGGAAAGCTGAATCTCTGGCGGCGCTGGCGCAAAGTATGTTTATTTCCGGTTCGGCGCTGTTTTTATTCCTGACCGGGATTCAGCATCTCATCCAACCGACGCCGATGAAAGATCCGGGTGTCGGGGTTGTTGTCACCGTTATTGCGTTAATTTGTACTATCATTCTGGTCACGTTTCAGCGCTGGGTGGTGAAACGTACGCAAAGTCAGGCTGTACGGGCAGATATGCTTCATTATCAGTCTGATGTTATGATGAACGGTGCGATTCTCGTGGCGCTTGGACTGGCCTGGTATGGTTGGCATCGTGCGGATGCCTTGTTTGCGCTCGGGATTGGCATCTATATTTTATATAGTGCATTACGCATGGGGTATGAGGCAGTGCAATCCTTGCTGGATCGCGCCTTACCCGATGAGGAACGTCAGGAAATTATTGATATAGTGACGTCATGGCCAGGGGTCAGCGGCGCTCACGATCTTCGCACGCGGCAGTCAGGGCCGACCCGCTTTATTCAGATTCATTTGGAAATGGAAGATAATCTGCCGCTCGTTCAGGCGCATTTAGTGGCTGAGCAGGTGGAGCAGGCAATTTTACGGCGTTTCCCGGGATCGGATGTGATTATTCACCAGGATCCCTGTTCAGTCGTACCCAAGGAAGGCAAGATGTTTGAGCTTTCATAATTCGTTGTAAAAAGTGAGCAGGGCCAGCATTTTGTGTATAAATTACCACCATTTGGCCTGACCTGAATCAATTCAGCAGGAAGTGATTGTTATACTATCTGCATATTCGTTGGATCGTTTCGATATGCGGAATCGACTTCCGGCAGCAGATTTCATTTTGCATTCCAAAGTTCAGAGGTAGTCATGATTAAGAAAATCGGTGTGTTGACAAGCGGCGGTGATGCGCCGGGCATGAACGCAGCAATCCGTGGTGTTGTACGTGCAGCGTTAACGGAAGGACTGGAAGTCATGGGGATCCATGATGGCTACCTGGGTTTGTATGAAGACCGTATGGTCCAGCTTGACCGCTACAGCGTGTCCGACATGATCAACCGTGGTGGTACTTTCCTCGGTTCTGCTCGCTTCCCGGAATTCCGCGACGAAAATGTGCGTGCAGTGGCTATCGAAAATCTGAAGAAACGTGGCATCGACGCATTGGTTGTTATCGGTGGTGACGGTTCTTACATGGGTGCAAAACGCCTGACTGAAATGGGCTTCCCGTGCATCGGCTTGCCGGGCACTATCGACAACGATATTAAAGGCACCGACTACACCATCGGTTACTTCACCGCATTGGGTACCGTCGTCGAAGCGATTGACCGTCTGCGTGATACTTCTTCTTCTCACCAGCGTATCTCCATCGTTGAAGTGATGGGTCGTTACTGCGGCGACCTGACCCTGGCTGCAGCAATTGCCGGTGGCTGTGAATTTGTTGTTGTTCCGGAAGTTGAATTTAGCCGTGACGATCTGGTTGCTGAAATCAAAGCGGGTATCGCAAAAGGTAAAAAACACGCCATTGTAGCGATCACCGAGCACATGTGTGACGTTGATGAACTGGCGCACTACATCGAGAAAGAAACGGGCCGTGAAACGCGTTCTACCGTACTGGGTCACATCCAGCGTGGTGGTTCTCCGGTTCCTTACGACCGTATTCTGGCGTCCCGAATGGGCGCATATGCTATTGAACTGCTGCTGGCAGGTCATGGCGGTCGCTGCGTCGGTATTCAGAATGAGCAACTGGTTCACCATGACATTATCGACGCTATCGAAAACATGAAGCGTCCGTTCAAAGGTGACTGGCTGGACTGCGCGAAAAAACTGTACTGATTGTATTTTTTGCGCGCCTGATGGCGCTACGCTAATCAGGCCTACAGGTTGCAGAGACTTGTAGGCCGGATAAGGCGTTAGCCGCCATCCGGCAACCCCTCAGATTTATTCCTCGAAGTTATAGCAAATCTTTTTTTATTCTTTAATGTTTGGATCTCTTTCTGGCACGCTTTGCTCATCACAACATCACATAAGAGAGCTGGGCGATGAACAAATGGGGCGTAGGGTTAACATTATTGCTGGCATCGACCAGCGTTCTGGCAAAGGATATTCAGTTACTTAACGTATCGTACGATCCAACACGTGAACTGTACGAGCAGTACAACAAAGCATTCAGCGCACACTGGAAGCAGGAAACCGGCGATAACGTCGTTATCCGCCAGTCACACGGCGGCTCTGGTAAACAGGCGACCTCTGTCATCAACGGTATTGAAGCCGATGTCGTGACGCTGGCGCTGGCTTACGATGTGGATGCCATTGCTGAGCGTGGTCGTATCGATAAAAACTGGATTACACGCTTGCCGGACAACTCTGCGCCTTACACCTCTACCATTGTCTTCCTGGTACGCAAAGGCAACCCAAAGCAAATTCATGACTGGAACGATCTGGTCAAACCGGGTGTGTCAGTGATTACACCAAACCCGAAAAGCTCAGGCGGCGCACGCTGGAACTATCTGGCGGCATGGGGCTACGCTCTGCACCACAACAACAACGATCAGGCCAAAGCGCAGGACTTCGTCAAAGCTCTGTTTAAAAACGTGGAAGTGCTGGATTCCGGCGCGCGGGGCTCAACCAATACCTTCGTTGAACGCGGTATCGGTGATGTGCTGATCGCGTGGGAAAACGAAGCGCTGCTGGCAACGAATGAGTTGGGCAAAGATAAATTCGAGATAGTCACCCCAAGTGAGTCTATTCTCGCTGAGCCGACCGTTTCTGTTGTCGACAAAGTGGTGGAAAAGAAAGATACCAAAGCGGTGGCAGAAGCTTATCTGAAGTATCTCTATTCCCCGGAAGGCCAGGAGATTGCGGCGAAAAACTACTATCGCCCGCGTGATGCTGACGTCGCGAAGAAATACGAAAGCGCATTCCCGAAACTGAAACTGTTCACTATTGATGACGAGTTTGGCGGCTGGACGAAAGCGCAGAAAACGCATTTTTCTAACGGCGGTACCTTTGACCAGATCAGCAAACGCTAAAGGTTGAGGTCACGACAGAACCCGGTGGCATAGCGCGACCGGGTTTTTTATTTGTCATCGTTTTGCGTTACTCTTGCGCCTCAATGGGATACAGGGAACGCGTAATGAAAAAAGCAGGCTATCTTTTACTGGCGGTTATTGTGGTCGCCGCCGCTGCGGGCATAGGGTACTGGAAATTTAGCGGTAACCCGGACGCGTTACGCCAGATAGTCCTTGAGCAATGCCTGCCACATCAGCTGCAGCAGCACGATCCCGCGCCGTGTACTGAAGTTAAACCCGATGCCGGATATGTGGTGTTCAAAGACCGTAACGGTCCGCTGCAATATCTGTTGATGCCGACTTACCGTATCAATGGTACGGAAAGCCCGCTGCTGTTGGAATCAGGCACGCCGAACTTCTTCTGGCTAGCCTGGCAGGCACGTAGTTTTATGAGTCAAAAATACGGCCAGGAGATCCCTGATAAGGCGGTATCGCTGACAATAAACTCACGTACCGGGCGTACGCAAAATCACTTTCACATTCATATCTCCTGCCTGCGGCCCGACGTCAGAACGCAACTGGATGACAATATGGCGAAAATCAGCACTCGCTGGCTGCCTTTACCTGGTGGGCTGCGCGGGCATGAATATCTGGCGCGTCGTGTGACGGAAAACGAACTGGCGCAGCGCAGCCCGTTTATGATGCTGGCTGAAGAGGTGCCGGGTGCGCGTGAGCGAATGGGAAGCTATGCGCTGGCGATGGTGCGTCAAAGCGACGAATCCTTTGTCCTGCTGGCGACTCAGCGTGACCTGCTGTCGCTGAATCTCGCCTCCTCTGAGGAAATCCAGGATCATCAATGTGATATTCTGCGTTAGCCCCCCTTAATCTGGCGTTTACTCTCTTTGCCTGTCCCCGTATTCTTGTTGAAAAAAACAACAGGAGACAGGCATGTCGCTCTGGCTTTCACACCCTCTGTTTATTCCCTCTCTGGTGGTCGGCGTCACCATTTTACTTTGGGCAACATCGCTGTTGCCGGAATTTATCACGGCGCTGCTTTTCTTTGCCGTGGCGATGGTGGCCAAAATTGCGCCACCGGATGTCATCTTTGGTGGCTTTGCCTCATCGGCGTTCTGGCTGGTCTTCAGTGGTTTTGTGCTGGGCATCGCGATTCGTAAAACGGGGCTGGCGGACCGGGCGGCGAGGGCATTGTCGTCAAGACTGACAGACTCCTGGCCATTAATGGTCGCGAGCGTAGTGCTATTGAGTTACGCGCTGGCGTTCGTCATGCCGTCTAACATGGGACGTATTGCGCTGCTGATGCCGATTGTGGCGGCGATGGCGAAACGGGCTGGAATTAACGACGGCACGCGTGCCTGGTATGGTCTGGCGCTTGCCGTCGGTTTTGGTACCTTCCAGCTTTCCGCCACGATCTTACCTGCTAACGTACCAAACCTGGTGATGAGTGGCGCAGCGGAAGGTTCCTGGGGTATCCACTTGAATTATCTTCCCTATTTGCTGCTGCATACACCCGTGCTGGGTTGGCTAAAAGGTGCGGTGCTCATTGCTCTTATCTGCTGGCTGTTTCCCGGCCAACCTCATGCGCCGCGCGATCTGACGCCGCCTGAACCAATGAGTCGTGATGAAAAACGTCTGGCCTGGATGTTAGCGGTGGTGCTGTTTCTGTGGGTCAGCGAAAGCTGGCATGGTGTGGGACCAGCATGGACCGGGCTGGTGGCGGCGGTGATTACGCTGTTGCCGCGCGTAGGATTTATTAATGGCGAAGAATTTTCCAGTGGGGTGAATATCCGTACCTGCATTTACGTGGCGGGTATTCTGGGGCTGGCCATCACCGTGACGCAGACCGGTATCGGTAGCGCGGTAGGCGAGGCGCTGTTACAGGTGATGCCGCTGGATGCGGACAAACCGTTTACCAGCTTCCTTGCATTGACCGGCATTACCACCGCGCTCAATTTCATCATGACGGCGAACGGCGTTCCGGCACTGTATACCACACTGGCACAAAGCTTTTCAGATGCGACCGGCTTCCCGCTACTCTCGGTAATTATGATTCAGGTACTGGGCTATTCCACACCGCTATTGCCGTATCAGGCATCACCGATTGTGGTGGCAATGGCGTTAGGAAAAGTACCGGCAAGAGCTGGAATGCTGCTGTGTATCACGCTGGCGGCGGCAACGTATCTGATACTGCTGCCGCTGGATTATCTGTGGTTTAGCGTGTTGGGGAAATTATAGTTGTATCGGAATGTTAATTTTTTGTTTTGTGAGTGGGTGAATTGTATTATGCGCACCGATATTGGTTAATACCTGAGCGCATAATTGCGTGCTGGAAACTCAAGGATTGATTCATGGACAGATTGACCCCCATTCGCTGTTGGCCTGCCATCATCTCGATTGTTATTACGCTGACCATCTGGTTTGTTATCCCATGTCCAGCAGATGTCACCCCCGAGGCGTGGCATCTGCTGGCGTTATTTATCGGTACTATCGCGGCAATTATTGGTAAAGCCATGCCTATCGGCGCGATTGCGATTGTGGCAATTATGCTGGTAGCCATGACCGGCGTGACGCACCCCGGTAAACCCACCGCGGCGCTGAGCGATGCGTTAAGTGGCTTCTCCAACCAGCTTATCTGGCTGATCGGCATCTCGATTATGTTGTCGCAAAGCTTGTTGAAAACGGGGCTGGGCGCGCGTATCGGCTATGGGTTTATTGCTTTGTTTGGCAAACGAACGTTGGGTATCGCCTGGGCGCTAACGCTGGCAGAAACGCTGATAGCCCCCGTAACCCCAAGCAATACCGCGCGCGGTGGCGGTATTATTCACCCGGTGATGCGGGCGATTGCGGAAAGTCTGGGCTCTCAACCCGGTGACAAAGAAAACGGCGCTACAGGTCGTTACCTGGCGCTGGTGAACTACAACATTAACCCGATCAGTTCGGCGATGTTTATTACCGCTACCGCGCCAAACCCGCTTATTGTGAGTTTTTTGACCAAAGGGACGGATGGGGTGCTGAATATGACCTGGGGAATGTGGGCGATTGCGGCGCTTCTTCCTGCCGTTGTCTCCCTGGTCGTGATGCCTATTGTCATCTGGTGGCTCTATCCGCCCGCTATTACACGCACACCGAATGCGCCAGAGTTTGCCCGGGAAAAACTGGGGGCACTCGGTCCGTTGTCGCTGGCTGAAAAAATCACCCTCGCGGTTTTCGCTTTGCTGCTCTGCCTGTGGGCGGGGGTACCTGCCATGCTGATGGGCAGTACCTGGGCCGTTAACCCCACCAGTGCGGCGCTCATTGGCTTGTCTGTTCTGTTAGTGACAGGGGTATTGAGTTGGGACGATATCCTTAAATGTCGCGGTGCATGGGATACGATAGTCTGGTTTGCCGCACTGGTTATGATGGCGGATTTTCTCAGCAAACTGGGTCTGGTGGGGTGGCTGGCGACGAGCGTTGGTAGTGCAATTGACCATCTCGGCGTGCACTGGAGTATCGCCACGCTGTTGCTGATCCTGCTTTATGTCTATTCACACTACTTTTTCGCCAGTACCACTGCACATATCACGGCCATGTTCGCGGCTTTCTTCGCTGCCGGATTAGGCCTCGGTGCTCCACCGGCGCTGCTCGGTCTGATGCTGGGCTTCTCCTCCTCGTTGATGATGTCGCTCACGCACTATGGTACAGGGACTGCGCCAATCATCTTTGGTTCGGGTTACGTTACACTGGCTGAGTGGTGGAAAACGGGGCTGGTGATGAGCGTGGTCAACCTGACCATCTGGGGTGTCACGGGGGCCTTCTGGTGGCACTGGCTGGGATACTGGTAAAGCGGGTAGGTATAAGAAGGGGAGCGATGCTCCCCTTTTAACAACTTAGGCCTGTTTAGCGGCTTCAGCGGCTTTAACGATCACGGCGAAAGCGTCTGCTTTCAGAGATGCACCGCCAACCAGCGCGCCGTCGATGTCCGGCTGAGCGAACAGTTCAGCAGCGTTAGCGGCGTTTACGGAACCGCCGTACTGGATGATCACTTGTTCAGCGATTTTCGCATCAGCTTTAGCAATGTGGTCACGGATGAATTTGTGGACTGCCTGAGCCTGAGCAGGCGTTGCAGATTTACCGGTACCGATAGCCCATACAGGTTCGTAAGCGATAACCACGCCTTCGAATGCTGCTGCGCCCTGAGTTTTCAGTACCGCGTCAATCTGGCGTGCGCAAACCTCTTCAGTTTTACCTGCTTCGTTTTCTGCTTCGGTTTCACCGATGCACAGAACCGGCGTCAGACCCTGCTCTTTCAGCACAGCGAATTTCTTCGCGATCAGCTCGTCAGACTCTTTGTGGTAAGTACGACGCTCAGAGTGACCGATAATGATGTACTGCGCGCCGATATCTTTCAGCATTTCAGCGCTTGTTTCACCGGTGAATGCGCCAGACAGGTTCAGGTCAACGTTCTGCGCGCCCAGAATGATGTGGCTACCGGCAGCGGCGTGTTTCGCCAGGTCGATATACATTTCCGGTGGAGCGATTGCTACTGCACAGCCAGCAACGCCAGCCAGTTCTTTACGCAGGTTAGCAACCAGTTCGTTTACCATGTGGCGGCTGCCGTTCAGTTTCCAGTTACCCATCACTAAAGGATGTCGCATTTCATTTCTCCACGCTTGTCAGCGAATTAAGGAAGATGGCCGCCCATCAGGGCAGCATGGTCTGTGAAACAGTATAGAGATTCGTCTGCGGAAAGGCTTTGCTTTTTGTCATCAATTCGCTTTCTCAAGACTTTCTGATAGTGCCAGCTTAATCGGTTCAACAGCGAAGGTCAGCCCCTTTTCGCCGTTATCTGCAACAACATAGCGAATTGCGCCTTCCGTTTCGGCGTAATAGCGCTTACCTTTGCCGGCAGCGAGCAGTTTTTGCAGCTTTTTCTGGCTTTGCTCTTTTGTCAGTAGCGGCGCGACGGTGCGAATGACGGCGGTCATGTATTCCAGCGCTTTCGCTTTGGCCGCCTTTTGTTCTGGCCCCTGAATCGGCAGCCAGGTTATCTGCATGCTTTTGATTTTTAAGGTGCCGCGTTCAAGGGCGGAGGACGCGTACAGGTTTTCATTGATTTTACTGGCGGCACGGGTGAGATTTGCCCGATCGCGGCTGCTGTCGATGGCACGGAATTCATTCAGAATAAGCTTCGGATTCTGCGTATTAAAGTTTTCGCGAAACTGGCTAATCGACAGGTCAAAGGTCGGCGCACCCGCCAGTAAATAGGGGGCCGTAGTTGCCGTCGATGGCGCTTCCGCCAGTACCGCTGTGCTCGCGGTTAAGGCTGAAAACAATAATAAAAACAGTGTCAATCCTTGCTTCATCAATCGTACCTTTCATTCTCACTGCTCACGATTAAAACGGTAACCGTCGGGCTTGTCAAAAGGGTAAACTGTTCTGGAAGGTAATAATAAAGGAATCTACATGACCATACAGCAGTGGTTATTCTCATTTAAAGGGCGTCTTGGACGCCGTGATTTCTGGATTTGGATCGGTCTGTGGATTGTCGGAATGCTGGTTTTGTTTTCGCTGGCGAGTAAACAATTGCTCGATATCCAGACGGCGGCATTTTGTCTGGTCTGTCTGCTGTGGCCGACGGCTGCAGTCACAGTAAAACGTCTGCATGATCGGGGTCGCTCCGGCGCGTGGGCGTTCCTGATGATTCTTGCATGGATGCTGCTGGCCGGAAACTGGGCAGTATTGCCCGGTGTCTGGCAATGGGCGGTAGGCCGCTTTGTACCGACGCTGATTCTGGTGGGTATGCTTATCGATCTGGGCGCGTTCGTTGGCACCCAGGACGCAAATAAATACGGTAAGGACACGCAGGACGTAAAATACAGAGCTGACTCGTAGGCCGGATAAGCGTGAGCGCCATCCGGCAAGCCCTTACCAGTAATGTTCAGCGGTCATATGGCCCGGTCGACGGCGCAGATGTTTGGTCATCTGCCGGGTTTCTTTCAGCAGTTGCTGCGTGTCGCGTACCATTTGCGGGTTACCGCAGAGCATCACATGACTGGTTGCTGTATCCATGGGTAGCCCAACTGCAGCTTCCAGCGCGCCGCTTTCAATCAACGCCGGAACTCGCCCGGTTAATGAACCTGCGGCGGTTTCACGGCTGACCACCGTCTGGATACGTAATTTACCTTCGTAGCGTTTTTCCAGGTCCTGCATTAACGGCAGATAGCTTAAATCGGCGGCATAGCGGGCGGCATGGACCAGCACCAGATTTTTAAAACGGTCCAGATCTTTGCCCAACTGCAGAATCGATAAATATGGGCCGATAGCCGTACCGGTTGCCAGCATCCACAGCGTGTCGCAATCGGGGACTTCATCCAGCACGAAGAAACCGGCTGCTTCGCTCACTACCTGGATTTCGTCGCCAGGTTTTAGCGCCGCCAGTCGGGGGCTGAGTTTTCCGTCAGGAACCGTCACCAGATAGAACTCTAAATCGGGGTTATCAGGCGCATTCACGTAGGAATAGGCACGCTGGACACGCTCGCCGTCGATTTCGAGGCCGAGCTTGGTAAACTGGCCTGCCGTGAAGGGAAGAACCGGAGCTCGCACGGTCAAACTAAATAAGGCATCGGTCCAGTTCTGTACCTTAGTGACTTTGCCTGTTACCCAATCTGCCATGGTTTTCTCCTGTCTGCTGTGATTGCCTTATCTTCGTTCGTTGCACGAAAGATTTCCAGCCCAGATGGGCTGGAAGGCTCTATTGATCAAATCAATTACAGGATATGCGTCTGTACATCCGGATCTTTGCGATCGAGGTAGTGGATGGACTGAATACGACGGATCGTACGTGATTTCCCACGGATCAGCAGTGTTTCGGTAGTGGCAATATTACCTTTGCGGCTAATTCCTTCCAGCAGATCGCCTTTGGTGATCCCGGTTGCTGAGAAAATAACGTTGTCGCTGCGGGCCATTTCATCCAGACGCAGCGCTTTACCTGCCTCAATACCCATCGCGGCGCAGCGAGCCAGCTCCTGTTCGCCGATACGACGGTTCTCTTCGCTGTCGCCTTTGACGTCATGGCGAGCCAGCAGACGGCCCTGCATGTCGCCATCCAGTGCGCGGATAACGGCGGCAGAGACGACACCTTCCGGTGCGCCACCAATGCCATACAGCACGTCAACTTCACTGTCTGGCATGCAGGTCAGAATAGACGCGGCCACGTCGCCGTCGGGAATCGCGAATACGCGAACGCCCAGCGCCTGCATTTCGGCGATGGTTTCATCGTGGCGTGGTTTCGCCAGAATGGTGACGGTCAGTTCGCTCAGCGGTTTGTTGAGCGCGCTGGCGACATTACGCAGGTTCGCTTCCAGCGACAGGTTCAGGTCGATTGAACCTTTGGCGCCAGGGCCGACAATCAGCTTTTCCATGTACATGTCCGGCGCGTTCAGGAAGCAACCCTTGTCGCCGACAGCCAGTACCGCCAGCGCATTCGCCTGGCCCATTGCCGTCATGCGTGTACCTTCGATGGGATCGACGGCAATATCAACAGCATCGCCCAGACCAGTTCCGACTTTCTCACCGATAAACAACATGGGGGCCTCGTCGATCTCACCTTCGCCAATCACGATGGTGCCGTCGATGTTGACCTGGTTGAGCATAATACGCATGGCGTTCACCGCCGCGCCGTCAGCGGTGTTTTTATCGCCGCGACCCAACCATTTATAGCCAGCCAGTGCAGCCGCTTCGGTCACGCGTGAAAATTCAATGGCAAGTTCTCGTCTCATTGCAAACTCGTAGCAGAAAGGAATGGCGCGAAGTGTAGCACAGGGGAGGGGGAGCGATTATTGATGTGTGTGCGGGGTTGCCCCCGCACGAAGATATTGCCGGATAAGGCACAGTCGCCATCCGGCAATGACGTATTACTCGTCGTGATCTTCCCACGCCAGAGCGCGTTTGACCGCTTTTTTCCAGCCGCTGTAACGGAAGTTACGTTCGGTGGTTTCGATGCCAGGACGGAATTCACGCTCAATGACCGCTTTTTCCTGCAGCTCATCCAGATTCTGCCAGAAGCCGACAGCCAGACCGGCCAGATATGCCGCACCCAGCGCGGTCACTTCGCGAACTTCCGGGCGCTCAACGCGTGTGCCGAGAATGTCTGACTGGAACTGCATCAGGAAGTTGTTGGCAACTGCACCGCCATCCACGCGCAGCGCGTGCAGACGAATACCGGAGTCCGCCTGCATTGCTTCCAGCACGTCACGCGTCTGATAAGCGATAGACTCAAGTGTTGCACGGATGATGTGGTTGGAGTTTACGCCACGGGTCAGACCGAAGATGGCGCCGCGTGCATACGGGTCCCAGTACGGTGCGCCCAAACCGGTGAACGCCGGAACAACGTATACGCCGTTGGTGTCTTTCACTTTGGTGGCGAAATACTCTGAGTCGAATGCATCGCTGATGAGTTTCATCTCATCACGCAGCCACTGGATGGACGCACCCGCCATGAACACGGCACCTTCCAGCGCGTAGTTCACTTCCCCGGTCGGGCCACAAGCGATAGTGGTCAGCAGTCCATTTTCTGACTTAACGGCTTTCTCGCCGGTATTCATCAGCATGAAGCAGCCAGTACCGTAGGTGTTCTTCGCCATCCCTTCCTTCACGCACAGCTGGCCGAATAGTGCAGCCTGCTGGTCACCGGCGATACCGGAGATAGGAATACGTGTGCCGCCTTTACCGCCAATGTTGGTCTGGCCATAGACTTCAGAAGAACGGCGCACTTCCGGCAGCATGGCACGCGGAATGTCCAGCGCATCCAACATCTTGTCGTCCCAATCCAGAGAATGGATGTTGAACAGCATGGTACGTGAGGCGTTGGTGTAATCCGTGACGTGTACGCGTCCCTGCGTCATTTTCCAGATAAGCCAGGTGTCTACGGTACCGAACAGCAGCTCGCCGCGACGAGCGCGCTCACGCGAGCCTTCTACGTGGTCGAGGATCCACTTCACTTTGGTGCCGGAGAAATACGGGTCAATGACCAGACCGGTGTTGTTACGGATGTACTCTTCCATGCCGTCGCGCTTGAGCTTCTCGCAGATATCTGCAGTACGACGACACTGCCACACAATGGCGTTATAGATTGGCTTACCGGTTTCACGTTCCCAGACAATGGTGGTTTCACGCTGGTTGGTAATACCGATCGCGGCAATTTCATCGGAACTGATATCGGCTTTCGCCAGCACTTCTACCAGCGTGGAGCTTTGGGTTGCCCAAATTTCCATTGGGTCATGTTCTACCCAGCCTGCTTTCGGATAGATTTGCTCGAATTCGCGTTGCGAAACGCTAACGATATTCGCATCGTGGTCCATTACGACCGCGCGGGAGCTGGTGGTGCCCTGGTCGAGCGCAACGATATATTTTTTTTCAGTCATCATTTTTGTCCCGTAGTCACATTACTGCGAAGCTTTTTGTTGAGTGTTGGTCGCAACGTCTTTTTCTTCAATCGCGCAGACATCGCACGGTAAATGGCGACCAATCAGTTTGCGATATGCCCATGCGCCTAAAATCGCGCCGGTAATCGGGCCAAACACCGGAACCAGGAAGTAAGGGATATCACGACCACCCGTGAATGCAATCTCACCCCATCCGGCCATCCAGGCGAAGAGTTTCGGTCCGAAGTCACGTGCCGGGTTCATCGCAAAACCGGTCAGCGGACCCATGGAAGCACCAATAACGGCAATCAGTAAGCCGATCAGCAGCGGTGCCAGCGGACCACGCGGTACACCGTTACCATCGTCGGTCAGTGCCAGAATCAGCCCCATTAGAATAGCGGTAATGACCATTTCAACCGCGAAGGCCTGCACAAAATTGATATGCGGGTTTGGATAGGTGGAGAACGTACCTGCCAGATTGAGGCTTTCTACACTACCGCGCACGATATGGTTCGTTTGTTCGAAATCGATGAAAAGATTGTAATAAAGCCCGTAAACCAATGCCGCTGCGCAAAAGGCGCCAGCAATTTGCGAAATAATAAAAGGAACGACTTTGCGTTTGTCAAAACACGCAAACAGCCATAGTGCGATTGTGACTGCTGGATTCAGGTGTGCGCCAGAAACGCCTGCTGTCAGATAGATAGCCATGGCTACCCCCAGACCCCAGATGATACTGATTTCCCACTGACCAAAAGTAGCACCAGCCACTTTGAGTGCAGCGACACAACCCACACCGAAGAAAATCAACAACCCGGTACCGAGGAATTCAGCAATGCACTGGCCTTTCAAGGTTGATGTTTGACTCATAATCGGATCCTGAAGAGTTTAATGTTTATTGTATGCGAGAAGGTCACTGACATCCCCGGAGCCGGTAGGCACACTGTTAATTTATCGTTAACGCTCAAAAACGAGAAATATCGAAATTAAAATGTGTGTACTCCATCAACAAAATGAGCGTTTTCGCGCCATTGCGCGGTATTTGTTATACAAAAATAGTGTGAGCTGAATCATTTCACCGAACATCCTGTTAACACTTAAGAGTTATGACAGTTATGTCACCAGGACAAAGATTAAAAGTGTTGCAAACCGCAATCTGCGCGGGATGCCGCTGGACAGGGATGGCGCGGCTTCATACAATCGGTGTTAAGTAGTGTGCGCTCGTTTTTATTAAGGCGTCGCCGGTTATCGGGACGAGGATTTTTATCCATCAACGCCTTGCAATTCAGGAGAGGTATGACGATGTCATTAGAAGTGTTTGAGAAACTGGAAGCAAAAGTACAGCAGGCGATTGATACCATCACGCTGTTGCAGATGGAAATCGAAGAGCTGAAAGAAAAGAATAACTCACTGTCGCAGGAAGTTCAGTCTGCACAGCAGCAGCGTGAAGAACTGGAGCGTGAGAACAACAGCCTGAAAGAACAGCAGAGCGGCTGGCAGGATCGTCTGCATGCCCTGCTGGGTCGTATGGAAGAAGTCTAATTACGCTTCATCTTTCGCGCCGTAGCTGTGTTGGCTGCGCTCAGTTACCCCGGTCACGTAGTTTACTACGCTCCTGGGGATACCTTCGTTTGCCGCCTTGCTACAACACGAAATCTTTCGCGTAATCGCTCCTCTTTGTAGGCCGGATAAGGCGTAAGCCGACATCCGGCAATCAGCGACAACGTATAAAAAAGGCACCTTGCGGTGCCTTTTTGATCACTCGATATCGAGCGGGTCTTCGGAGAGGATTATCCCGGTGTTGTCGGCGTACAGGTGGTCGCCGGAGAAGAACGTCACGCCGCCAAAGTTGACGCGCACATCGCTTTCCCCAATGCCTTCACCTGAAGCGCCTACCGGAATTGCGGCAATCGCCTGAATGCCAATATCCAGTTCTTCCAGATCGTCTACCTGGCGTACTGAGCCGTAGATGACCAGACCTTCCCATTCATTCTGTACGGCCAGTCTTGCCAGTTCGGCATCGACCAGCGCACGACGGACAGAACCGCCGCCATCGACCAGCAGAACACGACCACGGCCGTTTTGTTCGAGCAGATCGTACAGCAACCCGTTGTCCTCGAAACATTTTACCGTGATGATTTGTCCGCCAAACGACGCCCGTCCCCCAAAGTTAGAGAACAGCGGTTCCACGACGTTGACATCTTCCTGATAGATGTCACAAAGCTCGGATGTATCGTATTTCATAGGCTTAACGTTCAGTTGCTGCGAGAATTTTTAGTATATCGCGCTATGTGTACTGTTGGCAAAATCATCAATTGTTAATTAGTGTCCAGATCAACAACCATTCATATTTTTCATCGAAAAACAGATAATTACTGATTTTTAAAACAGCCGATAATGACCTGTGATTACCCGTATTTCCCTCTGTAAGGTATCCCCGGAAGATTGCTGGAGCATAAAAGAAAGCCCTATGAGAACGATCAGATTCACCAAGCCGTGCAGATGGAACTCCCCGTTCCTGATGCCGGCAAACGCCTTGAATATGCTGATAGTGTCGTTAATGGGTTGCGGCTGCGCGTTACGTCTAGTGGCAGCAAAAGTTTTTGTGTGTCCCAAAGCGTGACGGAAAATTTTACCGTGTGACGTTGGGCAAGTTCCCGGATATGACTATTGAGCAGGCCAGAGAGCGGGCATATGGTTTGGTGGCCCGTTCAGGCGTGAAGAAAAAGGCAGTAAAGCCCAGATTTATGGGCACGTGTTCTGCGTGCTGTCTATCGCTATGCATATGATAGCTACCGTGATAAAGATGGTGGGAGATTGTTACTGGATCCGCCCACAACCATTTTAAGTACAAAAATGCTTTGGAATGGAAATACACGGAGAACAACTAAAATCAGAAATAATGATTTAGGCAACTGGCTCAAGGTCCTTGATACCGTAAGACAATGGGCTATAGCAGGCTATAAAACTGATGTGTTGATGGGGGGAAGCCCAACCGTACGGAAATGTACGCTAAGAAAGTAAACTTATGATTTAACTCTATAAAATTGTTGAATTATTGGTTTGATTTACGTTGATTTGATGACCTGGTACGCTCGTATTGCAAGTAAGCGTGTTTGGGAATAGCGACGAGTATTGCAGGCAGTCTGCTAAGTGGTCTTTATTTTCAACAGATCTGCCTGCCAATTCGATTTACCTCTGCTGCTGGTTGTAACCAACCGGGCGGCTCCAGTCATCGTCGTATTTGATATTCCCTTCGATATAAAACCACTCAATGCCTGAGTAGGTGATGGCGATATTTTCCATCATGCCCGGAGTGTGGGAACCCGGCATATAAGCATGAGCAGCATTGACGGACATGATTACGATGTTGTTAAGCGTAATTCGGTAAATCTCGTATTCGACACCCGCCTCGTTGATGTCGTAATAGTGGATTACTGCCTTTTGCAGTCGCTTACTTTGGCAGACTGCAACTGCAAAATATGGCGAGGTCTTATCAATCTCTTTGTGCAGGGTAAAAGCGTTGTGTTCGCGCGAACCCATCAGCTTACCAGTGTTGCGGCATGTGTTTTGGTACACACCGTAACTGCTGTTCATGATTTCAATTGCACCCTCACGGCCCAGCGCCATGCAACTGCCTTTGATCAGTTGTCCATTTTCATCATAAATATACATATAAGCTGGTAATGACATTTATAGATCTCCTTATTTTGTGCTTAATATTTTCCCATTTCTATCGATGAAAAAGTTGTAACGGTAATTCTTTCCGTTCAATGTGTATGAAGCCGCATAGATATAGCCCGGCGTTATCGGTATTTTTAAGCACGTTTCAGGGTAAGAGAGAGCTACATGCGAATTTTCCGCCAATGTCTTGTATTCATTTCCCTGCTCAGAATAAACGCCGTATCGGCTCAGAACGTCCGATTTATTAACAGAGAAGCAAAGCGAATTATTTATAATAGGGAAACTACGCCATGGGGGAACGCTATCGCCAGCGCCACACCCAGCCAGCGCAAAAAAGGCAGGAATGAGAAAGTAACGTTTCAATGCGGGAACCTCCCTAACACTTTCTCATAGCGGGATATGAGGCTAAGGACGGGTTCAGATGGATCGTAATCCTTGAGGCGATACAAATCAGAGCGGCTGCCGAATCCATACGTTTTAAGCAGCCAATAATCAGCCACCATTGCAGCCTGCTGCTCTAAGCCGTAATCCAAGAGTATGGCCTTATCCAAGGTGTAATAGTAATCAACTGCCCAAGAGAACAAGCCCCGCATCCTTACCATCATCCCGTGCAGATGCTGCCAGACGTGCATCATTTCATGTAAAAAAAGATGCTGCCCACCAACGCGATCGTTATTAACATGCGGCTGTGAAAAGTCAGGCTCATAAGTACCTTCCTGAAAGTACAATTCGCCGTTGGGCGTCATGGCGTAGTTGTTCTTTTGGAGGTTGAAAGGTAGATAGCTGCTGCGGTGGATCCAGACTTCGTTATAGCGGATGGTGAAAGCGTAGAGGGTACGGGCTAAGTTAATCTCACCAAGCGTTAACAGCCGTAACCCGCCCCGGTCAATATCGTTCATTTCCCTTATCATTGGAGACATCATCCATTGGTAAAAATACCTTAATACGCCTTAAAGTAAATTTTTTCCTGTTAAAAAATGCGGGAAATATCCGACATTGTCACAAACTGCGACTACGCCGCTTCTACCGTTAAGCCCCCTGGTTTAGGGAGCAACCGTACGAGATCGTACGGTTGGGCTTCAGACCCCGTGATCGGTTAAGTAAGCTGGGAAACGCTGATTTTAGTACTTATAGGCCACGGTGTTTACCGTTCGTTGGTATCCCCGAGGTATCCCCGAAAAATATAAAAACATGAAAAAACCTCGCGACCCTCTATTGTAAGGGTTGCGAGGCGTTATGCGGTTCTAAAAATTGAAATTATTAATTGATATTTGTCAGTTAAAGAGACCACTGGCTTAAGAAAATTCCAACAACAAACAGTAGGTTAGTCAATAGTGCCGCTTTTACGGTGCGTTCCAGCATTGGGCGCATTGCTGCCGGGTCCATCTCGCGCATCACGTAGCGTGCCTGTTTAATCAGCAGCGGTGCGGCGAGGATAAACAACCATCCCCATAAACTTTGCAGCGAGAACAGGTTAAACAGCGCCAGACAGACCAGCGTGCCCATCAGCAGGCAGGCATGGTAGCGGCGGGCATTAACCGCGCCTAAGCGCACCACCAGCGTGTTTTTGCCATTCTCTCTGTCGCTGTTGATATCGCGCAGATTGTTAACGTTGAGTACGGCAGTTGCCAGCAGGCCACAGGCGGTTGCCGGCAGGATTAACGCCGGAATCAGCGTATGCGCCTGCAGGTACCAGCTCCCCATCACGCTGAGCCAGCCGAAGAAGACCAGCACGGAAATATCACCCAGACCGATATACCCGTACGGACGATTACCGACGGTATAGGTGATAGCGGCGATAATCGACAGGCCGCCGAGAATCAGGAAGCCGACAAAATCCGCCAGTGTGTGACATGCCACCGCTACCAGCGCCAGGCCGGACAGGCAGATTAAGACCACGGTGACAATCAGCGCACGCTTCATCTCCTGCTGGGTAATAACGCCTTTTTGCATGCCACGCAGCGGTCCGATGCGGTCGGGTTTATCGCTGCCTTTGACGGCATCGCCATAGTCGTTAGCGAGATTGGACAGGATTTGCAGTAGCCCTGCCGTAATTAATGCCAGCAGAGCTACTAGCGGATCGAAATATCCTTGCCACCATGCTAATGCCGTACCGACGATGATCGCCGCGAAGGCGAGCGGTAAGGTCTTAGGTCGTAAACTTTCCAGCCAGGCTTGTGAGCGGCTAATTTGTTGTTGTTCAGTCATATTTAGCGCCAATAAAAATGGGGCTTTATCAGCCCCATCAACAGTGATGAAAATGCATTGAACGCGATTATAGGATAAAACGGCTCAGATCTTCATCTGCGACCAGCGCATCCAGATGTTTGCTCACATATTCGGCATCAATTGTGATGCTTTGACCGTTCAAATCGCTCGCATCATAGGAAATATCTTCCATCAGACGCTCGAGCACGGTATGCAGACGACGCGCACCGATGTTTTCGGTGGTTTCGTTAACCTGCCAGGCCGCTTCGGCAATGCGCTTAATGCCCGATTCGGTAAAGTTGATGTCCACACCTTCGGTTGCCATCAGCGCTTTGTACTGCACAGTGATAGAGGCATTCGGTTCGGTCAGAATGCGCTCGAAATCGCTGGTGGTCAGTGCCTGCAGCTCGACGCGAATCGGCAGACGACCCTGCAGTTCCGGGATCAGGTCAGACGGTTTCGCGACCTGGAATGCGCCAGAAGCGATAAACAGAATGTGATCGGTTTTCACCATACCGTGCTTGGTCGAGACGGTGCAGCCTTCAACCAGCGGCAGCAGGTCGCGCTGTACGCCCTCACGGGAAACATCCGGGCCGGAGGATTCGCCACGCTTACAGATTTTGTCGATTTCGTCGATAAACACGATCCCGTGCTGCTCAACGGCGTCGATAGCTTCTTGTTTCAGCTCTTCCGGATTGACCAGTTTGGCCGCTTCTTCTTCAATCAGCAGCTTCATCGCATCTTTGATTTTCAGCTTACGCGGCTTTTGTTTCTGACCGCCCAGGTTCTGGAACATGGACTGCAGCTGGCTGGTCATCTCTTCCATTCCCGGAGGCGCCATAATTTCTACGCCCATCGGTGCGGCAGCGAGATCGATTTCAATCTCTTTATCATCCAGCTGGCCTTCACGCAGTTTTTTACGAAATGCCTGACGCGCAGCAGAAGGTTCCTGAGGCTGCTCTGACTGTCCCCAGTTATTTTTGGCTGGCGGGATCAGTACATCGAGAATACGCTCTTCGGCCATTTCTTCTGCGCGGAAGCGGTTTTTCTCAATTGCCTGAACGCGAACCATTTTGATGGCGGCATCGGTCAGATCGCGGATGATGGAGTCAACTTCTTTACCCACATAGCCGACTTCGGTGAATTTCGTTGCTTCCACTTTGATGAATGGCGCATTGGCCAGTTTTGCCAGACGGCGTGCGATCTCGGTTTTACCGACACCGGTTGGGCCAATCATCAGAATGTTTTTCGGTGTGACTTCATGGCGCAGCTCTTCGTTGAGCTGCATGCGGCGCCAGCGGTTACGCAGTGCAATCGCCACGGAACGCTTCGCGTTATCCTGGCCGATGATGTGCTTGTTCAGTTCGCTGACAATTTCGCGTGGGGTCATTTCAGACATGGGGGATCCTTACGCTTTGGAGTTCAATTCTTCGATGGTATGGAAGTGGTTGGTATAAATGCAGATATCCCCTGCAATATCCAACGCTTTCTCAGCAATTTCGCGTGCGCCAAGCTCAGTGTTTTCCAGCAGCGCGCGTGCCGCAGCCTGGGCGTAAGGGCCGCCGGAGCCGATGGCAATCAGATCGTTTTCTGGCTGGATGACGTCGCCGTTACCGGTGATGATGAGTGATGCCGTTTCATCTGCGACGGCCAGCAGCGCTTCGAGTTTGCGCAGCATACGGTCGGTACGCCAGTCTTTAGCCAGCTCAACGGCGGCCTTAACCAGGTGACCCTGGTGCATTTCCAGTTTACGTTCAAACAGTTCAAACAGCGTGAATGCATCCGCAGTACCGCCCGCAAAGCCCGCAATGACTTTGTCGTTGTACAGACGGCGGACTTTTTTCACGTTGCCTTTCATTACGGTGTTACCCAGTGTGGCCTGACCATCACCGGCGATTACCACATGGCCGTTACGGCGTACGCTTACTATTGTTGTCACGAGCAGACCCCTTGGTTACAAATGCAGAATACAGGCCCCGCACAGGTGTGCGGGGCGTAATGCAAGTATAGATGGGGGAGATTTTGGGGGTTTCAACCCCCAGTGGCGAGTCGAATGCAGTTTGTGTGGCCGGCAACTTTCAGGCGGCTGATGGTGTTGTCGGCATTTTCCTTGCCTTTCACCGGGCCAATCACCACGCGATTCCAGCCGTTGTTGGTGGTAATGCGGGAATTGAAGCCCTCAAAGGCCAATTGTGCACGCACGGTTTCCGCCTGCTCAGCCCCTTTGAATGATCCGCACTGAACCATCCAGCGGCGTTCATCTTTTTTCTCTGCCGTCTGTTTTGGCGGCTGAGTCTCATTCGTTATTGGCGCGGCCGGTTGCGTTTTAGGCTGTGCGGCAGTGGTGTGCGCTGGCGTCTGCAACAGATCCTGGTACGGCTGCTGGGCCGCCGGTTTTGGCTGCGCTTTCGGCTGTTGTACCGGTGCGGTTTGTGCCGTACGCGTTTGCGGTTGCTGGTACGGCTGTTCCGTCGCCCGTGGGCGCGGTTGCTGCGCCTGCTGCTGCGCGTTGTTCCACTGTTGCTGTTGTACCTGACGCTGACGCTGCAGCGTTTGCTGGCGCTGTTCAGGTGTTTGTTCGTTCCACGGTACTTCGTTGAGCTGTGTCGGCTGTTGACGCATATCCGCCTGCATTTGCGCCAGCAACTGGCGCTGCTCATTGGTCAGCTGATCGGCGTTAAGCACTTCGCCGCCTGCAGAGGGTTCGGTAGGCGCACGTACGCCAGGCTGACGGCTTTCCAGCTCTTTGATATAGCGCCAGCGTTCTTCCGGTTTAGGCGGGATGCCATTACCGGTGACTTTCTGGCTTTGCAGCGTCTCGGACTCTTCTTTCTTGTGATGCGTAATGAAGTACAGACCACCGATAAAGGTCACGAGTACGGCTGCAGCAATAGCGACCATCGCGGGGGATACCGCTGGCGTACTGCGTTGCTTTTTCCGTGATGTGCTCTTTTTGCGCCGCGAAGGTGCCGGTTGGCCGCGACGTACATAATCTCGTTGTGCCACTATCGTTTCGCTGTATTTATTCGTTCGTCAGCCCGCCATGTTACTTAAGCGACGGGCCTTTGACCAGACAGGGGAGTCCGAAAGCACTTTACTTTACGTCAGTGCCCGGGTAGTGCCCCGAATTATGAGCTCACAGTCCAGTAAACGTGAACCACTGCTGACGTTCTGTCCTTGAAGCTGATCGAGCAGTAACAGCATAGCTTCACGTCCGATATCGAAACGCGGCTGTGCGACGGTTGTCAGGGGTGGATCACAAAATTCCGTCAGTGAAATATTATCGAAGCCAATGATAGATAAATCATCCGGTACTTTTAAGCCCTGGCGTTTGGCGTAAGAGAGCGCGCCAAGCGCCATCACATCGCTGTGACAAAAGACCGCGGTCGGAGGTTGCGGTAACTCAAGCAGCTGTTTTAACGCGTTAGCGCCCGCTTCATAGGTGAAATCACCGCGCGCGATGAAGTGTGGATCAACGGTAATTCCACTGCGGCGTAGTGCCTGAACATAGCCTTGCAGGCGGTAGTGGCACAGCGGCATATCCTCTGGCCCGGCAATACAACCAATGCGCTTATGCCCCAGCTCCAGCAGATAATTCATCGCGTTAAAGGCTGCAGTGAGGTTATCAATGTGAACGGTAGGCAGTTCCAGCTCTGGCGCAAATTCGTTGGACATGACCATTGGCGGCAAATTGCGCTGTTCTTCCACGCTGGCATCAAACGGCAGGCGTGAGCTGAGCAGGACCATGCCATCGATCTGCTTGGTAATAATGAGGTTAAGAAAAGTCTTTTCCTGCTGATTCTGGTGCGCGCAATCGCCGATAAGTACCAGATAACCTTGTTCTGCGGCAGTGACTTCTATGCCACGAATCACTTCGCTAAAAAAGGGATCGCAGATATCCGGCACAATCACCAGAATGGTACGTGATTCATTACGTTTAACGTTGCGTCCCATTGATTGGGGTAAATATCCCACTTCCAGTGCCGCCTGTTCGACCCGGTTGCGGGTGGACTGAGAGACTTTGTCCGGGTTCATTAATGCGCGGGATACGGTTGCCGTTGAGACTTTCGCCTTCAGAGCAACATCTTTCATCGTAGCGGCGGCAACCTGCTTATTCGGTTTCACTCTTTCTCCTCGCCAGGGCGGCTGGCACAGACTCGTCCCTGGATAACCTTCATCTGAAACATTTTTATCAGATAGTGAATAGAAGCAGTTACAGAATTTTCATAAAAAGTGTGATGGATCTTTAATTTTACGATCCGCCTCGCATCATGAGGGGTTATCCCTCGATGGGATCGACATCCAGCACCCATTTCACCTTACGTGCATCGGGTAGCGTATTTATCAACGCCAACGTTCCGCTGACGATATGCTGCAGGCGAATGCGTGACGGATGTTGCAACAAAATTTGCCAGCGATAGCGACCGCCACGTTTGGGGGCCAGCGCCGGAACCGGGCCTAATACCCAGAGTTTGTCATCAGCTAACGGGCTGGCCTGAATCAGGTTTCGCAACTGTTGTAAGAACATCGGCGCATGCTGATTGTTATGATCTTCTGCCCGCACGATCACGTGGCTGGTCCACGGCGGTAACTGTAACGTTTGCCGTTCGGCCAGCGCCTGTTCGGCAAATGCGTCATAACCTTTATACAGCAAGGTTTGCAGTAGCGGATGTTCAGGATGGTGCGTTTGCAGCACCACTTCGCCTTGTTTCCCGGCGCGGCCAGCTCGTCCGGAAACCTGGGTATAAAGTTGGGCGAAACGTTCAGCCGAACGGAAATCGGCAGAGAACAGCGCCCCGTCAACATCCAGCAGTGCAACCAGCGTGACGTCCGGAAAGTGGTGGCCTTTCGCCAGCATTTGCGTGCCGATCAGAATGCGAGCGCCGCCGCGATGCACTTCTGCCAGGTGCTGCTCCAGCGATCCCTTACGGCTGGTGGTGTCGCGATCGATGCGTGAGATTGGCACGCCAGGGAAAAAGGGCGCCAGAGCTTGTTCCAGTTGCTCGGTGCCGAGTCCTACCGGGACCATATGCGTTGAGCCGCAGGAGGGGCACTGGCGCGGTATCGGGCGCTGGCTGTCGCAGTGGTGGCAGCGCAGGTGATGCTGCGCCTGATGCAGCGTGTAGTAGTGATCGCAGCGTGGGCATTCGGCAATCCAGCCACAGTCGTGACACAGCAGCGCAGGCGCAAAACCCCGACGATTAAGAAACAAAATTACCTGATTATCGGCTTGCAGGTGCTGACGCATGCGGGTGATCAGCGCCGGAGCCAGTCCGGCCTGCACCTGCTGACCCTTTAAATCCAGCACGTGCTGAGTGGCAGGGCGTGCGTTTCCGGCGCGACGCGTCAGGCGCAGCATGCGGTATTTGTTCTGCCGCACGTTGCACAACGTTTCCAGCGCGGGGGTGGCTGAACCGAGAATAATCGGGATCTGTTCGCTGTGGGCGCGGTAAACCGCCAGATCGCGGGCATGGTAGCGCCAGCCTTCCTGCTGCTTGTAGGAACTGTCATGCTCTTCATCGATGACAATGACGCCGAGATTTTTAAATGGGGTAAACAGCGATGAGCGTGTGCCGATGACTATTGCCGCTTCGCCATTTTTTGCTTTCAGCCAGGCCGAAAGACGTTCGCTGTCATTTAAACCCGAGTGCAGGACTTCGACCGGGGCATTGAAGCGTTCGCGAAAGCGGGCAATGGTTTGTGGCGTCAGGCCAATCTCCGGCACCATTACCAGTGCCTGTTTGCCCTGGGCGAGAACATTTTCCAGCACGCTTAAATAGACTTCTGTTTTGCCGGAACCCGTTACACCGGCGAGCAACCAGGCGCTAAAACTGTCCGACGCGCTATGAATGGCCCCAACGGCGGTAGCCTGTTCCGTGTTCAGTCGCAGTCGTTCACCTGAGACGGCGTAGTGGGTACGCCAGTCGCTAAAGCCTGGCGTTTCACTCGCCAGGGAGCACAGGCCTTTTTTCCGTAGCGCCTGTAATGCAGCATCGTTAAATTCCAGTTCAGCCACCCGATCGCGCCAGATTTTTCCCTGGCGTAGCGCAGCCAGCGCCTGTTGCTGCTTGGGAGAGCGCTTCAGACTGTTGAGGTCAATGACCTGGCCTTCTTCAGTGGCGAACCAGTACCACATGGGCGTGTTGGTGGCGGGCCTGCCCTGGCGCAACAGGATCGGCAGGGCGTGAAACAGCACGTCGCCAATGGGATGATGGTAGTAATCAGCGGCCCACAGCAGTAAACGCCAGACGGAGGTCGAATAGACGGGTTCGTTGTCCAACACCTCGCGAACGGCTTTCAATTCGTGGAGCGGCAGCTCGCTTTGCTCGCTGACTGACAGGACTATACCGACGCGCTCCTGTTGCTTACCAAAGGGCACGCGTACGCGACACCCGGCTTTGGCGCTCATACCTTCCGGCAGGAGATAGTCAAAGGTACGAGGTAGCGGAACGGGTAAGGCAACATGCGCAACGGGCATTGAATCATCCTGACTTGAAATCTGGCGGGTTAGTATACACATTAGTGAAGGGTAGAATGCGGATCAGTTTGCATGAGCAGGTTAATTTCTGTATGATTCGCCGCCTTTGATACGAATTTGTATCACTGACCTATACTATTAACATCGCGTGGTGTCTGGCGTTAGGGCTGGAAGAGCGACGCGGCCTTAAACCGAGGTTTTCCCATGAAAAAAGATATTCACCCGAAATACGAAGAAATTACTGCAAACTGCTCTTGCGGTAACGTCATGAAAATCCGCTCTACCGTCGGTCACGATCTGAACCTGGACGTGTGCGGTCAGTGCCACCCGTTCTATACTGGCAAGCAGCGTGATGTTGCTACCGGTGGCCGTGTTGATCGCTTCAACAAGCGTTTCAACATCCCGGGCAGCAAATAAGTTCCTGCTGTCAGAAAAAAGCGCCTTATGGCGCTTTTTTTGTATCTGTACTTGATAATAAAATATACATTGATGTGTTGAATGATGTTTCATTTTTAATAAATGAAACGGCGTTTTTATTTTTTAAGATAAAATATTCGCACTAGTGATCTTCGTCATTTTTATCTTCTGTTCTTTGCCACTCATGCCAATTCCTGGCAAAATCTCAAAGGTTTATCCCCTCTTTCTAAAATACACTTTCGCGGAAATATAAAATTATTCTTACGACACTATTACCTTCCTGTTTATAGTCACGGGATGTGATGGTGAATTTTATTTATTTAGTATGAAAAGGGATTGTCATGAAATTTAAATCTACCTTATTACTTATCCAATTATTATCTGCAGCCGCGCAGGCGGGTTATGTTGATTACCGTCATGAATATTATGATGACGGGCGAAATTACGATCGTGTTTATATGTCGCATCGTTTTGCTACAGGTTTTGGTGTAGCGGTAGAGGCCATTTCACGTTCTGAAGATACGCAATCGAATGATGCGTGGAATAATATGGAAAGTAACGGTAACGAGTATACGGCAAGTTACCAGTTTACCTGGCGGGATCTCATCTGGCAGCCGGGTATCGCGGTTGAAACGGGTGACAACATCACGATCTATAAGCCTTATATTCGTGTGCAATATAATCTCAATGACAGCTGGTGGACGGCATTCCGCTATCGCCAGGAGTATATGCGCAGAAACGCCGATGGTAAAGATGACCGTATGGTTTACCGTCCGGAAGCATGGCTTGGCTATAACCTCAATAACTGGATGTTTGAGCTAAACGGCATTTATAAAATTGCTGACAGCGAAGATTTATATAACAACAGAAAAGATGATTATGAATATAACTTCCGTGTTGCTTATAAAATAGATTCCTGGGTTCCATTTATTGAGATTGGTAATGTTTCTTCGGGTTATGACACCACCACGACTGACGATCGCCAGACGCGCTATCGTGTCGGCCTCGGTTATAACTTCTGATTGTTAATACTCAGCGTATTGGTTTATTACGTTGAACACCAGGATATACGCATAGCTTGCGTGAATAACATGTCTAAGGAGTTGACATCATGTCTAATGATGGAACAGTGAGTGGAAGCAATCAAGATATTGTCGTCAGACCTTTCGGATTCAGAGATAAAATTGGTTATTTGTGTGGTGACCTGGGAACCTGTTTTATTCTTGGGTTAGTAAATAGTTTTTTAATGATTTATTACACTAACGTCCTCGGCATTTCAGGCGTTATTGTCGGCTCGCTCTATTTTGTGACTAAACTCTTTGATGCGTTTGTCGATGTTGGTGTAGGGCGCTTATGTGATACCTCTAAACTGACGATACATGGGCGATTTAACCCCTGGGTGCGCCGCATGAAGTATCCGTTCTGTATCATCGCGGTGGTCCTGTTTCTGCCGTTGGTGAATGATTTTTCTTATACGGCGAAAATTATCTATATCTGCTGCTCCTATTTTGTTTACGGTTCACTGTTATCGACAGTCAGCATTCCGTATGGTGCCATGTCTGCGGCGATTAGCTCGAATCCGGAACACCGGGTGTCACTGTCAACCTGGCGCAGCGTGGGTTCCGCCATCGGCGGCGGGGCAACCGGCTTTTTCATCCCGATTCTGATGTACACCACCCTGGTGGACGGCAGCCAGGTGATTTCCGGGCAGCACTTCTTCTGGATTGCTATTGGTTGTGCCGTACTGGGCTTTATCTTTTTAACGTTGACCTGTCAGTTAACAACAGAACGCGTGCGCGTGGAGCGAAAAGAGAGCATGCCCGTGTCGGTGCTGTTGAAGGGATTGTTACGCAATAAAGCACTGATCGTTTTAGTTGTGGTGGATCTGCTGATTGTGATTAACCAAGGGTTGTCCGGTACCAATATGACTTACCTGTTTAATGACTACTTCCACAACAAAGAGGCCATGTCCGTTGCGTTGCTGTTTACCTTTGGCTCGCTGGTTTTGCTGGCACCCTCGGCATCCTGGCTGACGAAGCGGTTTGGTAAAAAAGAGGCCAGCGTCGGCGCATTGCTCTTTGCGGTGGCGATGTATCTGCTGATGTACTTCATCCATATTACGGACGCGAAAGTCTATTTGGTTTTCCTGTTCCTGGCGACATTGGGGGCAGGGTTATTCAACCTGATGATTTGGGCGTTTATGACCGATGTGTGTGATTATCATCAGTATGTCACCGGCGATCGTGAGGATGGTACGGTTTACGGCGTAAACTTCTTTGCCCGCAAGGTAGGTCAGGCGTGTGCAGGGGCGATTGGTGGCTTTATGCTGGCCATCATTGGTTATCAATCTTCGTCAACGGGCGGCGCTGTGCAAACCAGCATCGTGCAGGAAAATATTTATACGATGGCAAATCTCTTGCCGGCCTTATGTCTGTTTTTGGCGGCGGTCATACTGATTTATCTCTATCCATTGAACCGCAAAGAAACGCTTAAAATGGAAGAAACATTGAATAAAATCAATGGTATTAGCAAGTAACGTTGTGAGAAACGGCGGGGTTATCCCGCCTTTTCTCATTTTTCTAACCGTTAGCCGATCAGTACTCCCACGTATCCGGGTCGATCCCCAGTTCACGCATGATGATCTTCGCCTCTTCCGGGATCTCATCACTGCGTTCTTTGCGCAGATCCTCGTCGTTTGGCAACGGTTGCCCGGTAAAGGCGTGCAGAAACGCTTCACACAGCAGTTCGCTGTTGGTGGCGTGGCGCAGGTTATTCACCTGACGACGCGTGCGTTCATCGGTAAGGATTTTTAACACCTTCAGAGGAATGGAAACCGTAATTTTTTTGACTTGCTCACTCTTCTTACCGTGCTCAGCGTATGGGCTGATATATTCGCCGCTCCATTCAGCCATGAGATACTTAATCCTCTTCGTCATTAATATTGAGGCCAGAACCTGAGCCCGGACCATAATTGCGCGTAGTTTATCGTAGTGGCGCGGCCCTGACACGAAGTTAGCCGACGCAAATGTACGCTAATGCATATAATTTTAACGGCTATTTCCTGTTTGCTCAATCTATACGCAAAGAAGTTTAGATGTCCAGATGTATTGACGGCTATTGTAACAATGATTACTCTGGTGTCTGACTTTTCACCGACACAGCCAGGATCTCCTCAATATGACGCGTAAACAGGCCACCATTGCAGTGCGTAGCGGATTAAATGACGACGAGCAGTACGGTTGCGTTGTCCCACCGATTCACCTCTCCAGTACCTATAATTTCACTGGTTTTAATGAGCCGCGCGCTCATGACTATTCACGCCGTGGCAACCCGACGCGTGATGTGGTTCAGCGGGCGCTGGCGGAGCTGGAAGGTGGCGCTGGCGCAGTGCTGACCAATACCGGCATGTCGGCGATTCATCTGGTGACGACGGTGTTCCTGAAGCCTGGCGATCTGCTGGTCGCACCGCACGACTGTTACGGTGGTAGCTACCGCCTGTTTGACAGTCTGGCAAAACGTGGCTGCTATCGCGTGCTGTTTGTCGATCAGGGTGATGAGCAGGCGCTGAAAGCGGCGTTGGCGGAAAAACCAAAGCTGGTACTGATCGAAAGTCCAAGCAATCCGCTGCTGCGTGTGGTGGATATTGCAAAAATCTGCCAACTGGCGCGTGAGGCTGGTGCGGTGAGCGTTGTCGACAACACTTTTTTAAGCCCTGCACTGCAAAATCCACTGGCATTGGGCGCCGATCTGGTGTTGCATTCATGCACGAAATATTTAAACGGTCACTCGGATGTGGTGGCTGGCGTGGTGATAGCGAAAGATCCGGAGACGGTCACTGAGCTGGCATGGTGGGCGAATAATATTGGTGTAACCGGCGGCGCATTTGATAGCTATCTGCTGTTGCGTGGCCTGCGTACTCTGTCGCCGCGTATGGAAGTGGCACAACGTAACGCTCAGGCTATTGTGGACTACCTGCAAACCCAGCCGTTGGTGAAAAAACTGTATCATCCGTCACTGCCGGATAATCAGGGGCATGAGATTGCCGCGCGTCAGCAAAAAGGGTTCGGCGCGATGTTGAGTTTTGAACTGGATGGCGACGAGCAAACATTGCGTCGCTTCCTGAGCGGGTTGTCATTGTTTACGCTGGCGGAATCATTAGGGGGCGTTGAAAGTCTGATCTCCCACGCCGCGACCATGACACACGCGGGTATGGCACCAGAAGCGCGTGCTGCTGCCGGAATTTCTGAAACGCTGCTGCGTATCTCCACCGGTATTGAAGATGGCGAAGATTTAATTGCCGACCTGGAAAATGGCTTCCGGGCTGCAAACAAGGGGTAAACATGAGTGTGATTGCGCAGGCAGGGGCGAAGGGTCGTCAACTGCACAAATTTGGTGGTAGTAGTCTGGCAGACGTGAAATGTTATTTGCGTGTCGCAGGTATTATGGCGGAGTACTCGCAGCCTGACGATATGATGGTTGTTTCCGCCGCGGGCAGTACCACTAACCAGTTGATTAGCTGGCTTAAGCTAAGCCAGACCGATCGTCTTTCTGCGCATCAGGTTCAGCAGGCGTTACGCCGTTATCAAAGTGAGCTGATTAGCGGCCTGTTACCACCAGACGTGGCTGATGGGCTGATCGGTGCGTTTATTCACGATCTGGAGCGTCTGGCCGGATTGCTTGACAGCGGTGTGAATGAAGCCGTCTACGCCGAAGTGGTGGGGCATGGTGAAGTGTGGTCGGCGCGTTTGATGTCTGCTGTCCTTAACCAGCAGGGACTGGAGTCTGCCTGGCTGGATGCGCGTGAGTTTTTACGTGCTGAACGCGGTGCCCAGCCGCAGGTGGATGAAGGTCTGTCATATCCGTTGCTGCAACAACTGCTGGCTCAACATCCTGGCAAGCGCCTGGTGGTTACCGGGTTTATCAGCCGTAGCAATGCCGGTGAAACGGTGCTGCTGGGGCGTAACGGCTCTGACTATTCAGCTACGCAGGTGGGGGCGCTGGCGGGCGTTTCCCGTGTGACTATCTGGAGCGATGTCGCTGGGGTTTATAGTGCGGACCCGCGTAAAGTCAAAGATGCCTGTCTGCTGCCGCTGCTGCGTCTGGATGAAGCCAGCGAGCTGGCGCGTCTGGCGGCGCCGGTTCTGCATGCCCGCACCCTACAGCCGGTTTCGGGTAGTGATATCGACCTCCAGCTGCGCTGCAGCTACACGCCGGATCAGGGGTCAACGCGGATTGAGCGTGTACTGGCTTCTGGTACTGGGGCGCGCATTGTGACCAGCCATGACGACGTCTGTCTGATTGAGTTTCAGGTTCCCACTGGCCAGGACTTTAAGCTGGCTTACAAAGATATCGATCAGATTTTAAAACGCACGCAGGTGCGTCCGCTGGCGGTTGGCGTGCATCCGGACCGTCAGTTGCTGCAATTTTGCTATACCTCAGAAGTCGCTGACGGCGCACTGAAAATTCTGGATGAAGCTGGCCTGCCGGGCGAGCTGCGTCTGCGCCAGGGGTTGGCGCTGGTGGCGATGGTTGGGGCAGGCGTAACGCGCAATCCGCTGCATTGCCACCGTTTCTGGCAGCAGTTAAAAGGCCAGCCAGTCGAGTTTACCTGGCAGTCGGAAGAGGGGATCAGTCTGGTTGCGGTACTGCGTACCGGCCCGACCGAAAGCCTGATTCAGGGTTTGCATCAGTCTATTTTCCGTGCAGAAAAACGTATCGGTCTGGTGCTGTTCGGCAAAGGCAACATTGGCTCGCGCTGGCTGGAACTGTTTGCCCGCGAACAAACAACGCTTTCCGCGCGTACCGGATTTGAATTCGTGCTGGCCGGCGTGGTGGATAGCCGCCGCAGCCTGCTGAACTATGAAGGGTTGGATGCCAGCCGTGCTCTGGCCTTCTTCGACGACGAAGCGGTAGAGCAGGATGAAGAGGCGCTATTCCTGTGGATGCGCGCCCACCCGTATGATGATTTAGTGGTGCTGGATGTGACGGCCAGTGAACAATTGGCCGATCAGTATCTGGACTTCGCCAGCCATGGTTTCCATGTCATTAGCGCCAATAAACTGGCGGGGGCGAGTACCAGTGATAAGTATCGCCAAATTCATGATGCGTTCGAAAAAACCGGCCGCCACTGGCTGTATAACGCCACCGTGGGCGCAGGTTTGCCGATCAACCATACTGTGCGCGATCTGATTGATAGCGGTGATACGATTTTGTCGATCAGCGGGATCTTCTCCGGCACGTTATCCTGGCTGTTTCTGCAATTTGATGGCACGGTCCCGTTCACCGATCTGGTTGATCAGGCCTGGCAGCAAGGGTTAACTGAACCGGACCCGCGCGTCGATCTTTCTGGCAAAGATGTGATGCGTAAGCTGGTGATCCTGGCGCGTGAAGCGGGCTACGATATTGAGCCGGACCAGGTTCGCGTTGAGTCGCTGGTGCCTGCGCACTGTGAAGAAGGCTCTATTGACCATTTCTTTGAAAATGGCGATGAGTTGAACGAACAGATGGTGCAACGTCTGGAAGCTGCGCGTGAAATGGGGCTGGTATTGCGCTACGTGGCGCGTTTTGACGCCAATGGTAAAGCGCGTGTGGGTGTTGAAGCGGTCCGTGCTGAACACCCGCTGGCCGCGCTGTTGCCGTGCGATAACGTATTCGCCATTGAAAGCCGTTGGTATCGCGATAATCCGTTGGTGATCCGCGGGCCGGGCGCAGGTCGTGATGTGACCGCCGGTGCGATTCAGTCGGATATTAATCGTCTGGCGCAGCTGCTGTAGTTTGCGTTGCCGGATGGCGCTTACGCTTATCCGGCGAACCGTAGGCCCGGTAAGCGGCAGCGCCACCGGGCAAATCCAGGATGTTGTATTTCTCCGCCAGCGTCCTTATCGTCTGCAACACCGAATGGGCCGAGTAACGGGCGCTATTCCGAAATTCCGTCTGTTGCTGCAACCAGGCGAGAAAATGATGACTTGCCGCCAGGGTTATTGATGCGCCTTTTTCAACCTGACCCTCCGTTAACAAACACACCATTTTACGCGTGTCACCTTGTTGCCAAATTTGCCACTGGTTTTGCCACCATCCCTGATAACTTTTGCCCAGTAACTGCCAGGGCCTGGTGTGTTGATCGTCACTGATTTCTTCATCCACAAACCACAGCGAGGCGTGATGTTCGCGAAACTGTTCCGCCCATGCGGTAATCACTGCGCCGCGCAGAAAGCACTCATGAGCGATGATGTGCGTTTTAACTGCAGGCCAGAGATGGCTCAGGACGCGGAAATGCCCATGCGCGGTAATGACCGGGCGTAAAATTGCGCCGCTGGCGTTACGTTTAAGCATCGCGCTGCCGTACTGAATTTCGTCAAACTGGCTGCGGCGTAAAAACTGTGTTTCGCGCTGACTGACTCGTTCCACAATATCATCATGACTCACTACTGGCTCAGTGTTGCCGCGCCAGCGGTAACGCAATGAAGCCCCGGCAGGATGAGGTGTGAAATTGCTGGAAATATGCAGAATATTGCCACGAATAGCATCAAAGCTGAGCAACACATAAAGTTTCTGGTCTGCGCTGGCGCCTTGAAAAGGCACGATCAACGGAACCGTCGCGATTTGTTCTGGCGGTTCAAAAAGTGTGAGCGGCTGTCGTTTGGGCGTCCAGACCTTTTTACACGCCCGACACTGAACGCGCTGACTGCCCTGGGGATTTCGGCCATAGCGGATTGGGTCCCGTTGGTAACAACTTGGGCAAAAATGACCGCTATTAGCTGCAGAATCCGCTAAATAAGCCGACAGCCAGAGTCGGAACTGTTCCTCGTTAAACAGCGGCGGATAACTCCCGCATGCCCGGCAGTGCAGCGCGGCATAACCCAGCCGATACTCTGGCCAGCTGTAATCTGCTGAACTCGCCAATCCCAGATTTTGGCAGCCAAAGGACTTACAGCAATTGATAGTGAACGGAGACGCCATCGTATTACCAACGATTTTTAATGGTCGTTGATTTTGCCCTGTGACTATCACCGATAGATGTGATTTTTCTCACATAAAAAAACCTTTCAGAACGTAACGTAGCGATTCTTTATATGACTGAAAGGGATTGATTATGAAGTTAAAAATGTTGGCTGTTGGTATTCTGGTGTCACTGCCGCTTTGGGCATCCGCTAAAGATGTCACCATTATTTATACCAACGATCTCCATGCCCACGTTGAACCTTATAAAGTGCCGTGGATTGCGGATGGCACGCGTGATATTGGCGGCTGGGCTAATATCGCGACGATGGTGAAGCAGGAAAAAACGAAAAATAGCGCCACCTGGTTCTTTGATGCCGGGGACTATTTTACCGGGCCGTATATCAGCAGCCTGACCAAGGGCAAGGCGATTATCGATATCATGAACACCATGAATTTTGACGCTGTCACCATGGGCAATCATGAGTTCGATCATGGCTGGGATAACACGCTGCTACAGCTGAGCCAGGCGAAATTCCCGATTGTGCAGGGAAATATCTTTTATCAGAACAGCAATAAAATGTTCTGGGATAAGCCGTACACCATCATTGAGAAAGATGGCGTGAAAATTGGCGTAATTGGTCTGCACGGTGTGTTTGCTTTTGATGATACGGTTTCTGCGGCGACACGTGTTGGTATCGAAGCACGTGATGAAGTGAAGTGGTTGCAACGCTATATCGATGAGCTTAAAGGCAAAGTCGATCTCACCGTGGCGCTGATCCATGAAGGCACGCCAGCGCGTCAGTCCAGCCTGGGAGGCACCGATGTGCGCCGTGCGTTGGATAAAGACATCCAGACCGCAGGCCAGGTGAAGGGGCTGGATATCCTGATCACCGGTCATGCGCATGTGGGCACGCCAGAGCCGATTAAAGTCGGTAATACCCTGATCCTTTCCACCGACAGCGGGGGGATTGATGTGGGTAAACTGGTGCTGGATTACCAGCAGAAACCGCATCAATTTACCGTGAAGAATTTCGAGCTGAAGACCATCTACGCCGATGAGTGGAAACCCGATCCGCAGACGAAACAGGTTATTGATGGCTGGAATAAGAAGCTCGATAAGGTGGTGCAGCAGACGGTTGCCAACTCGCCGGTTGAGCTGACGCGTGCTTACGGTGAATCTTCTTCGCTGGGGAACCTGGCGGCGGATGCGTTGCTGGCGGCGGCGGGGAAAGATACCCAGTTAGCGCTCACTAACTCAGGCGGCATCCGTAATGAAGTCCCGGCAGGTGCCATCACCATGGGGGCGGTCATTAGCACCTTCCCGTTCCCGAATGAGCTGGCAACCATGGATCTCACCGGTAAGCAGTTGCGTAGTTTGATGGAGCACGGCGCGAGTTTAAGTAACGGTGTTTTGCAGGTATCCAAAGGCCTGGAGATGAAGTATGACAGCAGTAAACCGGTTGGTCAGCGGGTCACCGTATTGACGTTAAACGGCAAACCCATTGAGGACGCCACCACCTATCACATTGCCACCAATAGCTTCCTGGCGGACGGTGGTGATGGTTTTGCCGCATTTACCGAAGGTAAAGCGCGTAACACATCCGGAGGCTACTACATCTCTAATGCGGTTGTTGATTATTTCAAAGCGGGAAATCCGCTGACGGATGAGCAACTCAAAGGTATGCGTGTGGAAGATGTGAAACCATAGTGAGCTCAGGCCAGCAGATATTCCGCTGGCCTGTTGTTTTAACCTCTGTGGGAGGCAAACACCTCTTTTGCGGCGAACAAACCGTTGAGTGCCGCGGGGAAGCCAGCATACACGGCCATCTGCATTATCACTTCAACGATCTCATCCTGCGTTAAACCCACGTGTAATGCCGCGCCAATATGCACTTTCAGTTGCGGTGTGGCGTTACCCAGCGCCGTTAATGCCGCGACGGTAGCGATTTCCCGACTGCGTAAATCCAGCCCCGGCCTTGAATAGATGTCGCCAAAAGGAAATTCAATCAGGTATCGGGCGAAGTCTGGCGCAATATCCTGCAGACTTTCGATGACCGCATCGCCCCCTTTACCATCCACTTTTTGCAACATCTCCTGACCGGTAATAAAGCGTTCTGAAGGCATCATTTCTTCCTCTTTCGTGTGGTCTGTGGCGTGAGGATAGAGCGCGCAGAATGATTGGGATAATACCGTTTCCGTGATACCTTTTCGGTATGACAACATCGTCTTTGCACTCTCTGGATATCCGTCTGCTGCGTTACTTTTCCGTAGTAGCGGAAGAGAACAATATGAGCCGGGCGGCGCAACGTCTTTTTATGTCGCAGCCGCCGCTAAGCCGTCATATTCGCCAGCTTGAAGAACGCCTGGGAGTGACGCTTTTTGTCCGTCATACCCGTGGGTTGACGTTGACGGAGGAGGGTCAGCACGTATTAGAAATGGTGCGCCCACTGTTGGCACTACAGGACAAGACCTATCTTGCATTGAGCCAGCTAGCGCAGATGGAGGTGCAACCTCTGCGTTTAGGATTAAGCACGGCGTTTGAACAGGGTGTTTTTGTGGCGCTTGAATCAACGCTAAATGCTCGTGTAAAAATGCTGCGTGTCATGCGTCACGGCTCACCTGAACTTGTTCGTCAGGTAAGGCGAGGCAAACTGGATGCGGCGCTGGTGGCTTTGCCTATTGAGGCATCTGGGCTTACTGTCACCCCTTTAGCCTGGCAAGAGCCGATAATTGCTGCATTACCCTCCTTTTGGTCAGAGGCTTGTACGGCCTCTCTTTCCTTATCGGCACTCAACCACCGACCGTTGTTCTGGTTCCAGCGGGAACGTAACCCGGCTTTCTTTGACTACACCCGGCAGATTTTCCACCGTGCTGGTTACTCTCCTTCCTGTCTTGAAGAACCGCTGGAGCATGATGTTCTGCTTGCGCGGATTGCCCAGGGCGATGGTTTAAGTTTGCTCCCGGCTTCGTTTGCCGCTATCCAGCGCCATGGCGTGGTATTCCATCCACTGAGCGATGCTGAGCTGTCTATCCGTGCCGGATTAGTGATGTTGCCTGAAAATGAGAGCCGGTTGCAGTGGGTGCAAGAACTCATGATGCAATCCCTCACCATTTCAAACTGATGTGAATTTATTTCACGTTGACTGAGTATTCCTCACCTTTATCGATGATTTTTGTGTTGACGCCAGCGTGCTTTTCCGTCATTTTTACATCTAGACGTCTAAACGTATAGCAGTTCACAACACAACATATAACGACAAAAGATTGATGAGGTAAGGTATGAGCTTTTTTCACGCCAACCAGCGGGAAGCCCTGAATCAGAGCCTGGCGGAAGTGCAGGGTCAGATTAACGTTTCGTTTGAGTTTTTCCCGCCGCGCACCAGTGAAATGGAGCAAACCCTGTGGAACTCCATCGATCGCCTGAGCAGCCTGAAGCCGAAGTTTGTATCCGTGACTTACGGGGCAAATTCGGGCGAGCGCGACCGTACGCACAGCATTATTAAAGGGATTAAGGATCGCACGGGCCTCGAAGCGGCTCCGCACCTGACCTGTATTGATGCCACTCGCGATGAACTGCGCACCATTGCTCAGGATTACTGGAATAACGGTATTCGTCATATTGTTGCCCTGCGTGGCGACCTGCCTCCGGGTGGCGGTAAACCAGATATGTATGCTGCCGATCTGGTGAGCCTGCTAAAAGACGTCGCAGATTTTGATATCTCTGTTGCCGCTTATCCGGAAGTTCATCCGGAAGCGAAGAGTGCCCAGGCAGACCTGCTTAACCTGAAACGTAAGGTTGATGCCGGCGCAAACCGGGCGATCACCCAGTTCTTCTTTGATGTGGAAAGCTACCTGCGTTTTCGCGACCGTTGCGTATCAGCAGGCATCGATGTGGAAATTATTCCGGGTATCCTGCCGGTCTCTAACTTTAAGCAGGCGAAGAAATTCGCCGATATGACCAATGTTCGTATCCCTTCCTGGATGTCGACAATGTTTGATGGCCTGGATGAGGATGCCGAAACCCGCAAGCTGGTAGGGGCGAATATCGCCATGGACATGGTGAAGATCCTCAGTCGCGAAGGGGTGAAAGATTTTCACTTCTATACGCTCAACCGCGCTGAGATGAGCTACGCTATTTGTCACACACTGGGTGTAAGACCGAATTAAACAGATGCCCCAGCCCTCTACGGAGGGCTTTTTATTGATCATTTTGATCTACATCTCTGTAACTTAAAATATAAAAGGAATTAGCTATCGAATCTGTGGGTTATTTCGACTATATCTTATCTCTGGTGGTGTATATCGTAGTCAGAACACTGTAAAGGGAGCATATAGATGAGCATGTCCGACGATAGCCATAACGCATCAACTACCGGTAAGTGTCCTTTTCATCAGGGCGGTCATGATCAGAGCGCGGGAGCAGGAACGAACAACCGCGACTGGTGGCCTAATCAACTCCGTGTAGATTTGCTGAACCAACATTCCAACCGTTCGAACCCGCTGGGCGAGGACTTCAACTACCGCAAAGAATTTAGCAAACTCGACTATTCTGCCCTGAAAGGGGATCTCAGAGCCCTTCTGTCCGAATCTCAACCGTGGTGGCCTGCCGACTGGGGATCTTATGCCGGTTTATTCATTCGTATGGCATGGCACGGTGCAGGGACTTATCGCTCCATCGATGGACGCGGTGGCGCGGGTCGCGGACAGCAGCGTTTTGCACCACTGAATTCCTGGCCGGACAACGTTAGCCTTGATAAGGCGCGTCGTCTGTTGTGGCCAATCAAGCAAAAATATGGGCAGAAAATTTCCTGGGCCGACCTGTTTATCCTCGCGGGTAACGTGGCGTTGGAAAACTCAGGCTTCCGTACCTTCGGTTTTGGCGCAGGGCGTGAAGATGTCTGGGAACCGGATCTCGACGTGAACTGGGGTGATGAGAAAGCCTGGCTGACTCACCGCCACCCGGAAGAGCTGGCAAAAGCCCCGCTTGGCGCAACCGAGATGGGTCTTATCTATGTGAACCCGGAAGGGCCGGACCATAGCGGTGAACCGCTTTCTGCGGCAGCGGCAATTCGTGCGACCTTCGGTAATATGGGGATGAATGACGAAGAAACCGTCGCGTTGATTGGTGGTGGTCATACGTTGGGCAAAACCCACGGTGCAGCACCAGCATCCCATGTTGGTCCTGATCCGGAATCCGCACCAATTGAAGCGCAGGGCCTGGGCTGGGCCAGCAGCTACGGCAGCGGCTCGGGTGCAGATGCTATCACCTCTGGTCTGGAAGTCGTCTGGACGCAGACGCCGACCCAGTGGAGCAACTATTTCTTCGAGAACCTGTTCAAATATGAGTGGGTGCAAACGCGCAGCCCGGCAGGCGCTATTCAGTTTGAAGCGGTTGACGCACCGGAGATTATCCCCGATCCGTTCGATCCGTCGAAAAAGCGCAAGCCAACAATGCTGGTCACCGACCTGACCCTGCGCTTTGATCCTGAGTTCGAGAAGATCTCTCGTCGTTTCCTTAACGATCCGCAGGCGTTCAACGAAGCCTTTGCCCGTGCGTGGTTTAAACTGACGCACCGTGATATGGGGCCGAAATCGCGTTACATCGGACCGGAAGTACCGCAAGAAGATCTGATTTGGCAGGATCCACTGCCGCATGCGTTCTTCAACCCAAGCGAAGAAGACATTCTTAACCTGAAGGCGACCATTGCAGCTTCCGGGCTTTCTGTCAGTGAGCTGGTATCGGTGGCGTGGGCTTCCGCATCGACTTTCCGTGGCGGTGACAAACGTGGTGGCGCTAACGGTGCTCGCCTGGCGTTGGCACCACAACGCGGCTGGGATGTTAATGCGACTGCGGCACGTGTTCTGCCAGTGCTGGAGGGCATTTATAAATCTGCTCATACCGCCTCGTTGGCCGACATTATCGTGCTGGCCGGTGTGGTAGGTGTTGAGAAAGCGGCAAGCGCGGCGGGTGTTAACATCACTGTACCTTTTGTTCCGGGCCGCGTAGATGCGCGTCAGGACCAAACCGATATCGAGATGTTTGAGCTGCTGGAGCCAATTGCAGATGGTTTCCGTAACTATCGTGCCCGCCCTGACGTGTCGACCACCGAGTCGTTACTGATCGATAAAGCGCAGCAGCTGACGCTGACCGCACCGGAAATGACCGTGCTGGTAGGCGGGATGCGCGTCCTGGGTGCCAACTTCGATGGTAGTCAGCATGGCGTCTTTACCGATCGTCCTGGCGTGCTCAGCAATGACTTCTTCGTCAACCTGCTGGATATGCGTAACGAATGGAAAGCGACTGACGAATCGAAAGAGGTCTTTGAAGGTCGTGACCGTCTGAACGGTGAAGTGAAATACACCGCAACCCGCGCCGACCTGGTGTTTGGCTCTAACTCGGTACTGCGTGCGCTGGCAGAAGTTTATGCCTGCAGCGATGCCCACGAGAAGTTCGTGAAGGACTTTGTCGCAGCATGGGTGAAAGTGATGAACCTGGACCGTTTCGATCTGCTGTAATCGAAAATGCCGGATGTCGCTTGCGCGGCTCCGGCATTGTAAGAATAAAAAAAATCCCCGTGATTGCGGGGATTTTCTATTTGCAGGTTATTCCCACTCTTGCAGGTAACGTTGACCGTACTGGTCAGCCACCAGCAGGGCAGCGTAAACCTGATCCGGCGTGGCGCCGCCCGGCATGTTGTGGATAGTTTCGCCTTCGGCACAAGCCGCTTCTGCCACAATGCGCATCTTCGCGGGAACATCCTGTTTGATGTCCAGTTGCGCCAGCGTAATCGGCAGGCCAACGGAATGGCACAGTGCAGCCACGGTTTCGATTTCGTCTACCGGCGCGTTTTCCAGCACCAGTTGCGTCAATGTACCGAAAGCCACCTTCTCACCGTGGTAGTAGTGATGTGCATCCGGGATCGCCGTCAGACCGTTATGGATCGCGTGTGCAGCGGCCAGGCCACCGCTTTCAAAACCCACGCCGCTCAGATAGGTATTGGCTTCAATGACGCGCTCCAGCGCCGGCGTTACCACATGTTGCTCGGCGGCCAGCATCGCTTTTTCGCCTTCTTCAATCAGCGTATTGAAGCACAGCTCCGCCAGTGCCAGTGCGGCCTGAGTGCATTGACCACCCGCCATGGTGGTTGCGCCGCTGCGTGAGCAGGCTCGTGCTTCAAACCAGGTTGCCAGCGCATCGCCGATACCCGCTGCCAGCAGCCGTGCAGGCGCACCCGCGACAATTTTGGTATCAACAATGACCCTGTCCGGGTTGTTTGGCAGCAGCAAATAGCGATCGAATTCACCGGCATCGGTGTAAATGACGGACAGCGCGCTACATGGCGCATCGGTAGAGGCGATGGTTGGCGCAATGGCAACCGGTACACCCATAAAGTGCGCCAGCGCTTTGGCGGTATCCAGCGTTTTACCTCCGCCGATACCGAGCACGGCACCGCATTGCGCTTTTTCTGCCACGCCACGCAGGCGGTCGATTTCGTTTTGTGAACATTCACCACCAAACGGCACGATCTCGAGTGCCAGACCGGCGTCGTGGAAGCTTTTTTCCAGTGCGCCCTGGGCAAATCCTAAGACAAACTTGTCCCCAACGACCAGCCAGCGTTCTGCCAGTGGTTTGAGATAGCTGCCAAGACGGGTAATAACATCAGCGCCCTGGATGTACTTACCAGGAGATTGAATAATGTGATCCATACTTTATTTCCCTCACAGGTTGATGTGACCAAATGCGTTGTTCCAGTCCTGCTCAAACTTCTCTATCGCTGACTCTACCGCAGGGGTATTGAGCATTTGTTGCGCTACGTCTAATGGCAGGGTGATTGCGGCACATCCTGCCAGTAAGCAATCCAGCGCCTGGCGCGGTGTCTTAAAACTGGCTGCCAACACCATGCTGTTTGGCGCATGCATCTCCAGAAGCGTTTGCAGCTCTTGCACCGTGCGGATACCGTCACCACCCTGAGCATCAATGCGGTTAACGTATGGTGCGATATATTTTGCCCCTGCCAGTGCGGCCAGCAGACCCTGAGAGGCACTGTATACCGCGGTGCCTAGCGTGGTGATCCCCTCTGTTTTTAGCATTTTGATGGCAGCCAGACCTTCGGATGTCACCGGGATTTTCACTACCAGACCGGGCACGGCGTTGCTCAGGCGTCTGGCTTCTTCCACCATGCCCTGCGCGTCGCGGCTCATGGTTTGGGCAAACAAAATGCCCTCTTCGCCGATGGCGTTTTGCAGACGTGGCAGTACATCCCAGATGGATTCTTTGCTGGCCGCGACAATACTGGGGTTGGTTGTGACCCCGGTTATGGGGAAAATGCGAGCCAGACGTTCAACTTCCGCGACGTTGGCGGTATCCAGGTACAGTTCCATATAAAACACCCTCTTAATTTCTCGTTAGCAGCCCGTTACCGGGATACTTTGCTGTGCTCAGGATAAGAGTGTTTCGGCATACTGCGCTATCTGACAAATCTGTCAAAAGCTGGACAAATGTAATGTGTCGGTGAAAGTGGGAGATACTTCACATGTTATTGGTTGGCCAGTCTATGCTGATAACCGGGGATACATGTTTCTTTTTGATATTACAAAAATCCAGTAAATATGTTTTTTGTCCTCTGTGGGTTTTGTCGCGACATCACCTTAATGTGGGGACGTCTCTTTTTCCGTTAACTGGCTGTGATATTGCCGACGATACTCAGACGGTGAACGTTCGGTATTTTTGCGAAACAGGCGACAGAAGTAGTTGCTGTCGACGAACCCGCAGGCGTGTGCAACTTCTTTAATTTTCAGATCGTAGCCCTTCAATAGCGTTTTCGCTTGTTCAAGTCGGGTGTGGTTAAGATATTCGTTAAAACCAATGGCTCCGGTTTTCTGAAACAGATGCGAAAGATAATTCGGTGAGATGTAAAAGGCCTGGGCGACGGATTCGCGGGTCAACGGAGAAGCGTAGCGTTCGTCAATGTAGTCGCGAATGGCGCCGAAAAGCGCCTGGCTACGCGATGCCGTCTGGATTTGACTACCGAGCAGGTCACGGCAATGGCTGAACAGGCTGGCAATAATTAATTTCGCGGTTTGCTGCTCCTGGGGCTGCATTTGTATTTCATTGAGTGCCTGTAGCAGGAAGGAGCCGATACGCGGCCCGCGGCGTGCCACATGTTGATTGGCGAGATGTTGGAACTGGCGGCCATCCCATTGCATAACGCTAAAGATTAACTGCTGCTTAGCGAACAGAATCGTCAGCATAGTGACGGGCGTTTGCCATTGCGGAAGATTCCAGCCTCCTGCCGGGACGTACAGAACGTCTCCGGGAAGAAGCATGTTCCCGATACCCGTATCCGAAAGTTGCCCCTCCAGCACGATTTCCAGTCGTGGAAAATCGACCTTATACGCCAGTTCTGGCGTTGCGGCATTGCTGCTGGCGAAGTAAACCTGGTGCAGCGGTAAGGGACCGTTAATCAGGCGGGAAAGTAGGTGGCTGATGTTGTGATACATGTGAATCCCTAACCGATCGTGGACAGGGAAACAGTAACCGTCATCATAAAAAAAGGCCACTCTTAAAGAGTGGCCTGAGAGGGCGTTACTGATTCCCGATTTGATCGCCGTAAGGCAGGGAGTCGTAATCGATCAGGGCGTTTTTCTTGTACGGATTACCAATCCAGCGGGTCGTCTCTTTGAACTCCGGGCTGGTAATAGAACGGGTCGGATCGAAACCGTCGTACGTAAAGCCGGCCAAATCTGACCAGGTATGGATAAGTTCAGAGCTGCTGTACTTACGATTGACGTCCTGTGAGAAGTCGCGTGGGTGCGCAGCCTGCCATTTTTCAGACGTCCACAGCAGGAACGGTACCGTATACATATGGCGCGTTGGGCTATCTTCATTACGGCCCTGTGTTTTATGTGGCGGCGTGTCATACACTTCTTCACCATGGTCAGAGAAGTAGAGCAGGAAGCCGTTCGGATCAGTTGCTTTGTAGTCTTTGATCAGGCTGGCAATGATATGGTCGTTATAGACGTTGGCATTGTCATAATCGTTATATGACTCCAGTTCATCACTGCTCAGACCTGCAGGTACGTTCTCGGTATTACCGTCAAACTTACCCTGGCCTTCCGGATAGCGGAATTTGTATTTAATGTGCGTACCCAGCAAGTGAACGATGATGAACTTTTTCGGTGCCGGGTCGGCCATGACTTCTTTAAACGGTGCCAGTACGTTGCTGTCGTATTCACGCGCACTTTGGGTACGCTGCTGGTTCATATAGAACTGCTTGTCTGTCTGCCGGGAAAATACGGTCAGCATGGTGTTACGGGCGGTCATTGTTTGCTGGTTGGTTATCCAGAACGTTTTATAACCCGCCTGTTTCATCATATTCATCAACGACGGCTGTGTCAGATATAAATCCGGATTCTTCTCGTTTGCGAAGGTCAGCGCCTGTTGCAGGATTTCAATCGTGTACGGACGTGAGGTCACGACATTATTGAACACGGTGAAGTTTGGATCGGATTTATGCAGCGCATCCAGTTCCGGCGTGGTTTCACGTGGGTAGCCGTACAGGCTCATGCGGCCACGTTGAGTTGACTCGCCAATCACCAGCACCAGCGTACGCGGCGCATCACCAGAAGTGTCTTTAAAGTTAGCCAGCGGTGGCAATGCGTTGTTCTCATTCAGCAGGCTATTTAATGCGGTCAATTGTTGACGGTATTGATAATAACCAGAGATGAACTGCCATGGCGCGGCAGGCTCCATGCGCGATGCAAGGCCGCCCAGCGTTTTCTCAAACGGCTTATGCTTGATAAACGTATTGACGGTCATTGGGTGCAGAATTAAACCGTACAACAGCGCAAATGACACCAGATAACGCCATGGCGACGGAATATGGACCGGGCGTAAACGCGTCCACAGCAGGATTGCGGTTGCTGTATAGGCCAGTGCGATAAGTACGATCTTGAGACTGAAATATTGGCTCAGATATTCGCGGGCTTCGTTGGCGTTGGTTTCAAACATAACGAACAGAACGCTTTGTGAGAATTCTTGTCCGTAAATAACGTAATAACTCAGCGCGGCCAATGAAGCCGCCCAGAGTGCCACACCAATAACGGCGGCGATAATGCGAATACGGTTCGGGAATAAGAATACCGGAATCAACCACAATGAGCTGAACAGTATTGAGTCGCGTAATCCGTTAGTTCCGCTATAGCCACTAAAATAAATAATGGCCTGGAGTAAGGTAGAGAAGAACCAAAAATAGAGGAGTGCCCAACCCAGGGCTTTCCAGCTAAATTTGGGTTTAGACTGGAGTTGTAAGGATTGCATAGTGTGAGCCTGTCTTTAATCGTAGCGCCAACGTTAGCGGCTAAACCTTAAGAGGATCTGAAGCAATGCGAGTCGAAAATCGCGTTCTGCTAACAAATATCCATTGGATGTATAAAATGCAGACAGGAATATATTAAAAATGAGGTGGTTATGACAGCAGTATTTTATATCACCCTCGCGCAATAGCACGAGGGTGACAGGCATAAAAATTAGCCGGTGTTACGCATACCGGCAGCAACGCCAGCAATAGTCACCATTAGCGCCTGTTCGACGCGTGGGTCTGGTGCATGACCTTGCTCTTCTGCCAGGCGCGAACGATATAATAATTCGGCCTGTAAGACGTTCAGTGGGTCAGTATAAATATTCCTTAACTGAATAGACTCGGCAATCCACGGTAGATCGGCCATCAAATGCGAGTCATTGGCGATTGCCAACACCACATTGATATCGGCTTCCAGACGCTGACGCAGTTCTTCACCCAATGGCCAAAGCTCTTTTTTGACCAGACGCTGATCGTAGTACTCCGCCAGCCACAGGTCAGCTTTTGAGAACACCATCTCCAGCATGCCAAGACGCGTGGAGAAGAATGGCCAGTCACGGCACATTGCTTCAAGCTCGCTTTGCTTGCCGTCTTCAACCACTTTTTGCAGTGCCGTACCCGCACCCAGCCAGGCCGGAAGCATCAGGCGGTTCTGCGTCCAGGCGAAGATCCACGGGATAGCACGCAGAGACTCTACGCCACCGGTTGGGCGACGTTTTGCCGGACGTGAGCCGAGCGGTAACTTGCCCAGTTCCTGCTCCGGTGTCGCGGAACGGAAGTAAGGTACAAAGTCTTTGTTTTCACGAACATACCCGCGATAGAGATCGCAGGAGATATCTGAAAGCTCATCCATGATATGACGCCAGCCATCTTTTGGCTCCGGCGGCGGTAACAGGTTAGCTTCCAGAATTGCGGCAGTGTACAGCGACAGGCTGCTGATGGTGACTTCCGGCAGGCCGTATTTGAAGCGGATCATCTCGCCTTGTTCTGTCACGCGCAGGCCGCCTTTAAGGCTACCGGGTGGTTGAGAGAGCAGTGCCGCATGGGCAGGCGCGCCACCACGACCAATAGAGCCGCCGCGACCGTGGAACAGTGTCAGTTCAATACCGGCTTTTTCGCAGGTTTTGATCAGCGCGTCCTGTGCCTGATATTGCGCCCAGGAAGCGGCCATCACGCCGGCGTCTTTTGCTGAGTCAGAATAGCCAATCATGACCATCTGTTTGCCCTGAATAAAGCCGCGATACCAGTCGATATTCAGTAGCTGGCTCATGACATCATCGGCGTTGTTGAGGTCGTCCAGCGTTTCAAACAGCGGGGCAACCGGCATAGCAAAACCGATACCGGCTTCTTTCAGCAGCAGGTGCACGGCCAGCACATCCGATGGCGTTTTCGCCATGGAGATAACATAGGCGGCAATGGAGCCATACGGGGCTTCGGCAATGACCTGACAGGTGTCGAGCACTTCGCGGGTGTCGTTGCTCGGTTCCCAGTTACGCGGGAGCAGCGGACGCTTGGAGTTCAGCTCGCGGATCAGGAAAGCCTGTTTATCCGCTTCCGACCAGTTTTCGTAGTCGCCAATGCCCAGATAACGGGTCAGTTCGCCAAGGGCTTCAGTGTGACGGGTGCTTTCCTGACGAATATCAATACGTACCAGCGGTACGCCAAAACATTTCACGCGCCTAAGGGTGTCGAGCAACTCGCCATTGGCGATGATACCCATACCACAGGCCTGCAGAGACTGGTAACACGCGTACAGCGGCTCCCAAAGCTGTTCGTTTTGGGTTAGCAGGCCAGCAGGTTTTGGCAGTTTTTCGCCTTTCAGACGTGCTTCCAGCCAGGCCTGAGTTGCCATCAGACGCGAACGCAGCATTTTCATCAGATAGCGGTAAGGTTCTGCCGCACCTTCTTCCCCGACCAGCGCCATCAGTTCTGGTGTGGCTTCAACCATCGACAGCTCAGAAATCAGAAACTGGATGTCTTTCAGGAACAGGTCGGTGGCTTTCCAGCGGCTGAGCAGCAGCACGTGACGGGTGATATCCGCCGTTACATTCGGGTTACCATCACGGTCGCCGCCCATCCAGGAGGTAAAACGTACCGGAACAAAATCAACAGGTAGCTTATAGCCCAGATGTTCTTCCAACTGTTCATTTAGCTCGCGCAGGTAGTTAGGTACGCCTTCCCACAGGCTGTTTTCAACCACTGCGAAGCCCCATTTGGCTTCATCAACCGGGCTTGGTCGTAGTTTACGGATTTCATCCGTATGCCAGGACTGAGCAATCAACTGGCGCAGACGACGCATCAGCTGATTGCGTTCGTAATCAACGATATCTTTGTTATCAAGCTGTTTGAGGCATGCGTTTACTTCACCCATTTTATGAATCAAGGTGCGGCGGGTGATTTCGGTTGGGTGCGCGGTCAGTACCAGCTCCAGAGACAGCGATTCCACGGCTTTCTTGATGGTGGCTTCATCGAGGTTGGGCTGGTCTTTCAGTTTACGCAAAGTACGAGCAATCACTTCCGGGTTGCTGGCAGCTTCGCCTTTTGGCGAAATACTGTGGTACTGCTCGGCGGTATTGGCCAGATTCAGGAACTGGCTAAATGCGCGGGCAACGGGCAGTAGCTCGTCGTTAGACAGATTTTGCAGTGTGGTGAGCAGCTCCTGGCGATTAACTTCATTGCCAGCGCGGGATGATTTAGACAGCTTACGGATTGTTTCTACGCGATCAAGAATGTTCTCTCCCAGCGCATCCTTGATGGTCTCTCCCAGCACTTTGCCGAGCATACTGACATTACTACGCAACGCGGAATATTGTTCGTTCATATTAACCCAGACACCCCATCTTTAATTTATGTGTCCTGTATCCTTCGCGCCACAGCGGCGTACCCAGGTCACTTACCTATGTAAGTTCCCTGGGACAGGCTCGCTTGCCGCCTTGCTGTGACACGAAATCTTTAGGACTTAATTTTTTCGCCGTCTTTTATAAAGCCACGTAAAAACCCTTACGTCAATTGCTGCGAAATCGGTTCAGCAAACGAATAAATGCCGGGAATTTACGTTATTTAATTCACATCGAATCAAATAAGCGTTGCTTATGGAAATGTTAAGAAATCGCCCCGAACACCCCTAAAGGGTTATCAGGGCGACAAGCCGCTAATGCCAGCAGAAATGGTGCACAACCTGGGTGATCAATTCGCGGGTTGGCTTAATAAAGCGTGTTTCCAGATATTCATCTGGCTGATGTGCCTGATTAATAGAACCGGGACCCAATACCAGCGTCGGACACAGCGTCTGGATAAAAGGCGCTTCGGTGCAGTAGTTCACCACTTCAGTCTGTGCGCCCAGCAGTTTCTCAACCACCTCGACCAGCTGATGGTCCGGCGGACACTCATAGCCAGGAATGGGCGGATGCAGTTCCGATACCGTCAGGCGACCCGGCCAACGTTCACTAACCGGGGCCAACGCATCGTTGAGTAGCCCATTCAGATCGTTAAGCGTCATGCCGGGCAGCGGACGAATATCCATATGCAGTTCGCAGCAGGCGCAGATACGGTTAGCAGCATCACCGCCATGAATATGACCCAGATTTAACGTGGGGTACGGCACGGTAAAGGCGTCATGGTGATAGCGTTCTTTCAGGTCATCGCGCAGCTTCATGATATGGCCGATAGCATCATGCATCAGTTCAATCGCATTCACGCCGCGTGCCGGATCGCTTGAGTGACCCGACTGACCCAAAATTCGAATGGCGTTAGAGATATGGCCTTTGTGCGCGCGAACGGGCTGCAGAGATGTTGGTTCGCCAATGATTGCGCAGTCCGGGCGGAGCGAAGTCGTTTCAGAAAAGTAACGTGCACCGGCCATGCTGGTCTCTTCATCGGCGGTGGCCAGAATGTAGAGTGGCTTTTTCAGTTTCGTGACATCCACACCGCGCAGTGCATCGAGAATAAAGGCGAAAAAGCCTTTCATATCCGCGGTGCCCAGGCCGTAGAGCTTATTGTCGTGCTCGGTGAGGGTGAAGGGATCGCGCGTCCAACGCCCATCGTCAAAAGGTACGGTATCGGTATGGCCTGCCAACAACAGACCGCCGGCACCGTGCCCGACACTCGCCAGCATGTTGAATTTATTGCGCGTACCAGGAACAGGCTGAACCTCAACATTGAAACCTAAATCTTTGAACCAGTCCGCCAGCAGAGTGATTAAACCTGCATTGCTTTGATCGAGCGCTTCTTCGGTTGCGCTAATCGACGGTGTGGCAATCAGAGCGCGGTAAATCTCGATAAATGGCGGTAAATTGTTTTTCATTGTTGACACACCTCGGGTCATGATAGTATCAATATTCATGCAGTATTTGTGAATAAAAATACAGTAACATTGAGCGTAATAAAACCCACCAAGTGTAAGGTGAGGTGATAAAGGCTTATACCTGGCAACCGAATCTAAGAAGGTGAACAGCTCCGATGTTGAATACGCTGATTGTGGGCGCGAGTGGCTACGCTGGCGCAGAGCTTGTGACCTATGTAAATCGCCATCCTGATATGACCATAACCGCTTTGACCGTCTCAGCGCAAAGCAATGATGCAGGAAAATTAATCTCCGATTTACATCCGCAGCTAAAAGGCATTGTCGATTTGCCGTTACAGCCAATGTCCGATATCAGCGAGTTTAGCGCAGGGGTGGACGTTGTGTTTCTCGCGACGGCTCATGAGGTCAGTCATGATCTGGCTCCGCAGTTTCTGCGCGCCGGGTGTGTGGTGTTTGACCTCTCGGGCGCGTTCCGCGTAAACGACGGCGCATTCTATGAGCAATACTATGGCTTTACCCATCAGCATCCTGAACTGCTGGAACAGGCGGTATACGGTCTGGCTGAGTGGAGTGCAGACAGACTGAAAGATGCGAATTTGATTGCGGTTCCGGGTTGTTACCCGACGGCGGCACAATTGTCGCTGAAACCACTGATTGATGCCGGGCTGCTGGACCTGACTCAGTGGCCGGTGATTAACGCCACCAGCGGGGTGAGTGGTGCGGGCCGTAAAGCCGCTATTTCGAACAGCTTCTGTGAGGTGAGCCTGCAACCGTATGGCGTGTTTACTCATCGCCATCAGCCGGAAATCGCTACTCACCTGGGTACGGAGGTGATCTTCACTCCACATCTGGGCAATTTCCCGCGTGGGATACTGGAAACCATTACCTGCCGTCTGAATGCGGGTGTCACTCAGACTCAGGTCGCGCAGACACTGCAACAGGCATACAGCGATAAACCGCTGGTGCGTCTGTATGAAAAAGGCGTTCCGGCACTGAAAAACGTGGTTGGCTTACCGTTCTGTGATATCGGATTTGCTGTGCAGGGCGAACATCTGATTGTGGTAGCGACGGAAGATAACTTATTGAAGGGCGCGGCGGCACAGGCTATGCAGTGCGCAAATATCCGTTTCGGCTTTGCTGAGACGCAGTCTCTTATTTAAGGGTGCAATGATGAATCCATTAATTATCAAGCTGGGCGGCGTTTTACTGGATAGCGAAGAGGCGCTGGAGCGTCTGTTTACCGCGCTGGTAAATTATCGCGAGTCGCATCAGCGTCCGCTGGTCATTGTGCACGGTGGTGGCTGCGTGGTCGACGAACTGATGAAACAACTTAATCTGCCGGTGAAAAAGAAAAATGGTCTGCGTGTTACGCCAGCCGATCAAATCGACATCATCACTGGGGCGCTGGCGGGAACCGCGAATAAAACCTTACTGGCCTGGGCGAAGAAACATCAAATTGCCTCTGTGGGTCTGTATCTTGGCGATGGCGACAGTGTAAAAGTGACGCCGCTCGATAAAGAGTTAGGTCACGTTGGACTGGCGCAGCCGGGTTCGCCTAAGCTGATTAACACGCTGCTGGAAGGGGGATTTCTGCCGGTAGTGAGTTCCATTGGCGTTACTGAAGATGGGCTGTTGATGAACGTCAATGCCGATCAGGCGGCGACGGCGCTGGCGGCAACGCTGGGTGCGGATCTGATCCTGCTCTCCGATGTGAGCGGTATTCTGGATGGTAAAGGCCAGCGTATTGCCGAAATGACCGCGACGAAAGCGGAACAGTTGATTGAGCAGGGCATTATTACCGATGGCATGATCGTGAAGGTCAATGCGGCGCTGGATGCTGCGCGTACGCTGGGCCGCCCGGTAGATATCGCTTCCTGGCGTCATGCTGAGCAACTCCCGGCGCTGTTTAACGGCACGCCGATTGGTACGCGTATTCTGGCTTAACTATTAATGTGCCGGATGGCGGCTTCGCCTTATCCGGCCGACATGGGTTTTGTAGGCCCGGTAAGCGCAGCGCCATCGGGCAAAAATATCATATTAAGGAAATTCGTTATGGCACTTTGGGGTGGGCGTTTTACACAGGCAGCAGATCAGCGGTTCAAACAGTTCAACGACTCGTTGCGTTTTGATTACCGCCTGGCAGAGCAGGATATTGTCGGCTCTGTGGCCTGGTCCAAAGCGCTGGTAACCGTCGGTGTATTGACTGCTGATGAACAACTACAGCTGGAAGAAGCGCTGAATAATCTGCTGGAAGAGGTACGCCTGGACCCGCAGCAGATCCTGCAAAGCGATGCCGAAGATATTCACAGCTGGGTGGAAGGCAAGCTGATTGATAAAGTCGGGCAGTTAGGTAAAAAACTGCACACCGGGCGTAGCCGTAATGACCAGGTCGCAACTGACCTTAAACTGTGGTGCAAAGACACGGTTATCGAATTACTGTCAGCCAATCGTCAGTTGCAAAGCGCGTTAGTCGACACCGCGCAAAATAATCAGGACGCGGTTATGCCGGGTTATACGCACTTGCAGCGTGCACAGCCGGTGACGTTTGCGCACTGGTGTCTGGCTTATGTCGAAATGCTGGCGCGTGATGAGAGCCGTCTGCAGGATGCGCTTAAGCGTCTGGACGTTAGCCCGTTAGGCTGTGGCGCACTGGCGGGTACTGCCTACGAAATCGATCGCGAGCAGCTGGCTGGCTGGTTGGGCTTTGCCTCGGCAACCCGCAACAGCCTGGACAGCGTTTCCGATCGTGACCATGTCCTGGAGTTGCTCTCTGATGCCTCTATCGGCATGGTGCATCTGTCGCGCTTTGCTGAAGATCTGATTTTCTTTAACACCGGCGAAGCAGGCTTTGTTGAATTATCCGATCGTGTAACCTCAGGTTCATCCCTGATGCCACAGAAGAAAAACCCGGATGCATTAGAGCTGATCCGTGGCAAATGTGGCCGCGTACAAGGTGCGCTGACCGGTATGATGATGACACTGAAAGGTCTGCCGCTGGCGTACAACAAAGACATGCAGGAAGACAAAGAAGGCCTGTTCGATGCACTCGATACCTGGCTGGACTGTTTGCACATGGCCGCGCTGGTGCTGGACGGCATTCAGGTGAAACGCCCGCGTTGTCAGGAAGCGGCGCAGCAGGGTTATGCCAACGCCACTGAATTGGCGGATTATCTGGTTGCCAAAGGTGTTCCGTTCCGCGAAGCACACCATATTGTAGGTGAGACGGTGGTTGAGGCGATTCGTCAGGGTAAACCGCTGGAAGCATTGTCGCTGGCCGACTTGCAAAAGTTCAGCAGCGTCATTGGCGATGACGTCTATCCGATACTCTCCCTGCAATCCTGTCTGGATAAACGTGCGGCGAAAGGCGGCGTATCGCCGCAGCAGGTTGCGCAGGCAATCGACGATGCGAAGGCGCGTCTGTAGGCCGGATAAGGCGAAGCCGCCATCCGGCACTGTGTGTCGTTCTGCCTGATGGCGCTACGCTTATCAGGCCTACCAAACCATAACCCGGCCGAGCTTTGCGACGCCGGGCTTTTTTATGCAAAAAAAATGCGGACCAGAGGTCCGCAAAAGTTCACGTTGGCTTTAGTTATTTCGAGTATGAGAACGGACAGGCGCTTCAAGGGTTAAAGGGTACCGTTCCGTTTCTGTGGTGCATTATTAAACAGAAAGCTTGATAGGGATAATCGTTCGTTGCTATGCTACCTATCGCCATGAACTATCGTGGCGATGGAGGATGAATAATGAATATTCGTGATCTTGAATACCTGGTGGCGCTAGCCGAGCATCGTCACTTCCGGCGAGCGGCGGACTCCTGCCATGTCAGCCAGCCAACGCTTAGCGGGCAAATCCGCAAACTGGAAGATGAGCTGGGCGTTATGCTGCTGGAGCGTACGAGCCGTAAAGTGCTGTTCACTCAGGCAGGTTTACTGCTGGTGGATCAGGCGCGTACCGTGCTGCGCGAGGTCAAAGTGCTCAAGGAAATGGCAAGCCAACAAGGCGAGACAATGTCTGGCCCGCTGCACATTGGTTTGATCCCAACGGTGGGACCATACCTGTTGCCGCATATTATCCCTATGTTGCACCAGACCTTCCCGAAACTGGAAATGTACCTGCATGAAGCGCAGACGCATCAGCTGCTGGCGCAACTGGATAGCGGTAAGCTCGACTGCGTGATCCTGGCGTTGGTCAAGGAAAGTGAGGCGTTCATTGAAGTGCCGCTGTTTGATGAGCCTATGATGCTGGCGATCTATGAAGATCACCCATGGGCAAACCGCGACTGTGTGCCGATGTCAGATTTAGCCGGTGAAAAACTGCTGATGCTGGAAGATGGGCACTGTCTGCGCGATCAGGCGATGGGCTTCTGCTTTGAAGCCGGCGCCGATGAAGACACCCATTTCCGGGCAACCAGTCTGGAAACGCTGCGCAATATGGTCGCGGCAGGGAGTGGCATTACTTTGCTGCCTGCACTGGCCGTTCCGCCAGAGCGTAAGCGTGATGGTGTGGTCTATCTGCCGTGCATTAAGCCGGAACCGCGCCGTACTATTGGTCTCGTCTATCGTCCGGGATCGCCGTTACGCAGCCGTTATGAACAGCTGGCAGAGGCCATCCGTGGGGCAATGGATGGCCATTTCGACAAAGCGTTAAAACAGGCGGTTTAAGCCGTTTAGCGCGGCTACCCGATAGGCTTCTGCCATGGTTGGGTAGTTAAAGGTGGTGTTAACGAAGTACTCGATGGTGTTACCACCACCTTTTTGCTCCATGATCGCCTGACCGATATGAATAATTTCGGCTGCGCGTTCCCCAAAGCAATGGATCCCCAAAATCTCTTTGGTCTCGCGATGGAACAAAATCTTCAGCGTTCCGACACTCATTCCGACGATTTGCGCTCGTGCCAGATGTTTAAACTGGGCGCGACCGACTTCGTAGGGGACTTTCATTGCCGTTAGCTGCTGTTCGGTTTTACCGACGGAGCTGATTTCAGGAATGGTATAAATCCCGGTGGGAATATCTTCGATCAGATGTGCGGTGGCTTCGCCTTTGACCAGTGCCTGAGCGGCGATACGTCCCTGATCGTAAGCTGCAGATGCCAGGCTTGGGTAACCGATCACATCGCCAACGGCATACACATGCGGCAGCGCGGTCTGATACATGCTATTTACTTTTAGCTGCCCGCGGCTGTCCGTTTTAAGACCAATATTTCCCAGTGCCAGCGAATCGGTATTACCGGTGCGACCATTGGCGTACAGCAGACAGTCTGCTTTCAGCTTTTTACCGGATTTCAGGTGCATGATGACGCCGTCATCACAGCCTTCAATCCGCTCATACTCTTCGTTGTGGCGAATGACCACGCCGCTGTTCCAGAAGTGGTATGAGAGCGAATCGGACATCTCTTGATCGAGGAATGCCAGCAGACGATCGCGGGTGTTGATTAAATCAACTTTTACATCCATTCCTCGGAAGATAGACGCATATTCACATCCAATCACGCCTGCGCCATAAATCAGAACATGGCGAGGTTCGTGATGCAGGCTGAGGATAGAATCGCTGTCGTAAACGCGTGGGTGCGAAAAATCGACGTCAGTTGGATGATAAGGGCGCGAGCCGCAGGCAATAACAAACTTATCTGCGGTGAGTGTTTCCACTGTACCGTCGTGACATTCCAGAGCAAGGGTGTGTTCGTCAACGAAACGGGCATTTCCCTGCAGAATTTCACAGTGGTTGCGCTCGTAAAAACCTTGCCGCATACGCGTTTGCTGATTAATTACGTTATCAGCATGGTTGAGAATATCGGCGAAAGAAGAACGAAGAAGTCGGGAATGGTCGCTGTACAGTGGGTTCTGATTGAATTCGATAATACGGCTGACTGCGTGGCGGAGCGCTTTCGACGGGATTGTGCCCCAATGGGTACAGCCTCCGCCGACGTTATGATAGCGCTCAATAACCGCGACGCGCGCTCCTTGCTTAACCAGACCCATCGCAGCGCCTTCGCCGCCGGGACCGGAACCTATTACTATTGCATCGTAATCGTAGGAATGTGACATGGTCAGGCTTACCTGTTCTTATACATAAAAGCAACAGAATAGTAACATCGTTGTTGGGATAACCCAATTATCGTTGTGCTTTTTTGCGAAGTCGAAGCACAAACTGCGCGTAAACAATCATTCACAAAGCCATGCCAACCGCCGAATCTCTGGTATAGTGCCAGCAAGGTATGTGGAAGGATTCAGACATCGTGATGGGCGTTAGAGCGCAACAAAAAGAGAAAACCCGGCGTTCGCTGGTAGAAGCCGCATTTAGTCAACTCAGCGCTGAGCGTAGTTTTGCCAGCCTAAGTTTACGAGAAGTTGCTCGTGAAGCGGGCATTGCGCCAACCTCGTTTTATCGCCATTTCCGCGATGTGGATGAGCTCGGCCTGACGATGGTGGATGAGAGTGGTCTGATGCTGCGCCAGTTGATGCGTCAGGCACGTCAGCGTATCGCCAAAGGCGGTAGTGTGATCCGTACCTCGGTCTCAACATTTATGGAGTTCATCGGCAACAATCCCAACGCCTTCCGTTTATTATTGCGCGAGCGTTCGGGCACCTCCGCAGCGTTTCGTGCAGCGGTTGCGCGTGAAATTCAGCACTTCATTGCGGAACTTGCGGACTATCTTGAACTCGAAAACCATATGCCTCGCGCGTTTACTGAAGCGCAAGCCGAAGCGATGGTAACGATTGTGTTCAGTGCCGGGGCAGAAGCACTGGATGTTGGCGCTGAACAGCGTCGGCAGCTGGAAGAGCGGCTGGTATTGCAACTGCGCATGATCGCCAAAGGCGCATTTTACTGGTACCGCCGTGAACAAGAGAAGATGACGCACCACTCCGAGTAACGAGAAGGACGAGCAATGAAACAGTCAGGTCAAGATAAAGGTACGCTGCTGCTGGCGCTGGTTGCTGGCTTATCGATCAATGGCACATTCGCGGCGCTGTTTAGCTCCATTGTGCCATTCTCTGTATTCCCGATTATTTCGCTGGTGTTGACGGTTTACTGTCTGCATCAACGTTACCAGAATCGCACCATGCCTGTGGGGTTACCGGGCCTGGCTGCAGCCTGTTTTATTCTCGGTGTTCTGCTGTACAGCACCGTTGTACGTGCTGAATATCCGGATATTGGCTCTAACTTCTTCCCGGCGGTACTGTCGGTGATTCTGGTGTTCTGGATCGGCTTTAAAGTGCGTAACCGTAAGCAGGAAATCGCGGAGTAACAGTTGTAGCTGTAGGCCGGATAAGGCAAAGCCGCTATCCGGCAATCTGAACCGGCAGTGCTTATCCGGCCTCCGTTCAGTCTTACTTCTTCGTTAACAGTACGCCGCACTCCATATGGTGCGTGTATGAAGTTAGATATTCCACATTCTTCCGTTACATTACGTGATACTTTTGTAACTAAATGATTGTTATATGAATTACTCATTTTTGAGTAAAATAAATTCCGTATTAGTCCATTTTTATATCCCACTATCCAAGAAAAATATGTACCCTGATATGTACCATTTTTGATGCAGGGGCATTGTTATGTCTGAAACGGAGAGACGCTCGTTATTAAATGCTCAAGCATTCAAAAACGTTAAGCCGGAAGACAAAGAATTTTTCCAGAGGGCAGGTGAGGTGCCTGGTCTGTTCCTGCGGGTGCTCCCTTCTGGTGGCATGAGCTGGGTTTATCGTTTTAGGCTACATAGCAAACCGGATAAAGTGACGCTTGGTCCTGCAGATCCATCCGGAAGAAAGGGGCTCACTTTAAAAGAAGCACGCGATCTGGCTGGCAACCATCGCAAGCTTGTCTCCGCAGGTAAGAATCCTCGTTTTGAGGTTGAACGAAAACTAGCACAAGAAAAGGCAAATACTATTTTATTTGCTCAAGTCTTTGATGACCTATACCAGGGAGGGACCCATGGGGAATCACGCCCGGAGGAGAGTACCCAGATTTTTGATCGTGACCTTCGAGCAGCGCTTAAAACGGTGCCTATCGTTGACTTTGGCCCCGTTCATTTTGCCAAAATCATCTCTGGGCCTACCTGGCGACACTCTAACGGCTTGCTCAAGCATGGCAAAATTGCAGCAGCATACCGTCTTATAAAAAAAACGATCCGCCACGCTATTAGTCGCGGACTGCTTACCGACGATCCGTTACGCTATTCACCAGCGAAATCCTTTGGCGGTAAGACAGGAGTAGAAGAGCGGAACTTGGGTATGTCTGAGATTCGAAACCTCTTAACGCAATTGACGTTTTGGCATACTCGTGACGCTAATCGTCGATTACTGAAGTTTACGTTGGCTTGTGGGCAACGTATCAGCGCGGTCCTTGAGATGCGTCGTACTGAAGTAGATATTGACAATGGAACCTGGCGAATCCCTAAGACAGCAGTTGATCGTAGAACGAAATCAAAAGACTCAAGAGTTCTTCCTTTGAGCCAGTATATGCTCCAGCTTTTACGAGCACAGCTCGCAGTTATTGGTACAAGTAATGAGTTGGTTTGGCCCGCCACGAATGGAAAGCAAATCTTTCCGGCTTCGGTGCGGCGGTGTATTGAAGATAATCTATTAGAAATTGAAGGTTTCACGCCTCATGATCTGCGCCGTACATTCGTCAGCCGGCTTCATGAGCGAGCTGCCCAGCTAAGGATCAATGCGGCTGATATTGAGCGGGTAGTGGGCCATGTTCTTCCTGGGATGATGGCGATTTATTCACACCCAGATCCAGATGATCCGCTTGGTGGACAGCGCGATGTTCTGAATGCGTGGGGAGAACTACTCATCACGATTGATTCGTCCCGTATTCGCTCAATTATCCGTCCGTGGGCTGGTGTTCGCGGAGCTGCCAGAAGAATCCCGTGCCTCTAATTTTTAGCATTTAGTGCTGTTCATCTGCGCCCTATGTGCGCCCTAAAAAATTCAGCCGCTTTTTAAGTGGCTGTTTTTCCATTTTTCGAGAATTTAGAGCAACAGCTTGATAGCCTGATTATCTATACTTTTCATGTTGTTATGATTGATTTGCCATTATATCTTCTCCTCAAGTAATTAATTGCGGAGGTTTACAGGCAATGGCGGAACAACAAAAAGTCATTTTACGAAGGGCGCAGGTTTTGGACCTTGTTGGTATAAGTCAATCGGCGATGTATTCGCTCATTGCTGATGGGGAGTTCCCTCGCCCCGTTGTTCTATCCGGGAGAAGTTCCCGCCGTCCGGCTGTTGGTTGGGTGAGTACTGAGGTTCTGGCATGGATAGAGGAGCGAATCGCTATGCGCGATTCCTCCCATGGTGAGGTTTGTTAATAACCTAGTTTTTTAAGCGCTTTCGCTAATCGAACCAATGAGCAGTCGATATCCTTATCATTAGATCCCAGTTTATCGTGCATGAGTCTTTCCAGGCTGCTGTTGGTTTTGCATTTAGCAATTTTGAAATCGCCTTCATCTAAAAGCGAAGCGCCATTTTTAGCATAGTCAATGGCATTAACGGCTAATGTCGCCAGGTCTAACGCCCTATGAATAGGCAGTTCTTCAGAAAGACGTGACCACCGGCCATCTACTTCACGCCACGTCTTAACAGAGAGATCTGTTTCACCAGCATCATTCCATTGAGCAAGCCCTAAGGACAGTGCTTTCGCATCTGTTTTTTCTGAATTATATGGGCCATCAATTTCGTTGTAGCCAGCTACTTCCAGGATTGGTTTGTGTTTCAGGTGGGTGGGTGCATTCATCTTCTCTTCCCCTTATCGGTTAAATTTATATCACCATAACATGGTTTGCGAATTTTGTGAATTTTGTGAATTTTGTGAATTTTGTGAGTGAGTGTTTTTTGCTCTCAATTTGATTCGATCAAGTTTTGGTGTCTGTTTTTTGATTATTAGGAAAAAAAGAAATTAAAAGATACTGATAATTATTCTAATAACTATCTACATCATAAAAGATGAATACCCTATGAAATCCATTTTAATCGTTGGAGATTTAGATAGCTTAATCAAAAAAGATTAAACAATTTCAATCTGTTATGGCTTGTCATGGCCTCGGAGGCGACGCTAATATCCCCCAGAGGAAGCAGCAAGCTCCGCATCCGGAGAGCTCGGCCCAGAAAGCAAAACCTGCGGCTGGTGGCAAAAATCGAGTCGCATCGATGAGTCTCTCCAGGCTTCTTCCACTGCCATCAGCTGCACTCTCGCCTGTGGAAGGGCTAACTGGAGATGCAAAATGAAACGTTACATTGATGAGTTGCTCAGCCTCACTGCCGCCGAACTGCTGATTGTGTTGTTCACGCCGGCAAGCGTCGTAGCCGTTTCGGCTGCAATTTTTTTTGAGTGAACCGTCTCATGATGATTCGTAGTGATGGCAGACTCACTAAGACCCCAAAGAGTCAGGAGGAAGCGTGAAAGAGCACGTGTTGTTTCCGGAAGTAATGGATCTGCTGAGATGCTCGCGAGCGACGTTGTATCGCGAGATTAAGGACGGTTTATTTCCAAAGCCATTTAAGCTGACACGCAATAAAAACGCGTGGCTCAGGAAAGATGTTCTGAAAGAGATTGAGCAGCGCCGTTTGGCTGCAAATGGGCAATAAAAAACCCGCTTTATGCGGGTTCTTATGGCAAAACCAAAATATTGAAATAATGGCTTAACACTTGATTTGTTACCTAGACAATAACAATTCTGACGCTGTAGTCAGAAATCGTCAAGCGGTTTTGCTCAAAAAAGATGTAATTGGAGATTGTATTTTGAGCAGATATTCAACTCTTCGCCATGGCGCGATCATTGCTGCGCTCGACCGGTTCAACGCCAACGCAGGGGATTCAAATACCGTGTTTGATGAAGATTTCATCCCCCATGTGATGGAGATGTTCGGGGTTCCGTTCCGTGAGGTAACCCCGATCTCCTGGTCTACTGGCGGCCGTTCAGTAGCTGGCACAACCCCACTGGCTAATATCCTCCGCCAGACCGGAATGCGCACGTTCCGCCGCATCTACGTCATAGGCGTTACGCCTGGCTGCATTCCATGCACCGGGCACGGCTGTGCGATTCTTGATTTTTCTGAAGATGGGCAGGTTGTCCATTTCGCTCCTGACAACAGTATGGAGCCGGCTGAGCTACAACTGGGCGATGCAATCGACGCGGTTGTTGACCTGTTCCAGATCCGTTTTGGCGGGGAGGTGACTGCATGAACATGTCACTGGCGGCAACCATCGAGCAGTTCCGTGATGCCATGTTCGGACAGGGCATTGAGGTCCGCGACCAGATCGTAGCTGACGGCACTCTGCACCGGTACCATGTCGAAGGTGACGCGCGTGGGAGCCGGAACGCTTGGGCAATTTTGCACTTTGACGAGAAGCCTGCTGGCATGTTTGGCTGCAATAAGCGCCACGGCGATCATAAATTCCAGTGGCAGTCCTTCCAGCAGACCGAGGCAATGTCGCTCGAAGAGAAGAAGGCCTATGCTGAGCGCGTGGCCCGCGAGCGAGCGGAGAAAGATGCAGCGGCCAGAGCCAAGCACGAGGCTGCTGCAGCTGCTGCGAATACGTTGTGGGATGCTTGCCTGGATGCCAAGGATGATCATCCATACCTGCTTTCGAAAGGCGTGAAGCCTCACGGCCTACGTGTCGGGAAATGGGAGAAGGTGAATGCGGACACTGGTGAGGTGCGCCACATCTCCGATAACGCGCTGCTGGTGCCTATCTGCGACCGCACGCGTAAAATCCATTCACTACAGGCCATCTTCCCTTCGAAGCTGAAGTCGATGGGTGACCGCAATAAAGACTACTTCCTGGATGGCGCGAAGCGTGGCCTGTTCCACACTATCGGCAGCAAGCCGCTTCTGCACAACGGCGATCCCGTCTACGTTCTGGCGGAAGGTTACGCCACTGGTGCGTCAATTCACGAGTGTACCGGACACCTGGTGCTCGTCTGCTTTGACGCAGGCAACCTGGTAGCGGTGGCGCAGACAATCCATGACCGTATGAAGGCGCTCGGGAAGCGTGCCGTTATCGTCGTCGCAGCAGATAACGACCGCTGGACCACCAAGCCAGTTGAGAATCCGGGCTTTCACTTCGCCGAGAAAGCGGCTAAGGCTGTCAGTGGTGTTCTGGTCGTTCCTGAGTTCCAGACACTTGACGGTGAGCCGACTGACTTCAATGACCTCTTCATGAGGGAGGGTGCTCAGGTAGTGCGTGACGCGTTCGAGCTGGCACTGAATCCGCCAGTCGTCGAAGCAGAGCCTGAGCCGGTGGCAGAGCTGCCGGTTGAGAAGACGCAGAAGCCAGCGCCGGCAAACGACAACGCCGCGATTCAGTCCGGTGCTGATGACAACGGAATAGAGGACAGTGGCTTTACTGTCGTTGGCTATGACCGGGATCGCACGTTTATCTACCACCACGGGCGCGGCCAGGTTCGCAGCTACAAGACAAATGAATTCACCGATAACGCGCTGGTCGAACTCGCTCACCCGAACTGGTGGGAAACCCATTTCGCAGGCGAGAAAGGCGGCATCAATAAGAAGATGGCGCTGAGCTGGCTGTTCAATCTGGCACAGAAGCGCGGCATCTACGATCCTGAGTGCGTCCGCGGGCGTGGCGCGTGGCTTGACCAAGGGCGGCTAGTTGTCCATCTGGGCGACCGGCTGCTGGTGGACGGTACCGTCACCCCATTGAACAAGATATCTAGCCGTTTCGTATATGAGCGTGCGAAAGCGCTGGGCGACATCTCCGAAAGCGCAATCAGCGACGCTGAAGGCCAGAAAATCCTCGATACAGCACGGCTCTTCCGCTGGGAGCGAGTAGTGAGCGCGGATCTTCTCTGCGGCTGGTTGTTCCTGGCTCCTATTTGCGGCGCTCTGAACTGGCGACCACACGCTTGGATTACGGGCGGTGCGGGCTCAGGGAAGACCTCCGTCATGGATAAGTTCGTGCGTATTCTCATGCCACAGGGTTCCCCGCTATTCGCTAACGGCGATTCATCTGAGGCTGGCTTACGCCAGGCGCTGGGCAGCGAGGCTCGGCCGCTGCTGATTGACGAGACCGAAGCTGACACCCAGAAGGCGAAGGCCAAGATCGAGCAGGTTATCGGCCTGCTGCGGCAGAGCAGTAGCGAGACGGTGGCCAAGACTTATCGCGGAACGGTAAGTGGCAGCCACCAGGCATTCGCGCTGCGTGCTATGGCTTGCCTGAGTAGTATCGGCGTTTCGCTGGAACAGGCTCAGGACATTGAGCGTGTTGAGGTACTTCACCTGCGCCCGAAGACGGACCGCGTTAATGATACCCCGTGGGAAATTCTGTCAGGACACCTTCGGGAACTAGCGGCTGATATGCACATCGGTGACCGCATGATGCGTCGCGCCATTGATATGGCTGGCACCATAAATACCGCTATCGAGGTTTTCAGTCGGGCGGCTGCCGTCACTCTTGAGAGCCAGCGCAACGGTGATCAGATTGGAGCACTGCTCGCTGGTGCTTGGTGTCTGCGGAACAGCACAGCCCCGGCCTTCGAAGACGCAGAACGCGTCATATCGGAAATTGACTGGACCGAGCGCAAGACGACGCACGTGGAGGAAGAGGTGAGCCTCATCGCGACGCTGGTTGCTACACCGGTCAACGTTGGCGGCGGCATGCGCATGACTATTGGGGATCTGATTGAGTATGCGGCTGGAATGTCAGACTGCGAGGCCATGACGTGGAAGAACGCGAACCACCAGCTCCAGATGTTCGGCATTAAGGTGTTCCCGGTTGACGGCGTTGTTAAGTTCCATACGGCAAACCGTGAGTTGCTGGCGCTGATGGAGGGTACCAAGTTCTCAACCGGATTTCATGACCGGATGCGCCGTATCGATGGCTCCGACGCGATGTCGGGCAAACCCTTCCGCATCGGTAAAGCTTCACGTAACGGCGTAGCGATCCCGTTGCGAGCTCTGATTGATGTTGATGATAACCAACTGCCGATCTGACAAATCGACTTCCCGCCAAGTACGCCCGGACACTGTTCCGGGTTTTTTGGTCTCTGAAACGATCCTATGCCGGTCGCCTAACGCTCAAAACGGTTCAAAAAAACGCCCAAGTGTGAGGGTGGTGAGGGTGTGTGAGGGTGCCCCTAACGCGGAATTCCTTTGATTGATAAGGCTAAAACGCAAAATGTGAGGATGTGAGGAATTTTCGGGATACATAACTACATAGAGAGGGGAAAAATTACAGGTAGATAAAGCTAAAGAAAGGTACAGCTCTCTACTCTCCTATATATACCTTTATATCCTTACATTACTTACATTCCTAACATCTCTATATCTATCAACGGGTTCCAATGTGAGGATTGTGTGAGGGCTCTGAAAGTTCCTCACATTTTGAAAAGCGGCTGTTTTGCTGCTGGTGGCAATACGTAGAGACTTTTTTAACGCCTTATCCTGACGCTTCCGCGTATTCCTGACCCCGTTTAAAAATCCAGCGATGCGACAAAGCGTGACATTACGCTGTCGGTAATACGACAGATGAGGGTTACACTTATGGCGCAAGGAAAGGACGTGCGCAATGCCGCTAAGGTTCTCTATGAGGCAGGCAAGCAGACTGTCAAACAGATCGCCGCAGAGATAGGCACCAGTCCACGCACCGTTGAACGTTGGGCGAAAGCTGATGCCTGGCAGCGGGTAAAAGCTACCCCAGAACTGACCGAGCGAGCGCACCGAGTGGCTACCAAACTGGCGGCTACTCCTGAGAGCGCGACACCCGAAGAACGGCAGCAGGCGCTGGTGGATGCCACCGAGGACGAGGCTGTGATGCAGCGGGGCGAAGTCATCATCCGTCATCGGGCTGAGTGGAAGGTTGTCCGACTGATCGCCAACGAGGCGGCGAGGGACAGGAACGGCGACCGTGCCAAACTGGCGGTAGACCTCGCCCGCGCAACAAAGCTGTCGCAAGACGGCGAACGACGCGCCTGGGGGATCGATACCGGGCCTGACGGCCAGACCAAAATTCAAGTGGTTATCGAGAGAGAATGACTATGGCGATGCCACAAGAATTAAAGGAGCGTCGTGCTACTGAGCGCAAACTGATGAAAGCAGCAGTTAATGGTGATGGTGAGGCGCTTGAGCAGTTGGCTGGCCTGGGTGCTGGCTTGGCGGTGCAAGAGGTTGTGGGACTGGAAATGCCTGCTGACTTCGATTTGATACTCGATGAATTCGCGCTGGAAATTGAGCCGGTGGATGATGTGATTAAACGCTTGGAATGTGAATAAACCAGACGACAAACAGGGAAAATGGACGCTACTCTAGTTTCACAAATGATGGATCGGGGAACACAATATGGCATCTCGTTTTGTATGTTTGGTTTTTGTTGTAGTCTCATTTCCCCTGTTAGCAATGAACATTGGTTCTTTCAGTCAGGAACGTAATAATTCTGATGTAATGACTATTACGTTGACATCGGTGGATTCTACTCATCCCGAATGCCGGGGGCACAAGGAAGCTGTTGCAGATATCTATGATCGCAGGCTTCAACGTTCCTTTCCCCATGCTAGGGGCTGCTGGTTCAGCGAGAGAGGCGGCTATATCCCTGTTCACTTATGGACTTTTTCTGGTGGCGATGAGTTTACAGCTTCAATTAGCTTGAACGATATTGAGTTTACCCCTGAATTTAAATCTGCTGCTGATAAATATGATCAGCGCAGCAAGTCATCAGATAAAGTTGTGCCCACTTCGACTGAGCAACTTATTGAGGATGCCGTTTTATTTGGCTCTTGTGCGGTCATGTTCCATGCAGACGAAATAGCAAAAACGTCGCAGGAGAAAGCTTTTGCAGCAAAACTGAGAGCCAGGATTGCAGAAAATGGTAAGGTCGAACCTGCTAACGTTGATCAGCAATGTCGAGCCGCCATTGAAAGAACCGTAAAAATCGTCAATGCCGATTCTGAGAAAGCCAATGATTAAGGGCATCATAATGCTAAGTGTTATCTTGGGCGCCCCAGCCATAGCCGGTACTGCCACCAACGCAGGGGCGTGTTATTCGGTTAGCGACTCCGATTACCGTTCCTTGTGCAGAGCTAAAGCACATAAGGACTCCGGCATCTGTTACGCCATCCAGCGTAACGACCTGCGGGCTCAGTGCCTAGCGGAAAATAAATAAGGGAAACATATGGCCGATTGTATTTTATGCGGTAATGGTGATGCTACGATTAATGAAAAAGATTACGGTAATATCTATTGGTATACATGTATTAATTGTGGTGAGTTTCTTATTACTGATACAGCTAAGGGGAAGGTGATACACGATAAGGATAGGAGGAGTTTATTGAGTGATAGGGCAAAGCAATGCCGTAAAAATGGACTTTATCTGAAGATTTGGAGTGAGTTGGGTAAACTGATAAGTTGTGCTTTAACCACCGAAAAATTTGGAAAAGAGACTGCTAATACATAGTTTAACTTGGTTCAGTGGGGTAGATATTATGCCGACGATCCCACCAGACTATGTAGAAATGGGCCTGAAGAATGAATCCCCATACCCGTTCAACGTTGCCGATACGGAAACGGAAAATAGTATCAAATTGTTCAAAATTTAGGGCCTTCCAGCGTTCTTGTGCTTCTTGGCAAAGATCGGCTAAGTCATGGCTGTGATGTTTTTTGTGACCACTGTCGGAAGAGTGGCTATCCACTTCTTGCCAAGTGAGTTTTTCAAATTCTTTGAAGGGTGGATGAATGATTTCATCCCATTCTTTAGGCTCCCATGCCCTTAGTTCCCCCCAAGACCAAGAATCTTTTAAATCCGCATTGGTGCAACACCAACTTATACGTGAAGAAAATCTACTGCCATCTTTAAGTGCTTTAGGTTGTAGATCAGCTTTTTCTGCTTCTTTGGCACGGGCTAAATGCGGGGCGAGACGAGGAAGTTCGTCGTTGGAAGGCTCAACAATTGTTTTCGGTTGGTAAGTTTCGTTTACTTTAGCAATAAAGCTCTCCTTGCTCGCCTCAAACTTCTTTTGGGCAAGCATTTTTCTGAGAGCTCTCGCTTCGCTTTTCTTTAACACGATTTGTTAAAGAGATGAGTAGTATTCGTGCATTGCTGCACGAGGAATAACCTCATGGGATACTGCGCCAGCAGGCAAGCCATCTCTAGCGAGAATCCACGGATCTTCTTGGTGTGTAAGGTTACTTAACCATTGAGCTGTCTTTTCACCATAAAAACCTAAGACCTTGTTGATGTTGGTTTGCTCATCTTCAGACAATTTAGAAGAGTCAGCATCCTCAAAAAGAGATGAGTCGACTTTGAACATGCCCCGGTGACGGGCATACAGATTTGGTAGCACAGGACCGTTGGCCCAAGCTTCGAAATCATCTGTAAAAAGAGGCTCCTCTTCCCAAACGAGGCTCCAAGCTTGTGAATAATACATCAGCTTTTGAAGCTTCATCGCGGAGAGTTCGCCCAGGTTTTCTGTGATGTATTTTGCAACGTCAAATGTGTTAGCCATAAGTCGAAATACCCCTCAACTGGCGTTAATCTAAGTATGAAGATAATTCTAATATAACTTCTATTGCCCTTTTAAGCATCAATTTTGAGTATCTTGCTATGACTTAATTTGTAGCTTGTTCATTTTCAAAGTGGGTTGTTCCTATTTAAAAAGACATAAGTTGGATGGCTCAAAAGGAACACCCTGTGAGCCATACCAGGCCGATGCTTTCCCTGCTAGCTCAAAGGTGTTGCTCAAATTTGAGCCATACAGTATGTTGTGAGCTAAAGGTTTTGAGCTAGTCTATCGGGGGAAACTATGGCAGTTATCGGATATCTGCGCGTGAGCACGGGTGAGCAGAGTGTTGAAGCGCAGCGGCACAGCATCGAACAGATTCACAAGGTTGATGAGTGGTTCTCAGACGAGGGGGTCTCTGGCGCAGTCAAGGCGATCGATCGCCTTGGCTTCGCGGAGCTGTTTAAGTACGCGCGCAAAGGGGATACTCTCATCGTTCCTGCCGTTGACCGGCTCGGGCGCGATACCATCGATATCCTGAGCTCTGTTGAGGCATTGCGAGGCAAAGGGATCTCTGTCATCAGCCTTCGGGAGGGGTTCGACCTGTCCACTCCGATGGGTAAGGCAATGCTAACCATGCTAGCGGCAGTGGCAGAACTGGAACGATCAAACATCAAATCCCGCCAGATGGCGGGGATCGCACGCGCGAAGGCGGAGGGTAAGTCACTGGGGCGCGAAAAGACCATCGACGACGTGTCTGTTGCTCAATGGCGCAAGGATAACCACGCGAGCATCCAGGCTACCGCAACTCAATTTGGCATCTCGCCTGCCAGTGTGAAACGCGCTTGTCGTGCTTAGTTGGGCAATTTTTGTTGAGCCCTTGATGTTACTTTACCGCGACTCTGATTTACCAGAACCGAGAATTCATGGGAGCTATGATGATCACTTTGACACGCCTTGAAAGATACAACATGTCCAACCAGCTTCGGATCCTTGAAGCACTGTACCCTGACGAGGCCAAAGATATTGCTGTTAAGCGCGAGGCATTAGAGCGTGGCTATGAGATGCTTTACGGCTGGGACATGGACTTCATCTACGATGGCGAAGATGTGATGACCGTAGAAGAATCAAAAGAGGTCTGGGACACGATGGATATGTTTGATGCCATCGACCGCTCTATCCAGAAACTCAATATTTCCAAAGAAGAGCTAAATGGAATGCCATGCGTCCGTTTTGTTGGCTACGATGGCAACAATGAATCCAAATTTATGGGATTCGCGGCCTTCACGGTGGAGCGACTTAAGCGCTTTGAATACCTGCCAATGGCAAAATCAGGGTACTGGAACTCGCACATGCCTGCTCGCCCGATCTACCAGCGCATGTTGGAGGTCTGGAGGAAGATACCACGTCAACAAAGTTTCGACATGACCCGTGACGAGCTTTTTTCCGTTCTGAGCGCTGCTATCCATCCAGAGAATAGGTAACTAGCGATGGATATGGTAATGGACGTTACATCCTTCATTCTGGGGGTGGTTGGCACAATTGTGTCGATTGTCTCTTATTTCAAAGCAAAATCTGCAAAGGAGGCTGTTGATGCTGTTGTGGAGCGGCATAGCAACCAGCAAAACTATGACAGCCTCAATGCCTTACTGCAAAAGTTGAATGAAGCCAAAAATGCGGCAAAGCGCCGACGTTCGAACGCGCCGCAATTTATCTCGTCTGGTTACAACCTTGAGATGGATTTGCATTTGCTTCAAGAGGCCGAAGATGTGCTGAGAACCGGTCTGCCGCTAGAGTTTCGGGACAAAGTTGCCGTTGACCTCAGTGGGGCAGCTGACGAACTGATCAAGGCTATAGGAGATACACAACTAGGTAACTCTCGTGATGGCTGGCAGGATGCGCTCTCTACTCTACAAAATATCATCCCACGTCTCGAACAGGCAGCCAGAGAGTTTCGTGTTGAAGGCATGGTGCTTACTGCGCGGGCTTAGCCTCCTCCATCCCTAACCGTCTAACGACGACGGTTAGATGCCCACCTGAACAGGCGTCGCGAATAGCGGTGGGATGATCGCTATTCGACCTGTCACAACGTATAATTGTATGAACCCATCGCTGCAGCGCCGCATCGTCTGTTTTCTCCACCCACTCCGTTGACCTATCAGAAAACTCTGAATCCATTTCCATATCTGGCCCGGTGAACCCGGCCTGTTCCGCTGCCTCCACGAACTGGCGGTAGGTGTTCGTGCGTGAGAAATCAATCAAATTTGCGCCCGGTTCGTGCCGGTAGTCGCCCACCAGCGCTGTCACTGCGCCGGATAGTTTCATCGCTCCCCCTATATCCTGCGTCCCGTCTTATTGAGTCGTGATGCCATTATTGAGCCGTCAACAAACCGTTAAACCACCGACAAGGCTCACAAAATGAATTCTACACCAGAAGCACGACTCATCCAGGCTCGCCTGAACTTGCAGGCGGCTTTGGAACGCGGAGACGATTCCGCTCCATTCCGCAACGCTGTATTAGCCGCAGAGCGCGGGCTGGCAGCAGCACAGGCTGAACAGGCAACCGCCGAGCGCGAGCAGCGTGCCGCAGACCAGCAGCGCCTCGATGAACGCACAACCTCCACTGTTAGCTTCGCGCATACCGCCGTGGAAGCCTCAGCAGGCGCTTCTGTCGTCGAAGGGGTGGAAATGCCTTCCCTGACCGATGACCCAGCAGTAACCAACGCCGCAGCTCGCCTGGCAGCAGCAGAAGATCGCTTGCAGAGAGAACAAACCCGCTACGACGCAGCTCATGTCGAGTGGACCAATGTTGGCCGACGCCTGGCCGAAAAGCAGCAGGTCCGAGATCTGATTGTTGCGCGCCGTGCCGGTGGCGACGAACGCCCGGAAGATGCAGCAGAGCTGCAGGCCATCACCCTCGACATCGGAAGCCTTCAGGGGATCGTGGCAGACAAGCGTGTCGCTGCCGACAACCTGAAGCCGCTCACCGCGCAGCGCCTGGTGGTTGAAGCTGGGGCCGCATTGAAGAAGGCACAGGACGCTGCGCTGTTTAGTCTCCGCAAAGCCCGCATCCGCGCTCTGGAGCTGGCGCTGATTGATGAGCATACCGCGGCAGTGATCGAGGCCCGCGCTCAAGGTCTGAGCGAGTTCACTGGCATCCCTATGTTGCGAGATACCCAGCGAGTGATCCACCGCACCGCGGCATGGGAGGATCGCTAATGTCCGACCGCAACAAGAAGGGGCAGTTTGCCCCTGGTCATGAAGGCAACCCAAACGGCCGCCGACCGAAAGCAACTCCAGAAGAGCGCCTGCTTGAAGCCGTAGCCAAATACGCACCGGCCACCATCGAGCGTGCGCTGACTGTCGCTCAGGGCGACAACGCCGTTCTGGCGGCTGTCATGGGCTACCTCACCGAAACTCTACGCACGCGGAACTTCGAGCTGCAACTCCAGCTCCTGGCCGCAGCACAGAAACCTGCCGACAACGGCGTTCACTGAGGCCGAACCTATGGAACTCCTCATCAAAACCATCCCCGCGTTAGCCCGGTTGCACCGGCTGAAGGCTGAGAACCATGAATTGCTGAAGGGGCTGACCATCGCCCCCATGCCAGGGGAAAAGCAGCCAGATAAGGGCCAACGCGCCGTAATCCGCACCGGCAAGAAAGACTGAATTTTCAATCAAGAGACTAATAAAATGAACACTACTCAAAAAGACCTTGGCACCATCGAAGACCGCCTGATTAGCCTGAATGGGCAAACCGCCAGCCGTGAGCGCGCAGAATCGCGCCTGAAGTATCTTTCAGATAAGCGCGCCTCCGGGCTGACCGCTGATGAGCCTGCCGAACTGGACGCAATTACCGCAGAACTGGAACGGATTGCCGGGGCTGAGTGCGACAAGATGATCAAGTCGCTCAACAACTCCATGAGCAACTTCCTGCGCCGCACCAAGCGCCGCCCTGAGCTGATGGCTAAATCCCTGCGCAGCCAGCAGCGCCTGGTACTGCCGCGCAAAATCCGGGGGTAGCATATGACCATTAAGATCCCTGTCAGTGCCGACTTTGACGGTGCGGAACTCAATAAACAGCTCGCTGCCGTCAACGCCCGTATTAAGTCGATGGGCGATGCGGTTGCCAAAGCGAATGGGCAGAAGTTCGAGCCAATCACCCTGAAGTCGAAAGAAGACCTCAAGTATTTCGTTCAGCAGAGTGAAAAGCTGCTCAAAATCCAGGGTGAGCTGCGGAATAAGATGCAGAAGTCCGGGCAAAGCGGCTCCAATCCATTTATGGCCAACTGGTCAAATATGTATCTGAACGAGGCTACGAGGCTTCGTCGTCAGCAGGAGGCTCTCGTGTTCATGGGGGCTTCCTTCGCGCCTGGTCCTGCGCCTCGTCGTCCGACACCGAATGTTCCTGCGCCATCGATGCCACCAGCAGGCGGTCCGTCTGGCGGAAACAGCTCGTGGACGCAGGCAGGGAAGATCCTGCAGGGAGGTCTCGGTCAATTGGGGCCAGTGGGCGGCATTGCGTCCCGTTCCGTTGGCTCTGGCATGTCTGCTGGTTTTGGCGCTGGCCTGATGGGATTGATGGGTGGCCTGGCTGCAATGGGCATTGGAAAGGCATTCAGTGCTGCCACTGAAAACCTCGACAAGGCGCGCGACAACCTAATCGATATCGATACTCTGAAGCGTACCATCGGTGATGTGAACGTGTCCTTCCAGGGGCTGAAGAGCGTTGTTGAGGCGAATGCGAGCGCCATGGGCGTAACCTATTCGGAAGCGATCAAGCTCACAACCCAGTTCGCGAAGCTGGGTAACGTCTCCGGCGACAAGTACGGGCAATTGAACGGCGAGCTGGTGAACGGTGTCGGGTTCGCACGTGGCTTCGGCCTCGATCCCGCTATGGGTATGAGCTTCTTTGGTCAGATGCGCGGTATGCGCCAGACCGGCAACGATCAGGATAGTCGCCGCATGGCGCTTCTGATTGGTGAGACCATCGGCAAGTCTGGTGCTTTCGCGAAAGCCGACGAGGTAATGGAGTCGATCGCTGGCTATGTTACCTCGCAGAACCGGAACTCGCTCACCCGGGCCAATGTAGCCGGCTACGGCGGCGCGCTTTCTGCTTTAGTTAGTTCCGGTATTCCCGGCCTCGATGTGGCGGGCGCGTCGGGCATGATTGGACGTATCAACAGCTCGCTGATGGCTGGCGGGGCGAAAGGTGAGGCGTCGCAGTTCTTCACCAGCCGCGTAGCTAACCGCATGGGCTTGTCCCCGATGCAGATGGCTATCATGCGAGAGGGCGGCGCTTTCGCTACCGCTGATCAGATGTTCGGTAATGGCTCTGTCTACAGTCGTTACATGCGCAGAAATGGTCCGGGCGGAAGTACCACGTTCCTCGGCGGCACGTTGGATGAGCTGCGCAAGGCTTATCGCGATCCCGGAATGCTGGCGATGGCCACATCGAACCATCTCGGTATTGGTATGGGGCAGGCCATGTCCCTGCTGAGCATCAAGTCTAACCAGATGGGCGAACTTGAGCGCGGGCTCTCCGGCTCAGGTGTCGATATTTCGAAGCTATCCGGTACCGGCATTGCCAACCTGGCGAAGGTGTACGGCTCAGATGCTGATCGCCGCGGTGTTGCAGCAAGTTTATCCAGTCGGACCGGTGACGATGCTCTGAGCGCCACAGACGCAGAACGCCTGCGTAATGCTATGGCAAACGGCTCTGAGCAGGATCAGAAGAAGATACTAACCGAGCTCGTCTCCTCGCGTGAGCAGGAAAAGACGATGGGTAGCGATGTCCGTGACAGTCGCGCCGCGCTGGATAATATCAAAACATCGATTGCCGATAAGCTAATCCCATTAACCCAGGAAATGCGCCACGGGATCATGTACATGGCGGGCGAGGGTGGCAAGGTTTCTAGCACCGAGATAGTGCGCCGAGTACTGAAAGCTGACTACGATGACAAGGCAAAGGTTATCTCCGGGGCGTATTCTCCCGCGATTGCCGAGCAAACCGCCAGGTACAACGCTGCTAAGGCCCGCACGGTTGGCATCCCCACCGCTGAAGAGGCGCAGCTTCCACGCGATCAGCAGCTCAAGGCTATGACTGACCGGCAGAACGCCGCGAAGGCCGAGATGGACGCGGCTGAGGCTGAAATTCAGCGGCTCCAGCGCGAACGAGACGGTAAGCTCGCGGCTAACAGCTACAATGCCGACAGGGCAATCAACCTGGGAGGAAGTGCAACGTATTTCGACGGCCGGGACACGTCCACTGATGCAATGATTGCGGGCATCCTTTCGCAGGAGTCAGGCAACCGCCACACCGACACGAATGGCAACATCATCACATCGCCGAAGGGGGCGCGTGGTGCAGGACAAATAATGCCTGGTACTGGCGCCTCTCCCGGCTACGGTGTGGCGGCACTGAAGGATGACTCTGAGGCTGAAAACAAGCGGTTTGCCCGCGACTATTACTCGGCGCTGCTCAAGAAGTACGGTGGCGACCCGGCGAAAGCGCTGGCGGCATACAACGCAGGTCCGGGTGCTGTCGATGATGCCATTGCTGGGGCGAGAAAAGCAGGTAAAGAGAGCAGCTGGTTATCTCGGCTCCCTAAAGAGACGCAGAATTATGTGCCGGGTGTAGCCGCTCGTCTGCCTGCGCAGCTTCCGGCGAACGACTCTCCGAGCGGCATGAACTTCCATGTGACGACTGAGCCTCTGGTGGTGCAGCACGTCAACGATAAAGGACAGCAGGTTGCGCCGACGCAGAACCTGCAAACTAAGGTCTCAGCGCCACAGCCGTTTGGCGCACCAAGATGAACAAAGCCCTTCGCGGGGTTTTTTTATTCTGCCTGATCACAAAGTGGGCACCGGCAATGTAACTGCTTCCCGATGGTTCGCACCTGCAGCGGGTAATGTTCACACCGGTCACAGACATGTTCCGTTGCCGTCCAGCTCTCGATGGGTTCGACACAGTAGGTGCGCATCACTTCTTTGACGAACTCCCGCGATTGGATGCTGGTGGGGCTGCAAACGCGGGCCTCAGGCAGATCCTTCGCAGCCCTAGGGCGGCAGACTGGGCAAACGTATTCCGTAGCTCCGTTGCTGTCTACCTGTTCACACAGCGTGCCGAATTCGCCAGGGTGTTTATCGCAGCGATACTGAAAGCGCCCGACGCGCTTGTTCCATACCGACTGGCCCGGCTGCTGGCCGTGGAACTTAGCGCCGTCAATCTGGTGGATCGCCCGCGACAATGCTTCCCCCTCGTGATGAGCATCAATGAGCCGCCAGGTGGGTTTACCATCAACCAGTAGCCCGACGCGACGCGGTGAGAGGATGATTGGGTGAACCAGTTTCCCGCCTCGTGCGTTGTGACCTCTCTCCGTTTCACGTCGCCGGTTCCAGCAGCTCACGCAGGTACCCGTTGAAGGGATAACCCTCAGGTCTCGCCGTCCGCACCGCAAACACTCGTTTGATAAGCGCACGTCTGCCCAACTGCTGGGATCGTTCGCGCCATCGTGCAGGGCTCTCCCTATGGGGCAGCCCTGACACTTCTGTAAGCGCAGGGGGGTATCGTCTTTGCGGCGAGCGTAGGCTGCTGTCCAGTTTTGATGGCAGGCCTCGCGGGTGAGTGATGCGGATAGCCTTGAGCAATCAAAATATTGAACATTAGGGCGTAGTTCCGGGAACTTCTCATACCAGGAGATGCTTGTTGTATGGTCACGGCCTGATTGGGTGGCTGCGTTGGTATGGTCACGCATCTTTTTTCCCCTCAGCAAGCCATTTAGCTGCTGCCAGAAGGCCAAGCTCGATGGCTTCGCTCTGGGTCACGCCATGTGCTGCGGTGATCTTTCGAAGGACCACGAGCGCGTTTTTGCTGAGGGTTACAGAGGTGCGGAGGTTGCCGCTTGCCCGGAGGCCGGCGCGGCGTTTCTGCTGTCTTTCGCGTGCGGGTACTGGCATGAATACATTCCTGTATGGTAACGAATGTATTCAGCGTATGGTCACGACGACAGTGTTTGGCAGGGAATGTAACCCAGACTGATTAGAGAGTAAGCATTAAAAAATAAAATGCCCCATACGTGTACCATATAGGGAATTTTGATGTTTTTTATTATTTTATTTATTGATTTTTAATGGTTAATAGCACGCCGCACTCCATATGGTGCGTATACGGGAACTGATCGAACAGCGCCAGACGTGAAACATTGTGCGTCTGGCTTAATGTTTCCAGGTTCTGACACAGCGTCTCCGGGTTGCAGGAGATGTACAGAATCCGCGGATACGCCTGCACCATTTTCTCCGTTTCGCTGTCCAGACCGCTGCGCGGTGGGTCAACGAAAATGGTCTCGCACTGATAACTCTTCAGATCAATCCCCTGCAAACGGTTGAATTCGCGAACACCGTTCATTGCCTGCGTAAACTCTTCGGCGGCCATACGGATAATTTGTACATTATCAATATGGTTAGCGGCGATGTTGTACTGGGCTGCAGCAACGGACGGCTTGGCGATTTCGGTGGCCAGTACGCGGTTGAAGTTCTGCGCCAGCGCTAATGAAAAGTTGCCATTACCGCAGTACAGCTCCAACAGATCGCCCTTTGAACCTTTGGTGACATCAATCGCCCATTCCAGCATCTGAATGTTCATCGCAGCATTCGGTTGGGTGAAGCTGTTCTCAACCTGACGATAGATAATCTCTTTGCCCGCGACCGGTAAACGTTCGTCGATATAATCCTGATCCAACTCGATTTTAGTTTTGGTCGCCCGGCCGATCAGGTGCACATTCAGGTTTTGCGCCCGCAGCGCATCCCGCAGCGCTTCGGCTTCCTGGCGCCACTCATTATCCAGCTTTTTATGGTACAGCATGGATATCACTGCCTGATTGCTCAGGGTGGTGAGGTAATCAATCTGGAACAGTTTGTGACGCAGGACGTGGTTGTTGCGTACACCTTCAATCATTGCCGTCATCAGCGTATTGATAAGCTCGCTGGCCGCCGGAAAGCTGTCGACACGAATACGGCTTTTGGTCTGGCTGTCGAACATGATGTGGTACAGGTCATCCCCGTCATGCCACAGACGGAACTCGGCACGCATACGGTAATGGCTAACCGGTGAGCGGAACACTTCCGGAGCCTGTGCATAAAATGGCGTCATTAAGCTCTGCAGACGCACCACTTTTTCAGCTAACTGGGCGTCGTACTGTTCTGTCGGAAGGTGTTCGGGGGTCATGATGCGTCCTGAAAAATAAAAGTACGCGGGGATTGTAGGGATTGCTCATCAGATGTCCAGTTATTGATGATTTCCGATATTGTGATATCCGGTCTGGACAGTAGGTTGTAACAAACTGTAGCATCCGTTTTCCGGTCCTGTGAGTTAAAAGGGAATCCAGTGTGAATCTGGAGCTGACGCGCAGCGGTAAGGAAAGGTGAAATGAGAGCGTAAAGCAGACACTGCCTGTGGGTGGGAAGTCTTCATTTCTTTTTTATTCGGTATCCTGAATAACCTTCCAAGCCCGAAGACCTGCCGGCTAACGTCGCATCTGGTTTTCACTATCGCGTACTATCGGTGGACCTGCGGCATCCTTCTTATATTGTGGATGCTTTACAATGATTAAAAAATCGTTGCTGTTGACGGCGCTTTCCGTCGCGGCATCTTCTGGTTGGGCGCAGGATGCTAGCCCAGATACTCTCGTCGTCACTGCCAACCGTTTTCAGCAGCCCCTAAGCGCAGTACTTGCACCCATCACCGTCGTTACACGTCAGGACATCGATCGCTGGCAATCTACCTCGGTAAACGATGTACTACGTCGTTTGCCTGGTGTTGATATCGCGCAAAGCGGCGGTATGGGGCAAAACTCGTCTATTTTTATTCGCGGCACTAACGCCAGCCATGTTCTGGTGTTGATAGATGGTGTGCGTCTTAATTTAGCGGGAGTTAGCGGCTCAGCCGATCTTAGCCAGTTCCCGGTATCGCTGGTGCAGCGTATTGAGTATATCCGCGGGCCGCGTTCCGCTATATATGGTTCGGATGCGATTGGCGGGGTGGTGAATATCATTACTACGCGCGAAAAACCAGGGACGGAACTGACCGCCGGCGCGGGAAGTAATGGGTATCAGAATTACGATATCTCAACCCAACAACAGCTTGGCGAAAATACGCGAGTCACGCTGATGGGCGATTATGCCTACACCAAAGGCTTCGATGTCGTGGCCTACGGTAGCACTGGCGCACAGGCTCAACCGGATAAAGACGGTTTCTTAAGCAAGACGCTGTATGGCGCACTGGAGCACAACTTCTCCGAGACATGGAGCGGGTTCGTTCGTGGTTATGGTTATGATAACCGCACAGATTATGACTCGTATTATTCTCCTGGCTCGGCGCTACTTGATACCCGACAGCTTTATAGCCAGAGCTGGGACGCTGGGTTACGTTTTAATGGCGAGCTTATTCAGTCACAACTGGTTTCGAGCTACAGCCACAGTAAAGACTACAACTATGATCCGAACTATGGTCGCTATGATTCCTCGGCCACGCTGGATGATATGAAGCAGTACAATGTTCAGTGGTCAAACAGCATCGTTGTTGGCCACGGTAACATTGGTGCAGGCGTGGACTGGCAGAAGCAAACCACGGAGCCAGGCACTGGGTATGTTACGGACGGTTACGACCAACGTAATACTGGCCTCTATTTGACGGGATTGCAGCAGCTTGGTGACTTCACCTTCGAAGGTGCGGCTCGTAGTGATGATAACTCCGAGTTTGGTCGTCATGGTACATGGCAAACCAGTGCCGGATGGGAGTTTATCGAAGGCTATCGTTTTATTGCCTCCTATGGCACATCTTACAAAGCGCCAAATCTGGGGCAACTGCATGGCTATTACGGCAATGCAAACCTTGACCCCGAAGAGAGTAAGCAGTGGGAAGGGGCGTTTGAAGGGTTAACATCAGGTGTTAACTGGCGCGTGTCAGGGTATCGCAACGATATCGATGACATGATCGACTACAACACCCACACTCAGAAGTACTACAACGAAGGCAAAGCGCGTATTAAAGGTATCGAAGCGACTGCAAACTTCGACACCGGGCCGTTGGCGCATACGCTTAGCTACGACTACGTAGATTCGCGTAATGCGATTACCAACGAGCCACTGGCTCGTCGTTCTAAACAGCAGGTGAAATACCAACTCGACTGGCAGGTCTATGATTTTGACTGGGGCCTGACATATCAATATCTGGGGACGCGATACGATACGGACTACGTTACTTATCAACCGGTAAAATTGGGCGGTGTGAGTTTGTGGGATCTGGCCGTGTCATATCCGATCACCTCACAGCTGACAGTTCGTGGTAAAATCGCCAACCTGTTCGATAAAGATTACGAGACAGTTTATGGCTACCCAACTGCAGGACGGGAATACACCTTGTCTGGCAGCTACACCTTCTGATTCACGTCCCACCGTGCTGGTGTTTGATTCCGGCGTCGGTGGGTTGTCGGTCTACAATGAGATCCGCAACCTCCTGCCGGATCTCCACTATATATATGCTTTCGATAACGTCGCCTTTCCTTATGGTGAGAAAAGCGAAGAGTTTATCGTTGAGCGTGTTGTTGAGATTGTGACGGCAGTTCAGCAACGCTATCCCCTCGCACTTGCGGTTATCGCATGCAATACCGCCAGCACGGTGTCACTCCCGGCATTACGTGAAAAGTTCGCTTTTCCGGTTGTCGGTGTGGTGCCTGCGATTAAACCCGCGGCGCGGCTCACGGCGAATGGTATTGTCGGGCTACTGGCGACGCGCGCGACGGTGAAACGCTCGTACACACACGAATTGATTGCGCGCTTCGCTAACGAGTGTCAGATAGCGATGTTGGGATCCGCTGAGCTGGTGGAGCTGGCGGAAGCGAAGCTGCACGGAGAACCCGTCTCGCTGGAAGAACTGCGCCGTATTCTGCGACCGTGGCTGCGGATGTCGGAACCTCCTGATACGGTGGTCCTTGGATGCACCCATTTCCCTCTATTACAGGAAGAGTTATTGCAAGTCCTCCCGGAAGGGACGCGACTGGTGGATTCCGGTGCAGCGATTGCGCGTCGAACGGCCTGGCTATTAGAACACGAAGCGCCAGATGCAAAATCAGCCGATGAGAATGTGGCATTCTGCATGGCAATGACAACCGAGGCCGAACAGTTATTGCCAGTATTGCAGCGCTATGGCTTCAAAACGCTCGAAAAACTGGCGATTTAGTCTATTTTGGTGAAAAAGTACGCACTCGGAAAATTATTTTAAATTTCCCCTTGTCAGCCTGAAATAACTCCCTATAATGCGCCTCCACTGACACGGAACAACGGCTTACACGCCGCCGGGTCAGCGGGGTTCCACTGAGAATTTCGTAGAGAAAAGCAAAAATAAATGCTTGACTCTGAATGAGGAAAACGTAATATACGGGACCTCGCGACAGAGCGCTAAAGCGCGTCG
>NZ_SZXJ01000027.1:0-68484 GCF_005281345.1 Citrobacter sp. wls619
GGGAAAGATTTTCACGCTAACTTATTGAAACCTAATCACATAGGTACTTTTAAGCACGCCTGAAAACAAGAATTTGGCTCCTCTGACTGGACTCGAACCAGTCACATACGGATTAACAGTCCGCCGTTCTACCGACTGAACTACAGAGGAATCGTGTGAACGAGGCGCATATTACTGACCTCACCATGACGTGTCAACAGTAAAATTAATACGTCATATCAATTGGTTAATTAATCTTCAAATTCAGTATTAATGCACATTTGATGAGCGAAAATGGTCTTCTTCCTGGCTATCGCGCAACCGAAGCATTGGGTTCTGGCGATAGAACTGGAAAAAACGTTGCCACAATGCCGGAAAACGCGGTGCAAACAACTCAGGGGCGCTGAAGAAATACTCGGATAATACCGCAAAGCATTCTGCAGGATCGGTTGCTGCATAGGCGTCTATACTGCAGGCCGTTTCACCCACCAGATCGATTTCATCCTGGATGTTGTTCATCGCGGCATGGAGATCGTGCTCCCAGTTCGCAATTTCCCTTAGCGGGATAGCCGGAACGCCGCTGGCGCGATCGCCATTACGCATATCAAGTTTATGCGCCACTTCATGAATAATCAGATTAAAACCGGAAGCATCGAAGGAATCCTGGATATCAAGCCAGTTCAGGATCACTGGACCCTGTTGCCAGCTTTGGCCTGACTGAACAATCCGTTGATTGTGCACCAGCCCAATATCATCTTCCCATTCGTCATCTACGACAAACGGGGCAGGGTAAATGAGGACTTCATGAAAACCATCGAGCCACTCGATGCCTAATTCCAGAACAGGCAAACAGAAAAGCAGAGCAATTCGTGCACTTTTCAGTGCGTCCAGTTCAAATCCTTGTAGTGCAACCAATCTTTTTTGCTGTAAAAAACGCTCGGCCAGGGCAATAAGCCTGGCTTGTTCTTGTTCAGTAAGATTCACCAGAAGAGGAATTGCCAGGGCATCATCCCAGGGCCAGTCATCATTCCGGGCTGTTTCTTGCTCTTTCCAGGGCCACTTAATCATCGTTTTGCTCGCAAACTCGTCACTTGAACGAAATTGACGGAACTGGGTCTGTTAAAATGCCAAATTACCTGGCATCATGGCAACCACCAGAACGGAGAGATGCCAGAGCGGCTGAATGGACCGGTCTCGAAAACCGGAGTAGGGGCAACTCTACCGGGGGTTCAAATCCCCCTCTCTCCGCCACTATTCAAACACTTGCACGCCTTGCTTTCAACGACAGCAGTCACGGATGTTTTTTTCTTTGAGTATCCTCACAAGTTTGTCGTTCTATTGCCTTCGCGATATAAAAATCCGCTTCAAATAAACAAAAAGCCCGCTTCATATGAAGCAGGCCTGATACGTTTTGTGCAAAATTAGAACTGGTAGACTAAACCAACGGCAACAATATCGTCGGTTGCGATGCCATTGCTTTCATAGAAGCTGTCATCTTCATCCAGCAGGTTGATTTTGTAGTCAACGTAGGTGGACATGTTTTTGTTGAAGTAATAAGTCACACCGACATCAACATATTTTACCAGGTCTTTGTCGACGTAACGCCAATTACCATGACTGACTCTCTGACCGCCTAAATCACTGCCTTTGGACTGCAGGTAAGATACGGACGGACGCAGACCGTAATCGAACTGGTACTGAGCCACAACTTCAAAGTTTTGCGTTTTGTTTGCGATACCGCCATTGCCTTCGCCATTACCGCCGCCGTAGTAGGTCATGTTGCGGGTTTCTGCATACATCGCTGCCAGATAAATATCATTGGCATCATATTTCGCACCAATGGTCCAGGCTTCAGCTTTATCACCGCCAGCATAGTTGTTACGGCTATTAATGCCATCGTTGTAACCGCGAGCGACCTGATTATCGGTACGGTCAGATGAAGAATACGCCGCGCCGAGGCTTAAACCAAAGTCGAAGTCATAGGAGGTAGACATACCAAACCCGTCGCCATTTTCGCGAGCCAGTTTACGGTCACCACCGTTGCCAGTACCTTCGCCTGAACCTGGGTTTTCATTATTACCCTGATACTGCAGAGCGAAGTTCAGACCGTCAACCAGACCAAAGAAGCCGTGGTTACGATAAGTGGCAACACCGTTGGTACGGCCTGTCATATAAACGTCGGTCTGGGTGTAGGTATCGCCACCGAATTCTGGCAGCATATCGGTCCACGCTTCTACGTCGTATACCACGCCATAGTTACGACCGTAATCGAAGGTGCCATATTCGCCAAAGCCTAAACCGGCGAAGCCCAGACGGGTCCACGCGTTTGAGCCTTCACCTTCGGTGCTGTTGGCCTGAACGTTATATTCCCACTGACCGTAACCCGTCAGCGTGTTATTGATCTGCGTTTCGCCTTTGAAGCCAACACGAACGTAAGTCTGGTCGCCATCACTGCTCGCATCATCAGAGAAATAATGCAAGCCGTCTACCTTACCGTACAGATCTAATTTATTGCCGTCCTTATTATAGATTTCAGCTGCATTTGCCGCGCTGGCCGCTAATAACGCGGGGACAATAATCGCCAATACTTTTCTTTTCATTATGTATTCCCTTTTGATAATAATTTAAATGAATATGTAGTACATCCAAAAACTACATTTTGATACTATCTGTGAAGTTCGTTTAATTTAAAATATAACATGTAACAATTATATATAAAGAATTTCAAAATATTTCAAAAGTGGTTTTGTATAATATATAAAGCATGATTGATGAAATTATATTTGAAAAATAAATGTATGTTTATCATAATCTTATTGGTTATATTTATATATTTATTGGGTGTATTAAATTAGTGTGGTTTATGTGTTTTGGTGGAGTGTTTAATTAATGGATGGTTTGATTTCCCGCACTAAAAATTGAAGGGTTATTATATGGAAAGAGATTCAAAAATTTTTAATAATGATGAATCTGAGACTGGCAGTGGCCTGTGATGAAAATTGTTGCTAAGGTGGTTTTCTTTCTGCACAGAGAGTTAGCGTGGAACTACAACACTGGCAGTCACAATTTGAATCATGGCTGCGTGAGAATCTTGCAGGGCAAGATGCCGCCCATGACATCTTTCATTTTCGCCGCGTGTGGATGACATCGCAAAAGCTGAGTACTGATGCTGATATTGACTGGCTGGTCGTACTGACCGCGTGCTATTTCCACGATCTTGTCAGCTTACCGAAAAATCATCCGGAACGTCATCGTTCATCGGTACTGGCTGCACAGGAAACCTGTCGTGTACTGTCACAGGACTTTCCTGAATTTCCTCAGGATCGGCTGCATGCGGTGAGTCACGCTATTGCCGCGCACAGTTTCAGCGCAAAAATTACGCCCACTACCCTTGAAGCCAAAATCGTTCAGGATGCCGATCGACTTGAGGCGCTCGGTGCTATCGGTCTGGCGCGCGTGTTCGCCGTTTCTGGCTCGCTGGGTGTGGCATTGTTTGATGCGGAAGATCCGTTTGCCCGCCAGCGCAACCTGGATGATAAACAGTACGCGCTTGATCATTTCCAGACCAAACTGCTGACGTTGCCGCTGACAATGCAAACTGAACAAGGGCGGCATCTGGCGCAGCATAATGCTGACTTCTTATTGACGTATATGGCGAAACTCAGCGCAGAATTAAAAGGAGAATATGAAATGTTGGATCTTGCGGCGATTCAACCCCTTAAAGCATATCAGTAGTCGTCATTGCTGAAACGTCAATTGCACCAATTTATGTTAACCTGTCGACTATCCATTTCGGCCGGTTAAACGTATGCAGGATAATTTTTCAGTAGCAGGCTCCATGAAACCGATGACAGATGATACCGGAGTTACCGTTCAGGTGATTTTGGCTAAGTTGCTTGAAATATACGATGTGAAAACGCTGGTTGCTCATCTAAATGGCGTCGGCGAAAACCACTGGAGTCCGGCCATCTTTAAGCGTGTGGTCGCCAATCAAACATGGCATCGCCTTAGCGATCGTGAGTTTGCTCACCTGTATTCTTTACTCCCGACGCCCCCTGCACATCATCCGCATTATGCCTTTCGGTTTATCGACCTTTTTGCCGGGATAGGCGGGATTCGCCGCGGTTTTGACGCGATAGGCGGGCAATGTGTGTTTACCAGTGAATGGAATAAACATGCTGTTCGCACCTATAAAGCGAACAACTATTGCTCTCCTGAGCAGCACCATTTTAATGAAGATATTCGCGATATCACCCTTAGCCATCATGAGGGGGTGAGTGACGAGCAGGCTGCGGAGCATATTCGTCATCACGTTCCCGAGCATGATGTCCTGCTGGCCGGCTTCCCTTGCCAGCCATTTTCGCTGGCGGGCGTATCAAAGAAAAACGCGTTAGGGCGCGCCCACGGTTTTGCCTGTGATACGCAAGGCACGCTTTTTTTTGACGTGGTGCGAATTATCGACGCACGGCGGCCGGCTATATTTGTGCTCGAAAACGTCAAAAATCTGAAGAGCCATGACCAGGGAAAAACCTTTCGCATCATCATGCAAACGCTGGATGAACTGGGCTATGACGTGGCGGATGCAGCAGATAATGGCCCGGATGATCCGAAGATTATCGATGGGCAACATTTTTTACCCCAGCATCGCGAACGTATCGTGCTCGTCGGTTTTCGGCGGGATCTGAACCTGAAGTCAGACTTTACGTTGCGCGATATTGTCAGCCGCTATCCTCAGCGCCGAACAACGCTCGCAGAGCTGCTTGAACCGACCGTTGATGCGAAATATGTGCTGACACCGGTCCTGTGGAAATACCTGTATCGTTATGCAAAAAAGCATCAGGCGCGGGGCAATGGGTTTGGCTACGGTATGGTCTATCCCGGCAACCCCGATAGCGTAACGCGCACATTATCCGCACGCTACTATAAGGATGGAGCAGAAATTTTGATTGACCGTGGCTGGGATATGGCGCTGGGGGAACAGGATTTCGATGATCCCGCCAATCAGCGACACCGTCCTCGTCGATTAACGCCAAGAGAGTGCGCTCGCCTCATGGGGTTTGAGTCTCCTCAGGGTTACCAGTTTCGTATTCCGGTATCCGATACCCAGGCTTACCGCCAGTTCGGTAATTCGGTGGTCGTCCCGGCATTTGCGGCGGTAGCCAAACTGCTGGAGCCGAAGATCAAACAGGCTGTTGCGCTCCGTGAGAAAGAACAGCAGCATGGCAGACGTTCACGATAAGGCGACACGCAGTAAAAATATGCGGGCGATAGGGACCCGTGATACGGCGATCGAAAAACGTCTGGCCGACATCCTGACGGAGCAGGGGGTAACGTTTCGCGCGCAGGGTGCCACGTTGCCCGGTCGCCCCGATTTTGTTGTGGATGACTATCGCTGCGTTCTCTTTACCCACGGCTGTTTCTGGCATCAGCACAACTGCTATCTCTTTAACGTCCCGGCAACCCGCACGGCGTTCTGGCTGGAGAAGATAGGAAAAAACGTGCTACGTGATAAGCGGGACTGCGAAAAATTACAGGCGTTGGGATGGCGGGTCTTGATTGTCTGGGAATGCGCCCTGCGTGGGCGTGAGAAACTGGGTAACGAGGCGCTGTCTGAACGGGTTATCGAGTGGATCTGCGGCGGCGGTGCCTCCGCGCAGATCGACACTCAGGGTATTCATTTACTGTAACGACTTTTCCGATGGGGCTGCGACCGCGTCCGCTTTGACAGGGAATAAGTATTTCCCCAGCGTCACCAATACTACGGCAAAAACAATGACCCCGAGCGCCAGCCACTCGATCAACGCCAGGCTTTCACCTCCCAGGCCCGTACCTAGCAGAACCGCCACTACCGGGTTGACGTAGGCATAGCTGGTGGCTAACGCCGGGCTTACATTACGGATAAGGAACATATAAGCGTTAATCGCAATAATTGAGCCGAACAGGGCGAGGTATGCCACCGCCATAAAACCGGAAAAGGTTGGCATCGCGGTCAGCTTTTCTCCACTGAGCAGCGATGCGCACATCAGTACAATACCCGCGGCTAACATTTCAATAGCACCGGCCATCATGCCAACGGGCAAGGTGATGCGTGAACCGTACACGGAGCCAAACGCCCAGCTCATTGAACCAATCAGGATTAGTACCGCCCCCCAGGGATTACCACTCAAGTTACCCCCGCTGTTAAGCATGATGATCCCGGCAAGTCCAATTGCGATCCCCATCCATTCCAGTTTGCGTGTTTTGATGCCAAAAAAGTGGCTAAAGCACAGGGTAAACAGCGGGACGGTAGCAACCACCACAGCGGCAATGCCGGAAGGGACGTTTTGATGTTCTGCGACGGTAACGAGGCCATTGCCTACCGCCAATAGCAGGATACCAATCAGTGCAGCATTCAGGAGCGGGCGCAGTGGTGGCAGCTTATGTCCGCGAATAAGTAAAAATGCGGTTAATAAAATGCCCGCAGAGAGAAAGCGCACACCAGCCATCATCAATGGCGGCCAACTTTCAACACCAATGCGAATAACGAAGTACGTGGAACCCCAAATGATGTACAGCGCGAAGAGCGCACTGAAAAGTGGTAACAATTGCCTGAAACGCATAATCCCTCACGGTGGAAATAAAAAGGTGCAACATAGTAAACGTCAAAACTATCATGCTGGCGAGATTTATAATTGCCTGCCGTTGTTAAATATTTGTTGACCAGAAAGGTCTGTTTCAGCATGGCGTGTTTTACTTCATACTTATGACGGCAAAAAAATAATATTGAGGGTTAAAATTTTGGCAGGAAGTAGCTTACTCACCTTACTCGATGATATCGCCACGCTGCTGGATGATATCTCAGTGATGGGAAAACTGGCCGCGAAAAAAACCGCGGGCGTGCTGGGAGACGATTTGTCGCTTAACGCGCAACAGGTATCGGGCGTGCGGGCGAACCGCGAGCTTCCGGTGGTCTGGAGTGTGGCCAAAGGATCTTTCGTCAACAAAGTTATCCTGGTGCCGCTGGCATTATTGATCAGCGCTTTTATTCCATGGGCGATCACGCCCTTATTGATGATTGGTGGGGCGTTCCTCTGTTTTGAGGGGGTGGAAAAAGTGCTTCACACCCTGGAAGCGCGAAAACACCAGGAAACGGCGGAAGAACGACAGCAACGTCTGACCTCTCTTGCTGCACAGGACCCACTGACGTTTGAGAAAGATAAAATCAAAGGGGCGGTACGTACCGACTTTATTTTGTCTGCGGAGATTGTGGCCATTACGTTGGGTATTGTGGCGGATGCGCCGTTGTTGAATCAGGTACTGGTTTTGTCGGGTATTGCTTTGGTGGTGACCGTTGGCGTGTATGGTCTGGTCGGCATTATTGTGAAGCTCGATGATATTGGCTATTGGCTGGCAGAAAAGCGTAGCGCACTTGCTCAGGCGCTGGGTAAGGGATTACTGGTGGTGGCTCCCTGGCTCATGAAATCACTTTCCGTGGTTGGCACGCTGGCGATGTTTTTAGTCGGCGGCGGCATTGTGGTGCACGGCATTGCACCGCTGCATCATGCAATTGAGCACTTTGCCCAACAGCAGAGTTCATTCATTGCTCTGATGCTTCCGACTCTGCTTAACCTGGTGCTCGGTTTTATTATTGGTGGGATCGTGGTGATGCTGGTAAACCTGGTTGCCAGGTTACGCGGAGTTTCGCACTAATTGTCGCGTGCTGGATTACGCAAAACGTCTCTTTGTCGTCTAAGGTGAAAAGGTTTCTCTTGATACAGGAGGCGGGTATGGTCTTTTCTGTCAGTGAGGAAGTCACCGCGAAAGAGGGTGGCCCACGCATGATCGTTACCGGGTATGCCAGCGGAATGGTGGAGTGCCGCTGGTATGACGGTTTTGGCGTCAAACGGGAGGCATTTCGTGAAGATGAACTGGTTCCTGGTGAACGCAGTTCGCTACGCCAGGATGCCTGAATACTGCAGGCTGGCGTAACCTGGTGATCTCTCAACCATTAGTTATATTTATCATTTTGGTGAGAATTATTTACTTGTCAGGCAAAAAAATTGCAGATAAGGTTGGTTTCGCATCAGATTTCCTGGTGTAACGAATTTTCAAGTGCTTCTTGCATAAGCAAGCTTGATCCCGACCCGATAAGGGCCGGGATTTTTTTCGCCCAAAGTCAGCGATTGATCTCCGTCACGCTAAAATCATGAATATCAAGCTCGAACGCGTCGGCCAGCTCATGCCATGTATGATAATCCCGGCCATCAACGCTGACGCGATCGGGGTCATCATGGCTGCGGTGAATTTCGCTCTCGCAGATTTCGTTGATAGCTTTCAATAACGCGTCCACATCGACGCTGACTTCACGTTTGGCCGTATCGCTGTACTCTTTCGCGGTTTTCATCCTCATACCTCTCAACCGTTAAGGATACCGGGGCACGTATCAGAATCTCTGATGCGTACAAGTTAAGTATAGACCGTCGAGAAAACCCGCAATCACGCGAGCAGGGCGCTGCCAGGAAAAGGAATTTGTTCTACACTGGCACAAAGCCACAGGAGGAAAACGATGAAGGTGAATGATCGGGTTACAGTCAAAACGGACGGTGGGCCGCGTCGGCCAGGCCGGGTACTGGCGATTGAAGAGTTTAGTGAAGGCACCATGTACCTGGTTTCTCTGGAAGACTACCCGCTCGGTATCTGGTTCTTTAATGAGTCAGGCCATCAGGATGGGATCTTTGTGGAAAAAGTGGAGTAATCCAGGCGCTGATTCTGACTGGTGGCGAACCCCACCAGTCAGAACGTCCTAACGCATATTCACAAAGATACCATTGGTGACGTTATCCGTGAGTCGTACAACGTGATAGATAACTTGCTTATTATGTGTCTTGATCTTTCGTTTTATATTCCCCTTATGGGATGAGACTGTCTTCGCCTTGATATTCATTTGATCGGATATCTGTATTGTTCCCTGACCGGCCATCCACATACGTAGCATGCTGGATTCGGTGCGACTTAATGATAGCGTTGGCAGGTTCACATCAATGACAATATCCACTTCCTTTTTCAGAATATCGCCAAGAAGTTCATCCAGTGAATCTGGTTTAATCGACTTAGAACTGATTAATAAATTTTTTCTGACTAAGAGATACTCATCAAAATGGACATTGGCAATCGCCATAAATACAATAAATAAAGTGCTGGGATGTTGATTAATGATTTGCTTAATTCGCTGGCTGTTATCCGGATCGTGAATAAAGCAGTCTTCATTAATAAACACCACAGACGGCTGCAGTGAGACACAGGCGACGCTGAGTTCATCAACGCTTGAAATATCGTTGATTTCCCTTTTCTTCACCCCCCGACTTACCAGATATCCGGTCAACCCTAGCCGGGTGTAACTGCATAAATCCATAATAATCGTTGACATGGCATACCCTCACTCAATGCGTAACGATAATTCCCCTTACCTGATTATTTCATCACAACTAAACGGAATAATAACCACCCAATATGACGCTTTCGCTGTTTTCAGGCGAATTTACTATCCCGTAAAGTTGCGTATAATTTGCCAGGAAACATCTTAAAGTAAAGTAAATGTTGCGTTATGTGAGTGAGACAAAAACAAATAAACCGCGACAGCGTTATCCTGGTGGATGTTGCCCGTATTTGAATTTAGGACAATCCTTAGTAAAACAGGATAAAAAATAAGGGTTATTATTTTGAAGGCATTTCACTGATGATGTCAGCCAGCAAATTAAAAATCTCACTGAATAAGCGCTCACAGAAGGGGGCAATTAATGGCATTAGCGCGGCCATTAATGAAATACCCACGGTCAGGGTGAGTGGGAAACCAATGACAAATATCGATAGCTGTGGCGCCATACGGTTTAACAAACCGAGTGCGAGGTTGAGTGTGAGCAGCAGCGTCATCACCGGCAGAGCCAGCATCAGGCCATTGAGGAAGATGAGTCCCCCCGCCCGCGCCAGTGCGAGAAAGGCATTGCTATTCACCGGATGGCCACCGATAGGCAGAGTATGGAAGGTATCTACCAACAGCGAGATAAGCCACAAGTGACCATTAAAGGTGAGGAACAGCAGCATCGCCAGCAAATCTATCAGACGTGCCAGAACGGGCATATTCAGGCGGCTGCCCGGGTCGAAGAAAGTTGCGAAGGAGAGACCCATTTGTAGCCCGATGATTTCCCCGGCGGTACGCACTGCGGCAAACGCAAATTGCATGGTGAACCCTAACGCGATGCCGATCAGGATTTGCTGCATCGCCTGCCATATCGCGCCGACAGAAAAGATAGGTACGTTTACCGGGGGAAGCAGCGGCGCGATAACCATGGTAATCATCAACCCCAGCCCCAGTTTTACTCGCTTGGGGATGGCGCGTTCGCTGAGTATCGGAGCCGTTGAAATGAGCGCCAGTATGCGCAGCAGGGGCCAGAAGTAAAGATTCAGCCAGTGGAGCCACTCAACGCTGGTCACCTGCAACATAGCGTCGTTTACCCGATGATGTAGGGAATATTGCTGAACAGCGTACGCACGTAGTCGAGCAGCAAGTTAAGCATCCACGGACCGGCAACGATGATGGCAATAAAGACCGCGACAATTTTCGGAATGAAGGACAGCGTCATTTCGTTAATCTGGGTTGCCGCCTGCAGGATACTGATGATAAGACCCGTGACGAGGGCAACCAGCAACAAAGGTGCGGCAAGGGCAAGGGCAACTTTCATCGCCTCAGTGCCCATCATCATGACCGATTCAGGAGTCATTTCGCGCCTCTAACTGTAAAAGCTTTGTGCCAGCGAGCCGACAAGCAACTGCCAGCCGTCAACCAGCACAAACAGCATGAGCTTGAATGGGAGTGCAATGGTAGCAGGTGGCACCATCATCATCCCGAGCGCCATCAGGACGCTGGCGATGACCAGATCGATTATCAGAAATGGAATGAAAATGGTAAAACCTATCTGGAATGCCGTTTTCAACTCACTGGTGACATAAGCCGGCAGCAAAATGCGCATCGGCACTGCTTCAGGTCCCTGTAACGGGCCGCTGTTTGCCAGGCGGGCGAACAGGGCCAGATCGGCTTCGCGGGTCTGACGCAGCATAAACTCACGCAACGGCTGTGCGCCTTTCTCCATGGCTTCCTGCATGGAGATCTTCTCTTCGCTGAAGGGTTGATACGCATCAACGTAGATTTTGTCGATCACCGGCGACATGATGAAGAAAGTCAAAAACAGCGCCAGTCCAAGTAAAACCTGGTTCGGCGGTGCTGACGGTGTTCCCAGCGCATTACGTAACAGACCAAAAACGATGATGATACGGGTGAAGCTGGTCATCATCAGCAAAATAGCCGGCAGGAACGTCAGCGAGGTGATAAACACCAGCGTTTGGACGGGCAACGTCCAGCTTTGTCCGCCACCGGGCAGCGGTTGGCTAACCAGACCCGGTAGTTGGGCCAGGGCTGCGGGGCTGAAAAGCCACAAACCCGTCAGCGTGAGGGATAACAAACGGCGCATCAGGATCTCCCAGGACGCTTCAGCAAACTCTTCATCATGGCCTGGAAATCCGCAGGGGAGGCCGCTTTTTCTTCTGCACTGGCAGGTGCCGGGGGGAGGGTATGCAGAACGTTGATCTGCGACGCTGTAACGCCCAGCACCAGACGCGCGTCTTCGACCTCAACAATCACCACCCGCTCACGTGGTCCTAATGAGGTACTGGCTGAAACTTTCAGTCCACGTGTACTGACGCTTTTCGGGGCGAATCCCAGGCGCTTAATCAGCCAGGCGGCTCCCAGGATCAACACAATGATCCCCAGCAGCGCGCCGCTGACCTGCACTAATGGTGAACCGGGTACAGCAGCGGGCTGAGCGACGGTGGCCTGGGTATTCATGGTTAACGGCTCAGACGACGCATACGTTCTGATGGGGTAATAATGTCAGTAATACGGACACCGTATTTATCTGCAACTACCACAACTTCACCCTGAGCAATCAAATAACCGTTGATCAGAATATCCAGCGGCTCGCCCGCCAGACCGTCCAGCGCGACGACCGAGCCCTGCGTCAGGCGCAGCAGTTCTTTGATGGTCATGCGGGTGCGGCCCAATTCAACGGTCAGCTTGACCGGAATATCCATGATCAGGTCGATATCCTGCAGCGCGCCGCTGACGTCGCCGCCACCTAACTGCTGGAATACCGCATCGGCCGCACTTTTGGTGGTCGTTGTTTTTTGCTCGTTTAACGCGTCAGCCCACAGATCGTCCAATGCACCAGTGTTCTCATCGGACGGATTATTCATGTCACTCATTTGGGCTGTTCCTCATTCAGCGAATTCAAAATCGGGTTTATCAAATGTTCTACGCGTAACGCGTACTGACCATTTACGGTGCCATATTGGCTGGTCAGCACAGGTACGCCGTCCACATGAGCAATAATGCGGTCGGGTTTTTCAATCGGCAGTACATCGCCGGGTTTCAGCTTCAAAATCTGGGACAGCCGCAGCGGAATGTCAGCAAAGTTTGCAACCAGTTCCAGCTCAGAATGCTGAACCTGACGCACCAGATTATTGCGCCAGTTCTGATCTTCATTACGCGAGTTTTCCAGCGGCGGGTTTACCAGCAGTTCACGTAAAGGCTCAATCATGCTGAATGGCAGACAGATGTTAAATTCACCGGTCAGGTTGCCGATTTCAACGTGGAACGGGGTGTTCACCACGATGTCGTTCGGGGAGGTGGTGATATTGGTAAACTTCACCTGCATCTCGGAACGGACATATTCCACTTCCAGCGGGTTGATAGCCTTCCACGCGTCGCTGTAGCTTTCCAGCGCCAGTTTCAGCATGCGGTTGATTACGCGTTGTTCAGTGTGCGTAAATTCACGGCCTTCGACTTTCGTCGGGAAACGACCATCACCGCCGAACAGGTTATCTACGGCGATAAACACCAGACTCGGTGAGAACACCACCAGACCTGTCCCGCGTAGCGGTTTCAGGTGGATTAAGTTCAGGTTGGTCGGAACCGGTAAGTTACGCGCAAACTCGTGGTATGGCTGGATACGGATCGCACCCACGGTAATATCCGGGCTGCGGCGTAGCAGGTTAAATAACCCCATACGGAACTGGCGCGCAAAGCGTTCGTTAATGATCTCCAGCGCCTGCAAACGCTCACGAACGACGCGGCGCTGAGTGTTGGGATCATAAGGACGAATATCGCTTTCTTTTGCGATACCGGAAATAGGTTCGTCTTTAGTTTCGCTATCGCCGTTAAGCAATGCGTCGATTTCAGCCTGAGAAAGAATACTGTCGCCCATGTCTTTACCGCAGAATAAAAGCTGTATAAAGAACGTCGGTGACAACCTGTTTCGGCTGCCCGACAACGAGCGGAGTCGCGAGCGTCTCTTTGATAGCGGCAATCAGCTGCTGTTTGCCTTCTTCTGTTGCGAGCGTGGCTGCGTTCTGGCGAGAGAACAATAACAGCAGACGGCTGCGCACTTCTGGCAGATATTCGTTAAGACGCGAGCGTGTCGCCTCGTCTTTCATGCGCAGTGTGATACCGATATACAGCACGCGATCCGCATCACCTAAATTGACGGTAAACGTATCCAGTGCAAAGAACACTGGGGCAGGCGGTGGAGCCGGTTCCGCTTTTACGCTGGCGGACGGCTGCTGCTGCATGCGCCAGTAGCTATAGCCCGCAGTAGCGAGGGCGGCGAGCGTAATTAACACCAGCAGAGGGATCCAAATAGCGCGTTTACTCTTTTTGTTAATCGCGGAGTCAGTCATCAGATACGGGCTTCCTGTTTCGGTACAGCTTATAGGCTGATTATCCCGTGTCCTGACCACGACAAAGCGTGGAAAAGACGCGGATAATCATGCTACCTCTGGCGTTAGGCGAAGATGTCTACTGCACCATCACCGCGAGCCGCGGCTTGCAGTGCAGCAGGTGTGGCCAGAACGGCATCATCTTCGGGAGCAAAAATATCTTGTCCATGCGCACGCCCAGCCTGTTGTTGCTGTGAAGACGACTGTTGCTGACCGGCGAAACTTTCGCTGCTGATACTGCTTTGCCCCAGTTGGATCCCGCTTTCAGCCAACTGTGTGCGTAGCATGGGTAATGCCGCTTCCAGCGCCGCGCGAACGTGGCTATGGGGCGAGACCATTTGCAGTTGCGCCATGTTGTCATCGAGCTTGAGGGAAATCTGCACTTGCCCCAGATCCTGCGGATGCAAGCGCAGTTCCGCACTTTGCTGGCCCTGGCGGGTGAACAGCGTGACGTGTTGACTCAGTGATTGCTGCCATTCATGGCTTCCCAGCGGGGCACTCAATACCGGTGCCGCGGCAGTCGGTAACGGCTGCGCATGTGTCTGTGTGCCAGCCAGCGGAGCTATTGTTGCGCCAACGCTGGTTGGTGACGGTGAACTTTCAATCTCCGCGCGCGTGGCTGCCGCTGCCGTTAATGGGGTTAAACCCGCATTGTTGGTCTGATCCGCGCCACTGGCATGCATCGCTGTCTCTGATTTACCTTTTTTCCCTTCGCCGGTCAGTAATTCACTGGCGCTATCGGCAGTCGTGCTGGGGGTATTACCACGTAACAGTACCGACAGCGTCGCATCCGCCGGTGCTGGAGAAGTATCAACAGCCGGAGTGGTTACCTGTTGCCCCGGTAGCATAGCGAACAGCGCACTCAGGTTGGCGAGATCGTCATCGCTCAGACGGGCTGTTTTTTCATCCTGCTGTGCGGTTTTGCCCAGTGTTGTCAGGGCATTAACCTTCAGTGACGGCGTGAGCGCAGACAGCAACTGTTGTGCATCAGTCAGGTCGGCCAGCGACGTCCCGGTTTGGACCTCTTTTTGTGCCAGCAGATCGGCTAATTTTACCGTCTGCGCGGTATCACCATTCTTTTGCAATAACCCTTTTTGCAGTTTGCTACCAGCCGCCTGTAAATCAGCCAGCGACAGCGGGGCGTCTTTACCCTGTGCATCGCCTGCACCTAATGCACCTGCCAGCAACGCTAAAAAATCCTCAGGGGAATCTACCGCTTTGCCTGACTGAAGACCTGCGGCTACGTCGGTGTCGGTGGTAATCAGTTGGGGTAACGTAATCATTCGGGTTTCCTCATAGCTGCACGCTGAGCAAATTCATCCATTTTTTTCTGATCCAGACGGTTTTCAGCCAGTAACGCGGCGGTGGTTTGCCGGTCCTGCAGAGTCTGCCATGCCTGCAGTCGCTGCTTTTTATCGCGCCAACTGCTCAACGCCTGGTCTACTTTCTGCGTCCATTGGTTGAGTTGTTGGCGATGTTGCTCAATCGCTTTTTCCAGCGTCTGAATAAATTGTTGATAGTTAATCCAGCGATTACTGGTAATACCCTGACCCATATCGCTATTCAGGTTGTTGCGATATTCATGCTGATAATCGATCAGCATCTTCAACTGCTCTTCCGCCTGCTGACATCCGCGGCGCATCTCGCCTAATAAGATAGCTGCGTCATCGACTTCTTTTTCAGCCAGGTCTTTAAGTGTTGCCAACGCACCATGTTGTGCCATGACCTATGCTCTCCTGCTTAATCACACACCAGGGAAAATCAGATCCAAAGCCTGCAGGGAGTCCTCCCAGTCGGCTCGTTCAAAGATGCCTTGCTGTAAAAATGCTTCCAGCTGTGGCCATAAGGCAATGGCTTTATCCAGCATGGGATCGCTGCCTTTGGCGTAGGCGCCTACGCTGACCAGATCGCGGTTACGCTGGAAACTGGACAATAGCTGTTTAAAGTTGCGTACCCGCGCATAATGTTTCTCGCTGATCAAAGCGGTCATTGCGCGGCTGATTGAGGCTTCAATATCAATGGCCGGATAGTGACCCGCTTCTGCCAGATGACGGGACAACACAATGTGGCCGTCGAGAATCGCGCGGGCGGAATCAGCAATGGGGTCCTGTTGGTCATCGCCTTCGGTCAGTACGGTATAAAATGCGGTCACGGAACCGCCGCCATGAATACCGTTTCCGGCCCGTTCAACCAGTGCGGGCAATTTAGCAAACACCGACGGCGGATAGCCTTTCGTTGCCGGAGGTTCGCCAATCGCCAGGGCAATTTCACGCTGCGCCATCGCATAACGGGTGAGGGAATCCATAATCAGCAGCACGTGCTGACCGCGGTCGCGAAAATCTTCGGCGATGCGCGTGGCGTAGGCTGCACCCTGCATACGCAATAGTGGTGAAACGTCCGCCGGAGCGGCAATCACCACCGAGCGCGCACGTCCCTCGGCGCCAAGAATATTTTCAATAAAATCTTTAACTTCGCGTCCACGTTCGCCAATCAGACCGACAACAATGACGTCAGCCTGGGTATAGCGTGCCATCATGCCGAGCAGGACGCTTTTACCCACACCGGAACCAGCGAAAAGCCCCATTCGCTGACCGCGACCGACGGTTAACAGCGCATTGATAGGCCGTACGCCAGTATCCAGCACGTGTTCAATCGGGGTACGTTGCAGGGGGTTAAACGGCGGGGTGATTAGCGCCCCTGTTTCCGTGGTGTCGGGTGCAGGCAGCCCATCAAGCGGCTTTCCGCTGCCATCGAGCACACGCCCCAGCAGGGCAGGACCCAGCGGTAATTGTTTCCCGCTTTGCAGCCCTTCGCCGGCGATGTTTTTCGCGTATACGCGCGCGCCCGGCAGAACGCCTTCGACCTCTTCGAGCGGCATCAGAAACAGGCGTTGACCATTAAAACCGACCACTTCGCTTTCAACTTCCTGGGTTTCGTTGCCATCCTGACGCTCAATAACACAGGTGGCACCCAGCGGTAACTGCAGTCCCGTGGCTTCCAGTACCAGCCCGGTGGCGCGGGTCAGACGCCCGTAACGACGCACCGCAGGCAGCAGCGACATTTTCTCTTCGAAGTTGTCCAGCGTGTTGAGCCAGCGAGTCAGGCGAGTGGTCATTACACGACTCCCGGCGCTGCCAGACGGCAGAGCTCTTGCCAGCGGGTGGCAACACTGGCGTCCAGATCGCCTTCGTCAGCAGAGACTTTACAGCCACCGTGATGCAGCGTTGGATCGCCACGCAGTCGCCAGCCGTGCAGGCTGAGGGTCGCCCCCAGCATCTCTTCCACTCGTTGCAGATCGTCCGGATGGACGCGCAACTGCGGTTTACCACTAAACAGCGGCTCCTGTTGCAACAGCTGTTGGATTTGCTTAATCAGCGCGGCGTTATCGACGATGGGCGTCTGACCGATAACCTGGCGCGCCGCTTCCAGTGCCATCTGCATCAGGCGCGAGGCAATGACGCTGTCCAGTGCGTCCAGCGTATTCTGAAACTCGCTCACCAGTTGCTGCATGCGGGCATGGATCGGCGCATGCTGCGCGCGAGCCTGGTTCTGACCTTGTTCCAGCCCCTGGGCCAGTCCGTCCTGATAACCTTGTTCGTGTCCTTTTTGCCGACCTTCAGCCAGGCCGGCGTTATATCCTTGCTCATGGGCCTGGAGCTGCATTTGCGCCAACTGCTGCTCAAGCTGTTGTTCAGCAGATAGCTGTGGCTCTTCTGTCTCGTCGGACGGCTGATCGTCGGTATGATCGGCCAGTACAAACTCCGCCATTGGCGGGGCGAGGTCGTCAGGCGTCCAGACTTTCCATGGCAGATCGTTAGACATAGGTATCCTCGCCGCTGCCGATCACCATCTCGCCGGTCTCGGCCAGACGACGTACGATAAGCAGAATCGCTTTCTGTTCGTTTTCTACCTGCGACAAACGTACCGGACCGCGGTTGGCAAGATCGTCGCGCAGGATATCGGCGGCACGCTGCGACATGTTGCGCAGGAACTTCTCGCGCAATGGTTGCTCGGCACCTTTCAGGGCTATCAGCAGCGATTCGGAATCCACTTCCTGCAACAGACGCTGGATGCTGCGATCGTCGACATCCACCAGATTTTCGAACAGGAACATCTCGTCGATAATTTTCTGCGCCAGCTCGCCGTCGAATTCGCGCACCGCGGTAATAACCGCTTCTTCCTGTTGCGTCTTCATCAGGTTGATAATTTCTGCTGCTGTCCTCACGCCGCCCATTTTGCTGCGCTTGAGGTTCTGGCCGTCGAGCAATCCGTTCAGCACTTCGGTCAGTTCTGCCAGCGCGGCAGGCTGTACGCCGCCGAAGGTGGCGATACGCAGCATCACGTCGTGACGTAAACGCTCGTCGAACAGCGCCAGAATATCGGCAGCCTGGCCCCGTTTCAGGTGCACCAGAATGGTGGCGATAATCTGCGGATGCTCGTCGCGGATAAGGTCGGCGGCGCTTTGCGGCTCCATAAAGTTGAGCGTTTCAATACCGCTGGTGGTATCGCGGGTTTCCAGAATATCTTCCAGCAGGCTGGAGGCGCGTTCCTCACCCAGCGCTTTCACCAGCACGGAGCGCAGGTATTCGTTGGCGTTGATATTCAGCGCGGCAAACTGTTCTGCTTCTTGCTCAAACTCGGCCAGAACCTCCGTCAACTGCTTGTTGGAGATCTGACGCACGTTGGCCATTGCCGTACTGAGGGCCTGCACTTCGCGCGTGGAAAGGTGCTTAAAGACCTCCGCCGCGCGATCTTCGCCAATGGTCATCAATAAGATGACGCTTTTATCGGTGCCGCTAAGATTACTCATGTTCGTTATTTATCCACTGGCGAATGACCAGCGCCACGACGCGCGGATCGTTATCAGACATTTCACGGATACGCTGGCTCATGACTTCAGCACCCAGACGCTGGTTGTTACGGCGCTGCTGGGTCTGCTCGTCTTTGCTGAGGCGAACTTCAACTGCTTCTTCCGTTTCCTGGCGAATACGTGTTTGTTCTTGTGCGGCTTTGACCTCTTCGCTACGACGCATCAACTGCGGACGCACCGCTTTACGCCACAGGACCCAGGCCACCAGCAGAACCAGTAACCAACGACCGGCTACCATCAGCTGTTCAATAAAGGACTGCTGCTGCCAGAACGGAAGCTCTCCGCCCGTGTCATCACTCGCGGTGAAGGGGGAATTCACGACATTCAGGGTATCGCCGCGTTTTTCAGAGAAGCCCATGGCCTCGCGGGTCAGGTCCTCAATTTGTTTCATTTGGTCAGCGGTTAAGGGCAGCGGTTTGCCATCCGGCAACGTTTTATAGTTGACCACTACAGCTACCGACAGGCGCTGCACATCACCCACATTCATCTTGGTGTGGCGAATGGTACGATCAACTTCATAGTTGCTGGTTTCGTTACGCTGCGTGCTGCGCGGGCCGGCATTGGCGTTATTCGCCGTTTGCGTGGTTTGCGCATTCTGCGCATTTTGCTGATTTGCCGGTGGCGTATTAATCGGGGCCGTATTCGCCGGGGCGGGTTGGTTAGACAGTGCGCCCGGTACGCCGCCAGGCGCTCCGCTTCCTATCTGCTCGCTGACGTTAAGCTGGCGTGAACGCAGAACAGCCTGTGAGTCGTCGCCATTTGGGCTGTACTTTTCTTCGGTTTGCTCTTTGTTGGCGAAATCCAGCTGTGCCGTAACCTGCGCGTGTACGTTGCCGTTACCGACAATTGGCGACAGGATTGATTCAATACGACGCTGTACGCGACCTTCAACATCGCTGGCATATTTCAGCTGCGCATCGTTCAGGTCGCGGCTGCTGGTGTTCGACTGGGTTAACAGATGTCCTGCCTGATCGACCAGCGTCACGTTGCCCGGCGGCAAGCCTGCGACAGCGCTGGAGACCAGATGCGTTACCGCGCTAATCTGACCTTCGTCCAGTGCCCGACCCGGTTCCAGGTTTACCGTGACGGAGGCAGAAGGGGCCTTTTGTTCACGTACGAACAGTGATGGTTTGGGCATCGCAAGATGGACACGGGCGCGTTTTACCGGTCCCAGGGTTTCAATGGTACGGGCTAATTCGCCTTCCAGCGCTCGCTGGTAATTGACCTGCTCGCTAAACTGGCTGATACCAAACTTTTCCTGGTCCAGTAACTCAAAGCCCACCGCGCCGCCTTTCGGCAGCCCTTGCTGTGCCAGACGTAAACGCAGTTCGTGAACTTTATCCGCAGGGACTTCAATGGCGCCGCTTCCCTCAGTGAAACGATAAGGAACGTTCATCTGCGTCAACTGCGTGACAATCGCGCCACCGTCCTGATCGGATAAGTTACTGAACAGTGTGCGGTAGTCAGGTGTTTTGGCCCACAGGACCATCGCAACGATGATAGCGACGGCAGCGGCACCCGCCACAATCAGAGGGATTTTGGGATTCGCGCGCAGGCGATTTAACCACTCGAGAGGTTTCAGTTGGGTTGCAGTCGATGCTGTCGCACTCATCTCGCACCTCGTGGCTTATCGTGGACGGCGTTTTTTGCAAAGTGGAACAAGACTCACTCCCGGGTCAGCAAACTCGAAAAATTGACGGTCTCATTATTTGCGGTTTCGAATTTTTCTATGCGTTAAAAACCGAGGTTTTTTATCGTTATTTAGCGCCTTTATCTTATTGACGAGCTGGTAATCTCTGCTACGTGAAAAATCATCCAGGGGATCAGAATGTCGGCAATACAGGGGATTGAAGGGGTTATCAGCCAGCTACAGGCCACGGCGATGTCAGCGAAGATGCAGGATGTGCAGCCACAATCGACCGTGAGTTTTGCCGGACAACTGCACGCGGCATTGGACAGAATCAGCGATGTGCAAACCGCCTCTCGCGTTCAGGCTGAAAAATTTACCCTGGGTGAACCAGGCATTGCGCTAAATGACGTGATGACCGATATGCAGAAAGCGTCGGTTTCGATGCAGATGGGCATTCAGGTGCGTAACAAACTGGTATCAGCCTACCAGGAAGTCATGTCGATGCAGGTGTAGGTTTTGTTGGTTTTTTCACTATTCCAGTTTGTGCCAGAATAGTGAATGCTCATGTTATGATAGTGCGGCCTTATTATCGGCCGCATTTTTTATCTCCAGTATCTGGGATAAAAATCAATATATTGACTGATACTGTACACGGATGTAATGACACAAATGATAGCAATAAGAAGAAATGCGATTTTTCCGATTTTTTCTATTCTCATTGCGGACAAGGCAATAAGAAAAGTAATAAGAAATCCAATTTTAATCCTGTCAAATGTGTATGTCGCCGCGTGTTCAAACATAGCAATATTTTCTATCAACATAAAGCAAATGATTGCGATTAAAACGGAAATTTTAATGTATTGATCTTTGCTAAAACTATTGCTTTTCTTGATAAATAATGAGGCGAATGCCAAAAGAATCGAGGAAATTAACCATGGACCATATGCCTGATATACAGATAGCCACCATTCACTCCAGCCAATATATGTTTTCTCCATTCCCCGGATGCTTGCCCGACTGGATAATTCGTTAAAGTATGGCCCAAGTCCAACCATGAACGAATAATACCAAAGCAGTGTCAAACCACCTGAAATTGCTATCAGAGTGTAAATGATTGTATTTTTATATCCGGATTTTAGCTTGAAGTCATGAATAAGAACAACGACGAATAATGCGATACACATCAGGTATGCGGTCCACTCAATCCAGCATGCAAGGGCTGATATGATGCCTAGTGCAATCACCGTCCTGCGGTTTATGCCCATAGCCACTATCAGAAATGCGGCGGCTGCAAAAATCTGGAATGTTTGATGTGCCCACATTGATAGTTGATGAGAGTGCATCGGTTCAACGGCAAATAACATCGGAATGACGGACAGGAAGGAAATTATCTCACTATGTTTTGATGTTCTGGTTATTGTTGAGATGGCAAAGTAAATAAGAATAATCGAAATAATCCAAAATAGCATATTGACCCATTGCAACATCTCCCAGGATATCGGTATCCCCGATACCAGTGAGGCCATTTTTATTACACCATAGGCAACTACCATTGAACCGGGTGGGAAGGATATATATATGGCTTCGTTATTTATTCTCGGAGAGGGCAGAACTGCTGAGCCTGGTATTGATGGGTTATCTGTAACTGTGCATGGGTTAACTAAATCAACACATGGGCGGGATATAGCAAAATAATGTTGGTTGAATGGAAGGGTATCATAGCGTTTTAATGTGTTGAAAAAATGAGCTGATGCCTCGGCGTTTTCCCATCTTTGATTCCAGTGACTTTTGTCAGACGGTGAACCATGATTATAACTATACAGGCTTATCGCTGTGACCAACCACAGAGCAGTAATGATTACGGCCCCTATGAGGGTAGACTTACGCATCAGACTTCCTTATTTTAGTGAACCTTTGTGATTTAACAAAAATTTATAAATTAATGCAGGTCAATGTTGTGTCCATATGTCTACAGGATGATTCATGAATGGTGTGGGCTGGAGTAAACAAAGGTGCACATTGGGTAGAGGCTGGCATTATACAGATTATGGTAACTATAGTGTCATTGATTTTAGGCTGCCAGTGCATTGTTGTTGTATAAAAGGCGAGAGAAAAAGCGTTGCGGCAACAACGACTCATATTGACGCTCCCGCAGCGTATCGCTGTGGGAGCGCTGGGTTATTTTTGAATCAGATAGCGAATAGTTGGCCCATCCTGCTGAATATCCAGCACCGTATACCCATGGTTACGCGCATCCAGCGGAATATTGTTGATTGACTGCGGGCAATCGCTGACCACTTCCAGAATTTCACCTTTCTTCAACTGCGGCATGGCTTCCAGCGTGGCAACAGCCGGGTAAGGACACGGTTCACCGACCATGTCGAGGCGATAATCAGGGACGATATTTTTCATGCGGATTCCTTAGCTGGCGTCAGCCCGGCACGGCGGAAGAAACGCTTTTCCCAACCGATGATGAGCATCAACGCGATAAACAACAGCAGATAAGTCACCAGTAGCCCGCCGAGCGGCCCAAAGGTGTCGAGCAGATTCACTTTATCCCAACGAGTGGCGAGGGCAGGGGCAAAGTCATCCCAGTAGTAAGCCAGAATGGTCGAACCGATAACGTTACCCAGTCCCACCCACCAGTAATGCACCTGACCCTCAACCGCACGGTACATCCAGCCAGTTTCACACCCGCCCGCCAGTACGATCCCGAAACCAAACAGTAAGCCGCCGATCACCGCATTTGGACCGGCCCACATAATCTTCGGCTCAACGCCCAGTTGCACATAGCTAAAGATACCAATGGCGCTCACCGCCATGCCGAAGATGATGGCTTTTGCCATATGGGTGCGCCCGGAAATCCACAAATCGCGGAAGGCCGAGGTAAAGCAGATTTGCGCCCGTTCAATCAGCAGGCCGAACCCAACGCCAAACAACATGGCCAGACCCAGCTTCGGCTTGTCCATTGCGGTCAGTAGCGCCCAACCGATCATGCCGATAAATACCAGCATACCGAGGCGGAAACGACGACGCGCTTGTTCCGGCTTTTGCGTCAGCGGGGAGGCGGCGGACACTTTCTGCATTTTGACCGGAATACGAAACATCGGCAGCAGGGTAAAGCGGGCGCCAAACCATGAGCCCATTGCCGTCGCCAGCGCGAAGAACCAGGCATGCAGCGAGAACTGTGGAATGCCGGTAAAAAACGCGGCCAGGTTACAGCCCATTGCCAGGCGGGCGCCGAAACCGGCGATCATCCCGCCGACCACCGCCTGCAGAATGCGGATCCGACTGCGCGGCATGCGTAATTTGACGTTGTTGGCCCACAGCGCGGCAGCGAAACAGCCGCCGAACATACCGAGGATCATCATCCCGTCGATACGGGTCAGGGGCGAGCCTTCGAGGTGGATCAGTTTATAGTATCCCCACTCTTCGGCGTGCACGCCAAACAGTTGCAGGATTTGCCCACCCCAGCGGGTAAATTCGCCGGTAACAGCCCAGAAGGTTCCCGTAATGCCGAAATAGTAGGTGGAGAGAATACCCGCTGCGATAACCGCAGGGGCAGGGGCCCAAAATTTAATTAACCAGGCCTGTTTGAAGTGTTGCCATGACATGCGTTGTGCCTCTGAACTCAGAAGGTATGTAACAAGAAGCGTGGATATTACACCTGTCAGAATTTTTGACTATGAGTAATAAGAGGTAACACCGTCTGGATCAATCTTTCTCCGGGCTGCCGAAAGGCTGGCGACATCAGGGCTTTAATGCCACAATCCCCTTTTCTTCGCATGCAGGATGAATGATGAAAAAATTAGCAATCGTTGGTGCATTGTTGGTGCTTGCCGGCTGCGCCGAGGTACAAAATTATAATGATGTGGTGAAAACACCAGCCCCTGCCGGTCTGGCAGGTTACTGGCAGTCGAAAGGTCCGCAGCGCGCGCTGGTGAGTCCGGAAGCGATCGCCAGTCTGATTGTCACCAAAGAGGGGGATACGCTGGATTGCCGTCAGTGGCAGCGAGTGATTGCCGTCCCCGGTAAATTGACCATGCTCTCCGGTGACCTCACCAACGTGACGGTGAAACGCGAGCTGTATGAAATCGATCGCGATGGCAATACGCTGGATTATGACGGTATGACGCTGCAACGGGTAGAACGCCCGACGCAGGAGTGTGCCGAGGTGTTAAAGAAAACGCCGTTAGCCACACCACTGCCATAAGCGTTGCACCCCGGTAGCCTGTCGCCACCGGGGTTAAGTGCTACAACACGTCTTCAATCACCCACACGCTGACGCTGCCGCCATCACAGAAAAACGTCGCCACGCCGTTTTCATCGGTCACTACGCTTTCTTGGCGATTCCCCAGATAATCACGCCAGGTTTTATTGCCGTAATTTGCGCCAAGCGCGATGCTCTTTTCACCGTCATCGCCATTGGACAGCACGACGACGCACCCGGGATCATCATCCGTACCGCTGCGACTGAAGGCGATACAGTTTGGATGATCAAAATAGAGCGTTTGTACGCCGTGGGCGAAGCGTTGGCGGGCCAGGATCAAGTCATCAAGTTGTTCAATAATCGGCATATCGATGGTGTAGGTTTCGCCATCACCGCCAGTATCTTCATAATGTGCGCCGTAGAGATCGGGGTAGAACACTGACGGCACACCGTTTTCGCGCAGCAGGATCAGTGCGTAGGCCAGCGGCTTAAACCATGCCTCGACCGGGGCTTCCAGCGCCTGTAACGGCTGGGTATCATGGTTCGCAACCAGCGTCACCGCATGAAAGGGATCGGCCTCCACCAGCGTATCGGTGAAAATCTGGCTCATGTCATAATCGCGCCCCTGGCGGGACGCTTCGTGAAACTTCATTTGCAAAGGGGCATCAAACAGCATGGTTTTCCCCTCGACCTGGTTAATATAGGTTTGCAGTTTATCGACCTCATGGGACCAGTATTCCGCCACGATAAACAGCGGCTTCGGGGCGACTTCCTGGACGTGCTCGATCCACTCTTTATAGAACCACGCCGGGATATGTTTGACGGCATCCAGACGAAAACCATCGCAATGGGTTTGATCCATCACCCAACGTGCCCAGTATTTGAGCTCTTCGGTCACGGCATGATTGCGAAAATCGATATTTTCGCCCATCAGGTAGTCAAAGTTGCCCAGTTCGTCATCGACCTGATCGTTCCAGCCTTCGCCGGTATAATCATTAACGATTTTAAAAATGCCGTCCTCGGCGGGATTTTCAATATGATCGATGCCGCTGAAGCATTTGTAGTCCCAAATGAATTGAGAGTACTGACCCGCACGGGCGGGGAAGGTATAGCGGGTCCAGGCCTCGCATTCGACGATCTCATCGTCAATCTGCGTGCGGTCATCGGCGTTGACGCGCTGAACCTGAATGTGTTCTTTCTCATCGGCGCCCATTTTATGGTTGACCACCACATCCAGCAGTACCGCAATATCGTTGTGCTTTAACGCGTCGATTGCCGCCAGTAACTGATTTTTATCGCCGTATTTGGTGGCAATAGTGCCTTTCTGGTCGAATTCGCCTAAATCAAACAGATCGTAGGAGTCATAGCCAACGGAGTACCCGCCGGACGCACCTTTATAGGCGGGAGGCAGCCATACCATATTGATGCCGATATCGTTTAGTCCGTCCGCGCGTGCGGCGAGCTCCGGCCAGAGCTGGCCGCCATCAGGGTAATACCAGTGGAAGTACTGCAATAAGGTGGGATTTTTCATCTTCCGTGCTCCAGAAGCCGTTTGGCCGACCTCTGGAGTATGGAAGATTATTCAGACGTAACGGGAAATTATTGTGGGGCAGTTGGGGCGTCGGGAACCAGCAACATACCGGAAAGCCGGCCGTAGGCGTTATTTAGCGTCTTCTGGCGGGTTGACTGACCGATCAGCGTGCTGAGTTCATCCAGACGCTGTTGCAGTAATGCTTTGAGCAACTGTTCGTTATCCAGCGTCTGTTTAATATACCCGGCAATCAAATCCTGAACGCTTCGCGTAATGCCAGATGGAGTTTGTTCTTCCATGACCACTTCAATACTTTGCAGATAGGTAACTTCCTGTTCCAGTAAAAGGTCCCATTCACCTCGCTGCGCCAGTTCCAGCAGCGAGTGACTGAGCAGCGCAATGCGCTGCCAACGGTTGATAAACTCCACGGCTGAGGTCATTAACGGGACTCCTGGGACGACGCGTTTGGTGAGATCTGTTTCCAGGCATCCGCGATGTTTCCGAGCAACCCTTCGACTTCTTCAATCGCCTGACAATCATTATTCAGATTTGCGTGCAATAAACGGCGAACCATATAGTCGTACAACGAAGAAAGATGGGTAGCGATCTCTCCTCCTTTTTCGTGGTCCAGGCCCGCCTTCAGACCATTATCGATGATATTGATTGCCTTGCTTAATGCTTCACCTTTGGCAACGATATCGCCTTGCTGCATAAACAGACGAGCGCGCACCAGGGCGCTATGTGCGCCATCAAACAACATTTCGATCAACTGATGCGGGTTGGCGCTCATCACGGCGCTTTCCACGCTGACCTGTGCATAGGCTTTGGTACCGCTCGCGGTATACATGCTTACCTCGTGTTATCAGGAATTATTCATCGCTGAAAATTGTTGGCCCAGATAGGTACTGGTGCTGTTCAGCTTACTCATCATGGAATCGAGTTGGGTAAACTGTGCTTTATAGCGAGCCACGACTTCATCAATGCTATTACTCACGGTCAGATACTGCTTAGTCAGCAGTTTCAGGTTGGCGTTAATATTGTCTTGCGCATTGTCGATAATACCGTCATCGGCCAGATAGCTTTTTACTTCGGTGGCAATCTTGGTGGTAATACCGGTTTCTTTGCCGTCACCCACCAACAGTTCACGGGTCGCTGCCGTGTTATCTTTCAGTGCCTTAGCCAGTTTTTCTTCATCAATTTTTAACTTGCCAGTGCCGCCATCCTGAGTAATGCCAATCTCAGACATGGTTTTAAACGGGGACTCGCTGCCGCTGTTAGCAAATGGCGCACGAATACCGTTTTGAATGGTACGGAGAACACTGTCGCCCAGTAACGCGCCGTTATCGGCACTGGCTGCTTCACCTGGTTCAACTTCTTTATATTTAGTCAGCGTACCAAAGGTATCGACCAGTGAGTTATAGGCTTCCACCCAGGCTTTAATTGCCGTTGTGGCCTTTTCATCACTTTTGGTTACCGTGATAGAGGCATCTTTTACTTCTTTGGTCAGTTGCAGCGTGATGCCCTGCGGTGCGTCAGTTACGGTATTGCTTTGACGTTCAATATCAATGCCGTTGACGGTCAGCTGCGCATTTTGCGCACCGACCAGTTGCTTCATTTTCCCGCTGCCCGCTTTGCTGTCATAGGACAGTAAATCGCTCAGTTTCGAATCATTCGAGACGGAGATGGTCATTTCGCTTTCAGTGCCGCTTTCCGCGGTTAACACCAACTGATAATCGTCTTCCTTAACCTTCACCAGACTTGCCGAAATACCGCTGTCCGCATCGTTAATGGCGTCACGAATATCCTCCAGAGAGGTTTCGCCTTTGCCTAACTTGATTTCCAGCGGTTCTTTACGACCCGGTTGTGAAATCGTTATGGTGCGTTCATCAACACTGGTATCGCCCAACTGTTCTTTGGTAGAGGTAATTTTGGACGTGGTTGATAGCGACTGTGCTTGTGCCAGTTTGGACACGCTGACGGTATATTTACCGGGAGCAGCACCGGCGGTCGTACTGACCTTTAAGTCTTCTGTGCTGCTACTTGCCGTGGTGCTTTTAAACAGATCGGCATTGTTCAGTGCGGTATTCGCCGTTTGAAATTTTTCTAATGCACTTTTCAGCGTACCGTACGCGGTCAGACGCGAGGTGTTAGCACTTTGCTGCTGGGTAATCGGCGTTAAACGCTTTTTCTCAGCAGTGGTTAAGTTTGTCAGCAATGTGTCCAGTGGTAAGTTCGAGCCAACGCCCAGTGATGTAAATGAAGGCATGCCTAATTCCTTGTGATTGCAAACAGTAGTTAACCGCTATATCGGCAATCTGCGCGCAAAGTTTAATAATAGTTTTGCAAAAATAATGCGCGGAATAGTGGTAATTAAAGCGGGTATTTCCGGGGCTAAAAAAAAATGGGCGGAAAGTGAAAATTTTCTAAAGTTCGAATTTAAGGTGCCGATACATGGGTTACGGTCAGAAACCGTGGGCAACAGCCCAATAACATCAAGTTGTAATTGATAAGGAAAAGATCATGGCACAAGTCATCAATACAAACAGCCTGTCGCTGTTGACCCAGAATAACCTGAACAAATCTCAGTCTTCTCTGAGCTCCGCTATCGAGCGTCTGTCTTCCGGTCTGCGTATCAACAGCGCGAAAGACGATGCTGCTGGTCAGGCGATTGCAAACCGTTTCACCTCTAACATCAAAGGTCTGACTCAGGCGTCCCGTAACGCCAACGATGGTATCTCCATCGCGCAGACCACTGAAGGTTCTCTGTCTGAAATCAACAACAACCTGCAGCGTGTTCGTGAGCTGGCGGTTCAGTCTTCTACCGGTACCAACTCCCAGTCTGACCTCGACTCCATCCAGGCTGAAATCACTCAGCGTCTGAACGAAATCGACCGCGTATCCGGCCAGACCCAGTTCAACGGCGTGAAAGTACTGGCGAAAGACAACACCCTGACCATCCAGGTCGGTGCTAACGATGGCGAAACCATCGATATCAACCTGAAAGAAATCAACTCCAAAACCCTGGGGCTGGATAGCCTGAGCGTGCAGGATGCTTATACAACTAAAGCAACTGCTGTAACTAAGGGTTACCAAGACGCAACGCCAACTCAGGCTATTACAGCACCGAGTGCTTCACAGTTAGAAGCAGCAACAGGTGCAGCCGCAACTAAAGGTGGTACCGGCACAATTCAGTTTAAAGATGGAAATTACTATGTAGATATCACTGGTTCCACAGGTGGTACTAGTGGTGATGGTCTTTATAAAGCGACAGTTACAAGCGCTGGTGCAATCACTATTGGTGAAAAAGAAACGACTCTTACTAAAGCAGATACGACTGTTGTAGCCAACGTACAGGTTGCAAAACCAGTTGATACCGCTGCGGCTGCAGGGCAACTGGTTACAGGTGGTGTCGCTACTGCAACAGGCGCTAACACTACACTGGTAAAAATGTCTTTTGAAGACAAAAATGGGAAAGCAATCGACGGTGGTTATGCCCTGAAAGTGGGAGAAAACTACTATGCAGCAGATTACGACGATAAAACAGGTAAAGTCACAGCTAAAACAGTTGATTACACTGATGACAAAGGCGTGGGCCAGAAAGCAGCTGTCCAATTCGGCGGTGTAAACGGCAAAACTGAAGTGGCAACTGTTGCTGGCAAACAGTACCTGGCGTCCAGCGTTAAAGGGCACGACTTCAAATCTGGTGCAGCGCTGAACGAAGTGGCAGCCAAGAAAACCGAAAGCCCGCTGGCGAAAATCGACGCGGCGCTGGCTCAGGTTGCTGACCTGCGTTCCGACCTGGGTGCGGTACAGAACCGTTTCAACTCTACCATCACCAACCTGGGTAACACCGTCAACAACCTGTCTGAAGCCCGTAGCCGTATCGAAGATGCTGACTACGCGACCGAAGTGTCCAACATGTCTCGCGCAAACATTCTGCAACAGGCGGGTACTTCTGTTCTGGCGCAGGCAAACCAGACCACGCAGAACGTCCTGTCTCTGCTGCGTTAATTTACACTTATCGCGCAAACCCCGCTTCGGCGGGGTTTTTTACATTCTGCTTTACCCGTAACCCCCAAATAACCCCCCATTTCACCCACTATTCACCCGATTAAAACCCCTGCAGAAACGGATAATCATGCCGATAACTCATTTAACGCAGGGCTGTTTATCGTGAATTCACTGTATACCGCTGAAGGTGTAATGGATAAACACTCGCTGTGGCAGCGTTATGTACCGTTGGTGCGTCACGAAGCATTGCGCCTTCAGGTGCGCTTGCCGGCGAGCGTGGAACTGGATGACCTGCTACAAGCGGGCGGCATCGGGTTATTGAATGCAGTTGACCGATATGACGCTTTGCAAGGAACGGCATTTACCACTTACGCAGTGCAGCGTATTCGTGGGGCTATGCTGGATGAACTACGCAGCCGGGACTGGGTGCCGCGTAGCGTTCGGCGTAATGCCCGCGAAGTGGCACAGGCGATGGGGCAACTGGAGCAGGAATTAGGGCGCAACGCGACGGAAACAGAAGTGGCGGAGCGTCTGGGGATCCCTGTACAAGAGTATCGTCAGATGTTGCTTGATACCAATAACAGCCAACTCTTCTCATACGACGAGTGGCGGGAAGAGCATGGCGATAGTATTGAGCTGGTGACAGAAGAGCATCAGCAAGAAAACCCGTTACAACAGCTTCTTGAGGGGAACCTCCGTCAGCGCGTGATGGATGCGATCGACGCATTGCCGGAGCGCGAGAAGCTGGTATTGACGCTGTACTATCAGGAAGAGCTGAATCTGAAAGAGATTGGTGCTGTTCTGGAAGTCGGCGAATCACGGGTCAGTCAGTTGCACAGCCAGGCTATCAAACGTCTACGCACCAAGCTGGGTAAGCTATAAGGGGTAATCTTTGCCCCTGAACAATGCCGCATAACGTATTGACTACCAGGAGTTCTCATGACGGTGCAGCAATCAAAAAGACGGCCACTAAGCCGCTACCTCAAAGATTTCAAACACAGCCAGACGCATTGCGCCCATTGCTTTAAGTTGCTCGACAGGATCACGCTGGTTCGCCGCGGACAGATTGTGAATAAGATAGCCATCTCCCGCCTGGACACGTTGCTTGATGATGCTGAATGGGCACAGGAGAAAAAAGAGTGGGTGGCGTTATGCCGTTTCTGCGGTGATTTGCATTGCAAAGAGCAAAGCGACTTCTTTGACATCATCGGCTTTAAACAATTTTTGTTTGAGCAAACCGAAATGAGTCACGGTACGGTGCGCGAATATGTTGTTCGCCTGCGTCGTCTCGGCAATCATCTGACCGAACAAAAAATTTCTCACGACCTGCTGCAGGAAGGGTTCCTCGACGAAAACCTCGCCCCGTGGCTGCCAGAAACCAGCACCAATAACTACCGCATTGCGCTACGTAAGTATGAGCAGTTTAAAGCCCATACGCATATGGGGCATATGCAGAAATCCGCCTGGACAGCCAGTTCTGATATATATTAAAAACGAATAAGGTGTAACAGAGTCGTGTTTGTGAATTACGGCGAACGTTCTACACTACGCTCATACACACGTTATCCTTCAAGCTGTCTCTGCGTTGGCGCCCCAGTCACTTACTTTAGTAAGCTCCTGGGGACTTACTCGCTTGCCGCCTTGATGCAACTCGAATGATTTTGTGGATAAATAGCAGTCACTAATGACAATATTCGGGGTAACTATGAAATTAGCACTTCTGGGACGTCAGGCGCTGATGGGTGTAATGGCTGTTGCACTTGTCGCGGGTATGAGCGCAAAAACATTTGCGGACGAAGGTCTGTTAAATAAAGTGAAAGAGCGCGGTACGCTGCTGGTGGGGCTGGAAGGGACTTATCCCCCGTTTAGTTTCCAGGGTGACGACGGCAAACTGACCGGTTTTGAAGTGGAATTTGCCGAGGAGCTGGCTAAACATCTGGGTGTGAAAGCCTCGCTCAAGCCGACCAAATGGGACGGTATGCTGGCGTCGTTAGATTCCAAACGTATCGATGTGGTGATAAACCAGGTAACCATTTCTGACGAACGTAAGAAGAAATACGATTTCTCTACCCCGTATACGGTTTCTGGTATCCAGGCGCTGGTGAAGAAAGGTAACGAAGGCGTGATTAAGACCGCCGCGGACCTGAAAGGTAAAAAAGTCGGTGTTGGTCTGGGGACCAACTACGAAGAGTGGCTGCGCCAGAACGTGCAGGGCGTAGATATCCGTACCTATGATGATGACCCGACCAAATATCAGGATCTGCGCGTAGGCCGTATCGATGCCATTCTGGTTGACCGTCTGGCCGCGTTGGATCTGGTGAAGAAAACCAAAGATACCCTGGCCGTGACCGGTGAAGCTTTCTCCCGCCAGGAATCTGGTGTGGCGCTGCGTAAAGGCAATGAAGATCTGCTGAAAGCTGTAGATGCAGCCATTGCCGAGATGCAAAAAGACGGCACGCTGAAAGCCCTGTCCGAAAAATGGTTTGGAGCGGATGTGACGAAATAATCATCATCCGGATAAAAAAGGCGCCTTTAACAGCGCCTTTTTTTATTCCATTGCGCCTGAACGTGCATAATAAAAAGAACATCACAACAACTTCTACTCTCAGGCTTTTGGGCTGCTTGCTGCCCACAAGATGATGAGTAAACACCGGAGGCTCTATGCCACTGCATAACTTAACGCGCTTTCCCCGTCTGGAATTTATTGGCGCGCCAACGCCGCTCGAATATCTCCCGCGTTTCTCTGATTATCTCGGCCGCGATATTTTTATTAAACGCGATGACGTCACGCCGATGGCGATGGGCGGCAATAAACTGCGCAAACTGGAATTTCTGGCGGCGGACGCACTGCGTGAAGGCGCAGACACACTGATCACCGCAGGGGCTATTCAGTCGAACCACGTGCGTCAGACGGCGGCGGTCGCGGCGAAGCTGGGGCTGCACTGTGTGGCGCTGTTGGAAAACCCGATAGGCACGACCGCGGAAAATTATCTCAGTAACGGTAACCGCCTGCTGCTGGATCTGTTCAATACCCAGATTGAAATGTGTGATGCGCTGACCGATCCAAATGCGCAGCTTCAGGAACTGGCGACGCGGATTGAAGCGCAGGGGTTCCGCCCGTATGTGATCCCGGTTGGCGGTTCTAACGCGTTGGGCGCATTGGGTTATGTCGAAAGCGCACTGGAAATTGCTCAGCAGTGTGAAGGTGCCGTAGAACTGTCATCCGTCGTGGTAGCGTCGGGCAGCGCAGGAACGCACGCCGGGCTGGCGGTAGGGCTGGAACAATTGATGCCGAACGTTGAGCTTATCGGTGTCACCGTTTCACGCAGCGTTGCTGACCAAAAACCAAAAGTCGTTGCGTTGCAGCAGGCGATTGCCAGTGAGCTGGAGCTGACCGCGGCGGCAGAGATTTTACTGTGGGATGATTATTTTGCGCCGGGTTACGGTACGCCAAATGAAGAAGGCATGGAGGCGGTAAAACTGTTGGCACGTCTGGAAGGCATCTTGTTGGACCCGGTGTATACCGGTAAAGCGATGGCAGGCCTGATTGACGGTATCAGCCAGAAACGCTTTAAAGATGAAGGGCCAATCCTCTTTATTCATACCGGTGGGGCACCTGCGTTGTTTGCCTACCATCCCCATGTATGACAACCAGGTAGAAAAATACGAATGCAAGAAAGTATCCAACTGGTCATTGATTCGCTGCCGTATCTGCTGAAAGGGGCGGTATTTACGCTCCAACTGAGTATCGGCGGGATGTTTTTTGGCCTGGTGCTGGGGTTCATCCTGGCGCTAATGCGTTTATCGTCACTGTTGCCTGTGCGCTGGCTGGCGCGCTTTTATATCTCGGTCTTTCGCGGTACGCCGTTAATTGCCCAGCTGTTTATGATCTACTATGGTCTGCCGCAGTTTGGGATTGAGCTGGACCCGATCCCGGCTGCAATGATCGGTCTGTCGCTGAATACCGCGGCTTACGCGGCAGAAACGCTGCGTGCGGCCATCTCCTCCATTGATAAAGGGCAGTGGGAAGCCGGGGCGAGTATCGGTATGACGCCGTGGCAGACGATGCGTAGGGCGATTCTCCCGCAGGCGGCACGCGTGGCATTGCCGCCGCTGAGCAACAGTTTTATCAGTCTGGTGAAAGACACCTCACTGGCCGCGACCATCCAGGTACCGGAACTGTTCCGCCAGGCGCAGCTGATTACTTCACGCACGCTGGAGGTGTTTACCATGTATCTGGCGGCCTCGCTGATTTACTGGGTCATGGCGACGGTGCTTTCTGCGCTGCAGAACTATTTTGAAGAACAGCTCAACCGCCAGGAGAGAGATCCGAAATGAGTGCTATTGAAGTCAGAAACCTGGTGAAAAAATTTCACGGGCAAACGGTACTGCACGGCATTGATCTGGACGTTAAGCCTGGAGAAGTCGTGGCGATTATCGGGCCGAGCGGTTCAGGCAAAACCACGCTGCTACGCAGTATTAATTTGCTGGAACAACCAGAGGCGGGCACCATCAAGGTCGGAGACATTACCATTGATACCGCACGCTCCTTAAGCCAGCAGAAAGGACTGATTCGCCAGTTGCGCCAGCATGTGGGGTTTGTGTTCCAGAACTTTAATTTATTTCCACATCGCACCGTACTGGAAAACATTATTGAAGGTCCGGTCATTGTGAAGGGAGAAGCGAAGGCGGAGGCGACAGCGCGTGCGCGTGAACTTCTGGCAAAGGTTGGGCTTGCGGGTAAAGAGAGTAGCTATCCACGGCGGTTATCCGGCGGTCAGCAGCAGCGTGTCGCCATTGCCCGGGCGCTGGCTATGCGTCCGGAAGTGATTCTTTTTGATGAACCGACCTCCGCGCTGGACCCGGAACTGGTTGGCGAAGTGCTTAATACTATTCGTCAGCTGGCGCAGGAAAAACGCACCATGGTCATTGTGACACATGAAATGAGTTTTGCGCGTGACGTTGCTGACCGGGCGATATTTATGGATCAGGGCAAGATAGTGGAGCAGGGGCCGGCAAAATCCTTATTTACGCATCCACAGCAACCGCGAACCCGTCAGTTTCTTGAAAAGTTCCTGATGCAATAAAAGGTCAGAGAGCACTCATCGAAATAGTTTTTTTGGTGAGTGTTTATTGCATAACTATTTATAATTACTGCTTTATTATTATTGCTTCATCCTGCCAGCATTGTGGGCTGTTACGTTACACTCAAGTAATTTGTTATTTGTCCGATAATTTGCATATATAAAATACATTTATGTGTTAGCTTGTTTCATACATTTGGATGATTATCAATCTCAGGGGCATTACCACTTAGTATGCAGGATCATGATTTCTTCACCTGGCGACGGAGCATGCTGTTACGCTTTCAGGAAATGGCGGCGGCAGAGGATGTCTATAACGAATTACAACATCAGACGCAGCACTTAGAGTTCGATTTTTATGCGCTCTGTGTCCGGCATCCCGTACCCTTTACCCGACCTAAAACGGTACTTCATACGACGTATCCCAAAGCCTGGGTCGCACATTATCAATCAGAAAATTATTTCGCTATCGATCCGGTACTGAAACCCGAAAACTTCAGTCAGGGCCACTTACCGTGGGATGATACCCTGTTCCGTGACGCACAACCGCTGTGGGACGCCGCGCGTAATCACGGTCTGCGCAAGGGGATGACGCAATGCTTAATGTTGCCAAACCGGGCACTAGGCTTTTTGTCCGTGTCACGCGCGAGTTTGCGTAATGGCCGCTTTGCACAGGATGAAGTCGAGCTCAGGATGCAACTGCTGGTACGAGAAAGTCTGTCAGTACTTATGCGGCTGGAAGATGACATGGTCATGGCGCCGGAGATGCGCTTTAGCAAGCGCGAAAAAGAGATTCTGAAATGGACAGCTGAGGGGAAAACCTCTTCCGAGATAGCAATGATTCTGTCGATCTCTGAAAATACCGTTAACTTTCATCAGAAGAATATGCAGAAGAAGTTTAACGCGCCAAACAAAACACAGATTGCTTGTTATGCTGCCGCAACGGGGCTTATCTGAATAAAATGTCGTTCTGAGTGTCAGACGCAAAACCGGCTGAGAGCATCGCTGTCAGCCGGTTTCTTATCACTGACGATAGGCCTGTTTAATTTGTTTAACAGTGCTGGTAAATACCGCGGCCTGTGTTTCGTCCTCAATTAGCGCGATCTGTTTTTCCATTTTAAGAATCACGCGTCCTGCATCGGCTTGTCCCATAGCCTGCAGCATCAGCGTTAACATGGCCTTCAGGCAGGTGACTTCATTAGCCAGTTCTTGATTATTCTCAGCAGTGGAAAAATCAGGCGTACTCATTTATTTTCCTCGTTATGTTTCAATGAAAAAGTGCGATGGCAAACGTCAAGGCGGCGGAGTATACCATAAGCTCGGCTAAAAATATCTGAGGTTGTTTTTTGCGCAAACAAAACCCAATGAGATTAAAATAAACAAGATGTTGCAGTGCATATATTTTCTCCACTCTTTGTTTATTCCGAGTATTTTACTCGTTAATTATTGTTACAAGCTTACCTTCCTATTTAGCATTCGACGTAAGAATATGAATTTTTTGTCACTATTCTGAAACAGCTATGCAGATATACGTGCGGGCAAACGCCCTTCACCCGTGAAAGTTTCCACAGTTCGTACAATCTAATTTCCAAAAACGAGAGCAAAATCGAAAGTCGGGTGTTTTTTAGATTTCAAAGTTGAGATAAAACCCGTTAACATAGGACCGATTAACTATCGGTAGCGTTATCCCTATTCTGGAGATATTCCTTTGATCAACGTTTTTCTTGTTGATGACCACGAACTGGTGCGCGCAGGGATACGACGCATTCTGGAAGATATAAAAGGCATTAAAGTTGTCGGCGAGGCGTGCTGCGGCGAAGATGCGGTCAAATGGTGCCGCGCTAACGCTGTCGACGTTGTGCTGATGGACATGAATATGCCCGGTATTGGCGGTCTGGAGGCAACCCGCAAAATTGCGCGTTCCTCGGCTGACATTAAAGTGATCATGTTGACTGTTCATACCGAAAACCCGTTGCCGGCAAAAGTTATGCAGGCGGGAGCCGCGGGCTATCTCAGTAAGGGAGCCGCCCCTCAGGAAGTCGTGAGCGCGATTCGTTCGGTTTTTTCCGGACAGCGCTACATTGCTTCCGATATTGCTCAACAAATGGCGCTTAGCCAGATTGAGCCAGAGAAAACGGAAACCCCGTTTGCCAGTTTGTCTGAACGTGAATTGCAGATTATGCTGATGATCACCAAAGGCCAGAAGGTCAATGAGATCTCAGAACAACTGAATCTTAGTCCCAAAACAGTGAACAGCTACCGCTATCGAATGTTCAGTAAATTAAACATTCATGGCGATGTGGAGCTGACTCACCTGGCAATTCGCCATGGCCTGTGTAATGCGGAGACATTAACAAGCCTGTGACCGAACAGTTCGATGCTAAAGCGTTTCTGAAAACTGTGACCAGCCAGCCTGGCGTCTATCGTATGTACGATACCGCCGGGACGGTTATCTATGTCGGTAAAGCGAAAGACCTGAAAAAACGGCTCTCCAGCTATTTCCGCAGCAACCTCGCGTCGCGTAAAACCGAAGCGCTGGTGGCACAAATTCAGCAGATTGATGTCACGGTGACGCACACCGAAACTGAAGCATTATTGCTTGAGCACAATTACATCAAGCTGTACCAACCGCGCTATAACGTATTGCTGCGCGATGATAAATCCTATCCCTTTATTTTCCTCAGTGGCGATACCCATCCGCGTCTGGCGACGCATCGCGGTGCGAAGCATGCTAAAGGTGAATACTTTGGACCGTTTCCTAACGGTTACGCCGTCCGTGAAACACTGGCGTTATTGCAGAAAATTTTCCCAATACGTCAATGCGAAAATAGCGTTTATCGCAACCGCTCGCGCCCGTGTTTGCAATATCAGATTGGCCGCTGTCTTGGGCCATGTGTCGCCGGTCTGGTGAGTGAAGAAGAGTACGCGCAGCAGGTCGACTATGTACGGCTGTTTTTATCCGGCAAAGACGACCAGGTGCTAACGCAACTGATCGCCCGGATGGAGAAGGCCAGCCAGAACCTTGAGTTTGAAGAGGCCGCGCGCATCCGCGACCAAATTCAGGCAGTTCGCCGCGTTACTGAAAAACAGTTTGTTTCCAATACTGGCGACGATCTGGATGTTATCGGCGTGGCATTTGATGCCGGAATGGCCTGCGTACACGTCTTGTTCATTCGTCAGGGCAAAGTGTTAGGCAGTCGCAGCTATTTTCCTAAAGTACCAGGGGGAACGGAACTGGGCGAGGTGGTTGAAACCTTCGTTGGGCAGTTCTATTTACAGGGTAGCCAGGTGCGAACCTTGCCTGGTGAGATCCTGCTTGATTTCAATCTTAGCGATAAGACGCTGTTGGCTGACTCTTTGTCTGAGCTGGCCGGGCGGAAGATTAACGTCCAGACGAAACCGCGAGGCGATCGCGCCCGATATTTGAAGCTGGCGCGTACCAATGCGGCTACGGCGTTAACCACCAAACTTTCCCAGCAGTCCACGATTACCCAACGTCTGACGGCGCTGGCATCCGTGCTGAAACTGCCTGCGGTAAAACGCATGGAGTGTTTTGACATTAGCCACACGATGGGCGAGCAGACCGTTGCCTCCTGCGTAGTTTTTGACGCTAACGGGCCGCTGCGCGCAGAGTATCGCCGCTATAACATTACGGGTATTACGCCGGGTGATGATTACGCGGCGATGAACCAGGTACTGCGCCGGCGTTACGGTAAGGCAATAGAAGAAAGCAAGATCCCGGATGTTATTTTGATCGACGGCGGTAAAGGCCAGCTAGGGCAGGCGAAAGCGGTTTTTGCTGAACTGGACGTGCCCTGGGATAAACAGCACCCTCTGTTACTGGGTGTGGCAAAAGGGGCAGATCGCAAAGCCGGCCTGGAAACCCTGTTTTTTGAACCGGAAGGCGAGGGGTTTAGCCTGCCGCCGGACTCCCCTGCGTTGCACGTGATTCAGCATATCCGCGATGAGTCTCACGATCACGCCATCAGCGGACACCGTAAAAAACGGGCGAAGGTGAAAAGCACCAGCACGCTGGAAACCATCGAAGGCGTTGGCCCTAAGCGCCGACAAATGTTGCTGAAATATATGGGGGGTTTGCAAGGGCTTCGTAACGCCAGTGTCGAAGAAATTGCAAAAGTGCCGGGTATTTCGCAAGCTCTGGCAGAAAAGATCTTCTACTCGTTGAAACATTAGGCCCTCTGTAGCAACATAGGGGTAATTTCACTGACAACAGATAGTTATCCGTCATATGCAATTTAATATCCCTACATTGCTCACGCTGTTTCGCGTCATTCTGATCCCATTCTTTGTATTGGCGTTTTATCTGCCATTCACTTGGGCTCCCTTCGTTTGTGCGCTGATTTTCTGTATCGCAGCCGTTACCGACTGGTTTGACGGTTTTCTGGCGCGCCGTTGGAACCAAAGCACGCGTTTCGGGGCGTTCCTCGATCCGGTGGCTGATAAGGTCCTGGTGGCTATCGCGATGGTGCTGGTGACGGAGCACTACCACAGCTGGTGGGTGACATTGCCTGCCGCCACGATGATCGCGCGTGAAATTATCATTTCAGCGCTGCGTGAATGGATGGCAGAACTTGGCAAGCGTAGCAGCGTGGCGGTGTCGTGGATCGGTAAAGTCAAAACAACATCGCAAATGGCGGCACTGGCATGGCTGCTGTGGCGTCCAAATATCTGGGTAGAGTATGCCGGGATTGCACTTTTCTTTGTCGCCGCGATTCTGACTTTATGGTCAATGTTCCAGTATTTGAGCGCTGCACGGGGAGATTTGCTTGATCAGTGATCGTTTCGACGCAAATTTCAGCAAACGATCGTCAGTGGTGAAAAATATCGTTGACTCATTGCGTCAGGTAAGTAGAATGCAACGCATCGAACGGCAGCACTGATTGCCAGACGATAACAAAATCAAGTGATTAACAAAGTTACTTGGTGATGCGGGAATAGCTCAGTTGGTAGAGCACGTAAAACATCGGCATTTGCGGATGTTTGGCTGTAAAGCCAGAAGATTTCGGCGCGTTAGCAAAGCGGTTATGTAGCGGATTGCAAATCCGTCTAGTCCGGTTCGACTCCGGAACGCGCCTCCAATTTCTTCCCGAGCCCGGATGGTGGAATCGGTAGACACAAGGGATTTAAAATCCCTCGGCGTTCGCGCTGTGTGGGTTCAAGTCCCACTCCGGGTACCATGGGAAAGAACAGAATAATCAAAGCAATAAGCAGTGTCGTGAAACCACCTACGGGTGGTTTTTTTGTGCCTGAAACGGACTGACAGCTTATAGCTTGCGTCGCAATACCCACCTGTAAAGCAAAACCGCCAAAACGCCCAATTCACCAACATGATTTAGCCCATTCGTTTATCGGCGAATAGGCGTGCTCAGCCTAAACCCGCCCCGGGCCGGATTGTTCATGAACCCATCACGGGCGGGGTTATCGTTGTTGTTCTGAAAACCGCTCATTATGAGGGGATCGTTAATGCCATCCTGAATCACAAAGGGTCTGTGGATCCGGTTACGGGCTCTGAGCGTAAACGCAAAATCATCCGCTCCGCCAATCACGATAACGCCATTACCGGCAGCTAACGCAGCACTCAACTCTTGCTCTCTTTGAGCCTGACTTTGCAATGTGCCGGCTGCAACAGATGAAGACGCCAACAGCAGTAGCGCAAGGACGGCGCATGAAAATACCCGTGGCAGTTTCATGATAAATACTCATAAATAATATGGCTATTAAAGTATAGCGTTTGATGTCGCTCTTATCCGGGCGGCAAACCACCATTTTCTGGCTGCTGAGGCGGTGATTCTGGGAGGCCTGGCCGTGTAATTAAGCACTATAATAAAAACAGCTCACAGGTGATTATGCCTGTTCGTAGCACAGGCAGGTGCCGCAGATTTTTCACCCCATAGGGGAGAGAAGGCGATGGCTGACTATCAGTTTTCCACAGTCTGGCGGGTTGAGGCTTCACTGCAGGATGTCTGGGATGTTTTCTCCCACCCGGATCAGTGGCCAGAATGGTGGAGAAGCCTTGAGCGTGTTGTTGAGATTAAAAAAGGCGATATACAGGGAGTCGGAGCGTTGCATCGTTACACCTGGAAGGGTGTGCTTCCGTATCGTCTAACCTTTGATATCAATGTATTAAATATTTTGCAGTACTCTCTTCTTGAAGGTGCTGCCAGCGGCGAGGTTGAAGGGCGCGGGGTATGGTCTTTTATTGATATCGGTAAGGAGACTATTGTCAGGTACGACTGGAATGTACGAACCACGATTCGCTGGATGAATATACTTGCCCCACTGGCAGCGCCGGTATTTCGCTGGAATCACGATACGGTAATGCGCGAGGGGGCGAAAGGATTAGCCCGTAAACTTGGCACCCATGTGTATATATTCTGATTCAGAGCCTATCCCATTAGGGCTATTTTGCTTGCCATTTCGCCGCTGGCAGTGCTCAAACTGTTTGCGCCAATAACGCTTGCTGGGATAGGTTCTTCGTCCCCTGTTCTCAGGGGCCGTTTTATCCCTGAAAGTTAAAAATCCCGCCGTTGCTAACCTTAATCGCCTTGGAATAGGCACACAGTGCTGGATCGTTCGCCACGATACCACCATCGACCAGGACATTCTTTTACGGCAATGGGGGAAGTGAGTAAATACGCGCTGCTTCGAAATACGTCGGTGCTGCGGAGGTACCTGCATTTAAATATAGACAGGTTTTTGGCGGTGTTTCCTTAATAAGGATGAGGGATCTTCATGCCACCATTACTGTACTTTCGCGCCGGTAAGTGGCTTAATGGCGGCCACGTAGTTTCTTATTTCATTCACAGTTAACAGGTCTGTTATTGATGAATAACCTCCATCGACTCGCCTTTTTATGTCAGCGTCTGTCTGCTGTGATGATCGCCTGCGGTTTTTTATTCAGCCGTCGCTCAACTCTCATAACATGGACAGACAGCAATGCAACGTCGACAATTTCTCAAAAATAGCGTTCTCCTTTCCGCCGCCGGTATAGTCGGCCCTTCGATTGTTAGCCGCACGGTCCAGGCTGCTGAGACTGCAACCGTGCCGGTGGCACGTCGGCGCTTTGTGCTATCGCAAACGTATAAGCTCAACCCACCAAAGGGGTCGAGTGGCGTCGTGAAGTTGTGGATACCTTTGCCGGTCGATACCGCATTCCAGCAAATGACAAATCTTGCTTTTAGCGGCAATTACAAACAAGCGTACGTCACAACCAACAATGTCTATGGCGCGAAAACGTTGTTTGCCAGTTGGCCCGACTCGCAGGGAGAACTGCTGATCAAGGTTGATCTCGACATTGAGACAGCCGATTGGGAACCGCTGCAGCATGACGCGTTAAAAAACTGGCAAGCGCCGGAACAGATTATTTATCCGCTGGATGCAAAACCGTATCTGCTGCCAACAACGCACACCCCGATTGATGGGCAGGTCCTGGAAACTGCGCGTAAAATTACCGGTAATGAACAAGACCCGCTGAAAAAAGCTCGCCTGATTTACGAGTGGGTGAGCAGTCATATGGAGCGTGATAATGACGTTATCGGCTGCGGAACCGGGGATGTAGCGGAGATTTTGAAAAGCGGGAAGCTCAAGGGAAAATGCACCGACATGAGCTCTGTTTTTGTCGCCCTGGCCCGAGCCAGCGGTATTCCTGCACGTGAGTTGTTCGGGATTCGTCTGGGGAAAGCAAACAAGCTGGAGCGCTACTCAAAAAGCGCATTTGGTAAAGCCGACAGTGCAGGTGTTGCTGATGTTAGCGGGGGGCAGCACTGCCGTGCGGAGTTCTACCTGGCGGGTTACGGCTGGTTACCGTGCGATCCGGCCGATGTGACCAAAATGCGCCTGGCGGAGAAAAAAACGCATCAGGATGCGGACGTCCAGGCGGTGAATACCTATCTGTTTGGCAACTGGGAAATGAACTGGGTTGGCTTCAACTATGGTCGTGACTTTGAACTGTACCCGGCTACAGAGCAGGGCGCGATGAACAACTTTGGTTATCCTTATGCTGAAGTGGACGGTGACCCCATCAATTTCTATGACCCGAAAGCGTTCTCTTACCGCTATGTCGCAACAGAACAACGCTAAAGGGGCGGGATTGACCCTGCTGACGGCCGCCGCGGCTGCCGTCACGGCTGGCTTATGTTGCATCGGACCACTGCTGTATCTGCTGTTTGGTATTTCGGCGGCGAGCTTCGCTGTGTTCACTCAGTTTGAGTTTCTGCGCATTCCCCTGATGTTGCTGTCCTTAGGGCTATTGTTGCGCGTTTTCTGGCGGCTCTACTTTTCTAAAAAACTATGGTGTTCCGGATGGCTGTCCCTGAAGCAAGCTCGCGTTCTCTACTGGTGTGCGTTGGCGCTGATTCTGCCGGTGTTGTTTTACCCCACGATCGTGGCCTGGTTTTATGAGGTGTTTGAGTGAAGATTATTACGTTAATCGCATGTTTGCTGCTGCCATTGTGGACTCAGGCCGCCAATCAGAAAGTGGTGCTGGATATCCAAAATATGACCTGCTCGCTCTGTGTCATTTCTGTCAATCAGGCGCTACGAGAAACGGATGGGGTGATTAAAGCCAAATCTTCGCTTAAAACCCGACAGGCAGAGGCTATCGTCCCGGAGGGATTTTCTACCGATACGCTCCTTAACGCGGTGGCGAAAACGGGGTATACCGCAACGTTGAACCGTATTGAGCCACAATAAACCACCTTAGGGTGGTTTTGTTCTGTTTTCCGCGTATGATGCCCGGCGGCTGATGCTCCCTTTTGTGCGTTAACTACCGGAATTCCCCTCGTTTCCTGTTAACCTGAATTGGCGGTACCTGTAAGCTGCTCATGCCCATTTGGATCTGTTATCCCACCAGCCATGTAAGATAATCACAGGCAAGAATTTTTACTAAGGAAAAGCGTTATGAAAACGGGACCACTAAACGAGAGCGAACTGGAATGGCTGGATGATGTACTGACTAAGTACAATACGGACAAGTCTATTCTGGATGTGTCAGAGCTGGATGGCTTACTGACGGCGGTGCTCAGCTCACCGTATGAGATCGAGCCAGAGCAGTGGCTGGTCGCTATCTGGGGCGGTGCACAGTATGTTCCGCGCTGGTCCTCCGAAAAAGAAATGGCGCGTTTCATGAATCTTGCGTTCCAGCATATGGCGGATACGGCCGATCGTCTGGATGAGTTCCCGGAGCAGTTTGAACCGCTGTTCGGCCTGCGTGAAATTGAAGAGCATGAGCTGACTATCGTAGAAGAGTGGTGCTTTGGCTATATGCGAGGCGTCGCGTTGTCGGATTGGTCAACGCTACCTGATTCACTGAAACCCGCTCTCGATGCGATTGCGCTACACGGGACAGAAGAAAACTTCGAGGTGGTAGAGAAGCTGACGCCAGAAGCATTTGAAGAGAGCGTGGATGCCATTCGTCTGGCGGCTCTGGATCTGCACGCTTACTGGATGGCGCATCCACAGGAAGCACCGGTTAACGTTCCGGTAAAAGTTGATGCCAAAGTGGGGCGCAACGACCCATGTCCATGCGGCAGTGGTAAAAAATATAAACAGTGCTGCCTGCATTAAGAGAGAGGGGCGTAAGCCCCTTTTACTTTACTGAGTCAAAAGTAGGCCTGATAAGCGAAGCACCATCAGGCAAAATCTCCGTTAACCCACTTCAGGCAGCAGCCCTGCGGCAATAGAAAACTGCACGGCTATCACCACGATGCCGCAAATAAAGACCAGCGCCAGCGCTGGCGTGCCACCTACTACACGGTAGTTTGCCTGCGGGTTGTGCTTTCTGCTCCGCCAGGCCAGCATGGAGGGGATCAACAGAGCCAAAACGGCCAGGGCAACGCCTGCATATCCCAGCGCCATGACAAAACCTCGCGGATAGAAAAGAGCAAATGCCAGCGGTGGCAGGAACGTCACGACGCCCGTTTGCATCCTGCCGGCCACAGTATTACGCCGCTGAAAGAGATCGGCCAGGTAATCAAATAACCCCAGTGCGACACCGAGGAAAGAGGTTGCCAGTGCGAGGTCGGCAAACAGATGCACGGCCAGTTCGACGTGCGGCGAAGCCACGACTTCACGTAATGCCTGTAACAAACCGTTTAAGCCAGCGTGATTGGCTAAGAGCCCCATAAACGTTGACGAGTTAATGCTACCGAGCGTGGCCAGTTGCCAGAAAATATAGGCCACTAACGGGATGGCGCTACCGCTGATAAACACCCAGCGCAGTTTACGGATGTTGCCGTTCATGTAGCTGACGATGCTGGGTACGCTACCGTGAAAACCAAATGAGGTAAAAATAACCGGGATCGCGGAGAGCGCCAGGCCTTGTTGAAGCGGCAGGGTAAGCAGGTTCACCTTATGAATATGCGGCATCAACAGCGCGAGCATTGCCACCAGGAAGATGATTTTGGCGCTGAACAACAGACGATTGAACAAATCAACCAGTGAGGTCCCGACGCACACCACGCCACCGGCAACAAAGGTGAACAGCAATACGCCTGTGGTGGGCGAGATGCTGGTTCCGGTCCAGTCGCTGATGCTGGAGGCCAATAGCTCGCCTGCACCACTGATGTAGGCGGCGGTCAGGGCATACATCAAGAACATCATGCTAAAGCCCGTTACCCACTGCCCGTATCGGCCAAGATAGCGTTTTGCCAGCGTGCCAAGCCCGGTGTCTGCCGGTACATGCTGGTACACTTCAAGCAGCAACAGCGCGGTGTAGCACATCAGGGCCCATAATCCAACCAACAACACCAGCGTGACGCTAAACCCCACGCCTGCCGCCGCCAGCGGCATTGCCAACATACCGGCACCAATCGTGGTTCCCGCCACGATAAAAATACTACCCAGGGTTCTGTTTTTCACGCTTTCCTCTGTCCCAGAGATAATCAACGGTTATATCTGCGGCGCAGGTTAAGGCATAACGCTATTTTCGTCAAATCACCGTTACAAGTGCTGTATATTAATATTTACAGATATTGGGGCTTAAGATGTATTAAAAATGACATTTATCTGCGCTCTGCCCGCATAAACCTGCGTTAGCGCAAAGCAGCGTTGTACGGTTCACATTAGGCTACGGACTTTATTGAGGAGGTAGTATGGAATCTATTCACGGTCACGAAGTGCTCAACATGATGATTGAATCTGGTGAGCAGTATTCACATGCCAGCCTTGAGGCGGCGATTACCGCGCGGTTTGGTGAGCAGGCACGTTTTCACACCTGTTCAGCAGAAGGCATGACGGCGGGCGAGCTGGTCGCGTTTTTAGCGGCGAAGGGGAAGTTTATTGCCAAAGAAGACGGCTTCTCTACGCATGAAAGCAAGATCTGCCGCCACTAAGATTCTCGAATAACGGTGGCAAACTGCCACCGTTACCCAACAACATTAATTCTGTGTATCAAGGGTTGCCAGTTCTTTATCGATGAAATAAAGACCTTCGCCACTTTTACCGGCCAGCGATAACTTATCGATGACAGATTTAAATAATTTCTCTTCTTCATGCTGCTCAGCAACATACCACTGCAGGAAATTAAAGGTCGGATAATCCTGGTGAGTCATTGCCGCATGCGCCAGTTCATTAATTTTCTGGGTGATCAATTGTTCGTGCTCATAGGTTACACGGAACAGTTCATCCAGGGACGCATATTCTGCAAACGGTGAAGAAACGGTATTAATACGCGGCAGGCTGCCGGTATCCGTCAGGTAATCGAACAGACGCTGCATATGCGTCATTTCTTCCTGGGCGTGGCGACGCAGAAACGCGGCCGCACCTTCGAAGCTGTGATAGCTGCACCACGCACTCATCTGTTGGTAGAGCAGGGACGAATATAATTCAAGATTCATTTGCTCATTCAGTTTGTCGATCATTTCTGTTTTCAGCATGGTTCTGCTCCACGAACGTTATTATATATTGACGTGGCGCCACTATAATTTGTTATTTAATTATTTGCAAAAGGTAAAATAATAAATTTATTTATTAAAAATGCGAATGGGAATAAAACGCATTAACGCTATTAAATTGATGATATAAATAAAAATAGAATAGATGACCAGCAGATGTGCTGGTCGGAATGATTAATAATGGAAAGTGGAATTTTGTGGTACGGCAACACCGTGACACTGCCAGGACTGCGTGATTTTTGTATTCAAACACAAAGACCCGGCATAAACGCTGCAGGTCGCAACCGGCTGGCCAAATCCGACAGCACTGGCATAACCCATGCGCTGACATGCTTTTGTCGCCGTACCCTGGGCGACATAGTCGTCGGTACGTGCTGTTTGTAGCATGGCCTGGTTGTAAGTCAGACGAACCACGCCGGTAATGTTGCTGGCTTCGCTGACCTGAGCCTGCTTAGTGATAGTGCATCCCGTCAGCATGAGCGGTAAGAGGGCAAGAATAAAGGTCTTCATGAAATCGCTCTGAAAAATCGGTGATACGCTATCCTGACATACATCACGGCTAATCAATGGCCTGAATAGCCAGAAGATCACCTGCGATTAATCACAACGACACCCTGTGTATGAGTCAATTCTGAAGGCTGGCGTAAAAACCGTGAGCATCTCGATATTTTATGAAACTTAATTTCATAAAATTTGAAAGCTGATTTGCTAAATAGTAATGTGACTGAAATGTCATGACTTACGGCGGGCCACCCGCGGCGCATTCAGGAGAGTACACAATGAAAATTGCATTGATGATGGAAAACAGCCAGGCAAGCAAAAACGCGATCATTCACCATGAACTTAAGTCTGTCGCGGATGAAAAAGGTTTTCCTGTGTTCAACGTCGGGATGAGCGACGAAAATGATCACCATCTGACTTACATCCATCTGGGCATCATGGCCAGCATTCTGCTCAATTCAAAAGCGGTTGATTTCGTTGTCACGGGCTGCGGTACGGGTCAGGGGGCCATGATGTCACTGAATATTCACCCCGGCGTGGTGTGCGGCTACTGCCTTGATCCCGCGGATGCGTTCCTGTTTGCGCAGATCAACAACGGTAATGCGCTCTCGCTGGCCTTTGCGAAAGGGTTTGGCTGGGGGGCTGAACTGAACGTCCGGTATATGTTTGAAAAAGCGTTTACCGGTCGTAATGGTGAAGGTTATCCGCCGGAGCGCAAAGACCCGCAGGTGCGTAATGCGGGGATTTTGAACCAGGTAAAAGCGGCAGTAGTAAAAGAAAATTATCTTGATACCCTGCGCGCTATCGATCCTGAGCTGGTGAAAACCGCCGTTTCAGGTCCACGTTTCCAGCAGTGTTTCTTTGAAAACTGCCAGGACAAAGCGATTGAAGCCTTTGTCCGTGAAGTGTTTGGCTAAACCCGGTTGGCCCGATGGCGTGAACTATCGGGCTTATCGACGCTTATTTGACACTGCGCTTCCCGCATCGCGGGTAAGCCGCAGGGTATCAACCATTCCTATCAGGCAAATTATGGCGATAGCGACGAATGCCAGCCGGAAACTGATGCCGGGTATCGCTCCCAGAGACAACCATTCACTCACTTGATCCCCGATACGGATCCCGATAGCCGCCAACGAAATCCCCAATCCAACAGCCAGTTGCGTCGCGGTACTAAACAGCGTATTGGCATAGCTCATCTGCGATGCAGGAACATCCGCAAATGCCAACGTGCTGACACCGGTAAACTGAATTGAGCGAAAAACGCCGCCCAGATACAGCACCAGTAAAATTACCCATACGGGGGTTTGCGGCGTGATCAGCGCACAGGCCAATAGCGCCAGCACATTAAGCGCGCCGTTTATCAGCAGCAGCTTTTTAAAGCCTAACCAGCGTATTAACGGCGTAGTCGCGGGTTTAATCGTCAGGTTGCCAACAAACACGGCCAATACCAGTGAACCGGCATGAAAAGCATTCATGCCAAATCCAACCTGAAACATCAGTGGCAACAGAAAGGGTACCGCGCTGATAGAGGCACGAAACAGCGAGCCTCCGTACATCGTGACACGAAATGTAGGCACGCGCATGGCATCCAGACGAATCATCGGCCACGCGGATTGGCGAAAATGGCACAAGGCATACAGGAAGGTGGCTATTCCAAGTGCCAGAAGTCCCACGGTTAACCAGCCCTGCGGCTGTTGGGTTCCCAGCAGTTCCATCGCATATACCAGACTGACCATCGCGACCGATGTGGCAATAAAGCCGGGAAAATCGAATGGGCGACGTTCGTCATCATGAATATCCGGGATAAAACGCAGCGCCAGCGCTATCGCCAGCAACCCCAGCGGCACATTAATAAAGAAGATCCAGCGCCAGTTGGCATAACTGGTAATAAATCCGCCCAAGGGGGGGCCAATAATCGGGGCCACTAAGGCAGGCCAGGTCAGGGTGGCGATCGCGGTGATCAACTGATGTTTAGGCGTGGTACGCAGAACGGCGAGGCGGCCGACCGGTACCATCAGTGCCCCCCCGACACCCTGTAAAATGCGCATTGCCACAAAGCCTTCAATGCTGGTGGCGAGTCCGCATAAGACTGAGGCGAAGGTAAAGATCGCCAGTGCCAGGGTAAACACTTTTCGGGCACCAAAACGATCGGCAATCCAGCCACTGGCAGGGATGAGAACCGCCAGCGTAATCAGATAAGCACTGATGCCGATGTTCAGATCAACGGCCTGCACGCCGAAACTTTTTGCCATATCGGGCAGGGCCGTCGCAATCACCGTGCCATCGATGAACTCCATAAAGAAGGCCCCGGCGACCAGTAGTGCAGCCGGAGAAAGACCCCGTTTATTCTCAACCGCTAAATGTTCACTCATGTTGTGCTTGCCATCTCAAACGAAATTAACTGGGTCTGTTTTTTATTTTCAGCGCGGTTGTACTGCTTGCACCGCTACCGTTTCGAGCGCTGAATGGGTACTATGACGACCTTTCTATAAGGAGCTCACTATGTCCCAAACACTGAATGCCGATCAGGAACTGCTCTCGGACGTTGTTGCCTGCCAGTTGGTTATCAAGCAAATCCTGGATGTTATTGATGTTATTGCCCCGGTAGAGGTTCGGGAAAAAATGTCCAGTCAACTGAAAAACATCGACTTTTCCAGCCATCCCGCGGGCGCTGATCCCGTTACGATGCGCGCAATTCAAAAAGCGGTTGCGTTGATCGAACTGAAATTCACCCCGCAGAATGAGTCTCACTAAAATAAACCGTTGTTTCAGGTTTTAGAAAGGTTTTTTTTGCGCCTCTCAGAACGGGAGGCGCAGATGTGTTGCGATCGGATATCAGTGATGTTGGTAGTTTACGACGTTTAGCAGATGCTTATCCGTTTGCGCCATACACAGTCCAGCACGTTTAGCGCTACGAACTTCATCAAGAATCGTTTGTAACAGCACGCCATCCTGCTGCTGTTCTTTTTCCAGATCATGAAGAAAATCAGCGGTTGACGCGTCGTTCAACGCTTCTGCTTCATCCGTCAGACGCGACAGCGTACGGGAACGCTGCTGATAATCTTCCAGCGTTTTCTGAAACAGTTCTTCAAGGGATGTTAGGTCATCACCGGGAATATCGATGGCCTTGACGATGGGGTTAGCCCCTGCGCTTTTCATAAAATTAAACATACGCATCATTTGCGTCACGTTACCCTGCGCCTGAGTGCGCAGAAACGTCGCGGTGCCTGTCAGGCTGTGTTCATAGCACCATTCACTAAGGTGGAGGTAGAGATTCGATGCGTAAAACTCAAGGTTCATTTGCGTGTTGAGTTTGTGAACAATTCCAACTGCAGCCATATCAATATCCTTATTTCCAGAAAGGAGAAGTACGTCACCAACGCCAGTGCAACGGGCTGCCGTTGCACTTCACATCTACGTACGAGTAATACTGTTAGCAGAATAAATCCGTTCCGCCGGTCCTTTAGGTGATCACGAATTATATTCGCTTCCGATCGTGAATCAGCATAGCGCGTGCCAGGCATCAAGAAAATCCTTAAAACCATCTATTTATGTTTTTTTACATATTGGTATAGCAATATTCTTGACCATGTCATTTGTGTATATAAATGATGTGAATGTAATTAGATGATTTATAATGAATTTATGTAAAATAAAGATAATGAAATGCTGTTTCAAGTCTCAAAATTAAATTTCATGCCGCGGTATTCTATGACGTCTGGTGATTATCACTGTTGGTTTTGATGGGAATTATCCGGTGAAGTGATGTGCCTGAAAATTATCTTCAACCTAATTTCTTGCGCCAGATCAGTTTTAATAAATTTAACGGAATGAATTATTCGGCATTTGTTGTTGGATATCGGTGGATTAATCGAGGAGTTGTATATGAAAAAAGTGGCGGTGTTGCTGGCACCCGGTTTTGAAGAGGCTGAAGCCATTGTGACTATTGATATTCTACGTCGCCTGCAAATTGAGGTTGAGACGCTGGCCTGCGCAGAGTCCCGTGCGGTGGTGAGCTATCATGACGTGCCAATGGTGACCGACAGTACGCTGGAGGCCCGTCGGGATGCCTTCTATGATGCGATCGTGTTGCCAGGGGGCCCACAGGGTAGCGTAAATCTTGCCGCCAGTGCTGCAGTTGTCCAGTTTGTCTCTCGCCATGATGATGCAGGAAAACTGATTTGCCCGGTTTGTTCGGCAGCCGCACGAGTGCTGGCGGGTAATGGGTTGCTGAAAGGACGGCGCTACGTGTGTTCAGGTGAGCTGTGGCAAACCATCACCGACGGCGAGTATGTCGACGCGCCTGTTGTTGAAGATGGCAATCTTATCAGTGGCAAAGGACTGGGCCATATTTTTGATTTTGCGTTTACGCTTTCTGCACGTCTGTTAGAAGACGATATTCCTGTTCGCGATCACGCTGACCATATTTATTACCCCTGGTAATCACTGGACTCCCGGATGTTTCGATATTCGGGAACAAGGATTCACTGGCTGAGGTTATGGATTAATCTGCTATTTCTTATTTTTCCTATTCTGAAAATTGTGTTTTTTTATGTCATTTCCCGCTGAATTTATGTACGCAACTACTGTAATTCTAGGGTGTGATGCCGCTCTCTTATGGAGAATCAATTTCCCGCTAAAAATACTCTCAGCACTGGCATTGATCTTATCAATAAAAGGTAATGCCTTGTTTTACGTCCGAATTACAAAAAATCGTTTGATTTTACCCTACATAAAAGAACGTTAAAGCTGGAGTTAACCATGCACAAATTCACTAAAGCGCTGGCGGCCATCGGTCTGGCTGCCATTATGTCACAATCCGCTATCGCTGAATCCATGAAGCTCGGTTTCCTGGTTAAACAACCGGAAGAGCCCTGGTTCCAGACAGAGTGGAAGTTTGCTGATAAAGCCGGTAAAGACCTTGGGTTTGAGGTGATTAAAATTGCCGTTCCAGACGGCGAGAAAACCCTTAATGCTATCGACAGCCTGGCGGCAAGCGGTGCAAAAGGATTTGTAATTTGTACGCCGGACCCAAAACTCGGGCCTGCCATTATGGCAAAGGCGCGTGGCTATGACATGAAAGTCATCGCGGTTGACGATCAGTTCGCCAATGCGAAAGGTAAGCCAATGGATACCGTGCCATTGGTGATGATGGCCGCAACCAAAATTGGTGAACGCCAGGGCCAGGAACTGTACAAAGAGATGCAGAAACGTGGCTGGGATGTGAAATCTTCTGCTGTAATGGCGATTACCGCCAACGAACTGGATACCGCGCGCCGCCGTACCTCGGGTTCGATGGAAGCGCTTAAAGCTGCAGGCTTCCCGGAAAAACAGATCTACCAGGTCCCAACCAAATCTAATGATATCCCTGGCGCATTCGACGCCGCAAACTCCATGCTGGTTCAACATCCTGAAGTTAAACACTGGCTGATTGTCGGGATGAACGACAACACCGTGCTGGGTGGCGTGCGCGCTACCGAAGGACAGGGGTTTAAAGCAGCAAACGTGATTGGTATCGGTATTAACGGTGTTGATGCCATTAGCGAACTCTCCAAAGGGGAAGCCACCGGATTCTACGGTTCACTGCTGCCTAGCCCGGACGTTCACGGTTATAAATCCAGCGAAATGCTCTACAACTGGGTCACCAAAGGCGCAGAACCGCCGGTGTTTACTGAAGTTACCGATGTGGTGTTGATTACTCGCGACAACTTCAAAGAAGAACTGGCGAAAAAAGGCTTAGGCGGCAAATAACGCAACTGCCGTAAAACGATCTTATCCGGCCTACAAATAATGCCCTGAGTAGGCCGGATAAGGCTACGCCGCCATCCGGCAACCGTTTAGATCCACGGAGACGTTATGCAACAGTCTACCCCGTATCTCTCATTTCACGGCATTGGCAAAACCTTCCCTGGCGTAAAAGCGCTAACGGATATTAGTTTCGACTGCTATGCCGGTCAGGTGCATGCACTGATGGGTGAAAATGGCGCCGGGAAATCAACATTATTAAAAATTCTCAGCGGTAACTACGCGCCAACCACGGGATCTATAGCGATCCGCGGACAGGAGGTTTCGTTTGCGGACACAACCACTGCGCTGAATGCCGGTGTCGCCATTATTTACCAGGAATTGCATTTGGTGCCGGAAATGACCGTCGCCGAGAACATCTATTTAGGTCAGCTTCCGCATAAGGGTGGGATTGTGAACCGCTCATTGTTGAACTACGAGGCGGGGCTGCAGTTAAAGCATCTGGGAATGGATATCGATCCTGATATTCCGTTGAAATATCTCTCTATCGGCCAGTGGCAAATGGTGGAGATTGCTAAGGCGCTGGCGCGGAATGCCAAGATTATCGCTTTTGATGAACCCACCAGCTCTCTTTCCGCCAGGGAGATTGACAACCTGTTTCGCGTAATTCGTGAGCTACGCAATGAGGGCCGCATCATTCTGTACGTTTCGCACCGCATGGAGGAGATTTTCGCCCTCAGCGATGCCATAACGGTGTTTAAGGATGGCCAGTACGTCAAAACGTTTACGGATATGCAGCAGGTTGATCACGACGCACTGGTACAGGCGATGGTGGGGCGTGATCTTGGGGACATCTATGGCTGGAAAGCCAGACCTTATGGCGCGGAGCGTTTGCGTCTGCATGAGGTAAAAGCGCCAGGCGTGCGCACCCCGATCAGCTTATCGGTGCGTAGCGGCGAAATCGTCGGGCTGTTCGGCCTGGTTGGTGCGGGACGTAGCGAATTAATGAAAGGTTTGTTTGGCGGGACGCGAATCACACAAGGCCAGGTGTTTATTGACGAACAGGCGATAGATATCCGCAAACCCAGTCACGCCATTGAAGCAGGCATGATGCTGTGTCCGGAGGATCGCAAAGCCGAAGGGATCATCCCGGTCCATTCGGTACGCAACAACATCAATATTAGTGCGCGCCGTAAACATGTCACGGGGGGATGTTTGATCAACAACGGCTGGGAAGAGACCAATGCTGACCATCATATCCGTTCACTCAACATTAAAACGCCGGGTGCAGAGCAACTGATCATGAATCTCTCTGGCGGTAATCAGCAAAAGGCCATTCTGGGGCGTTGGTTATCGGAAGAGATGAAAGTGATTTTGCTGGATGAGCCTACCCGTGGCATTGATGTTGGTGCGAAGCATGAAATTTATAACGTGATTTATGCCCTGGCTGCGCGCGGTGTTGCCGTGCTGTTTGCCTCCAGTGACCTGCCGGAAGTTCTTGGTGTCGCCGACCGCATTGTGGTGATGAGAGAAGGTGAGATCGCAGGTGAATTACTTCATGAACAGGCGGATGAACGCCAGGCGTTGAGCCTTGCTATGCCTAAAGTCAGCCAGGCAGTCGCCTGAATAAGGAGAGTATGATGTCTTCCGTTTCTACATCGGGTTCGGGCGCTGCGAAGTCGGCGCTAAATCTTGGCCGAATTTGGGATCAGTACGGGATGCTGGTGGTGTTTGCCGTGTTGTTCCTGGTTTGCGCTCTTTTTGTGCCAAACTTTGCGACTTTCATCAACATGAAGGGGCTGGGACTGGCGGTATCGATGTCGGGTATGGTTGCGTGCGGGATGTTATTTTGCCTGGCATCCGGCGATTTTGACCTCTCGGTAGCGTCCGTTATTGCCTGTGCAGGGGTGACGACGGCAGTGGTCATTAATATGACCGAAAGCCTGTGGATTGGCGTGGCGGCAGGGTTGTTGCTCGGCGTTCTGTGTGGTCTGGTGAATGGTTTCGTGATTGCACGCTTAAAAATTAACGCGTTGATCACGACGCTCGCCACCATGCAAATTGTTCGCGGTCTGGCCTACATTATCTCCGACGGTAAAGCGGTGGGTATCGAAGACGAGCGCTTCTTTACGCTTGGCTATGCCAACTGGTTAGGACTGCCGGCGCCGATCTGGTTAACCGTGGGCTGCTTTATTATTTTTGGCCTGCTGTTGAATAAAACCACGTTTGGTCGTAATACGCTGGCAATTGGGGGCAATGAAGAAGCGGCTCGTCTGGCTGGGGTGCCGGTCGTTCGCACGAAGATTATTATCTTCATTCTCTCCGGTCTGGTATCCGCCGTGGCAGGGATTATCCTGGCATCACGTATGACCAGCGGCCAGCCAATGACCTCTATCGGTTATGAGCTGATCGTGATTTCAGCCTGTGTGTTAGGCGGCGTTTCGCTCAAAGGCGGCATCGGAAAAATCTCATATGTCGTTGCAGGGGTGTTAATTCTGGGGACGGTCGAGAACGCGATGAACCTGCTGAATATCTCTCCATTCGCACAGTATGTGGTGCGCGGTTTGATCCTGCTGGCGGCGGTGATCTTCGACCGTTACAAACAAAAAGCTAAGCGTACTGTTTGATGATTTAAATCCCAACTTTTTAGTCTAGCTTCGACATATCGCCAGCCGCTACCCGGCTGGCGATTGTTTTTCTAAATGGCGAGCACGGTCACACTGTCTATACTTATACCCGTCATACATCCTATATACGGCGCGATCCGCGCGGCGTACAGACCATGACGAGGAGGAGAATCGGGTGACAGCATCGCTAACCTTACCCCCTGAGCATCCCACAAACTGTGCTTATTTTTTCGATCTCGATGGAACTCTGGCTGAAATCAAACCGCATCCTGACCAGGTTGTTGTTCCACAGACAATTCTGCAGTTATTACATCGCCTGGCCACGCAAAATGCGGGTGCTCTGGCATTGATTTCAGGGCGCTCAATGGCCGAGCTTGACGCACTCACCACCCCGTATCGTTTCCCGCTTGCCGGGGTACATGGGGCAGAACGCCGTGACATCAATGGTCAAACCCATATTGTGCATCTGCCTGCGGCGGTCGAGCGCGAAGCGGGGGCGTTATTGCATGCGGCGCTGGCGACGTTACCGGGGACAACGCTTGAAACAAAAGGCATGGCTTTCGCTCTGCACTACCGGCAAGCGCCTGAGCATGAGGCCGCGCTGCTGGCGTTGGCTGAACGTATTACCCATATCTGGCCGCAACTGGCATTGCAGCCCGGGAAGTGTGTTGTGGAAATCAAATCACAGGACACCAATAAAGGAGACGCAATTGCGGCATTTATGCAGGAAGCGCCATTTGTCGGACGGACCCCTGTTTTTGTTGGTGATGATCTGACCGATGAAACAGGTTTTACCGTGGTTAATCGCGCTGGCGGTATCTCGGTAAAAGTGGGAAGCGGGGAGACTCAGGCGGCATGGCGTCTGGCTGCTGTCAGGGACGTCTGGCATTGGCTGGAACACATCAACTGTCCGCAGCAGGAACAAGACGCAACAAATGACAGGAGAGGTGGCTATGAGTCGTTTAGTCGTAGTATCTAACCGCATTGCCTCACCGGATGACAAAGGCAGCGCTGGCGGTCTTGCGGTAGGTGTGCTGGGCGCGCTAAAGGCGGCTGGCGGCCTGTGGTTCGGCTGGAGCGGTGATACAGGTAATGAGGATCAACCGTTAAAAAAGGTTACCCGTGGCAACATCACCTGGGCATCGTTTAATCTGAGTGAACAGGATTACGAAGAGTATTACTGCCAGTTTTCCAATGCCGTGTTATGGCCTGCGTTCCATTATCGACTGGACCTGGTACAGTTTCAGCGTAGTGCCTGGGAAGGCTACCAGCGGGTGAATGCTTTACTGGTTGATAAGCTGCTGCCACTGCTTAGCGATGACGATATCATCTGGGTTCACGATTATCACTTGTTACCCTTTGCCTGCGAGCTACGCAAACGTGGTGTGAATAATTGCATCGGTTTTTTTCTGCATATTCCTTTTCCGACACCCGAAATTTTCAATGCGTTGCCGCCACATCAGGCGTTGCTTGAGCAACTGTGCGACTTTGATTTATTGGGCTTTCAAACCGACAACGATCGCCAGGCCTTTCTTGACTGTCTGACGGCGCAAACTCAGGTAACTACGCCCCGCGAGAAACAGCATCTGGCCTGGGGAAAAGCGTTCCGCACGGAGGTTTATCCTATTGGTATTGCACCTGAGGAGATTGCACGGCAAGCATCAGGACCGCTACCGCCGAAACTGGCGCAGTTAAAAGCAGAACTTAAAAATGTGAAAAATATCTTCTCTGTTGAGCGACTGGATTACTCCAAGGGCCTGCCGGAGCGCTTTCAGGCCTACGAGGCGCTGTTGGAACAGTTTCCCCAGCATCACGGTAAGATTCGTTATACGCAGATAGCACCGACCTCGCGTGAGGAGGTACAGGCTTATCAGGATATTCGTCACCAGTTAGAGACCGAGGCCGGGCGGATCAATGGTAAATTCGGGCAACTGGGCTGGACGCCGCTGTACTACCTGAATCAGTATTTTGACCGTAAGTTACTGATGAAGGTCTTCCGTTACTCTGATGTTGGACTGGTGACGCCACTGCGCGATGGCATGAATCTGGTGGCAAAGGAGTTTGTCGCCGCACAGGACCCTGCTAACCCCGGCGTCCTAGTGCTCTCGCAGTTTGCCGGGGCTGCGAATGAGCTGACTTCTGCACTCATTGTAAACCCTTATGATCGGGATGATGTCGCAGGCGCATTAAACCAGGCTCTGACGATGCCGCTTGCCGAGCGCATTTCCCGTCATGCGGCAATGCTGCAGACTATCGTTAAAAATGATATCAACAACTGGCAGGCGAGATTCATTTGCGATCTGAAGAACATCGCATCGCGTCATACGGAAAACCTGTCGCCTGACCCGCAGACAGCCTGCAGCAAACTGGCGTGATTAATCGCCGGCAAGTGGCACCAGTAACACATCAACCTGGCTTGCGCTGACCACGCTTTTCGCTGAGCAGGAGGCTCGCGAAAAGAAACTGTGGTTATGGTTGCCATAAATCACCAGATCAACCGCGTGTTTGCGGCATACATCCAGAATATGTTCGTTCAATGTCCCATAGGTAATAAACGTGTGCGCAATGGGGTACTGCGCCTCTTTGCTTAACTGATCGATAAAGTTATGGGTCTCTTCTTGCATGACTTCCCGCAGATCTTCCAGCATTGGGGCGGCAAACTGGTTATACAGTTCGGGATCTGAAACCAGGGTTATCAGACTAATGCGGGCGTTGACAGGGCGAGCGATGGAAACAGCCTTTGCTAACAGCTGGTGGCTTTCGGGGGTGGCGGCAACAGCGACAAGAATGTGCGCATAGCTCATAACTCGCTCCTTTTGTTCATGAATTATGAGAGAACTCTTCAGTTTTAACCGTATACCACCATACTGCTACGTTTCGTATGGTAATTGTGTGAATGTCATCATGATTATTCATTAATTATTCTTATAAATAGAATAATCACTTCATATAAGCTGTAAATCTGTTCGGATGATTTAAGTTAAACTCATCCCTAATAAAAACAACTTGTTAATAAATAGTATACATCAATTAACATTTAGACGGTTATCACAGCCCGGTATTAATTAATCAGTCTTAATATTTAAGTCTTTGTTTATAAAGAATTTAATTAAAATGTCATTTCATATTAAATCTGTGATCCAGCTCGCTATTTCAGCGCGTGATATTAACGTTCGTAAACAGAATACTATTCGCTTTTATTGCAAGATTATTCGTATAGCTGGAATCGAAAAAGATAACGGTGGTTTAAAAAATAGCCAAAATAAAAGCTGTGCTGATGGATTTATGTTAAGTGTTTAGCTTGATTATGTGATCTACGTCACATATTCTTTAAATTCGCAGCATGGCTACGTTGTATGTGTAACGGGTGGCGGGTAGAGTTGCGTCGAATTAGGAAAAATCTTAGACATTTGTAAGAAATGATGTGAGCTTGTAAGGGACGCGGCATTCTAAGAAAGGAATGTTTAGACAACGCGTAAGCACCATCACGTTGCTATGTATTTGACCTTTTGCTTTTTTTTTACCGGGCCTTCCCGGCGACATCACGGGGTGCGGTTCTGCCGCATGAAAATAATGTTGGTTATTATGGATGCAAATAATGCATACATCCGAGTTGCTGAAACACATTTATGACATCAATTTGTCGTATTTATTGCTAGCACAGCGTTTGATCGTTCAGGACAAAGCGTCTGCAATGTTCCGCTTGGGTATCAGCGAGGAGATGGCGGATACATTGGCAACATTAACACTTCCTCAAATGGTCAAATTGGCTGAAACCAATCAACTGGTATGCCATTTCCGTTTCGACGATCATCAGACTGTAACGCGTCTGACGCAAGATTCCCGCGTTGACGATCTTCAGCAAATTCATACCGGTATTATGCTTTCAACACGCCTGCTTAACGACATCGATGACGCAGCGCGTAAGAAAAGGGCTTGATGATGAGCGAAAAAAGCATTGTTCAGGAAGCGCGTGATATCCAGTTAGCGATGGAATTAATCACATTGGGCGCCCGTTTGCAAATGCTGGAAAGCGAAACGCAATTAAGCCGTGGCCGACTCATCAAGCTGTACAAAGAATTACGCGGTAGTCCTCCGCCAAAAGGGATGCTTCCGTTTTCCACCGACTGGTTTATGACGTGGGAACAAAATATTCATGCATCGATGTTTTGTAATGCATGGCAATTTCTGCTTAAAACCGGTTTGTGCAGCGGCGTGGATGCCGTGATTAAAGCGTATCGGTTATACCTTGAGCAGTGCCCGCAGCCAGAAGAAGGGCCATTGCTGGCGCTGACTCGTGCGTGGACCCTGGTCCGTTTTGTTGACAGTGGTTTGCTTGAATTGTCCGCCTGTAACTGCTGCGGCGGAAATTTTATTACCCATGCGCACCAACCCGCAGGCAGCTTTGCCTGCAGTTTATGTCAGCCGCCATCGCGAGCTGTAAAAAGACGTAAACTTTCCCAGAATGCTGCCGATATTATTCCACAACTGCTGGATGAACAGATCGAACAGGCTGTTTAACTGAAACGGTGTGGATAAACACTCCAGCAGCGGTAAGCGATTACCGCTGCTTTTTTTTGTCCTGACCATGAGTTAACTGCCCGACTGCGCATCCTGTCATAGTCAATTGCGAAAGGATGATGTCGTGCTTATCTTATTAGGTTACCTGGTTGTTATTGGTACAGTTTTCGGCGGTTACATGATGACCGGCGGACACCTTGGGGCACTCTATCAACCGGCTGAGCTGGTGATCATCGGTGGCGCAGGTATCGGGGCATTTATCGTTGGCAACAACGGTAAAGCCATCAAAGGGACGATGAAAGCGATCCCGTTGCTTTTTCGGCGTTCGAAATATACCAAAGCCATGTATATGGACCTACTGGCCTTACTCTACCGCCTGATGGCTAAGTCACGTCAGCAAGGCATGTTCTCGCTGGAACGCGATATCGAAAATCCAAAAGAGAGTGAAATTTTCGCCAGCTATCCGCGTATTCTTGCGGATGCGGTGATGCTTGATTTTATTGTCGATTATCTGCGTCTGATTATCAGCGGCAACATGAATACGTTTGAAATTGAAGCGCTGATGGACGAAGAGATTGAGACGCATGAAAGCGAGGCCGAAGTTCCGGCTAACAGTCTTGCAATGGTCGGTGACTCATTACCGGCGTTCGGGATCGTGGCGGCGGTGATGGGGGTTGTACATGCGCTGGCTTCTGCCGATCGTCCGGCGGCTGAACTGGGTGCCCTGATTGCACACGCCATGGTAGGGACATTCCTTGGTATTTTACTGGCCTATGGATTTATTTCCCCACTCGCCAGTGTCCTGCGACAGAAAAGCGCTGAAACAACCAAGATGATGCAGTGCGTGAAGATAACTCTGCTCTCCAATTTGAATGGCTACGCGCCACCGATTGCGGTCGAGTTTGGTCGTAAGACGCTGTATTCCAGCGAGCGTCCTTCGTTTATCGAACTGGAAGAGCATGTTCGTGCGGTGAGGAATCCAGCAGCGCAGCAGACGACCGAGGACGCATGAAAAATCAGGCCCATCCCATTATCGTCGTAAAGCGACGCAAACATAAAAATCACGGTGGTGGGGCGCATGGTTCGTGGAAAATTGCCTACGCCGATTTTATGACCGCGATGATGGCCTTCTTTCTGGTGATGTGGCTTATTTCCATCTCCAGCCCTAAAGAACTGATTCAAATTGCCGAATATTTCCGTACTCCGCTGGCCACTGCGGTGACGGGCGGAAATCGGATCTCGAACAGCCAAAGCCCAATTCCTGGTGGGGGTGATGATTACACCCAGCAGCAGGGGGAAGTGAACAAGCAGCCCAACATTGATGATCTGAGAAAGCGTATGGAGCAAAGCCGCCTGAGCAAGCTGCGTGGCGATCTCGATCAATTGATTGAATCCGATCCTAAGCTGCGCGCACTACGCCCACATCTGAAAATTGATTTGGTCCAGGAAGGGCTGCGGATACAGATTATCGACAGTCAGAACCGCCCGATGTTTAAAACCGGAAGCGCAGAGGTTGAACCTTACATGCGTGATATTTTGCGGGCGATTGCGCCGGTGCTGAACGGGATCCCAAACCGTATCAGTCTTTCTGGTCATACGGATGATTATCCCTATGCCAACGGCGAGAAGGGATATAGCAACTGGGAACTGTCTGCCGACCGCGCCAATGCATCGCGTCGCGAGCTGGTCAGCGGCGGACTGGATGATGGAAAAGTATTACGGGTGGTAGGTATGGCCGCCACGATGCGTCTGAGCGATCGCGGTCCCGAGGACGCCATCAACCGCCGTATAAGCCTGCTGGTTCTGAATAAGCAGGCCGAAGAGGCCATTTTGCATGAAAACGCTGAAAGCCAGAATGAGCCGGTAAGTGTCTTACAACAGCCAGTGGCGCTGCCGCCGGCAAGCGTTCCCACATCGCCACCAGCCAATCCGAGGTGATAGCGTGAGCATGGATATTAGCGATTTTTATCAGACATTTTTTGATGAAGCTGACGAACTGTTGGCTGACATGGAGCAACACCTGCTGGATTTGGTGCCTGAAGCCCCGGACTCCGAACAGCTGAATGCCATTTTTCGTGCAGCGCACTCGATTAAAGGCGGGGCGGGCACTTTCGGCTTTACCATTTTGCAGGAAACGACCCATCTGATGGAAAACCTGCTGGATGAAGCGCGGCGTGGCGAGATGCAGCTCAATGCCGACATTATCAACCTGTTTTTGGAAACGAAAGATATTATGCAGGAACAGCTCGACGCCTATAAAAACTCAGAGGAGCCGGATGCCGCCAGCTTTGAGTACATTTGTAATGCGTTACGACAGTTAGCGCTCGAAGCAAAAGGTGAAACCGCGCCCGCGGTGGTCAATAGCGCCAAACTGAGCGTTGTTGATAGCACGGCGATACCAGACGAGGTGGTTGCACAAGCCGCCCCTGTCGCTGAAGAGATCAAAAAGCGGATTATTCTCTCGCGCCTTAAAGCCAGTGAAGTCGATTTACTGGAAGAGGAACTGGGGAATCTGGCGACCTTAAGCGATGTGGTCAAAGGTGCCGATACGCTGTCGGCAACGATCGACGGTAGCCTCGCTGAAGATGACATTATTGCTGTGCTCTGCTTCGTCATCGAAGCGGATCAGATTGAGTTCGAAACCGTCACTGCTGCGCCAACTGCTGCAGAAACGCCAGCCGTTGCTGATGTCGTCGAACCACAGCCGCTGCCGGTTGCTGCACCTGCGCCTGCGCCGGTGGCCAAAGCGACCGTCAACGAAGCGCCGCATGGACGAGCAGAGCGTGAGAAACCTGCCCGGGCCAGCGAATCAACCAGTATCCGCGTGGCGGTTGAGAAGGTTGATCAGCTGATTAACCTGGTGGGTGAACTGGTTATCACACAGTCAATGCTGGCTCAGCGTTCGAACGAACTGGATCCGGTAAACCATGGCGATCTCATCACCAGCATGGGACAGTTACAACGTAACGCCCGCGATCTGCAAGAGTCGGTGATGTCGATTCGTATGATGCCGATGGAATATGTTTTCAGCCGCTTCCCGCGTCTGGTGCGCGATCTGGCGGGTAAATTGGGCAAACAGGTTGAACTAACCCAGGTCGGTAGCTCCACCGAACTGGATAAGAGCCTGATCGAACGCATTATCGATCCGTTGACGCACCTGGTGCGTAACAGCCTCGATCACGGTATTGAATTGCCGGAAAAACGCATCGAATCCGGGAAAAGTCCGATTGGTAATCTGACACTTTCTGCCGAACACCAGGGCGGGAATATTTGTATCGAAGTAACCGATGATGGCGCGGGTCTGAACCGCGAGCGTATCCTGGCGAAGGCTATTTCCCAGGGGATGCCAATCCACGAAAACATGAGCGATGACGAAGTCGGCATGCTGATCTTTGCCCCGGGATTCTCGACCGCCGAGCAGGTGACGGATGTTTCCGGGCGTGGTGTCGGTATGGACGTAGTGAAGCGAAATATCCAGGAGATGGGCGGCCATGTTGAGATCCAGTCGAAACAGGGCCAGGGCACAACCATCCGTATCCTGCTGCCGCTGACGCTGGCTATCCTTGATGGCATGTCCGTTCGTGTAGCCGATGAAGTGTTTATCCTGCCGCTGAATGCGGTGATGGAATCTCTGCAACCTCGGGAAGAAGATCTCCATCCGCTGGCCGGGGGAGAGCGCGTTCTGGAAGTGCGTGGTGAGTATTTACCGCTGGTTGAGCTGTGGAAAGTCTTTGAAGTTGAAGGTGCAAAAACCGAAGCAACTCAGGGTATTGTCGTGATTTTACAAAGTGCAGGGCGTCGCTACGCGTTGCTGGTCGATCAGTTAATTGGTCAACACCAGGTGGTGGTAAAAAACCTGGAAAGCAACTACCGCAAAGTGCCAGGCATTTCCGCAGCAACGATCCTCGGCGACGGTAGCGTCGCGCTGATTGTCGATGTCTCTGCATTGCAGGGGTTAAACCGCGAACAACGTGTGGCAATCACAGCCGCCTGATTGAGTAAGAAAGGGAAGAATATGACCGGTATGAGTAATGTAACTAAACTGGCCGGCGAACCGTCAGGTCAGGAATTCCTCGTGTTTACGCTGGGGGATGAAGAGTACGGTATCGATATCCTGAAAGTGCAGGAAATTCGCGGCTACGATCAGGTTACGCGTATTGCCAATACGCCAGCCTTTATTAAAGGAGTGACTAACCTGCGCGGCGTGATTGTGCCGATTGTTGATCTGCGTGTGAAATTCAGCCAGAGCGATGTGGATTACAACGAAAACACCGTGGTGATTGTGCTGAATCTGGGACAACGAGTGGTTGGGATTGTGGTGGATGGCGTATCTGACGTTCTGTCGCTGACGACCGATCAAATCCGTCCTGCGCCTGAGTTTGCTGTCACCTTGTCTACGGAATATCTGACCGGGCTGGGGGCGTTGGGTGACCGGATGCTGATTCTGGTGAATATTGAGAAACTGCTGAACAGCGAAGAGATGGCGCTATTGGATATCGCGGCTGCGCATATGGCATAAAAGTAGTCAATATTATCATTCTTTGTAATATTAAGCAGGCAGTGATTAAACGCCCTCCACAATATGGAGGGCGTTTTGCATTTAATTTTGGGCATAGGGAGATTAAGTAATAATAGTTTTTTTGATTTTAATTTTGAATGTTTATTGTTATTTCATTCACTTGGTTTATTTGTATTTTTTTCTTTAATTAAAACTGGCGAATCTTTATAGTATCTGTCGCTTGTTGGTACATATAATATAATCTACAAGTGCAATATATAAATAATTTATCATTTAAAATGGTTTATATTGCTCATGAATATATAATGAAGTTGTGCCTTCTGATTTTTCTATTGGCGTAGAGGGAACTAAATATGAATGCTATATATAATATAGTCTGGAGTACGGCGCGTAATATGTTTGTGGTTGCTGGTGAGTTTTCCCGCGGTAATAATGGAATGCGTAATAGCATCAAGGTAACAGGCCTCGCAACATTAATCTTTACTGCTGCTGTCAATGCTGCAGAGTTAGGCCCACAAAACGGTGCATCGATCATTTTGAATGATAATGATGTCGTTACGGCTAGCGGGCAAACAAATACCACGGGGGTTGAGAGCATCACTGCCGGTGGTGATGGCTTACAGATTCAAGGAAAAACAATTATCAACGTATCGGGTGAAACCCTGTCTACCGGTGTTTCACTGGATAATGGCACCAAAAATGATTTAGGCACGAATACCGAAATCCATGTCACCGATACGGATGGCACACAAAATTCAAGTAAAAATACCAGCGGAATTTTGATTTCAGGTAATAACCCGGGTACAGAAGTAACAGCATCCGGTATTAATATCGATGTGTCGGGTAAAAATAATGTTTATGGGTTTAGAAATATAGGCAAATACAGTAACGTCGATCTGGGTAGTGGAAGTTCTATTACAGCCATAACTGAAACGGATTATAGTATTGGTGGGATAGGTGATGCCCGCGGTGTCTATTTATTAGACGGGAGTAGTACTTTCACCATGGATAATGGTTTTATCCATGCGACGAGTAAAGACAACACTGCGTGGGGGATTCAAAGTACGGGTAATGCCAACATTGATTTAGGTAAAAACAGCCAGGTGGTTGCAGAGGGCAATAATATTACAACCGGTATTGAGATCGGTACTGATGGCGTATTGGATGCCGACCAACTCACTGTCACGGCAACAGGACTGGCAACAGATTATGGTTCTGTGACAGGTTTGAAGCTGGGTAAAAATAATCATGTTGATTTGGGCGATAACAGCAGAGTCACCATCAATGGTACCTCCGATCTTGCTGAAGGCATCTCCGTTACGGGGCCTGATGCTACTTTAATCGCCAATAATATGGATATTAATATCAGTACGACTCTGGACTGTCGCACAGGAGGGTGTACCACGCGTGGCATCGCTATTAATGGCACCGGATCACGCATTGATTTGGGCAGCGGATCGACCATCTCAATCACCGGGTTCTTTGATGGGGCTGGAGTAACGATAAACCCCGCGGCAAAAGGTTCTGAACTTATTGCTGATAATCTGACGATTGATGTGACTGGGTCGCAGGTAAATGCAATATCAATGAGTACCGGTTTTATGGATTTAGGCCAAAACAGCATCATCAGCGCAACCGGAGAGGCGACGACCCTCTGGGTGACGGGGGGGGAATTCCACGCGGATGCGCTTACCGTCAATACCGCTCAGTCTGTGGGCATCATTGCACAGGGGGGCGATGTGATGATTGGCGCAGGCAGCGCTGTTGACGGCAGAAGTTCTGCTACGTTGGGCTCTGCGACCAGCGGTATCGCTGCGACCTCCGGGAGTACTCTTGATTTTAAAGGGGATGCCGACAATCGAAATGTTATTTACGCGATCGATGGTTACGGTGTGTCATCCCAGTTTTACGGTGCAACGGTTAATATCGCGAATACCGATATTATCATGAGTGGGCAGAATAACCCTTACGGGCTTTGGGCGGTAGGAAGTAATGATTTAAGTCGTCCGGGAATAATTAATGGTGAAAACCTGACCATTGATGTGACAGCGAGTGGGGCAAATGGTTATGGGGCGGTGGTTCAGCAGGGCGGGGCAATATCGCTGACCGGTGACACCACAATTAAAACCCAGGATGGGGTCGCTATTTTTGTTTCCGACCGTGCGGGAAATCTCTTACCCGGCGGGACCGTGACCGGTTCAGGCGTAATGGATATTACGGGCGATATCATTAGCGCAGGTGAAGGCAGTATTTCACTGGAGATGGCGTCTGGTTCACGGTTGGTGGGGGCGACCTTTGTTAACACCGATCCGACGGTAGACTCCTCGCTGAATCTCTCACTGGCTGAACAGACGCAATGGGCAATTACCGGTGATTCCTCTTTAACTCAATTAGATAATGCCGGAGATATTGTATTTGATACGCCTTCACAGAACGGACAATTCAGAACGCTGACGATTAATGGGAATTATTACGGTGGTGACGGTGATCTTTATCTGAACACGCAGTTAGGGGATGACAATTCACCGACGGATAAAGTGATTATCACTGGTGATACTTCCGGTAGTACGACGCTGTATGTCAATAACATCGGCGGGGAAGGGGCGTTAACAACAAAAGGTATTGAAGTGATTGATGTCGGCGGTCAGTCTGATGGCGTTTTTACCCAGGGTAATCAGGTGCAGACAGGTTTGTATGAATACCGATTGTATGAAGACGGCGGTGACTGGTATTTGCGTTCGCAGGCTGTCACGCCGGTAGATCCTGATGACGGCGACGATGTTACGCCGGTGGACCCGGACGATGGTGGTGATGTTACGCCGGTAGACCCGGATGATGGTGGTGATGTTACACCAGTGGATCCGGATGATGGTGGTGATGTTACGCCAGTGGACCCGGACGATGGTGGGGATAGTAAACCGGTGGATCCGCAATATCGGGCTGATATTGGCGCTTATCTGGGCAACCAGTGGATGGCGCGTAATCTGCAAATGCAGACCCTTTATGACCGCGAAGGGAGTCAATTACGTACCGATGATGGCAGTATGTGGATGCGCTTTAAAGCAGGTGATGCGTCGTCAACCGCTGCAGACGGTCATGTGGATATTGACAACACTTACTCGCAACTGCAAATCGGTGGTGATGTGCTTAGCTGGGGTAATGGCGAGCAGAGCCTGAAGGCGGGAGTGATGGTGAGTTACATTAACGCCGACACGGACAGTACAGGCAACCGAGGGGCGGATGGGAGCCAGTTCTCTGCCAGTGGTAACGTAGCCGGTTATAATCTTGGCGCTTATGCTACCTGGTTTGCGGATGCGAAGAATCACAGCGGCCTGTATGTGGACAGTTGGTATCAGTACGGGCTCTACAATAACAGCGTCGATAACGGCGATGTCGGGTCAACGGATTATGATTCAACGGCCAGCGCGGTCTCTGTGGAAACTGGCTATCGGTACGACATCATACTTGCAAACCAAAATGTCGTCAGCCTGACGCCGCAGGCTCAGGCAACATGGCAGCAATATAAAGCGGACGCGGT
>NZ_SZXJ01000027.1:69044-208908 GCF_005281345.1 Citrobacter sp. wls619
AGCATTTGATGGTGCTCAGGTGAAGCAGGATCTTCCGGCAGATCGCGCCGAAGTGAAAGTGGGTATCCAGGCGAATCTGAATAGCCAGTGGAGTATCACTGGACAAGTGGCGGGTCAAAAAGGACGTAATGACTATGGCGATCTCAGCGGTAGTTTGCTCGTACGCTACAGCTGGTAATTGATGTAAATTATCATCCAGCTGTTGTTGAAATACCCCAGTCTATGGCTGGGGTAATCTTTGTTGATGTGCGCTCTTGTTTACTTAGCTCGCTCTTGTCTTAAAAAAGTTAAGCCTTAATTTGCTCTGTGACGTTTTCTGAAGACTCGCTTTCTTCCAGTAAACCTTCATCCTGTGCCAGCATCGCCGTTGCAATCCCGTTACCCAATACGTTTATCGCCGAGCGCCCCATATCAAGGAAATGGTCGATACCCATCAGTAACAAAATTCCTGCAACCGGAATATTAAAGCTTGGGATGGTTGCCGCCAGTACCACCAGCGCAGAACGCGGCACACCGGCAATCCCTTTGGACGCCAGCATCAGGGTCAACATCAGCACGGTAATTTCCGCGAAGGAGAGGTGAATATTATAGGCCTGTGCGATAAACATAGAGGCGAACGAGCAGTAGACCATGGAACCCACCAGGTTAAATGAATAACCGATAGGCAGTACAAATGACACAATATTGGGCGAGCAACCAAATTTGGTTAATTGCTCCAGCGTTTTCGGATAAGCGGCTTCGGAGCTACTGGTGGTGAAGGCGACCAGAACCGGGTCTTTCAGCATGCTGACCAGGCGGAACACCTCTTTTTTCAGCATCACATAACCCACGGCCAGCAGGACCAGACAGGTCAGCAAAATGGCCACATAATAACCACCAATGAACGACGCGTAGTTGAGCAGGATCCCCAGACCCTGGGTAGAGATAACGGAAGAGATGGCGGCAAAAATAGCCAGCGGCGCAACATACATCACGTAGCCGGTCACTTTCAGCATAATGTGGGAGACTACATCCAGCGCGGCAACCAGCGGGGCGTTAAATTTTTCGCCGAGCGAAGCACCACCGATTCCAAAGAACATAGAGAACACGACGATTTGCAGGATCTCATTATTCGCCATCGCTTCGGCGATGCTGGTAGGAATGGTATGCGTCAGAAAACCTTTCAGGCTCATACCACCGACGGCAAGGCCGGTATCAGTGGCTTCCAGCGGGATCGCCAGGTTCAGGCCGCTGCCGGGTTGTTCGAGAGAGACCACAAACAGACCGACCAGAATAGACAGAATAGAAGAGCTGATAAACCAGATCATCGCTTTGCCGCCCACGCGCCCGATAGTTGAGGTTTCGCCCAGGCGCATAATACCCACGGTCAGGGTACTGAATACTAAAGGCGCAATCACCATCTTAATCAGGCGCAAAAAGATGTCGGTGAGCAGCGTAATATTATCGGCCCAGGCGGTAACGACGCCGGGGGAGGCATAAGAGTGGATCACCGCACCCGACAGGATACCCGCCAGCATGAAGATCACGATAAAGAGCGTGAGTTTGTTTGCATTTGCCACTAAAAAGCCCTCAGTAAGGATTTAACATTTATTGTTCGGTTACTCATTTTTTGTACTTATTAAGTGGTAACGAAGTATTCATCATATAAATTGGATTAAAGCGTAAGCGGATACAACTTTTTTTAATTTTTTATCCATTTTGTTGTGGTATTTGGTGGGCGATTATGTGATCGGTATCACGCGAAAGAGGGGCAGGGGATACAAATAGCGGCAAAATCAGGCGAGTTGAAAATGTTATTTTCATGATAATTATGATGTTTTTATGTAAATACGGTGTGGTTTCTGTGCCCCCTGGTTTTCCCTCCGCCCACCGGCCTTGCTTTCCTGCTGGATTTCCTTTTTGCAAACGTAAAGTTATCTCAGTGCATGCCGATAATGTTGATAACTCGTTTTCAGGAAGGTGCCTTATGTTTAACCGTATCCGCGTTGTCACAATGCTGATGATGGTGCTGGGGGTTTTCGCACTGCTACAGCTTGTTTCCGGTGGTCTGTTGTTCTCTTCATTGCAGCAGAATCAGCAAAGTTTTGTTATTTCTAACGATCTTCGACAGCAGCAAAGCGAACTCACCTCAACATGGGATCTAATGCTGCAAACACGCATCAATTTGAGTCGTTCCTCTGCGCGCATGATGATGGATGCGTCCAACCAGCAAAGCAGCGCGAAAAATGATCTGCTGAAGAATGCGAAAGCGTCGTTGGCGCAAGCCGAAGCGCATTACGCTAATTTCAAAAAAATCACGCCGTTGCCTGATATGACGGATGCCAGCGGTAACGTCGATGAAAAATATCAGCAGTACCATGCGGCCCTGGTGGAGCTCGTCCAGTTCCTTGAAAACGGCAACATGGATGCATATTTCGCACAGCCAACTCAGGGTATGCAAAATGCCCTCGGCGCAGCGTTAGGTAAATATGCCGATGTTAGCGAGAAACTCTACCGCCAGGCCTTTGATCAAAGCGCAAGCGATTACCATTTTGCTCAATGGCAACTTGGCATTCTGGCTGTCGTGCTGGTACTGATTCTGGTGGTGGTGTGGTATGGCATTCGTCATGCCTTGCTAAACCCTTTGTCTCGCGTCATTGCGCATATCCGTGAAATTGCCAGCGGTAACTTAACCGCAACTCTGGCGGTCAGCGGTCGTAATGAAATTGGCGAGCTGGCCAGCACGGTCGATCATATGCAGCGTTCGCTAACCGAAACGGTAACCCTGGTGCGCGAAGGTTCGGATGCGATTTATTCCGGTACCAGTGAAATTGCCAGCGGTAACACCGATCTTTCATCCCGTACTGAACAACAGGCTTCCGCACTGGAAGAAACAGCAGCCAGCATGGAACAGCTGACGGCTACCGTGAAGCAAAATGCGGACAATGCGCGTCAGGCTTCTCAACTGGCGAAAAGCGCCTCCGATACCGCGCAACATGGCGGCAAAGTGGTCGATAGCGTGGTGAATACCATGCACGAAATCGCCGATAGTTCGAAGAAAATTGCCGACATTATTAGCGTTATTGATGGCATTGCATTCCAGACAAACATTCTTGCGCTGAATGCGGCGGTAGAAGCTGCGCGTGCCGGTGAACAAGGCCGTGGTTTTGCCGTCGTTGCCGGTGAAGTGCGTAACCTGGCGAGCCGCAGTGCGCAGGCAGCAAAAGAGATTAAAGCGCTAATTGAAGATTCTGTATCGCGGGTTGATACCGGTTCTGTATTGGTAGAAAGCGCCGGGGAAACCATGCATGACATCGTTAATGCGGTCACGCGTGTGACCGACATCATGGGGGAAATCGCCTCGGCATCCGATGAACAAAGTCGAGGGATAGATCAGGTTGCGCTCGCTGTGTCTGAAATGGACCGGGTTACGCAACAGAACGCCTCGCTGGTGCAGGAGTCGGCCGCTGCCGCTGCCGCACTCGAGGAGCAGGCCAGTCGCCTGACCCAGTCGGTATCGACATTCCGCCTCGCGTCACGTCCTTCATCACCAAAGACGCGAGATACACGACTCCCTGCAACAGCGACTCCGGCGTCACAACCGCGCCAGCTAGCCACCGAACAAGATACGCATTGGGAAACATTTTGACTGACAGCTAAACCGCGGCCTGCGCCGCCTGATGGGAGCGTTGATGTTTAATCGTATTCGAATTTCGACCACGCTGTTTTTGATTTTAATCCTCTGCGGTGTTTTGCAGATTGGCAGTAATGGCTTGTCCTTCTGGGCATTTCGGGATGGTTTTCAGAACCTGAACCAGGTCGAACAGAGTAATCAGCAACGCGCTGCGCTGGCGCAAACCCGCGCTGTGTTATTACAGGCCAGTACTGCACTTAATAAAGCAGGCACGCTGACAGCTCTGAGCTATCCGCCAGAGGATATCAAAGCGCTGATGACGATTGCACAGGACAGCCTGACCCAGTCCGAATCGATATTTAAACGCTTTATGGCGACGACGCAGACGGCAGAAGAGGGGAAGGCGCTGCAAAGCGCAACCGAGAAAAGTTTCAGTCAATGGCATAGCGACCTGGTTCACCAGGCAACCTGGCTGGAAAATAATCAGCTGTCAGATTTTTTGACTGCCCCGGTGCAGGCTTCACAGGATGCCTTTGATGCAAACTTTACGGCGTGGCAGAACAACATCAACCAGGTATTGCAAAAAGCAGAGGACCACAGCCAGCGTAGCTACCATATGTCTGGGGTGATTTTCGCCACCATGCTGGTACTGGCGGCGTTATTAACGACCGCAGCGCTGTACTGGTCGCGCAAAATGATTGTGCAGCCGCTGGCTATCATCGGTAGCCATTTCGACAGCATTGCGGCGGGTAATCTGGCGCGACCGATAGCGGTATATGGCCGTAATGAGATTTCAGCCATTTTTGTCAGCCTGCAAGCGATGCAACAGGCACTGCGTGAGACGGTCAGTGAGGTACGCCAGGGGAGCTCGGCAATGCATACCGGGATCTCGGAAATCGCGATGGGTAATAACGACCTGTCCTCACGAACTGAACAGCAGGCGGCATCGCTGGCGCAAACGGCAGCCAGTATGGAACAGCTTACCGCCACCGTGGGGCAAAACGCGGATAACGCACGACAAGCCTCAGGCATTGCCAAAAGTGCAGCCGATACAGCGCATAAAGGAGGGGAACAGACGGCTAAGGTTGCCAGCACTATGCATGAGATTTCTGCCAGCTCGCAGAAGATAGGTGACATCACCAGTGTGATTGACAGCATCGCTTTCCAGACCAACATCCTGGCGTTAAACGCTGCGGTAGAAGCGGCCCGTGCCGGTGAGCAGGGGCGGGGTTTCGCCGTGGTCGCCGGAGAGGTCCGCAATCTGGCAAGCCGTAGCGCGCAGGCAGCGAAAGAAATTAAAGGGCTGATCGAAGAGTCCGTCACCCGCGTTCACCAGGGATCGCAACTGGTGGATATGGCGGCGCGCACGATGACAGAGATTGTTAGCTCGGTTACCCGGGTTAACGACATCATGGGGGAGATTGCCTCGGCCTCCGATGAACAACGCAGAGGCATTGAGCAGGTGGCGCAAGCCGTCAGCCAGATGGATTCTGTCACACAGCAGAACGCCGGGCTGGTGGAAGAAGCGGCAGCCGCCACTGAGCAGTTAGCTACCCAGGCAGATAATCTTTCCGCCTGTGTCGCGTTTTTTAAAATTGAAGAACAAACCGTAACACAACAAGAATTGGCGCAGCCGCAGGTTGTGCCCGTTGTATCCTGAATGTGATTGAGAAGGCGCTATGACATCATCTCTGCCCTCCGGGCAAACGTCATTATTGTTACAGATGACACAGCGCCTCGCGCTGTCTGACGCGCATTTTCGTCGGATATGTCAATTAATCTACCAGCGCGCGGGGATCGTGCTGGCCGACCACAAGCGGGACATGGTCTATAACCGCCTGGTTCGCCGGTTGCGTACCCTGGAACTGGATGATTTTGGTCGCTATCTCAGCATGCTGGAAGCCAACCAGAACAGTGCTGAATGGCAGGCTTTTATTAACTCCCTGACCACCAACCTGACCGCTTTTTTTCGCGAAGGGCATCACTTTCCGGTGCTGTCTGACCATGCCCGTCGACACAGCGGTGAATATCGCGTCTGGAGCGCGGCGGCGTCTACCGGAGAAGAACCTTACAGTATTGCGATTACGCTGGCCGATACCCTGGGTATGGCGCCGGGTCGCTGGCGTGTTTTTGCCAGCGACATTGATACTGAGGTGTTGGAAAAGGCAAGAAGCGGTATTTACCGTCTTGACGAGCTAAAAACGTTGTCGCCACAACAGCTGCAACGTTATTTCATGCGCGGTACCGGGCCTCATGAAGGGCTGGTACGCGTACGGCAGGAACTGGCAAGCCATGTTGAATTTTCCAGCGTGAATTTACTGGACAAAAAATACAACGTGCCAGGCCCGTTCGACGCCATATTCTGTCGTAACGTCATGATCTATTTTGACAAAACGACTCAGCAGGATATTTTGCACCGTTTTGTTCCACTCCTTAAACCTGACGGACTGCTGTTTGCCGGTCATTCAGAAAACTTTAGCAACCTCGTGCGCGAGTTTAGCCTGCGCGGGCAGACGGTGTATGCGCTAGGTAAGGATAAAGCATGAGTAAAATCAGGGTATTGTCGGTTGATGATTCTGCATTGATGCGTCAAATCATGACCGAGATTATTAACAGCCACAGCGATATGGAGATGGTTGCCACAGCGCCTGATCCTTTGGTTGCGCGGGATCTCATCAAAAAATTTAATCCCGACGTTCTGACGCTGGATGTTGAAATGCCGCGCATGGACGGTCTCGATTTTCTTGAAAAGCTGATGCGTCTGCGTCCGATGCCCGTGGTGATGGTCTCTTCACTGACTGGCAAAGGTTCTGAGGTCACGCTGCGGGCCCTGGAACTGGGGGCGATTGACTTTGTCACCAAGCCTCAGTTGGGGATCCGCGAAGGAATGCTGGCCTATAGCGAGATGATTGCGGAGAAAATCCGCACGGCATCGCGTGCAAAACTGGCTGCCCACAAACCCACGGCAGCGCCAGCGACCTTGAAGGCGGGGCCGCTACTCAGTTCGGAAAAACTGCTGGTCATCGGCGCATCAACCGGAGGAACAGAGGCAATTCGTCATGTACTCCAGCCATTGCCGCTTTCAAGTCCCGGTATTCTTATTACCCAGCATATGCCGCCAGGATTTACCCGTTCGTTCGCTGAACGTCTGAACAAACTGTGTCAGATAACCGTGAAAGAGGCAGAAGACGGAGAGCGTGTGCTTCCAGGGCATGCGTATATCGCTCCTGGCGACAAACATATGGAACTGGCGCGTAGCGGGGCGAACTACCAGATCAAAATTCATGATGGCCCGCCGGTTAACCGGCATCGGCCTTCAGTGGATGTGCTGTTCCATTCGGTGGCGAAACATGCGGGGCGCAATGCCGTCGGGGTGATCCTGACCGGTATGGGCAACGATGGGGCCGCCGGAATGTTAGCGATGAACCAGGCTGGCGCCTGGACCATTGCGCAAAACGAAGCAAGTTGTGTGGTGTTCGGCATGCCGCGCGAGGCCATCAATATGGGTGGCGTAAGCGAAGTGGTCGATCTTAGCCAGGTAAGCCAGCAAATGCTGGCGAAAATCAGTGCCGGACAGGCAATACGTATTTGAATCAGGAGTTTATTTTTATGGCGGATAAAGAGCTTAGGTTTTTGGTTGTGGATGACTTTTCCACCATGCGTCGCATTGTGCGTAACCTGCTGAAGGAACTGGGATTTAACAACGTTGAAGAAGCTGAAGATGGCGTGGACGCGTTGAACAAACTGCAGGCAGGGGGATTCGGATTTGTGATTTCCGACTGGAACATGCCTAACATGGACGGTCTCGAACTGCTGAAAACCATTCGTGCAGACGGCAGTATGTCTGCCCTGCCGGTGCTGATGGTGACGGCAGAAGCGAAGAAAGAAAACATTATCGCGGCAGCACAGGCGGGTGCCAGTGGTTATGTTGTAAAACCGTTCACCGCGGCGACGCTGGAAGAAAAACTCAATAAGATCTTTGAGAAACTGGGCATGTGAGGATGTGATGATGATGCAACCACAAATTAAACCTGTTGACGAACACTCGGCAGGGGACATCATTGCGCGCATCGGTAGTTTGACCCGAATGCTGCGCGACAGCCTGCGTGAACTGGGGCTGGATCAGGCCATTGCCGAAGCGGCGGAAGCCATTCCCGACGCGCGCGATCGCCTGGACTACGTTGTACAAATGACTGCGCAGGCGGCAGAGCGTGCGCTGAACAGCGTAGAAGCTTCACAGCCGCACCAGGATGCCATGGAAAAAGGGGCAAAAGACCTGACCAAACGCTGGGACGAATGGTTCGAAAATCCGATTGAACTGTCCGATGCCCGTGAACTGGTCACTGATACCCGCCAGTTCCTTGGTGATGTTCCCGGTCATACCAGCTTTACCAACGCCCAATTACTGGACATCATGATGGCGCAGGATTTCCAGGATCTCACCGGTCAGGTTATCAAGCGCATGATGGATGTTATCCAGGAGATTGAGCGTCAACTGCTGATGGTGCTGCTGGAAAACATTCCGGAGCAGGGCGCCCGACCAAAACGCGAGAACGAAAGTTTGCTGAATGGTCCGCAGGTTGACACCTCTAAAGCTGGCGTAGTGGCAAGCCAGGATCAGGTCGACGACCTGCTGGATAGCCTCGGTTTCTGATGTGTATGTGCCGGATGCGGAAGGAAACTTCTCATCCGGCTTACATGTTATTCATCGGCAATTGGTGTTAAAGCCATAAATCCCGTCTTTTTTACCGCTTACTCTCCCCATTGTTGCATGGCTGTTCTGGCATCATTCACGCCTATATCTCTATCCAGGTTCTGATGCGTGGCAGAAGAAAGCGACGACGACAAAACAGAAGCCCCCACACCCCACCGACTTGAAAAAGCACGGGAAGAAGGGCAGATACCCCGATCCAAGGAGCTAACCTCACTGCTTATTTTGCTGGTGGGCGTGTGCATTATCTGGATTGGTGGGGAGTCGCTCGCCCGTAGGTTAGCAGGCATGCTGTCAACCGGATTACGCTTTGACCACAGTATGGTCAATGACCCTAACCTGATCCTGAGTCAAATCATCCTGTTGATTAAAGACGCCATGATTGCGTTGTTGCCGCTGATTACCGGGGTTGTGCTGGTGGCATTGATCTCCCCGGTGATGCTTGGTGGCTTGATCTTCAGCGGTAAATCGCTGCAACCAAAATTCTCAAAGCTGAATCCGTTACCGGGTATTAAGCGTATGTTCTCGGCGCAAACCGGGGCGGAGCTGCTCAAAGCCATATTGAAATCCACGTTGGTGGGTAGCGTGGCGGGCTTCTATCTCTGGCATAACTGGCCGGAGATGATGCGCCTGATGGCCGAATCCCCGATTACGGCGATGGGTAATGCGCTGGATTTAGTCGGTATGTGCGCATTGCTGGTGGTGCTTGGCGTCATTCCGATGGTGGGGTTTGACGTCTTTTTCCAGATTTATAGCCACGTGAAAAAACTGCGGATGTCGCGTCAGGATATCCGTGACGAATTTAAACAAAGCGAAGGTGACCCGCACGTTAAGGGCAAAATTCGCCAGATGCAGCGTGCGGCCGCACAGCGGCGCATGATGGCAGATGTGCCGAAGGCGGATGTTATTGTGACCAACCCTACGCACTATTCGGTTGCCTTGCAGTACGACGAAAACAAAATGAGCGCGCCAAAAGTTGTGGCTAAAGGGGCCGGGCTGGTGGCATTGCGTATTCGAGAAATCGGCGCGGAGCACCGTGTCCCAACGTTAGAAGCTCCGCCGCTGGCGCGTGCGTTATATCGCCATTCTGAGATTGGTCAGCAAATACCTGGCCAATTGTATGCCGCCGTTGCCGAAGTGTTGGCATGGGTATGGCAGTTAAAACGCTGGCGTCTTGCTGGCGGCACGCCGCCACCACAACCTGGAAACCTTCCGGTGCCTGAAGCACTGGATTTTATGAACGAGAAGAATACTGATGGCTAATCTGGTCGCGATGCTGCGTCTGCCCGGCAACCTGAAATCCACGCAATGGCAAATTCTTGCCGGGCCGATCCTCATTCTGCTGATCCTGTCGATGATGGTGCTGCCGCTTCCGGCCTTCATCCTCGATTTACTGTTCACCTTTAACATTGCGCTGTCGATCATGGTGCTGTTGGTGGCGATGTTCACCCAGCGCACGCTTGAATTCGCCGCATTCCCAACAATTCTGCTGTTCACCACCTTGTTGCGCCTGGCACTGAACGTCGCGTCAACGCGTATCATATTGATGGAAGGACATACCGGCGCCGCGGCGGCAGGTAAAGTGGTGGAAGCCTTTGGTCACTTCCTGGTTGGCGGTAACTTTGCCATCGGTATCGTGGTCTTCGTCATTCTCGTCATCATCAACTTTATGGTTATCACTAAAGGTGCGGGACGTATCGCGGAAGTGGGGGCGCGCTTCGTGCTGGACGGGATGCCGGGTAAACAGATGGCGATTGACGCCGATCTGAATGCGGGATTGATTGGTGAAGATGAAGCCAAAAAACGCCGTTCTGAAGTGACACAGGAAGCCGATTTTTACGGCTCCATGGACGGTGCGAGTAAATTTGTTCGTGGGGATGCCATCGCCGGTATTCTGATCATGGTCATCAACGTGGTGGGCGGTTTGCTGGTTGGGGTATTGCAGCACGGTATGAGCATGGGCAGCGCGGCAGAAAGCTATACCCTGCTGACCATCGGTGACGGGCTGGTAGCACAGATCCCTGCGCTGGTAATCTCAACGGCGGCGGGGGTTATCGTAACCCGCGTGAGTACCGATCAGGACGTGGGTGAACAGATGGTCACCCAGTTGTTCAGCAACCCAAGCGTCATGCTGCTTAGTGCGGCGGTCCTCGGTTTACTGGGGCTGGTACCGGGAATGCCAAACCTGGTGTTTCTGATGTTTACTGCGGCATTGCTGGGGCTGGCCTGGTGGATGCGCGGACGCGAGCAAAAAGCACCAGAAGAAGCTCAGCCGGTGAAAATGCCGGAAAACAACTCGGTGGTGGAAGCTACGTGGAGTGATGTACAGCTGGAAGACACGCTGGGAATGGAGGTTGGGTATCGCCTGATTCCGATGGTGGATTTCCAACAGGACGGCGAATTGCTGGGGCGTATTCGCAGCATTCGTAAGAAATTTGCCCAGGATATGGGGTTCCTGCCGCCAGTGGTACACATTCGCGACAATATGGATTTGCAACCTGCCCGCTATCGTATTCTGATGAAAGGCGTCGAGATTGGGAGTGGTGATGCTTACCCAGGCCGCTGGCTGGCTATCAACCCGGGTACCGCGGCCGGATCGCTGCCAGGGGAGAAAACGGTTGATCCTGCTTTTGGTCTGGATGCTATCTGGATTGAAAGCGCGCTAAAAGAGCAGGCGCAAATTCAGGGCTTCACCGTTGTTGAAGCCAGTACAGTGGTTGCCACACATCTGAACCATCTGATTGGCCAGTTTGCCGCAGAGCTGTTTGGTCGCCAGGAGGCGCAACAGCTGTTGGATCGTGTTTCACAAGAGATGCCAAAACTGACAGAAGATCTGGTGCCGGGTGTGGTCACACTGACCACACTGCACAAAGTGCTGCAGAACCTGCTGGATGAAAAAGTCCCTATTCGTGATATGCGCACCATTCTTGAAACGTTGGCGGAACATGCCCCGTTACAGAATGATCCGCATGAACTTACTGCAGTGGTGCGTGTGGCGCTTGGACGGGCGATTACTCAGCAGTGGTTCCCGGGTAACGAGGAAGTTCAGGTTATCGGACTCGACACGCCGCTTGAGCGCCTGTTGTTACAGGCGTTACAGGGCGGTGGGGGCCTTGAGCCTGGTCTGGCAGACCGGTTGCTGGCGCAGACGCAGGAAGCACTGTCGCGTCAGGAAATGTTGGGTGCGCCGCCCGTATTGCTGGTGAATCATGCGCTGCGACCTCTCCTGGCGCGTTTTTTACGCCGCAGTATTCCGCAGTTGGTGGTGTTGTCGAATATGGAGCTTTCCGATAACCGCCATATCCGTATGACCGCGACCATTGGAGGTAAATAATGCGTAAATTTCTTTGGCTGTTGCTTTTTCCACTGGCGGTACAGGCCGCCGGGGAAGGGACATGGCAGGCAAGCGGTATGGGGATTACCTTAAATTATCGTGGGGAGTCGGCTTCATCTTCGCCTTTGGTTCCCAGCCAGCCGGTTTCCGGCCTGATGACGCTGGTCGCCTGGCGCTATGAATTAAATGGGCCTACGCCTGCGGGGTTACGTGTGCGCTTATGCTCTCAGTCCCGTTGTGTCGAACTGGATGGACAAAGCGGTACCACCAATGGCTTTAATAGTGTCCCTGCGATTGAACCCATGCACTTCGTCTGGGAAGTGCCTGGTGGAGGTCGCTTGATCCCTGCCTTGCAGGTTCAGAGTAATCAGGTGATTGTGAACTACCGTTAATTCCCTTCTTTACGTCGGCCAGCAGGCGAAACTGCTGGCCACCTCGCCGTTCTGATCGACCATTCCCGATTAAAAAGAAACGCTGTTTTATAAAATAAGTGACCTGTGTTTTCGGACTCTTTGTGCTATTGCCATTTCACAAAAACCCCTGGCAGAAACAAAAAGGTTTCCCCTGCGGTAAGCTTTTACTGTGACCCGGTAATGATGCCCCATGTTTACGCATCACTTTAGGGTAACAACACAGGGTTATCCGAATCGTAATAAACCTGCCGCGCCGAACTGGAACAGGGCGCAGCATTGAATTCGACACTGACAGAGGTTAAGGAAATGATTGTTTACCCGGTTAAACACAGTCCATTGTTGCGTCAACCAGAACATTTTATTGCCAGGGATGAATTAAAAACGCTCATTAAAAAGGTGACGCATAACCTGGTCAATATTCATGATGAAACGGGCGAGTTCTTGCTGCGACTGGATGACGGACGTGTTATTGATACCAAAGGCTGGGCCGGATGGGAGTGGACTCACGGCGTCGGCCTGTATGGGATGTATCAGTATTATCAGCAAACCGGTGATGAGACGATGCGCGACATTATTGATAGCTGGTTTGCCGAACGCTTTGCCGAGGGGGCGACAACCAAAAACGTCAACACGATGGCTCCGTTTTTAACGCTGGCATATCGCTATGAAGAAACGCGTAATCCGGCGTATCTGCCCTGGCTTGACGCCTGGGCAGAGTGGGCCATGCATCAGATGCCCCGTACCGAGTTTGGCGGTATGCAACACATCACGCTGGCAGAAGAAAATCATCAACAGATGTGGGATGACACGCTGATGATGACGGTGCTGCCTCTGGCGAAAATTGGCACGTTGCTCAATCGTCCTGAGTATATCGAAGAGGCCACATATCAGTTTCTGCTGCATGCACAAAATCTGATGGATAAGGAAACGGGGCTGTGGTTCCACGGCTGGAGCTATGTGGGGCGGCATAACTTCGCGAACGCCCGCTGGGCGCGAGGTAATAGTTGGCTTACGATGGTTATCCCGGACTTCCTTGAACTTATCGATTTGCCGGCAAACAGCGCCGTGCATCGTTATCTGGTGCAGGTTCTCAATGCGCAAATTGCAGCCCTGGCGGAATGTCAGGATGAGAGCGGATTGTGGCACACCTTACTGGACGATCCTCAGTCATATCTGGAAGCCTCCGCAACGGCTGGATTCGCTTACGGTATTCTCAAAGCGGTGCGTAAACGCTATGTCGGTCAGGAATATGCGGTGGTGGCGGAGAAAGCTATCAGAGGTATTGTGCAACACATTTCCCCGGAAGGGGAGTTGCTACAAACCTCGTTTGGCACCGGCATGGGGCACAATCTCGATTTCTACCACAACATCCCACTCACCTCTATGCCTTACGGGCAGGCCATGGCAATGCTGTGCCTCACCGAATACTTGCGTAAGTACTATTAATCGTGTCGTCCGCTGATGCTGTGCTGGCCGGGCCAGGGTTTTCTGCTGCATCGGGTTGCCCGCTGTTGTCCTGCGGCGCAAACAGATGATCCATGATTTGGCGCATGACCGGCGCGGCGGTAACCCCGTCGCTGCCGCCGTTTTCCAGAATTAATGCGATGGCGACTTTTGGGTTTTTATACGGCGCAAATGCGGTATAGAACACGTGGTCGCGTAGTCGTATGGGGATCATCTTCGCATTGTAAGTCTGGTTTTCTTTCAGGCTAAAGACCTGCGATGTTCCGCTTTTGGCCGCGATGCCATAAGGTGCCGTATGGAAAAATTTATACCCGGTACCGTTGGGTGCATTCGCCATGCCGAACATGGCCTGGCGTACCAGACTCCAGTACGGTGATGAGGCTGAGGCTATTTGCGCGGGTGCCTCCGGTGCCTGATAGGGGGTGATTGATTTGCCGCTTTCTTCATCCTGTAGCAGATGAGGGGCAATAACTTTCCCGTTGTTAATCAGTGCGACCATCGCTTTTACCATCTGAATTGGCGTGGCAATCCAGTAGCCCTGGCCGATGCCGACCGAAATGGTGTCTCCCTGGTACCAGGCTTTTTTATGCACCCGTTGTTTCCAGTCGCGGCTTGGCAGCAGACCGTTGTACTCTTCATCAAGATCGATACCGGTAGGTTTGCCGTAGCCAAACTGGCTAAGCATGCTGTTAATACGGTCGATCCCCATCATGTACGCCACCTGATAGAAGAACGTATCCGCTGATTCTTCAATCGCTTTGGTCACATCCAGCATGCCGTGTCCTGTTTTTTTCCAGTCGCGGTAATGCCGTTCGGTGCCGGGGAGTGTCCATGTCGGGGCACCAAAGAAGCTGGTTTGTGGGGTGATCACCCCGTTTAATAAGGCTGACATCGCCATGTACGGTTTTACCGTTGAGGCCGGAGGATATAACCCTTGGGTGACGCGGTTAATTAATGGCAGGTCTTTATCCTGCAACAGCGTGTTGTAATCCTGGTAGCTGATGCCTTTTACAAACGGGTTTGGATCGTAGCTGGGGTTTGAGACCATTGCCAGCACGGAACCATCATGGGGATCTTCCACCAGCACCGCGGCGCGTTGTCCCACCAGCAGGCTTTCAATGTATTCCTGTAAGTGTAAATCCAGCGTCAGATGGATATCTTTGCCGGCGACAGGGGGGACGTCTTTAATCAAACGTACAATACGCCCGTGATTATCAACTTCCACTTCCTGATAACCCGTTTTGCCGTGCAGGTCATTCTCGTAGTAGTGCTCAATGCCCTGTTTACCGATGTTGTGATCGGCGGCGTAGTTCTCTGCCAGCCCTTTTTTATCCAGTGCTTTCAGATCGCTATCGTTGATTTTTGATACGTAGCCAAGTACATGTGCCAGCTCCGCCCCATAAGGATACTGGCGATCTTCGTAGCTATTGATGGTCACGCCGCTGAAATGGAACTGATTCACAGAGAAACGGGCAATTTCTACATCGGTCAGCGCATTTTTAAGTACTACCGGGCGATAGCGACTGCTGGCCTTCAGTTCATGGCGAAACTGGTCAATATCATCTGGCGTGAGGTCAACAATCGGCGTGAGTTGCTTCAGCAGGGCGTCCATATCGCTGATTTTATACGGCGTAACAGAAATGTCGTACCAGGTGACATTTCGTACCAGCGGAATGCCGTTGCGATCGTAAATGATACCGCGCGTTGGGGCGACGGGCAGCATTTTGATGTCGTTTGCATCCGATCGGGTGGTGTAATACTGGTGTTGACGGATTTGTAAGTTGTAGAGGTTATAAATCAGGATGCCAAAACAGATGACGACCAGGCCAAAGGCCACCATTACACGCCGCTGGAATAGTTTTTCTTCCGCCTCAAAATCTCTGAATGTCATTGACCCGTACCCGATTAATTCGCCGCCTCATGATACGGAGGCGTAAACGGGATGACAGGCAAAAAATGTACCATCCCTCAACGGAAATGTGTCATTCCTTGTGAGTTGTTACAAATTGATGCTATCAGTAGGCCGGATAAGGCGCTTACGCCGCCATCCGGCAAGGTGCGTCTGACCGCTTGATGGAGCTTCACTTATCAGGCCTGTGAGGGCAGGTAAGGTCATAATAAAAAAGCCCGCGACATAGCGCGGGCTTTCACATCACTCGAGGCGGTTACTTACATGCGTTCTACGGTTTCGATACCCAGCGTATCCAGACCCAGTTTCAGCGTTTTCGCCGTCAGTTGCGCCAGCTTCAGACGGCTGTTACGAATCTCTTCGTTTTCAGCGCTGAGGATCGGACAGTGTTCGTAGAAGCCAGAGAACAGGCCGGCAACGTCGTACAAATAAGCGCACATCACGTGCGGCGTACCTTCACGTGCTACAACGGTCAGCGTTTCTTCGAACTGCAGCAGGCGGGCGGCCAGCTGAGCTTCGCGATCTTCGCGGATAATAACCTGCGCGCTGGCCAGCGCGTTTTCGTCGATATCCGCTTTACGGAACACGGACAGTACGCGGGTGTAAGCATACTGCATATACGGTGCCGTATTGCCTTCAAACGCCAGCATGTTGTCCCAGTCGAAGATATAGTCGGTGGTACGGTTTTTCGACAGATCCGCATATTTCACCGCACCGATACCAACGGCATTCGCCAGTTTTTCCAGCTCATCAGCAGGCATGTCCGGGTTCTTCTCCGCCACCAGACGACGCGCACGTTCCAGTGCTTCATCCAGCAGGTCGGCCAGTTTTACGGTACCGCCAGCGCGAGTTTTGAACGGCTTACCGTCTTTACCCAGCATCATGCCGAACATATGGTGTTCCAGCGGTACGGAGTCCGGCACATAACCGGCTTTACGCACGATGGTCCACGCCTGCATTAAATGCTGATGCTGACGGGAGTCGATGTAATAGAGGACGCGGTCGGCGTGCAGCGTTTCGTAACGATACTTCGCACAGGCGATATCGGTCGTGGTGTAGAGATAGCCGCCATCTTTCTTCTGAATGATGACGCCCATTGGTTCACCTTCCTTGTTTTTATACTCATCAAGGAATACAACGGTAGCGCCTTCGCTCTCAACAGCCAGACCTTTGGCTTTCAGATCAGCAACAATGCCCGGTAGCATCGGGTTGTACAGGCTTTCGCCCATCACGTCGTCACGGGTCAGCGTCACGTTCAGACGGTCATAGGTTAACTGGTTCTGCGACATCGTGATGTCGACGAGCTTGCGCCACATCTCGCGGAAATATTCGTCGCCGCCTTGCAGTTTCACCACATAGCTACGGGCGCGCTCGGCGAAGGCTTCATCTTCGTCGTAGTGTTTTTTCGCATCGCGGTAGAAACCTTCCAGGTCTGCCAGCGCCATTTCTCCGGCATTTTCCTGCTGCTGTTTTTCCAGCCATGCGATCAGCATACCGAACTGGGTGCCCCAGTCGCCGACGTGGTTGGCGCGGATCACCTTATGGCCGAGAAACTCCAGCGTACGTACCGCGGCGTCACCGATGATGGTGGAACGCAGGTGACCCACGTGCATCTCTTTCGCCACGTTAGGTGCGGAGTAGTCAACAACAACCGTTTGTTTAGCCGGTTGAGTAACGCCCAGGCGGTCGGAGGTCAGCGCCTGCTGAACGTGCTGCGCGAGGAATGCCGGATCGAGAAAAATGTTGATAAAGCCTGGGCCTGCAATTTCAACTTTGCTGGCAATCCCGCTGAGATCCAGATGAGTCAGCACCTGCTCTGCCAGTTGTCGCGGCGCCATACCCAGTTTTTTAGCAACTGCCATCATGCCGTTGGCCTGATAGTCGCCGAACTGTACTTTTGCTGACTGACGAACCTGCGGTTCGCAATCTGCAGGTGCGCCTGCAGCAATCATGGCCTGACTAACTTTTTCTGAGAGAAGAGCCTGAATATTCACCGGAATACCTTACATTTATGAAGCGGGACAAAATTCACCGCGCCAGTTTAAGAATTTAGGGCGGGAGTATACTGCAAATGCCCGTTGCCGTCAGCATTGCGAGTACGGCGCACAGCCTAAAATACAGACACTGTCATTACGTATATTTATTCATACTCCGTTCGAAAAAATCAGCAGTTGGATGGGGCTGCGCAACAGAGTAAATTAGCGGCTTTGAACATCGATATGAGCTTTCATTATGGCGAACTGGCAAACAGTTACAGAACTGCATGATATTTCCGCAGATTTACCACATTTCACTCAAGCGTTAACGGAACTTTCCACCCGTCTGGGTCTGGATATTTCATCGCTGTATGCCGATCATATCTCTTTGCGCTGCCATCAAAATACCACCGCAGAGCGCTGGCGTCGGGGATTTGAACAGTGTGGTACGCTGCTATCGGAAAATATCATTAATGGCAGACCGATTTGCCTGTTCAAACTGGATGAGCCGGTTTGTGTCGCGCACTGGCAGTTTTCGGTGGTTGAGTTGCCATGGCCGGGTGAAAAACGTTACCCGCATGAGGGGTGGGAGCATATCGAAATCGTTCTGCCCGGTGCGCCGGAAACACTGAACACGCGTGCGCTGGCGCTGTTTTCTGATGAAGGATTGAGTCAGCCGGGGATTTTCGTAAAAACCAGCTCGCCGAAAGGAGAGCGTGAGCGTTTACCGAATCCGACACTGGCGGTCAGTGATGGTAGCGTCACCCTCAAATTTCATCCGTGGTCAATTGAAGCGATTGTCGCAAGCGAGCAACAGGAGTGAGTGATGGCATTACTGGAAATTTGCTGTTACAGCATGGAGTGCGCACGCACCGCGCAGCGTCAGGGGGCTGATCGTATTGAACTGTGCTCGGCGCCCAAAGAAGGGGGATTAACGCCGTCGCTGGGGGTGTTGCGCTCAGTACGCCAGCATGTCTCTATTCCGGTTAATCCCATTATCCGCCCGCGTGGGGGCGATTTTTGTTACACGGACGGTGAATTTGCCGCGATGCTTGATGATATCGCGATGGTCAGAGATTTAGGTTTTTCAGGACTGGTAACCGGCATTCTCGATGTGGACGGGAATGTCGATATGCCACGTATGGAAAAAATAATGGTTGCTGCGGGTCCGCTAAATGTCACGTTTCATCGGGCCTTCGATATGTGCGCCAACCCATTAAATGCGCTGAATAAATTGTCCGATTTGGGCGTCGCCAGAGTGCTGACTTCCGGGCAAAAATCAGATGCAGCGCAAGGTTTAACAAAAATAATGGAACTTATTGAGCAGGTGAATGCTCCAATCATTATGGCCGGAGCGGGGGTTCGCGCCGCGAATTTATCCCTGTTCCTCAACGCTGGAGTGCAGGAAGTCCACAGTTCTGCCGGAGTATGGCTGGCTTCACCCATGCGGTATCGCAATTCGGGGTTGTCGATGTCTTCGGATACGCAGGCGGATGAATATTCCCGCTATGCGGTAGACGGGGCGGCGGTTGCTGAAATGAAGGCAATCATTGCGCACCACCAGGCCAGCTGATTTTTACCGTTGCATCATGTCGCCCAATATGATGCTTGCTCGTACCAGGCCCCTGCAATTTCAACAGGGGCCTTTTTTTATCCTTCTCCTGCATATTTCGGTCTGCTACTGCGTTGGCTTTCCTCGCGCACCCCGGTCACGTAGTTATCTACGCTCCCGAAGATTTGCTGCGTCGCCGCCTTGTCGCAAACCGAACTATTTTGGAGAAAATGTGCCACCAGTCAAAAATGACTAGGGCTTATGCGCAATCAATACCGCGCGTAATGGAGCAGGGTAGCCTTCCACCGTTTTGCTGTGGTCGTTCGGGTCGAGGAAGTCGGCCAGCGATTCGGTTACCATCCATTCGGTGCGACGCTGCTCTTCTGTGGTAGTGACACAGACGTCGGCGATACGAACATCCACAAATCCACATTTTTCCAGCCAGTTTTTCAGCGCCAGTGCGGATGGAATAAAATAGACATTACGCATTTGCGCGTAGCGATCACCTGGTACCAGAACGGTATTTTCATCACCTTCAACCACCAGCGTTTCCAGCACCAGCTCTCCGTCTTTTACCAGTTGATCTTTCAACTGCCAGAGATGTTCCAGCGGTGAGCGACGGTGATAAAGCACGCCCATAGAGAATACGGTATCAAACGCGTTCAGTGCCGGAAGCTGTTCGATACCCAGCGGCAGCAGGTGAGCACGCTGATCGTTACCCAGCAGTTTGCGCACGGCTTCAAACTGACACAGGAACAGCTGCGTAGGATCGATACCGACGGCCAGGTGCGCGCCCGCGCCAATCATGCGCCACATGTGATAGCCACTACCGCAGCCCACGTCGAGAATGGTACGCCCGGTCAGATCGGATAAATGCGGCAGAACGCGATCCCACTTCCAGTCGGAACGCCATTCGGTATCGATATTGACGCCGTACAGCGAATATGGACCTTTGCGCCACGGCATGAGATGACGCATCAGCGTATCAATCCGTTTGATCTGCCCTTCGCTGAGCGGCTCCTCGCTTTCGGCAGTCACACTATGCAGTAAATCCAGACGATGCGGCGTCAGTTCCGGCAGAAACTCCACGGCATTCGACCACTGCTTAAACAACCCATGTTGATCGCGCTGCCAGGCGGCGATTTGCGCTGGGAGCGTTTCCAGCCAATGGGAAAGATGGTTTTTGGCAATCAGCTGATAAAAGTTACCAAAGTCTGTCATGCCGCGACCTCAGATTTCAACGCGACCAGTGACCCAAAGTTGAAGCACTGGAACCACAGTTCGCTGTGCTCAAAACCCGCCTGATGCAGACGTGCTTTGTGCGTTTCAACAGAGTCAGTTAGCATCACGTTTTCCAGCATGCTGCGCTTCTGGCTGATTTCCAGTTCGCTGTAGCCATTGGCGCGTTTGAAGTCGTGGTGCATGTTGAACAGCAGTTCGCCAACGTTGGCATCTTCGAAGCTGAACTTCTCGGACAGCACCAGCGCACCGCCGGGGTTCAACCCCTGATAAATCTTATCCAACAATGCCTGGCGCTCAGGTGGTTCAAGGAATTGCAGGGTAAAATTCAGCACCACCATCGAAGCGTTTTCGATAGTGATGTTGCGAATATCGCCTTCGACCACGTCAACAGGCGTGGGGGCTTTATAGGCATCGATATGACGACGACAGCGTTCAACCATAGCCGGCGAGTTATCAACGGCGATAATTTTGCAATTCTCATGATGGATATTGCGACGCACTGAGAGCGTCGCTGCGCCCAAAGAGCAGCCCAGATCGTAGACCTGCGTGTTGGGTTGTACGAAACGTTCGGCCAGCATGCCAATCATGGAGATGATATTGGAATAGCCTGGAACGGAACGCTGGATCATATCCGGGAAGACTTCAGCTACCCGTTCATCAAAGGTCCAGTCACCCAGACTGGCGATAGGCGCAGAAAAAAGCGTGTCGCGGTGAGACATAACGTAAAAATCCGGGAAAAATAAAGTGGCGTATTGTGCGCTAATGCAGGGAGAAAACCAACTCCCAGGGCATATACCAAAGATTCGCCAGCACCATTAGCAACAGTGAACACCAGGTGGCGCTCATGCCGGAACGACGCCAGCGGAAAAGACGGTGATGGAATCCGTAATAATGCATCAGTCGCCCGGCTATCAACATCAGCCCGCAAATATGCACCATCCACGTTTCAGCGCCGTTCATTTCCATAAAAAGCAGCAGCACTAATGCAACGGGAATATATTCCACTGCATTACCGTGAATGCGGATAGCGCTTTGCAGCTCACTAAAACCGCCATCACCATAGGCAACGCGATATTGCATGCGCAGGCGAACGACGTCAAAGGAGAACTTTATTAACAATAACGCACCCAGGACGGCATAAAGCGCGCTTACCATACAAACTCCCTTTTAAAATGGCTGCTGGCATTGACTATGATAGGTGGCATTTTCAGAAAAGAGAAGATTGCTGTGGAATCGAGGGTGCTGATCCGATCTCTGGCAGGGCACTACGTAAATCCGCCCATAGCGTGTCTACCAGCTCTGGAGCCTGTGCAATATCCGGCGTGTGCAAAAACAGATAAGGCGTGGTGGTCTGTTGCCAGAGTGACAACTTTGCCAGCCAGGCAGCAAAGAACTGCCGATTCTGTGTCATGTTATCACTACCGATAAAACGGACCATCGGGTGGTTTGCCGTGACTACCGCATGGACCGGGACCTTCGGTTTCTTACGTTGAGCATCGCGTATCGCTTCCGTGTGTGGGATCGCGGCATGGACCGGACGACTGTCTAAAATGACCCGATTAACCCCGCGTTCATGCAGACCCCGATTGAGCTGAATCTCTGATTCACCTTTCGCAAAGAAATCCGGATGACGAACCTCGACACCGTAGGTAAACGTTTTAGGGAGTGCATCGAGGAATTGCCACAGGGCAGGGAGGTCACGCGGGCCGAACGTGGCAGGTAGCTGCAACCAGTATTGTCCGATACGGGCATCCAGCGGTGACATGCGCGTAAAAAATTCCTGTACCAGGTCATCGCAATTCCGCAGTGCGGCCTGATGCGAGATGGTGGCCGGGAATTTGAAACAGAAGCGAAAATCGTCGCGGGTTTGTGCAAACCAGCGGTCAACAATCTCGGCTTTCGGCAAGGCGTACAGCGTGGTATTACCCTCCACACAGTTAAAGTGGCGGGCATACTCTTCAAGGCTGGTGATCCCCAGACGCATCCATTTCGGGTGTGACCACTGGGGTAAGCCGATATAGATCATAACGCTTGCAGGATCTCGTCAACGCGACGTACACGGGCAATACGTGGGAAAATATGCGTCATGCTGCCCTGATGTTGGTCGGTGCTGGCGGCGCTGCAGGCGTCTTCGGCAACGATCAGGCTAAAACCCAGCTCCCAGGCGTTACGCGCGGTGGATTCGACGCCAATATTAGTGGAGATCCCGCAAAGGACGATGGTGTCGATACCGCGACGGCGCAGCTGTAGTTCCAGGTCAGTACCGTAGAATGCTCCCCACTGGCGCTTGGTGACCTCCAGGTCTGTCGCACATTTTCCCAGCGCTTGCGGGTATTCCCACCAGTTGTCGGGTAATGCTTTGGCTGGCGCGGGGGCATCAACCGGTTGTTTTAGCGCTTCGGCATAATCCGCAGACCAGCCGACGCGAACCATCACCACCGGTGAACCGTGAGTACGGAACTTTTCCGCCAATTGTGCCGTGCGGGCGACGACGTCGTTTGCCGAATGTGGCCCACCCGCGAAAGGCAGGATCCCTTCCTGTAGATCGATGACGACAAGCGCGGTTGTTTTTGCGTTCAGTTCCAGCATGGTGACTCCAGTAAAAAAGATTTCCGTTACACCTTAATCGCGAATCTGTGTGAAAGGGGCGACAATTTTTGTTATTTTTTGTGAGATTACGCAATACCCGCTCAGGAAACACGCGTACAGTCAGTACCGGACTGAGAGTCTACCCCAGTAGGCTCTTATCGTGCGGCAGAATTTCCAGTATAATAGCCGCCTTTTTTCATTCAGTTGTGACATTCAGCTAAAGCTGCGACTTCGTCATCTGCCGGGCAGGTGACAATCCGCCTGCGGCAAAGTTAAGGGATATCTCATGCGTACAGAATATTGCGGACAGCTACGTCTGTCCCACGAGGGGCAGCAGGTGACTCTGTGTGGTTGGGTCAACCGTCGTCGTGATCTTGGTAGCCTGATCTTTATCGATATGCGCGACCGCGAAGGTATCGTGCAGGTATTTTTCGATCCGGACCGTGCGGACGCGTTAAAGCTGGCCTCCGAACTGCGTAATGAGTTCTGCATTCAGGTAACGGGCACCGTGCGTGCGCGTGATGCGAAAAACGTCAACGCCGATATGGCGACGGGCGAAATTGAAGTGCTGGCATCCGATCTGGTCATTATCAACCGTTCAGATTCACTGCCGCTCGACTCTAACCATGTCAATACTGAAGAAGCTCGTCTGAAGTATCGCTACCTCGATCTGCGTCGTCCTGAAATGGCGCAGCGTCTGAAAACACGTGCCAAAATTACCAGCCTGGTGCGTCGTTTCATGGACGACCATGGCTTCCTCGACATCGAAACGCCGATGCTGACCAAAGCGACGCCAGAAGGTGCGCGTGACTACCTGGTACCGTCTCGCGTACATAAAGGTAAATTCTACGCGCTGCCTCAGTCTCCTCAGTTGTTCAAACAGCTGCTGATGATGTCTGGCTTCGACCGTTACTACCAGATCGTAAAATGCTTCCGTGACGAAGACTTACGTGCTGACCGCCAGCCTGAATTTACGCAGATCGATGTTGAGACCTCCTTCATGACCGCACCGCAGGTGCGTGAAGTGATGGAAGCGCTGGTGCGTAATCTGTGGCTGGAAGTAAAAGGTGTGGATCTGGGCGATTTCCCGATCATGACCTTTGCCGAAGCAGAGCGTCGTTACGGTTCCGATAAGCCGGATCTGCGTAACCCGATGGAGCTGGTAGACGTCGCTGATCTGCTGAAATCTGTTGAATTCGCCGTATTCTCTGGTCCGGCGAACGATCCGAAAGGGCGTGTAGCGGCTCTGCGCGTCCCTGGCGGCGCTGCACTTAGCCGTAAGCAGATCGACGATTACGGTAACTTCATTAAGATCTACGGCGCGAAAGGTTTGGCTTACATCAAAGTCACCGAGCGTGCGAAAGGCCTGGAAGGTATCACCAGCCCGGTGGCTAAGTTCCTGAACGCAGAAATCATTGAAGCCATTCTGGAACGTACCGGTGCGCAAGACGGCGATATGATCTTCTTCGGTGCCGACAACAAGAAAGTGGTTGCCGACGCGATGGGCGCGCTGCGTCTGAAGCTGGGTAAAGACCTGAACCTGACCGACGAGTCCAAATGGGCGCCGTTGTGGGTTATCGACTTCCCAATGTTTGAAGACGATGGTGAAGGCGGTCTGACCGCGATGCACCACCCGTTCACCGCGCCGAAAGACATGACGGCGGCTGAGCTGAAAGCTGCGCCGGAAGATGCGGTTGCCAATGCGTACGATATGGTTATCAACGGCTACGAAGTAGGCGGCGGTTCTGTACGTATCCATAACGGTGATATGCAGCAGACCGTATTCGGTATTCTGGGTATCAACGAACAAGAGCAGCGCGAGAAATTCGGCTTCCTGCTGGATGCGCTAAAATACGGTACACCGCCGCACGCGGGCCTGGCGTTTGGTCTGGATCGTCTGACCATGCTGCTGACCGGTACGGATAACATCCGTGACGTTATTGCTTTCCCGAAAACGACAGCTGCCGCATGTCTGATGACCGAAGCGCCGAGCTTTGCCAACGAAGCTGCGCTGGCGGAACTGAGCATTCAGGTTGTTAAGAAGGCCGAGAATAACTGATATGGCATATAAGCAGCCTGTCTCGGTGTTAGTCGTGATTTATGCAAAGGACACCGGGAGAGTGCTGATGTTACAGCGACGCGACGATCCTGATTTTTGGCAGTCGGTCACCGGCAGCCTTGAAGAAGGTGAAACCGCGTCGCAAGCCGCCCTGCGCGAAGTAAAGGAAGAGGTCGCCATTGATGTTGCGCGTGAGCAACTGACCTTAATTGACTGCCAGCGCACGGTGGAGTTTGAGATTTTTAGTCATTTACGTCATCGCTATGCGCCAGGAATTATACGTAATACGGAGTCCTGGTTTTGCCTGGCACTGCCCACTGAACGAGAGATCGTGTTCACCGAACATTTGACCTACCGTTGGGTTAATGCGCACGAGGCTGCACAGTTAACCAAGTCGTGGAGTAACCGGCAGGCGATTGAAGAGTTTGTAATTAACGTCGCCTGAGAAGGCGCGCTTTTTGGAGAGATTATTTATGGCAGGTCATAGTAAATGGGCCAACACCAGACATCGTAAAGCAGCGCAGGATGCTAAGCGCGGTAAGATCTTCACCAAAATCATTCGTGAGCTGGTAACGGCGGCTAAATTGGGTGGTGGCGATCCAGATGCTAACCCGCGTCTGCGTGCAGCGGTTGATAAAGCGCTGGCAAACAACATGACACGTGACACTCTGAACCGTGCGATTGCGCGCGGTGTGGGTGGTGATGAAGATTCCAACATGGAAACCATCATCTATGAAGGTTACGGTCCTGGCGGTACAGCCGTGATGATTGAATGTCTGTCTGATAACCGTAACCGTACCGTTGCGGAAGTGCGCCACGCATTCACTAAAACGGGCGGCAACCTCGGTACCGACGGTTCCGTCGCATACCTGTTCAGCAAGAAAGGTGTTATCTCCTTTGAGCAAGGCGACGAAGACGCCATCATGGAAGCGGCACTGGAAGCCGGTGCTGAAGACGTTGTAACCTTCGACGACGGTGCGATTGACGTTTACACCGCGTGGGAAGAGATGGGGAAAGTTCGTGATGCGCTGGAAGCGGCAGGTCTGAAAGCGGACGCGGCTGAAGTTTCTATGATCCCATCCACCAAAGCGGATATGGATGCAGAAACAGCGCCGAAACTGATGCGTCTGATCGATATGCTGGAAGATTGCGATGACGTGCAGGAAGTTTACCACAACGGCGAAATCTCCGATGAGGTTGCAGCTACGTTAGAATGATGTGGTTAAGCCATAAAATAACAGGAGATGCGTGATGTCTATCATTCTCGGCATTGATCCGGGGTCGCGCATTACCGGTTATGGCGTAATCCGTCAGGTCGGCAGACAGTTGACCTACCTCGGCAGTGGTTGTATTCGCACCAAAGTTGACGATCTCCCGTCACGCCTGAAATTGATATACGCGGGGGTGACGGAAATCATCACCCAGTTCCAGCCGGATTATTTTGCCATCGAGCAGGTCTTTATGGCGAAAAATGCCGATTCGGCGCTGAAGCTGGGACAGGCGCGCGGCGTAGCGATTGTTGCTGCGACCAATCAGGATCTTCCGGTGTTTGAGTATGCTGCCCGACAGGTTAAACAGACCGTCGTCGGTATCGGCAGCGCGGAAAAAAGCCAGGTACAGCACATGGTGCGTACGCTGCTCAAACTCCCGGCTAACCCGCAGGCGGATGCTGCGGATGCGCTGGCGATTGCCATTACTCACTGCCATGTCAGCCAGAACGCCATGCAAATGAGTGAGTCGAGGTTGAATTTAGCACGCGGTAGGTTACGTTAGTGACAAATGAGGCTGGATATCTATCCAGCCTTTTTTTATGATAACGCATTACCTTTTAGCCCTTAACGCAGGAGCGTCATGTGATAGGCAGACTCAGAGGCATCATTCTTGAAAAACAACCCCCACTGGTCCTTCTGGAAACGGGCGGGGTAGGCTATGAAGTACATATGCCGATGACCTGTTTCTACGAGCTGCCGGAAGCCGGGCAGGAAGCGATCATCTTCACGCATTTTGTGGTGCGCGAAGACGCACAACTGCTGTATGGCTTTAACAATAAGCAAGAACGCACGCTGTTTAAAGAGCTAATTAAAACCAACGGCGTGGGGCCAAAGCTGGCGCTGGCGATCCTCTCCGGCATGTCTGCGCAGCAGTTCGTGAATGCTGTTGAGCGCGAAGAACTTGGCGCGTTAGTGAAATTACCGGGTATTGGTAAGAAAACCGCAGAGCGTTTGATTGTCGAAATGAAAGACCGCTTTAAAGGTCTGCATGGCGATCTCTTTACGCCGGCTGCCGATCTGGTGCTGACATCACCTGCCGGTCCGGTAAGCGATGATGCTGAGCAGGAAGCGGTTGCTGCGCTGGTAGCGTTAGGCTATAAACCACAAGAAGCCAGCCGCATGGTAAGCAAAATTGCTCGCCCTGATGCCAGCAGTGAAACCCTGATTCGCGAAGCGCTTCGCGCGGCATTGTGAGGTAAAGGATGATTGAAGCAGATCGCCTGATTTCGGCTGCCAGCACCACCCCTGAAGACCTGGTGGATCGTGCGATTCGCCCCAGGTTGCTGGAAGAGTATATCGGCCAGCCTCAGGTACGTTCGCAGATGGAAATTTTTATCCAGGCGGCGAAGCTGCGCGGTGATGCCCTCGATCACCTGCTGATTTTTGGACCTCCGGGTCTGGGTAAAACCACGCTTGCCAATATTGTTGCCAATGAAATGGGCGTCAACCTGCGCACGACGTCCGGCCCGGTACTGGAAAAAGCAGGCGATCTGGCGGCCATGCTCACCAATCTCGAACCCCATGATGTGCTGTTTATTGATGAAATCCATCGCTTGTCACCGGTAGTGGAAGAGGTGTTGTATCCGGCAATGGAAGACTATCAGCTGGATATCATGATTGGCGAAGGCCCGGCAGCACGTTCAATTAAAATCGATCTGCCGCCGTTTACCCTGATTGGTGCCACAACGCGTGCGGGTTCGTTAACGTCTCCACTGCGTGATCGCTTTGGCATTGTGCAGCGCCTGGAGTTCTATCAGGTCGCTGATCTTCAGCACATTGTTGGACGCAGTGCCCGCTTTATGGGGCTGGAGATGAGTGACGAAGGGGCGCTGGAGGTTGCACGCCGGGCACGCGGTACGCCGCGTATTGCTAACCGTTTACTGCGTCGTGTGCGTGATTTCGCCGAAGTGAAGCATGACGGCACCATTTCGGCGGATATCGCGGCCCAGGCGCTGGATATGCTCAATGTCGATGCTGAAGGCTTCGATTACATGGACCGCAAGCTGCTGCTGGCGGTGATCGATAAATTCTTTGGTGGTCCGGTCGGGTTGGATAACCTGGCGGCGGCAATCGGCGAAGAACGTGAAACTATTGAGGACGTGCTGGAACCGTATTTGATTCAGCAAGGTTTTCTACAACGTACCCCGCGCGGACGTATGGCAACGGTGCGGGCATGGAACCACTTTGGCATTACGCCGCCACAGATGCCTTAGTGCCTGATGTCGCTACGCTCATCAGGCCTGGGCGATTTTGTAGGCCCGGTAAGCGCAGCGCCACCGGGCAACGCATGCTTAGCTCGCTTGCTTCTTCATCATACTGAAGATAAACAGCAGTGCAGCGCAAAGCACCACGGATGGCCCCGCCGGTGTGTCATAGAACGCTGAAAAGGTCAGCCCGCCTGTAACCGCTATCATTCCTACACCCACGGCAACACCGGCCATCTGCTCTGGCGTACGCGCAAAACGGCGTGCGGTAGCCGCAGGAATAATCAGCAGTGAGGTGATAATCAGTGCCCCGACGAATTTCATCGCCACACCAATAGTGAGTGCTGTGACCAGCATCAGCAATAGCTTGACACGTTGCAGCTTCACGCCATCAACAAAGGCCAGATCCGGACTGATAGTCATCGACAGCAGGTTACGCCACTGCCAGAACAGAATAGCCAGTACAACCACGACACCAATAGCAATAGCCACCAGATCTTCTGGGGTGACAGCGAGCAGATCGCCAAACAGATAGGCCATCAGATCCACACGAATATTCGACATCAGGCTGACAACCACCAGGCCTAATGACAGCGCGCTGTGCGCCATAATACCAAGCAGGGTATCAATCGCGAGATGCGGGCGTTTCTCCAGCCATACCAGGCCTGCGGCCAGCAACAGGGTGACGACGATAACAGCATAGAAGGGGTTTACATCCAGCAGCAGACCAAACGCAACGCCCAGCAATGATGCGTGCGCCAGCGTATCGCCAAAATAAGACATCCGACGCCAGACCACAAACGAGCCAAGCGGGCCAGCAGCGCAGGCCAGCATGATCCCGGCTAACCAGCCGGGTAATAATAATTCAATCATGAGTGACCATTTCCCCGGCGTAAAACAATGCGACCCTGTAAATCGTGGCGATGATTATGGTTGTGACGGTAAATTCCGAGTTGTTCAGCGCCGCGTTGCCCGAACATAGAAATGAATTCAGGGTGCATTGAAACCACCTCCGGCGTGCCGGAGCAGCAAATGTGGTGGTTCAGACACAGGACTTCGTCGGTTTTTGCCATGACCAGATGCAGGTCATGGGAGACCATCAGCACGGCGCAATCCAGCTCGCGTCGCAATTGATCGATAAGATCGTACAGTGCAACCTGACCATTCACATCCACCCCCTGAGTCGGTTCATCGAGCACCAGGAGCTGTGGTTTATTTAGCAACGCACGGGCCAGCAAGACACGCTGCGTTTCCCCGCCGGATAGTTTTTGCATCGGAGCATCCATCAGATGCCCGGCCTGAACACGCTTCAGCGCAGGGAGAATGTCGGCTTTCTTTGTGCCAGGACGTAAGCGCAAAAAGCGGCTCACCGTCAGCGGAAGTGTTGTATCGAGGTAGAGTTTTTGCGGTACATAGCCAATCCGCAACTGCCCGTTGCGCTTGATAACCCCTTCATCAGCCGCTACCAGCCCCAATACAACGCGCACCAGCGTAGACTTTCCGGCCCCATTCGGGCCAAGAAGCGTTAAAATTTTGCCGGGTCGAAGTTCAAGCGATACGTCAGAAAGGACGCGGCGTTGACCATAAGAGACCGAGACATTTTCCAGTGAAACCAAAGTCGTCATATCAATTTTAGTCTTGCAGAAGTTATAGAATGTTATAATATCACATTTCTCACATTCATTACGATGATTGGTCGCATTATGTTACATAAAAATACGCTTCTTTTCGCAGCATTATCCGCTGCTCTTTGGGGTAGTGCAACTCAGGCAGCAAATGCTGCTGTGGTGGCGTCACTTAAGCCGTTGGGCTTTATTGCTTCAGCGATTGCCGACGGGGTTACAGACACCCAGGTTCTGCTGCCTGACGGGGCTTCCGAACACGATTATTCGCTGCGCCCTTCAGATATAAAACGCTTACAGAACGCGGACTTAGTCGTTTGGATCGGTCCGGAAATGGAGGCGTTTATGGAAAAGTCAGTCAAGAATATTCCTAACGCAAAACAGGTAACGATTGCGCAGCTCAATGACGTGAAACCGTTACTCATGAAAGGCGCTGACGATGATGATGATGATCATGGGCATAACGACGCTCACGGCGAAAAAAGTGACGAGCATCACCATCATGGCGATTACAACATGCATCTTTGGCTTTCCCCAGAGATAGCGCGGGCCTCAGCGGTTGCAATCCATGATAAATTAGTGGAACTTATGCCGCAAAGTCGAGCCAAACTTGACGCCAACCTGAAGGATTTTGAGGCACAATTAGCCGCAACCGATAAGCAGGTAGGTAACGAGCTCGCACCGCTCAAGGGGAAAGGGTATTTCGTTTTTCATGACGCCTATGGCTACTACGAAAAACACTACGGGCTAACACCGCTTGGTCACTTTACCGTGAACCCTGAGATTCAACCTGGTGCGCAGCGTTTACATGAAATAAGAACACAGTTGGTTGAGCAAAAAGCAACCTGCGTTTTTGCTGAGCCACAGTTCAGGCCAGCGGTCGTTGAAGCCGTAGCGAGAGGGACATCCGTTCGAATGGGAACGTTGGATCCCCTCGGAACGAATATCAAACTGGGTAAAACAAGCTATTCAGCGTTTCTGAACCAATTAGCCAACCAGTATGCGAGCTGCCTGAAAGGAGATTAATGAGGAAGTGAATACGTGCAACAGATAGCCCGCTCTGTCGCTCTGGCATTTAATAATTTGCCGCGACCCCATCGTGTTATGTTGGGGTCGCTTACTGTTCTGACATTGGCCGTCGCAGTCTGGCGGCCTTATGTTTACCATCCCGACTCTGCACCCATCGTTAAAACCATTGAGCTGGAAAAAAGCGAGATCCGTTCACTGTTGCCAGAGGCCAGCGAACCTATCGATCAAGCCGCTCAGGAAGATGAAGCTATCCCTCAGGACGAACTCGATGACAAGACCTCTGGCGAGGCCGGGGTTCACGAGTATGTTGTCTCTACCGGCGATACGCTGAGCAGTATCCTGAACCAGTACGGCATTGATATGGGCGATATCAGCCAGCTTGCCGCATCTGATAAAGATCTACGTAATCTGAAAATTGGCCAGCAACTTTCCTGGACGCTGTCTTCGGAAGGTGATTTGCAGCGCCTGACCTGGGAAGTTTCCCGCCGTGAAACCCGTACTTATGATCGTACGGCAACGGGTTTCAAAATGAGCAGCGAAATGCAGCAGGGCGACTGGGTTAACAGCCGAATCAACGGTACGGTGGGCGGTAGTTTCGTCGCCAGTGCAAGAGATGCTGGCCTGACCAGCTCTGAAATCAGCGCGGTGATTAAAGCGATGCAATGGCAGATGGACTTTCGCAAGCTGAAGAAAGGCGATGAGTTCTCCGTTTTGATGTCTCGCGAGATGCTGGACGGTAAACGCGAACAAAGCCAACTGCTGGGCGTTCGTTTGCGCTCTGAAGGCAAAGATTATTACGCGATCCGTGCTGAAGACGGTAAATTCTATGACCGTAACGGGACCGGGCTTGCTAAAGGGTTTATGCGTTTCCCTACGGCGAAGCAGTTCCGTATTTCGTCAAACTTCAATCCACGTCGCCTGAATCCGGTAACCGGACGCGTTGCACCGCACAAAGGTGTCGACTTTGCGATGCCTCAAGGTACGCCGGTGCTGTCAGTCGGTGATGGTGAAGTGGTGGTCGCGAAACGGAGTGGCGCGGCCGGATACTATGTTGCTGTTCGTCACGGTCGCACTTACACCACCCGTTACATGCACCTGCGTAAGCTGCTGGTTAAACCGGGACAAAAAGTGAAACGTGGCGATCGTATTGCGCTGTCAGGTAACACCGGGCGTTCTACCGGCCCGCACCTGCACTACGAAGTATGGGTCAACCAGCAGGCTGTGAACCCGTTGACGGCAAAACTGCCGCGCACGGAAGGGCTGAGCGGTTCGGATCGTACCGAGTACCTGGCACAGGTGAAAGAGGTTCTGCCTCAGTTACGCTTCGATTAATAAATACACTGACAGAGCCGGTACGCTATGCGTGCCGGCTTTTTTATTTTGTACGGGACACGGTGCGCCGCTACACTATCAGCAGATTTACTTTTTCGCGGCCCCCGATACTGGAAGAGCATGGAAACGAAAAAAAAGAGTATTGAGTATATCCCTGAGTTTCAAAAATCATTCCGTCACCCGCGCTACTGGGGCGCCTGGCTTGGCGTGGCAGCGATTGCAGGGATTGCATTAACGCCAGCATCATTTCGCGATCCCATTCTGGCGAAACTGGGACGGCTTGCCGGACGGCTGGGGAAAAGTTCGCGTCGTAGAGCGCTTATCAATTTATCCCTCTGTTTTCCTGAGCGCAGCGAAGCCGAGCGTGAGGCCATCGTTGATGAGATGTTCGCGACTGCGCCTCAGGCGATGGTTATGATGGCAGAATTAGCCATGCGCGGTCCGGAGAAAATCCAGCACCGCGTTGACTGGCAGGGCCTGGAAATTATCGATGAGATGCGACGTAATGAGGAAAAGGTGATTTTTCTCGTCCCTCACGGCTGGGGTGTTGATATCCCGGCAATGCTGATGGCATCTCAAGGCCAGAAAATGGCAGCCATGTTCCATAACCAGGGCAATCCGGTATTTGACTATGTCTGGAATACGGTACGTCGACGTTTCGGCGGTCGTTTACATGCACGTAACGACGGTATTAAACCTTTTATTCAGTCGGTACGGCAGGGATACTGGGGATATTACTTACCGGATCAGGACCACGGCCCGGAGCACAGCGAGTTTGTCGATTTCTTCGCGACCTATAAGGCAACGTTACCGGCAATTGGCCGCCTGATGAAGGTTTGTCATGCGCGCGTAGTACCGCTATTCCCTGTGTACGATGGCAAAACGCATCGTCTGACGATTCAGGTACGGCCACCCATGGATGACATTCTGACGGCCGATGACCATACCATTGCCAGACGGATGAATGAAGAAGTGGAGATTTTTGTCACCCCACATCCCGAACAATACACCTGGATTTTGAAACTGCTAAAGACCCGCAAACCCGGCGAAATTGAACCGTATAAACGCAAAGATCTTTATCCTAAGAAATAGAAAAAGCCTCTCGTTCGAGAGGCTTTTTTGTATCAGGTGACCCGTCCTGAATAGCGAGTAATATCAGGCAGTCAGCAGCGTCGTTATTCTACAGTCAGAATACGTGTGGTGTTGGTGGAACCGATGGTGCTCATGACATCACCCTGAGTCACAATCACCAGATCGCCTGACACCAGGTAACCTTTGTCGCGCAGCAGATTGACCGCTTCGTTGGCAGCCACGACACCGTCAGTTTCACTGTCAAAGTGAACCGGCGTAACGCCACGATACAGTGAGGTCAGGTTCAGCGTACGCTCATGACGAGACATCGCGAAAATCGGCAGGCCAGAACTGATGCGGGATGTCATCAGCGCAGTACGACCGGACTCGGTCATGGCGATGATAGCGGTAACGCCTTTCAGATGGTTCGCGGCATACATCGCTGACATGGCGATAGCTTCTTCGACATTATCAAACTGTACGTCCAGACGGTGTTTAGAAACGTTGATGCTCGGGATTTTCTCTGCACCCAGACAGACGCGAGCCATCGCTGCGACGGTTTCCGCCGGGTACTGGCCTGCGGCAGTTTCGGCAGACAGCATGACGGCATCAGTCCCATCCAGCACGGCGTTTGCCACGTCCATGACTTCCGCACGGGTCGGCATTGGGTTAGTGATCATCGACTCCATCATCTGCGTTGCGGTAATTACCGCACGGTTCAGCTGACGTGCGCGACGGATCAACGCTTTCTGAATACCGACCAGCTCCGGGTCACCGATTTCCACGCCCAGGTCACCACGCGCAACCATTACCACGTCAGAGGCAAGGATGATGTCATCCATCGCATTCTGGTCGCAGACGGCTTCAGCACGCTCTACCTTGGCAACAATTTTCGCATCGCAACCAGCGTCGCGCGCCAGGCGGCGGGCATAATTCAGATCTTCGCCGCAGCGAGGGAAGGAGACTGCCAGATAGTCAACGCTGATTTGCGCTGCAGTAATGATGTCTGCTTTGTCTTTTTCCGTCAGCGCTTCAGCAGAAAGGCCGCCGCCAAGTTTGTTGATGCCTTTGTTGTTGGAGAGCGGGCCACCGACAGTGACTTCGGTGAAGACTTTCATACCCTGAACTTCCAGCACTTTGAGCTGTACGCGACCATCATCCAGCAACAGGATATCGCCCGGCACGACGTCAGCAGGCAGGCCTTTGTAATCGATGCCGACTTTTTCTTTGTCGCCTTCACCTTTACCGAGATTGGCGTCTAACAGGAATTTGTCGCCAACATTGAGAAATACTTTGCCTTCTTTAAAGGTCGATACGCGGATTTTAGGTCCCTGCAGGTCACCCAAAATAGCTACATGACGTCCCAGTTTGGCGGCAATCTCACGGACTTTATCCGCCCGCATTTTGTGATCTTCTGGAGAGCCGTGCGAAAAGTTCATACGTACAACGTTCGCCCCAGCGGCGATAATTTTTTCAAGGTTGTTATCGCGGTCAGTTGCCGGGCCTAACGTGGTAACGATTTTGGTTCTGCGAAGCCTTCTGGACATGTAATACTCCGTTGACTGAAACAACTAGGTGTTGCGTGAACATTGATCCGGCCGTTCTCGAACATAAACGGTAAAATGAACGACCCGGATGATAAAAGGGTAGAACATTGTTATTGCTTTTAGCGGTCATCACTCTTGATGAGTAATTCTTTATCAAAACGCGATTCCTTGAGCGCTTCCTTGACACGCTTCAAGTTATCTCTAAATTTTGCCCCACGGCGCAAAGTAAATCCCGTAGCCAGCACATCTATCACGGTAAGTTGAGCAAGTCGAGAGACCATGGGCATATAAATGTCAGTATCTTCCGGTACATCGAGGGTAATTGCCAGCGTTGCTTCACGTGCCAGCGGAGTACCAGGAGATGTCAGGGCAATCACCATGGCATCGTTTTCTCTTGCCAGTTGTGCTAGTTCCACCAGACTTTTGGTTCTTCCGGTGTGTGAAATGAGCACAATGACATCGTCATCACTACAATTCATACAGCTCATGCGTTGCAGAACGATGTCGTCGGAATAGATAACCGGAACGTTAAAGCGGAAAAATTTATTCATGGCGTCATGCGCCACCGCGGCGGAGGAACCGAGCCCAAAAAAGGCTATTTTCTTCGCCTGAGTGAGTAAATCAACCGCACGATTTACCGCCACGTTATCCAGAGACTGACGAACATGGTCAAGGCTCGCCATTGCAGACTCGAAGATTTTCCCCGTGTAGGATTCAACGCTGTCATCCTCATCCACATTGCGATTAACATATGGGGTACCATTTGCCAGGCTTTGCGCCAGATGCAGTTTAAAATCAGGAAAGCCACGCGTATCCATGCTGCGGCAGAAACGGTTAACGGTCGGTTCGCTGACATTGGCTTCCAGCGCCAGCGCAGCAATGCTCGAATGGATTGCCTGGTCTGGTGAGGTAAGAATAACGTCAGCAACCTTACGTTCTGACTTGCTCAAATGTTCCAGTTTTAACTGGATTTTTTCCAGCATATTCATGATGTAGGTAGACTCATGGGTCATGGGCAAAAGCGATTTCAGCAATATGGGGAAATCGGGGCATAATTTTGTTATACACGTCATACGTCGAGCCGCAGGGGCCACGTTAATTCACCTGAATCGCTTACTTGAGTAAGCCCATCGGGATGAAATGAGAGACATCCTTCGGTTGGAAAAATTCGTTCCTGGCGAATTTGCCACTCGCTTGCCGTTTTCCTGCAACGCGAATTATTTTGTGTGTAGATACTACCCCTGAGAGTGAAGTAACGGGGCAAAATGGAGAGAATAGTTGTTGTTTTTTTTCATTACATGATCGAAGTCCGGTTTTCATACTTCTTCACGGGCACGAAAAAAAGCGACTTTTTTATCCATTTTGAGCCTGACTGACGCCTGTTTAACCGCTGTTTTCGGTAACAGCACGGCTGGATAAGCGTTTACGGTTCACGGAATCACGTAAAAGCAGTACAGTGCATTGTAATAAAATTACAACCAGTGTCTGGCAAAAGCACCAGGCACTCAATTGAGGAGAATGACATGGCGGTAACGCAAACAGCCCAGGCATGTGACCTGGTCATTTTCGGCGCGAAGGGCGACCTGGCGCGACGGAAATTGCTGCCTTCCCTGTATCAACTGGAAAAGGCCGGTCAGATTAACCCGGATACCCGCATTATTGGGGTAGGGCGTGCTGATTGGGACAAAGCTGCCTATACCAAGGTTGTACGCGAAGCGCTCGAAACTTTCATGAAAGAAAAAATTGATGAAAGTTTATGGGAAACCCTCAGCGGCCGTCTGGATTTTTGTAACCTGGACGTCAATGACACCGCCGCATTCAGCCGTCTGGGCGAGATGCTGGATCAAAAATCACGTACCACGATTAACTATTTCGCTATGCCGCCAAGCACCTTTGGCGCGATCTGCAAAGGTTTGGGTGAAGCAAAACTTAACGCGAAGCCTGCGCGTGTCGTGATGGAAAAACCGCTGGGTACTTCGCTCGCGACATCCCGTGAAATCAACGACCAGGTGGGTGAGTATTTCGAAGAATGCCAGGTTTACCGCATCGACCACTATCTTGGTAAAGAGACGGTTCTGAACCTGCTGGCGCTGCGTTTCGCTAACTCCCTGTTTGTAAATAACTGGGATAATCGCACTATCGACCACGTAGAAATTACGGTGGCAGAAGAAGTGGGTATTGAAGGTCGCTGGGGCTACTTTGACCAGGCAGGTCAAATGCGCGATATGATCCAGAACCACCTGCTGCAGATCCTCTGCATGATCGCAATGTCTCCTCCGGCTGATCTGAGCGCCGACAGCATTCGCGATGAGAAAGTAAAGGTTCTGAAATCGCTGCGTCGCATCGATCGCTCGAACGTGCGTGAAAAAACGGTGCGCGGTCAGTACACCACCGGTTTTGCCCAGGGTAAAAAGGTACCGGGTTACCTGGAAGAAGAGGGCGCGAATAAGAGCAGCAACACGGAAACGTTTGTGGCGATCCGCGTCGATATCGATAACTGGCGCTGGACGGGCGTACCGTTCTACCTGCGTACCGGTAAACGTTTACCAACTAAGTGCTCTGAAGTGGTGGTTTACTTCAAAACACCTGAGCTGAATCTGTTTAAAGAATCCTGGCAGGATCTGCCGCAGAACAAGCTGACTATTCGTTTGCAGCCTGATGAAGGGGTTGATATCCAGGTACTGAACAAAGTGCCGGGTCTGGACCATAAACATAATCTGCAAATCACTAAGCTGGATCTGAGCTACTCAGAAACCTTCAACCAAACGCACCTGGCCGACGCCTATGAGCGCCTGCTGTTGGAAACCATGCGCGGTATTCAGGCTCTGTTTGTGCGTCGCGATGAGGTCGAAGAAGCATGGAAGTGGGTGGATTCAATTACCGAAGCCTGGGCGATGGATAACGAGTCGCCGAAGCCTTATCAGGCAGGAACCTGGGGACCGGTTGCGTCTGTTGCTATGATCACCCGTGACGGTCGTTCCTGGAACGAATTCGAGTAAAAGATCATCTAGCCATTAGGTGTTATTTTACCGGTAACATGATCTAACACAGATTGTAGAATAATTTTTGCACTTTTAAACCTCGCGTGGATTCACCCGCGAGGTTTTTTTTATTACACTGCCTGAAACGATTTTGCCCCTGAGCTACGGCTAACAAGCGATTCAGCAATATTTAGTGATGCTGAGTAACACTGTTTACCCAACCGCTCTGACAGATAAATTTTAGGAGCCTCTATGAATCCGAATTTGTTACGCGTAACACAACGTATCGTCGAACGTTCCCGGGACACGCGTTCCGCCTACCTCGCTCGAATCGAACAGGCTAAAACGACTACCGTCCATCGTTCACAACTGGCGTGCGGTAATCTGGCGCATGGTTTTGCCGCCTGTCAGCCGGAGGATAAAGCCTCGCTAAAAAGCATGTTGCGTAACAATATCGCGATCATTACCTCCTATAACGACATGCTTTCCGCACACCAGCCGTATGAACACTATCCGGCCATTATTCGTAAAGCGCTACATGAAGCCAATGCGGTGGGCCAGGTTGCTGGTGGCGTACCTGCGATGTGCGATGGAGTGACCCAGGGTCAGGACGGCATGGAGCTTTCTCTGCTAAGTCGTGAAGTCATTGCGATGTCGGCGGCCGTGGGGCTCTCGCACAATATGTTTGATGGTGCACTGTTCCTCGGCGTATGTGACAAGATTGTCCCGGGCCTGGTTATGGCGGCGCTTTCCTTCGGTCATCTGCCTTCAATCTTCATCCCTTCTGGCCCGATGGCGAGTGGTCTGGCGAACAAAGAGAAAGTACGTATTCGTCAACTGTATGCCGAAGGCAAAGTGGATCGTATGGCACTGCTCGAATCTGAGGCTGCGTCTTATCACGCACCGGGTACCTGTACGTTCTACGGCACCGCTAACACCAACCAGATGGTCGTGGAGTTTATGGGCATGCAGTTGCCAGGCTCCTCTTTTGTGCACCCGGATGCACCACTGCGTGAAGCATTGACCGCAGCGGCGGCCCGTCAGGTAACACGTCTGACCGGGAACGGTAACGAGTGGATGCCGATCGGTAAAATGATCGATGAAAAAGTTGTGGTAAACGGTATTGTCGCGCTGCTGGCGACCGGCGGTTCAACCAACCATACGATGCACCTGGTCGCCATGGCGCGTGCAGCCGGTATTCTGATTAACTGGGATGACTTCTCCGATCTGTCCGATATCGTGCCGCTGATGGCGCGTTTGTACCCGAATGGTCCGGCAGATATAAACCATTTCCAGGCAGCGGGTGGTGTGCCGGTGTTAATGCGAGAACTGCTGAACGCGGGTCTGTTACATGAAGATGTGAACACTGTTGCCGGGTTCGGTTTATCACGTTATACCCTGGAGCCGTGGCTGAATAACGGTGAACTGGACTGGCGCGAAGGTGCGGAAAAATCGCTGGACAGCAATGTGATTGCCGCCTTTGACCAGCCATTCTCCCATCACGGCGGCACTAAAGTACTGAGTGGCAATCTGGGGCGTGCGGTGATGAAAACCTCAGCTGTTCCAGTTGAAAATCAAGTGATTGAAGCGCCTGCCGTGGTCTTCGAAAGTCAACATGATGTGTTACCGGCATTTGATGCGGGTCTGCTTGACCGGGATTGTGTGGTTGTTGTGCGCCATCAGGGACCAAAAGCGAACGGAATGCCAGAATTACATAAACTCATGCCGCCACTTGGTGTATTATTGGACCGTTGTTTCAAAATTGCGTTAGTTACTGATGGACGACTTTCAGGTGCTTCAGGTAAAGTGCCTTCAGCAATCCATGTAACCCCAGAAGCCTACGATGGCGGGCTGCTGGCAAAAGTGCGCGATGGCGACATCATTCGTGTGAATGGACAGACAGGTGAATTGACGCTGCTGGTTGATGAAGAAGAACTTGCCTCTCGTCAGCCTCACATTCCTGACCTTAGCGCTTCGCGCGTGGGTACCGGGCGTGAAATGTTCAGCGCGTTGCGTGAAAAGCTGTCCGGTGCGGAGCAGGGCGCAACCTGTATCACTTTTTAAGACTTAATTTGTAATCAGGCGAGAGAAAACTCTGATGAAAAACTGGAAGACAAGTGCAGAAGCAATCCTGACCACTGGCCCGGTTGTACCGGTTATCGTGGTTAACAAACTGGAACACGCGGTGCCGATGGCAAAAGCGTTAGTTGCAGGAGGCGTGCGCGTTCTGGAAGTGACGTTACGTACCGCATGTGCGATGGATGCTATTCGTGCGATCGCGAAAGAAGTACCGGATGCTATCGTCGGTGCGGGTACTGTGCTGAATCCACAGCAACTGGCTGAAGTTACTGCGGCTGGTGCTCAGTTTGCGATTAGCCCGGGTCTGACCGAGCCGCTGTTGAAAGCAGCAACCGAAGGGACGATTCCGCTGATCCCTGGCATCAGCACCGTTTCTGAACTGATGCTGGGTATGGACTACGGTTTGAAAGAGTTCAAATTCTTCCCGGCTGAAGCGAACGGCGGTACGAAAGCACTGCAGGCAATCGCGGGTCCGTTCTCTCAGGTTCGTTTCTGCCCGACTGGCGGTATCTCCCCGGCGAACTACCGTGATTACCTGGCCCTGAAAAGCGTGCTGTGCATTGGCGGTTCCTGGCTGGTTCCGGCGGATGCGCTGGAAGCGGGTGATTACGATCGTATCACCAAACTGGCTCGCGAAGCGGTTGAAGGCGCGAAGCAGTAAGTTATCAACGTGTAAACCGAAGGCCCGATAAGAGGCGTTAGCGCCGATATCGGGCTTTGCCGGATGGGGTTTACTGCCTCATCCGGTCTACGGGCCCGGTTTTAACCTGCCACTTTTACCTGTACAGCCGCTTTTTTCGCGCGATCAACCGCCTCTTCAACACTTTCTGCAGTTGCCAGCACGACACCTAAACGACGCGTACCGTCGATCTCGGGTTTACCAAACAGACGTATCTGCAAACCCGCGCCAACGGCAGCATCCACATTATCAAAGGTAACGTTTTGACTGCTTAGCTGCGGCAGGATCACTGCTGACGCTGACGGCCCATACTGGCGGATTGCGCCAACGGGAAGACCAAGGAATGCACGCACGTGCAGGGCAAACTCAGACAGATCCTGAGAAATCAGCGTCACCATACCCGTGTCGTGCGGGCGAGGGGAGACTTCGCTGAAAATGACGTCGTCACCGCAGACAAACAGCTCCACACCAAATAATCCGTGGCCGCCCAATGCCAGTACCACTTTCCGGGCAATCTCCTGCGCCCGGGCTAACGCCAGTTCGCTCATCTGCTGTGGCTGCCAGGATTCGCGATAGTCGCCGTCTTCCTGGCGATGACCTACCGGTGCGCAAAAATGTACGCCGTCAATGGCGCTGACGGTAAGCAGTGTGATTTCAAAATCGAAATTCACCACGCCTTCGACGATAACACGCCCGGCGCCCGCTCGCCCGCCCTGTTGGGCATAGTTCCAGGCTTCGGTTAGCTGTTCGGCGGAGCGAATAAAGCTCTGGCCTTTACCGGAAGAACTCATTACCGGTTTTACGATGCAGGGATAACCGATTTCGTCTACGGCCTCGCGAAAACGCCGTTCACTGTCAGCAAAGCGGTAAGAAGAGGTCGGCAAAGACAATTCTTCGGCGGCCAGTCGACGGATCCCCTCGCGGTTCATGGTCAGTTGCGTCGCCCGAGCACACGGCACGACGCGTTGGCCTTCCTGTTCCAGTTTTACCAGCATATCTGTAGCAATCGCCTCTATTTCGGGCACGATATAATCTGGTTTTTCACGCTCCACGATCTGGCGTAATGCATCGCCATCCAACATGTTGATGACGTATGAACGATGGGCAACATGCATAGCTGGCGCGTCGGGGTAACGATCCACGGCAATGACTTCCACGCCCAGGCGTTGGCATTCAATCGCCACCTCTTTACCCAGTTCACCTGAACCTAATAACATCACACGCGTTGCTGCAGGACGCAGTGCTGTGCCTAATAACGTCATAAATTAATCCCCTGTTTTAACTGGGTGCAGTATATACGAAAACGTTTGCGTCTGTCTTTATTACCAGGTTGATTTCAGGGATGAAAAAGAATATGCTGTATATAAATACAGGTAATTTAAGAGGCTGCAAAAATGGCGGTTGAAGTTAAATACGTAGTCATTCGGGAAGGTGAGGAAAAAATGTCGTTTACCAGCAAAAAGGAAGCCGATGCGTATGACAAAATGCTCGATACAGCCGATCTGCTCGACACATGGCTGGAACAATCACCGGTAGCGCTGGAAGATGAGCAGCGTGAAGCGCTTTCTCTGTGGCTGGCTGAACAAAAAGAGGTGCTGAGCGCCATCCTGAAAAACGGCAAGCTGCCTTCTCCACAGGTGGTCGACAACAACGCATCTGCTGAGGATGATACCCAGGCGGCCTGAAGCGACTTGCGCTCCTGATATTTTGTACCATGCTTTTCCCTGAATCATTGTGCAATCTCTGACAGCCTTCACACCGCGGGTCTGCGGCCTGAAGGACGAAAGGGAGATAAGGAGAAAAGAATGTATAAAAAAAGAGCGTTGTTGAGCCTGCTGTTGTTATCTGCCAGCGTATCAGTATTTGCGGCGAATACGGAAAGTAAGTCAGTTCAGTTTCCAAACTGTGAAGGTCTGGACGCTGATGGTATCGCGGCCAGCGTCAAACGTGATTACCTGCAGAATCGCATTGTGCGCTGGGCCGACGATCAAAAGAAACTCGGTCAGCTTGACCCGGTAGCATGGGCCAATCCACAGGATATTGTCGGTAAAGATGGGCAGTGGACAGTCCCCCTGACCGTGCGCGGCAAAAGCAGCGACATTCACTATCAGGTAAAGATTGATTGCAAAGCCGGCACTGCAGAGTATCAGGTGCGCCAGTAGCTGAATTTGCACATCTTTTGATGACCTGAACACTTCCTGACATCCCCTCGGGTACGCTTTGATGATTATTCGTCTGTACTTGAGGGACAAAATGGCTAACTGGCTGAATCAACTACAATCTCTTCTTGGGCAAAAAGCATCATCTGCGTCATCTTCCGGTGAACAAGGGCTCAGCAAACTGCTGGTGCCTGGCGCGCTAGGCGGTCTGGCAGGATTACTGGTTGCCAACAAATCCTCACGTAAATTACTCAGTAAATACGGCACCAGCGCGCTTTTGGTTGGCGGTGGGGCGGTTGCCGGTACGGTGTTATGGAACAAGTACAAAGATAAGGTCCGTGCGGCGCATCAGGATGAACCACAATTTGGCGCGCAGAGCTCGCCGCTGGATCAGCGAACCGAGCGTCTGATCATGGCGCTGGTCTTTGCGGCGAAAAGCGATGGGCATATTGATGCTAAAGAGCGTGCTGCCATTGAACACCAACTTCGTGAAGCGGGAGTCGAAGAGCAGGGGCGTGTTCTGATTGAACGTGCGATTGAACAACCACTCGATCCTCAGCGTCTGGCTCAGGGGATCCGTAATGAAGAAGAAGCACTGGAAATCTACTTCCTGAGCTGTGCGGCAATTGATATCGACCACTTTATGGAGCGCAGTTATCTGAATGCATTGGGTGATGCGTTGAAGATCCCGCAGGATGTTCGCGAAGGGATTGAGCAGGATCTTAAGCAACAAAAACAGGCCCTGCCAGACTAAATAGTTACGGTGCCGGAGCATGTTTCGCTTGCATCATTGCTGACTTTTGCCACCCTTATAGAATGTTTAAGCAAAAGAACAATGACATGCTACCTAAAGCTCCTCGTATTCCCCACGCCATGACGCAGCATGGCGATACTCGTGTTGATAATTATTACTGGTTGCGAGATGACACCCGCTCGCAGCCAGAGGTGCTAAATTACCTGCAACAAGAAAATGCGTATGGCCGCCAGGTGATGGCTTCGCAGCAAGCTTTGCAGGATCGTGTTCTGAAAGAGATTATCGACCGTATTCCCCCTCAGGATGTGTCCGCGCCGTATGTGAAAAATGGGTACCGCTATCGCCATCTCTATGAACCGGGGTGTGAATATGCCATTTATCAGCGCCAGTCTGCTCTCAGTGAAGAGTGGGATGAATGGGATACCTTGCTGGATGGAAACCAGCGCGCAGCCCATAGCGAATTCTATACGTTAGGTGGTCTGGCAATATCACCGGACAATACCATTATGGCGCTGGCGGAGGATTACCTTTCCCGTCGGCAATATGGTGTGCGCTTTCGCAACTTACAAACGGGCAACTGGTACCCGGAGGTACTTGAAAACGTCGAGCCGGAATTAGTCTGGGCCAACGACTCGCAGACTTTCTATTATGTGCGCAAGCATGAAACCACATTGCTGCCGTATCAGGTCTGGCGGCATACTGTCGGTTCACCATCCACTGATGATGAGCTGGTGTATGAAGAGGCTGATGATATGTTTTATGTCAGTCTGCATAAAACCACCTCACAGCACTATGTTGTTATTCATATTGCGAGTGCAACCACCAGTGAGGTTTTGCTCATTGATGCAGAACTGGCTGATGCCGAGCCACTGGTCTTTTTGGCGCGTCGGAAAGACCATGAATACAGTCTCGATCACTATCAACACGCCTTTTATCTGCGTTCAAACCGTCAGGGTAAAAACTTCGGCCTGTACCGTACCCGTGTACGAGACGAACACGCCTGGGAGACGTTAATCCCAGCGCGTGACAGTGTCATGCTGGAGGGTTTTACGCTGTTCACCGACTGGCTGGTGGTGGAAGAACGACAACAGGGGTTAACCAGCCTGCGACAAATCAATCGCAAAACGCGTGAAGTAATCGGGATTGCCTTTGACGATCCCGCCTATGTGACGTGGCTGGCTTATAATCCTGAGCCGGAGACATCGCGCCTGCGCTATGGCTATTCCTCCATGACTACGCCGGACACGCTGTTCGAACTGGATATGGATACTGGCGAGCGCCGCGTACTTAAGCAGACTACCGTCCCCGGTTTCGACGCCGCAAATTACCGCAGTGAACACGTGTGGATAACCGCACGCGACGGGACAGAGGTGCCTGTCTCGCTGGTCTACCACAAGCAGCATTTCCGTAAAGGGAAAAATCCATTATTGGTGTATGGCTATGGTTCATATGGCGCAAGCATGGACGCTGATTTCAGCAGCAGCCGCTTAAGCTTATTGGATCGCGGCTTTGTGTACGCGATCGCCCACGTGCGTGGCGGTGGTGAGTTGGGGCAGCAATGGTATGAAGAGGGTAAATTTCTGCGTAAGAAAAATACCTTCAATGACTATCTCGACGTCTGCGATGCACTGCTCAAACTCGGTTATGGCTCACCTTCATTGTGTTATGGGATGGGAGGAAGCGCCGGAGGGATGCTGATGGGTGTTGCCATCAACGAGCGTCCGACACTTTTTCACGGCGTTATTGCCCAGGTGCCGTTTGTCGATGTGGTGACCACCATGCTGGATGAGTCGATTCCACTGACAACCGGTGAGTTTGAAGAGTGGGGCAATCCGCAGGACAAAGAGTATTACACCTACATGAAAAGCTACAGCCCATACGATAACGTCACCGCACAGGATTATCCGCATTTGTTGGTTACCACAGGGTTACACGATTCCCAGGTGCAATACTGGGAACCGGCGAAGTGGGTGGCGAAACTGCGTGAAATGAAAACAGACGATCATCTGCTGCTATTGTGTACGGATATGGACTCCGGACACGGCGGTAAATCCGGGCGCTATAAATCCTATGAAGGCGTGGCCCTCGAGTTCGCTTTTTTAATTGGTCTTGCGCAGGGAACACTGCCCGGTCAGGCGTTATCCAGATAGTGTTTCAGCGTCAGGCGCAATTCCGGGCTCATATTGTCAAGGTTATTAAATAGCCAGCGCAAATAGCCCGGATCGCGTTCAGCGACTTCAGATACCGGTTTCCCGCGGTATTTACCGAAGGTAAAGGTCGTTAGCAGCGCAGGACGGCCGGTGACATCGGCCATTTGCTCCGGGGTCCAGCCGGACGTCTGCATGATGTCTATCAGCAGTGCCGCCGTGATGTAGCAATCATAAAGCGCGCGGTGGTGGTGCAGACCAGACGGCGTCTGGACGCTCAGCTTGCGGGACTTATAGAGCGCCATATTGCTGTATTTGATCCCCGGCCACAGGCGGCGGGAAAGCTTCATGGTGCAAATCCATTCTCCTGGCATTTCGGGCAGCACACGCCGATCAAAACTGGCATTATGCGCCACGTACCACTCGCTGCCGTAATAATGCGGGATGACATCTTCAATCCACGGTTTATCCGCTACCATCGCTTCAGTGATGTGATGGATAGCTATGGCTTGTGGACTGATGGGACGGTCAGGACGCACCAGATGGCTCATGGGATTGACGATCGTTCCGTCAACGACATCGACAGATGCAATCTCAACAATGCCTCCCTGCAGACCACAGGTTTCTGTATCTATTATGCGCAACATGCCGGGCTCCAGACCAAAAACGACTAGCGTAATGGAATGATATCACCTTGCCAACCCCGTGGCGTGCGTTGTCCGGTTAACAGTAACGAACCGCTGTCGGCGCGTACAATTAACCGACCACGTTCATCCCACAATGCGCTGCTACCACGTGCATTGGCCATCAGCACCGCAATGGCGAATTTATGCGAAAAACTTTGCAGGCGCGAAGCGGAAGAGAGCAGTTCTGGTTCGCTGACGGACTGACAGGTTGTGAATAGTGAAAATGTTGGGTCGATATCAATACCTTCCGGCTGGCTGTCGACCACGCTGATGGCATTTCGTTGCCTGGCGATACAGGCGCCATGGCTTTGATGAAACATTAGCGGCGAGGTCATCCAGGGAGAGAAAAGCGCAATTCCCTTCACAAAGCGATCGTGGTGCTCTACCGACAACCCGGCAATGATGGTCATACGATACGTGGCTGCGGCGTGGGCGAGGGGTTGTAATAGCTCTTCATCGGGCGGGGCGGGGAGAGCGTCGTCTTCGTCCACACAACCCAACAGGGACAATGATGGGAAAACCAACAGTTCGCATTGGCATTTAGCCGCTGCCTGGATGAACTGCAAATGATGGGCGACGTGTTCGCTTAATGATCCCTGAAGTGGTTCGTACTGCGCTGCAGCAATTTTCCAGTGTGACATAATGATTTCCTTTTCATAGTGTCTACAACCATCCTTAAATAGTAGATTAAGAATGTGCTTATACTGTAGCAGGCATCATGTAAGGAATTGTAACTTAATATAAGGTTTATTTAACTTTAGGCTCGTAAGGTAAACGTGAGAGGGAAACGGAAGCTAAACGGTGCGCGATCAGGCGTTCACGGAACCAGTCGCGTAAATGTGCAGGCTGCTCACGCTCGACAACTTCAGCAACGACAGGCATGTTGTAGCGCTCTTTAAATGCGACGCCTGCCGCAGCCAGATCGACGTTAACCTTATCCATTTCTGCTTGCTCAAGTTTGGCCAGATTAATATTCATACGTTTTTCCTCATCTCTCCATTGGCGCGCAAAAGTTACTAAGAGTGCGCATTAATGGCAAGCCTGAAATGATGATTCTCGACTCGATCATTGTAGAAGGTTATTCTCTACAGATTAGACATAACAAAAAGGAATAGTTGATATGGCTTCATCTGCATCTTCACTTCGCTATGCTCTCATCGCTCTTGCCGGCATGCTGGCGACACCCGCTGCCCTGGCGCATGCGCATCTGACACAACAAAATCCCGCTGCTAATGCGCAAGTCACAGCATCACCCCAGGCATTGACGCTCAATTTTTCTGAAGGTGTCGAACCTGCATTCAGCGGGGCAACGCTGACAGGCCCACAAAAAGAACAGATCAAAACGGGTAAGGCAACGCGTAATGAGCAGGATAAAACGCAGCTGATTATTCCGCTCGTTCAGTCACTGGAAACAGGAAAATACACGGTCGATTGGCACGTTGTGTCAGTGGATGGGCACAAGACGAAAGGGCAATATAGCTTTAGCGTGAAATAACCGATGCTGGCGTTTACCTGGGTTGCACTGCGTTTTATCCATTTTACCACGCTGATGCTGGTGTTTGGCTGCGCGCTCTATGGCGCATGGCTGGCTCCTGTTTCGCTCCGTCGTTTGATGATGCGTCGTTTCTTGCATCTGCAACGCCACGCCGCGGCGTGGAGCTTTATCAGCGCGACGCTGATGCTGGCGGTTCAGGGGGGATTAATGGGCGCGGGTTGGCAGGATGTCCTCTCCATCACCGTTTGGGGAGCCGTCCTGCAAACACAATTCGGGGGCGTCTGGCTGTGGCAAATTATCCTTGCGCTGGTCACGCTGGCGGTGACCATTATCGTACCGCGTAGTATGCCGCGACGACTGCTAATGCTGACGATTGCGCAGTTTATTCTGCTGGCGGGCGTTGGGCATGCGACACTGCACGATGGCGTAACTGGCACACTTCATCAGATTAACCATGCGCTGCATCTGATATGCGCTGCTGCCTGGTTTGGTGGCTTGCTGCCGGTGCTCTACTGTATGAAAATGGCGCAAGGACGCTGGCGCGATCAAGCCATCAGTACCATGATGCGCTTCTCCCGCTATGGGCATCTTTTTGTGATTGGCGTGTTGCTTACCGGCATCATGAATGCGCTGTTTATTGTCGGTTTCGCTGTTCCCTGGCATGCGGCTTATGGGAGACTGCTGTTGTTAAAATGTGCCCTGGTCATGCTAATGGTGGCGATTGCGCTGGTGAATCGGTATGTTCTCGTTCCACGTATGCAGCCGGATAACCGCTGCATGACCCTCTATTTTATTTGGATGACGAAGCTGGAATGGGGTATAGGCGCTGTTGTGCTGGCAATTGTCAGCCTGTTTGCAACCCTCGAACCGTTCTGATGGACTGGCAAAACGTATGAAAAAAATCATTATCTCTTTATTGCTACTGGCAAGTTCGGGAGCGGCACTGGCTGCGCCGCAGGTTATTACCGTCAGTCGTTTTGAGGTTGGCAAAGATAAATGGGCGTTTAATCGTGAAGAGGTGATGCTGACCTGCCGTCCGGGCAACGCGCTGTATGTCATCAACCCCAGTACGCTGGTGCAATACCCGCTGAATGATGTAGCCAGACAGCAGGTTGAGAGCGGTAAAACCACGGCAAAACCGATCGACATTATCCAGATTGACGATCCGACTAAACCTGGCCAAAAAATGAGCCTTGCTCCGTTTATCGAGCGTGCAGAAAAACTCTGTTAATTGTCAGATGTAGTGCTCTGATTTCCAATAAAAAACCGCAAGGATCTCACAGGAGAACTTGCGGTTTTTACATTGTAGCGTGTGACAATCCCCCTTTTTTTCAGACCACTTTAGTCGCGGACTGGAAAACCTGGCGCTGTCATCTATTCTTAAATGGCAGGGTAACTTAGCCTGCATTAATGCCAACTTTTAGCGCACGGCTCTCTCCCAAGAGCCATTTCCCTGGACCGAATACAGGAATCGTATTCGGTCTCTTTTTATATCTTTGTTTTCTTATGGTGTTTTTCGATGCGGCCACGAAACACCACGAAAATTGCTCGAAATTTCCATATCCTGTCCAAACCATAACATATTCTGCACCGTGTGCGTCCAGCTATTTTTGGTTATTGTTAAATTTTTATACCCCAGCAATCTCTGAGCAAAATCCTCTGCGTGTTCTCTCTTCTAACGCGAAGTCGTGAGACCATGCTTTCCTGCTGACGGTCACCTGCAGCATGAAATAACAGTCCACTGTACCGTATTTATACGTTAAGTTTTCTCGCGGGATTGTCGATATTACTCTTTATTGGCTCTTCAAAAGGAATAAAAGATGAAATATTTCTATGCTTATCATGGACCCAAAAATACAAAAGATTTTGACTACAGTAATGGGTATGGGGTTGGGCAGGAATGGAAAACCCGTCAAGTGACCCCTGGTGACCGCCTTTTTGTGATTCAAAAACTCTCTGGAAAGCGAGACTTCCAGTTGTGTGGCGTGTTCGAAATTATTGATACTTTTGTGGACCCAAACAACGTTTATCCATATCGAGTTCAACTGAAAGACCTATCCACTCTTGATACTTTCCTTCCGTTGGATGAATTGCTCGTTGGTGAACAACTCCCTCCCAGCAAGCGAAAAGAGGAGTGGACTAATTTTAAACGACATTTTTGTCATCAGGGAGCTTCATTTGAAGCACCTTTGTGCGAAGAAATTGTGTCGGTTCTCAGTTTATTGATTGCAATACCTGATTATCAAATAGGAACGCCTGCTCGCAGGGAAGACGGTCTACGCATGGTTAAAATTCGCCGGGAGCAGGCAAAATTTCGTAAAGCGGTGATGTTGAATTGGGGCAATAAATGCGCAATTACCGGCAGTACTTTGGCAGTTGAAGCTTGCCACATAATTAGCCATGCCAATAAAGGCCTACCGAGTGTAGAAAATGGCATCGCGCTTGCTGCTGATTTTCATAAGTTATTTGATAGTGACCATCTGAGCTTTCGGGATAATAGCGTTATTCTTTCAGAATCTGCCCGTCTCGAACCACGATATAAAGATTTTCATGGTACTGAATTGAGGAAGCCACTGAAACCCGTTGATATATCAGTGAAATAACGGATGAACCAGGCAGAATAATAGTAACACTATTAAAAAGTGAAGAAGCCCTATCGCAAAGGCGACTTGTGGGCAGCATCAACAGCATAGTTATTCTGGGCGGCATGACATCGACGGCAGAGAGTTTGTCGTGATGTCAAATCGCACCCTGCGCAAATCATCGCGTGTCGTATGCGGTTTTCTCCTCGTCTCATACCACTATTGCTAAAGTTATAGGCAGGGAATATCCGAGTGCAGAAGGTCATATGGGGCAGCCTGACAACGTCTACCAGAGGGTAGAAGGAACAAACTGGCGTCACATCTGGGTCGTGGGGGATCTTCACGGCTGTTTTTCTATGCTGATGGATAAACTGCGCCAGTGTCGGTTTGATCCGTGGCGCGATCTGCTGGTTTCTGTCGGCGATGTTACCGATCGTGGGCCTGATAGTCTGCGCTGTTTACAGTTGCTTCGCCGAAACTGGATCGTGGCGGTCAGGGGGAACCACGAGCAGATGGCGCTGGATGCGCTGGTGACGGGGGATCTGCAGTTGTGGTTTATGAATGGGGGCTCGTGGTTTGCGCAGGCAGCACAACCTGCGGCAAGATTCGCTCTTGAAGCCTGTCAGCAATTACCGTGGATTCTGGAACTGCATTGTCAGAACGGCGTACACGTGATTGCTCACGCCGATTACCCGGATGATGATTATCTGTGGCGAAAAGAAGTCGATTTGCAACGGGTGTTGTGGGACCGTGCGCGATTAATGAACAAAGGCAGTGGAATTCATGGCGCAGATCACTTTTGGTTTGGCCATACGCCTCTGCGCCATCGGCTTGATCGCGATAATCTGCACTATATTGATACCGGCGCGGTATTTGGCGGTGAGCTAACGTTGGTGCAGTTACAATAATTAGAAATCACTATATTCCTGAGCAGGACGCCAGAAGCTGTCGATATAGTCTTCAGCCGGCAAGCATCCGCCGTTGCGAATGCGCTGATCGTCCATCGAAATTAGGCACTGCTGTTCCGTATTGTAGACATCAACCACGATATCTTCACAACCGCCATCCAGGTAGCAAACAAATAGAATCAGCGTGAACATTCCATCCTCAAATTATATTGCCGTATCAATAGTGTAGAAGAAATTGCAGTGAAGGGGCGGGGAGAAATACGTTAACGCGTCACCGTGTGCTCACTCGTGAAGGGCAGGGATGTTTCAGCGGGTAGTTCAAAAGATTGCAACCAGTGGGTAAATTTTCTTACGGCCTCATCTTGCCTGTCGTTCCACAGCAGAGAATAGGTTCCGGTATCGATAGTCAAATCGCCAAATGGCGCAACCAGCCTTCCTGTTTTCAGATGTTTTTCACAGAATAAATAGGGCATTACGACCAAACCCAAGCCATCTTCAGCCGCCTGCATTGCCGCGAACGTATGATCCAGCGTGATAATCTGGCTATTTTCATGATGATCATTCGGGAAATGGTTATACCAACGTTTCCAGAGATCGTTACGCGCACGAATTTGAATTTTTATATGATCGTTCAGCTGAGCTGGCGAGACCAGAGGTCGGCTGTGCAGATACTGCTGGCTACAAACCAGCAGGCTTGATTCGTGAAGAAATGGAACAGGTTTAAGCCCGGAAAAATGCGCCGGATCCCGGCGAATAGCGATATCAAAGGGAGAAGCAAAGCTAACGGGACCGATGCTGGTGGTGACATCGACGGTGAGTTCAGGGTGGATTTCATTCAGCTCAGCCAGTCTTGGCATTAGCCAGTGCATGGCGAATGTGGGTAAGCACTGGATGGTTAATCTTCCCGAAAAGGTGTTAGCGCGGACCTCTTTTTCTGCCTGTGCAAGTTCACCGAGTAACCGCGTTGCGACGCGGGAAAAGGTCTCACCGGCACTCGTCAGCCTGACAGATTTGTGTGCACGATAAAACAGTTGTACGCCCAGTTGTTCTTCCAGTGTGCGGATGTGTCGGCTGACTGCTCCTGTGGTGATAAACAGTTCATCAGCAGCCGCACTGAAGCTGCTTCTGCGTGCAGCAGCTTCGAATGCCGGCAAATGGGGGAGTGAGAGTAATCGTGTCATTGGTTGAGTCTAACTCAACCAATGGACGCAATAAAGATCGTTTGTCAGCGTCTTCCCCTTGCTCATAACATGGCCAGCAACGCTCTGGTTCATTATTGATATCCACTTTTTCTGCAGGCAATTTTAGTGAAAGCATTCAATTTGTTTTGCCTTGGCCGGGCGGGGACATGTCTGGGGACAATGGCTTTTGCTGGTGCACTTCCGGTAATACGCGATGAGTGGCATATCGACGCCGCCGCTGCGGGAACAGTACAGACGGTATTTAGTATTGCAAACGCCTGCGCCTTATTTGCTGCCTCCTGGCTGTGTGACTATCTGGGGGCGCGCAAGGTGTATCTCATTTTCTCGTGGTTCGGTGTGCTCGCTTTATTGTTTTTTGCCTGTTTTGCCCGCTCTTACTCTTCCGCTCTGGTCTTGATGGCCTTTGTCGGATTGACCCAGGGTGGGGCCTACACGCCAGCGATGATGTTGGCGATGGGTATGAACAGTGTGTCCAAACGTGGACTTGCCGTTGGGATGATCCTGGCCGCAGGTTCGTTTGGCTACCTGCTGTCAGTATTTATCTCCGCTTGGGGAGCATTGCGCTGGGGAGCGTCCTTTGCATTCTATTTATGTGCTGCAGGCGCATTGATTGGCGCGGTATCCGGTTCAGTGGCGTTATCCGGCTATCAGGAAGACATGCTCAGGACGCAGACGCCGGGGGTATCGGCAAAGCGCCACGCTCTGTCGGTCGGCGCAATACTGCTGATGGTGGGTTATATTGCGCATTGCTGGGAGCTACTGGGGAGCTGGGCATGGACCCCCAGCCTGGTGGCGAATGCGCTGCAAGCCTGGCAGATGGAACCGATGGCCACCGGGTTGATCGTCGCCTGTGCTGTGCATTTATCGGGGATGTTCTCGACGCTGATTGTAGGGGCAATCTCCGATTATTTTAATCGCGCATCGGTGTTGATTTTTATGGGCGCTGCCGGCGCGTTGAGTTCACTCCTGATGGGATTATCGGTTTCCTGGGGGGCGGGGTGGACGTTGCTATTTGCGTTTATGGGAAGTTTCTTCATTCTTGGCGATTCAGGCGTTTTATCTGCCGCGATTGCCGATAATGTGCCGCAGGCAAAGCTGGGGAGTGTGATGGGATTGCGGTCGCTGCTTGGATTTGGCGTGGGGTCTCTTGCGCCGTTATCATTTGGTGTAGTGATGGATTCAACGCAAAGCTGGGAACTCGCTTATAGTGTGCTGGCTGCGGGGGGAACCATCGCTTTCTTCTGTGCCTGCGTACTTAGAGTCAATTGTTTTAACGCCAATAAATAACCCGTCTGGCGACGGGTTCTTTTTGAATCAGGCAAAACGCATGACCCAGGCATCTGACTTACGATCGTAGTGCTCGCGGAATAGAACGGAATGTTCTCCATTGAGAAGGGCCGGGACGCTGGTATCGGCATCCCAGGCGTCCAGTTGCATGCATAAATCCGGATCGGATTTACAAGGAATGGTTAACGTTCGGTCCCCCGGCGATTCGCCATGTAACTCGGCGTCGTCGATTTCAAAAGCGCCAATGCGCACACTGGTTTTCATCATCGTGCTCTCCGTTGATTTGCAGGTTGTGGTACGACCAGTTAAGCCGCCCATTTTTCAGCGTAGTCAACGTGAGCAAAAGCGCCAGTAAAAACGTGCGTTATCCTGTAAAGAGTTTTCCATCCCGGACAAGATCGCGTGGATAACTGTTCTTCAACCGTGAACCAATACGTTTTGCCAGTCCAATCGGCTGACGCTGGAACGTGACCAGTACATCGTCGGTTGTTGGTGAGGTTTGTGGGTAGACATCTCTGCCGCGATACCACTCTTCCGCTTCTTCGAGCGTCAGTTCAAACGCATTGCGATGTTCTGGGTTAGCAAGGGCGATAACCGCCTCATGCTGCCAGCGATAACCCTTATTGTGGGTTTCAGCGAGCTTAATCCCGAGGCGGGAAAAACGAACTTTACCAATTAGCGGTTCAATATCGGTCGGGAATAACCAAATTTCTTTATCACGCTGCCAAAGGCGCAGATTGTCTTGCCAGTGCAATCCACTGGCGGTAGCGGCCTGGGTGATTTGTTCGGCTTCACGGCTTTTCAGCGGGCTGAAGGGGAAATTTCCCACCTTATATTTCGGCGCGGGCAGGGCAGGGATAGGGGCAGTTTTTCGCAAACGCGCGACAAAGAATCCTTCACAGTCATAAATTTGCGGGAAGACGTGCAGGAATCCCTCCGGTGTCAGGGCGCGTCCGGCCTCCGGAAATAAATCACCCAGTGGCAGAAACTCGACGGCGTCCGGGTAAGTCTCTATCAGCCACTGCATGATGGATTCATTTTCATCACGGTTAAGTGTGCAGGTGGAATAAACTAATGTGCCGCCGGGACGTAGGGCGTGGAAGGCACTATCAAGCAGCTCGCGCTGGGTAACAGCAATGTCCAGATTGCTTTCGATGGACCAGTTTTTTAATGCATCGGGATCTTTACGCACGACGCCTTCGCCTGAACACGGAGCGTCCAGGAGAATGGCATCGAACGTTTCTGGCAACGCGGCACCAAACACGCGGCCATCAAAATGAGTGAGTGCAACGTTCGCAATCCCGCAACGACTGATATTGGCATGCAGAACTTTGACGCGGCTGGCAGAAAATTCATTCGCCAGAATTGCACCCTGATTATTCATTTTGGCAGCAATTTGCGTAGTTTTGGAGCCTGGCGCGGCGGCAACATCCATCACCCTCTCCGGCATATTGCCATCGGCAAATAACGCAGCAACAGGCAACATTGAACTGGCTTCCTGAATATAAAACAGTCCGCTTAAATGTTCAGCAGTACTGCCGAGCGGTACAGATTCTTCATCGTTGCGCTCAATCCAAAAGCCTTCAGCACACCAGGGAACCGGAGTGAGTGACCAGCCATAAGGCGCGGTTAAGTCGAGAAAATCAGCAACGGAGATTTTCAGCGTATTGATGCGGATACTGCGGCGTAATGGGCGCTGGCAGGCTGCGAGAAAATCGTCAAAAGAGAGCGTGGAAGGCATTGCTTCACGCATTTGTGTCAGAAAGGCGTCAGGAAAATAAGCCACTTGGTACCACCGGCAAAAAAACAAGTGCGCAGTGTAGCATAAGTGCTCCGGCGCGAGTACGCCGGAGCAAGTGGAGAGGTTAACGTGGCAGGGCGGTTCCCCATTGACGCCATTCTTTCGGTTCACTCTCCAGCAGCAGGAAGTGTTTACCCGCCTGCGCTTTCGGTGCCAGTGGCGTACCTGGTGGGGTGGCAAACGCGATACCGCCGCGAATGAACTGATTGAAGGTACCTGTCTTCACGACACCGCCGGTCAGGCCGAAATCAAGATTGTAGCCAGATGCCAGCCAGAACACGGAGTTGTTGCGTACCAGATGCTGATAGCGTTGGCTAATGCGCATGGCAACCATCACACGATCGGAAAGCGAGCCCAGCGTCAGCCCGGTGACGGTCCCCACTTCAATACCTCTGAACAAAACCGGGGTTCCGATATTCAGCGAACCTGCTTCTGGTGCTTCAACCACAATACTCAGACCATCGAGGTAACGAGAGTCGGTAATGGTGGCTTCCTGCAGCTCAAAATCACGGCGCGGATTACCGCGTCCTGGTTCAACGTTGATATACGGCTGCAGGATTGTATCCAGATGCTCCACGCCCGCTGCCGAAATTTGCGGGGTGATCACGGAGAAACGGGTACCGCTTCGCGCGAAGGTCTGCACGTATTCCGGGTACAGAACTGCTTTTGCCTGAACTTCGTTACGGGCGGTGAGCAGTTCAAGGGTCTGGATCTGACCAATATCAATCCCCAGGTAGCGAATTGGCATCCCTGCGGAGAGTTTTCCGGCGTCAAATGCGTGCAGCGTAATCTGTCCACCTACCGCACGTGCAGCGGTCTCTGAGGCGTACAAAATACGCTTGTCGCCTTTACGTTGGCTGGCGCTGGCACCGCTTAAATTATCGAAGCTAATCGCCCCTTTTAGCGCCCGCGACAGGGGAGAGGCCTGTACGGTCAGACCGCTGCCGTTAAGCTGAACTTTTGCTCCGCCTTCGGCCCAGAACACGCTGTTGCTGGTCAACAGGTTGCGATATTCCGGTTTGATATGCAGATCGATATCAAACGCATCGGCGCGAGGACGAACGCTAATCACTTCACCGACCTCGAATTTGCGGTAAAGCACCACCGAACCAGCCTGCACATCAGGTAGCGTTTCGGCGCTCAGGCTGACCGTAGTGGTTGGCAGATCGCTCAGACTGTTTTCAATCGCTTTCTCCAGGTTAGCGTAAAGCGGGTAGCTTTTTTTCATTTCGCCCTTAGTACCGGGCAAAATACGAATGCCGCCGCTGAGCCACTCACTGGCACTGGCGCCAAGGAACTCCACGCCATCAAGTCCGACTTTGACATCCACGCGGCTGTTAACCACGAACTTACTGTCACCTTGCACCAGGTCACGATGCTGTGGTTCAACAGCAACGGTAAATGAGACGCCTTTGCTGGAAAGCGTACGCTCAATCACCTGACCGACCTGTACGCCGTGAAGAATTAGCGGCTGGCCAGCATCAATACCGTAACTCTCCGGCGCGGTCAGCGTAAACGTCATGACGCCTGGGTCGTGTAACAACGACTTCTCAGCGGGAATAACGACGAACTGGTTACGCGGCTCGCCTTCGCCGGGTACCAGCTCGAAAGTTTTACCTGTCAGCAGCGAACTGAGATTCACATCGCTTAACGATAATTTAGGGCTGTGTAACTCAATTCGTGTGTTGTCACGCAGTAGCGTTACGACGCTGGGATCGACCGTCATTTCGCCGGTGACTTTACCGCCTGGGTTTAAATCCAGTTTTGTGAGCTGACCGACTTCTAATCCTTGATACATCAGCGATGTTGAGCCTGCTTTAAGTCCATTTCCGCTGGGTAAATCAAGCTTGACGATTACTCCACGCTGGCTGTGCGCGAGATCCTGATATAGACCAAACGTGTCGTCTGCCGCAGCAGGTTTTGAGTCTTCGGGTGAATCAAAAGCAATGGCACCGTTGACCAGCGCGGCCAGGCTTTCCAGTTTTACCTTCGCACCGCTAAGGCTGACATCGGCATTCACACCGGAGACGTTCCAGAAGCGGCTGCCTTTTTTCACCAGATTGGTGAAGCGACGTTCAATCAATACATCGATGGTTACGCCCTGATGGTTCGGGTTGATGGTGTAGTCATAAACCCTGCCCACCGGAATCTTACGGAAATAAACCAGCGAACCGCTATTAAGCGAGCCGAGATCAGGGGCGCGCAGATGCAGCATTAAATCGCCATTATCCAGACGATACTTGGGCTGGGTGTCGAGGGCGACGAAATGATCCTCGGCCTCGCCAGTACCGGGCATCATGCCGATATAGTTGCCGCCAACCAACGCATCCAGACCAGAAACCCCAGCCAGCGACGCCTTCGGCGTGACCAGCCAGAACTGGGTATCTTTGCGCAGAGCATCTTTCATGCTCGATTTGATGCTGACGCGGACTTCAATTTTGCGTAGATCTTTGCTGAGGTTGATATCCTGCACCGTGCCCACTTCAACGCCCTGATAACGAACGGGAGTACGGCCTGGCACAATGCCGTCAGCAGACATAAAGTCGATGGTCACGGTATTGCCGCGATCTTCATAGCTTCCCCAGATAAGCCATCCTGCGATCATCAGCGCGATGAACGGTAGCAGCCAGAACGGGGAGATACGGCGTTTTGTTTTAATCTGCGCTTCAGTCTGCGAAGCGGGCGTTTCCTGACTCATGTGCATCCCAAAGTAAGCGGCTGTCCAGCCATTCCACTGCAAGAATAGTCAATATTACCGCTGCACCGAAATAAAACGCAGCCGGTCCCATAGTAAAAGCAAGTATCTGATCGCGATTTATCAGCGACATGGTTAACGCGATAACAAACAGGTCCAGCATCGACCAGCGACCAATCCAGGTCACCATACGGAGTAGCAGGATGCGGGTGCGCAACCCTTGTTCACATTTAAACTGGATACTGAACAACAACGTAAACATCACTATCACTTTGGTGAAGGGCACCAGGATACTGGCGATAAAAACAATGGCTGCTACACCAACGTTGCTGTTCGCCAGGGACATGATGCCGGTCAGAATTGTGTCTTCCTGACGGGCACCGTTAACGTAAATTACCGAGATAGGCAGCAGATTAGCAGGCAGCAACAGGACAATCGAGGCCAACAGAGCTGCCCAGCACTTTTGGATGCTCTGATTTCTGCGCCAGCGTAATGGAATATGGCAACGGGGACAGCGGCCTCGGGCATCAGGATAACCTGTAAAGTGACAGCCGAGGCAAACACGAAGCTGTCCGTCTGGGCGACGTGCGGGACTTTGTGGGTAAAAGCGTTCCCACAATTGCTCAACATTGAGATGCGACAGCGTCAAAATGCTCAGGATCACCAGTGCGATAAAGGCATAGAGTCCCACTCCGGGCAGCAGAAAAGCGTAGTCCTGCACTTTGATAGAGGCGACGCCGATACCGACAAGATAGATATCCAGCATGACCCACTCTTTAAGCCTTTCCAGCATCAATAATACCGGGCGTAGGTTCATGCCGAGAATATTGCCAAACCACAGATAAGCGATTGATGACACGAGTATTACGGGAGCGCCAATGACGCAAAACATCACAAAGGATGCTGTCAGCGGATCGCCTTGCCGGGTCATCTGCCAGATGCCCTGTACTACATTCGCGTCAATGCGTATGCCTAATAAATAGATGTGCAGCAGCGGCTCTCCCCACGCAAAGGGCATCAGTAACAGCATGGTGATAGCCATTGCCGCCAGTCGCGTTAACGACCAGTCACGGCCGTCACGAATTTTGGCCTGACAGCGTGGGCAGAATGCACTTTGGTGCGAACGCATTTTCGGCAAGCTAAACAGCAGGTCACATTCAGGGCATCGTTGGTAATGCGCACGGGGTAGCGCTTCACCAATGGACCTGATCGCTATTTTTTTAGTCGGCGTGATGCGTGGATGAGTAAGGGCCATGTATCGCGAATCAAAGTGTTGAAGTAATGTTATCTTAACCCATGATGGGAATGATCTTGAGCATTTACGCATTTAATGTTTATTTTAGTAGGCTGCAGTTTTAAGTAAGACAACTAAGTGATTACATAATGAACAAAATAGAGCTATACACGGATCTGAACCGTGATTTTCAGGCATTAATGGCAGGTGAAACCAGTTTTCTGGCAACGTTGGCGAATACCAGCGCGTTATTGTACGAACGTCTTGCAGAAGTGAACTGGGCGGGTTTTTACCTGCTTGAGAACACTACGCTGGTGCTCGGTCCCTTCCAGGGGAAAATTGCCTGCGTTCGCATCCCGGTAGGGCGTGGCGTGTGCGGTACTGCAGTGGCGCAGAACCAGGTTCAGCGTATAGAGGACGTGCATGCCTTTGATGGCCATATCGCTTGCGATGCCGCCAGCAATGCGGAAATCGTTCTGCCGATTACGGTTGAGAACCAAATTATCGGCGTGCTGGACATTGATAGCACGGCGTTTGGTCGCTTTACTGAAGAAGATGAACAGGGTCTGCGGACGCTTGTGGCACAGCTTGAAACCGTGCTTGCAACGACGGATTACAAAAAATTCTTTGCGACCGTCGCAGGATAATCAACGGATAACGTAGCAATTACTGATGACGTCATTATAATGACGCCTGTTCATGCCTGCGCTTGTTGGCTACGTCCGTTGTAATCAGGAAATTTCATGGAAAATCAACCTAAGTTGAATAGCAGTAAAGAAGTCATCGCGTTTCTGGCCGAACGCTTCCCGCAGTGTTTTAGTGCGGAAGGCGAAGCGCGCCCGCTGAAAATTGGCATTTTTCAGGATTTGGTAGAGCGTGTTGAGGGCGAAATGAACCTCAGTAAAACACAGCTCCGTTCGGCCTTACGTCTCTATACTTCAAGCTGGCGTTATCTGTACGGCGTTAAGCTGGGCGCAACGCGTGTCGACCTCGACGGCAACCCATGTGGTGAGCTGGATGAGCAACACGTTGAACATGCGCGTAAACAGCTTGAAGAAGCTAAAGCCCGCGTTCAGGCGCAACGTGCAGAGCAACAGGCGAAAAAACGCGAAGCGGCGGCCGCTGCTGGTGAAAAAGAAGACGCACCGCGTCGTGAGCGCAAGCCGCGTCCTGCACCGCGTCGTAAAGAAAGTGCTGAGCGTAAACCTCGCGCTGAAAAACCAGTGGCAAAAGCACCGCGTGCTCCTCGTGAAGAACAGCATACCCCAGTATCTGATATTTCAGTGCTGACGGTAGGGCAGTCTCTGAAGGTGAAAGCAGGTAATAATGCGATGGATGCCACCGTATTAGAAATCACCAAAGATGGCGTCCGTGTACAGCTGAATTCGGGTATGTCTTTGATTGTACGCGCAGAACACCTGGTGTTCTGAAACGGAGGCCAGGCCTGGCATGAACACTTTTTTTAGGCTTACTGCGTTAGCTGGTCTGCTTGCATTTGCAGGCCAGGCACTCGCTGTGGAAGACATCACGCGTGCCGATCAAATCCCCGTTTTAAAGGAAGAAACCCAGCATGCGACGGTGAGTGAACGTGTGACATCACGCTTTACGCGTTCACATTATCGCCAGTTCGATCTGGATCAGGCGTTTTCGGCGAAAATTTTTGACCGCTATCTGAATCTGCTCGACTACAGCCATAACGTGCTGTTGGCGAGCGATATTGAGCAGTTTGCCAAAAAGAAAACCGTCCTCGGTGATGAACTGCGTTCGGGTAAGCTCGATGTCTTTTACGATCTCTATAATCTGGCGCAGAAGCGCCGGTTTGAACGCTACCAGTACGCATTAAGCGTACTGGCTCGTCCAATGGATTTCACCGGTAGCGACAACTTTAACCTCGATCGGAGTAAAGCTCCGTGGCCGAAAAGCGAAGCAGAGCTAAATGCGCTGTGGGACGGCAAGGTTAAATTTGACGAACTCAGCCTGAAGTTGACGGGTAAAACCGACGCTGAAATCCGTGAAACACTGACACGTCGTTACAAATTCGCCATCCGCCGTCTGGCGCAGACAAACAGTGAAGATGTGTTCTCACTGGCGATGACCGCGTTTGCACGCGAAATCGATCCACATACTAACTACCTGTCTCCACGTAATACTGAGCAGTTCAATACTGAAATGAGCCTGTCTCTGGAAGGTATTGGCGCGGTTCTGCAAATGGATGATGACTACACCGTCATTAATTCCATGGTTGCAGGTGGCCCGGCAGCCAAGAGCAAAGCGATAAGCGTAGGCGATCGTATTGTTGGCGTCGGTCAGACCGGTAAAGGCATGGTCGATGTGATTGGCTGGCGCCTGGATGACGTTGTCGCGCTGATCAAAGGACCAAAAGGCAGCAAAGTTCGCCTTGAGATCCTGCCTGCGGGTAAGGGCACCAAGACACGTACCGTTACGCTGACGCGTGAGCGTATTCGTCTGGAAGACCGTGCCGTTAAAATGTCGGTGAAAACCGTAGGCAAAGAAAAAGTCGGCGTACTGGATATTCCTGGTTTCTATGTTGGCCTGACGGATGACGTGAAAGTTCAGCTGCAGAAACTGGAAAAACAGAATGTCAGCAGCGTGATTATCGATCTGCGTACCAACGGGGGGGGAGCACTGACCGAAGCGGTCTCGCTTTCCGGTCTGTTTATCCCTTCTGGTCCGGTGGTTCAGGTTCGTGATAACAACGGCAAGGTGCGCGAAGACAGTGATACCGATGGCGTTGTGTACTACAAAGGCCCGCTGGTGGTGCTGGTTGACCGCTTCAGTGCCTCGGCATCAGAGATTTTTGCCGCGGCAATGCAGGATTACGGTCGTGCACTGATTGTTGGTGAACCGACGTTTGGTAAGGGCACCGTACAACAGTATCGCTCCCTGAACCGTATTTACGATCAGATGCTGCGTCCGGAATGGCCGGCACTGGGTTCTGTTCAGTACACCATTCAGAAGTTCTACCGCGTTAATGGTGGCAGTACGCAGCGTAAGGGCGTAACGCCGGACATCATCATGCCGACAGGTAATGAAGAAACCGAAACCGGTGAGAAGTTCGAAGATAACGCGCTGCCGTGGGACAGCATTGATGCTGCAACCTACACCAGGTCCGATAACCTGGCGCCGTTTGGACCGGAATTGCTGAAAGAGCACAATGCACGTATTGCCAACGATCCTGAGTTCCAGTACATCATGAAGGACATTGCGCGTTTCAATGCGATGAAGGATAAGCGCAACATCGCTTCTCTCAATTACGCTCAGCGTGAAAAAGAGAATAACGAAGATGATGCAATGCGTCTGGCGCGTATTAACGATCGATTTAAGCGTGAAGGTAAACCGCCGCTGAAGAAACTGGACGATCTGCCGAAGGATTACCAGGAACCCGATCCGTACCTGGATGAAACAGTAAAAATTGCGCTCGACCTGGCGCATCTTGAAAAAGACAAGCCAGCGGAACAGCCCGCAACTACGCAATAACCTCAAACAGGCACAAGAAATTGTGCCTGTTTTTTTAACAAACGCATGAAGACGTCAGTCTGATACGATAAAATGTAAAGTTGTGTCTTTCTGGTGACTTAGCACCTATGGATGCTTGAAAATAGCCGTAAGACCCATACGATATGGGTAATCGCATAGTGCGTTTTGTTAAATTGAGGTTAAAAGAAAATTATGATGCGAATCGCGCTCTTCCTGCTGACGAACCTGGCTGTGATGGTCGTTTTCGGGCTGGTATTGAGCCTGACAGGGATTCAGTCAAGCAGCGTTCAAGGCTTGTTGATCATGGCACTGCTGTTTGGTTTTGGTGGTTCCTTCATTTCGCTGCTGATGTCCAAATGGATGGCGTTAAAGTCCGTTGGCGGGGAAGTGATCGAACAGCCTCGCAATGAAAGAGAACGCTGGCTGATGAATACAGTCGCGAATCAGGCCCGTCAGGCCGGTATCGCTATGCCGCAGGTTGCCATCTACCATGCGCCAGATATTAACGCATTTGCTACCGGCGCACGACGGGATGCTTCGCTGGTAGCGGTCAGTACTGGCCTGCTGCAAAACATGAGCCCGGATGAAGCTGAAGCTGTTATTGCGCATGAAATTAGCCACATTGCCAATGGCGATATGGTGACCATGACGCTGATTCAGGGGGTAGTGAACACCTTTGTTATCTTCATTTCGCGTATTCTTGCGCAAATTGCCGCTGGTTTTATGGGCGGGAACCGCGATGAAGGAGAGGAAAGTAACGGTAACCCATTAATCTATTTTGCGGTGGCGACGGTGCTGGAGCTGGTATTTGGTATTCTGGCGAGCATTATTACCATGTGGTTCTCACGTCATCGTGAATTCCATGCGGATGCCGGTTCTGCAAAACTGGTGGGGCGTGAGAAAATGATTGCCGCATTGCAGCGTCTGAAAACCAGCTATGAGCCGCAGGAGGCGACCAGCATGATGGCGTTCTGCATCAACGGTAAATCCAAATCATTGAGTGAGCTGTTTATGACTCACCCGCCGTTGGATAAGCGTATTGAAGCGCTGCGCAGCGGTGAATACCTGAAGTAAGCTGCCTGAACTGATAAAGAGCCGCGATGCGGCTCTTTAGATTGTTGTTACGGTGTGGCGACCGTGAAGTCACTGAACCTCTTTACTTACTGGTCGGTGCTAAAACTGTCCATTAAAGCTTGGCCCAACGTCCCCTGTAGTCTGCTTTCAGATCTTTAATATTGAGTATTGCAGAAGAATGTTTTTTAGTTACCTAACATTTTATATTCTCTAAATGCCTCTTTTACTGATTCAGGATCGTTCGGATATTGAAGTCTAAATCCGTCGATCGTTAACTTATCCTGGGCGGTAATCAGCTCTGTTTGTTGAGTAGCTATAATATTTCTGCTATTCATCAATGAATCGGTTAATTTGTTCTGAAGTTTTTCTGAGAAATCTATATCTATAGTATCAAATTCGGTTCTAGCCCTATGCAGATTTAGCTGTGCCTCGTTGACCCTATCCCCTAAAACTTCTAGATTTGTCTGTTCATTTTTTAACCACCCCGTTATAGCTATTCGTTTAGCATCAGTATCATAGTTAGCAGAGCTAGCAAAAAAAACATCGCATTCTGAAATAAATTGGTGAGACGCATCAGCATCTACCAATAAAGTAATCAGCGACTCACGGATGTTATTGAATTGAGAATTTAGATTAGCAAACGCTTTGCCATCGTGATGGGCGTTGCGAACAGCGCTAAGGACAGAACTAAAACCATTGTGTCCTTTGGCTTTTTGTACGTCGAATCTATTTTCAAAACCAATTTTCATGTTGTGCAAACTGACTTTCATATTCATATATCTCCGGTTATGGAATAAGTAAGACAACTCTTCATCACTATGATGGCATCATGGTTGGTGGATTTCTTTCAAAAAGTGCTTCGATTTCTTTATTGTGCAACCTGAGTGCTAATCTTCTAAATTTTTATTTATTTATTTCGACAATGAATACGGTGATAATTATAGGATAACAATCATCTGTTATTTATATGGATCTGGATTTATTATGGACAATGAAAATGATGTGTTGATGGAGGATCTTCTCAGCAAGATTTCTGAAGAGAATCGCGAACAGTTTATTGAAGATTTATTTGAGTCTGGCGCTACCCGCAAACAGCTGTATGGCATTCCAGATAGCCTGATGAACGGTTTTTACGCCTGTGCATACGAGTATTACCAAAAAGGAGAAATTGAAAAAGCGGAGCACTTTTTTAAATTTTTAATGATGTATGACTTCTATAATCCTGATTACGCATTTGGCCTGGCCGCCGTTTATCAGCTAAAGCAGGACTATAAGCATGCGCTGGATATCTATGCAATTGCCTATGCGCTTGATGATGACAATTTGCGCGCCATTTTTGAAGCAGGGCAGTGCTATATGCACTTGCATAACTACTCGAAAGCACGCGATGCATTTGAAGAGGTCGTGGCTGACGAAAAGGATCCTGAGCTGGTCAAACGTGCCGAAGTGTATCTTAAAGCGCTAACAAAGATTAACGACAGTGATGAGGATCATAACCATGTACGGAATAACAAATAAGCCTGTCTCGCTGGTTACCCAGCAGATAACCAGTGAAGGTGATGTCGAAAGAATCACTACCGCGAAAAATGACACTAGTTCAACCAGTAGCAGCGACGCAAATGCGGCACAGAAAATTGTCCAGGAAAAATTGGTTACGCGCGCAGAGAAATTAGCCATGACCAGTGAATCATGGAAACCGACTTTGCGTTCCCCTGAAAGTGTGACGCTGCGATCATCCCTGCAAGCTGAATCGCAGTCAGGTGAGACCAATAGTGCGATGTCGGGAGGGAGCGAACAATCATCGACCTATTCCCTCGCCGTTGTTTTGGCCACGTTAGCGGTAAAACTGGGGGATTCAGCTGTAGTTGGGCAGCTGTTTCGCGCTACGGCGACACAGTTGATGGGGAAAGGATCCTCCGCTGCACTTCATCAGGCTTCACAAGATGTTGAGAATGCACAGCAGGCAGTGACACAGGCAAACTCAGATTACATTGAGGCCACCAGGGAGAAAGAAGAGGCTGACAGCACGTTGACTGCTGCTGAAAAGGCGCTGGAAAGTGCCGATCAGACGCTGAAGTCTGCAAATAGCGAGCTTGCGGACGCGAAAGAAGATGCTGAGAGGATTTATCAGACGGTGATCAAGGGTTTTACCATTGATCCCAATGAATTGAGCGACGCCCTGGACCGCGAGAAGAAAGCACAACAGGCTGTGGATAAGGCTTCCGGGGAGTACCAAACGGCGCTGAATACCAAAGACAATGCGCAAGAGGCGGTAAATTCTGCCACCGTAAATATGGAGCAAAAGCAGCAAGTGCTGGTGGCGGCAAATCAGACGTTAGCAGCGGCGAAGGATCGTTTAAACACCCTGACGGCTAACGTTCAGAACATGAACAACACCAGTAAAGTTAACAACGCCAGTGATAACGGTGGGATTAATTCAGTTGACCTTCTGATGGCACAGTTAGTGACTATTTTAGGTAAATGTAACGAAGAAACCTTAAAGACGAATATGGAACTGGCAAAAAGTCAGCAGTCAGCCAAACAGGCTGAACTAGAAAAAGAAACCGAAAAAGCAGACAAAGTCGCGAAAAAACAAGAACGAATGAATAAAATTTTTGGTGCTCTCGGTAAAGCTATTGGTGCTCTGATGATGGTTGCTGGTGCTATTTCTGCACTATTCACCGGCGGCGCGATGGCAATTTTATTTATTGCTAGTGCCACCCTCATGATAGCGGATCAGGTTACGCAAGCGGTAACGGGTGAGTCCTTTATGGCGAAAGCGATGAATGCCGTTGTGAGCGGAATTGCTAAAATGTTTGAAGCTATGGGCGCCAATGAGCTTGTTGCTTCTATTCTTGCATCAATAACTTTGTTCATAGGGATGATGGCAGCTATGGCAGCGTTGGGGGGGGGCGCAAAATTTCTGGGTAATAAATTCGCAAGCAATATAGCAAACTCTATATTAAGAGGTCTTTCAAACTATGGAACGTCAGGTTTTGGACGCTTTGCAAAAATGGGAACTGAAATTTTATTCAGAACTTCGCAAGCTGCCAGTGGAATTAACAATGCCTCTTATTCAATCACCAGCGGTGTTTATGAACAACAGCGCGATAATATTTCTGCCAGTCTTTTGGAGATCATGAAAGATAATGATTTTGTCAAAAGATTTATGGATATGATCGTGGAAAACTACAGTGCGACGATGAAAACTATGAATGCGATCATTAAAAATGAAACGGAAGCATCGGGTATGTCTATGCAGGTGGGTAAACAAATTCTGGCACATACCCGTGCATAATTGTAATAGAAAAGGAGATAAGTATTATGGTTGGATCGGTTAATTCAGTGGCTACAGGCAATGTATATCTTAATGCGAGTGATAATACGGATATTGTTCTGACGGAAACTACGCGGAACGTGAAAGATACGCAGGCGTATCAGGCGTTAGTGAAATTGGTTGGCGATGGCTACAAAGGTGCGGACGAGACTAAAGAAGACAAAGCTGCAGTACGTAAAGAGGCTCAGCAACTTCTTAGCCAGTTGTATAGTGGTATAGGCAGCAGCGATACCAGCACAGGCAATGTGGTAACGGTATCAATGCCGAAAGCCAGTTCGCTGTTGACCCTCTTGATTGCCATGATTGAGTCAGAAAATGAATCCTCAGTGGCGGGATATAAGATGTCCGGTGATCTCGGCGTAATTAGCCAGGATTTCACCAATGCTGCGGCAGATGAATTACGTCAGCAGGGGGTGATGGCACTGTCGTCGGGGATTACAAGTGGTTTGACTCAGGCAGCCGGTGCGTCAGTGGCGATTGGTTATGGTGTGAGTGGCGCAAAAAATAGTGTCAGGCAGAGCAACGTGATGAAGAGCCATGTTGAGGGTGAGAGCTACGTGGCGAAGATGAATCTCAAGGCGGACGCTGCAAAGTACGGAGGCAAGGCTGGGGATGCTAATACCTACGGACAAGCGGCAAATACGCTGGGTCGAGCTGCTTCTGAAGGAGAACAAGGCTCGTTTGGTATGGCGACGAAAAATTCTGAAGCCGAGCAGACAACCCTGCAGGCAAGCAGCAAAATGATGGACCAAACTATGGAGATGAGTAAAGAAACAGCGCAAAAAGCGGCACAAGTGATGAGTAGCCTTCTTTCTCTGATGGCTGATGTACGCCACTCGTCAGCAGATCTGGTTTCTACAGTCAGTAGCAATCTGAAAGCCTGATTGCTCATTCATATGTATAAAGGCCCGATATGTTTCGGGCCTTTATATGCACTTAAAAATAAAATATCTTAATCGCTTATTCCGAAACCGATTCTACTGCCTGCTGGCGGTATTCTTTAAGACGTTCAGCAATATTCAATGTCGCAAAAGACGCGGCAATAGCCAATTTAGCTAGCTGTGAGGGTTGACGCTGAAAATCACAGCACCATATTTCCTGTCCATATTCTACACGTAACTCTTCAGCCTGACATGGTCGAAGTTCAACATCAATTCCGGACTGCTTAAAATTATCGCTGATGGCTTTGGCTGAGCGAATGGCATAAGCAGGGAATGAAACGATAGCTTTGTAGTCTGTAATAGCATCACGTGATAGATAATGAGCTAACAGTGTGAGTATATTTTCTATACCGGCCTCACTGGCAAATAATTGCTGTAACTGTTTCTCCAGTTGCTGTTGCGAATGTTGCAACAACTGTGATGTTGCAGATTCAATATTGCTGACGTAATCGACTACAGTTTGTGATGCTTTCTGTATTCCCTCACTATAACCTTCTATCCAGGCAAGAGAACGCAATTCATCAGCCTCATTTCTTGCATCACGCAGAATATGTTGCGCATGTTTTCTGGAAAGTTGCTCAAGTCGGGATGCACTCGTCGCTGAATTCAGCCATTTCGCTTTGATAAGCGGGGTATCTGGCAAAGGATACTGCTTCGGAAGTGAGATTTGTCTAAGCATATTCTAAGGCCTGCAAAAAAAGAAAGTATTCATCAGAATAGATTTGGTCATCTCGGATTTCAGGCTCTTGACATTCATCAGAGAAAAATAATGCCAGTAGAGGGACAAGAGAAGGAGGAAATCGATCGTGCATTGCCTTTACCAACAATGTATATGCATACTGTTCAAGCATAGCGAGATCAGGTTGGCGATATTCCAGATTTATAGGTAAAGATGAAAACCAGGGAATATAAAGGAAAGCGCGCTGTTTGGCCGTTAAAAGCGTGAGGGCGGCGGGAAACCGTAAGAACATAGGAGCAAGTTGCCGAGATGCGGCCATCATCGCTGCACTATAGATTTTATCCCAGCGAGAAATAAAAAACATATTTTGTTCAGAGAGTTGCAATAGATCAATATCAATAGTGTTCTGTGGCAACAGAAGTCTGTTTACAACAGTACGTGGCACATTGCGCAATTTAGCTACTCTGGTAGTATTCGCCCAGTCAGCAGGCATTAGCACAATTTTGCTAAGCATAATTATCTCACTCATAGCTTATCCAATAATTAGCGACGAAAAGAAATCGTCGCTAATAAAAAATATTGTGATTGATTACTCTGTCTCTTTCTTAGAAAAAAAACGCTGAGATATACGGGACCAGAACACACCGAGCAAAATCAGTAATAATAGTAGAACTGAAGATACAATGATAACTGTGTATCCCCATAGCGGATGTGAAGGTTTGATACTCACTAACTTAAGTGGCGCGGTTTGGCGGAACATAACCACAGATATATTTTCATAGTGCATATCCTGCAATCCGTTCTTTATAAATAAGCGTATCTTATCTGTATATGCTGCCTCATCAATTGTTCCCTGATAGGTTATCAATACTGATGCCACCATTGAAGATGAATCATTATTTTCAGGGCTAATACCAGGATAACTCAAATGCACTCTGGCGCTGGTAATATGCTCCAGTTCTTGTAGTGACTGACCGAGTCTCTGTTCAATAGCTGAGATCAGCCGTGCTTTTTCACCAAGGGGGGTCGACACCATAGCGTCCGCAGGAAATTGTTGCGATATCTCAATATCATCAGCGGAGGGAAGGTTATAAGCAGTCAGTAATACCGTCGCTGCAGCCAGACTTTCTGAGGAAACCTGAATGGAATATTTTCCTTTGCCACTGTCAACCTTGAAGGCATCGATGTTATTCGACTCCAGAAGTGTAATGATTTCGTTAGCTTGCCTTTCAGATAGTTGGTCAGCTAATTTTTCATTACATCCGCAAAGTAGAAAGACAAGTAGCAACAGCATAGTCTTTATATTAAATGATTTTATCATGTTTTTATTAATGTTTCGATTGCGGAAACACCCTTACGAGCCAGCGTGCTATATAAACTGGTGTCTATAGTATAAGCGCTCAGCTTGTTTTGCCATATTGCAAGTTGTTCTGGGTCGGAAGTGACAGCTGGGTTATTCAATGCGGCGGTAATTCTGTCTTTCTCAACCTGGGTACCTGCTGCCAGTCTGGAAACTTCTTCAGCTAATCGCGTATCCAGATCAATCAAATCACCCGTGACTAAAGAGGGTTGGGATTCTGAAAAAGTTGCTGTCTGTAATGATTGTGGTGATATATGAGTAATAGACATGCTCACGTTAGTACTCCCTGTCCGTAGGATAAATCGATAGCGGCAAAAGCAGCGGACCTACCTTGCCGCACATCATTTTTATTTAAAGTTAGCAATAATACCCTGGTCAATATCACGGAAAGATTTAACAACGTTCGATTGCGCATTTTTGTAAAGAGTATACTCAGATAATGCAGACTGGTATGCTGCCAGATTAGCGGGGTTACTCGGATCTTTTTGTAAAGTCGTTAATGCATCATCCAGCGCTGTTCTAAGGTCTTGTGTACCTTGCTCAAATCCTAAAGCCATATTGCTAATGTATCCCGTACCAAACTCTGCGTTAGGAACAGTACTTGCATCATGTGAGATATTATTAAACGTAACCATTCTAATTTCCTCTTATTCCATTAAATTTAATAGGGATAAAGCCAGTGGTAATCAGATATGATGGCATAACTGTCATCACCGTTCCGATAGGTCAACGGCCGTAACCCTGGTTCGTCCAGCCCAAAATCAAACTGAATATATTCACTGCCATAATTTTGTTTAAAACTGTCTATCGAATTCTGGATAACAGAGTACTGTTCTCTCTCGATAACACCATGAATAATAAAACTCGCTCTTAAAGTCGTAATGTCTGTTGTAAACTGAAATCCTAATTCGTTGAGTTTGCGTTTAGCAGATGCAATAATTTCTTGATCGGAAGATGAACTAATAATTGTATTTTTTACCCACGGGTAATTTTTACTAATCAAAGCGTTAAATGGCTTGCTGCACGTATCATTAGTACAACGTTCGGTACTAAACATTATTGTTAAAGCTGAAGCATCAGTGAGCTCAATTTTATGGAATGGGAGCTTCAACTCATGGAGCATTGCCGAGAGATCAAGGCGAGCAGATTCAAGAGATACGATATGAATTTTTTCTGCATTAATATTGCTTTTATTAAGTTCCTGCCAGCCCCAGCCGGCATCGGTATCATTTTTCACAATGACATAAATACTGCCATCCTTAAGCTTAACAATATCAGGTTCAACAGGAGACAATAAAGACAGTACTGACGCACTATTGTCCACCTTAGCGTAATAACCGATGAAAGAAGCGGCGGCTACAACAAGGATTACGGTGCTGAGAAAAATCAGCCAATAAAGTTGGCGACGAAAATATGAATTATCGGTTGATACTTTAGTAACTGAAATATCGGCAATACTATTATCCTGATGCAGATCAGAAAATGCCTCAGTGGAATAATTTACAACGTCCTGATTCCAGGATTCGTCCTTGATTTTTAAGGCAATAGTTATCAGGCCAATCTTAACTGGGCTGTTCAGGCTTAAAACACGCTCTGAAGTCTCTCTGCCATTTTCCGAAGAAAGGAGGTCTTCTCCGGCAAGTGACAGTAGCTGGCAAGATACAGTCACGGTATCACTTTCAGCAGAGGTTATGAACGACAACAGAAAGCAGGTACTCTGCTCTGCAGGGGCCGGGACAACAACAGTGTTGATGCTGCTAAAAATAGACTGTTGTTCACTCTGTTCCGCAGTTAATAGCTGTTCCTGAGACATGAAGTAGACATGCACGTTTTCGCTGTGAGGTAATGGAATGTCTACTCCATACATCGAGCCAGAAAGCACCTTCATGACATAGTGGGGCAGGCAATCCATACCTACACGCTGCGAATTCTCTTCCATAAAAATCCCGTACAACAACAAGGTTACTATGCTGATAAGCAGTCTAAGGGATAAAAAAAATGAAAAAAATAAACATTTATTTATTTATTCAGCCAAAAAGAAAATGGAAAAAATAAATAAAAATTTATGTGATATTTTTATGAAAGACATTAGCCTATGCAGAAAGCTAAGGCTCTTGGTGATAAAAAGGGTATTCAGTAGCAAAATGGCAGATGAGTTTGCTCCCAGGGAAGGGAATTTAAATTATGAATAAACATTATATGTATAACAGGCATTTATCATTTATTACTGTGTTGATTTTATCAACCGTACTGTTCGGCTGTACAGTTAAAAAACCGGTAGAAAGAGGTATCGCATTGGTGCCTGACGAACACATTACGCATTCTACGCGTTTATTCAGGCAACAACTTGTGTACTGTGCAACGCAGTATCTTGCCGAAACTCGACATGCAGATGCCGAAATTCAGTGGAATCTTCAGTCAAAAACCTTGACGATCAATAGTGCTGACCAAAATCTGGAACATTTCTTAAATATCTGTGTAACGGACGCCGTAGCAATGATGGCTGATGCTAGCGATAGCGGAAGTATGACAATTTCTGCCAACCAGAGTTCTGAATAAAAACGGATGTAGGCCATGAATGTTAAAGGAATTAAATGGTATTCAGGGAATAACCTCAGTCGTAGGCAGTTATCTGAAAAATTTATGCTATGTGTTTCACTAAGCACTGAAAATAAAACTGATCTTTGCCATAAGAATGTGTGGTGTGAAAACCTTATCTGGAAGATTGGCGAACAGGGAAGATTTTCACAGCATTTAGTCTATGGCCGCCAGATCAGAGATTTTCATCAGCAGTCACGGATTTTAACGGGTACTGTAAATATAGGGTATTTTTCTGAACTGCTTGCATTTCTTGATGCTGCGTATCAGGCTTACTCTGACGTAAATACGAACAGGAATTCTGATGCTCAAAATAAGCATAATGGCAATGTATGCTTAAGATATTCAGAACTAGAACAATTATTTATTATTAGATACATCCGAAGAATTGATAATCTCGATTTTATCTCATTATGCGAATTTATACGACAGCAAGAGTCTTATATGATCGCCAACTATCTTATAGAAAATTATATTAATAATGATATAGGTAATGTTACTAACTTGAGTGAACGTTACGGTTTGTCATACTCGAATTTCAGGAAAAAAACGCAATTATATTTCGGGGATACAGTAAAAACCAGAATGCAGGCATGGCGATTGACAAAAACAATGTTGGACATTGTGGAGACAAAAGAAAGCCTTACTCATATAGCAATGAGTAATGGGTTTAGCTCACAGTCTCATTTGAACCAGGTTATCTTATCCTCTTTCGGTATGACGCCGTCCTCATTGAGGAAGATAAATGAAAAATTATGATGTTTGTCATTCTGAACGGTATGAGTTGTTCCTGTTAACCGACGAGTATTTTATTGATAAGTATGCAGTTCTGTCAATGTTAGTGATGAAATTGAATCAATTTTTTGCGTGTAAAATTAGTATTAATGATGGCTGGGTTTGTTTGTTTCCACTTGAATTATCGGATATGGAATTTCTCACGTCTTTCATGGATGGATATAGCAATGTTTTTCAGGACTGAAGCCGCAATAAAAAATTTAAGTACACTCATTGTATTGGGTGCACTAAGCTATAGTGGAGTAGTTTCTGCTGTTGAAGATAATTCGACAAGTAATGGCATTCGGCAATCGACCCACGGTAGCGATGTTACTTTAACGTCACCAATTAACAGTTTTACTGTCAGTAATAAGAGTGTTGATTTTGTTTTTAAAGCAATATCATCACAAACTAATAAACCATTTATTGTAAGTTCACGCGCAAAAAAATATTCGGTGACAGGGCGGTTCGATCTTAATAAACCAATGGAAATGGTTGAACGAATCACGCAGGACTTAGGGTTAATTTGGTACTTTGATGGTTCAATATATTACATATATGAAGCCTCTGAAGCGAAAACAGCAATCATCCATTTCCCAGCCAGAAGCTATAGAGATCTGGAGGATTTTTTGCACAGCAATGGCATGTATGATGCACGATATCCACTTAAGATGAATATGCCATCCAATACGCTTTATATCTCTGGACCGCCAAAATATATTGAAATTGTGGTTGGCATAGCCGGCTTTATGGGAGAGGGATATTCTTCATCTAACAATGAATTAGTTATTGATACTGTAAAACTACGGCATGTATTCGTGGATGATCGTACTTATAGCTATCGTGGACAAACGAAAACGATGCAAGGTATTGCTACCACAATTAACAACTTGTTTTCTGATAATGGAATTCAAGGAAAAAGTAATGTTGCAGTGAAAAAGCAAATTAAGCCAGAGTCTACAACTGAAACAGGAATTCTCGAAGAATCTGAATTTGGCGTGCGTGCTGAATTAAACGATATTGGCAGATTTTCTGGCGGTGAGATTAAAGTATTGCCATTTTCAGGTCGTAACAGTTTGCTTATCAAAGGTACGCAAGATCAAGTTAACATGATAAAAGATCTTATTGCCCGCCTGGATATTCCTCGTAAGCAAGTCGAGTTTTCACTTTGGATTATTGATATTAATAAGGATGATTTAGAACAAATAGGCGTAAATTGGCAAGGGCAATATAAAGTCGGTTCGAACCTCCAGACATTTTTTAATGCCACAAGTATATTAACAAGCTCGCAAAGTGATATGTTTTTAGCAACTGTTAATGCGCTAAGTCAGAGGGATAAGGCGAATATTGTATCTCGCCCCATCATCCTGGCCCAGGATAATATTCCGGCTATCTTTGACAATTCGCGTAGTTTTTATGTCAAATTGATGGGGGAAAGAGAAGTTTCGCTGCAGACAGTAACCTATGGTACCTCCATCAACGTTATCCCAATGATTTCAGATGATAATAAACTCGTTGAGATGAATGTTGACATTACAGATGGAAATACGGTAGCAGATGATCAAGGTGATACTGCCACGGTAGATCAGTTACCGGTTGTGGGAAATACTGCAATCAGTACCATGGCTCGGGTGGCTGCCGGTCAGAATCTTCTAATTGGTGGCTATACACGCGATCAGTTGTCTGATGGTGTGACTAAAATCCCATTGCTTGGTGATATTCCATTGATCGGTAATTTATTTAAAACAAAGACAAACAATTCTTCGAAGGCCGTAAGACTCTTTTTGATTCAGCCCAGGATACTAGAAGATGATTATAGCCACAAAGATGCACTTGATGGCTACATTAATGATGGATGGGATGCCATTAAAAATTATCAGAATAAGACGCAAAAAATTAATCAAGATGCTTTCATAACACCAACTCATCAGGGATAGAATATGGCATTAGAATCTTTGCCGATGTCCCGCATCCGAAGTGCGGGAGGGATTGGCGATTTAAGCAACGTCCTTGCTAAGATGCAGGACGATGCAGAGGTGAAGGTTGAGAAAAGTTCTTTTTCAGTCGCGATGACTATGGCCGATGATATGTCAGCGTTATTGAGTTCTTTTCTGCAGAATAACCGTGCGGCGAAGGCAAAACCTTCATCACCCGAAAGCATTGCTGAAGAGTGTGAAGCCTCAATAAAGGAGAAAACACCAAACTGTGTGGTTAAAATCAATGATTTTGCCAAAGGTGGAGCAATGACGGCAAAACAATTGTTACATTATCTGCATCAATTATTCGCCGATCCGACAGAAATTGCTTTACTTTTGCACGCATTTATTCTGATGAAAAAGAAGAAAAAAGACGATGATGAGTTACCTGATATTACTTCGGATATCCTCGAATCTGCACTTGAATATTTGATGAAGGGACCTGACCGGAAAAAGGTAAAAGCAGGTATTAACAGTGCAAGTACAGCCAGAAAATTTAGTTTGCTACTAAAACAAAATGAGCAGTCATTGCGTAAAGCTTATGAGGGTTTTCTTACGCAAAATCTTGATCCATTAGAAATATACCAGATGTCGATTGAGAAATTTGGCATTGAAAATCGCTATGCTGTACTGGATTACTATTCTCAGGCTCTGCATTATGATATTAATAGCTATGACCCTTCATGCAGTACACTTGAATTTGGCACTTTACTAGAAGCAAATTTTAGAATGAATATACTTCGTTCTGCCGATCAGATGTTTATGTCGAAGATGAATGAAGGTGAGTATATTCCGTCAACAAATGAAAGAGATTTCAGATTGCTTGATTTCTTTTTTCATATTATTTTGCAACCTGATGAAGCTAAGAATTTAACGATTGAACTGGTTAGCAACTGTATGAAATATTATCCAGGTAGCGATAAAACCAATTTTGTTCAACAAATTTATTCTGCCATTAAGCCACTTCCATTTGCGATCTTTGCAGATAATTTGGCCGATGCTGAAAAAATGAAAATGAGTGTTGAGAATACTCTTGCAATGATTATCGACGGGTTTGCTCGTTTTACTCATATCGGAAGGATATATGGTTAATAGCGGACTGGAGAATGAGGTAAGCAATTTGCTGGCCGGAGAAGAAATCTCTGTTACATTCAAGGGAAAATTATTCCGTTTTTGTCGATATGGAGTATGGTACTTTGTAATGGTGGAAATGCCAATAAATGTAATCGATCTTTCTGCATGGTTATATAAAAACAGTGAAATGCTTAGCCACAAGGAGCAAGTTCTATCGTATCACGATAAAGTTTATTATTGTGTGTTGCAGAAAAAAATAGATATAGCTCTTATATACGAGAATTTTATAAAGTATATAGGGTGTAATTAACATTTATAGCGTAGTCTGAGAAAGATATGTGGCAAAGAATAGCGCAGAGACCAGAATTGTTTTTGGTTGTGTTGATGATATTAATATTAGCTATGTTGATTATACCATTACCAACATGGCTTATTGATGTACTATTAGCTTTTAATATTACATTTTCCATTTTAATATTTATTGGCACATTTTACATACAGAAAGTGTTGGAATTTTCTGCACTGCCTTCACTTTTGCTCATTACAACGCTCTTCCGTCTTGCGTTATCTATCAGTACCAGCCGTATGATACTGGTGCAGGCTGATGCAGGACACATTATTACAACATTTGGTAACTTCGTTATTGCAGGGGATATTGTTGTCGGCTTTATTATTTTTTCAATTGTTACACTTTTTCAATTTATTGTTATAACAAAAGGTTCAGAGCGTGTCGCAGAAGTTAGCGCACGTTTTTCTCTTGACGCCATGCCCGGTAAACAGATGAGTATTGATGCGGATCTGCGAGCGGGAAATATTGATGCTGATGATGCCCAACGGCGGCGCTCCATGCTGGAAAAGGAGAGCCAACTGTATGGTGCATTAGATGGTACAATGAAATTTATCAAGGGCGATGCAATTGCCAGCATTGTGATTATTTTTGTCAACTTTATTGGCGGTGTTTCTATTGGCATGGGGCGCCATGGTATGTCCTTTAGTGGGGCTACCGATGTCTATACGATTTTAACTATTGGCGATGCCCTGGTCGCTCAGATTCCGGCTTTGCTTATTTCTATCGGTACCGGCTTTGTGGTAACAAGGGTTAGTGAGGATGGAAAAAATCTGGGTAACAATATCATTGATCAGATTTTCCAGCGTGATTTTGTTTTGATTGTTACGGCAATTGTAGCCATTTTAATTGGTTGTCTCCCGGGATTTCCGCTGATCGTCTTTATGCTTATAGCCGGCATTATTCTTGCTGTTTATTTTAATCGTACGTTGAAAGCTAAAAAGCAGGCAACGTCTTCGGGGAGTATAAAAACGAGTCCAGGGGGGAGTTCTGGTAGTGAAGGATATACTCTTTTACCCACGGCAAGTATTGTACCTGAAACTGTACCGTTGATGGTAATGCTCCCGGAGCAGGGTTTTAGCGATCTGGATCTTGAACATTTTGGTATGCGTTTTTCACAGGATTTTTATCTTAACTATGGCATTGAACTCCCGAAAGTCAGTGTAATAATGAGTCCAAACGTACAGTTGAACCATGTTGTTGTCCTGATCAATGAAGTTACTGCAGGTGTATTTCCAATTAACTTTGGGTATTTTAAACTTTTGAATCTTGACGGTATTATTGATTTACCCGGTATTGATGTAATCACTACTGAATATGGAAATGAAAATGAATACTGGGTTGCAGAGCAGAGCCAGGAGTTATGTTCATCTTTGGGATTCACGTTGCGTTCGGCAGAAGATGAAATGATGCTCTCTTTTCAGTCGCTGGTGACTGCACAGATTCCTGAGCTATTTGGCATTCAGGAAACTAAAAATATTATGGATAAATTTGAACGCCAGTATCCTGAGCTATTAAAGGAAACTTACAGACATTGTACTGTCCAGCGAGTATCTGAAGTATTACAGCGTTTGTTAAGTGAACGCATTTCAGTAAGAAATATGAAAGCAGTGTTGGAAGCGCTGGCATTGTGGGGAGGGAAAGAGAGAGATACTATCCAGTTGGTAGAGCATGTACGCACTGCGTTGGCCCGCTATATTTCGGATAAGTTTTCGACTGAAAATGTATTATCAGTTATGGTGTTATCACCTGAGATTGAAAATAAAATTCGTAAAGGAATCAAAACATCTGCTTCTGGATCATTTATCAATATGGAACCGGAAGATAATGAGTTTGTTATTGATAGGTTTGAACATCATTTATTGAACCTTTCACGAAAGGATGTTGTATTTCTAACTGCAGTTGATATCAGACGCTATACTAAACGTTTGATAATGTCGCAATTTTCTGATCTGGATGTCATTTCATTTGGCGAAATATCAGAAAGTGTTAAAGTTAACGTAATCAAAATGGTGGATTAACTAAATGGATATTTCAATAATTGTAGATACCCTCAAGAAGGCGCTTGAAATAATGGGATGTGATCCATCGCTGATCTCTGATATAGATCATCATTCCACAATCGAACTTAGTTTTGGTGAAAAACCATCAATTATGTTTAGTACTGTTAACGGTGTTGTGGTTCTTTGGAGTACTGTTGCAAAATATGATCGTCATGCCTTATTAAATGCTGCTCCACAACTTATAGAATCATTGGTAGCAACTTGTGACTGGAGCATGACAGGCCAGTTACAGCTGGTTGAAGATGATGGAAGTTTTGTTCTACGAGTATTTTTAAGTGACAATGCAATTGAACAAGGTGAGTTACTGGCGGATGTATTGAGCGAGTTTTATGAGCGTGTAGATGAATTTAGCCAGGCGCTAAAATAATGCAGGAAATCTTGCTGAGTGATATTTTTGATTGTAACGCCAGGATAACATCGATTCAGGGGGCGATCATTACTGCACCGTTGCGCCATACTTTTATTGGTGAACGATGTCGTATTTATCGCTCGCTGAGCGACCCAGGAATTATTGGACAAGCCGAGACTATTGGTTTTAGCCAGGGCAATGCTGTGCTGTGCCTGCTGGGCGGATCTGAGGGTATTTCATGCTCCAATATTATTGTTCCGGATGGTACTGCTTTTTCACTTTCAGTATCGATGGACACGCTGGGTACAGTTATTAATGCACAAGGCGAGATTTGTGAACGTTTTTCTTCACCAGCTCCTGGTATCGCATCTTTACCGATGCTTCGACCCATTATGCAATCTCCGCCAGATTATAGTGAGCGACGGCCAATCGATAGCTTATTTACGACAGGTGTCAGAGCTATCGATGGGTTATTGACTTGCGGCATAGGTCAACGTGTTGGGATCTTTGCTGGGGCTGGGGCCGGAAAAACGTCCTTAATGACGATGATCATTAGTCATTCATCTGCAGATGTATATGTAATTGGACTGGTTGGTGAACGAGGCAGGGAAGTTACCGAGTTTTTATCTGAGGGGATCCCGGGGGATAAGCGTGACAAAACCATTGTCGTCTATTCTACCTCGGATAGGCCCGCTGTCGAACGACGGAATGCGGCTCTTATTGCCACCACTATTGCAGAATATTTTCGCGATGCGGGAAAGAATGTTGTGCTGATGATTGATTCAATGACACGCTATGCTCGTGCGCTTCGTGATGTTGCGCTTTCTGCTGGAGAAATGCCAGCAAGACGTGGTTACCCATCATCTGTGTTTGATAATTTGCCGCGGATCCTGGAAAGAAGTGGTAAAACTCGACTCGGCAGCATTACTGCATTCTATACGGTATTGCTTGAAGAAGAAGAGGAAGTCGACCCCATCGGTGATGAGGTGCGCTCGATTCTCGATGGGCATATTTATCTTTCCAGAAAACTCGCTGGTACAGGGCATTATCCGGCAATTGACGTATTACGTAGCGTCAGCCGTGTAACCCGTGCAGTATCATCTGATGAGCAACGTGAAGCTGCATCTTTATTCCGCAATTATTTGTCAAAACTGGATGAGTTGAAGCTGATGATTGAATTAGGTGAATACCAACCGGGTGAAAATCCAGTTACAGATAAAATTGTTGGAAAAACTGACATTATAAAAAATTTTCTCCAGCAAAAGATGGATGATAAAACATCATTTACACAAATGTTGGAGTCACTGTATGCCATATAAAAGTATGGAAAACTTGTATTCAACGTACTGCGATAGCCTTGTTCTGAAAGTGACGCGTATTGACCGCGAAATTGAACGACTAAAAAATTTGCTGATTGCTAATGCTGAACGTCATAAGGAGACTGATGTCGGTATCATCACCTTATGGCATGGAGTTACCGAAAGTGAAGTGACGAAAAACAGTATATACGCTATTAAAAGAAAAGAATCATTACTGCTCTCAGTTTTATATCGTCTGGATGCGGAAAGAAATGAGTTAATGGCAAGTCAGCATGAACAAGAAGATGAAAAATCGCGTCTGTTGCAATTACGCGCCAGCTATGAACGAAAAAAACGTAAGTGGTCTTTATGCCAACAAAAAGTTAAACGTCTGAGTAGTGTCAAAAGAATTGCTCAGGAAGAATATTCTATAGAGGAATGTATTGCATGGAAAATATAAAATCATCATCAGTTAAAGCACATTCAGCAGAAAACATGGGCTCTTGTGACGACGTGCAATCTATTGATGGTATTATCCAGAAGTTATTGAATGATACTGATATCAAGTCGAAAAAGAATACTAAAATTGAGACCTTTGACAATAACAAAGATGAGAAAAAAGGAGATAAGGGCACCGAACAAACGGACCAGATTGCGGCATCGGTAATATTAGCTGGAGAACCGCTATTATCCTCTCTGTCGGCCAAATTGGTGCAGCAACTACAAACGAATAATGCGGGTAATAAGTCAGTATCTAATGTGCCAACACGTATTTCCACCGTGAATGTTAGCCAACATGCCGGCGTCGATGTAGGGCGATTAAAGGAAGAAATCCTGATCCACAGTGGATCGGCAACAATTTTTACTGCAGCAGATCCGCAACATCAAGAGAATACTCAGAAAACGGATAAGAAAAAATATGAATCTTCGGAGGTAACCGTGCTATCCGCTATGCCAGTACCTGACAAGGTTATCGATGACTCTGGATGGGTAACGGAAAAGCTATCATCTGGAGAACGCGGAAAGGAGACAGTTAATCAGCAGCAATTAATGTCTGCCAAAAATGTAACTCCTGAGGTAAACGCGAAATCGAATGTGACCGAAGTCAGTTGGACCTTTCCTACTCAACAAACGGCCCAGGTACGCATAGAACACGCACAGAATAAATCTGATACACAAATACAAATTGTGCCTTCGAACATTGAAACTGAGCAGCAGTTGGTAAATTTCCAACAGCAACATCCTTTGCACGGATTACGTGTAGATAATGCCGTGCCGACGGTGAATGACTATCTGCAGAATCAGCAGAACTCACAGCAGCAGAATGAGGCAAACCAGGATGTTTTAAATGACGAGGAGGAGGAGATGTGAATACCATTCTTTCGTGTTTACGGCACCTGGATATCACAGAAAACCTGATCATGCAGTACTGTGCACGCAATGCTATCGCTTTGCAGACAAATCAGAAACGAATGCAGGGAGCGTTCATTCATTGTAGCGGTGTTCACGCCGGCACGGAGGTATGTTTTTTTGTCTCTGCAGAAACGCTTTTGCAGAAATATGGCCTGGAGGATGCTCGATTTTCTGTTCAGCAGATGGGAAAAAAATTTATTTCTTCGCTGTACAGTGAGTTGTTATCTAATCTCTCCCTGGGGACTGAGTGGTTTTCAGAACCTATTGCTGAAGTTGTTATTGAGGACCCAGAATGTCAGATTCCTTTGCATGAAAAAGTCTACAGTGCAGGTGAGGATGCCGGTTTCGTTTGGTTTCCAAAAACATCCCTAACCTCATTAGACGTACCGATTACGGAAACAGTAAACGATTGCCAGCATTTGCTTTGCCCCATCAAAGTATCTCTCGGATCCACATCGTTACCCGTGAGTGATATCGAAAATTTGGCCATTGGTGATGCCTTGTGGATTACAAATGTTCAGATTTACCTTTATGTCGGAAATATCGAATATTGTGCGCTCCAATATGAACAGCACAGTTTTACTGTAAGTGAGGATATTATGGATATGGATATGGATATGGATAGTCAAACAGATAATGCTCTTGTTGATAAGCTATGGGCGACAGATGGACTCAAACTAAACATTGAGTTTGTACTCAGTGAGACAACCATGACATTAGCAGACATTAGTAAGATACAAACCGGTGATGTATTAGATGCCCAGCTTGGTCTGGGAGACCACAAAGTTGATGTTGAACTCAGGGTTCAGGGACGGCCGTTAGCAAAGGGAGAACTTGTTTTACTGAATGATCGCCTGGCGGTGGAAATAGAGGAAGTTTACAACACATTGTGAGATAAGATTATGACGGATTATAATAGCATTGGTCTGATAGGGATTTTGAGTCTTGCGACACTTTTGCCATTTTTTATTGCGGGCGGAACGTGTTTTATTAAATTCTCTATTGTTTTTTCATTGATACGAAACGCCATAGGCTTGCAGCAGGCGCCATCCAATATGACCTTGAATGGCATATCACTACTATTAACTGCTTTCGTCATGTCGCCTGTTGCCCTGCAAGGCTATGACTATTATCGCCAGGAAGGTGTCTCTTTTGATAATGTTGAATCAGTGCAAAATTTCATCGATAACGGCCTTTCTGGGTATAAGAATTATTTATACCGATTTTCTGATAAAGAACTCCTTACCTTTTTTAGCAATATCTATCAGCAGCAATATCCCGTAACAGATGATCATCAGGTTGTTGGGGTTAAGCCAACAGTTGAGAATAGTTCGTTATTTACGCTGTTAGCGGCTTATTCACTGAGTGAAATAAAAAGTGCCTTTGTTTTAGGCTTCTATGTTTATCTTCCTTTTATTGTAGTAGATCTGTTAGTTTCCAATGTATTATTGGCTCTTGGCATGATGATGATGAGTCCTGTAACAATATCATTACCAATAAAGTTGGTACTTTTTGTTGCTATTGATGGCTGGTCTAAGATTGCCACCGGTATGGTCATGCAGTACGCAGCGTTATGGAAAACGGCGGGATAACCATGGACAGTATCTTTTATATAGGCAATAAAGCACTATATATGGTCTTAATATTATCTTCAGTTCCGGTTATTGTTGCAACGGTGGTGGGGATAGTTGTGGCCCTTCTTCAGGCAATTACTCATATCCAGGAACAGACCTTGCCATTTGGTATCAAATTGTTGGCTGTATGTGCCGCGCTGTTTATGACGGCACCGTGGTTTATTGCCAGCCTGAAAAGTTTCGCTGCCGAAGTGTTGGCTCTGGCATTCCAGATACCATAATGAGTCGCCTATGAATGTTTATGTGCTCTACCATGAATATATCCTGTTGATTGTTATCGGGATGGCCAGACTTCTGCCAATAACATTTTTCTTACCCTGGTTTAACAGCCAGGTACTAGGGGGCATGTTAGCCAAAAATGTCATTACGTGCTTTATGCTTCTCGGTTTTTTGCCCCTGCTGAGTGTACAGTTTCCACTGGCGCCAGCGGCGCCACCACTGGTGATTATCGTTCGGGAAGCGATTATTGGTTTACTATGCGGCATTTGCCTGTCAGTGCCATTCTGGACTGCTTTGGTGATCGGTGAGGTTATTGACAACCAGCGCGGAGCAACTATCAGTAGCACTATGAATCCAGGGATAGGGGTTGAAACATCTGTTTTCGCCAGTTTTATGAACTATTTCTACGGTGCGACTTTTATGCTAAGTGGAGGAATGGTTACGCTTTGTGAGGCGATAAAAAAAAGTTATCAAATATTTCCGGTGGCTCAATCCTTTCATTTTGACAAAGCATTAGCATTGCAAGTAATTCATCTTGTTAATGAGTTAATGCTAAAGGCTTTAATTTTGGTAGGGCCTGTCGTCGTCGCATTATTTGTCACAGAATGTGCGCTTGGTTTACTTTCACGTTTTGCATCACAATTGAATGCTTTTTCTGTCGCATTAACGTTAAAGAGCGTTATCGCCATTTTCGTATTGTTGATTTATTTAACACCATTACTTATCTCCCAGTTGACTGGATTACGGCTGAGTGATTTTTTACCGAAGAGTTAAGCATAATGAGTGAAGAAAAAACAGAACAACCAACACATAAGAAGAAAGAAGATTCTGCTAAAAAGGGGCAGATGTTTCTTAGCCGAGATTTTGTAGGGCTGCTTACGTTAATTGCGGTCTCCTCATTTGTGTGGATGACGATTGATGCAAGGGAGTTAACATTTTATTTCGATTTATTCGTCAGTAGCGGTTTCATGCTATCAACGGGAGAATATGCGCGACTGGTATTCACAACAGCGTTTAAAATTATCTCTGGGATCGCCCTGATTTCTGTTTTCACTTCGGCACTGGTGACATTGATACAAACACGTTTTAAAATGGCGTCAGAGGCGATTCGATTAGATCTGAATGCCATTAATCCAATAAAAGGATTTAAAGAAATATTTAGTATCAGGGGGCTGAAAGACAGTATAAAAGCCATTTTGTATCTTGGGATGGCACTTACTGGCTTTAGTGTTTTTATTATAAAATATCACTCTCGACTGTTTACTATACCGACCGGTGGGATCCAGCACTTTATTAATGTATGGCGCGGACTAATGCCATTGCTTTTTTGTTATACCTTATTGCCATTTTTAATTATTATGGCATTTGATGCTTTAGTCGATTTTTATCTATATATTAAAGACTTGATGATGACTAAGCAGGAAATAAAACAAGAGTATAAGAATAATGAGGGCGATCAACATATTAAAAGTGCACGTAAGCAGTTGCATCGTGAATTGCTTTCTGAACAGACTAAAGCCAACATATTGACTTCAAAAATGGTGTTGGCTAACCCGACACATATCGCATTGGGAATTTACTTTAATCCTGCGGTAATTGGCTTACCTTTTATTTCAGTCGTCGAGAAAAACTCTCGTGCTGTTGCGGTTATTGCTTTCGCAGAAAAAAACAATATCCCTGTTATTCGCAATATCTCGCTGGCTCGGCGAATTTTTAAGACGGCGAAAATTTATACTTTTATTGATAGCAGCAGTATTGATGAAATTATGCGCTTACTTACCTGGCTCGAGCAGATGGAACAAGCATGGAAAGATGATATTCCTCAGAATGATGAGTCAGAAGAGAGAGAGGTTGATGTTAACGGCGATAAAGAAAATGCGGAAACAAACAAGGAAGGGGATGAAAATGCGTCATAGTTTATTTCTTTTGCTGTGTTGTTTTATGCCTCCCGCGATGGCAGCGCAGTGGTGTTATGAAGATGCTAATGGAATCATGTATGTCGAACAGCAACGAACGTCAAACAAGGCTCGGCGTTGCGCTATCGCTAAAAATGATGTCATGCAACGCTGGCAAGCCACGAAAGCCAATTCCGCCATTCGCATATCGCGTTCCTCACCGCAGAGCAAGTATACGGCGCAGGTGGCAAAGGGTCGTTACGATAAGGTTATCGGCCACTATGCCCGGCGGTATGGTGTCGATCCGTATCTCGTTAAGGCGGTTATGGCCGTTGAGTCCGGATTTAATCCGGATATTATCTCGGCAAAAGGTGCTGTGGGTTTAATGCAGTTGATGCCTGAAACAGCGAACCGCCTGTCTTCAGTATTGGGGTATTCTCTTGAAAAGCATAGATTAGCTGACCCTGAGATGAATATTCATCTTGGTACTTATTTACTCTCAGAATTAGCGAAACGCTATAGAAGTAATCTCGAACTGGTTCTGGCTGCATATAACGCGGGAGAGGGAAACGTTGCAAAGTATAGCAATCAAATTCCCCCGTTTAATGAGACACATAAATATATTAAAAATGTGATGAGCGAGTATAAAAACATTCATTGAAAAAATGATTTAATGTCTCGTTAATTCTAAAGTTAGAATAAATAATTTGAATTGCTTTGTCCTGCATGAAATTATCGCAAATAATTTCTATTCATAGCTAATTAAGGATTGATTAGCGTTTGCATAAGAAGGAACCGGGTATGTCACATAAATTCCAACATTCTCGACTTTCCGTTGCGGTTGCCAGTGATGAACCGATTGTTATTACCGGATTACGCAGCCTGCTTGCCGGATATGCCGATATTGCGTTTGTAACCCATTCACGAAACGAATTGATCCACGCGTTATCAGGCAAGCTCGATGATAAAAATTTAGTTCTGATTGTTGATGTCTCTTTTGACTGTGAAAATAATAATGATGCCAGTTATTATATCTCGAGAATTCAAAAGATAGCACCGGAACTCAAGCTGATTGCACTGGTAAGTGAAAACTATACGTTTACTCCCACGCTCCGACGTCTCCGGGCGTCAGGGGTGCACGCGTTAATAAGCAAGAAAGATGATTTGGAACGTTGCCTGCCAAAAGCGTTATCTGATTTGGCGGCAAAGCGTTTTTATTCTTCTCCGCGGCTCAAACAGACGGATATAACTACTGATAATGCTCAACAGCAGTCCCCGTTAACCTCGCGAGAACTCGAAATTATTCGCCTGTATGCACGAGGCATGCGGGTAAAAGAGATTGCAAACCTTCTCAAGCGTTCAGTCTGTACGGTTGCGGTACATAAGCACAACGCGATGCAGAAACTTGCAATTACCAGCAACATACAATTACTTCATTATGTGCAATCTCAGGATACGTTTGCCGGGATGCCAGGTAACTAAAACGTTGCACACCTTTCAGGGAAAGATACGATGTCTACAAGTGTCACAACAGCACGGCAAATTTCATTTTCAACGCTACGTACAACCACGAATGCGCTTTCTTCATCGCCTGAGGTGCTACAAGCGTCGACAATTGCCGACGCTGCGGAAACGGGTACACGTCACCAGCAGGTGATTGATATATTGACAGAAAAACTGGCAGTCTACTCTGAACAGTATCATCAGCTTCTCAATGCGGGGATCCTTATCGATACAACTCCTGCGCAGAATATGCTGAAGTCCTCTCTTTCTCAGCTCACGAATATCGGTGCTACAAGCCAGGATAATTCGGGTGAAACGGTAGAAGACTCCGCTGACGTTAAGCTGAGTTGGGATATCACTTTTGACAAAAACATGGATAAGGATGGTGACGGTAAGATTGACGGTGATATCGACTACAGCACTTTTACCTGGTCAAATGACAACGATCACGGTGATGGGAGCAATTTTCCCGAGAGTGACTGGGAAATTTATGCAAATATCAGTACTGAACTTCGTGGACTGCAAACGGGTTATATGGATGTATATACCGATCTTGCTAACCAAAGCGTTGAATTTCTCAATGATGTTAACAGCTTTAAATCACTGATGGTGACATTTATCTCCAGCGATGAAGATAAAATGAAAATTGATGTTGCTGGTGTGAATGATGCGCTTGACGCCATAATTTATGGATGGGGGATATATGATGCCGATGGTAATCTCAACCTGACCCCCATTAACCCTGAAACGAGTGCTGGCCCTTTTCCTGAACGCGGTCCTGTCGCTATCCGTGGGTTAGATGCGCAGGGGGTCTATTATTGGGCGGATCAGCTGGAGCTATCCGATCAGCTTACTATCACAACCCATATAGAAGCGGGCACTGATGGGAAAATGAGTGTGAATACGGGTGATCCTGCGGATGATATTGACAATGTAACGGTGGTTGATTCGGTCGCCAATTCTCATGAACCACCGGAAGAGGACGATCGGCTTTATTTGGTGGCGGAGGCAGATGGTACTTATACTTTATATGTCTACCCGGATCTTCAGCCGATTCGTGATGCAGTTGAGGCTACAATCAGTTTATATGCAAGTGATATCGGTGGGGATAATCCCATCAACGTATCTGCACCCACAAATCCACTTTCACGTGATTTCATTTTTGGAGTTGTCTTTTCAAATCCTGACTATAGTGGGGATAGGGAGCCCTCTTTTCCATACGACTATAAAAATTATGATGGTGGTGAAACAACTGACAGATATTATTATGTACTGCCACCGACTGAGGATTTATATGTTGTATCTGATGAAACCATTGATAAAACTTTTTATAAATTTGATGATGATGTGTATAAAGATTTCACAATTGTGAAGATGGCGGATAAAGGTGAACCTAACACTAACACCTCTGAATCTGACTATATTGTAATCCCAACGTACTTACTGACACCTTCAGTAAAAAATGAATCCGTTTCGGGTGACAAGACAATTGTTCATGTTTCAGAGCCTATGATCATCCAGGCAGAAATGTTTAATTTGAATGCCGATAAGGGTGAAATGTCAGATGTGTGTATTTGGCCTGCTGCAGATTGGGATTACTCTAATGCAGACCCTGTCTCTATCAGTAGCAGTATGTTCAACGAGTGGGAAAACTCAATGAACACGATGTCCAGTACGGTAGAGAGTCAGTCGCAAGTTATGTCAGAAAAATTAAGCCAGGCGAATACCATCTACAATAACCTGACCAAAGTCTTGTCGTCGACGATAGAAGCTCTATTGGAAACTGAAAAAGAGTTCTTTAAATAGGAAGTGATCATGAGTGATATGACCATCAGCACAACGCCTGTTTCCGCAGATGATGCTGCTTCAGCAGAAGACCTTGACCCAACAGCGAATTTGACGGATGAGCAGCGTAAATTGATGCAGCTAGCCACGTCAGGATTTAGTCTGGAGTTTTTTTCAGATTGTATTATGGGCGATACCGACGATCCGTCCAATCCTATGTACCAACCGGAGTGGTGACATCGGCACTGTTACGCGAATAATAAATGATGCCAGGCCCGGCGAAGTGTTGCCGGGCCTGGCGTTTATGCGCGTGGCTGCGTGATACGCAGGCCGCTCACTATGGCGGCAACCGTTGCCAGTACACCCGCGGTTATCAGTGACATATGTGTTCCGCTGTCACCAAACTGATTGAGCATTAACGCCACCAATGCCGCGCCGGTACTCTGCCCTAACAAGCGCGCCGTCCCTAGCATACCACTCGCCCCGCCGCTGCGCTCACGCGGCGCAGAGGTGATGATGGTGTGGTTATTCGGTGACTGGAACAAGCCAAAACCCGCACCGCATAAAATCATCGGCCAGATGATATTAAAATCAGAAGGAGTCGCAGGCAGTATCACCAGCGAAAATAACCCGCTTGCCATGACGGCCATACCCAGCGCACCTAAAAGACCCGCATGAACGCGTTCAATCAGATAACCAGCCAGCGGTGCCATCACCATGGTGGCCAGTGGCCATGGGGTCAGTAGTAGTCCTGTTTCGACTTCGCTACGACCCAGTACGGTTTGCAAAAAGAAAGGCAGGGAAACCATCGCCAACATTTGCGCGCTGAATGAACAAATTGACGTGCAAATCGAGAGTGAAAACAGTGGAATGCGTAGCAGGTCAACCGGTAGTAACGGCACCGGCAGCGCCAGCTGACGGCGGATAAAGAAAAAACCGACCACGATAAGCCCTACAAGCTCAGCACCAATTAACTTAAGCGATTGCCCTTGCGCGAACCCACTGAGTGCAGTAATTAACAAGCCAAACGTTAGCGCATTCATCACTGCACTAGGCAGATCAAAACGTGGCTTATTGCTGCGCGGTGTATTAGGTGGCAGGAAGCGCATGGCCAGCAGCAACGCGATAATCCCCAGCGGGACGTTAATCAGAAACAACCATTTCCACGAGGCAATTGAGAGGATCGCTGCCGCAATAGTTGGGCCTGCTGCTGAGGAAACCGCCACAATAAAGGAGTTGATCCCCATTCCTCGTCCAAGCTGACGTTGCGGATAAATCAGGCGAATGAGTGCGGTATTCACGCTCATCAAAGCCGCGCCGCCAAACCCCTGGGCCACGCGCGCCAGTGTGAGCATGTGCAGCGAATCGGAGAGGGCACAGAAAAGTGATGCGAGCAGAAATACCACCAGTCCGCACTTGTATATGCGACGGTAGCCAAACATATCACCCAAAAATGAGAGTGACAGGAGTGATACGACAATCGCGATTTGGTAGGCGTTAACGACCCAGATTGAGCTGGCCGCGGAGGCCTGAAGATCGGTGGCAATCGTCGGCAGGGCAACGTTAGCAATTGCGCCGTCCAGTACTGCCATAGAGATGCCAATAACAATGGTTAAAATTGCACCGTATCGCTGGGGCAATGGCAGGCCATCGGCCTGAATTTTTTCCATAGGAAGTCAATTTTGTCGGAAATTATGATGAGAATAATAATTTTAGCATTGATATTCAGGCGTTAGGTCGCAGATTTGTAACTAAGTGAACAAAGACAGATTGCGGCGGTTGGTACGTGAAATTATAATAAAAACCGGTTCTGATTTTTATAAAACACTCGCAATGAGGTGGTAAATGGCTATCGCAGATCTGGATAAACAACCCGATTCTGTATCTTCCGTGCTGAAGGTTTTTGGCATCCTGCAGGCGCTGGGTGAAGAGCGCGAAATTGGTATTACCGAATTGTCGCAACGCGTCATGATGTCGAAAAGCACCGTTTATCGCTTTTTGCAGACCATGAAAACGCTGGGTTATGTGGCACAAGAAGGCGAGTCTGAGAAGTATTCCCTGACCCTGAAATTATTTGAACTGGGCGCGCGTGCGTTACAGAACGTTGATCTGATCCGTAGCGCTGACATCCAGATGCGCGAACTTTCGCGTCTGACCAAAGAAACGGTACACCTCGGTGCGCTGGATGAAGACAGCATTGTCTACATCCATAAAATCGACTCGATGTACAATTTGCGCATGTATTCCCGCGTCGGTCGTCGTAATCCGCTGTACAGCACCGCCATTGGTAAAGTGCTGCTGGCATGGCGCGACCGCGAAGAAGTGAAGGAAATTCTTGACGGCATCGAGTACAAACGTAGTACAGATCGTACAATCACGAATACTGATGAATTGCTGGTACTGTTGGATAAAGTCCGTGAACAGGGCTATGGCGAAGACAACGAAGAGCAGGAAGAAGGACTGCGCTGTATCGGGGTACCGGTGTTTGATCGTTTCGGCGTGGTCATTGCGGGTCTGAGCATCTCATTCCCGACGCTGCGTTTTTCTGAAGAACGTTTGCACGAATATGTCGAAATGCTGCACACCGCAGCGCGTAAGATTTCAGAGCAAATGGGTTATAACGATTACCCGTTCTGATTTTAACGCGTTGGATACGCAAAAAACCCGATACGCGGTATCGGGTTTTTTTACGACCTGTCGTCGTAGCCGTCGCAAATAACGTACTGATTTTTTTGCTGCTATATTAACCGTTATCGATAACGACGGTGCTTTTCCTCAACAGGGGACAATCTGACAGGCCAATGATGCCGCTGTTGGTATGGACGTATTGCGCGGTGCTGGTCCCGCGGGCGGTCAGATATTGACATTGCAGGCCCAGACCTGCTGCAGTCTCCTTACTGCCTATCAAAACGCCGTAGCCACTCAGTAATAAACCGATCCAAACCAGAGCGAGTAACACAATTGTGCGGATAATCAGACGCATTACAACCTCTTATCTTTTCTCGTTATGAGTAGATTAGCCTGTACATGGGATGAAACAAGTGAATCATTCCTAAAAACATTTAATGCCGTTACAGTTAACTTAGGGTTTAGGTAACTCATGATAATTTATCAACATAAGCTGTAGATTTGGAGAGTGGAGTTGGAGTGAAAAAAATTCGATGGGTGGTCCTGATAGTTGTCGTGCTGGTATGCATACTGATGTGGGCGCAGGTGTTCAACATCATGTGCGATCAGGACGTACAATTTTTCAGCGGAATTTGCGCCATCAATAAATTTATTCCCTGGTAAGCGCATTTCAGTAACAGTTGATTACCTTCTTGTGCGGCAATGGTAAACTACGCTGTCTACATTGAGGTGGTGAAATGAACGAAGTTTTGAATTCTGGCGCGTTGAGTTTTGCGTCTTTAGCGGTATCGGTGGTGGTTCTGGTTGTCGGGCTTGTATTGTGGTTTTTCATCAATCGGGCAAGTTCGCGTACTAACGAGCAGATTGAACTGCTTGAGGCGTTGTTGGACCAGCAAAAACGACAGAACGCATTGCTCCGTCGTCTTTGCGAAGCTAACGAACCGGAAAAAGCAGAAGAGCCTGCCGCGGTGCAAACTCAGGATGAAGATGATGACATCATTCGTCTGGTAGCCGAACGGTAGTAAACAGAAAGACAGGGTGAGAGTCTGTAGATGCTATTCTCAGATGCTTCATCCTGTCGTCAACGATATCAGATTATTTTCTTCTGCAACAATCCGGCAATTACTGCGCCAGCACACGTGGAGCCTGCGTTTTTCCAGATGCTCTGACCAATTAATATCTTATCTCTGGTTCGACATAAATATAATTATCCATAGATTAATAATATGATTGTGTCATTTTTGTGATGCCGATCGTTTTATTATCAGCGAAACGTTTCTCTTACTTTTTTTTGTGCATTGTCATCATTCTTTCATTATTTTGGTGCAAAACCAGAATGCCGATCTCATTTTTACGCTTGTGATATTTTATGCATTACTAAGCATAAAAAATGATATCTGGCAGAGGCTGTGACAGATAATCTGGAACAGTTGAACCTGATGAGCTATGGTAGAAAAGTCCCTGCTACGGCGCAGGCCAGCCGGGGCAAGGGGAGAGAGGCGAGGATATATTGCTACTCGGCCTGGCGCATAACTGTGCAGTTGTTGTTTGATGAACTGCGGGATTTGTGCGACCGATCGAGACACGTTTAAAAATGGCTTGCCATTATTAACGTTGTATGTGATAACACGGTTTGGGTTAAACGAGGTACAGTTCTGTTTATGTGTGGCATTTTCAGTAAAGAAGTCCTGAGTAAACACGTTGACGTTGAATACCGCTTCTCTGCCGAACCTTATATTAGTGCCTCAAGCAGTAATGTCTCAGTTTTATCTATGTTATGCCTGCGGGCGAAGAAAATACTCTAAGGAATTTTGCAAATGGCAAAGATTAAAGGTCAAGTTAAGTGGTTCAACGAGTCTAAAGGTTTTGGTTTCATTACTCCGGCTGATGGCAGCAAAGACGTGTTCGTACACTTCTCCGCTATCCAGGGTAACGGCTTCAAAACTCTGGCTGAAGGCCAGAACGTTGAGTTCGAAATTCAGGACGGCCAGAAAGGTCCGGCTGCTGTTAACGTAACAGCTATCTGATCGATACCACTGATTTGAAGCGCTCAGGCGCAACCAATTCAGATATAAAGCCTCGCGTATGCGGGGCTTTTTAATTCAAATTACGTCAAAATATTTCTGAATGCCTCTCCATTAGCGCTTTGTTGCAAAGGCGTGATGTTCGTAGCATTGTTTTCCCCGCTTTCTCCCGGCAATTCCCGTTAAATCAGTCACCTGAAAAACTATCTTGCTGGAGCCCCGGTGAAAAAGAAAAACGACGGCGATGCGCGCAATTTTACTCCCGTACGTTTTGCCCTGCTTTGTGTGGCAATACTGTTGAGTCTGGGATTGTTGCTTGGTCGGGTTGCGTGGTTACAAATCGTCACCCCAACGAGTCTGGTCAAGCAGGAGGATATGCGTTCGTTACGTGAAGTCACAATCGCCTCACCGCGCGGGATGATTACCGACAGAGAAGGACGTCCCCTCGCAGTAAGCGTGCCGGTGAATGCAGTTTGGGCCGATCCCAAGACCATTATTAGCAAGGGGGGCGTGGGTTATAACGAACGTTGGCAAGCACTGGCCAGAACCCTGCATCTGTCACTCAGTTCACTGGCGGAACGTGTAAACAGTAACCCTGCCGGACGTTTTATCTATCTGGCACGACAGATTTCCCCACAGCAGGCAGAGTGGGTCGATGATCTTAATCTCCCAGGGATCAATCTGCGCGAAGAATCACGCCGTTTCTATCCCGCAGGTCATGTGGCGGCGAATCTCATTGGCTTTACCAACATTGATGGACAAGGTATTGAAGGCCTGGAGAAAAGTTTCAACAGCCAGTTGATGGGTAAACCCGGCTCTCGTCTTGTGCGCAAAGACAAGTTCGGGCATGTGATTGAAAATATCACGGAAGTGATGCCGGTCCCCGCGCACGAATTGCAGCTCAGTATTGATGAGCGTTTGCAGACGGTGACTGAAGATGCGCTGGACAATGCCGTGACATGGAATAAAGCGGATTCTGGTGCGGCGGTGCTGGTAAGTATTGCCACCGGTGAAATCCTGTCGATGGCGAGTTTTCCCGATTTTAACCCTAATAACCGCGAAGGCGCGGTACTGGATGATTTCCGCAACCGTGCAATTAGTGACACCTTTGAGCCTGGCTCAACCGTCAAACCATTAGTGATCATGACCGCTCTCCAGCAGGGGATTGTGCAGCCTGACAGCGTAATTGATACCCACCCCTTTAATGTTGATGGTCATCGTATCCGCGACGTCGGGTTTTACCCTGAGCTATCGTTGACTGGTATTTTGCAGAAATCGAGCGATACCGGTGTGTCGCACCTTTCGCTGGCAATGCCGGTGCAGAAACTGCTGGATACCTATAAAAGCTTTGGCTTCGGCGATCCAACCGGCTTAGGCCTCACCGGAGAAAGTAGCGGCTTAATGCCTCAGCGACGTTACTGGAGCGATTTGGACCGCGCGACCTTTGCATTCGGCTACGGGTTAATGGTGACACCGCTCCAACTGGCACATGTCTATGCCACTATCGGCAGTTTTGGCGTCTACCGACCGCTTTCAATTACCCGTATCGACCCACCGGTGATAGGAACTCGTGTAATGCCAGAAGCGCTGGTGCATCAGGTTGAACATATGATGGAGAGCGTTGCGCTACCCGGCGGCGGTGGGACCAAGGCTGCGGTGAGGGATTATCGTGTTGCGGTGAAAACCGGGACGGCAAAAAAAATAGGCGATGACGGTAAGTACGTCGATAAATACGTGGCGTATACGGCAGGGGTTGCCCCTGCCAGTGATCCGAAATTCGCGCTGGTGGTGGTGATAAATAACCCACAAAACGGCGCTTACTACGGCGGTGCGGTATCGGCCCCGGTGTTCAGCCAGATAATGGGCGATGTCCTGCGTCTGGAAAACGTGAAACCCGACGGGATGCCAGCCGATTCAGACCATCTGTTGGTGATGCACGGTAATAGCCTGGCCTCGCCGTCGCTGTAAGTTATTTTCGCGGGGCGCAAATCGCGTTACACTTGCGCCCTTAAATCACCAGCCGGAGTTGTCATGTCGTTTTCCTGTCCCCTTTGTCATCAGCCTCTTACTCAAGCGAATAACAGTTTTGTGTGCCCTGGACGGCATCAGTTTGATGTGGCGAAAGAGGGATATGTCAATCTGATGCCGGTTCAGCATAAGCGGTCGCGCGATCCGGGTGACAGTGCGGAAATGATGCAGGCTCGGCGGGCATTTCTGGATGCCGGGCACTATCAACCGCTGCGCGATGCGATTGTGGATGCGCTCAGCAAAACGCTGGGAACAAGTGATGCGTCAATTCTGGATATCGGCTGTGGGGAAGGGTACTACACCCACGCTTTCGCGGATGCGATAGCGGGCTGTACAACTTTTGGCCTTGATGTCTCCAAAGTGGCAATTAAAGCCGCGGCCCGACGCTATCCGCAGGTGACCTTTTGCGTTGCCTCCAGCCATCGTCTGCCTTTTGCCGATGCGTCAATGGACGCCATTATCAGGATCTACGCACCCTGCAAAGCGCAAGAGTTGGCTCGTGTGGTTAAACCGGGCGGTTGGGTAATCACCGCCACGCCGGGTCCGCGTCATTTGATGGAGCTGAAAGGGCTGATTTATGATGAGGTGCGTTTACATGCGCCACACACAGAGCAACTGGACGGTTTTGTTCTGCAACAGAGTATTGCGCTGGGGTATCAGATGCAGCTTAAGGGTAGCGAGGCCGTTGCGTTATTACAAATGACGCCGTTCGCCTGGCGGGCAAAGCCGGAAGTGTGGGAAACGTTAGCAGGAAAAACGAAGTTTGACTGCCAGACTGACTTTAGTATTCATATCTGGCAGCGTGTAGATTAACCGTGGAAGTGTGCCCAGAGGATCTGGGCGCCGATACCAATCAGGACCACCCCGCCTAAAATTTCCGCGCGTTTGCCCAGCATCGGGCCAATAAAACGACCGATCATCATCCCGAGCGTAGACATAATTAATGTGGCGCAGCCGATGGCCAGCGCAGTGGCAATAATGTTGACCTGCAGGAAAGCCAGACCCACCCCGACGGCCATCGCGTCGAGACTGGTGGCAATGGCAGTGGTGACCAGCAGCCAGAAACCGTGACGGCGCTGGGGCTCTTCATCTTCATCATCGTTGTCACGAAAGCCTTCGATTATCATTCGGCCGCCTAAAAAGATCAGCAGAATGAAGGCGATCCAGTGGTTCCACTCCAGCACGAATTTGCTGGCAAGCATGCCCATTCCCCAGCCAATCAGTGGCGTAAGGGTCTCGACTGCGCCAAAGATAAGGCCGGTACGCAGAGCTTCAGAGAATTTAGGTTTATGTAAGGTGGCGCCTTTGCCAATTGATGCCGCGAAAGCATCCATCGACATGCCGAAAGCGAGAAGAACGGTAGCGGTGAGATTCATAACAGCGTCCTGACCGGGGTATTCCATAAAACACATCACTGCCCCCAGTAACCATGCACATAAGCTGGAATCACTGTAAATACAGCGCCATTCAAATATGCATTGCAGTTGATGTGCCTATGGTCTCGCCTGACTAAACGTGATGTTCAGTCCGTACGTGCCACGTTTTTCAACGAGTATGTTGACACGTACATTTCCGGAGTCTGGAAATCGGCTACTCCCCAACGACGGGCGCAACCTTAACATATTTTTGGAATATAAAACAAGAAACGCAGAAATATTATTTGACTTCTAAATGAAAACAATTTTCATTTAGATTTATTTATAGATAAAACGTTAAATTAAATAACATGTGGGAGGGGGGATATAGCCTTAGCTATGTTTGTTTTTCACTGAGATATAAAAAACATAGTTCAGGCTATATTTGTAATCTATTGATTTGAAATGAGAAGTTTATATATCTTCTCCAGGTCGTCTATATTTCGTACGCGAATAAGCAATCGTCTCTGTTCTAATTGCATCACCAGCACACCATCTTCTGATAAATTCATCTCTTTAATCCGGTTATATTCAATCCAGACATTGGCGAAGAAAAAACCTTTTTGTTTGAAAATAATTTTGGGCGTACGGATCCAGAACAGATACAACCCCATTAACACCAGTGCACATAATAACCATGTGGTGAATTGTGCGCCGTGGCTGGTGATGTTGTTGTAGATCAGAATAACAATCAAACCGATGAAGATAACGCTGTCGACTCGACTGCGTGGAAGCAGGGCAACAGTCAGTAGAGTGGGGCCATTACGGCGGGGCATGATGAACTGATCGTAAATGGCATACGCCAGCAGCGATAAGATAAAAAGAACCAGCACCAGGTCCGTGATAGTCATGAATCCTCAACCCTCTAAATAGAAAAACCGGGGGCAAGCCCCCGGTGATGTACAACAGTCTTACAGGCCGAGCAGGCCGACAGCGTAGCCCGCGATACCGATGACGAAGAAGCCAACGATAATCCACAGCGGGTTCACTTTCTTACGCAGAAGCCACATACAGGCGAAAGTCAGCAGCAGCGGAACCAGGCCCGGCATCAGCTGGTCAAGGATAGTCTGCACAGTGGTGACGCGAGTCTGACCATCCTGACCGGTGATAGTGGAAACCACCAGCGGGATGTTTACGTGCGTCCACTTGTTAACCAAGGCCCCCATGACAAACAGGCCGAGGATTGACGCCCCCTCAGTCAGTTTCTGCAGGAAGCCGCCGCCCATATCTTTAACGATATCGACGCCTTTACGGTAGCCATATGCTACACCGTAATAACGGGTTGCCAGACGTACCAGGTTGAACAGGATAAAGAACAGCAGTGGCCCAAGCAGGCTACCGCTCATTGCGATACCCGCGCCGAGCGCGGCAAATACCGGACGCACTGTACCCCAGAAAATCGGGTCGCCCACGCCTGCCAGCGGCCCCATCAGACCCACTTTGATACCGTTGATAGCACCATCGTCAATCTCAGCGCCATTCGCACGCTGTTCTTCCATCGCCAGCGTAACGCCCAGAACCGGTGCCGCTACATAGGGATGGGTGTTAAAGAATTCCAGGTGACGCTTAATAGCCTGCTTACGTGCGTCGTTGTTTTCCGGGTACAAGCGGCGGATAGCCGGCACCATGGAGAAACAGAAACCCAGCGCCTGCATACGTTCGAAGTTCCATGAACCCTGAAACAGGTTAGAACGAATGAACACGCCACGAATATCACTCGGAGTGAGTTTTTTCTCGGTGGTAGTTTTAGTCATATCAACCATTTCGCTCACCTGCTAGTCCAGTTCGTTATCAAGATCGTTGTTACCCGCCGCCTGTACTGGCGCACCGGCTACGCGGTTATATTTCGGGCTCAACTGAATGTAGAGGATGGCCATTACGGCACCAATCACACCCAGAGCAACCAGGTTGAAGTTAGTAAATGCCGCGGTGACGAAGCCAAGGTAGAAGAACGGCATCAGGTAGCCTGCGCGCATCATATTGATGACCATCGCATAACCGACCACGACGATCATGCCACCCGCAATATTCAGGCCGCCGGTAACGACTTCCGGAATCGCGTTCAGCATGCTCTGAACTTCACTGGTACCGACAGAAATCGCTACGATTACCGCTGGGATAGCGATACGCATAGCCTGCAGGAACAGGGAGGACACGTGCAGCCAGGAGAGCGCTGTCAGGTTGCCGTTTTCGGCCGCCTTATCCGCCGCGTGCTGGAAGGCTACGGTGATGGTACGAACGATAATGGTCAGAACCTGGCCTGCTGCTGCCAGCGGGATAGCCAGCGCGATGCCTGCACCGATACTTTGGTGACCGGCAATAACCAGAACGGTAGAGATAATGGAAGCCAGTGCGGCATCAGGCGCAACTGCAGCACCGATGTTCATCCAGCCCAGAGCGATCATTTCCAGGGTACCACCGATGATAATACCGGTTTTCATATCCCCGAGAACGGCACCAATCAGCGTACAGGCCACCAATGGACGGTGGAACTGAAATTCATCGAGTACCGACTCCATACCCGCGATACATGCGACGATGAACACCAGCACAATCTGAAGAGTGGTAATCTCCATTGTACTTCTCCTATTGCTATACAGACTTAAGTGTGAAAACTAAGTAAATGCCAGGTGGTTATTTCGCCTTGGCAATCAAATCCATCATTTTCAGTTTCTGATCGGTAGAAACCTTACGGGCTTCGAGTTCAATACCGCGTTCGTTGAGTTTCTTGAAGGCTTCGATGTCTTTTTCATCCACCGAAATCGCGTTGTTTACCTGCGTTTTACCCTGGCGGAATGCCATGCCGCCAATGTTAACAGAGGTAATTTTTACGCCACCTTCAACGATGCGCTCTACATCGGTAGGGTTGGTGAACAGCAGCATTACACGCTCACCGGCGTATTTCGGGTTGTTATAGACGCGGATCATTTTCGCGACATCAACCACGTGTGCTGTAACGCCTGGCGGGGCGACCTGAGTCAGCAACGTCTTACGCACGGTATCAGCAGCGACTTCATCGCTGACGACAATAATGCGCGTTACGTTGGTTTCTTTGGTCCAGCGGGTTGCCACCTGACCGTGGATTAAACGGTCATCGATACGCGCGAGGCCGATCTGCATATAGTCATTCGGGCCCATAGGTTTCGCGGGTGCCGCTGCCTTAGGTGCTGCGACGGGGGCAGGTGCGGCTTTTTCAACAGGTTTTGCTTTCAGCGCTTTTACGCCTTCGCTACCCGTTTCAACCGCCAGTGCGACTAATTCATCGAAGCTGGGGTTGTCGTCACGCGCCATGAAGGTTTCGACCAGCATGGGAATGTTCACGCCTGCGATAACTTCGTAATGCTCTTTATCGACGACAATGCGGCTCGCAGCGTTAAACGGGCTGCCTCCCCATGTGTCAACGAGAAACAGCACGCCTTTACTGGTATCCAGTTTTGCCAACTGAGCGTTATACTTTTCAATCAGCGTTTCGGCATTTTCGCCTGGAACGAAATCGATCCAGCCGACGTTTTCCTGCTCGCCTAACAACATCTCTGCTGTTTTAAGTAACTGCTCTGCAGCCCAACCATGTGTGCCTATTACAATAGCAATGGTCACTTGCTACCTCCTTTATTATCGTTAACACATCAACGTGAAGATGCATTTTGAATCGCTCGTCCGCAATCGAATCGATTCAGATAAGGGTTACAAAGAAAAACCTATGATTTTCGTGAATTATTTTAGATATCGAAAAAAATATTTTATGTGATGAAGATCCGTAATTTAACTTCCGATCATAAGAAATTTCGAAGGGTGAAATATCTCCGAAACAACTTATTGCAAAGGAAGGTAAATCTTTGCTAAAAACCGGTTGTCTCTGTTATGTTTAGCATCTGTTTAATTACTCAGGAGTATAGGGCAGTAGCCCACCATATGGATCGTCACCGACGTCATTTCACCATCAGGCCGCTTTGCGCCTGTCAGATTGGCACTTTTTGCCACAAATTTTCTCTGCATATCGCTTTAACGCCTGAGATGTTCAGGGCGCAGTTTGGTCATTCCTTAAGCAGGAGCTTGTCATGGAACTCTTAATGGACCCGCAGATTTGGGTGGGTTTGCTCACGCTTGTCGTTCTCGAAATTGTTTTGGGTATCGATAACCTGGTCTTCATTGCGATCCTGGCTGATAAGCTGCCGCCGAAACAGCGAGATAAAGCGCGTTTAATCGGTTTGTCACTGGCGCTGATTATGCGTCTGGGCTTGTTGTCCGTGATTTCGTGGATGGTAACGCTGACGAAACCGCTGTTTACGGTAATGGACTATGCGTTCTCCGGGCGCGATCTGATTATGCTGCTGGGGGGTATCTTCCTCTTGTTCAAGGCTACGACAGAGCTGCATGAGCGGCTGGAAAACCGTGAACATGATACCGGGCAGTCAAAAGGCTATGCGAGTTTCTGGGTCGTGGTGACGCAGATTGTTATCCTCGATGCGGTGTTCTCACTGGATGCGGTCATTACTGCAGTCGGTATGGTCAACCATCTGCCGGTGATGATGGCGGCGGTGGTTATTGCGATGGCGGTGATGCTGCTGGCGTCGAAGCCGCTGACGCGATTTGTGAACCAACATCCGACGGTGGTGGTGCTGTGTCTGAGCTTCCTGCTGATGATTGGTCTGAGCCTGGTTGCCGAAGGCTTTGGCTTCCATATTCCGAAAGGTTATCTGTACGCGGCGATTGGCTTCTCCATTATTATCGAACTGTTTAACCAGATTGCCCGTCGTAACTTTATTCGCCACCAGTCGACACTGCCGCTGCGTGCGCGGACTGCGGATGCAATCTTGCGTCTGATGGGCGGTAAACGTCAGGCCAGCGTGCAGATGGAATCCGACAATCCGGTGCCGGTTCCCGTTCCGGAAGGCGCATTTGTGGAAGAAGAACGCTATATGATCAACGGTGTTCTCTCACTGGCATCCCGTTCATTACGCGGCATCATGACACCTCGTGGTGAAATTAGTTGGGTCGACGCTGATTTGAGCGTAGCGGAAATTCGCGAACAGTTGCTTTCTTCTCCACACAGCCTGTTCCCGGTGTGTCGCGGCGAACTTGATGAAATTATCGGTATCGTGCGTGCTAAAGAGCTGCTGGTGGCGCTGGAAGACGGTGTGGATGTTGCAGCGATTGCGTCTGCCTCGCCGGCAATTGTCGTCCCGGAAACGCTGGACCCGATTAATCTGTTAGGCGTGCTGCGTCGTGCCCGTGGTAGCTTTGTCATCGTCACTAACGAATTTGGTGTGGTGCAGGGGCTGGTAACACCGCTGGATGTATTAGAAGCAATTGCGGGTGAGTTCCCGGATGCCGATGAAACCCCTGAAATCATTGCTGATGCCGGTGGCTGGTTGGTGAAAGGCGGCACCGATCTGCACGCGCTGCAACAGGCACTGGACGTGGATACGCTGGTGGATGAGGACGAAGACATCGCCACCGTAGCGGGGCTGGTGATTGCGGCTAACGGTCACATCCCGCGTGTCGGTGATGTTATTGAGGTCGCACCGCTGAGCATTACGATTGTCGAAGCCAATGACTATCGTGTGGATTTAGTTCGCATTGTTAAAGAACAACCCGCTCACGACGAAGACGAGTAAACGGGGTTAGCGAAACGGCATAATGGGCATGATATGGCGCCCGTTATGCCTGGCGGGTGGTGGTGTACTGCCCGCCAGCCATTTGGGAAAATCGCGCAGCGGCATCGGCTTCGCATACAAAAAACCTTGCAATAAATGTACGCCATGACGGCGTAAATGCTGTGCCTGTGCCTGCGTTTCTACGCCTTCAGCCACCAGTTCGATATTCAGCCTTTTTCCCAGCGCGATAATGATGTCTGTGACGGTTGAATTCACGGCGTCGGTTCCTATCGCCGAAGTAAATGATTTATCAATTTTCAACACATCCGGGCGCAATTTTTCCAGCCAGGAGAGTGAACTGTTTCCGGTACCAAAATCGTCAATCGCCAGCTTAACGCCGAGGCGATTCAACTCGCGCACGATCCGATAATCCACATCCAGTAAGGCATCGCGTTCGGTCAGTTCAATAACCAGTTGCTGGATGGGATGCTGGCTGAACCAGTACTGATTGAGGTCTTTTAACAGCGTACCGTGGCGGAAATGGCTGGCGGCAACATTGATACCGATATGAAACTGGCTACTCATCGGAAAAACGTGTCGTTGCTGAATGGTTTCTGCGATGACATGACGGGTAAGAGGGACAATCAGGTTGTGCTCTTCGGCGATAGGAATAAACACTTCCGGCGAAATCCAGCCCTGACGCGGGTTGTTCCAGCGCAACAGAATTTCCACGCCCATACATTGCTGGGTCTGCGCATTCAGCAGTGGCTGACAAAACAACTCGAACTCATGCGCCGCGAGAGCCAGATTAATCTCCCAGGAAAAACTCATTCTGCTGGCGGTTGCCAGCCAGGCAAGGTAGCCCACCAACAGGCTCAGGATCACCGCCAGCGGTAGTTGTGTCGGCAGATGTTTCATCGCCAATTCACTGGCGCCTGGGCCGGTGACGCTGATCGTGAAGGGGAAATGTTGCGATGAAAGCTGATAACGTTTTTCATCGTTTAGTGTAGGCAAGGTCTCGACAACACCTTGTCCGTAGAGCAGGTGGCGGTTGCCGACGGTTAAACTGGCATTGGTGATTTGCGGTGGCTGGGGTTCCAGCAGCATGGTTGCCAATAAATCAATATTGACGATTTCCAGTACCCCATTTTCACCATCCGCGGAGGCCGGATACCACTGCGTCAGAATGGGACTACCTTTAATCAGCGAATGGTCGGTAGACAACAGCAGTTGTGCCTCCCGGCTCGGCAATTCAGGCTGAATTTGGCGGATAGGCACATTGCGATAGCCAAAAATACTGGAGCAATAAAGAATCCCCCCCTGAATCAGACTGATGGAGCGCACGGTTTGTAGTCTGGCAGCATGTTTGCTCAAGGGTAAACGCGCCACCGAGCAGGGAAGACCAATCAACGGGAGCAGCATGTCGCGCCCGGCCTGCAGTGGGAGCAGCACATCATCCAGTGCTTCAACGGCATGATTAGCAAAAGTGACGGTGTAACGGTGATTTATATTACGCTCCGAAATAAATCGGACCGTTAATGTGAGGATGAGCGTCAGTAGTGCACATATTGTGCAGACGATTAAGCGATTACGGCGATAGTTTTGAATGATCCGTTGTGCTGTTTGCATGCGGGCCGCCCGATAAGCCGTTGGTCCCAGAAGCCAACAGCAACAGAGCAAGTGTAGTGGGGAAAATTACAGTAGACGAGCAAGAAGGGGTAAATTCGCCCATCCGTCGCAGATGGGCGAAAATTAAGTATTAGTCACACTGGACTTTGATTGCCAGGCCACCACGTGATGTTTCGCGGTATTTGGCGTTCATATCTTTGCCTGTTTCGTACATGGTTTCGATGACTTTATCCAGCGAGACGCGCGGTGCGCTGGTACGACGCATCGCCATACGTGCGGCGTTAATCGCCTTCACGGACGCAATAGCGTTACGTTCGATGCACGGAACCTGCACCTGTCCAGCAACCGGGTCGCAGGTTAAGCCCAGGTTGTGCTCCATACCGATCTCGGCAGCCACACAAACTTGTTCCGGGCTGGCGCCCAGTAGCTCAGCCAGACCTGCAGCAGCCATGGAACATGCCACGCCGACTTCACCCTGACAGCCCACTTCGGCGCCAGAGATAGAGGCGTTCATCTTGTACAACGCACCAATTGCGCCCGCCGCCAGGAAATAACGGGTGTAGATATCCGGGCTGACAGATTCAATAAAGTGATCGTAGTAAGCCAGAACGGCAGGCACGATCCCGCAGGCACCGTTAGTGGGGGCTGTTACTACGCGACCACCCGCAGCGTTTTCTTCGTTAACCGCCAGCGCAAACATGTTCACCCAGTCGATCACGTTCATCGGATCGTTGGAGAGCTTGTCGCTGGAGACCAACATACGGCGCAGGGCAGAGGCACGACGAGGAACGCGCAGCGGTCCCGGCAGAACGCCTTCGGTGTTCATCCCACGATCGATACAGGCCTGCATGGTTTGCCAGACGTTGCCAAAGTACTCTTCAATCTCTTTCTTGCTGTGCAGTGCGAGTTCGTTCTGCATCACCATGCCAGAGAGAGACAGACCGGTGCTGTTGCAGTATTCCAGCATTTCGGTCGCGGATTTGAACGGATAAGGTACGCTGACTTCGTTCGCTGCATCCTGGCCAAAATGTTCTTCATCAACGATGAACCCACCGCCAATGGAATAGTACGTTTTGCTGTAAATGACGGTTTCGCCGTTGTACGCATGGATCTGCATCCCGTTTTCATGCAACGGCAAATTGCCGTTGTGAAAACGCATGCCGTCATTCTGTGGGAAATCCACTTCGTGTTGACCCTGCGCAAGCAGCAGGCGGCCACGCGCTTCTACATCGCGGATAAATCCGGGAATGCTGTCAATGTCCACGGTAGCAGGCTCATTGCCCGCCAGACCCATAATAATGGCGATATCGGTGTGGTGACCTTTACCTGTGAGCGACAGTGAACCATACACGTCGACGGCAACACGGGTAACGCTGTCCAGTAATCCTTTTTCGACCAGGTCATCGACGAACTGTTTACCCGCCTTCATAGGCCCTACGGTATGGGAAGATGAGGGACCAATCCCCACCTTAAACATGTCGAATAGACTAATCACGATAATACTCCTACAGGGCGACTGGGCTTTCCAGTAACGATGTTATAACTGCGCATAGTGTAAGAGGGAACGCGGCGATCGGCTTAACTATTCACATGAATTAAACTAATAGATAACCGCGGTTTTACTAATGTTGTGACCTGAGTTTCAAGTTGTCTATGGCGTGCGTAAAGATAAGTATAGTCAGGGCTTCACGCCAATTTGCAGCGCCAGCTCACGAATTATTCCGGCGGTCATTCCCCAGACGAAATAGTGTTCATACCAGGAAAGCCACACGCGATGTGAATCGCCGCGGCGGTAGATATCGAGGGGATGGTAACGACCTAAATGCAGGGCTTGCGCCAACGGCATTTCAAACACCGCTGAAACCTCATCTTCACTTGCCCGATACGGTAAATTGGGCGGGATGATGCCCACCACCGGTGTGACCTGGAATCCGGTCACACTATCGACCGGCGGCAGCACGCCAATAACCTCAACGGATGAAGGCGGAATAGCCACTTCTTCCTGGGCCTCGCGCAGGGCGGCGGCAATTAGCGAAGCATCGCTGCTGTCCACCGCGCCTCCAGGAAAGGCGACCTGCCCGGCATGTTTTCGCAAATGAACGGAGCGCTGAGTCAATAGCAACCCTGGCTGTGGGCGACGGACGATAGGGATCAGTACGGCGGCCTGGCGTTGGTTTAGCGCATCATGATTTACCTGCGGGCGCAGGAGTTGAAAACGTGATAAAAAATCATCAAGCGTCAGGCTGCTGTTTTCCACGAGTCAGTTCTCCAGTTGGTGCAAAATACGATTCACTTTATCAAATGTTTCCTGATATTCCGCGTCTTCCTGACTGTCCGCCACAATGCCGCCGCCAGCTGAACAGTACAACTGCCCGCCGGTCGCCGTCAGGGTGCGAATGGTGATACTGGTATCCATATTGCCGCAAAAGCTCAGATAACCGATGCTGCCGCACCAGGCGTTACGACGATGCGGCTCCAGCTCATCAATAATTTCCATTGCCCGCACTTTTGGCGCGCCCGTAATGGAGCCACCAGGGAAGGCGGCACGTAATAGATCGGTCGCGTGCAGCGTCTGCGGCAAACGTGCGGTGATGGTACTGACCAGATGATGTACGGCCGGGAAGGGTTCAACCACAAACAGTTCCGGAACCTTTACCGAGCCGGGCACGGCGACGCGGCCGATATCGTTACGCATCAAATCGACGATCATCAGGTTTTCCGCCCGATCCTTTGGCGAATTGGCCAGCGTGTCGGCTTGCTGGCGATCGGCATCAGGATCGTCCAGTCTGGGTAGGGTGCCTTTAATGGGGCGCGTCTGGATATGCTGATTTTCCAGTTGAATAAAGCGCTCCGGTGACAGGCTAAGGATCGCGCCGTCTTCCAGGCGTATAAACGCACTGAATGGCGCGCGGTTGGCGCGATTGAGCTGGACAAACGCTTGCCATTCATCGCCCTGGTACTGCGCCTGAAAACGTTGGGCCAGGTTGACCTGATAGCAGTCGCCGCTGTGCAGATACTGCTGCACCTGACGAAACTTTTCGCCGTATTGCTCACGGCTCATATTCGAGTGCCATGCCGACGTTAATGTAAAGGGCTCGCATACCGGCGGCAGTTGATTTTCAAGCCAGGCCAGACGGGCATGCACATCGCTATGGCTAAGCAGTGATATAGTCTGTAGCTGGTGATCGACAATCAACGCCCAGTCATAGATACCGACGGCCATATCCGGCAGGGCGATATCGTATTCGGCAATATTCGGCAGCGATTCAAAGCGGCGGCCCAGATCGTAGCCAAACAGGCCCAGTGCACCGCCCTGGAACGGGAGGTCGGGATGATAATCGGGCTGAATAGCCAGGGCGGTTAGCGTTGACTGTAATACTGCCATCGGGTCATCAGGCGTGCGCAAAATGCCTTGCCTGTCCTTGACCACCGTCTCCAGAGCCCGCGTGACCAGCGTTGCTAAGGGGTCGGCGACCAGAATATCAAAACGGTTATGCGGATGATCGGCATCACCTGAATGTAACAGCATCGCCCAGGGGAGATGGCTTAAGGTCGAAAAATAGCGTTCAGCGGCGTTTTGACACCAGGGTAATGTGATTACTGCGGGAGATAACGTCTTCATCAGTCCTGACTCGTTGCTACTCTACTGGCTAACTGCCCGGTAGCATGAAATAATTAGCGCAGACAATTTAGCAGGAGTTAACAATGTTTGCAGGTTTACCTTCACTCAGTCATGAGCAGCAGCAAAAAGCGGTAGAGCGTATTCAGGAACTGATGTCGCAGGGGATGAGCAGCGGACAAGCGATTGCTCTGGTTGCTGAAGAGCTACGCGCCAGCCATACCGGTGAACGGATCGTGGCGCGTTTTGAAGATGAAGACGAGTAACGTTGCTTAAACCGCAGCGATAATCTTGATCTCGACTTTGTATTTCGGGTTCATCAATCCGGCCTGTACCGTACAACGTACCGGCGCGTGACCGGCAACGACCCACGCATCCCAGGCTTTATTCATTGCGGCAAAATCACTTTTGTCTGCCAGAAAAAGGGTGGCATCAAGGATTCGTGACTTGTTGCTACCCTGTTTTTCCAGCACCGCATCAATTTGTGCCAGCGTATTTGCAGTTTGTTCAAAGGCATCTGCGTCCAGGTTCTCCGGTACGCCGGTGTAGTACAACGTGTTGTTATGGATAACCACGTCAGACCAACGTGCTTCGGCATCAATGCGCACAATCGTCATAAATCATTCCTTATTTACATTTTTCTTCATGGGCTTCAGATTGCGCCAAGACTGCCATAATGTTGCGCCCGCGTCACCTCTTCAACTGGCGAAAGACCCGCTGGCCTGACATAATCCCTGTTCAAATGAACAGGGGGCAGTGTGACGGACGATTTTGCAGCAGACGGTCAATTGGCTAAAGCGATACCGGGTTTTAAACCGCGTGAACCACAGCGACAGATGGCGATTGCTGTCAGTCATGCCATTGAAAAATCACAACCGCTTGTTGTAGAAGCCGGCACTGGCACAGGTAAAACATACGCTTATCTCGCCCCGGCGCTTCGCGCTGGAAAGAAAGTGATCGTGTCGACGGGTTCGAAAGCGTTGCAGGATCAGCTCTACAGTCGCGATCTTCCCACCGTTGCCAACGCACTGAAATTCACCGGTAAGCTGGCGTTGCTAAAAGGGCGCTCCAACTACCTGTGTCTGGAACGCCTCGAACAGCAGGCGCTGGCGGGTGGCGATCTGCCGGTACAAACGTTGAGCGATGTCATACTGCTGCGTTCATGGTCAAATCAAACGCTTGATGGGGATATCAGCACCTGTGTCAGCGTGGCGGAAGATTCACAGGCCTGGCCACTGGTGACCAGCACTAACGACAACTGTCTGGGCAGCGACTGCCCGCTGTATAAAGAGTGTTTCGTCGTCAAAGCCCGTAAAAAAGCGATGGATGCCGATGTGGTGGTGGTCAACCACCATCTGTTTCTCGCCGATATGGTGGTGAAAGAGAGTGGATTTGGTGAATTAATCCCCGAGGCAGATGTGATGATCTTCGATGAAGCCCATCAGCTACCGGATATCGCCAGCCAGTACTTTGGTCAATCACTCTCCAGCCGGCAACTACTCGACCTGGCGAAAGACATTACGATTGCGTATCGCACAGAATTGAAAGACACCCAGCAGCTACAAAAATGCGCTGATCGTCTGGCGCAAAGCGCGCAGGACTTTCGCTTACAGCTCGGCGAACCCGGCTATCGCGGAAACCTACGAGAGCTGTTGGCTGACCAGCGCGTACAACGCGCGTTTTTGTTGCTCGATGACACGCTGGAGCTGTGCTATGACGTGGCGAAATTGTCACTCGGGCGCTCTGCGCTGCTGGATGCCGCGTTTGAGCGCGCCACGCTCTACCGTGCCCGATTAAAACGCCTGAAAGAGATCAACCAGCCAGGATTCAGCTACTGGTATGAATGTACCTCCCGGCATTTTACGCTCGCATTGACGCCGCTTACCGTGGCCGACAAATTCAAAGAAGTGATGGAACAAAAGCCGGGGTGCTGGATATTCACTTCCGCGACATTGTCGGTAAACGACGATCTCCACCATTTTACGGCGCGGTTGGGCATTGATGAAGCAGAATCGATGCTGCTGCCGAGCCCCTTTGATTACACGCGTCAGGCACTGCTGTGTGTGCCACGCAATCTGCCGCAAACCAACCAGCCGGGGGCTGCGCGCCAGTTAGCATCCATGCTGCGACCTATTATCGAAGCTAACAACGGGCGCTGCTTTATGCTGTGTACCTCGCATGCGATGATGCGTGATTTGGCGGAACAATTCCGCGCCACCATGACGCTTCCCGTACTTTTACAGGGCGAAACCAGTAAAGGGCAACTGCTACAGCAGTTTGTCAGCGCAGGGAATGCCTTGCTGGTTGCCACCAGTAGTTTCTGGGAAGGGGTGGACGTGCGTGGCGATACGCTGTCGCTGGTAATTATCGATAAATTGCCGTTTACCTCCCCGGACGATCCGCTGTTAAAAGCGCGGATGGAAGACTGCCGCCTGCGCGGCGGCGATCCGTTCGAAGAGGTTCAGCTCCCGGATGCGGTTATCACGCTGAAACAGGGGGTAGGGCGACTGATCCGTGATGCTGACGACCGTGGTGTGCTGGTGATTTGTGATAACCGTCTGGTGATGCGCCCTTATGGCGCGACCTTCCTGGCAAGCCTTCCGCCTGCGCCACGTACGCGTGATATTGCGCGTGCTGTTCGCTTTCTTGCGATACCATCGGCTGAGTAATTTGTTACGGAGTGTGGTAAGATGCGCGCCAAATTTATTGATCTGATCACATATACCCATGCGAATTCTGGCTATCGATACCGCCACAGAGGCGTGCTCTGTTGCCCTGTGGAATGACGGTACTATCAAAGCTCACTTCGAGCTTTGCCCACGAGAACATACCCAACGAATTTTGCCGATGGTCCAGGATATCCTGGACGCTGGCGATTTAACGCTCACCGATATTGATGCTCTGGCATTTGGTCGCGGCCCCGGTAGTTTCACCGGTGTACGCATCGGTATTGGTATCGCTCAGGGGCTGGCGTTAGGGGCGAATTTACCGATGATCGGGGTTTCTACTCTGGCGACAATGGCACAGGGTGCCTGGCGTAAATCCGGTGCGACACGCGTGCTGGCAGCGATTGATGCGCGTATGGGTGAAGTGTACTGGGCTGAATATCAGCGTGATGAAGATGGTATCTGGCACGGCGAAGAGACGGAAGCGGTATTAACGCCGGAGCAGGTACACGATCGCCTGCTGCAGCTTTCTGGCGACTGGGTAACCGTTGGCACGGGCTGGCCAGCCTGGCCTGAACTCGGCAAAGACAGTGGTCTGACGCTGAACGAGGGTGATGTATTGCTTCCAGCGGCAGAAGATATGCTGCCTGTCGCGGCGCAAATGCTGGCATGTGGCAAGACCGTGGCTGTTGAACATGCTGAGCCGGTTTATTTACGTAACACCGTGGCGTGGAAGAAACTTCCTGGTAAAGAATGAATCTTAGTAGTAAATCCCCCGGTGAATACGAGCAGCCGCCGATGTGCAGTTGTCTGAACGTGCCGGGGCAGGCGCTAAGAAAAGGGAGTCGCAACATGGTGGTCCAAAAGCAGTTAATGAAAGGTGTACTGGCAGGCGTATTGGCGTTATCGCTAAGCGGCTGTGTCACCATCCCGGATGCGATTAAAGGTTCAAGCCCGACACCGCAGCAGGATCTGGTGCGGGTGATGAATGCGCCGCAGTTGTACGTCGGACAAGAAGCGCGTTTTGGCGGTAAGGTGGTGGATATTCAAAACCAGCAGGGGAAATCCCGACTGGAGATAGCCACCATGCCGCTCGACAGCGGGGCACGACCGATTCTGGGCGAAGCGTCACGCGGGCGAATTTATGCCGATGTTAACGGCTTCCTCGACCCGGTAGATTTTCGTGGTCAACTGGTCACCGTAGTCGGGCCCATTAGCGGAACAGTGGACGGAAAAATTGGTAGTACACCGTATAAGTTCATGCTGATGCAGGTAACCGGTTATAAACGCTGGCATATTACCCAGCAGATTGTGATGCCTCCGCAGCCGATTGACCCCTGGTTCTACGGTGCGCGTGGCTGGCCTTACGGTGGCTACGGCGGATGGGGATGGTACAATCCCGGTCCCGCACAGGTTCAGACGATAGTAACAGAGTAACTCATTGTTTTAATGGTAAAAGAAACAGCGGCTCGTCCGCTGTTTCTGCATTAACGTGGATATAAGAAAAATAAATAGTGACGTGCTTCGCAACCTTGTCGTTGTGTAATAAACAAACTGGTACGCTGAGTTAATATTATGTTAATAGTTTGTTTATTGCCTGGGGTTGTGATGACGACGAATACGCATTTTAGAGGTGATGTATTGAAAAAGGTTTGGCTTAACCGTTATCCCGCAGGTGTTCCCGCGGAGATCAATCCTGACCGTTATCAATCCTTGGTGGAACTCTTCGAACACTCAGTAAGGCGCTATGCCGATCAGCCTGCGTTTATGAACATGGGGGAGGTGATGACCTTCCGCAAGCTCGAAGAGCGCAGTCGGGCATTTGCGGCTTATTTGCAACAAGGACTTGGACTGAAAAAGGGCGATCGCGTGGCGCTGATGATGCCCAACCTGTTGCAATATCCCGTTGCACTGTTTGGGATTTTACGTGCCGGCATGATTGTGGTGAATGTTAACCCGCTGTACACGCCTCGCGAGCTGGAGCATCAGCTCAACGATAGTGGTGCCTCGGCGATCGTCATCGTCTCTAACTTTGCGCACACGCTGGAGAAAGTGGTCGATAAGACCTCGGTTCAACACGTGATTCTGACGCGTATGGGCGATCAGTTGTCGACCGCGAAAGGGACGCTGGTTAACTTCGTCGTGAAGTATATCAAGCGTCTGGTGCCAAAATATCACCTGCCGGATGCCATCTCATTTCGCAGTGCGCTGCAAAACGGCTACCGCATGCAGTATGTGAAGCCGGAAGTCGTGTCTGAAGATTTGGCTTTCCTGCAGTATACCGGGGGTACCACCGGTGTGGCGAAAGGCGCAATGCTTACGCACCGTAACATGCTGGCTAACCTGGAGCAGGTTAATGCCACTTACGGACCGTTGCTGCATCCGGGTAAAGAGCTGGTGGTGACGGCGCTACCGCTGTACCACATTTTCGCGCTCACCATGAACTGCCTGCTGTTTATTGAACTGGGTGGACAAAACCTGCTGATCACTAACCCGCGTGATATTCCGGGGTTGGTGAAAGAGCTGGCAAAATACCCGTTTACCGCGATGACCGGCGTCAATACGTTGTTTAACGCGTTGCTGAATAACAAGGAGTTCCAGCAACTGGACTTTTCGTCGTTGCACCTGTCTGCTGGGGGCGGAATGCCCGTTCAGCAGGCGGTGGCAGAACGCTGGGTGAAGCTGACCGGCCAATATCTGCTGGAAGGTTATGGTCTGACCGAGTGTGCTCCACTGGTAAGCGTTAACCCGCACGATATCGACTACCATAGCGGCAGTATCGGGTTACCGGTTCCGTCTACCGAGGTCAAACTGGTGGACGATGACGACAATGAAGTTCCGCCGGGAGAGCCGGGCGAACTGTGTGTTAAAGGGCCGCAGGTGATGTTGGGCTACTGGCAGCGCCCGGATGCGACCGATGAAATTGTCAAAAATGGCTGGTTGCACACGGGTGATATCGCAGTGATGGACGACGAAGGCTTCCTGCGTATTGTCGATCGTAAGAAAGATATGATCCTGGTGTCGGGTTTTAACGTTTATCCGAACGAAATTGAAGATGTAGTCATGCAGCACCCTGGCGTTCAGGAAGTGGCTGCCGTCGGCGTACCGTCGGGCAGCAGCGGTGAGGCGGTAAAAATCTTTGTGGTGAAGAAGGATGCTTCGTTAACCGATGAAGCGCTGGTGACTTTTTGCCGTCGTCATCTGACGGGCTACAAAGTTCCGAAACTGGTGGAATTCCGTGATGAGTTACCGAAATCTAACGTCGGTAAAATTTTGCGACGAGAATTACGTGACGAAGCCCGCGGCAAAGTGGACAATAAAGGCTGAGCGTTAAGACAGCCAGCAGAAAACGCCGGATAATCCGGCGTTTTTTTTGGCGAAAACCTAAGAGAGCACGATTTGAATTATCAAATGATCACTACGGACGACGCGTTAGCCACGCTGTGCGAAGCCGTCCGTGAATTTCCGGCGATAGCCCTGGATACAGAATTTGTTCGCACGCGTACCTACTACCCGCAGTTGGGGCTGATCCAGCTGTTTGATGGCAAACACGTTGCTCTGATTGACCCGCTAGGGATCACCGACTGGTCGCCGCTGCGCGATATCCTGCGTGACACCGCGATCACTAAATTTCTGCATGCCGGAAGTGAAGACCTGGAAGTGTTTCTCAACACGTTTGGTGAACTCCCGCAACCACTGATCGATACCCAGATTCTGGCCGCCTTTTGTGGACGCCCGCTGTCGTGGGGTTTTGCTGCGATGGTGGAAGAGTTCACCGGGGTGGCGCTGGATAAAAGTGAATCGCGCACCGACTGGCTGGCCAGACCGCTGACCGAGCGGCAGTGCGAGTATGCGGCGGCTGATGTTTGGTATTTATTACCGATCACCACAAAACTGATGGCAGAAACCGATGCGTCCGGCTGGTTGCCCGCTGCGCTGGACGAATGTCGTTTGATGCAACAACGTCGTCAGGAAATTCTGGCGCCCGAAGATGCGTGGCGAGAAATTACCAATGCCTGGCAGCTGCGTACCCGTCAGCTCGCTTGCCTGCAACTCCTGGCCGACTGGCGGTTGCGTAAAGCGCGTGAGCGCGATTTGGCAGTGAACTTCGTGGTGCGCGAAGAGCATTTGTGGGCGGTTGCCCGCTATATGCCGGGAAGTCTGGGGGAACTGGATAGCCTGGGTCTCTCAGGTAGTGAAATTCGTTTCCATGGCAAGACGCTGATTTCACTGGTCGAGAAAGCGCAGGCAATGCCGGAAGAAGCCTTGCCGCAACCGTTGCTGAATCTGATGGATATGCCGGGTTATCGCAAGGCATTCAAAGCCATTAAAGCCCTGGTGGCCGACGTGAGTGCGGAGCAGAATCTTAGCGTGGAACTCCTTGCTTCGCGTCGTCAAATCAACCAGTTGCTCAACTGGCACTGGAAATTAAAGCCGCAGGCGTCCCTGCCGGAGCTGATTTCCGGTTGGCGTGGCGAACTGATGGCCGACCGCCTCAAGGCGCTGCTGCTGGACTATCCGCAGTAAGCGATCAGGCCGACCGGGTAGGGCATCGCTTATCCGGTCGGTAAAATTCTACAAATCTAGCACCAGGCGTTTGCCTTTGGCGCGTGAACAGCAGATAAGCATGCTCTGCTGGCTGGCTTTTTCGTCGTCGCTAAAGTATTGATCGCGGTGATCCGCTTCCCCTTCAAGAATCGCCGTCTCGCAGGTACCGCATACGCCTTCACGGCACAGACACTCGACTCTGGCAGCTTTGTTATTTTCGATAACCTGCAGAATAGTCATCTCTTGCGGAACGACAAACTCACGTCCGGAACGTGCCAGCACGAGGGTGAACGCATCACCGCTCTTATCCTCTAGCGCAAACTGCTCAAAATGCAGCGTATTGTTATCCAGACCGTGGCGTGCGGCCTCGCTTCTTACGGCATCGTTAAGCACGGCCGGGCCGCAGGTATAAATGTGGGTGCCGGGTTCTACATCGGCCAGCAGACGTGCCAGGTCGAGGCGTGTGCCTTCGCTCGAAAGATGCAGATGAATGCGACCGGCCTGGTGGTGCTGTTTCAGTTCATCATGAAACGCGCAGTTTTCCGGGCTGGGTGAACAGTAATGTAGCTGCCACTGTGCCTGGGCGTTTTCGAGTTCCGGGATCTGCGACAGGAAGGGCGTAATACCAATGCCGCCAGCAATTAACAGATGCTTTTTCGCCTGCGGTTCGAGGGCGAAAAGATTATTGGGCGTGGAAATCGTCAGCGTATCGCCGGGTTTGACCTGCTGATGCAGGTATCGTGAACCGCCTTTGGAATTCTCTTCCAGGCGTACAGCAATTTGCCAGGTGCGGGTATCGAACGGCGAGCTCATCAGCGAGTACGCATTGCTATAGAGATTTTCGCCATCGCGCATTTGCACGATAATATGGCTGCCGCCCTGGAACGCAGGCAACAGATCGCCTGAGGCAGCCGTTAAGGTGAAGCGCTTTACATGCGCGGTAATCGTTTCAATCTGACTGACCTGAACTTCTCGCATTTGATATTCAGACATTGCGGCACTCCCTAAAAAATCTGTCCGGCGCGGGTTACCCGGCGCGCCGGAATCTGTCGTTACAGCCCCTGGCAGAGATATTTCATTTCCAGGTAATCTTCGATACCGTGTTCGGAACCTTCTCGCCCCAACCCTGACTGCTTCACACCCCCGAACGGGGCGACTTCATTCGAGATCAGTCCGGTATTAATCCCGACCATGCCATACTCCAGTTGCTCAGAAACACGCCAGATGCGCGCGGCATCATTGCTGTAGAAGTAGGATGCCAGTCCATAAATGGTGTCATTTGCCTGGCGGATCACATCCTGTTCATCTTCAAATTTCACCAGCGCGGCGACCGGTCCGAATATCTCTTCCTGGAGCAACTGCATGCCCGGCTGCACGTCGCCGATGACGGTGGGCGTAAAATAGTTTCCTCCCAGCGCATGGCGTTGCCCCCCGGTTAACAGCGTGGCGCCCCGCGTCAGCGCGTCATCGAGAAGCGACTGCACTTTGTCTACGGCAGCGGTATTGATTAGCGGACCGATTTGTACGCCGGGTTGCTCACCGTTGCCGACTTTCAGCGCGGCGACCCGGGCCACGAATTTCTCACAAAACGCGTCATAAACAGCCTGATGAATGTAAAAACGGTTCACGCAAACGCAGGTCTGTCCGGCATTGCGGAATTTTGCCACCAGCGCGCCTTCAACGGCTTTATCGAGATCCGCGTCCTCAAATACGATAAATGGCGCATTGCCGCCCAGCTCCAGTGAGACCTTTTTGATAGAGTCGGCACACTGGCGCATCAGTACGCGCCCTACCTCGGTAGAGCCGGTAAACGACAGTTTGCGTACGCGATCGTCAGCGGTGAACAATGCACCAATTTCGCGGGACTTTCCGGTCACGACATTGATAACACCTGCCGGAATACCGGCCTGACGTGCAAGTTCTGCCAGCGCCAGAGCGGTAAACGGTGTTTCGTTGGCCGGTTTTACTACCATCGTACAACCTGCGGCCAGCGCGGGACCGGCTTTGCGGGTGATCATTGCTGCAGGGAAGTTCCATGGCGTAATTGCCGCGCAGACACCAATACCCTGACGGATCACCATCAACCGCTTATCCGCCGCAGGCGAGGGGATAATCTCGCCATTAGTACGTTTAGCCTGCTCGGCAAACCACTCAATAAACGACGCGGCATAGACAATCTCTCCTTCCGCCTCAGCCAGCGGCTTGCCCTGCTCGGCGGTCATGATTTGCGCCAACGCCGTTTTGTTGTCGAGAATTAAATGATGCCAGGCTTTAAGCAACGTGGAACGCTGGGCTGCGGTCATTGCCCGCCAGGCCGGTAGCGCCTGAGATGCGGCATCAATGGCGCGTTGCGCCTCCGATGTTCCCATGTTGGGAATTTGCCCCAGAACGGCCCCTGTTGCCGGGTTGCTGACCGACAACGTGTTACTGTCATCGGCATCACACCAGTGTCCGGCGATAAACGCCTGCTGGCGAAAAAGTGAAGTCTGAAAAACGGTCATATCGAACTCCTTCGCGGATTATTCCTGAAACACCTGAGCGACCAGATTATGGAAATGGGCAATGCCATGTTCGGAGATTCCGCTACCGCTGGTATCCGCCATAATGCGTCCCTGTCCACGATAGCCACGTGATTTCAGACCTTTTTGTACGCTCTCAACCAGACGTAAATCCTCAGGGCGGAAGACATTGCGATACCATTCGATCAGCGCTTTTTGCTCTTCGGTCAGCTCTTCATTTGTGAAATAGATGTCGTAGTTTTGCAGTGTGGTTTCTGCATCCACCGGGAATTCATAAATAACAGTCATCATGCCTTTGATTGGCGTGACGTTGAGCATGGTGCACGGCCACAACCAGAAGCCGTGGAACGCAGCATCAACCCCTTCTTCGAACTTAAACGACTGCTCAGAGGGTTTGGCAAAACCGTATTGCAGCGTCCAGTTGCCGTGCATGGTATGCCAGTAACGGTCAACCTGTACTGAGTCGGAAAAACCAGGGTGGGCCGGACCGCAGTGGTAGCACTCCAGATAGTTATCAACGATATTTTTCCAGTTGGCCGGCGTGCGGGTAGTGAAACGCGCGGCGAGTTTTAGATCGTGCACGTCAGGGCAGGCCTCGACGACTTTGGCTGCCAGTCCCGGAAGCTGATCTTCAACGCTACCGGCGTTCGGGTCCATATTGATGAAGACAAAACCGGCATATTCTTCGAGTCGTACTGGTGTCAGATGAGCCTTTTCACTGTCAAAGTTGGCGACGTTTTCACAGTTACGCGCATGCGCCAGATTGCCATCAAGTTTGAACGCCCACGCGTGGTAGGGGCAGGTAATCACGTTTTTGGCTTTCCCTTCGCCGCTCAGCAGTTGATGACCACGATGCGGGCAGACGTTGTAGAATGCGCGCAGTACATTATCGCGACCACGCACCAGCACGATGTTCTCACCAATCACTTCACGTGTGACATAGTCATTTGGCTTTGCCAGTTCGCTGCTGTGGGCAACACAAATCCAGCTTTTGGCAAACACGTTCTCTTGTTCGTGTTCAAAAGCCTGCTGGTCGGTATAGAACCGTGCCGGGATAGTCCAGGCGTCCTGCGGATTGGCACAAAAATTTTGCGGCAGAATAAACTCAGGGCTCAGATTGCTCATTGGATTACCTTTAATTTGTGAGTAAGAGGATTTTTTACTGGCGCTTAATTGCCGCCTTTGAGTAGTGTCCCAGCCGGTGGCGTGACGGGCGCGTCGACCGGTGCTTCGGGAAGATGACTTTCGATTTGGTGAGCAGGAACATGGGCATAATCCTGCCGTACCCAGCGCAGAAAACCGCCGACCTTCACCAACAGGATGGCGAGGAAGGGAAGGGCGGTCAGTACCACCGTGGTCTTCATTGTTTCCAGAGACGCACCGGTGAATAAAATGGATAATGGAATCAATGTGATAACCACACACCAGAACAGACGTAAACCTCGTTCAGGATCTTCCCCTTCCTGTAGGTTACGTGTGCTGGTGGCGGCCATGGTGTAGGCCACGGCATCCATATGCGAGGCAAGGAAAATGATCATGATGGCCAGATACGCGACCAGGAACAGCTTCCCGGCAGGCAGTGACATCAGTACCTGCTGCACCGCCGTTTCTCCGCCCTGCGTTGCCATGATCTGCGGGATATCAATCACGCCATTGACAAACTGATGGATAGAGTAGCTCTCCATCACCCCGAAGAAGAACCAACAGCCGACGGTACTGCCAAGGATTAATGCCCAGATAACCTCTTTGATTTTGCGCCCGCGAGAAACGCGCGTCACAAACATAGCGACGCCCGGGGTGTAGGAGATCCACCACAGCCAGTAGAACACCGTCCAGTTGCGGGTAAACTCACCGTTACCGAGCGGGTCGGTAAACAGGCTCATCTGCAAAAAGTTTTGTGTCGTCAGGCCGATAGCGTTGATGATGTTATTGGTGATGAACTCGGTTGGGCCGACAATCAGTACCACCAACGGCAGTAAAAATGCCCCCCAGCCCACCATCTTGCTCAGACGTTGCAGACCATTGTTGATGCCAATCCAGGAGCTGAGGCAGAAGATGCCGCCAGAGAACAGGATCACAAAGGCTTGCACCGTAAAGTTATCCGGTAAACCGGTAAGTGCTGATAAACCACGGGTGAAGGTTGCAGCGGTAACGACCAGGGAGATGGTTAACGCGCCGACGGTGGCGATCAGGAACATCAAATCGACCAGTCTTCCCCATACGCCCTGTGGATGAACGCCGGTGATAGCAGCAATTATCCCGGACAGGCTCAACCCTTTGTTTTTACGCACATGGAAATGGTAGGCCATGGTTAACGAGGCCAGTGTGTAGGTCGCCCACGCGCTGATCCCCCAATGGAAAAAGGAATAGGGCAGACTGAATTCCAGCGCTTTTTGTGAGTGTGGGGCGATGTTCAGACCCGGTGTTTGGTAGTAATAGGCCCATTCAGCAACACCCCAGTAGAGCGTGGAGGAGCCTAATCCAGCGCAAATAAACATAAACAGCCAGGAAAGCGTACTGTATTCTGCTTTACCTTCACCGAGGCGAATATTGCCGTATTTGCTGGTGGCCAGCCAGACAACCAGCCCCATAGCCATGAGGACCAGGATCTGCACGGCGGAACCCAGCATGCGAGTGACACCGTTAAAAATGGTATTCGCTACTTGTGCAGACTGCTGAGGGAAGAGACTGAGTGTGGCGGCGATAAAAAGAATAGCCACCAGGCTGATGGCTATCAGTGGCACATCTTTTTTCTTTACGTTGCTCAACATGGATGATCTCCTGGGCATAGTCGCCCGCGTTTGGCATTAGCCTGTCGTTGTTATCATGCTGTAGGGTAAGATTTTGTCGCTTCGTATTTAACAATTTTATTATTTGTTCTTTACACGAATTAAACAATTGCCTGATGCGTGAAGCAATAAAACACGGAACGGAAATAATAAAAAGTGAATTCACGCAGGTTATTTGACGTACAGAACACATAAAAAAACCGCGTCAGTGACGCGGTTCATATTTCGTGGTTTGACCTCTAACGCAGTGCCCGGCAGATAGCGTCACCTACCTGTTGCGTGGTGGCATTGCCTTTCATATCCGGCGTTTTAGGGCCGCTGGCAATCACCTGTTCAATCGCGGCCAGAATGCCATCGTGGGCGGCCTGATAATTCGCATCGCCGTTGCCAAGGAAATCCAGCATCATCGCACCAGCCCAGATGGTGGCAATTGGGTTAGCAATATTCTTGCCGTAGATATCCGGGGCCGAACCGTGGACCGGTTCGAACAACGATGGGAAGGTTCGTTCCGGATTTAAGTTTGCCGAGGGTGCAATGCCAATCGTGCCAGTACAGGCTGGCCCTAAATCGGACAGGATGTCGCCAAACAGGTTAGAGGCGACCACCACATCAAAACGCTCTGGTTGCATGACAAAACGGGCGCACAGAATGTCGATATGCTGTTTATCCCAGCGGATTTCAGGGTACTGGGCGGCCATTGCTTCAACACGCTCATCCCAGTAAGGCATGCTGATGGCCAGGCCGTTTGATTTGGTGGCCGAGGTCAGCGTTTTACGCGGACGGCTCTGTGCCAGTTCAAACGCGTAACGCAAAATGCGATCAACGCCACGACGCGTGAAGACCGACACCCTCGCTTACGCGCCCGCCCAGTGATGAATACTCGCCTTCGGTATTTTCACGCACAACGTAGAAATCAATGTCGCCGGGTTTCTTACCCGCCAATGGGCAAGGAACACCAGGAAACAGGCGTACCGGACGCAGGTTGACGTATTGATCGAACTCACGACGAAACTTGAGTAACGAGCCCCATAGTGAGATGTGATCCGGTACGGTGTCCGGCCAGCCGACGGCACCAAAGTAGATAGCGTCGAAGGATTTCAACTGTTCATGCCAGTCATCCGGCATCATCTTGCCGTGATGCGTATAGTACTCGCAGCTGGCCCATTCCATTTGCTCAAAGCTGAGCGACAGGTCCCAGCGTTCGGCGGCTGCCTGTAACACATGAATGCCTTCAGGCAGGACTTCTTTACCAATGCCATCTCCGGGGATAGCGGCAATACGACAGGTTTTCTTCATAGCAGCTCTCACTTGTACGCCATCAAAATTGACTTTCCCCTTATCCTATAATTGACTGATTAATAGTTAATCCCTCCAACTGGTGAAACATAAAACACAGATCATGAATAATCTGCCGCTGTTAAATGATTTACGCGTCTTTATGCTGGTTGCCCGCCGCGCGGGTTTTGCCGCGGTTGCTGAGGAGCTAGGCGTTTCACCCGCTTTTATCAGCAAGCGTGTTGCGTTGCTGGAACAGACACTGAACGTGGTGTTGTTACACCGTACGACACGGCGTGTCACCATCACGGAGGAAGGGGAACGGATCTACGAATGGGCCCAGCGGATCCTGCAGGATGTGGATCAGATGATGGATGAGCTGTCTGATGTCCGGCAGATCCCGCAGGGGATGTTACGTATTATCAGCAGCTTTGGTTTTGGTCGCCGTGTCGTGGCTCCAGCGTTGTCAGCGCTGGCAAAAGAGTATCCGCAGCTGGAGTTGCGGTTTGACGTTGAGGATCGGTTAGTCGATCTGGTTAATGAAGGTGTCGATCTTGATATTCGTATCGGGGATGATATTGCACCCAATTTGATCGCACGTAAGCTGGCGACCAATTATCGAATATTATGCGCATCACCCGAGTTTGTGGCGCAGCACGGTACACCGAAACAACTGAACGATCTGTCCACGTTGCCCTGCCTGGTGATTAAAGAGCGCGATCATCCATTTGGCATCTGGCAAATGCGTAACAAAGAGGGCGTGCACTCGATCAAGGTGACGGGGCCGCTCTCCTCCAATCATGGCGAAGTTGTTCACCAATGGTGTGTGGATGGTCAGGGGATTGCGCTACGTTCATGGTGGGATGTCTGCGATAACATCGCCAGTGGGCATCTGGTTCATATATTGCCTGACTATTATCAACCAGCAAATATTTGGGCTGTTTATGTGTCACGTCTGGCGACGTCGGCAAAAATCCGTATTACCGTGGAGTATTTACGTCGCTATTTTGCTGAGAACTACCCGAAGTTCAGTTTGGAATAAATGGGGCGCAGCCTGGACTACGATCAAAAATAAAAAAGGCAGAATAATCTGCCTTTTTTCAACCATGACTCATTTACAAAAGACGCTATTTAGACTCTTCTGCTTCAGGTAAAGTCACGTTAAGTTCGAGGATAGAAATATCGCCGTCTTTTTGTTCAAGCTGTACGGTGACCATTTCAGGATCAATTTGTACATACTTACAGATAACGTCGAGAATATCTTTCCTCAACTGCGGTAAATAATGCGGCTCGGCGTCACTACGACGACGTTCCGCAACAATAATCTGCAGTCGCTCTTTAGCGATGTTCGCTGTGCTCTTTTTCCGCGAGAGAAAAAAATCCAGTAATGCCATAACTTATCCTCCGAACAGGCGTTTGAGGAAACCTTTCTTCTCTTCTTCAATGAAGCGGAAAGGACGTTCTTCTCCCAACAGACGGTCTACGGTATCAGCATAGGCTTTGCCGGCATCAGCATTGATGTCGAGAATAACCGGCTCACCCTGGTTAGACGCGCGCAGGACTGACTGATCTTCAGGAATCACGCCAACCAGCTTGATTCGCAGAATTTCCAGTACGTCTTCCATGCTGAGCATGTCACCTTTATTTACGCGGCCAGGGTTATAGCGCGTAAGCAGCAGATGCTCTTTAATCGGATCTTCGCCATTTTCAGCGCGACGAGATTTCGACGCCAGAATACCCAGAATACGGTCAGAGTCACGTACAGAAGACACTTCCGGGTTGGTGGTAATAATGGCTTCGTCGGCAAAATATAGGGCCATCAGCGCGCCGGTCTCAATACCGGCCGGGGAGTCGCAGACGATGAAGTCAAAATCCATCGCTTTCAGATCGTCCAGAACTTTCGCGACGCCTTCACGGGTCAGCGCGTCTTTATCACGAGTCTGTGAGGCCGGAAGAATAAAGAGATTTTCGGTACGTTTATCTTTGATCAACGCCTGATTTAACGACGCATCGCCCTGAATAACGTTGACGAAGTCATAAACGACGCGACGTTCACAACCCATAATCAAATCAAGGTTACGCAGGCCGATATCAAAATCAATAACGACTGTTTTCTTTCCCTTCTGGGCCAAACCTGTAGCGATGGCCGCGCTGGAGGTGGTTTTGCCAACGCCCCCTTTACCCGAAGTAACAACAATAATGCGTGCCATAGAAATTCCTTGTTAAAAAGGGATCAATTCAACGGTTGAACTGTCAAAGCGTTCTCTGCCAATTGCAGACGTGCCGCTTTGCCATAAAATTCTGCTGGGATTTTATCACTCAGCCAATAAACACCTGCGATAGACACCAGTTCTGCCGTCAGGTGGGTACAGAAAATTTGCGCTTCCCGATCGCCGCTTGCGCCCGCCAGAGCACGGCCTCTCATCATGCCATAAACGTGAATATTGCCATCAGCGATAAGCTCTGCGCCCGCACTGACGTGACTTGTAACAATCAGATCACATTGTGGAGCATAAATGCGCTGACCGGAACGAACCGGTACATTTATTAATCGTGTTTTTGTGATGGGAGTAACGTTTTGCGGCGGTGCGGCAGGTGCCGGAGCTTCAACAGGTGCGGAACGAATGGCTTTTTCTTTACCTTCTGTCAGTAAAGGAAGCCCCATTTCGTCGATTTCTGCCTTAAGTTTTGCATCCTTGCATCCGCTAACACCAATAATGCGCAGACCCGTGGACGTGATGATTTTTTGCAGCGCCGACCAGTTTACCGGGCTTTCAAGGCCACTCACGTTGATCACCACGGGAGCATGTTTTAAAAATGCAGGTGCCTGCGCGATTTTGTCTTCCAACGCCTGACGAATAACCTCGGGTTCTGCTTCATGTAAGTGAACCACTGATAAGGTGAAGCTACTGCCTTTAAGCTCGATTGGCGTGTTTGACATCCTGGCCTTACTCAATTTGCTATTTATCATCCCCAGTGCGGGGTGATATTCCGAAGACTATGAGGCATGTTATAGTCAGTATTATATTGAGGCAAGCCACCATTCCGTGAATTCAGAGTAAAAGATATGTTTTGTGTGATCTACCGAAGCAGCAAACGTGACCAGACCTATTTATATGTCGAAAAAAAAGACGATTTCTCGCGTGTTCCTGAAGAACTGATGAAAGGATTTGGTCAGCCAAAGCTGGCAATGATTTTACCGCTTGATGGTCGTAAAAAACTGGTTAATGCCGATCTTGAAAAAGTAAAACAGGCACTCACCGAGCAGGGCTATTATTTACAAATACCACCGCCGCCTGAGGATTTACTCAAACAGCATTTATCTGCGGTAAAACAAAATACACCAGACGCTAAACGTTAAACTGCATCCGGCAGCAGCATGTCGCATCGATGCAGTACCTGAAATCTATGACTACGTTAGGGGAAAGTAATGTATCAACATCACAACTGGCATGGTGCTCTGCTGGATTATCCGGTGAGCAAAGTGGTTTGCGTAGGTAGCAATTATGCAAACCATATTAAAGAGATGGGGGGAGCAACGCCGGAAGAGCCGGTGTTGTTTATTAAGCCTGAAACTGCGCTGTGTGATTTGCGCCAACCGCTGGTTATTCCGGCGGATATGGGTTCCGTTCATCACGAAGTTGAACTGGCCGTGCTGATCGGGGCAACCCTGCGCCAGGCGACAGAAGAGCATGTGCGCAAAGCCATCGCTGGCTATGGTGTGGCGCTGGACCTGACCCTGCGTGATATCCAGAGCAAAATGAAAAAAGCGGGTCAGCCGTGGGAAAAAGCGAAGGGTTTTGACAACTCTTGTCCGCTGTCCGGGTTTATTCCGGTCGCGGAATTTAACGGTGATCCGCAGGATACTCAGCTCGGATTAACGGTGAATGGCGAAGTGCGCCAGCAGGGCACTACGGCGGATATGATCCATCATATTGTTCCATTGATTGCTTACATGAGCCGATTCTTCACGCTTAAAGCCGGTGATGTGGTACTGACCGGGACGCCAGCAGGCGTTGGGCCGTTACACAGCGGTGATGAACTGGCTATCAGTTTCCATGGTCAGACGCTAACCACCCGGGTGTTGTAATCTCTGCTTGCCGCCTATTTCGGGCGGCAAAACTTGCATCAACGTGCCAGACTGGTTATAAGGTGCAGCTTTAGTGAAATAGCGGATACCCTGATGAGCGACATACCTTTCTGGCAAAGTAAAACCCTTGATGAAATGACCGATGCCGAGTGGGAGTCATTATGTGATGGGTGCGGCCAGTGCTGCCTGCATAAGCTGATGGATGAAGACACCGACGAAATCTACTTTACCAACGTCGCGTGTAAGCAACTCAATATCAAAACCTGCCAGTGCCGTAATTATGAACGACGATTTGAATACGAGCCCGATTGCATCAAACTCACGCGTGATAACCTGCCAACCTTTGAATGGTTGCCGATGACCTGCGCCTATCGTTTATTAGCGGAAGGGAAAGGGTTACCGGACTGGCACCCATTGCTGACGGGGTCAAAGGCGGCAATGCACGGTGAGCGTATTTCAGTACGCCATATCGCGGTGAAAGAATCAGAAGTGCGTGACTGGCAGGACCATATTCTGAACAAACCTTCATGGGCGGACTAAGCCGCCCATCGATTAACAGGCGTTAAGGATTAAGACTTTTTCGCCTGATACATCTCATCACTATGGTTGTCATCTTCAACCCAGAAATTAATGTTGAACTGCGCATCGTCGCTTAATTCAACGCGATGCCAGTACTGCGGTGGGCTGGTCGCGAATTGTCCGGCATTAATGACCACTTTTACTTCAGGTTCTTTTGCGTCTTCATTGGCAAAACCGTAATACGTTACCGTGCCTTCCATCACGCAGAGTTGTCCAAAAACGCCCGCTGCTGTGTTGTGGTGAGAAAGCAGAGCGGCCGGGACATTGTCTTTCGTAAAGAAGGGAGTGGAGCGTTTAACTTTCCAGTTTGCCGGGATGCGTAGATGGGACATAAGACATCTCCTTGGTGTGGCATCTATAAGATGCATTTAATATACATCTTATAGATGCCAGCAGGCAATGAATTTAAGGCAAAAAAAACGCTCCCGAAGGAGCGTCTCTGTTAGCGACCGAAGAGGTCACGTTTTTTCGGTTTGAACGGCTGTGCTATTAGCACCAACACGGCAACGACCAGATAGGCGGCAAAAATCCCCAGCAGCCACTGCGGCATCTCCAGGGTTAAAAATGACCACTGACGCTCAGCACAGTCACCGGAAGCCATAAATACCTGCGGCAGCCATTTATCCAGCGGTAACCAACTCGGGAAGCGCGCAGCAAAATCACAGGTCATGAACGGTGACGGGTGCAGCTGAATCATCGTGTGTTCATACGCTAACTGAAGTCCGCGCCAGGCGCTGTAAATCCAGATAAGCATCGCCACATAACGCAGCGGCGTTTTTGGGGCGATGGCGCCCACCAGACCAGCACCCATCACGCCAAATAATGCGCTACGTTCGTAAATACACAACACGCAAGGTTTAAGCAGCATGACATGCTGGAACCACAAGGCAACAAGTTCCAACGCCAGGGCGGTGAGCGCCAGCAATAACCATGCTCCACGCCCACGGGAGCACTGGTTTAAAAATCGCAACATAATAATTTCCCTGCAACATGCGTAGAGACCGCAGTTTAAACCAATTCAATTTATGCGCCACTAGCGGCAATTGAAATATTGTGTAATCGGATAATTATCATGCAAAAAGTCAAACCGGGCAGTGATTTACCCGGTTTATTGTTATGAAAGTGTAGCTAACCAGCCTGTTTGCATCATCCATTCGGTCACGGGGACCAGCGTGAACTCTACGCACAACAGACCCACCAGCGTCAGGACGATCGTATACGGCAATGCCATCCACACCATACGGCCATAGGAGAGGCGAATCAGTGGTGCCAGTGCGGAGGTAAGCAGGAACAAGAATGCCGCCTGACCATTTGGTGTCGCCACGGAAGGCAGGTTGGTTCCGGTATTAATCGCCACCGCTAACAGTTCATATTGATTCAGGCTAATCGTCCCGTGCTCCAGCGCCGCTTTCGCTTCGTTGATGTAAATGGTGCCAACAAAGACGTTGTCTGAAATTGACGACAGCAGACCGTTGAAAAGATAGAACAGGGTCAGCTGTGCATGTTCAGAAGACTGCAAAACAAACTGAATAATCGGCGCAAAGAGTTGCTGATCGATAATCACCGCAACCACGGAGAAAAATACGGTAAGCAGCGCGGTGAAGGGCAGCGATTCGGTGAAGGCTTTACCAATAGCGTGTTCGTCAGTGACACCGGTTAACGACGTCGCCAGAATAATCACCGAGAGGCCAATTAATCCGACTTCTGCCAGATGCAGCGCGAGGGCGACGACCAGCCATACGCCGATAACAGCCTGAATAATCAGCTTGATTTTATCCTGGCGGGTACGTTGTTGACGGCTTTCATCGTCAAACTGTTGCAGAACGCCACGGACCGCTTCCGGTAATGTTTCTCCGTAGCCAAACCAACGTAACTTTTCAACCAGCAGGCAGGTGAGCAGACCGCAAATCAACACCGGAACGGTGACCGGTGACATGCGCAGGAAAAAATCACCAAAATGCCAGCCAGCCGCTTTGGCGATAATCAGGTTCTGCGGTTCGCCAACCATGGTCATCACACCGCCTAACGCGGTGCCGACTCCCGCGTGCATCATCAGGCTGCGCAGAAAACCGCGGAACTGCTCGAGTACGGCTTTATTGTGCTGGTCGATATGGCTGTCATCCAGCAAATTGTTATCTTCCGGGCGGGATGAGGCGACGCGATGGTAGATACCGTAAAAACCGACCGCCACGCTGATCACGACCGCGACCACGGTCAGTGCGTCGAGGAACGCAGAAAGGAAGGCAGCGGCAACACAAAAAGCCAGCGACAGCAGCATCTTGGAGCGAATACTGAGCAGCAGTCGGGTAAAAATAAACAGCAGCAGTTGCTTCATAAAGTAGATGCCCGCCACCATAAACATCAGCAGCAAGAGCACTTCAAGGTTGGCGGCAACTTCTTCACGAACATGTGCGGCGCTGGTCATGCCGATGACGACAGCTTCGATGGCTAACAGCCCGCCCGGCAACAGTGGATAACACTTAAGCGCCATTGCCAGCGTAAAAATGAATTCGGCCACCAGCAACCAACCCGCAATAAAGGGATTGATGAAAAAAATAAGCGGGTTAACGATTAAGAAGACGAGCAGTGCAAGTTTATACCAGTCCGGCGACTGGCCTAAAAAATTGCGCCACATAGCGCGGCCCCATGATAGCTCCATGGTGATTTCCCTACCTTTAAAAATGAAATCATGTTTTTATGTTTGACCGCAAAGCTTAGCGGGAGGTGGGAGTACAGGCAAGCTATTCACGAGACTGGCAAGGTTGGCTGTACTGTAGCGTTATTTGGAAAATGAAGCCTTGATCCACTTTTTCTTCATTGCGTCAGCTATCAGCTAAGATACCCATCTGGTATGATGTGTATAACTATGTTTTGCTGTGTAATGGAATTTTTACTATGGTCATTAAGGCGCAAAGCCCGGCTGGGTTCGCGGAAGAGTACATCATTGAGAGTATCTGGAATAACCGCTTCCCACCTGGCACTATTTTGCCCGCTGAACGTGAACTCTCCGAACTTATTGGAGTAACACGTACCACGTTACGCGAAGTATTGCAGCGTCTGGCGCGGGACGGCTGGTTGACCATTCAACACGGCAAACCGACGAAAGTGAATAACTTCTGGGAAACCTCCGGACTGAATATCCTGGAAACGTTGGCGCGTCTCGATCACGAAAGCGTTCCGCAGTTGATTGATAATCTGCTGTCTGTGCGTACCAACATCTCGACGATCTTTATTCGCACCGCATTCCGCCAACATCCTGATAAAGCCCAGGACGTTTTGGCCACGGCGAATCAGGTTGCTGACCATGCTGACGCGTTTGCCGATCTGGACTACAACATTTTCCGCGGTCTGGCATTTGCGTCGGGCAATCCGATTTACGGTTTGATCCTCAACGGCATGAAAGGACTTTATACGCGTATTGGCCGTCATTACTTTGCCAACCCGGAAGCGCGCGGCCTGGCGCTGAACTTCTACCGTAAGCTGTCAGAGCTGTGTGAGCAGGGCGCTCATGATTCGGTCTATGAAACGGTGCGCCGTTATGGTCACGACAGTGGCGAGATTTGGCACCGTATGCAGAAGAATTTACCAGGCGATTTAGCTATTCAGGGACGCTAATCGCGCAATGCCGGATGGTGACGCCAAAGCGTCTTATCCGGCCTACAATGCGTCTGCGTCGTAGGCCGGATAAGGTGTTTATACCGCCCCCGGCAATCAGCTTTACAGGCCGTTCATCCTTGGCGGGCAACGCTCCAGCAGCTCAACGCTGCCGTCCTCATTTTGCTGCTCCAGCATCACATCAAATCCCCACAGCCGATGAACATGCTTCAACACTTCTTTGCGTCCTTTATCCAACGGCGCGCGGTTATGTGGGATGTAACGCAAGGTCAGTGAACGGTCGCCGCGCAGATCGACATTCCAGATTTGAATATTCGGCTCCAGGTTGCTCAGGTTATATTGCGATGACAGCCTGTTACGGATCTCGCGATACCCCTCCTCATTGTGAATCGCTGAAATTTCCAGGTAATTATGGCGGTCATCATCCAGCACCGTGAACAGGCGGAAATCGCGCATCACTTTTGGTGACAGGAACTGGCTGATAAAGCTCTCATCTTTAAAATCGCGCATTGCGAAATGTAGCGTTTCCAGCCAGTCGGAACCCGCAATATTGGGGAACCAGTATTTGTCCTCCTCGGTGGGCGACTGACAAATACGTTTGATATCCTGGAACATAGCAAAGCCCAGCGCATAAGGGTTTATCCCGCTATACCATGGACTGTTATACGGTGGCTGGAATACCACGTTGGTATGGCTATGCAGAAACTCCAGCATAAAGCGCTCGGTGACTTTGCCTTCATCATAAAGATGGTTGAGGATAGTGTAGTGCCAGAAGGTTGCCCATCCTTCGTTCATCACCTGAGTCTGTTTCTGCGGATAAAAATACTGGCTCACCTTACGCACAATACGCAGGACCTCTCGCTGCCAGGACTCAAGCAGTGGGGCGTTTTTCTCCATAAAATACAGCAGGTTTTCCTGCGGCTCAGAAGGATAGCGCCGTGCGGTAGAGATCGTCTTCTCTTCCTCTTTCTTCGGCAACGTACGCCACAGCATATTCACCTGGCTTTGCAGATACTCTTCACGGCTTTTCTGCCGGGCCTTCTCTTCCTGTAGTGAGATTTTTTGCGGGCGTTTATAGCGGTCAACGCCGTAATTCATCAGCGCATGGCAGGAGTCGAGGAGTTTCTCAACTTCATCAACACCGTAACGCTCTTCACACTGGGTAATGTAGTTTCGCGCAAAGATCAGGTAATCGACGATGGAGCTGGCGTCCGTCCAACTGCGGAACAGGTAATTATTCTTGAAGAACGAGTTATGTCCATAGCAGGCATGCGCCATGACCAGCGCCTGCATGGTGATGGTGTTCTCTTCCATCAGGTACGCGATACACGGGTTGGAGTTAATAACAATCTCATAGGCCAGTCCTTGCTGACCATGCTTGTACAAGCGTTCGGTTTCAATAAATTTTTTACCAAACGACCAGTGCGGATAGTTGATTGGCATCCCGACGCTGGAGTAGGCGTCCATCATTTGCTCAGAGGTGATCACCTCGATTTGGTGCGGGTAGGTATCCAGCCTGTAGAGTTTCGCCACGCGGTCTATCTCTGCCAGATAGACATCCAGCAGATCAAACGTCCAGTCGGGTCCATCGCTTAACCGTGTGCTGTCCTTGTTCATGGAATCAATCGTAGCCATTCGCGCACCCTCATTGTTGGCGGCACTCTCTGTCTGGAGTACCTCATTTCAAGCATAGATCATGGTGTTAAAAAGCGTGCTGCAGGAGAAATTTTTTCTTTGCGATTTCACGTCAGCGAAGCGTCGAAAAGCGGCCAGGTAACAAAATTTTATGCTGGATAAAATTTACGCGCAGCAGGAGATGCCAAAGCAGAGACTTCCCTGCCATCACTGCTATGTGTGAGATACATCACCATAAAAAAGCCATATGTTGAATAATATTTTCAACTGAGTTATCAAGATGTAATTAGAAGATTGTTCTTTTACTGTTAACGGAGTGGCTATGCGAGTTGTCATACTGGGAAGTGGCGTCGTTGGCGTGACCAGCGCTTGGTATTTAAGTCAGGCTGGACACGATGTCACCGTCATCGATCGTGAGCCGGGTCCGGCACTGGAAACCAGTGCGGCTAACGCCGGGCAAATCTCTCCAGGTTATGCCGCGCCGTGGGCGGCGCCAGGCGTACCGCTAAAAGCGATTAAATGGATGTTTCAGCGCCACGCGCCGTTGGCTGTACGCCTCGACGGAACGCAGTTCCAACTGAAGTGGATGTGGCAAATGCTGCGCCACTGCGACACCAGCCACTACATGGAAAACAAAGGGCGCATGGTGCGTCTGGCGGAATACAGCCGTGATTGTCTGAAGGCGCTGCGAGCCACAACGGGGATCGAGTATGAGGGTCGTCAGGGCGGTACGTTACAACTGTTTAGAACCGCTCAACAGTATGAGAACGCCACGCGTGATATTGCCGTGTTGGAAGATGCCGGTGTGCCGTACCAACTTCTGGAGGCAAATCGTCTGGCGGAAGTCGAACCTGCGCTGGCAGAGGTCGCGCACAAACTAACAGGCGGGTTACGGTTACCGAATGACGAAACCGGTGACTGTCAGCTGTTTACCCAGCGTCTGGCGCAAATGGCCGAGCAGGCGGGGGTAAAATTCCGTTTTAACACTCCTGTCGATAAGCTACTCAGCGAAGGCGAGCAAATATATGGTGTCCAGTGTGGCGACGAAGTTATCAAAGCCGATGCCTATGTTATGGCCTTTGGCTCGTACTCCACGGCGATGCTCAAAGGGATCGTTGATATTCCGGTGTATCCGCTTAAGGGCTACTCATTAACCATTCCGGTGGCAGAAGATGATGGTGCGCCGGTTTCCACTATTCTTGATGAAACCTACAAAATCGCCATTACCCGTTTTGATGAGCGTATTCGTGTTGGCGGTATGGCAGAGATTGTGGGTTTTAATACCGAGCTACTACAGCCACGTCGTGAAACGCTGGAGATGGTGGTGCGCGATCTCTTTCCGCGCGGCGGTCATGTTGAACAAGCCACCTTCTGGACCGGGCTGCGTCCGATGACGCCAGACGGAACGCCAGTGGTGGGGCGTACCCGCTTTAAGAATCTGCTGCTCAATACGGGTCATGGCACATTGGGTTGGACAATGGCCTGTGGATCGGGTCAGTTGCTGAGCGATATTCTCTCTGGTCGCACGCCAGCCATACCTTATGACGATCTGAGCGTGGCGCGTTACAGTCCGGGATTTACCCCGTCTCGCCCGCGGCATTTACACGGTGTACATAACTAATAAGGACGCGAGATGACCCGCCCGATACTGGCCAGCATTGACCTGCAGGCGTTGAAACAAAATCTGACCATTACGCGTCAGGCTGCGCCGGACTCCCGCGTCTGGTCGGTGGTGAAAGCCAATGCCTACGGACACGGTATAGAACGTGTCTGGAATGCACTGGGAGCGACCGATGGTTTCGCTATGCTCAATCTCGAGGAGGCGATCACCCTGCGGGAGCGGGGATGGAAAGGACCGATTTTAATGCTGGAGGGTTTTTTCCATGCCGCAGACCTGACGGTGTATGACACATATCGTCTGACCACCTGTGTCCACAGTAACTGGCAGCTCAAAGCGTTGCAAAATGCCCGCCTGAACGCACCGCTGGATATTTACCTGAAGGTGAATAGCGGCATGAACCGGCTGGGTTTCTTACCAGAGCGAGTAGCGACCGTCTGGCAACAGTTGCGGGCAATGCCTAACGTGGGTGAGATGACGCTGATGTCGCATTTTGCTGATGCTGAACATCCGGATGGCATCAAGGACGCGATGGCGCGTATTGCGCAGGCAACGGAAGGGCTGGAGTGTCGACGTTCGCTGTCGAATTCGGCTGCGACGCTGTGGCACCCACAAGCGCATTATGACTGGGTTCGTCCGGGTATTATTCTGTACGGCGCGTCGCCGTCGGGACAATGGCGGGATATTGCCAACACCGGACTTAAGCCAGTGATGACGCTGAGCAGTGAGATTATCGGCGTGCAAACGCTGAAAGCGGGTGATCGGGTGGGTTACGGCGGTCGTTACACTGCCAGCGGTGAACAGCGCATAGGGATTGTGGCGACAGGCTATGCCGATGGTTATCCGCGCCATGCGCCAAGTGGGACACCGGTGCTGGTGGACGGTGTACGGACCGGGACGGTCGGCACGGTATCCATGGATATGCTGGCGGTAGACCTGACGCCATGCCCACAGGCGGGGATAGGAACGCCTGTGGAACTGTGGGGCAAAGAGATTAAAATCGACGATGTGGCGACAGCGGCGGGCACGGTGGGCTATGAATTAATGTGCTCGCTGGCGCTGCGCGTATCGGTAGTGACGGTGTAACTTTTGTCGGATTGCCTGATGGCGCGTATCAGGCCTACAGAAGCAGTACATTTGTAGGCCGGGTAAGGCGCAGCCGTCACCCGGCCAAAACAACTGCGTTATTCATCCTCATCTTCTGCCACGCGGACACCCACTTTCAGCACGGCATTATCCTCTTTCTCGGCGACCGTCCAGATCATACCGGCAAATTCCACCTGGTCACCGACGACCGGCGCAGCACCCAACAGCTGCTGAACAATTTCCCCCAGCGTTTGCTGCTTATCGCGATACCCGGTGCCATCTTCCAGACCATAAATCAGAGCCACATCGGCATATTTCGCGCTGGCTTCGAGAATAAAATCACCAAAGAAACGCTGATCTAACGACACCGGCGGCGACTGGCTGAACAGCTTGCCTAAGGCGGGCAGGTCGCGTTCGCGGCCAATGACGCACAGCACATCGCCTTCACGCAGGCGGGTACTGCCTGAGGGGTGAAACAGCACGTTGTCACGAAACAGTGCGGCAATACGCGTTTCCTCTGGCATATGCAGGTCACGCAATGCGGCCCCTACGCACCATTTATCGGCACTCAACTGGTAAACGAATTGCTCCCAGGGATTATCCGGGTGAATATCGAGACCAATACGTGAAACCGGCCAGCCGACTGGCGGAACCACGACTTTGGCTTTTTTGGCGGCCCACGACAGCGACGTTCCCTGGAACAGCAGTGAGATCAGTACCACAAAGAATGCGACGTTAAAGAACAAACGCGCATTTTCCAGACCCGCCATCATCGGGAAGACGGCAAGGATGATAGGTACCGCACCACGCAAGCCAACCCAGCTAATGAAAATGCGCTCGCGCAGATTGAAACCACGAAATGGCAGCAATCCGGCGAACACCGACAACGGACGCGCGAAGAAAATCATCCAGGCTGACAAAATCAGCGCCGGAATCGCAATAGGCAACAGATCGGACGGCGTCACCAGCAATCCCAGCACCAGGAACATGGCAATTTGCGCCAGCCAGGCCAGACCGTCAAAGTTTTGCAGAATACCGAATCGGTTGCGGATCGGGCGATTCCCCAACAGGAAACCACACAGATAAACCGCCAGAATGCCGCTGCCTTCAAGCGCGGTAGTCAGGGCAAAAATCAGGATCCCGCCGCTTAAGGCCAGCAGCGGATACAGCCCGGCAGGCAGTGAAATACGATTAATCATCTGCTGGAGCAGGTATCCACCGCCGAGACCGATAGCGATGCCTAAGCCAAACTGCTGGATAATATGCACGGCGAACATCCAGCTTAAACCGGTCTCGTGGTTCTGGATCATTTCGATAAGCGTAATGGTCAGAAATACGGCCATTGGGTCATTACTACCTGACTCAATTTCCAGCGTTGATCCCACACGTTCGTTCAGTCCTTTACCGCCGAGCAGGGAAAATACCGCTGCGGCATCGGTTGAACCGACAATCGCGCCAATCAGCAGCCCTTCGATGAGATCCAGATGAAACAGCCATGCCGCCATCATGCCGGTTAAACCAGAGGTAATCAGCACGCCCACGGTCGCCAGCGATAATGCCGGGCCTAGCGCAACACGAAAGGAGCTGGCCTGGGTCCGCATCCCGCCGTCAAGCAGGATCACGGCCAACGCCAGGTTACTGACCATGTAGGCAAACGGGTAGTTATCAAAAGGAATGCCGCCAACACCGTCCACGCCCGCTAACATGCCAATAGCGAGGAAAATCACCAGAATCGGGATACCAAGACGTGATGAGAATGAACTAAGCAAGATACTGCAGGTGACGAGAACGGAACCCAAAATAAAAAGGCTAATGATTGCTGCGGCATCCAACGTTCGGTTACTCCTGAATTACGCTGTTTCGTATTAATAAACCCTAACATAATAACGACAGAAACAGCGTTTTACTTAGCCCTGAGGCAGGCTTTTTTTACGATTTAAGCACCGGATGACCGGAGATTGTGAGTTGACTGCCGTTTTTATCATTTTTCAGCACGGCTTTGGCCCCTAAAGGTAAGGTGACGGTGCGTTGTTCATGGCCAAAATCGAGGCCGCTTAACAGTGGAACCGATAATTTGGCACGCAAAAACGCGCAGACTGAATCAAGACTATAACCGGCATCATAATCATTAGGCGCACTGCCGCTAAAACTGCCGAGAATGATGGCATTCTGGCGGGCGAGGATCCCGGCATGATAAAGTTGCAGCAGCATGCGCTCGATGCGAAACGGGTGCTCGTTGATGTCTTCCAGCACCAGAATACCGTTCTCAATGGCGGGCATCCACGGCGTCCCCATCAGCGAAATGAGCATCGCCAGATTTCCGCCCCACAGCGTGCCTTCGGTAGCGCAATCCGGGCCATGACCTTGCCAGTCGAGGGTAAATTCGGCATTGCGTAAAGCCTGCCAAAAATGGTGCTCGGTAAAGGCATTCATTTCTTCGGCACCGAAGTTAGCCGCCAGCATCGGACCACTAAACGAGATGACATGACTCTTCGCCAGCAGCCCGCACTGAATGGCCGTGAAATCGCTGTGACCACACAGCAGGAGTGGGTTCTGTTGCTGGCGAACGGCCAGCGCCTGCCAGTCAATATCTGCCAGCAAACGGCTTGCACCGTAGCCGCCGCGCACCGCCATCACAATAGTATCAGGCGTTTTTAGCTCAACGAGTGAGTTCACATCCGCCAGACGCTCGGATTCGGTACCGGCAAAACGCTGACAGCGACGGGCAATGACGGCAGTGTTATCGACCTGATGACCGGCCTCGGTAAGACGCGCAAGCCCACGTAATGCTGCCTGCTGGTTGATACAGTAGCCCGACGGGGCAATTAAGTGAAACCGGGACATGGCATTTCCTTGCTACAACTAAAACCAAATGTATATCATGCCGCGTAGGTATGTCGTTGTCACCTCAGCGACAGGTTCCGGCTATAAGGATAGATGACGTGAAATTGAGATGGTTTGCTTTTTTGGTTGTAATACTTGCGGGCTGTAGTTCAAAACAGGATTACAAAAATCCGCCATGGAATGCAGAAGTTCCGGTTAAACGCGCGATGCAATGGATGCCTATCAGTGAAAAAGCCGGTGCGGCCTGGGGCGTTAGCCCACAATTGATTACGGCGATTATCGCTATTGAATCAGGGGGTAACCCCAATGCAGTCAGTAAATCTAATGCCATCGGTCTGATGCAGCTTAAAGCCTCTACCTCCGGGCGGGATGTGTATCGTCGCATGGGATGGAGCGGAGAGCCGTCGACCAGCGAGCTGAAAAATCCAGAGCGCAATATCTCCATGGGGGCGGCGTATCTGAGCATTCTTGAAACCGGTCCGCTGGCGGGAATTGAAGACCCACAGGTGATGCAATATGCGCTGGTGGTGTCATATGCGAACGGTGCCGGGGCGCTGCTGCGGACGTTCTCCTCTGACAGGAAAAAAGCCATCAGCAAAATCAACGATCTGAGTGCCGATGAGTTTTTTGAGCATGTTGTCGATAACCATCCTGCGCCGCAGGCTCCACGTTATATCTGGAAGCTTCAGCGAGCGCTGGATGCGATGTAACGCGCGTGATATTACTCGCGTACTTTATTCGACTTTTCCCGAGCCTCGCGCTCAAGCGAAAAAATAATCCGCTGTAAATTCCGCTCCACCGCCGGGCCGACGTTGAGAAAACGAAAGCTCAGGCGGGGAGTGGTGATGGTCTCATTTTTCCCGTCGATCACTTTTCGCTCGGTAATCGAGATGAGCTGGGCATCAACGTGGTACACGCCCCATTGTTCCATATTCAGTTCAACCTGCGAGAAGCGCATACCTTCGACCAGCCCCTCCGGTGTAGCCCCTTCTAATAGCGCGCCCATGCCGCCAAGAGACAAATCGAATAAGCGGAAATGCAGGATACTGTTGTCCGGCATTTTCGCCTTGCAGTGATAGGGCGGGTGTAACGGTGCACCGATGCGGAAGTATTCCCGGCGCTGGACGAACCACAGCGAAGGTGGCAACGATGAGACAAAGGCTGGCAATCGTTGATACTCGCCTTTTGTCAGCTGTGGCAGGGTAAACTCCACCTTGGCACCCTGCGTTTCGGCGATAATTGAGATCTGGCTGGCGCGTTGCACGGCCTGGTTTTCATACTCCTGACTGCCAAAATCCATGATCAATTCGTCCGGGCTGACAGCAAGAATTTTGCTGATGAACTGACCTCCTGACCAGGAGATACGCAGGGGAACCTGCTGTGAATTTAAGTCCCGGAGTACCCCTAATACTGCGAGCGGGTTTTGCTTCAGGAACTGCTCATTGTAGTTACTCACACCTAATGACTCCTGGATACCTGGCTTATCGTTGGGTTATCGGCATCGCGAGACGGAACTTAATACAAATGGATGAAATTTTTTACTCCAGCCAATGAATTAAGTCTGAGTGCAAACAGCAGGTAGCGATGGCTTGCCTATACTTAACGTGCTGGCGCAGGAATGTCTTGCGTATGCGTTCACTGGAAAGAGGGCCTGAAAATGGGAATTATTGCCTGGATTATTTTTGGTCTGATTGCGGGGGTTATCGCCAAGCTGATTATGCCGGGGCGTGATGGCGGCGGATTTATCCTGACCTGCATTCTCGGTATTGTCGGTGCTGTGGTCGGTGGGTGGCTGGCAACGATGTTTGGTATCGGCGGCGATGTCAGTGGGTTTAATCTCCACAGCTTCCTGGTGGCCGTGGTCGGCGCGATTGTGGTACTGGGTGTTTTCCGACTGGTACGACGAGATTAATCAAACGGCCCCCGAGCAGTAATGCCGTTCAGTTAAGCATGTCTGGTGAACATGTGATTCTTGCTCAGAGTTCCGTTCACCTTAGTTGTGTCATTTCTCTGAAGCGCAGATACCCGTGAACGTGCAAGGGAGGCTCACCGCCGCCTCCCTTGCATCCCAGGCTCCCGGCGGGAAAATCGTCGCTACGCGAGCTATTCGTCTTATGCCGTCTGCCTGTCGGGTCGGGGCCGAGCCTGCATCCATGCAGGCCGTCCCCTCTGTCCGCATCCCTGCGGACAGCCCCGGTCAGCCGTCAACGCCTCATC
>NZ_SZXJ01000027.1:209169-282793 GCF_005281345.1 Citrobacter sp. wls619
GAACGCCCTTTACACGTTCACAGGAGCCGGCGTTTCAGAGAAGCGATGAACATGAGGTGAACGGAACCCTCCGCCGGGAGCCGGGATTGTAAAGGGCGTGGCGGAGAACGCCCTTTACACGTTCACAGGAGCCGGCGTTTCAGAGAAGCGATGAACATGAGGTGAACGGAACCCTTTCTCTGAGAGTGCATATTCATAACTTCTACCCTCACAGGCGATACTTTCTGAAACTGAGGCGTTAACTGAACAGCATTACCCTGAACGGGGCCGTTTCTCTGTATCGCTAAGTCAGAACTGATACTCAACCCCGGCCCAGTAATTGCGACCTTCTTCGATAAACCCTTCGCTGTAGACGTACTGTGTATCAAACAGGTTGTTGACCGACGCGTTAACGCTAAAGCCATGTCCGATGGTGTAATCTGCCCGGAGGTGGGTAATGGCGAACCCGGACGCTTTTTGTGAGCCATCAGAATTGCTATAGCTTGAAGAGCGGGCCTCTTCGGACAGCGTAATGCTGAGTGGGTCCCACGGCTTCAGCGTCATCCAGGCGGTCAGGGTTTGCGTTGGCAGATCGGTAATTTTACCGATGTCGCTGCGTTTAACGTCAGCATGGATCAGACCGTAGCTTAGCCCCACATCCAGCATGTCAAAGACCTTACCTTTGACGCCTGCATCCAGGCCGGTGTAATCCACCCGACCACTGTTTTGGTTCTGAATCGTGTCGGCATCAATATTGTGGGACAGAATCGCATCGGTAATGCGGTTGTAATACACGCTGGCTTCGAATCCCCAGTTCTGGGTGAACGAACCGTTCCACGTAAGATCGACGCTGCGGGCGCGTTCCGGTTTTAGCTGCGGGTTGACCAGCGCTATCTGGTTATAAGCCGGTTTTGACGTGGTGTAGCGCTCTTTCAGCGTGGGGAAGCGCGTTCTGTCAGAGTAGGACAGCGCTAACGTGTCAGAATTTTCAAAGTGGTATTTGGTCATTACCTGCCAGTTAAAGGCGGACTGGTCGTTGTCATCATAATGGGTAACGCTGCCGTTTTTCTCGTGCTTCATCCCCTCTACGCTGTCACGCCAGTCGTAGCTGATACCTGCCACCACATCGACATTATCCGCAGCCGCCCATTGATATTCACTGGCGACAGACCAGGTACGATCTTCGTAGCGGTCATAAGCGGCATTCGGAGCCCCTTTTTCGCGATGAACATCGTCTTTCCAGTTCACGGCGAAAGAGAGCAGGTCGTTTTCCCGCATATCAGCGGAAAGCTGCAGACCTGCGCCGTCGCTGTAGTCAGAATAATGGCTGTAGCTGCCTTTCTTATTTTTCAGATCGGCAAGGGAATTGTACATCATCAGCGTATTTTCAAAGGTGTCGCGATACAGGCGGCTTTTCAATGTAAAGCGATCGCCCAAATGCGTGGTACCCTGATAGTAGTAACTTTCTTTATCATATTGCGGCCATTGCCAATAACGCGATTTCTGGCTGCTGGTTCCGGCATACGGCGGGTTATCTTTTTCGCCGTCCTGATTAATGTAGGTCAGAACATACTCATCATCGCCGCGTGGCGTGAACCCCAGTTTCACGATGCCGCGTTTATCATCGGCTGATGAGTTAATCATCTTGCCATTGCTGCCCGCTACCGGGTTATCAACACCATGAGGTAATCCGAGGAAATCCTGTTTTAGCTGGCTACCACTGAGCTGGATATAGCCGAGATCGTTGCTGGCACCGAACGACGCGTGCATATCATGGGCATTGTCTTTACTACGGCTCCAGCCCTGACGATACCCCAGAGAGCCCTCAATTGGCTTGGTGGGCTTTTTGGTCGTGATGTTGATAGCGCCACCCATCTGGTTCGGCCCCTGTAGCAAAGATGAGTAGCCTTTAGAGACTTCGACAGAAGCGATATCGGATGTCAGAAAACGGCCTAAATCAAGGTTGCCATCGTAGGGGATGTACACCGGAACACCGTCGAAAAAGACCGGGACCTGACGGCTGTCAAAACCGCGGACCTTCACTTGTTGCTCATTACGGTTACCGGATTTTTGCAGCACGACGCCGGGAACGACGCTTAGCGCCTGCGCCACGTTTTGTTTATCCAGTTGCTGCATCGTTTCCTGGCCGAGAACCGTCGTGGTTGCGGCGGAGGCCGGACTCGACCAGACGGTCATGGTTTCGCTTTCCTGCCCAGCAAAAGCACCTTGCGCGAAAGCAAACGACAGGGCTGTGTAAAGACAACTTTTGTTGAAATTCATTATTTATAGTCCATTTATAAATGTTATATGCCACGTGCGTCCGGGCTCAGGCTAACTTTGATATCCGCCGGTGGGGCGTAGTAAGGCGCGGAGGTGATAAAGAGCCTGATGCCACAGTCGAGATAACTCGCCAGTGAGGCGAGGGTAATGCCGCCAGTCAGCGCTAGCGTGCAATGGGGGGCCAGAGAAGGAGCCTGGCGAGCGATGTCTGCTGCCTGCTCAGGGGTAAACTTATCGAGTTGCAGCACATCAGGGGCTGCATGTAGCGCGGCCAGTGCCTCATCGGGGGTATCGGCTTCGACGACAATCTTTTTTTCTGGCGCATGGGCGCGGAGTTGCGCGATTGCTGCAGCCCAGTCGTGCGGATCGGCAAGAAAACGGCGATGATTCGCAAACAGCAGCACGGTTTCGGCGCATCCTCCGCGATGGATAATGCCTCCGGCGGCAAGGATCGCCTGGGTCGCCAGCATACGCGTGCCGGGGATGGCTTTGCGGGTACAGGCAATCTGCCCATCGGGATAGCGTTGGCGTAGCACGTTCAGCATCTCGTCGAGATAGCGCGATACGCCGCAGCTCCATTCCAGTACGTTCTGTACCGCTTTCCAGCCCTGGTGCAGCGCCGCCGCGTTACCGTGCGCGCGCAGAAGTAACTGTCCGGTGTTCGCCCGTTCGCCATCGGGCACAAGGTCGGTAACGGTCAAACCCAGTGATGTCAGCATTTGTCTGGCCACAGCGGTTCCGCTCACGCACCCGCCCTGGCGGTGATAAAAATCCATATTCCCCGGCTGTTCGCCGATACCTAACGCCCGGGTTGTTAAATCGCCGCCCTGAATATCTTCCAGCAGCAGCGCATCGACTTGCGCCTGTGAGCAGTAGATCATTGCAGCGCCTCCCGCGGTACGCTGTCCCACCAGATAAGCGCCCAGTCGCGACTGGCGGGCGCGATGGTGCGAGGGTCCTGCTGATGGTACCAGTGCTCCAGACGCTCAATTTCGTCTGTGCTCAGTTCCCCCATGCTCCAGCGCACGTTTTCCAGAAAACGTGTCCAGGTGCTGTTGTCCTGCTGACAGTTGGGTCCACGGATAAAATCAACATGTGCGTGAATGCCCATCTGATACAAAACATTCAGTGCATAGATATAGTTGGGAAGCTCAATCACCTCGCGCCCCAACGCACGCTGAATCGTGGGTGATACAAATGAGGAACTGACGAGATGGGTGGTGTAAACCCGTAGCCGGGCCTGATTATTCAGTTTGGTCATGGCCTGGCGCATATCGGCAACCAGCGTCGAACGTGAGGCGACGGCAATATCACATTGGGGCAGGTCGTCCCAGTGCGCTTCCCATGCGCGCTGCACCCACTGTACGTGGCGCGCGCCCATCTGCCCGGCACGGCGAGCGGCAACGCTCAGCATTCCCTGGCTGTAGTCAACGCCGTAAACGATCGGCATTTTTTTGGCCAGCGCCAGCGCAACCGTTCCGGGTCCGCAACCCATATCAAACAGTGATTCAGCACCTTTCAGGTCAATCTTGCTCAATAACTGGAGCAGGTAGCTGTCGGTTAATGAGGCGCAATTCTCTGCCATTTTTTCCGCACGTTTGTCCCAGTGCTCTGGTTTTTTCTCGGTTCGCTTCGCCAGAAGTAACTGTTTGCGGTACAGGTCAGCAAAATCAATGTCGTCAATGAGCATCGTGATTCCTTAATCGTGTGAGCCAAAGAGGTGATGGGCTATTTGTGAGGGGGTGACCCGATACAGGGTGGCCAGACGTTCAGCTGCCAGTTGGTGTTCAGGCTCCCCCTGTGACACCAGACCGTCTGGCTCGACGCGCACCACGCTGTCGGCAATGGCGCGCGCATGCAACGGATGGTGGGTCGACATCAGCAGCGCCATGCCAGAATCTTTTAGCGTGACCAGTGTGTCGAGCAGTCGGATCTGGTGACCAAAATCGAGGCTGGAAGCGGGTTCATCCAGCAGTAAAAGACGTGGACGTTGTGCCAGCGCACGGGCAATCAACACCAGTTGGCGTTCACCTCCGCTGAGTGTGTTCCAGCGCCGGGGCGCGAGATGCGGGATCGCCAGCACGTCCAGTTGTTCAAGGGCGATATCGCGCTCTTTGACGCCGGGAACGGCAAATGCCGCCATTTGCGGGGCCAGTCCCATCATCACCATATCCAGAGCCGTGAAGGCAAACGCACCGTCATGTGCCTGAGGAACCCAGGCGATGAAGGCGGCGCGTTCACGGTCGCTGAGATGATTCACCGCGATACCATCAAGCATAATCTGGCCAGCAATCGGTTGAAGAACGCCAAGAATGGTACGCATCAGGGTGGTTTTCCCGCTGCCATTGGCGCCAATCAGGCAACAGATTGACCCTGGCGCGACGCTAAACGAGACATCGCGCAAGACAGGGTGCCGGGAATGGTAGCCGAGAGACGCATGTTGTACGGTCAGCAACGTCATGGTCGGCCTCCCCGGAGCAGAAGTAACAGGAAGAAGGGGGCACCAATAAATGCGGTCAGGATCCCCAGCGGGATTTCCGTGCTGCTCAGGGTGCGGGCAAGGGTGTCTGTCAGCAGCAGTAAAATAGCGCCGATCCCCATTGAAACGGGCAGTAGCCGTTGGTGGTTGTTCCCACAAAGCAGTCTGCCAATGTGTGGCACCACCAGCCCAATCCAGCCAATAATTCCGGCAATCGCCACAGTACAGGCGGTGATAAGCGTGGCGCAGATAATCAGCCAGAGCCGTAGCCGGGATACGTTGATGCCCAGAGAACGGGCTTCATCATCCGAGAGGGTGAGCAAATTCATGCGCCAGCGTAGCAGCAACAGCGGCACCAAACCGGCCACGATCAGCGGTGCGGACAACCACAGGTCGTGGGCGGTGATGGTCGACAGACCACCGAGTAGCCAGAAGGTAATCGACGGTAGCTGGGTATACGGGTCAGCCAGCGTTTTGATGAGCGAAATCCCTGCGCCGCACACCGTACCCAGCGCAATGCCGACCAGTACAAGGGTGAGTACCGGATCGTGGCGTTTTACCCGCTGGGTGATGAGCCACACGCCCGCCACCACGAACAGGCCGCCGACAAATGCATACAGTTGAATACACAGGATCGGTAAACCCAGCAGGATGGCGGTACAGGCCCCTAAACCCGCCCCGGCCGCCACGCCGAGAATATCCGGCGACACCAGTGGGTTACGGAACATACCCTGATAAGTGGTCCCTGCGCCCGCCAGTGCCGCGCCCAGCAGCAATGCAGCCAGAATGCGCGGCAATCGAATCTGCCAGAAGACGATTTTGTCCTGTGTCGGCACGCCTGGATGGCCAGCAATGAGGTTCATCACCTGCTGGGCATCCAGGCGGTATGCACCTGAAACCGTTGCGACGATGACACACGCGGCAATGGCTGCGATCATCAGGATACTCAGCGTTGTCATTCTCATCACAGTGTCACCAGCTTCTGAAACTGTGCATCGCTTAATGAGGTGTGCCAGAACAACTCTGCGTAGCGCTGCATATCGGTCTTAAAGTGGGTTTCAATTTGGGGGGCAAGCCAGGCGTGCAGGCGACGCAATCCCAGCAACCGGTTGATGCCCGGCGGAGCGTCCAGCCAGCCAAACGGCAGTCCGCTGAGAAACAGAATACGTTGCTCAGCAACGGCTTTGACCCCTTGCCAGACGGGATCTTCTCGCAGGTACTTTGCGGTGACTGCATCCTGAACCAGAATAATATCGGGCTGCCAGCCCAACAGATTTTCCATGGATACCTGGGTCAATCCATGTCGTCCCGGGATTTGCGCGACATTGTGTAATCCCAGTAACTCTGGTGCTTCGGTATGCAGTGAACCCTGCAAACCGGTTTCCAGCCCTCTGGCACCGCGTGCGGCATAAAAGCGCAGTTTTGCTGCGGGGGAGTGCGAAAACGCATCTGCGTCATCAATAAATCGACGGGCCAGTGCGGCCTGTGCAGAGGCCCGTGCTGCCATACCCAGCGCGGCCCCTGCGGCTTGCAGTTGCGCCGGGGTTTGTCGGAGCTCGCCGTTAATTAGCAGCCACGGAACGTGCGTTTGCGCGTTGACCTGCCGGGCTTGAGAAAGCCAGGTTTCATCAGCATTGCCGCAGTCCACCACCAGGTCGGGTTTCAGCGCTAACAAGGCCTCCAGTGACAGGGTGCTGGCGCGTCCTGCCAGTCTTCCCAGCTTCGGTAACGCCAAAATGTCATGATGGAATGGCACTGCGGCCTGGTGAGAAAAATCAAAGGATGAAAATCCCACCAGTTTTTCCGGTGCGACAGCCAGCAATAGCATATCGGCAGGTGCTCCGGCACTGACGACGCGCTGGATTGTGTCGGGTGATGGCGGCGAACCGACAGCGACGGTAAGCGGTGTTTGGGCAAGGGCCGGAAAATGGCGTAACAGCAGCGCAGATGCCACGAGCTGGGCAAACATCCTTCTTGTCAGTGGCATTATGTTGATCCTGAACAGTGATAAAATCGCTATATATTTACATATACAGCGAATAAAAACATGTTCAGAATCAATTTCACACGGATGAAAACAGGGGATACCCCATAAGGGCTAGATGCAATGGATACACCTGAAATGGAGATTTATGGCACCAAAAAATCCGCGACCAGGCGCGGATTTAGAGGACGCTTAAGACACCAGAGAAGATTAGGACGTCGGTTGAGTCTGCTTTTTGGCCTCGGAAGGCGTGTGACTGGCGGGGGCGGGGCGCGTTGCCGGTACGTTGTCGCAGGGTTTATCTTTAGCACATATCAGATCGAGCATTTTTAGCGTTACGCCGTTAGTCCAGCCGAAACCATCCTGTAGCGGGTATTCGCCACCACCGCCACCGGTTCCTGTGCTGCTCACGTCATACTTCTCAACCAGTTTTTTCTCACGATCGTAGGTGTGCTGCACATTGGTGAGGAATCGCCAGGTGACATCCATAGCGACATCATTTTGGCCATAGTTCTGTAATCCCGATGCAGCGACCCACTGTAACGGCGCCCAGCCGTTGGGGGCATCCCACTGCTGGCCGCTTTTCACCGACGTGGTGGCAAGGCCGCCTGGTTGCAACAGATGCGCCTGAGTTGCTGCTGCCACCTTGCTGGCACGATCTTTCGCTGCCGCATTTACAAATAAGGGGAACAGCGCGGCGGCAGTTAACTGATTACGGACTTTGTGGCTCTTCAGATCATAGTCGGCATACCAGCCTTCTTTGTCATTTCACAACCAGGTTTCAATCCCTTTTTGGCGGGCATTGGCAAAGCCCTCGTACTGCGCTGCTTTGGCATCGTCACCTGCGGCTTTGCTGGCGAGAGCGATCATTTTCTCCATCTTGTATAACAACGCATTGAGATCGACAGGCACGATGCTGGTGGTGCGCAGGGTACTTAGCTGGTTGGGGTTATCCATCCAGCGCGAACTAAAGTCCCAGCCGGATGCGGCGGCTGAGCGCAGGTCGCGATAAATTTCAGTGGCAGGGCGGTTCGGGTTGCTTTTCGCGGTGGCAATATCTTCAACCCAGGATTCAGGTCTTGGCGTATCGCGGTCATCCCAGTAGCGGTTTAAAAGGGTGCCATCAGCCAGTTTGACCACCCGTTTATGCTGTTGACCGGGCTGAAGCGCTTCGCCTCCTTCCATCCAGTAGCTGTACTCTTTTTGCATCTGCGGGAGATATTTTTTCAGCGCGTCGTTACCGTCATGCTGCGCCAGCAGTTCAACCATAAAGGCAAAGAACGGCGGCTGCGAACGGCTCAGGTAGTAGCTTCGGTTGCCGTTAGGAATGTGCCCCCACGAATCAATCTCATAAGCGAAGTTGGCCACCATATCAGAGACCTTGTCCCAGCGATTGCTCTCGGCCAGCCCCAGCATGGTAAAATAGCTATCCCAGTAATAAATCTCACGAAAACGCCCGCCCGGCACTACATAGGGTTCTGGTAGCGGCAGCAGAGAGTCCCATTTTTCGACATCGGTGGTTGAGCGAGTGAGTACCGGCCACAGTCCGTCAATGTGCTCGCGGAGTGATTGCCCGGCCGGGGGGACGTATTTCTCACCCTCTTTTGGCAACGTGAAATTCACTTCCACAAAATGGCGTAAATCAAAGCCGGACTGATTTTTCTGCATCCGATAATCGGCAAGGATCATCAGCGGATCGCTGTTGGGCACTGCGTCGGCAAAGGTTTTCTGATCGGGAAATAGCTTTGCTGTCTGTACATCATTGAACAACGGACCAAGCAGAATATCAGGAGGAGAGGGCGTAGCGGCAGGTGAATCCTCGGCGTGCGCAGTAAAAGAAGCCAGAGCAAAAAAGGTGCTTGCGAGCGTCAGTTTTATCGCCACTGACAGCAGGCCTGGATGGCGAATGGCGGGCGTTATCATTGGTTAATCTCCTTAGCGGCGTGCCGAAGCTGCGGCATTTACCATGAGAAAACCTTAGTTCAGGATCGACCGTTGCGCGTGATCCGCCCCCCATTTTGCGATTAAACAGACATTTCCTGACGGAGGAAGTGAAATAGCCCACCTTTTACAGATAACGGGTGGGCTGTGGGTATCAGACTGCGAGGATCACCCGATTTGCTGCACCGTCCAGAGTCAGAGCGTCACCCATCTTGATAGCATCGAGGGTTTCGCCTTGTTGGCATACCCAGCACAAGCCCATCTCGCGGGCGATAATCGCCGAGTGGGAGGCTTCACTACCGGCTCGCAGGCAGATCCCTTTAATCGTGAGCGGGTCGAGTTGCAGCACGGTAGACGGATAGATGACATCGGCGACCAGAATGGTCGGTCGAATAAACGCGGGGATATGTGCACTTTCGCCGGTTAAATGTTGCAGCGTACGGGACAGCAAATCCTCAATATCAATGTATCGTGCCTGTAAATAAGGATCGTCGAGTTGCAGATACTGCTGACTCAGATCGCTCAGTACGTTATGCCAGGCGTAGGCTGCGCTACACTGCTTTTCGCGCATCAAATCACAGGCCATATCGAAAAGCTCAGGATCGTCGAGCAGCGTGTGATGACCAGAGAAAATGGCGGCGATATCAGCGGAATATTTCTCCTCTGCCAGCGCGGTTAAATCACTCAGGTCGTCGAGTGTGCGTAGAATGGCCGCTTTTAGCCGCTGCTGCTCGTCCTGCGCATCCGCGGCGGGGCGATGGGTGACTTCCGGTGAGAACGGCGTATAGCAAAAGGCCGTACCCGTTGCCAGCGCAGGCACCGGTACTGCGACACTTGCAGCGCGTGCTTCTTCGACGGACTCGCCAAAATTCTCAGCCGCCAGCTGTTTAAACGCAGCCAGCGCCGCGTCTGCCTGTTCACCTTTGGCAATCAGGCGCAGCGTGTCATTACAGCGCACCTGCAGCAGTGCTATCTGATTCAGGCTGTCAGGAACGACGCACTTGCCGTTTTTTTCCAGCCACATGTCGGCATTAAAGCCAGACAATGTGGAGACCAGCCGTGATGCCGGGCGAACATGTATACCGTTGGGGTTTTTTACGGTCACGGCAACCGAACGGGCATCCGCGTCGGGTGACAATTCAGCTGGTCTGGTCTTCGCGACAGACGACGAAGGTAAACCCAGTTGCTCACGCTTGGCGTCGAGGGCATTCATGGCATCATTGATGACCCGATCGATATCCGCGCCCGCCGCAGCACTGACGGTTGCCGCCAGCGTACCTTCAACCAGCGGGGCGGCGCACAGACGCACCTTGGCGGCGATCGCCGGGTCGAGCAGATCCAACGCGGTTTCCGCACTCAGTAGTGCGCTGCCAATATCCATCATCACCAGCACGTGATCCGTGTCTGCCACTGACTCAATGGCCTCCATCACTTTGATGGGGTCGGTGCCAATGGGGTTCTCAGGATCGTCAATGCCTGCGGCAATAGCGAGTTTACAACCATCACCCATTAACATCTGTCGGGCTAACGCACCGACGCCTTCGCCCAGTTGGGCGCTGTGAGACACAATAACCAGGTTTACCATCGTTTTATCCTTACTCTCTGGAAGCCTGCGCCAGCATTTGCATCATAAACATAACGGACGTTGCGCCGGGGTCCTGATGCCCAATGCTGCGCTCACCGAGGTAGCTGGTACGGCCTTTGCGCGCCTGCATGGTGATGGTACTTTGCGCCGCGGTTTCTGCCTGGGCGCTTGCCGCCTCCAGTGCGGCCTGTACGCTCAGCTTTTGCTCGCTGGACTGGCGCAAAGATTCGACGACGGGTACCCAAACGTCGCACATGGTTTTGTCACCCGGTTCGGCTTTACCACGACTAATGACACCTTCCGCGCCATCACGCATCATCTGATACAACTCGTCAACCGTCAGGCTTTGATGGGCCTGAGTGACCTGCGCGGCGCGGATGAAAAAGGTGCCGAACAGCGGGCCACTGGCGCCACCGACGCTTGAGAGCAGTACCATCCCGGTATTTTTCAAAATAAAACCGATGTCTTTATCCGCAATGGACGGGAGCTTTTCGACCACTTTACTGAAGCCGCGGTGCATATTCAGACCGTGGTCGGCATCGCCGATTTCCCGGTCAAGGCCGGTAAGAAAATCGCTTTCGGTGGTGAATATTTCGCCGCAGCGATAGAGCCAGTTAACAATTTGTGTTCTGGTGAGGGACATCATGAATCTCCTTATTTACCCCAGTTGAGTGCAGGGGTGTGAACCGGTGCATCCCATAAGCTCAGCGTTTCGTCATCCACTTGTAGCAGGGTGATTGAGAAACCGGTCATATCCAGAGAGGTGCAGTAAGAGCCAATCAGGTTACGCTCGATGACAATACCGGCATCCTGACAACGGCTTTCAAGGCGGTTATACACGCCGAAGAGTTCAGACAGCGGTGTCGCACCGAGATTATTGACCAGCGCAATCACGCGATCGCCGCTCTGTAGCGCGCGTTTGCTTTCTTTCCCTTCCTGCCAGGCGCCCTGAAGGTGATCCCAGTGACGCAGCGTACGACTGTAGTGGCCGTTTTCCAGCAGGGTGTCAAACATTTCATCCACCGTTTGATCAAGCGAAGAGAATGGACGGCGGTCAATGCCGGGTTCGCCGTGGATACCGACGCCAAACTCCATTTCGTTGTCCTGTAGGGTGAATGACGGTTGACCGGCCGCCGGCACGGTACAGGCGCCAATGGCAATCCCGATGGAATGACCCTGGTTGTTCAACTGGCGTCCCAGCGCTGCGCAGGCATCCAGTGAGTCTCCACGTTCTGCGGCCGCACCGACCAGTTTTTCAATCAATACCGTATTTGCCACACCGCGACGACCGGCGGTGTACAGACTGTCTTTCACCGCCACGTCATCATCCACGACCATCGTGGTGACTTTGACGCCGCTTTCATGCAACAACTCGGTTGCCGTTTCGAAGTTAAGAATGTCGCCGGTGTAATTTTTGATTATCAGCAGTACGCCTTCGCCGCCGTCAATTTGCATGGCACATTCAAACATTTTATCCGGCGTTGGCGAGGTGAAAATTTCACCCGGACAGGCACCAGAAAGCATACCCTGGCCAATGTAGCCGCAGTGCATTGGCTCATGGCCGCTACCCCCACCGGAAAGCAGCGCCACTTTGCCCATCACTGGCGCATCCGCGCGAGTAACGTACACCGGGTCCTGATGCAGTGCCAGAGAGGGGTAGGCTTTTGCCAGCCCGGCGAGTTGTTCGTTCAGTACGTCTTCAACACGGTTGATCAATTTTTTCATTGTTTATGCTCCGCAGACAGTCCTGAGATGGCTGCACATATCAGGCAGACATCTGATGTAGGGTATCGGTTTGTACAACGCCACGGCGACCTCTCGCTGCCGATAAGGTAATTTTGCACACGGGTAGTCAAAAGAAAATTGATGTGATTGGCGTTTCAATACGGAACATTAGCATCTGGTAATGTTCCGTATTGAAACGTATTGGTGCATAAAACAGCGGAAGTGAGAGATGCGGCAAGGTTTATGCTGACGGCATCGTGAATAAAACGTTATTTCTTACTCCTCCTTGCCATTAAAATCGAAAAACCAGAACAAGATAAAACCAATGAAACCAAAAATGAGCAGAATAGCCAGGGTATAGACTTCATATCGTGCGGCATCTGCAGCAATCGCCTGTAACGTATCGATTGCCGGGGCTGGCTGCTCTTTGAATAGCATGAGTTGCCATTCATAAAGGTTTGTCGTTTTTATCTCTTTAATCGGTTCCCAAATATGGTTAGCCGCCGCGCCGAGTGCTAAAGCGGAAAACAGTGCGCCGTATATGCGTTGACGTTTTTCCTGACGCTGACTAATCGCTTGGCGCATGAGCTGATCCAATTGCTCTATCTGCGCCATGAGCTCCTGGCGTTGTTCAGACAATCCCCACTGCCGAGAGAGATCGTCACTCAGTTGGTTATGTAGGGCATCGTTGCCGACCAAAGCACCTTTATTCATGGCTTTTAGCGCCCGGGCCTTGGTTTCCAGCATCATTTCGGACCAGTCAGATAGACGACGAATTTTGCCCTTTCGGTTGTGAATTTGCTGCGATTCGAGCAGATCCTTGAGCCACTGTTCAATCTGTTGGCCAGAGTTTGCCAGAAAATTTTCATACTCATGGCTGACATCCGCGACGGAACTGGCCGCTTTAATCAGTATCGCCAGATGTTTATCCTCTTCTTCGCGACAGAAGAATGTGACGCCATGACGGTGAGCGACGACCAGAATATTGCTGTACCACTGGCTACTGTACTCGCTGGCGGGGGGCAGATCCGCAGGACTCCGGACGACGCGCGTGCTATCGCTCTGTGCTGCCAGCCAGGCATGGAAGGTGGGGGTGTCGATCATACGCATCAGCGGCACTATCGTAATATCACCGCCCTCCGGGATGCGATGCTGATAGACACGAATGCATTTACCCTTTGTGCGGCAATCCAGTTCGGGTAAAACTATTGGCACAATGGCGTTATCAAGGTAACGGGTAAAATAATTCTCCCAGATTGCGGGCAAAACGTCTTGTTGCCAGGTCAGTTTCGAGCCGGGCTCTCCGGGCGCAAGCTGCTTCGGTGCCGCAATGAGCGTCATTCTGCCTTGATCATCGTACCAGGGTTGGTTCGGTGCTCCTGGGATTAATTTATCGCTTCCGGCCAGGCGATAGCTTTCAAGAAAACGCGGCGTATCGTGCGGGCGTACCCCTTGCCAGGCCGCATCTTCACGTTGTTCCAGAGCGGACCACAGGGCATCAAGGCGCGTCCCCTGAATGGGGTTGAGTGAAATAACGATATCATTGCCCGTGCCCACTTCTCGCGGGCGATAAATGGCCAGCAACCCAAATCCATTGTGCGTCCAACTGCGTTCTTTGTCGCAGCGGGCGAGAATTTTCAGCATCCCGGAAGGGAGCGTTTCGGTGATAAACAGTGCATCAACCACCGTTTGCCGCCGGCCTGTGCCGAGGTCCAGCAGGAGTTGGCAGGTCACCGAGCGCTTGATAACGTGTTGGTAAATCTGTTGCTCATACGCCAGACTTGCGACCGCACTTGCATAACATTGCGTGTGCATGGGCATAATGCCTGCGGTAGGGTCGGGGTTGGCTATTATCATATCGCTCAACAGGCGCAGGCAGGCCAACATGTTGTGGCGAACAACGGCAGTATCATCCAGGGATTGCTCGCACAGGCTGCTATGCGCGAGTGCGGATAACAAGCACGCGGCAGAACGCGCCGTATCATCACCGTCCAGATAAATACCGCTTTCCCATGCGGTGACGTATTCCAGCCACGGATGTGTTGATAGCGACAGCGAACCAACGGCATTGAGATGGTTCAAAAACAGCAACAGCGTGAAACAGGTATCCAGAGAGAAATCTTCAATAACGATTCGCTGTATTCCCTGGACACTTGAGAGTTTGCTGCGCCATATAGTCCATTGACGATCGTCGGCATTTGCCACCAGTTCACTCACCGAATGGTAGTGACCTGCACGGTATCCTTTGTTATTGAGCGCGACACCCTTTTGGCTTTCCGTATCATTGCCGTCGCCCAATCCGATCAGCAGGCTGCCAGCCGGTGCATCACGCTGCGACGGATTGAACTCGAAAGTAAACTGCGGCCATGCATTGTTGAATGCGAACATATAATTCTCTGTCGATGAATGTGTTGGTGTATCGCTCATTATTTGACTACGTTATAAATGACCCGTTGTGAGCGACTCCAGTTATCGTCAATCGCAATATTGGGTTCATGGTTTTCTTGTTTTACGCAGTAGTTCTTAACCAGGCTTTTTAACTCAGCCCCGTTGAGCGTGCCGAACATCAGACGCGTATTCAGTTCTTTCAATAACACATCGTGGAGTGAATAGGTGGTAGGTCTTTGCAGTGAAAACTGCGCCGCGTCAGCCAGTAAGTCACGCGCATTATCGGCCATCAAACGGCGTTCACAGCGACCCGCAGGTTCATTTTTGGCCATTTCTTCATCGTAAGCTTTCTTCTGGGCTTTCTCAAAATTAAGCGCTCTGTCGAGTTCCGCTTTAATACCCTGAACATCCCTGGCAGAAGAACAGAATGTTTTTAAATAACGAATCTGTATGGGGGTCAGCGTGCCATTACGGTTCGCTTGCTGACGTAATTTACCGGCCATTCTGAGACAACCGTTTTTTTCATCCATCAACGATGCTGATTGTAATAGGGCATTCAACGTTTCCTGGCGATCTTCCTGTAATGCGGCTTCGGCATAATACAGTTTCCAGCGCATGCCTCCGGCAAGAAACAAATTGACAACCTGGGTATCACCGCGGTCGATAGCGGCGCGAAGATTTTTTTCATCCCAGGCAATGCCAATATTCGCCAGTTCTTTACGCGGATCGTTACTGGTTTCTTTTTTCGCACCGGCAACCGTTTTACCCACTTCCCCGAGATCGCTACGGATGGACTCCGTATTCACCAGCGTCTTGGTTGAAGTTCCAAAAGTCAGTACCGAGCCAACAATAAGGACGGCGATACCGCCCAACACCCAGACTACATACTTGCGAATGATGTCCGTACGCGTTTTGATTACCTCAAGATCTTGAGCCTGAGCCACCAGATTATCTTTTATTTCCTGAACGTCGCCGCCGAGATCTTCAATCTTTTGGCTGGTCCGTTCGAAATAGCGAGCAACCTCAGCATTGCTGTCATCAAAAAAGCGATCAGGGTTAACTTTTACGCGGCCTTCATCGAAGGCCTCCTGTACCGGCTCAGTAATTTCTCGGTAATAGTAATTCACCAATGTTGTTTGGACGGAGGTTACCCGCTTGTGATGCGCCAGACGGTTGCGAATTACGCGAATATCGTCAAGAAAGGTGTTCAGTGTTGTACGTTTATCGTTAACAAAGCTGAGCAACGGGGTATATTGATAAAGCGGAGAATAGTGGATGGGATATTCGTTTTTATCAATAAACAGTGAGGCGAGTTCACTGAAAAGGGTCCCACTCAATACGTCATCACGATCGGCAACGTTCAGCCATTTTTTCACACGTTCCTGACCAAATAATTTGTTTAGGTGCTCAAGTAGGGCTTGTTGGTTATTGTACGCTTCATTAATTAAACTACGAATGGTCAACTCTAATGCCCGTACCTGCTGCAAACTACGTAACTGCTTTTCTTCGCCTTCGTTATGCAGCGTCGTTGAATAAGTTAATTGAGGTTGTTTTTCTCGCAAATATTCGAGCTGCCACAAAAGACGCAACGCGGCAATGGTCAGATTTCTGTCCGCAGGCTGGCCATCTGTATTTCTGACGAGCCATTTTTTCAAGGTTCTAAGTGCCGCAAGAAAGCTCGCCATTTCCTGCTCGTTATAGTTAAATCGAGCCGCTACACTGTTCCAGTTGCCCAATTTCTCTCGGGCTTTATCAAGTGAATAATAAAACGTATCAGGCGAGAGCTGCGTGGGGACTGGCATACCCAGCAGGGATAAGATTTGTGGAAATGCGCTGTCGAAAAGAGACAGGCAACGAGTAAAATCGTTGTGCTCAGAAGCAGATGAATGATCGACCATTATATTCTCACGTGGTTATTCGCTGAGTTTTCCCGGCCCGATCTAATCGCACTGTGTCAGGCAACTTTCCCTGCAGCCAGAATGCCATAATTCGACGATTATTCGGGATTTTTAATCAGTTCGTCAATATATATGCGGGGCGTAATATTGGTAGTAGACATTGCGGCCAATAATGCATCGCTATGCGTTCTTAACGCAAATTATGGTTGCTGCGACGGAATTTAATGTTTATTGGCTAACAAAATACGCAGATATTGGGTAAGTAAAACGCAGAAAGCGGGGCGGGTGAATCAGGCGACTACACGCCAATAATGCCACAAATAATGCCGCATTATTGGCGTAACTCACGACTGGCGTTTATCGTCGGTCAAAAACGTTGGCGTATTGGCCTTCGTATTATCCCGGATAAATACCACGGTCTTTACGTGCCAGCAGGATACGCTCGCAGGCCACAATATAGGCGGCAGTGCGCAATGAGCAGGATTTCTCCGCCGCTTTCTCCCACACATGAACCATCGCATCGGTCATGATTTTATCCATGCGATTGTTGATCTCTTCTTCGCTCCAGAAGAAGCTGGCCATGTCCTGAACCCATTCGAAGTAGCTGACGGTGACGCCGCCTGCGTTACATACGACGTCAGGTACCACGATGATACCGCGGCTTGCCAGCATATCATCGGCATCCGGGTAAGTTGGGCCGTTAGCGCCCTCAAGCACCAGTTTGCAGGTCAGTATTTCTGCACGCTGACGGGTAATCTGTCCTTCCAGCGCGGCAGGGATCAGGATATCCATCTCCACGCTCCAGAAGGCTTCGCTGGCGATCGTTTCCGCCCCCGGGAAACCGGCAATCTGTTTGTGCTCCAACTGCCAGGCGGTCAACGCGGTCATGTCGATCCCGGTGGTGTTAAACAGGGTGGCAGTGTGATCCTGAATGGCAACGACGCGTGCGCCAGCACTGGCGAACAGGCGAGCCGCTTCACTGCCGACATTACCAAAGCCTTGTACCGCTACGCGTGCGCCTTCGACGTCGATGTTGGCACGACGAGCCACTTCCAGACCGCTGACGAACACGCCACGACCCGTTGCTTTATCACGACCCAACGAACCGCCAAGGTGGATAGGTTTACCGGTGACCACGCTGGTTACGGTGGTGCCGTGGTTCATGGAGTAGGTATCCATCATCCATGCCATCACTTTGCCGTTGGTGCCGACATCCGGCGCAGGAATATCTTTTTGCGGCCCAATGATAATGCCGATTTCGCTGGTATAGCGGCGGGTTAAACGCTCCAGTTCACCTTCGGACAGCGAGAATGGGTCGACGCGAACGCCACCTTTGGCACCGCCGTACGGCAGGTTCAGTGCGGCACATTTGATGGTCATCCAGGCGGAAAGGGCCATCACTTCATTAAGATCAACATCAGGATGATAACGCACGCCGCCTTTCCCCGGGCCGCGGGAGAGGTTGTGCTGTACACGATATCCTTCGAAATGGCGAATAGTGCCGTCATCCATCTGCACCGGAATATCGACAATTAGCGCGCGTTTCGGGTGGCGCAGGGTATCCACCCAATGGGAAAGTTCGCCCAGGTAAGGGGCCACACGCTCGATTTGTTGCAGGTAGGTATTCCAGGCAGATGTGCTGCTATCTGAAGCGTAAGATAACTTATCCATGATAAACCTTAGTTATAAAAGTAATATGTTCTTAATTTGGCCGTGGTATACAGTGGATCTCACCATATAAACTTAAATTTAACATTTTTTTCAAGAAACGGCCTGCCCTCCAGCCCCTCAATAGCCATAATAAAAACGCGTGAATTAAGCGTTAAGTGAATAATTATCTATTGATTTTGCGAATGTTTGCGATCAAGTCGCGATTCAGACATTTAATATGCATGGTGCATGAGAATGACTATTTGTCAGATTTATGATGTACCTCTAAAAGTAAACAATATGATAATTATTTGTGTTTTCTTGATTGCATTTTAGCGGCGCGTCAGTAAGTCACTGAGATGGTGACGGTGTCCGCATAGTTGTCGGGCGTATAGTTTGCGCTGGGAACGGTGGCATACACTGAATACGGCGTAGCTGAACCGGTGCCAGTGCCTGTAACGGTATTGAGCGAGGTGTTGCCCCACACGGTACCGGAAGGCCCCGGTGTTGAGCTGAGCTGATAAGGGACTTTATCGCTGTTTGCCCCTGTTCCGCTCATCACACCGCTGCCTGCAGTATTGCCGTTGGAGGGTTGTAGTCCAATGGTGTAAGGGGTGTTATTGGTGCATGCCACCCCGATGGTATTTGATGCTGTCGCATTGCGCTGAGTTGCCTTCACCGGGGTGAAACTAATGTTAGTGGCCGAGGTGATATTGCACTGTTTGCTGACAGTGGCTGATACGGTGAAGGGGAGTCTGGCGGCAACGGTATCACCACACGTGGTGGGCGGAATAACTAATCCAGGGTTGAGGGTGATAAGCGCCGTGGCTGCCGTATAGCTGTCCTGATAGCTTCCGGGGACTGCAGAGGTTTGCGGAGTGACGAGCTGAGCGGATACGGTCAGTGAACCGGTCACCGGGAGCAAATTGAGCAAGTTAAGTTGTACCATGGGAACTGAGGTTCCGCTCTGATACTGACTCCCCCAGATTTTACTGTGCCCGGCGTCCTGATATAGCTGGTAGCTCAACGTTCTGGCAGGTGTTCCGCTTAACGACATATTCCGTGTTGCCACCTGACCGCTGACGGCCGATGCGCCAATATTAAAACAGAGGTTAATCCCCGCCAGTACGTCGGTCACTTCTTTTGCACAAGTCCAGGTAAAGGTCATTGAGGTCGTTGCACCTGATGATGACAACGGGTCCACTGTACCAAAACTGATGGGTTGGACGTTACTTACGGAGCAGGTTACCGCATGGCTTATCCCTGGACAGGCGAGGAGTGCAGCGATAAACAGCAACTGTCTTAATCTCATGAATGAACTCCTGCTATTGTGACCGACATTCCAGCGGGCCTATTTGTACGATCCCCTTTGCATTGGCGGGATAATCGAATTGTGCGTTACAGCTACCGGTATCGGTGTCAACGCGTAATCTGTTGTGCTGTTCCAGGGTGTCGAACCAGGCCATACCATCGAATCCAACCACGGATGACTGGCCCGTGCCGTTAGTGATAGATGCCATGCTGCCCTCGGAAATGGCCTTACCCTGTTCATTAACGAGAGTAACCTGCGCGGCGCGTACGGGAGTGATGCCAAAACTGACCAGGGTTCCGGAGCGATCCGCCGGCGTTGCATTGGCTTCAACGCGGGCGATCCTCGTATTGGCGGGGAGATCCATGGGGTCAATACTGATTTGATTGTTTTGATAGCTGTTGAGTGACGTGACCAGCAGCAGACCCTGATCGTCGCTGTGACCGACAAGGTTATTTTGCAGCTTGACGGGTACGTCCGGAATGCCGTCTGTAGATACGACGGCAAAACCATTGTTGATTTCCCGAGCCGCGAACAAACCTCCCCCCATCGCAACCAGGGAGCCGGTCGCGCCCGCATAACCGTAGTGGTTGTCGGGCAGGCGGCTAAATCCGGTGTAGGCTTTTCCGAAACGGCCCAAATACCCGACTTCCCCCTGGCCGCTTTGCCGGGAGGCTTGCTGGCTGGCAGCGACGTTCCATCCCCAGCCGCCGTCACCCGGTGGCGTTTGGCTGGCATTGATCTGGTAGCCGGTTTCATTATTGGTACGTTGTACGGTACTGCTGGCGCTCAGATTACCGCTGGTGGTGACCGTCACCATCAGGTAAACGCTGCGATCGCGGGTGTCGTCAATATTCTGGTTAAAGCCGGCATTGAGTGAAACGTTATCGGTGACGGATTTGAACCAACTGGCGTTGGCGTAGCGCACCGCGCTATCGTGCGGATAGCGAAACTGCAGGTAGCTCAGGCTGACATTGCCGGCAGACGGCATTGCATAACCTATCACCGTATTGCTGCTCAGCGAGGGCGGCGGCTCACCATAATGGGTCGCGACATCACGGTAGTCACCCGACGTCGCCGTTGTGCTGGTGCTGAAATTAAACTGTTCACCTGACCAACGGTAACCCACACTGTACAAAAATCCGCTTTTCCCTGCGTCCGTACTGGCTGCCAATGCGGTGGATACTGTGCCGCTGCGTGGGCCGGGAACCCAGTCATTGCTGAAACCTGCGTTGATCAGCCCATCGCTGGTTTCCGCGTGCGTACCCGCAGTAAAGGTATTACTGAATCCCCGACGCCAGGTCCCGCTAAATACAGGGGCGCTGGCATAATCAAATGAGGCGTAACCGTAATTCTCTCTTACTGCGCCTAATTCCGCTGACCAGGCTGTTAGCCCCTCTCGCAGGAGTTGCTGATCGTTGTAAAACGAGAAGTTTTGTACTGTCGTTCTGCCCAGCGCGTCGGTCATCATCACCTGGCCGGTCCCTGCGCCACTGATATTCGGCATGGTGTTGATTTGAAAACTTCCGGCCGGCACCTCCCCGTTGTAGTACTTAACCCCATTGACGTACAACTCAACGTTTGAAGGAAGCGTGGCAGAACCAAGATAGGAGGGAAGCGGGGTGGTTGGCATATACGGCTGTAAACCAAAATCGGTTCCTATCTGGATGCCGCCAATGCGGGTCGGTCGGGACCAGGTGAGCGAGCTTGTCAGGGTATCGCCAACGTTTACCGCCAACATATTTTCCGGAAATGACGTGCGCCATTGGGTGTCCATGCGGTAGAAGGCATTATCTGCGTTGGGCGCGGTGGAAAATTGAGTCAGTTGGGTTGTGCTTAACACCCCTAAGCCATTAAACGCGCGCAACTCGCTAAATGTGTTGGCGCTGGTTTCATCTCCCTGCTGAGCATAGACATCGTAATTGAGTAACGCCCCACGTGAATTTGATGCTATTGGTGTCGCTTCGCCGGTCGGGTTCACCTGCGTGGTGACAAGATCAAGGGAACTGAGCGGCACAGTGAGCGCCAGGGTTTGTTGTTCGACGTTGTAGTCAATGCTCAGTTGGGCAATATCGTTCAGACTGACGGTGGCTGCCGTATTTTGCGGTAAGCGAAAGCCCAACTGGCGTAGGGTATTTGCGCCAACATAGAGTTTTTCCTTCTGATAGCCAAAATGAACCAATCCGACAGGGTTTCCATTCAGGGTCACGTCGAGATATAAATCGATGCCCGCAAGAGGTGTTGCGTCACCAATAATTCCACTGTTTGTCTGGTTATTATTGTCCGCGTGAGCTGAAACCATTCCAGATAATAATGCTCCATTGAGTAAGCAACATTTCACCAGAAACCAGGATCTCTTAGAGATCTTGTACTGTTTTTTTGCCATTAATTGTTACTTCAACTTTACCGCCATAATGGGTATCACTGGCGGACGGGGATAATATCCACCGCATTGTTGAGCCCGGAAGAACGTAGCCTAATAGCCCCGGTGTAATGACCTTTTTCGCGCCATTATGGTTTATAAAGGTTGCCGCTGATAATTGTGCATGACCATTTCCCTGATTACTGACTTCAAGAAATTTTTTGCCGTCAAGTTGCTGTAATTTCCATTGCAATTTGGCCTGAGTTTCAGCCTGCGCCGTGGGTTGAATAAACACAGGTACGGAATAATGCAGCACAAACTGAAGTTTATTTTTTTGTAACTTTGCTGGCGGTAATTCGTCAATTGATAACCGATATGCATCTTCGGTATGTGTCGAGGGCGGGCCGGTGCGAATAACACGAATCAGCTGGCGTTCACCAGGGGCTAGCGCCAGCATCGGCGGGCTGATAACCAGTCCCTGAGAGGGAGACAGCTTGTCGCCGTAAGCGCTTTGGCTCCAGCGAAAGACCCGAACCTGGGCATTCAGCACGTTCTCTCCGGCATTGCTTAACCAGATCCCATCGGCATTTTGCGATGCTTGCAGCGTTAATGTGACTGGGGCAACCTGCAATCCGCTGGCTGTCGCCGGATTTACGCTCACAGCCGCTCCTAACAGGCATGCGCAGGCATACTGCGGTACAGGCAGTTTTACTGTCATCTGTGTTCCTGAATTTAGTAGTTAACGTTTACCGTTACAGTGTCGGCATAGTCGTCAGGTGTGAAGTTCGCGCTTGGCGCGGTGGCATAAACGGTAAAACTCTGCAGAAGTCCAGTTCCCTGGGATGCAACGCCATTTCCTACCGTGGTGGCGGTGGCCGTATTCCCCCAGACCGGTCCTGTTGCTGATGTTTGGTTCAGTTGGTAAGGCACTTTATCGGTATTGTTTGCTGCATTTGCGACAGAGGACATGGCGCCGGACCCCGTGGGTGTCCCGCCGTTGGCCGCTGAGGGTGCCAGACCAATAAAGTAGGGGGTGGTTTTTGAACAATTAATTGAAATTGTGTTGCTTGCGCTGGTATTTGTCGCAGTGGTATTCACGGGACCGAGAGTAATATTTGAAGCCGACCCCGCAGTGACGGTACACGCTTTTTGTATCGTCATCAGGACCTGAAATGTCCCGCTGGTGGACGCTGCATTTGCCGCCGGAATTATGGAAAAGGCGTAGCAAAAAAGAATTAAGCGTTTGTCGAAGACTAGAGCCATATCCTTCACCTTTTTCAAATAACCACATTTTTTGCTTTAAAAAAACAATAATGTGACACAAGAAGACATGATTTAACCCTAGAATAAGTATTAGACGTACGCCAGTTGATCTCATGAATTTTACTTAGAGAAAAGGTGATGCCGTCGACAAAAAAATAATACCAACGGGTGAGTATGTCGTTTCTTTTTTGTGCTACTCAAAAGTATGCCCAGGGGCTTCAGGACGGAATTAAAAACGACGTGGGCTATACAGTGTGCATAACTCTCTCTAAGATTGAGGGTAAGTCGCTCTCTTTTTGCCAGATAAAGGAAATTCAGGTAATGACGTTGATGTCGCATAAACTTGCAGTTGAGCACTCCGTTCCGCTGCCACTGTATGCCAAAGTCAAGGCGATGGTCGCGGATAGAATCAACAGCGGTGAGTGGCGGCCCAATGATCGTGTTCCTTCGGAATCTGAACTGGTTCAATTGCTCGGCTTTAGCCGAATGACGATTAATCGCGCCCTGCGGGAACTGACAGCAGAAGGGTTATTGGTCAGACTGCAGGGGGTCGGAACATTTGTGGCTGAACCGAAAAGGCAGTCAGCGCTGTTCGAGATCCAGAATATTGCTGATGAGATACAGGCGAGAAATCATCAGCATCGTAGCTCTGTGATGCTGTTGCAGACGGTGAGTGCCACGAGAGAGCAGGCGATGGCACTGAATATGCAGCCCGGAAGTGAAATCTTTCACTCTTCGATCATTCACTATGAAAATGATGTCCCTATTCAGATTGAAGATCGTTTTGTTAATCCCGACGTAGCGCCGGAGTACCTTCAGCAGGATTTCACGCAGTTAACACCGAATATTTACCTGAACAGGCTGGCACCGCTTACTGAAGGGGAGCATGTTGTTGAAGCTGTTTCGGCCACTGCGCTGCAAAGCAAGTGGCTTCAGCTGGCGCCTCATGAGCCGTGCCTGCTTATTTGCCGCCGGACCTGGTCACAACAGGTTAATGTCAGCTATGCCCGACTGCTGTATCCGGGAACTCGCCATCGTTTAAAAGGACATTTCACGTCATGAATGGATGGCACGTGCTGCGTTACGACGATTACAGGCTGATGCCGTGGAAAAACGGGGCCGGAATGACCCGGGAAATTCAGCGTTTTCCGCCAGAAGATGACAATTTTCAGTGGCGACTTTCAATGGCTGAGGTGGCACAGGCCGGTGAGTTTTCACGCTATCAGGGATACCAGCGGCTGCTGTCGGTACTGCGTGGCAGTGGGATGACATTGCGCATTGATGCGGCTTCCGGCGTGACGCTTTATGCTTTCGACACCGGGGCATTCTCCGGTAATAGCCGCGTGGACAGCGAACTGGTGGATGGACCGATTCTGGATTTTAATCTTATTTATCAGCCAGAACGTTTTGATGCAACGCTAAGTTGGCAGATGGTCGACACGCAAGCGCAATACCGGCTCCGTCCCGGCGTTACGACTCTCATTTTCTGTGCCGCGCCGAATTTGATCCTCTCTTCAAGCGCAATGCAGCCATTACAACTGCATTGTTATGATTGCGCAGTGCTTCCACCTCAATCTCAACACTCTGACGTTCTGGACCTTGGCATTCATGGTTCCGGTTACTGGGCATTCATCGAGTTGCGCAGTATCGAAGAGTGAGCCTCATCCTGCTTCCCCCCCCCTGAAAATGTTAATTAATTGTGTTTTTTGTTTGTGACTGATACCGCAAATTTAATCAGTAGTTTGTGGCTATTTTGTGAACAAGATCAATGTCATTCATCTCCCCATTCTTTTTGTCTTTAACTTAACATATTGTATCTGTTGATTTAAAACTCACTTTTGTTGTTTTTCGTTTTGCAAATCCATCTTGTTTTTGTGAATAAATATTTTATTGAGTGTACATGTATATACAAGTATATATTGATTACATGTTACTCATGTTGCGGAAATGTTGAGCGATATGGGTTGGGCCAACCAGATGTTGATGACCTTATTCATCCGAACACTTAAGGATATCGCTATGACCGCTGAAAACCGTATTCGTCATGTTGATGTACGCGCCCCCCGGGGGACTAAACTCACGGCAAAGAGCTGGCTAACCGAGGCTCCGCTACGGATGCTGATGAATAACCTCGACCCGGAGGTGGCTGAAAATCCTCATGAACTTGTGGTTTATGGCGGAATTGGGCGTGCGGCACGTAACTGGGCGTGCTATGACAAAATCGTAGAAACCCTGACTCAGCTAAACGATGATGAGACGCTGCTGATCCAGTCCGGCAAGCCTGTGGGCGTGTTTAAAACCCACAGCCATGCGCCACGGGTCCTGATCGCCAACTCCAACATTGTTCCGCATTGGGCGAACTGGGAATACTTTAACGAACTTGATGCGAAGGGCCTGGCGATGTACGGCCAGATGACTGCGGGTAGTTGGATCTACATCGGTAGTCAGGGCATCGTTCAGGGCACCTATGAAACCTTCGTTGAAGCCGCTCGCCAGCATTACAACGGTAGCCTTAAGGGGCGCTGGGTCCTCACCGCGGGCCTGGGGGGGATGGGGGGAGCGCAACCGCTGGCGGCAACGCTTGCGGGTGCTTGTTCTCTGAACATTGAGTGCCAGCAAAGCCGCATCGATTTCCGCCTTAAGACACGCTATGTCGATGAACAGGCGACCTCACTTGACGATGCGTTGGCACGCATCAAACGTTACACCGAACAGGGCAAAGCAATTTCTATCGCGCTGTGTGCTAACGCCGCCGACATTCTTCCTGAACTGGTTCGTCGTAACGTGCGTCCGGATTTAGTCACCGACCAGACCAGCGCACATGACCCTTTGAATGGCTATTTACCACAGGGTTGGCAGTGGTCCGATTATGTCGCACGTGCGAAAACTGAACCTTCCGTTGTTGTTCAGGCAGCCAAACGCTCAATGGCCGAACATGTCAATGCGATGCTGGCGTTCCAGAAACAAGGGATTCCTGTTTTTGACTATGGCAACAACATCCGCCAGATGGCGCTGGAGATGGGGGTGAGTAACGCGTTTGATTTCCCTGGATTTGTCCCTGCCTATATTCGTCCGCTGTTCTGCCGCGGAATTGGTCCCTTCCGCTGGGTGGCGCTCTCCGGCGACCCGGAAGACATTTACAAAACCGACGCCATGGTCAAAGAACTCATCCCGGATGACGAGCATCTGCACCGGTGGCTGGATATGGCTCGCGAACGTATCAGCTTCCAGGGCTTACCGTCACGTATCTGCTGGGTTGGCCTCGGACAGCGCGCCAAATTAGGTCTGGCATTCAATGAAATGGTCCGCAGCGGTGCGCTTTCTGCGCCTATCGTCATCGGCCGCGATCACCTGGACTCAGGTTCCGTTGCCAGCCCAAACCGTGAAACGGAAGCCATGAAGGATGGTTCTGATGCGGTATCTGACTGGCCGCTACTCAACGCGCTGTTGAATACAGCCAGTGGCGCGACCTGGGTTTCTTTGCATCACGGCGGCGGCGTCGGCATGGGCTTCTCGCAACATTCAGGCATGGTGATTGTGTGTGACGGCACTGATGAAGCTGCTGAGCGTATTGCGCGGGTTCTGCACAACGATCCGGCTACGGGCGTGATGCGCCATGCTGATGCCGGCTACGAAATAGCGCAACGCTGCGCCCGTGAGCAGGGGCTGAACCTGCCAATGGAAAAATAGTGACGTATTTCCCGGTCAGGGCGGAAGTATAGAACGTCCGTTGGAAGCCTCTAACCCACAGGATGCACAGTGATATGAGCAAACAAACACATTATCAGCCGTTATGCGGTGTTCGTGTTCTCGACCTGAGTCGGGTACTGGCTGGCCCTTATTGTACGGCGATGCTGGCCGATCTCGGCGCTGAGGTGATTAAAATTGAAGCGCCTGGACACGGTGACGATAGCCGCCACCTTGGCCCCTTTGTGAAGGGTGAAAGCGTCTACTACGGCTTGATTAACCGCGGCAAGCGCAGTATTGAGCTGGATTTTAAATGTCCGGAGCACCGGCAGCATTTCTATCAACTGGTCGAAGAAGCGGACGTGGTGGTGGAGAACTTTCGCCCAAGCGTGACGCAGCGCCTTGGGATCGATTTTGACACGCTCAAAAAGTATAACGACCGGCTGATCTACGCCAGTATTTCAGGTTTTGGCCAGCACAGCCCGTTGGCCAAACATCCTGCTTACGACATTGTTGCTCAGGCGATGTCCGGCTTAATGAGCGTGACGGGGTTTGCGCAAAGCGGCCCCACACGCAGTGGTGAATCTCTCGGTGATGTCTGTGCCGGGATCTACGCCGCATGGGCTGTCAGCAGCGCGTTATTTGCCCGCGAGCGGCATCATCCCGAGGCGCAATACATCGATGTTGCCATGCTGGACGTGTTGGTCAGCATGCAGGTAACAGGGCTATCGAATTTGTTTGCCCACGGGAAAGCGCCGGGATTGATTGGCAATCGCCATCCTGTTTCCACGCCGTTTGATACCTATCGGGCAGCAGATGGGCTGGTGGTGATCGCGGTAGCCAGTCAGCGTCTTTATGCGCGGTTGTGCGAATGCATGGGGCAACCCGCGTTGGCAACGGATAGCCGCTTCATTGATGACATGAGCCGTACGCGAAATGAGCAGCAATTAAAAGCAGCCATTGAGCGCTGGAGCATGACGTTTAGCGTAGACGAACTTTGCGATCTCCTGCTGGAGGCCGGTGTTCCGGCTTCGCCGATTCATAACCTGGAGCAGGCGACACAAAGCGAACATGCACAGGTTCGCCAGTTACTGATACAGCCATCTGATGAGAGCAACCCTTTAGTTGTGCAACCGGTGTTCTTCAATGGCCATAAACCCCATGCGATCGATAGGGCTCCGGCATTAGGAGAAGCCAACGCGCTCTATGGCGTAGATACCCACTCATTACCAACAGGAGCAGTGCATGAGCTTTGAAATTAATGAAACTGAGCGCGCGATTGTCGACGCGGTGACAAGCGTCGCCCGGGATGTCCTGCAACCACGCGCCCAGCACTATGATGAAACGGAGACTTTCTGCCAGGAGAGTCTTACTGCGCTGGGCGAACTCGGCTGCATGGGCATTAACTTACCCGAAGCCTATGGCGGCTTCGGGGTGGGTAGCGTCGCCATGAGTCAGGCGGTAGAAGCGATTGCTGGCGCCTGTGCTTCCACCGCTTCTGCGCTGACCGCCCATTTCCTGGCCACCGACTCTATTCTGATTGGCGGAACCGAAGAACAAAAGCTGCACTGGCTCCCGCGGGCAGCCAGTGGGGAATTGTTGGGGGCGTTTGCGCTAACGGAACCTGCCGCTGGCTCAAACCCCGCGGATATGCGAACGGTTGCAAAGCGTGAGGCTGATGGATGGCGAATCCAGGGCAATAAACACTACATCACGAATGCCCGGGAAGCAGACTTCATTGTGCTGTATGCGAAAACGGCTCCGGCAGAGGGGCATAACGGTATCAGCGCGTTCATTATCCCGAAAGACACCGGCGGCGTCGTGTTCTCCAGCCCGGAAAAAACCATGGGGCTACGTGGCAGTACTATTTATGAACTGTCTTTAGATTGCTGGCTTCCTCAGTCCGCGCTGCTGGGTAAAGAAGGTCAGGGATTCGCAACGGCGATGGAAGTGCTTGATCGTGGTCGTGTTGAAGTCGCTGCAATGTCACTGGGTATTGCCAGCGCGGCAATGGAGAGTTGTTTGCAGTGGGTGCATGACCGACAGATTGGTCCAAAACCATTGATGGCCTATCAGGGAACGCAATGGCGACTGGCGGATATGCATACTCAGTTACAGGCCGCACGGCTGCTGACCTGGCAAGCGGCGGAAAAGCGCGATAGCGGGCAACGTTTTAGCCTTGATTCAGCGACCGCCAAATTGTTTGCCGCTGAATGCGCCGGTTTTGTCACGGATGCCGCACTGCAGTTACACGGTGGCTATGGCTACATCCGCGATCTTCCCCTGGAACGTTATGTCCGGGATGCCCGCATCCTGCGCATCTTCGAAGGCACGTCGGAAATACAAAAAATCATTATCTCAAGAAGCTTGCTGAACAACCGTTAGGCATGACCAAACGGTAGAGCAAAGTGCGTGCGGGATTGCATGCTCCAGGCTGTTCCCGGCCTGGAAATTCGATGGGTAAAAGCACCATTTCCAGGTTCGTTCTATAACGTGAGGAAGCATGCATCATGAACATTGACGACAGTACACAACAACATGTAAAGCCTGCAGCCGTGGCTCCGTTAATTGAGTCACGCTCTATTGACTACATTCCTGAGGCTGAACGACACGGCAGTTTGTTCAGTCAGTTTACGCTGTGGTTTGGCGCCAACCTGCAAATTACAGCAATTGTTACTGGCGCATTGGCCGTGGTGTTGGGCGGTGATGTGTTCTGGTCGCTGATTGGATTATTCGTCGGACAGGTACTCGGTGGCGCAGTGATGGCGCTCCATGCTGCGCAGGGACCGAAACTGGGTCTTCCACAGATGATATCGAGCCGGGTGCAGTTTGGCGTATACGGTGCAGTACTGCCGATAATCCTGGTCTGCATGATGTACGTGGGTTTTTCCGCGGGGGGGACGGTACTCGCCGGCCAGGCCATTGCGCAGCTCGTCAACGTGAGTGACTGGTTTGGTATTCTGATTTTTGGTGTCGTGATTATCACCATTACGGTTTGTGGTTACCGCGTGATCCACGGGCTGGGTAAACTGGCGAGTGTGGTGGGTATCGTCATCTTCTTTTACCTCTTTTTTAAAATTCTCTATGGCTATGATGTTCAGACATTGCTGGAAAATCGCCACTTTACGCTGACCAATTTCTTGCTGGCTATGTCCCTTTCAGCATCATGGCAGATAGCATTTGGCCCCTATGTTGCCGACTATTCGCGCTATTTACCGAGCAACACGTCTACCGCAAAAGCATTTTTCGCTGTCGGACTGGGTAGCGTCGTGGGGACTCAGGCATCCATGGTGCTGGGGGTTTTTGCTGCCGCGATCGCAGGGAAACAGTTTGCGGGTCATGAAGTTGCCTACATCGTCGGCCTTGGCAGTACAGGGGTTATTGCCGGTCTGTTATTCCTCGGCATCTTCTTTGGTAAGGTCACCATTACTGCACTGAATGCCTATGGCAGCTTTATGTCACTCGCCACTATTGTCAGCGGCTTCCGTGGAAAACATAGCGTATCACCCGGTATGCGTCTGTTTTTCATCATTCTCATGGTGGGGTTCTCTACGCTGATCGGTTTATTAGGACAGCATGAATTCCTGAAGTTATTTACCGCATTCTTGTTATTTTTGTTGGCCTTCTTCACCCCGTGGAGTGCGATTAACCTGGTGGATTACTACCTCGTCACCAAAGGGCGTTATGACTTGCCCGCACTCTCTGATCCTAACGGACGCTATGGTCGCTGGAACATGACCGGCATCCTCACTTATCTGTTCGGTATTGTCGTCCAGTTACCGTTTATCGCGACCAGCTTTTATACCGGCTCACTCGTTGAAAGCCTGGGCGGGACTGATATCTCCTGGATTGTTGGCCTGCTGGCAACCGGGGTGGTCTATTTTGTGGCTACGCGGTTCTGGCCGCCCTCTATCGCACCGGCGCTGATTTTGCCTGAAGAGCGTTAGTTTTCTCGTTCATACAAAACAGAAGGAATACGAAATGAAAATCTTAGTGGGCGTGAAACGTGTTATCGACCATAACGTCAAAATACGTATCAAAGCTGATGGAACCGGTGCTGAGCTGGAAAACGTCAAAATGTCGATGAACCCTTTTGACGAAATTGCGCTGGAGGAGGCGGTGCGTCTGAAAGAAGCCGGCGTGGCAAGTGAAGTTGTTGTTGTTTCAGTCGGGGATAATTCCTCTCAGGAAACGCTACGCAATGCGCTGGCCCGCGGCGCTGACAAGGCGCTGTTGGTGGAAACCGAACAGGGGGCAACATTCGGTTCATTGGACATCGCGAAAATACTCCAGCGACTTGTCGCCCAGCTAGAACCTCAGCTCATCCTGCTGGGCAAGCAAGCGATTGATAATGACGCCAACCAGACCGGGCAAATGCTGGCCGGATTGCTGGCGTGCAGTCAGGCAACCTTTGCATCGGCGCTGGATGTGACCGATGACGGTCGTATTACGGTTACCCGGGAAATTGACGGCGGTTTAGAGGTGCTCTCCCTGGCATTACCTGCGGTGGTAACTGCCGATCTACGCCTGAATCAACCTCGTTACCCGAGCCTGCCGAATATTATGAAAGCGAAGAATAAACCTCTGGAGATTATCTCATTGGCATCTATGGGTTTTCTACCCTCGAAGCAGTTAACCACCCTCAATATCACCGAGCCGAAAAAACGCAATACCCGCTGTCAGTGGCTGGAAAATGCGGCCCAACTGGTTGCGGTGCTGAAAGAACACAAAGCCATTTAATTCTCAGAGGATGCCGAAATGAGTCAGACATCAATTCTTGTTATTGCCGAACACGATAATCAGACGCTGAAAAGCAGTACCCTGACTACCCTCACTGCGGCACTGCACATTGCTGCCGGCGGCGAGGGGAGGGTTCACTTGCTGATTGTGGGCCATCAGTGCCAAAACGTTGTGGATGCCGCGCGAGATCTCAGTGGAATCGCGGAAATTCTGGTTTGTGACGCTCCTCATTACGCCAGCCTTCTGGCGGAAGAGGTGTGCGCAGCGGTTGTTCCCCTGGTGACTGATTTCACCCATATACTTTTACCGGCGACCGGATACGGCAAAAATATCGCACCGCGGTTGGCGGCAATGCTGGATGTCGCACAAATTTCTGATATCACCGAAGTCTGTGATGCAAATACGTTTGTGCGTCCAATTTATGCAGGTAATGCCCTGGAAACGGTGCGCAATAATGGCGGACAACTGGTGATTACTGTGCGCGGTTCAGCCTTCACGCCATCACAACATGCCGGGAATGACGTACGAGTAACGCCGGTTCAACCAACCGCCGCGCTGGCATTGTCACGCCATGTGAGCCAATCACTTACGCCGTTTTCTCGTCCGGAACTGAGTACCTCAAAAATCGTCATTTCGGGGGGGCGCGGACTGAGTGCGAAAGAGAATTTTCAACTTATTGAGACCATTGCCGACAAGCTTGGCGCAGCAATTGGCGCATCCCGTGCAGCCGTTGACGCCGGTTTTGTGCCTAATGATTATCAGGTTGGGCAGACCGGTAAAATTATTGCCCCCGACCTCTATATCGCCGTAGGTATTTCCGGTGCGATACAACATTTGGCGGGGATGAAAGAAAGCAAATTGATTGTCGCCATTAATAAAGATAAAGAGGCGCCGATTTTCCAGATTGCAGATTACGGTATCGAAGGCGATCTGTTCCAGATTTTACCCGAGCTGGAGAAAGCGCTGGCGTAACCCGCCAGACCCTATAACGTTTTTTCTTTCTCAGGAGGACATATGCATCCAGACAGGTCAGCGCTCGACACCCAAAAGAACCGTGAGGCAATGGAGTTTGATGTCCTGATTGTGGGGGGCGGTCCATCGGGGCTGGCGGCGGCGATTCATCTGCAGCAACTGGCGGGACAGCGCCAGCAAACGCTTTCCGTTTGCCTGATCGACAAAGGAGCCAGCATTGGTGCACATATATTGTCCGGAGCGGTCATTGATCCTGTTGGATTGAATGAACTGCTGCCGGGCTGGCAACAAAAACTGTCATTACCGCTAACGCCAGTGACGGAAGATCGTTTTTTGTTTTTGGGTGCCCAAAAGCAGATTCGTGTACCGCAAGCATTGTTACCTGAATGCTTTAAAAATCATGGCAATGTGATTGGGAGCCTTGGCCTGGTGTGCCAGACACTTGCCCAGCAGGCGGAACAACTGGGCGTCGAAGTCTTTGCCGGATTTACGGGGACTGAGGTGCTTTATGATGAACAGGGGGCAGTAATCGGTGTCGCTACCGGTGATATGGGACTGGACAAATCAGGTCAGCCAACCGGGCAGTATCAGCAAGGGATCAACCTGCTCGCCAGGACCACGCTTTTTGCTGAAGGATGCCGCGGACAGCTAGGAAAAACAGTAATTGAGACGTTCGCACTAGACCGGGATAGCGCCCCCCAGACCTACGGACTGGGGTTGAAAGAAGTGTGGCAAGTTCCCCCGGAACAGCATCAACCGGGGCTGGTGGTGCATTGTGCCGGTTGGCCGTTGGGTGCAGCAACCTACGGCGGTGGCTTTGTCTACCATTATGGCGAGAACCTGGTCGCGGTGGGATTGGTTGTTGGGCTGAATTACAGTAATCCGTGGTTGTCACCGTTTGAAGAGTTTCAACGTTTGAAAACACATCCGGCGATTTCTGCGCATCTGCAACAGGGGAAGCGCCTCAGCTATGGCGCCAGAACGATGGTTGCGGGAGGATTGTCTTCGCTGCCGATACTGAGCTTTAAAGGAGGGGCGCTTCTTGGTGATAACGCTGGATTTTTAAACGCCGCACGAATCAAAGGCAGCCACTGCGCGATTAAAAGTGGAATGCTGGCTGCCCGAGCGACTCTCGAGGCTTTAGACATCGCACAGGCTCAGGGGCAATATCTGGCAGATGAGGCGACTCTGGCCGCGGTTTATCAGCAGGGCTTCCAGGACAGTTGGCTGTACCGCGAACTATACCAAACGCGTAACTTTAAACCCTATATGAAGAAGGGGCTGTATACAGGCTCTCTCTTATTTGGTGCGGAACAACTGTTATTGAAAGGCCATACACCGTGGACGTTAACACTGAAACAAAGCGATCATCAGGCACTCAAACCCGCCTCCAGCGAGGCGAAGATTAACTATCCAAAGCCTGACGGCGTGCTGACATTCGACCGCTCTTCATCGGTGTTTTTGTCGAATACTAACCATGAAGAAGATCAGCCCTGTCATTTGAGGTTGAAAGATGAGCGTATCCCGCTCACGGTCAATCTGCCGTTGTACGCGGCCCCGGAGACACGTTACTGTCCGGCGGGTGTCTATGAAATAGTTGAGCTGGAGCGGCAACCTCATCTGCAAATTAATGCGCAGAACTGCCTGCACTGTAAGGCCTGTGATATTAAAGACCCAACGCAAAATATCACCTGGACGGCTCCTCAGGGAGGCGAAGGTCCACTGTATCAGGGGATGTAATACGGCTGCTGTGAGTAAACCAGAGACACAAAAAACCACGCAATCGCGTGGTTTTTTTGTGCCTCTGGACTGATGAGGTCTTCTATGGAGCCTCATCAGACAGCAGAAATGATTAGACGTTGAACAGGAAGTTCATCACATCGCCATCTTTAACGATGTAATCTTTACCTTCTGCACGCATCTTGCCGGCTTCTTTCGCGCCTTGCTCACCTTTATAGGTGATGAAGTCTTCAAACGCGATAGTTTGTGCACGGATAAAGCCTTTCTCGAAGTCGGTGTGGATCTTACCGGCTGCCTGCGGAGCGGTTGCGCCGACAGGGATGGTCCACGCACGGACTTCTTTCACGCCCGCGGTGAAGTAGGTCTGCAGGTTCAGCAGTTCGTAGCCTGCGCGGATAACGCGGTTCAGGCCAGGCTCTTCCAGGCCCAGTTCAGCCATAAATTCGTCACGGTCAGCATCGTCGAGTTCAGCGATGTCCGCTTCAACAGCGGCACAAACGGCAACCACGACAGAACCTTCAGCGTCGGCGATTTCGCGAACTTTATCGAGGTACGGGTTGTTTTCAAAACCGTCTTCGTTCACGTTGGCAATATACATGGTTGGCTTCAGCGTCAGGAAGCTCAGGTATTTGATGGCTGCCTTGTCTTCGTCAGTCAGGTTTTTCAGCGCACGCAGCATACCGGCGTTTTCCAACTGCGGCAGGCATTTTTCCAGCGCAGCCAGTTCTGCTTTAGCGTCTTTATCACCGCCTTTGGCTTTCTTCTGTACGCGGTGGATAGCACGCTCGCAGGTGTCGAGGTCGGACAGTGCCAGTTCGGTGTTGATAACATCGATATCGTCAGCCGGATCCACTTTGTTGTTAACGTGGATAATGTTGTCGTTTTCGAAGCAGCGAACAACGTGACCGATAGCTTCTGTTTCACGAATGTTGGTCAGGAACTGGTTACCCAGGCCTTCACCTTTGGATGCGCCTTTTACCAGGCCCGCGATATCCACGAATTCCATTGTGGTTGGCAGGATACGCTGCGGTTTGACGATTTCGGCCAGTTGATCCAGACGAGGATCGGGCATCGGGACAACACCCGTGTTCGGCTCGATAGTACAGAACGGGAAGTTTGCCGCTTCAATACCCGCTTTTGTGAGCGCGTTGAACAGGGTGGATTTGCCTACGTTTGGCAAACCGACGATACCGCATTTGAATCCCATGTTTAAATCACCTTAATCTTTTGATATTCAACCTGTTATGGAAAACAGATTGTAGAAATGGAAACAACTCCGCCTATTATACACAGCACGCGAGAAAAATGCCGCACATCGCTGCTTATTGCGCTTTAAAGGTGTGTAACCGGCTCGTTGCTTTGGTCAGTCCATCTTTGAATAAAATCTCGGTACAACGTGCCGCTTCGTCAATGGCGTCATCAATTAACTTCTGTTCTGAAACAGGCGGTTTGCCTAAAACAAAACCGACAACTTTATTTTTATCGCCCGGATGGCCGATTCCAATGCGTAAACGATGAAAGTTAGGGTTATTACCTAACTTGCTGATGATGTCTTTCAGGCCGTTATGTCCGCCATGACCGCCGCCGAGCTTAAATTTGGCGACGCCGGGCGGCAGATCTAATTCATCGTGGGCGACCAGAATTTCATCAGGGTTAATGCGATAAAAGCTGGCCATCGCGCCAACGGCTTTGCCGCTCAGATTCATAAATGTGGTCGGTACCAGCAGGCGGACATCTTCACCTTCGAGCGTGACTCTGGAGGTGTAGCCGAAGAATTTCGGCTCATCGCGCAGGGGCGCACGGAGTCTCTCTGCCAGTAAATCGACGTACCATGCGCCTGCATTATGTCGCGTTGCCGCATACTCTGCGCCGGGATTCGCCAGGCCGACAATCAATTTAATCGCCACGTAATTTGTCCTGAGTGTGTCTATAACCGGCGTGTAGTTTACTGTTTGCCGACGCGCTTGACAAAAAACTGCGAGGGTCGCACCGAAAACAGAATAATTGCGGGAATGGACTATTAGAAATTGAGGGTGTTCAGTAGCTTATTTGTAAAGTTTTGTTGCGTTGGTGTTTGTATTTGTGATCACAGGCGCACTTGCGAATGGCAGTGTTGTCTATACTTTACACATAAGGATTAGGGGTATTCCCTGTAACAACCCAAAGTTCCGGAGGTGACACATGAAACGCAAAAACGCTTCGTTACTCGGTAACGTGCTCATGGCTTTAGGGTTGGTGGTGATGGTCGGTGGTGTTGGTTACTCTATTTTAAACCAGTTACCGCAATTTAATCTGCCACAGTTTTTCGCACATGGTGCCGTGCTCAGTATTTTTGTTGGCGGCGTCCTCTGGCTGGCGGGTGCCCGCGTCGGTGGACATGAGCAAATCAGTGACCGCTACTGGTGGGTTCGCCATTACGACAAACGCTGCCGTCGTAATGATAGCCAACGCCACAGCTAAGAGCTGACATAACCTGCAGACCAGCCAGCGTCTCGCTGACTGGTCGTTAGTATTTCTCGTTGCTGCGCGAGCGGGATCGCATGTGCTGTAACAGTGCTAATAACGCCAGCATACCCGCCAGATATCCCATAACGACCGCTCCCTGATGTTTTCTACTCTCAAGCTGCGGGTCAGCAGCCCACGCCAGAAACGCGGTGACATCGCGTGCGTACTGTTCTTCCGTTTGGGGAACATGCGTTTGCATAGCCCAGGTGATGTCATTGTCAGCCAGCGGTTTGGGCATATTAACCATCCCGCCAGGGAAAAAACGGTTGGTTTTCATCTCCGGGTCATCGGTTGCATACCCGGTCAGCAGCGCATAAACGTAATCAGCGCCTTGCTCGGTGTAGGGGGTGAACGCATCCAGTAAAAATCGCGGGAACCCGCGGTCGTAGGTTCGTGCTCGAACGATATAGCTCAGGTCAACCGGCAGCGCGCCATTATTAAGGTATTTTGCTTCCTGTTCATTCAGATAAGGTGACGCGAAAACATCGTTCAGATTGCCTTCCCGTTCGCCGGGTTGACCGTCGTCTTCAATTGTCGCGAAGACGTAGCCGCTGGCCAGTGCTTTGGCCTCCGCCTCACTGAGTTGTGGCCCTCCAGCTTTAGTTAACGTTTTGAAAGTGAGATATTTCATACCGTGGCAGGCCCGGCATTTCTCTTCATAGACCTGCAGCCCGCGTCGCAGTTGTTCGCTATCGTGTTTACCGTTCATGCCGCTAAACGACCATGTCTGCGCGGTGGGTAGCTGTGCGTAAATCGCATTGCTCAAGAAAAGAGCCAGAGTCAGAGTTACAGTAGTTAGAAGTCGCGCCATGATGTCAGTCCTGTCGTTCCAGTAAACGTCGGCACGGCAGCACAAGCAGAAACCATGCAAAATAAATAACTGTTGAAAGCTGAGACGCCGCGCGTGTCCAGCCATCGTCATCGCTAAAACCCCCAATTAAGTCCGGCCCAACCAATGCTTTTGAGCCCAACCAACCCAAAAAGAGCGCATTGGCGACCCAAAGCCAAAAAAAGGTTTTAACCAGCCGACTGTTATTGCGAAACCGTGCGTGTGACGTATCCAGCCAGGGGAGAAAATAGAAAATCAGTACCGCAGCGCACATCGCAGTGATGCCTGCCAGTTCATTGGGGAAGCAGCGCAAAATGGAGAAGAAAGGCAGGAAGTACCATTCAGGTGCGACGATAGCCGGTGTGAGTGTCGGGTCTGCTGGAATAAAGTTATCGGCGCTGCTGAGATAGTGCGGCGCGAAAAACAGAAACCAGGCGAACAGCATTAAAAAGAGGGTGAGTTTGATAGCATCGCTTTCGGTGATGCGAAAATCGAACAACAAACGCTGAGACTCTTTGGGCGAAAATGTTTTCTTCCGCGCGTGGGCAAACGCCGACTGGACGGTACGGATGTGCCATATCGTGACCACGACAATGGCGAAGGGAATGATAAAGTGAAGGACATAAAAACGGCCTAATGTCGGCGTGCCGGGCATATAGCCACCGACTAAAAAGGTATATAGCGTATCGCCAATAAACGGTATCGCCCGGGCGAAACTGGTGATGACCGTAGCGGCCCAGTAGCTTTTTTGCCCCCAAATCAGGCTATAGCCGAGAAACGCAGTGATCATCAACAGCACATACAGCGTCACGCTGATTGTCCACATCTTCAGATAGGGTTTGCGATAGACGTTGTAATACATTGCCCGGAAAATATGCAGATAACAGGCGAAGAAAAAAAGCGACGCGCCAATAGCATGCAGATTGCGCACCAGCTCACCGTGTCTGACCGCGCGCAGAATATGAACAATAGAGTCAAAAGCGGATCCCGCTGTAGGCACATAGAACATAGCCAGTACGAGCCCGGACAGCATTTGCACGCCCAGCATGACCAGCAATATGAGACCGATAGCAAAGATCCACACGCCAGCGACCGAGCGGGGGACAGGAAGCCGAAACTGCAGGTGATACCAGGGGGGGGACGGATAAGCGGATTTCATCTCAGGCATCCTTCGTACCAATACGCAGACTCAGGCCGTCAGCCGACACGCTAAAGTCAGGGATGGCCAGATTCGCCGTCGCCGGGCCTCGCGTTACACGCCCGGAGGTATCGAACTCGGAACCATGACACGGGCAGACCCAGCCTTGACCGTTGGGGTTGGCATTGGGTACACAACCAGCGTGGGGGCAGTAACCTTGTACTACCAGCCACTGGGGATGTGCCGCTGCTACCCGCTCGCTATCCGCCTGTGGATCGACCAGTAGACGCAGGTCAGCTTGCCGCGCCGCGGCGATCTCCTCCGCCGTGCGGTGGCGAATCAGGATCAGTTTTCCCTGCCAGATACGCTTCACCGTCTGGCCTGCTGTTACGCCAGCGAGGGAGACATCAACAGGTTCATTTTCCGCCACCGTTTTATCATCCGGACCCAGCGCGGAAATGAGTGGCCAGACGGCGGCGGTTACGCCCGCTGCGCCGACAAATTTCGTCAGCTTGCACAGGCAATCGCGTCGCTGAGTTTGGATTGTTTCGCTAAGCGTTTTTTTATCCACCACCGTTATTCTCCCTTTATGACCGCGTTACTGTTTATCGAGGCGGGTATAAATTTCCTGAAAACGCTTATCGGCAAGACCTGGGGCTTTGAACGCGCGGTAGTTGTCGGGTAACACGGCGTCGCCGACTTTAATCAGCATGATCATGCCCTGCGCGTAGTGCGGTGAACATTTGATGCCGTAGAAACCAGCGTTGTCGTATTTCACTTCAATCTCTTCATCGATTTTGCCGATAAAACCGGGGTATCCGGCGGGAGAGAGTTCGGCAATCGACGCGGCATTGTGGCTCTTATGTTTGCGGATAAACTTCACGCTATCACCAGGCTGGATCGCCAGATAGTCCGGCTCATAAACCATCGGGCCGCCTGTACCGCGGTTTTTCATCAGCACTTGGTAGGTTTGTGCAAAAGCCGTCGAGGTGAAGGCTAACAGGCATAAGATTTGCAAACTTTGCTTAACACGTTTCATTGCGGTTCCTTTCAGTGTTTACGCGGGGCGTTGGTAACGGATAAAACAGCTTGCGTCGTCGGGCGCGTGTTCGACAATCGCGTCGATGCCAAACCAGCTGTTAAGATTTTCACGGGTAAAAATGGCGGCAGGACGCCCCTGCATCGCCAGTTGTCCAGCCTTCATCACCATGATGCGGTCGCAGAACATCGCCGCATGATTCAGGTCGTGTAGGGCGGCGATGACGGTGAGTTTTTCACGTTTAACCAGATTGAGCAGACCAATCTGATGCTGGATATCAAGATGGTTTGTCGGCTCATCCATCAGCAGTACCTGCGGCTGCTGTGCCAGCGCTCTGGCGATGTGCAGACGTTGACGCTCTCCGCCGGAGAAGGTATGCCAGCAGCGATGCTGCATGTTTTGTAGGGAGACTTTTTCCAGCATCGTCTGCACAATATCGTCGTCTTTCCTCGACCACGGCGACAGCAGGCTCAGCCATGGCGTTCGACCAAGCGAAACCGCCTGAATAGCGGTAAGACGCTCGCTGGTTTCAGCCTGTTGTTCAACCAGTGCCACCTTTTGCGCCAGATGGCGGCGTGAATAGCGACGAATATCCTGGTGATTTAGCGTAACGTGCCCGGAAGACGGTTTCAGTAAACCCGCCAGGAGCGAAATCAGCGACGTTTTCCCGGAACCATTGGGGCCGATAATACCGACAAACTCACCGTGCGAGACCTGAAAAGAGACATCATTGACGATGGCTTTGCCTTTGACCTCCCAGTACAGATGCTGGGCGTTTACCACAGGATTAGCGGTCATTTCCCCGGATTCCCTCGTATCAAAATGATGGCAAATGCAGGTGCGCCGACCAGTGCGGTAATCACGCCGATCGGCAAGACCTGTCCTGGAAGCAAGGTGCGTGAAATAACATCCGCGACGATAAGGAAAATGGCGCCAGTAAGAGCGCTGACGGGCAATAGGCGATGGTGCTGATTTCCCACCAGTAACCGCGCAGCATGGGGAATGACCAGTCCGACAAAGCCAATGGCGCCGACGATTGACACCATGATGGCCGTCATCCCTGTCACGGCGGCAATCAGTACGCCACGGGTGCGTTTAACGGGAATGCCCAGCGATGCCGCCGATTCCGCGCCAAATGAGAATGCATCCAGATGGCGGGCGTAGCAAAAGCAAACGACGATGCCAATCAGCGCAGTAGGGATGGCCAGCACGACATCCGGCCAGCGTACCCCGCTGAGATTGCCCAGCAGCCAGAACATGATGCCACGAGCCTGTTCGGCATTGGCTGAACGCGTAATGATGAGTGAGGTAATGGCATTGAACAGCTGCGAACTGGCAATCCCGGCGAGAATGATTTGCGTGGTGGCCGAGCCGCTTTTGCCCCTTGCCGCCATGGCTAATAGCGCGACAAACAAAAATGCCGTCAGCGCGCCAATAAACGCGCCAAGCGACATGGAAATGATCCCTGCACCAAGTCCGGTCAGGGCAATGAGCACCGCGCCCGTTGAGGCTCCGGCAGAAATCCCCAGCAGGTAAGGTTCGGCCAGCGCATTGCGCAGCAGCGACTGGAGAACCACGCCTGAGACCGCCAGACAGGCTCCGCAGCAGGCGGAAACCAGCGCACGGGTCAGGCGGTAGTTCCAGATAATCCCGGCATCAAGCGCATCCACCGTATACTGTGTATCAAACAAGCGGTTTGCCAGCGTATGGCTGACATGCCGCCACGGGATAACCGTCTCACCGATTGAAATGCCCGCCAGAAGGACGCCGCACATCACCATGCTGACCCACAGCGCGTGGAACAGCGTCCGGCTGGCAAGCTGGCTCATGGCATGACGCGTCCTGCGTAATTCGCTCATTGTTTACGACTTCCCGGAATACGAAAGGGCGCTATGCCCGCATAAGGCATAGCGCGCGACGAGTGCTAGTGAGTCGTCTGAGGGTGCGCCAGGCCATATTGCACCAGCGCATCAGAGAGTTTTTCCAGCCCGTCAATGGTTCTGATACCCGCGTTCATGGTCTGCACGTCGATCACCGGCAGGTGGTTTTCTTTCACTGCCGGGATCAGCCGGGTAACAGGATCGGATGTGAGGTATTCCATTTTGACTTTCCAGTCATCGGCCGGGAAGCGGCGACGGCCCATCTCGCCGAGGACGATGACCGATGGGTTGGCTTTGGCAATGGTTTCCCAACCTACCGTTGGCCACTCCTCAGCGGAATCAATGACATTTTTCACCCCAAGAGATTGCGCTATCCACGCCGCGGGGCCAAATTTCCCGGCGACATAGGGGTCAAGCTGCAGGTCGGCGCTGGAGAACCAAAAGACGGCAGATACGTGGTTGTCCATACCGGCAATCTTCGCTTTCGCGGCGGCTTCACGTGCTTTCAGGCTGGCAATCAGCTCATCGCCTTTATCCTGGACATCAAAAATTTTCGCCAGATCGGCAATTTCCTGATAGACCATGGCGATATCAAACATGCTCTTACGCACGCCGTCACCGCCGTCTTCGTTGTCTTTGGCGCAATCGGCTGGAGCGGTATAAACCGGAACGTGTAATTCGCTAAATTGTTCGTAAGAGGCAACTGTGCCCGCAGGGCCAATCTGCCATTCAAACTGACTGGCGACCAGATCCGGTTTTTTCGCAATAATCCCTTCGAAACTCGGGATGTTTTGTGCAATGACCGCAATCTTGTCATTCGCCGCTTTGTACTGTTCAGGTACCGGACTAAACCACAGTGATGTCCCAACAACACGATCGGCCAGACCCAGGGAATAGAGGATTTCAGTACTGTTTTGTCCAACGGTAGTCACGCGTTTTGGCGCATGATTAAACGTAATATCCCTACCACAGTTTTTGATCGTCAGTGGATATTCTGTTTTAGCCGCAGAAGCCATATTGCTGGTCAGGAAGAGTGCTGCGCCAGTCAGTGCCAGAAGTGAAAGTTTGCAATAAGCAGAAGTTATTTTTGCGTGCATTAGCGTTGTCCCGTTCATGCCAGAATCTGAACGTCTGGTCATGGTTCATTTCGTTCCATAAATTCGGGACAGGCACATGACGATAGATGACATCTAATCGTGAACTGCGGGCAAGATAATATGAAAATAAAACATATTGTTGCCAATTTGTTCATAAATTATATTATACATTCGTCAAATAAATCACCCCATGGACCATCCCGTCCACTCAATGTATACAACCTTGACAGCAGGTCTCCTGGCTCGCGGCAATCTGAATATCGGCCTTCCCATAAATGCGTTCTTTACAGTGACCTGTCGTGGATAATCCACGACACAGTGATATTCAGTTTCCGCTTACAGTTGCGGGGGCAGCTATGGCATAAGATTAAAATAATCCGCACCATATTCCGTTTCAAAATGATCAATAGATTCTGAAATACTGTCGGAGGGGACTTTATCGGTATCGAATAGCCCCGTCAACCGCTTGAATAAGTAGGGTTGATACCACTTTTGGTTTTTAATTCAATAAAATCAACTCGTTGCTTTTATGCTTGTGACATTAATTATGTGGAAAGCACAAATGTCGATAAACTAAATGAGAATTGTTTGATGTTGATCAATTAATGTTTTCTTTGCCGAGAAGACTACGATTAATAACGAAATTAATTTTTGTATTTAATTATTTGCGCGGCGTCACATTTTTATTGGTATTTTTCCATGTGCACGATTTGCTGTTCGCCACCTTCATCAAAATAGACGGTAAAGTGATTTCGTAACCAAAATTGATAGCCGCCAGGTAAAAAATGATGGGTGTGCAGGTAGCGTGTTTTATATTGTTGTTGGTCGCAAAATTGTTCCGCCAGCAGGACAAGTTGGCTGCCTATGCCTTGCCGACGATATTCCTGTGCGACATAGCAGCGACAAATTTCAGCAGTTGAGGATAATTGATAACGTCCACGCAGTGCCGGTATTCGATCATCGTACTGGCAGACCGCCAGCGTAGCGATAAGTTGTTGTCGGTTATTCCATGCGCCAAGCAACAGATTTCGCGGTTGATGGAGGTAGTGTGAGCGCAGATTTAATACATCTGTATGCGGTTCAGGTGCCGGTCGGTTGGCGTTAAAATAGAGATTTAAATGGTGGATAATAAACGACTGAACGGCCGAAATATCAGCCTCAGTTATTTCACGGAATATAAATGCAGTATCAGCGTTCATCGTTGCAGATATCATCAGAACCAGGGAAACTGGATAATAGCAACTCAGTCGCGTTTACAGAAGGGAAGTGTTACCGGCAAGCCTGCGCAAGCCGGTAACATAGTATGATTAAATATCAGCCAGCGCGGCATCTCGGTTCGGGAAGAACGTCAGACGACCAGGGATGGGTTGGATACCCGCACGCGCCATGGTGCGTAGCGGCTGGAACTCCAGGTTGCTGATACGCAGCTCACAACCTTCCGGCAGGCGTTTAACAAAACGCTGGAAGGCGTCCAGACCACCGGCATCCAGCACCGGTACCGCGTCCCACTTCAGCACCACAATGCGTTTGCCTGCAATACGCGACTCGAGATCGGTAAATAATCCTTCTGCAGCGGCAAAGAACAGCGGGCCAATAACGCGTAGTACCAGGACATCGTCTGGTACGTCTACGTTGACCGGAGCCAGACGCGTCATGCGCGCAATACGACGCATAAACAGCAGCGAAGCGAGAACAATACCGACGCTGATGGCGATAACCATATCGAACAGCACCGTCAAAGACATACACATCAGCATGACGATGATGTCGTCTTTTGGCGCGTGGCGCAGCAGATCCACCACTTTATGCGCTTCACTCATGTTCCATGCCACCATCAGCAGCAGAGCGGCCATGGCGGAAAGCGGTAACCAGGAAAGTAGCGGCGCAAGCACCAGCAGGGCAAGGATCACCAGAATCGCGTGGATAACCGCAGAGATTGGCGAGGTCGCCCCGGCGCGGACGTTTGCCGCAGAACGGGCAATTGCCGCCGTGGCGGTGATACCACCGAAGAACGGCGCGACGATGTTACCCAGCCCCTGACCAATCAGTTCGCTGTTAGCTTTATGTTTGGTGCCGGTCATCCCATCGAGTACGACGGCGCACAGCAGGGATTCAATTGCCCCCAGCATCGCCATCGAGAAGGCGGCAGGTAGCAGCGCCTGCAATGAACTCCAGCTCAGCGTAAAGTTTGATTCCGGCATATTCCACGGCAATACCAGTTGGGGTAGCAACTGCGGAATACCGTTGCCTTGCGAACCATCAGCCAGAATGTAGTGGAACTGGGAACCGATAGTGGCGACATGCCCACCGCTCAGGTTCACGATCCCCATTACCGCACAGCCTGCCAGCAGCGCCGGAAGGTGGCCCGGCAGACGGATCCCCAGCCGCGGCCAGAAAATCAGGATCCCCAGCGTCACCACGCCAATGGCGGCATCGCCAAAGTTAATGGTTGGCAGAGCCATAAACAGCGCGCCGACCTTCTGCAGGTAGTGCTCCGGGACATGAGCCATCTGCAGGCCAAGAAAATCTTTAATCTGCATGGTACCGATGGTGATACCAATACCCGATGTAAAGCCTAACGTAACGGACACCGGGATATATTCGATCAGGCGGCCAAAGCGAGCGAGGCCGAAAAGGATCAGGAATATCCCCGACATTAGCGTGGCGACCAGCAGGCCTGCCAGCCCAAACTGTTGCGACACCGGATACAAAATCACCACGAAGGCGGCGGTAGGGCCTGATACGCTAAAGCGTGAGCCCCCGGTGAGGGCGATAACAATCCCAGCCACGGCCGAGGTGTACAGGCCGTACTGTGGTGCAACGCCACTGCCGATTGCCAGCGCCATTGCCAGCGGAATCGCAATGATCCCAACGGTTATCCCGGCTATCAGGTCACGTGTAAAACGTGAGGCGGTATACTTTTCTTTCCAACAAGCGTCGATGAGGGCGCGGAAAGGCATCACATGTGAGGAAAATAGTCTGTTCACAATAATGTTTCATCCATGAGCGCATCATCTATCTAAAAAACGATAGTTGAAGTTGGCATAAATCATACAAATAAATAAAACGGATAAAAAAACCCGCCGCAGCGGGTTTTTGAGCCGGGCTCGATTAATGCTCGAACATAGCAGAGATGGATTCTTCGTTGCTGATACGACGAATCGCTTCGGCCAGCATACCCGACAGAGTCAACGTACGCACGTTTGGCAGTGCTTTGATTTCGTCGGTCAGTGGAATGGTGTCACAGACAACGACTTCATCAATTACTGAGTTGCGCAGGTTGTTTGCCGCATTACCTGAGAAGATCGGGTGCGTTGCATAAGCAAATACGCGTTTGGCACCACGTTCTTTCAGCGCTTCAGCTGCTTTACACAGCGTACCGCCAGTATCGATCATGTCATCAACCAGCACGCAGTCACGGCCCGCAACGTCACCAATGATGTGCATCACCTGAGAAACGTTCGCACGTGGGCGACGTTTATCGATGATAGCCATATCGGTATCGTTCAGCAGTTTAGCGATAGCGCGGGCACGCACGACGCCACCGATATCCGGAGAAACCACAATCGGGTTATCCAGGTTCAGCTGCAGCATGTCTTCTAACAGAATCGGGCTACCGAATACGTTATCAACCGGCACATCAAAGAAGCCCTGGATCTGTTCAGCATGCAGGTCAACGGTGAGGACGCGGTCAACGCCAACGCTGGACAGGAAGTCCGCGACGACTTTAGCGGTAATCGGAACACGAGCAGAACGTACGCGACGATCCTGACGTGCATAGCCGAAGTAAGGGATAACGGCGGTGATACGGCCTGCGGAAGCACGGCGCAGCGCATCAACCATAACGACCAATTCCATCAGGTTGTCGTTAGTCGGGGCACAAGTGGACTGGATGATGAAAATATCACCACCGCGTACATTTTCATTAATTTGTACGCTGACTTCGCCGTCGCTAAAGCGACCTACAGCGGCGTCGCCGAGTGAAGTGTACAGGCGGTTGGCAATACGTTGTGCTAGTTCCGGGGTGGCGTTACCAGCAAAAAGCTTCATATCAGGCACGAGAAGAACCTCAGGCATGCGTCCATTGGTGGAAAGAATCTGCCGAAAACTGTGCGGGCCAGGCAGTATCCTCTCCAGGCGGTGTATTAAAGAGCGCGATGCAACGTCTGGAACAGGGTGACGTTGTCACCGCAACTCAGCTTGCCCGGCTTACTCGTCATCATTCACGTTTCATGTGTGCTGGCATCAATTTCTCACCCCAGTCACATACTTTTGTATGTGTCTGGCGATTCGTCATCTCGCCATCTTCCTGAAACCCAAATGATTTAGAGTAGCGCTCTGTGCAATGGGGAGAGGTTTACACCTTTCGCCACAAAGCCTTTGAGCCAATCCGGGGCTTGCTCAAGCACCTGGCGAGCACGGGACTCTGTGTCAAATTCAGCAAAGACACAAGCCCCTGTACCAGTCAGGCGCGACGGCGCGTATTCTAACAGCCAGGAAAGCGCTGCATCAACCTCGCGAAAACGTTTTCTTGCGATAACCTCGCAATCATTGCCGAATTCACATTTTAGTAACGTTTCTATTGACCTTTTTGGCGTGTTACGCGGGAGGTCAGGATCGTTAAAAATCACCGGCGTTGGAATACTGACTCCCGGATGGGCGACCAGGTACCACTTTTCTGCTGGATTGACCGGCGTCAGGATTTCTCCTACTCCTTCAGCAAAGGCTGCGTGACCGCGTACGAACACCGGTACGTCGGCGCCCAGCGTTAAGCCCATTATTGCCAGTTCATCTACAGAAAACCCACACTGCCACAGATGATTCAGTGCCACTAAAACGGTGGCGGCATTCGATGAGCCACCGCCCAGACCACCGCCCATCGGCAGACGCTTGAGAATGCTGATGTCTGCGCCACTGCCGGCTGGCAGGCGACCGCGTTCCGCGGCGGTTTTCATAAGCAGACGGGCGGCGCGCACAATCAGGTTGTCTTCATGCTCAACGCCATCAACGGGCGTTAACAGGTGAATTTCACCGTCGCTGCGAACGTTGATACTCATCTCGTCGCCATAATCGAGAAACTGGAACAGCGTTTGTAGCGTGTGATAACCATCCGCACGTTGTCCGGTGATGTATAAAAACAGATTCAGTTTCGCCGGAGAGGGCCAGTGGGTCATCATTTCACAATCCAGTTATCCATTTTCAGCTTAATGCGCTGGTCGCCGTCGGACAGCTCCATATTTGCCGGCATCGCTGGCTGCGTTTTGCTGTCGTAGGCGCTGTACACGACTTTCCAGCTTTTACCGTCTTTACTGTAATTCACTTCGCTCAGGCGGTATTGATCGTCGAGTTTGTAATCTGTTGCATCGCCTGGCAAGCCAAGGATCCACTGGCGCAGGCTGTTCAGCGGGATAGGCATCCCGGTCAGTTTGCCGATCATTTCTTCAGCGTCGTCAGCGGTGTAGTGCTTGCCTTTGTTGTCGACGAGTTCCACGTTGCCCGGTTGCGCGTTCAGTTCCAGTTCGGTACTACCCAACGGATTGGTCAGCAGAAGACGATAGCGATCCTGGCCAGTTTGCTGCCAGAAAAAGCGGGCATACACTTTCTGCTGGTCGGAAATATAGGCAAACGCACCGCGTGTCTGATATTGGTTCAGTGCGCGCACTTCTTGCTGGTGCTGGCGCCACTGCGGCGAGTCGGGGCTTTTGCCGGGACCTTTCGGCGCGTTGAGCGTACAGGCGGTAAGAACCAGGGCCGCCAGCGGCAGCAGGCGAATCAGGCGAAATTCAGGCAGGGTCATAATGATGACAAGTCCTTGAGATACGTTGCAGTTATAACCCTTAATGCTAGCGCCGACCGTGAATATCGTCTACGGTCACGTTATCTTAATTTAAACCGTAAGCTATTACTCCAAAAGGGGGCAGTCTCTTTTATTGGCCGCACGCATCCTGTATGATGCACGCAGTCTAACCTTATCAACGCTGGTACTATTCCCGCACACATGACCCTTTTAGCGCTTGGTATTAACCATAAAACGGCACCTGTATCGCTGCGAGAACGCGTAACGTTTTCGCCGGACACGCTCGATCAGGCGCTGGACAGCCTGCTCGCGCAGCCAATGGTGCAGGGCGGGGTGGTGCTGTCGACGTGTAACCGCACAGAGCTGTATCTCAGCGTAGAAGAGCAGGATAACCTGCAGGAAGCGCTGATTCGCTGGCTGTGTGAGTACCACAATCTGAACGAAGAAGATCTGCGCAGTAGCCTCTATTGGCACCAGGACAACGACGCCGTCAGCCATCTGATGCGCGTTGCCAGTGGTCTGGATTCACTGGTGCTCGGTGAACCACAAATTCTGGGGCAGGTGAAAAAAGCGTTTGCGGATTCGCAAAAAGGTCACCTGAACGCCAGTGCGCTGGAACGTATGTTCCAGAAATCATTCTCCGTTGCGAAACGTGTCCGCACAGAAACGGATATCGGCGCCAGCGCGGTGTCCGTCGCCTTTGCTGCCTGTACGCTGGCGCGTCAGATCTTTGAATCCCTTTCCACGGTAACCGTGCTGTTAGTGGGTGCCGGCGAGACCATCGAGCTGGTGGCTCGACATCTGCGTGAACACAAAGTGAAGAAGATGATCATCGCTAACCGCACACGTGAGCGTGCGCAGGTGTTGGCCGATGAAGTCGGCGCCGAGGTGATTTCTCTGAGCGATATTGATGCCCGCTTACAGGATGCCGATATTATTATCAGTTCTACCGCCAGCCCGCTGCCTATTATTGGCAAGGGGATGGTAGAACGTGCGCTAAAAAATCGCCGTAATCAGCCTATGCTGCTGGTCGATATTGCGGTACCACGCGACGTTGAACCGGAAGTGGGCAAACTGTCCAACGCCTATTTGTACAGCGTTGACGACCTGCAAAGCATCATTTCTCATAACCTGGCACAGCGCAAAGCGGCCGCTGTGGAAGCGGAAACCATCGTTGCGCAGGAAACCAGCGAGTTTATGGCCTGGCTGCGAGCACAAAGCGCAAGCGAGACCATCCGCGATTATCGTAGTCAGTCTGAACAAATCCGTGATGAACTGACCGCCAAAGCGTTGGCTGCTCTGGAACAGGGCGGTGATGCGCAAGCCATTATGCAGGACCTGGCGTGGAAGCTGACTAACCGCCTGATCCACGCACCAACCAAATCACTTCAACAGGCCGCCCGTGACGGGGACAGTGAACGCCTGAATATTCTGCGCGACAGCCTCGGGCTGGAGTAGCAGTACACCAATCTCATTTTTTACAGGGTGCATTTACGCCTATGAAGCCTTCTATCGTTGCCAAACTGGAAGCCCTGCATGAACGCCATGAAGAAGTTCAGGCGCTGCTCGGTGATGCGGGAACTATCGCAGACCAGGAACGCTTTCGTGCATTGTCGCGCGAATATGCGCAATTAAGTGATGTTTCCCGTTGTTTTACGGACTGGCAACAGGTTCAGGAAGATATCGAAACGGCACAGATGATGCTCGACGATCCTGAAATGCGTGAAATGGCGCAGGATGAACTGCGCGAAGCAAAAGAAAAATGTGAACAACTGGAACAGCATCTGCAGGTTCTGCTGCTGCCAACCGATCCTGATGATGAACGTAACGCCTTCCTCGAAGTGCGTGCGGGAACCGGTGGTGATGAAGCTGCCCTGTTTGCGGGCGATTTGTTCCGCATGTACAGCCGTTACGCTGAATCGCGTCGCTGGCGGGTAGAGATCATGAGCGCCAACGAAGGCGAACATGGTGGCTACAAAGAAATTATTGCCAAAGTCAGCGGTGATGGCGTGTATGGTCGACTGAAATTCGAGTCCGGCGGTCATCGCGTACAGCGCGTTCCGGCGACCGAATCTCAGGGACGTATCCATACTTCTGCCTGTACGGTCGCGGTGATGCCGGAATTGCCGGAAGCAGAACTGCCGGATATCAACCCAGCCGATCTGCGTATTGATACTTTCCGATCATCGGGGGCAGGGGGTCAGCACGTTAACACCACCGACTCCGCAATCCGTATCACCCACTTGCCAACCGGTATCGTGGTGGAGTGTCAGGACGAACGTTCGCAGCATAAAAACAAAGCGAAAGCGATGTCGGTGCTGGGCGCGCGTATTCGTGCCGCCGAAGTGGCCAGACGTCAACAGGCGGAAGCCTCTGAGCGTCGCAACCTGTTGGGCAGCGGCGATCGTAGCGATCGCAACCGTACCTATAACTTCCCGCAGGGGCGTGTGACCGATCACCGCATCAACCTGACGCTTTACCGTCTGGATGAAGCGATGGAAGGTAAACTGGATATGCTTATTGAGCCGATTGTCCAGGAATACCAGGCCGACCAGTTGGCGGCGTTGTCCGAGCAAGATTAATGGACTATCAGCACTGGCTGCGTGAAGCAATAAGCCAATTACAGGCAAGCGAAAGCCCGCGCCGTGACGCAGAGATCATACTTGAGTTTGTCACAGGCAAAGGGCGAACCTATATTCTGGCTTTTGGCGAAACGCAATTAACCGACGCGCAGTGTGAACAGCTGAACTCGCTGGTGGCGCGCCGTCAGCGGGGGGAGCCCGTCGCGCACTTAACCGGTGTTCGTGAATTCTGGTCGCTGCCGCTGTTTGTTTCACCCGCCACGCTTATTCCGCGTCCGGATACCGAGTGCCTGGTTGAACAGGCACTGGCGCGTTTGCCTGCTTCGCCGTGCCGTATTCTTGACCTGGGCACTGGTACTGGCGCCATCGCGCTGGCGCTGGCGTCTGAGCGTCCGGATTGCACGGTGACAGCAGTTGACCGCATGCCGGATGCTGTCGACCTGGCAAACCGCAATCGACTGAATCTGGCCATCGACAATGTGCGTGTGTTGCAAAGCAACTGGTTCAGCGCCTTGTCGGGGCAACAGTTTGAGATGATCGTCAGTAACCCGCCGTACATCGATGAGCAGGATCCGCATCTGGCGCAGGGCGATGTGCGCTTTGAGCCACTGTCGGCGCTGGTCGCGGGCGAGAGCGGTCTGGCGGATATTATGCTTATCATCGACCAGTCCCGTCGTGTGTTGAGTGCGGGCGGTTATCTGTTGCTGGAACATGGCTGGCAGCAGGGAGAGGCGGTACGCGATGCGTTTACCCGCGCAGGTTACCAGGCGGTTGAAACCTGTCGTGACTATGGCGGCAACGAGCGGGTTACGCTCGGGCGCATCCCATCATGAATACGTTCAGCACGCTACTCACTGTTCATCTCGTTAGCATCGTGCTTTCTGTCGGGCTATTCACGTTGCGTTTTTGGTGGCGTTCTACCAATGCACGCCTTGCATCAGCGCGCTGGACGCGTATTCTGCCACCGATCATTGATACCGTTTTACTGCTCAGCGGCGTGGCGTTGATCGCTAAAACGCACATCCTGCCATTCACCGAACAGGGGACATGGCTGACTGAAAAGCTGTTTGGGGTTATCATTTACATCGTTTTGGGTTTTATTGCGCTCGATTACCGTCGGGCGCGCAGCCAGCAGGCGCGACTAATCGCATTTCCGCTGGCGCTGGTGGTGCTGTACATCATCATTAAACTCGCCACCACAAAAATACCGTTACTGGGGTAAGTCATGAGGTCGTTAGCTGATTTCGAATTTAATAAAGCGCCGTTGTGTGATGGGATGATCCTGGCGTCGGAGTCAATCCGTCTGGATTTTCCAACACAAACTGTCTATGACGAACTGGAACGTCTGGTGAGTCAGGCGCAAGAAGAAATTAGCCAGCTCCTGTCTCAGGATGAGCAACTGGATAAACTGCTGGCACTTTTTTATGGCGAATGGGGGTTTACGGACACCCACGGCGTCTATCGTCTTTCTGATGCACTATGGCTCGACCAGGTTCTGAAAAATCGTCAGGGCAGTGCGGTTTCACTCGGTGCCATCTTATTGTGGATTGCTAACCGACTGGATCTGCCGTTGGTTCCGGTGATTTTCCCGACACAACTCATCCTGCGTATTGAATCGCTCGATGGCGAAATGTGGCTAATCAATCCGTTCAATGGCGAAACGTTAAATGAACACACGCTGGAAGTATGGCTGAAGGGGAATATCAGCCCGGTTGCGGAGTTGTTTAACGAAGACCTGGATGAGGCGGATAATGCAGAAGTAATCCGCAAGCTGCTCGACACGCTGAAATCATCGCTGATGGAAGAGCGGCAAATGGAGCTGGCGCTGCGAGCCAGCGAAGCACTATTACAGTTTAATCCTGAGGATCCGTATGAAATACGCGATCGCGGATTAATATACGCGCAGCTGGAGTGTGAACATGTTGCGCTGACTGATTTAAGTTATTTCGTTGAGCAATGTCCGGAAGACCCGATCAGCGAAATGATCCGTGCGCAGATTAATACTATTTCGCACAAGCAAATTGTATTGCATTGATTAATAACAATTTACCTACCGTTTAAGGCGATCCTATGAAACAAAAAGTGGTTAGCATTGGCGACATCAACGTGGCAAATGACCTGCCGTTCGTGCTGTTTGGCGGAATGAACGTGCTGGAATCCCGCGATCTGGCGATGCGCATTTGTGAGCACTACGTAACCGTTACTCAAAAGCTGGGTATCCCTTACGTGTTCAAAGCCTCCTTTGATAAAGCCAACCGTTCTTCCATCCACTCTTACCGTGGACCGGGCCTTGAAGAAGGGATGAAAATCTTCCAGGAACTGAAGCAGACGTTTGGCGTAAAAGTGATCACCGACGTTCATGAAGCCAGCCAGGCACAGCCTGTTGCTGACGTGGTGGATGTGATTCAGCTTCCGGCATTCCTTGCGCGTCAGACCGATCTGGTCGAAGCGATGGCGAAAACGGGCGCTGTTATTAACGTGAAAAAACCGCAATTCGTGAGCCCGGGCCAGATGGGCAATATCGTGGATAAATTCCATGAAGGCGGTAACGACAAGGTTATCCTGTGCGACCGTGGTGCGAACTTTGGTTATGACAACCTGGTTGTCGATATGCTGGGCTTTAGCGTGATGAAGAAAGTTTCCGGTAACTCTCCGGTGATTTTTGACGTCACCCACGCGCTGCAGTGCCGCGATCCGTTTGGCGCAGCAAGCGGCGGTCGTCGTGCACAGGTTACCGAACTGGCTCGCGCCGGTATGGCGGTTGGCCTGGCGGGTCTGTTTATTGAAGCGCACCCGGATCCAGCCCATGCCAAATGCGATGGTCCGTCCGCGCTGCCGTTGGCGAAACTGGAACAATTCCTCACGCAGATTAAAGCAATCGACGATCTGGTGAAAAGCTTCGATGAGCTGGACACTGAAAACTAAGAGCGTTGAACAGGCCGGGGGATATTCCTCCGGCCTGTTATTCCCATCAGGCGCCAAACGCGCCGTCAATAGTATGCATTGCGCCTGTCACAAACCCTGCTTCAGGACCAGCAAGCCAGGCAACCATTCCGGCAACTTCTTCCGGTCGCCCATGTCGTTTTAGCGCCATAAAGCTGTGCATCAGCTCTTTCAACGGACCTTCTGCCGGATTGGCATCGGTATCAATCGGGCCAGGTTGCACAACGTTCACCGTAATACCACGTGGACCAAAATCACGAGCCAACCCTCTTGCCATTCCTTGTAGTGCCGACTTGCTTAACGCATAAGAAGCCATACCGGCGATGGGCATACGGTCACCGTTTACTGAACCGATAATGATGATTCGTCCACCCTCAGGCATCTGGCGTGCAGCCTCCACCGCGGCGTAGTAGGGGGCGTGAATATTAATGCGGAAAAGACGTTCAACTTCATCAGGATCCTGATCCAGCGCGTCGCCGAACAGGATAATTCCAGCGTTAACGACCAGTACATCTAACGGGCCACTTTCCCGCACCCGTGCGATAACGTCCTCGCGTCTGGCGCTGTCGGTTTGCGCCGTGCGGGTGCCAGTCTCATCGGCCAGCGCTTTGGCGGCGTCAGGAGAGCCGGAATACGTGAAGGTGACGGATGCCCCCTCCGCGGCAAAGCGGCGTACAATTGCCGCGCCGATCCCACGACTACCACCAAGAACCAGCACCGATTTACCCTTGAATGAAGACATCAGATACTCCTTGAACAATTATGTAGTGATCGATATATAATAGCCGCATGGTTTTCTGTCAATGGATTTATAATGATCACTACAAAATGTTCGCGTGCGCCGGGGCGACCGCGTAATTTTGACCCGGAACAGGCGGTTGCGACGGTACAACGATTATTTCACGCCCACGGCTACGATACCGTTAGCGTGGCGGATGTCACTCAGGTTCTGGGTATCAAACCTCCCAGTTTCTACGCTGCTTTTGGGAATAAGCTCGGTCTCTATCAGCGAGTATTGAGCCGTTACGTGCAAACCGATGCGATCCCTTTTGACGATATTTTACGTGCCGACAGGCCCGTTGCTAACTGTCTGGCAACGCTGCTTGAGGAGGCGGCACGTCATTACGCTGCCGATCCCGATGCGGCAGGATGTTTAGTGCTGGAAGGAACACATTGCAATGATCCACAGGCACGCAATGCCGCCCGCGCGTTCTACTCGATTGCTGAAAATAAGATCCATAACTTTATTGCCCAGCGTTACCCCGCAGAGGCGAAAAGTATGACCGATTACGTCTGTACCACGATGCTGGGTTTGTCAGGAAAAGCGCGTTGCGGACACTCGCTTGAACGACTGGTATCCAGCGCGCAACTTGCCAGCCTTGCGTTTCGGCACAGGTTTCCTGATTAGCTTTGCACACAAAAGGAAGATAAACATGATGAGTAAAATGGGCCTTTGCTACAAAACGCCCCCTCCTGCGATGCGTAATATGGCACTGGCTGTAATGCTGATGGGGACATCCTCTTTGGCTTCTGCACAGGATAAGGCTGATGTTGTTTTGTATAACGGCCAGCTTATTACCATGGACGAACAACAGCCAAATGCGCAGGCTCTGGCGGTAAAAGGGCAACACATTATTGCTGTCGGAAATAATGAAGAGATTAAAAAATGGTCAGGGCAAAATACGCGAGAAATTAATCTTGCGGGTAAAACGGTGATCCCAGGATTAATTGATGCGCATCTGCATGGTATTCGCGCAGGAAGGACGTTCTCATTCGAAACCTACTGGTTTGATGCCAAAACGTTACCTGATGCCCTGAGCAAACTGTCGCAATCAGCAGAAGAGAAAAACGCGGCGCAGTGGGTGGCCGTGGTGGGATCATGGATACCTGAACAATTTGCCGAAAAGCGAGATCCAACCCTACAGGAACTTAATCAGGCGCTGCCTGCAAACCCTGCATATGTTCAGAGCCTTTATGACTATGCGTTGTTAAATCAACATGCTATTGATGCTCTCAAGCTGAACAGCCCTACGCCAGCTATCCCCGCCGGGATAGTTATAGAGCGTAACGATAAAGGTTTTGCCACGGGGAAATTACGCGGCACCATTGGCAGTTTTAACCAACTTTTCGCTCAGATCAGTCAGGATAATAATGTAGGAGAAAACCTCAACGCCTTTATTCACTATTTAAATAAACGGGGCGTCGTGGGTTTTATTGACCCTTCAGCTGGGCAAGAACAGGCCTATCGCGATTTCTTTAAATTACAGCAACAGCAGCCAATGAGGATGCGTGTCGGGTATCGCTTATCTGCACCGCCCGGTAATGAGGCCGAGTGGTTTAAACAGCGTCTGGCGTTTCGTCCGGCAGTGCATGATGATGGGAAAATATCCTTCTTAGGTTTTGGTGAAAGCCTGGTGCTGGAAATGAATGATGGCGTGCGGATGTCATCCGGATTTAGTTCATCGCCAGATGCCAAAAATGAACAATATAAGGTGTTACAGCTGGCGGCGCAGGAAGGTGTCCCCGTTGAAATACATGCTTATACCGATAATAGCGCAGACGCGATTTTGGATGTCATTAGCGAGGTGGCGAAATCGCATGATATTACCCAGCTTCGCTGGTCAATTGCCCATTTAAATACCGGTACGGCAGAGACGATAGCCCGGATGAAGCAATTAGGTTTAGCCTATTCCGTGCAGATGGGGCCGTATTTTGAATCTCCCGCCATTGAACGCGCTAATGGTAAAACCGTTGCAGCGCAGTCATCCCCCATTCAACCCGCACTGGAGCAAGGCGTGATCGTTGCCGGGGGGACGGATGCGACAAGAATAGGCGTTGCGGGTGTGTGGCATGCCATTGAATACCATGTGACGGGGAAAGCGCTCGACGGCTCTGTGCGTGATGAGCAACGCCGGGTCAGCCGGGAAGATGCGTTAAAAATGTATACGCTAAATGCCGCCTGGCTGGCATTTGCCGAACAGCAGAGAGGGAGTTTACGCGCTGGCAAGCTCGCTGATTTTGCCGTTCTGGATCAGGATATTCTGGCCGTTGCGGCAGATAAACTGCACCAGACACAAGCGCTATTAACGTTCGTGGATGGCCAACAGGTCTACCCAGAACAATAAGCATGGATAAAAAAACGGCCCTGCAAAGGGCCGTGGGTTGCACCTGAGTTGATTATCAGGCGAATATCGTCATCAGGTAGGCGATAAACAGTGCCAGATGCGCTGCACCGTTGAGCACATTGGTGCGTCCGGTGGAGAAGGAGATATGGCACAGCACCAGCGAAGAAACCATGACAATCATCTCTGGTGCGCCCAGCGCGAATACCAGGTCATTCCCTGTTGCCCACGCAATCAGTGTGACGACGGGTACGGTCAGTGAGATGGTGGCAAGTACGGAGCCGAAGAATAAATTCATCGCTCGCTGCACCTGATTGTTCAGTACCGCTTTCAATGCACCTAAACCCTCTGGGGAGAGAATAAGCAACGCCACCAGGAAACCGGTAAATGCCACGGGTGCATTCAGCTCAGTGAGTAACGTCTCCAGCGGATTGGCGTTCATTTTGGTGACGGCAATAACGGCAATCAAATGGATGACAAGCCAGGCGGCGTGCCACAGATTGCTGTGCGCTGAAGGTTTACCGTGATGTGGGTCGTCGCCGTCCCCCTCATCTTCATGCTCGTAAATGAACAGGCTCTGGTGTGTTTTGGTCTGGATCAGCAAAAATACACCGTACATTGCTGCTGAAATTAAGGCTACCAGCAGTGCCTGCGCGGTGGTGAAATTCGCTCCCGGTAATGCCATCGGGAATACCAGCACGATAATGGCCAGCGGGAATAGCGCAATTAAATACTGCTTAATACCGAACAGGTTCATATACTGGGTAGCAAATTTGCGGCCACCCAACAGTAATGAAAACCCGACCAGCCCACCGGTGACGATCATAATGATGGAATAGAGCGTATCGCGCATTAGCGTGGGCGCGGCGTCACCGGTTGCCATTAATGCGGAAATTAAACTGACTTCGAGAATAACCACCGAAAGGCTGAGAATCAGCGAGCCATAGGGTTCACCAAGTCGGTGAGCTAATACGTCTGCATGACGGACAACGCTGAATGCGCTACTTAATATACCAATAAGGGCTAGTGCGTTAATGCCGATGACCACTGGTAGTGACTGACTGCTCCCCCAAAAGAACAGTACTACCAGCGCCAAAATCGGAAAGGCGAGTGAGGTCTCCTTGTGGCGGGTTTTTACCGCCTCATGTGCATGTGTCATGTCATTAATTCTCCATCTCTGCAGGTGCTTATAATTATAAATGTATTAAAGAATGTAAAAAATAACAGATCTTTCGGTATTTCCGATCTGATTTTACGTAATTTTACGGCATGGACCATTTTTTGCATCAAAGCGAACAAAATGGTGTGTCTTGTTTAGAGAGCATTTAAATAACAAGATGTTAGGTTTCTGAATCAATCAAAATATCACACGATGGTATGCTAACGGTCGCGCCATACCGGGACATAAAAAGAGGATATAAAGTGCCGTTGAGCCTTTGTTGCCTTGCATGCAGTCGGTGAATTGCCTATTGTCCTGGTATTGGTTTCAAAATGAGCAGTAAAAAAGCCTGGAAGGCGTCAAAAAAGTTGTCGCAGGGAAGTTGCAGTGGCGGAGGTGTAAGGTGTTAACGCGTGATTTTTTATTGAATGCTGACTGTAAGACGGCATTTGGTGATATTGAAGAATCACTACTCTGGTCGGCGGAACAACGGGCAGCCTCACTGGCCGCCACGCTTGCCTGCCGTCCAGATGATGGACCGGTGTGGATCTTTGGTTATGGATCGTTGATGTGGAACCCGGCGTTAGAGTTTGAAGAGTCCTGTACCGGGACGTTAGTCGGCTGGCATCGCGCATTTTGTTTACGCCTGACGGCAGGGCGAGGAACGGCGTGTCAGCCGGGACGCATGTTGGCCCTGAAAGAGGGGGGGCGTACTACGGGTGTGGCATACCGTTTACCGGATGCATCACTGGAGCAAGAGCTGTCCCTGCTGTGGAAGCGTGAAATGATCACGGGTTGCTACCTGCCAACCTGGTGTCAGCTCACGCTGGATGATGGCCGAACGGTGAGTGCGCTGGTCTTTATTATGGATCCGCGACATCCATTGTTTGAGTCCGATACCCGTGCTCAGGTTATCGCGCCGCTTATTGCTTCTGCCAGTGGGCCATTGGGAACCAACGCGCAATATCTGTTCTCGCTGGAACAGGAATTGGTGAAGTTGGGGATGCAGGATGACTGTCTTAACGATTTGGTGATTACGGTCAAAAGATTGTTGGGAGAGAACCTGCCGGAAGGCGTCATGCGACCCGGATTTGCCTAAGCGTTGCCGGGTTATCTGTTGTGTGCCCGATAAGCGTAGCTGCTTTCGGGCATTACATCATCAGGCTGCAATATAACTGATTGAATGCTCCAGAGACTGGCTGTGGCTGTCGATCAGCACGTTCCAGACGCCGGTATACGGTACGGTCAGCCATGCGTTATCACGATTCTGCACGCTCAAAATGTCGGTCTGCGTGTCTTTGACGTGATTTTTCTCGCTCATCAGATGGATGTGACAACGCTCCGAACAGCGTACCACCACCGTATCGCCACCAAATAATTTCAAACTTGCCTTCACTAATGCCATTTTACACCCCGTTCTTGAAAACAACGTACTTTCTGTCGAAAGTGCTGCGTGATGTTGTTCACATTTCACTCATTGCATAACACCAAAGGGGAGGGGGCAGGATGCTGATTTTGATCAAAAAATGGCATAACGATTAAACAAAAATGACAAAATCCCTTAAAAGGGTTGAAAGGGCGAGCTTACGTTTAACGAAACCGCGCCCATCTGAGATTAAATCGGGAAATTTCCGGCACTTTCAGTACGCTTGTCTGAAAGGGTTGGCATCAGAAGGTCAAAACCTTATCTGCTGCCAGCGTCCACTGAGCCAGTTCCACCAGCGTACCGACTTCAACGCCATCAATTAGCGGCAGGGCGGTGATCCCGCGGCCATCGGTACAGGTTTTGCAGAGTTTTACCGGAACGTTTTGTGCTGTCAGGATTTCCAGCATTTGCTGAATATTATAACCTTCTGCGGGTTTCTGCCCGCGCAGCCCTGCAGTGACGGCATCCGACATTAAAAACAGACGCAGGTCGAGGCTGCCCTCCTGCTCGCGCAGAGCGATGGCCAGACGCAGACTGTTGAATAACGACTCGCTTCCATAGGCTGCACCGTTCGCGATGATCACTATCTTTTGCATTTTGACTCCTGTTGTCGAATGGGAGGGATAATTACCAGCGGCTATGTTACTCCGTGTTGTCTGCTGTGGAAAATGACGGAGGGGTAAATCGGTAAGTACCCCTTTTTTTCCGGGTCAGAATAGCCTGAAAACGGGGAAAAGGGCTGTAAATCAGGGCTGAAGGCGTTATGGTTTAGGTTAAGTACTACGCCATAATTTATTGATGTAAGAAACAACTGACGATTTGAGCCGTTATTATCACGCTTTTTGTGCTGTATTCACACTCTTGCTGCTGGCAGGAGGTACTGCCAGTGCGCAGTCTTCCTTCATGCAGCGCGCTGAAAACCCTTTCGATAACAACAATGATGGCTTGCCAGACCTCGGTATGGCGCCAGAATCCCGCGCGGGCGAAAAACAGTTTGCTGAAGTGGTCAAAGCCTTTGGTGAAGCCAGCATGATCGATAACGGACTTGATACTGGCGAGCAAGCCAAACAGTTTGCATTTGGTCAGGTTCGCGACACGGTCAGTGAGCAGGTAAATCAACAGATTGAATCCTGGCTTTCTCCGTGGGGGAATGCCAGCGTTGGGCTGCAGGTGGATAATGAAGGCAGCTTTACCGGCAGTCGGGGAAGCTGGTTTATTCCGTGGCAGGATAATCAACGCTTTCTGACCTGGAGTCAGTTGGGGCTTACCCAACGTGACGAAGGGTTGGTGAGTAATGCGGGGATTGGACAACGCTGGGTACGCGACGGTTGGTTGCTGGGCTACAACACCTTTTACGATAACCTGCTGGATGAGAATCTGCCGCGCGGCGGGTTTGGCGCCGAGGCGTGGGGAGAGTATCTGCGGCTATCCGCCAACTACTACCAGCCGTTTTCCTCGTGGCAGAATCGTTCTTCAACACAGGAACAAAGGATGGCGCGGGGCTACGACCTTACCGCGTTGATGCGGCTACCCTTTTATGAGCATCTCAATACCAGCGTCAGCGTCGAGCAATATTTTGGCGATCGGGTAGACCTTTTCCACTCGGGAACGGGCTACCGCAACCCGGTGGCGGTAAATCTGGGACTAAGCTATACGCCAGTGCCGTTGATTACGGTGACCGCGCAGCATAAACAGGGCGAAAGCGGGATAAGCCAGAATAATCTGGGATTGACCCTCAATTATCGTTTTGGCGTTCCGCTAAAAAAACAGTTAATGGTGAGTGAAGTCGCAAGCAGCCGATCGCTGCACGGGAGTCGTTATGACGATCCTCAACGTAATAGCGTGCCAACGCTGGAGTATCGCCAGCGTAAAACCTTATCTGTATTTCTGACGACACCGCCGTGGGATCTGAAACCCGGCGAGACGGTAGCGCTGAAATTACAGGTGCGTAGTCAGTACGGCATTCGTCATCTGACATGGCAGGGAGACACGCAAGCATTGAGTTTAACGGCCGGGAGTCATCCTCGCAGAGCGCAAGGCTGGACGATTATTATGCCGAAGTGGGATAGCAGTGAAGGAGCAACCAACCGTTGGCGGCTGTCCGTCGTCGTGGAAGATGAGCAGGGCCAGCGTGTCTCTTCCAATGAGATCACGCTATCACTGACCGAACCGTTTAATACCGTTTCGGGAAATGATCCTCGCTAATACTCGCGTTATCAGAAGATGCGTTCCTGGTGCACCCATACCGCGGCTTCAACGCGTGATTTAAGCTTCATTTTCTTCAGCATATGCTTCACATGCACTTTTACCGTGCTTTCGGTGATGTCGAGGCGGCGCGCAATCATCTTGTTAGGCAGCCCCTGGGCGATGAGCTTCAGAATATCGCGTTCACGCGGCGTCAACTGAGTTACATCACGATCGGAGGTCGCACGGTTAGCGCGCAGGCTGGCGGCCAGAACCGGGGTTAAGGCTTCGCTCAGTACCATTTCGCCGGCGGCTGCCTGTTGCAACGCTTTCAGTAGATCTTCTGGCTCCATGTCTTTCAACAGATAGCCGTCAGCACCGCGTTTCAGGGCGGTCACTACGTCTTCTTCATGGTTGGAAACACTGAAAACGACGATGCGTCCGGACAGAGATTTCTCGCGTAGCTTATCAAGCGTTTCCAGGCCGTTCATACCCGGCATGTTGAGATCTAACAGGATCAGATCGGGATCAAGGGATTCAGCCAGCTCGATACCCTGCTCGCCATTACTGGCTTCGCCGACCACGGTGATATCGGACGCCATGCTGACAAGCTGTTTTACACCGGTGCGCAGCATCGGATGATCGTCGATCAACAGGATGGTTGCCGGTTCCAGATTACTCATGGGTATCTCCTTGGACTTCTGTGAAGTTTGTTTCGGGAATAAAAGTGACAGCAACTTCGGTACCGCCTGTCTCGCGACGGCGTACACGGCAATCGCCGCGCAAGCTCTGCGCACGGTCGCGCATTATAATCATGCCGTAGTGGTTACTGCGTTCGGCGTTTTCCGGTACGCCGCAGCCGTTATCTTGCACGGTCAGTTTGACCTGTTTGCCATTTTGCACCACCGTCACGATTACTTCATTGGCCTGAGAGTGTTTAAGTGCGTTACTCAGTGCCTCACGGGCAATCTGCAGCAGGTGGATCGCCTGATGTGAAGGGACCAGGCGCGGCGGCAGCTGATAATCCAGCTTCACCGTAAAACCAAAGCGAGCGCTGTATTCCTGGCAACTGGCTTCCAGCGCAGGCCGCAACCCAGGCTCAGTCAACTGCAAACGGAAGGTGGTCAACAATTCACGTAGCTGTGCCCAGGAGGCGTTCAGCTCGTTACGAATCTGACTTAGCAACTCACGACTGTTTTCCGGGAGCGCGTCGCCCTGCATCTGCAAACAGCTGACCTGCATCTTCATACAGGAGAGCGATTGTGCAATAGAATCATGGAGTTCGCGAGCAATGGTGGCACGCTCTTCCATCACGATCAACTGCTGCTGACGTTCCTGGTGTCTGTCCAGCGCCAGTGTTGCGGTGAGTTGTTCAACCAGAGTATCGACCAGTTGCTGCTGATCGTGACTGAGATGACGCCCGTACGGCAAGGTGGCGAGCAGAATACCGTACTGGGTATGCGCATCGGTCAGCCGCCATTTCAGCGTAGTGCCACCTTCAATGGCGGGCAGCGTGCCTCGTGGGCACAGATGACAACCTTTTTCATCGCAACTGGCATTCGACTGACAGGTAAATTCCTGATGATTATCTTCATCTTCCAGGTCATAAACCCGCAACTCAATATCGTGCAGCAGCGTTAAATTTTGCAACCCATTGAGTACCGGTGAAAGCCGCTCACACAACGGTATTTGTGAGTGCAGACGGCGGTTGGCTTGCCACAGAAAAGAGAGGATCTGGTTTTTATGTTCCAGACCTGCCGTTTTTTCCTGCACCCGCTGTTCCAGTACGGCGTAACTTTCGGCCAGTTCTTCGGACATATTGTTCAGCGCCGAACCCAGTGCCGCCATCTCATTACGTCCGCTGATATGCGCACGTTGCGTAAAATCACGCTGGCTGACGGCGCGCGCCATCGCCAGTAGTTGTTTCCATGGCTGCAACAGACGTACGCGCAGCCAGATAATCGTAAAGACCAACAGCAGAGCCATAAATACTGCCATCAGGCGATGCAGCATAACGACGCGTTCAATACGCAACTCCGTGGTATGGTCAAAGGCGGTAACCAGCTTATCCAGTCCGGTCACAAAGCGTGAAACGTCGTCGGCCACCGCATTACCCGTTTGTGCATGTTTCAGCCCTGGTGCCAGTTCGGTGTGCCAGTAATCCTGCAATGCCTTTAACTGGGCCTGCTGGCCGTCGCGTTTTGCGGCGCGAGTCAGTTCAGGGCTAAACGCTGTTTGTTCCATTTCATCCAGCAGCGGTTGATCGCTGGCATCCAGCGGTACGGCAGCCAGCAAACGGTAGCTCTGCATACGTAGCGAGCCGGCTTTATTGATTGCGTGAGCGCTACCCTGAATGCCTTGTACCAGCCAACCGGAGACAGCCATACCCGCCACGCCAAGCGCGGTAGACAGTAAAACAATCAGCGCCACCTGGTTAACCAGCGTAAGCGGGGAAAGACAACGTTTAAACATGTGACTTCTTCCTTCGGGTTTTCAGTGCGCAGAAAACCTTATTGAATGACGATTCTGCTGCAGGCAGTGCCGCTATTCTCAGCGATACACTGGAGTATACCCATACCTCAAACGGGCTACCCCTTAATTGCCGGCGGGGGAAGAGATCCCGGACGTCGGGGAGTAGGGTGCGACAGAAGCGTGAAAAACCACATCTTTTTTACCGAAGTTATGTACTCATTTAGGGTAATGATAAATTTTAGACGTTAATAATGACACCTTTTCCTTTGATTTATATCAACTTACCCCCGGCTGTAAACCCTAATGTTGCAGGCATCGAAACAAGTATCAGAGGTGTCTATGAGTCACTCATCTGCCCCGGAAAGGGCATCTGGATCTGTAATTACAGAATGGCGGCCGGAAGATCCCGCCTTTTGGCAACAAAGAGGTCATCGTATTGCCAGCCGCAACCTGTGGATTTCCGTCCCTTGTCTGCTGCTGGCATTTTGCGTATGGATGTTATTTAGCGCCGTGGCGGTGAACTTACCGAAGGTTGGCTTCAACTTTACCACCGAGCAGCTGTTTATGCTGACGGCATTACCGTCGGTTTCCGGCGCGCTGCTGCGCGTCCCGTACTCCTTTATGGTTCCTCTGTTCGGCGGTCGTCGCTGGACGGCATTCAGCACCGGTATCCTGATAATCCCCTGCGTCTGGTTAGGCTTTGCGGTGCAGGATACCACCACGCCGTTCAGTACCTTTATTATTATCTCCCTGCTGTGCGGCTTTGCCGGGGCAAACTTTGCCTCCAGTATGGCGAACATCAGTTTCTTCTTCCCGAAACAGAAACAGGGCGGTGCGCTGGGCCTGAACGGTGGTTTGGGTAACATGGGTGTCAGCGTGATGCAGTTGGTTGCGCCGCTGGTGGTCTCCTTGTCCATCTTCGCCGCTTTTGGCAGCCACGGCGTTGAACAACCGGATGGCTCGCAGCTGTATCTGGCCAACGCGGCGTGGATTTGGGTGCCGTTCCTGGCGGTGATGACGCTGGCGGCATGGTTTGGTATGAACGAACTGGCGACCTCTAAAGCGTCGCTGAAAGAGCAGTTACCGGTGCTGAAACGCGGGCATCTGTGGATTATGAGCTTGCTGTATCTGGCAACCTTCGGCTCCTTTATCGGCTTCTCCGCAGGTTTCGCGATGCTGTCAAAAACGCAGTTCCCGGACGTGCAGATCCTGCATTACGCCTTCTTTGGCCCGCTGATTGGCGCACTGGCGCGTTCTGCCGGGGGAGCAATCTCCGACCGTCTGGGCGGGACACGCGTGACATTGGTTAACTTCGTGTTGATGGCCGTCTTCAGCGCCTTACTGTTCCTGACCCTGCCAACCGATGGGGTAGGTGGTAACTTTATTGCCTTCTTCGCGGTATTCCTGGCACTGTTCCTGACGGCTGGTCTGGGTAGTGGCTCAACCTTCCAGATGATCTCTGTCATCTTCCGTAAGCTGACAATGGACAGGGTGAAAGCGGAAGGCGGTTCTGAAGAGAAAGCGATGCGTGAGGCAGCGACTGACACAGCAGCGGCGCTGGGCTTTATCTCAGCGATTGGCGCGATTGGCGGCTTCTTTATTCCGAAAGCGTTTGGTACGTCTTTGGCATTAACGGGCTCGCCGGTTGATGCGATGAAAGTGTTCCTGATCTTCTATGTCGCCTGCGTGGTTATCACCTGGGTGGTATACGGACGTCATTCTAAAAAATAAAAAAGTTGTATACACAAAATCCTTCGAGCTGCATCAAGGCAGGCAAGTGAGAAATCCCCAGGAACTTACTGAAGTGAGTGACTGGGGAGAACGAGCGCAGCCAACGCAGAAGCAGTTTAAAGGATGAAGTGTAGGTTGATTATCCATTGCGCGGTGTTAGACCGCGCTTTTTTTTGCCTGGAATTAGTTACAACATACTTTTGTATTGTGACATGACAACAGCCTGTGAGAGTAGCGCTCGGAATATGCTAAGCAGGGGGGATACCCCTTAATACCCACTTGTAAAGAATTTAACATTTGCACGAGAAGTTGTTTTGGAAATCCATATATAAATCAATAAATTATATTTAATATCAGCATCCTACTTAAGGGGTATACGAAAATTAACCACCTATTTTCATCCCTGTCTGCCTTGATCGTTATCAATTATCACGCCCTTTCAGAGCGTTACCTTCACTCCCAATCAAGCAATGTCGATTTATCAGAGAGCCGTCAGGCTCCTACAGGAGAAAACCGATGAGTAAATTCCTGGACCGGTTTCGCTACTTCAAACAGAAGGGCGAAACCTTTGCCGATGGGCACGGCCAGCTTCTCAACACCAACAGGGACTGGGAGGATGGATACCGCCAGCGTTGGCAGCATGACAAAGTCGTGCGTTCAACCCACGGCGTAAACTGCACCGGCTCATGCAGCTGGAAAATCTACGTGAAAAATGGTCTGGTAACTTGGGAAACCCAGCAAACGGACTACCCGCGTACTCGTCCTGATCTGCCAAACCACGAACCTCGCGGCTGCCCGCGTGGTGCGAGCTATTCCTGGTATCTCTACAGCGCTAACCGCCTCAAATATCCGCTTATGCGCAAACGTCTGATGAAGATGTGGCGTGAAGCGAAAAGACTGCACAGCGATCCCGTTGACGCCTGGGCCTCCATCATCGAAGACGCCGATAAAGCAAAAAGCTTTAAACAAGCGCGTGGTCGTGGCGGGTTTGTCCGTTCTTCCTGGCAGGAAGTCAACGAACTGATTGCGGCATCTAACGTCTATACCGTGAAAACCTATGGTCCTGACCGCGTGGCGGGTTTCTCACCGATCCCGGCAATGTCGATGGTTTCTTATGCTTCCGGTGCTCGTTACCTGTCACTGATTGGCGGTACCTGCCTGAGCTTCTACGACTGGTACTGCGACCTGCCGCCTGCCTCTCCGCAGACCTGGGGCGAACAGACTGACGTACCGGAATCTGCTGACTGGTACAACTCCAGCTACATCATTGCCTGGGGTTCTAACGTACCGCAGACCCGTACCCCGGATGCGCACTTCTTCACAGAAGTTCGCTACAAAGGCACCAAAACTGTCGCGATTACGCCGGACTACGCAGAAATCGCCAAGCTTTGCGACCTGTGGCTGGCACCGAAGCAGGGGACTGATGCCGCAATGGCGCTGGCGATGGGCCACGTTATGCTGCGTGAGTTCCATCTCGACAACCCAAGCCAGTACTTTACCGACTACGTGCGTCGTTACACCGACTTCCCGATGCTGGTGATGCTCGAAGAGCGTGACGGTTACTATGCCGCCGGTCGTATGCTGCGTGCGGCGGATTTGGTCGATTCTCTGGGCCAGGAAAACAACCCGGAATGGAAAACTGTCGCGATTAACAGCAACGGCGAGATGGTTGCGCCGAACGGTTCAATCGGTTTCCGCTGGGGCGAAAAAGGTAAATGGAACCTGGAGCAGCGCGACGGTACGTCTGGTGCCGAAACGGAACTGCAACTTAGCCTGCTGGGTAGCCAGGATGATATCGCGGAAGTCGGTTTCCCGTACTTCGGTGGCGAAGGAACTGAACATTTCAATAAAGTCGAACTGGAAAACGTTCTGCTGCATAAACTACCGGTTAAACGACTCCAGTTGGCCGATGGCTCTACGGCGCTGGTGACCACCGTTTACGATCTGACCATGGCTAACTACGGCCTTGAGCGTGGTCTGAATGATGAAAACTGCGCGACCAGCTACGATGACGTAAAAGCGTATACCCCTGCGTGGGCAGAAAAAATCACCGGTGTTTCACGTTCTCAAATTGTGCGTATTGCCCGTGAATTTGCTGATAACGCCGATAAAACCCACGGACGTTCGATGATCATCGTCGGTGCGGGTCTGAACCACTGGTATCACCTCGATATGAACTATCGCGGCCTGATCAACATGCTGATTTTCTGCGGCTGTGTCGGTCAGAGCGGCGGCGGCTGGGCCCACTATGTAGGCCAGGAAAAACTGCGTCCACAGACCGGCTGGCAGCCACTGGCGTTTGCGCTTGACTGGCAGCGTCCTGCGCGTCACATGAACAGTACGTCCTACTTCTATAACCACTCCAGCCAGTGGCGCTATGAGACGGTTACGGCACAGGAACTGCTGTCGCCGATGGCGGATAAATCCCGCTATAGCGGTCATCTGATCGACTTCAACGTGCGCGCCGAGCGTATGGGCTGGTTGCCGTCCGCACCGCAGTTGGGGACTAACCCGCTGTACATTGCGCGTGAGGCGGAAAAAGCGGGGATGACACCCGTCGATTACACCGTTAAATCGCTGAAGGACGGTTCTATTCGCTTTGCGGCAGAACAACCAGAAAACGGTAAAAACCATCCACGCAACCTGTTTATCTGGCGCTCTAATTTGCTGGGCTCATCCGGTAAAGGTCATGAATACATGCTGAAGTATCTGCTGGGTACTGAGCACGGTATTCAGGGATTGGATCTGGGTAAACAGGGCGGCGTGAAACCAGAAGAAGTGGAATGGCAGGATAATGGTCTCGACGGCAAGCTGGATCTGGTGGTGACGCTGGACTTCCGTCTGTCGAGCACCTGCCTGTATTCCGACATCGTGCTGCCAACGGCCACCTGGTATGAAAAAGACGACATGAATACCTCGGATATGCATCCGTTTATTCATCCGCTGTCTGCTGCTGTTGACCCGGCCTGGGAATCGAAAAGCGACTGGGAAATCTACAAAGCCATCGCCAAGAAATTCTCTGAAGTTTGTGTCGGTCACCTTGGTAAAGAAACCGACGTGGTGACACTGCCTATCCAGCACGACTCTGCTGCTGAACTGGCGCAGCCGCTGGACGTGAAAGACTGGAAAAAAGGCGAATGCGACCTGATCCCTGGCGTCACCGCACCGCACATCATGACCGTTGAGCGTGATTACCCGGCAACTTACGAGCGCTTCACCTCTATCGGCCCGTTGATGGACAAAGTCGGTAACGGTGGTAAAGGGATTGCCTGGAATACTCAGAGCGAAATGGATCTGCTGCGTAAGCTCAATTACACCAAGGCAGAAGGTCCGGCGAAAGGCCAGCCTTGTCTTAATACAGCCATTGATGCCGCTGAGATGATCCTGACGCTGGCTCCGGAAACGAATGGCCAGGTCGCCGTCAAAGCCTGGGCTGCGCTGAGTGAATTTACCGGCCGTGACCATACGCATCTGGCACTGAACAAAGAAGACGAGAAGATTCGCTTCCGTGATATTCAGGCGCAACCGCGCAAAATCATCTCCAGCCCGACCTGGTCAGGTCTGGAAGATGAACACGTTTCTTATAACGCCGGTTACACCAACGTTCATGAGCTAATCCCATGGCGCACGCTGTCTGGTCGCCAGCAGTTGTATCAGGATCACCAGTGGATGCGTGACTTCGGCGAAAGCCTGCTGGTCTATCGTCCGCCAATCGACACCCGTTCGGTGAAAGAGGTGATGGGCGAGAAGTCTAATGGCAACCCAGAAAAAGCGCTCAACTTCCTGACGCCACACCAGAAGTGGGGTATCCACTCTACCTACAGTGACAACCTGCTGATGCTGACGTTAGGTCGCGGCGGTCCGATTGTGTGGATGAGTGAAGCCGATGCGAAAGATTTGGGCATCGAAGATAACGACTGGATCGAAGTTTTCAACAGCAACGGTGCCTTAACTGCCCGTGCCGTTGTCAGCCAACGTGTGCCGGCCGGTATGACCATGATGTACCACGCGCAGGAACGTATTGTGAACCTGCCTGGTTCAGAAATTACCCAGCAGCGTGGTGGGATCCATAACTCGGTAACGCGTATTACGCCGAAACCGACCCACATGATCGGTGGCTATGCACATCTGGCCTACGGCTTTAACTACTACGGCACCGTAGGGTCGAACCGTGATGAGTTCGTTGTGGTACGTAAGATGAAGAACATTGACTGGTTGGATGGTGAAGGCAATGACCAGGTACAGGAGAGCGTAAAATGAAAATTCGTTCACAAGTCGGCATGGTGCTGAATCTCGATAAGTGCATCGGTTGCCACACCTGTTCAGTAACCTGCAAAAACGTCTGGACCAGCCGTGAAGGTGCCGAATATGCCTGGTTCAACAACGTTGAAACGAAGCCAGGAACGGGCTTCCCGACTGACTGGGAAAACCAGGAAAAATGGAAGGGCGGTTGGATCCGTAAAATCAACGGCAAGCTGGTGCCGCGCATGGGTAACAAAGCGCTGCTGCTGGGTAAAATCTTTGCTAACCCGCATCTGCCGGGCATTGATGATTACTACGAGCCGTTTGATTTCGACTACCAGACGCTGCACAACGCGCCCGCTGATAGCAAGGCGCAGCCGATCGCCCGTCCGCGCTCGCTGATTACCGGTCAGCGTATGGACAAAATCACCAAAGGTCCGAACTGGGAAGATGACCTGGGCGGTGAGTTTGAGAAGCTGGCGAAAGACCAGAACTTCGAAAATATGCAGAAGGCGATGTACGGGCAGTTTGAAAACACCTTCATGATGTATCTGCCGCGGCTGTGCGAGCACTGTCTGAACCCGGCGTGCGTGGCGACCTGCCCGAGCGGTGCCATCTACAAGCGGGAAGAAGATGGCATCGTGCTGATCGATCAGGACAAATGCCGCGGCTGGCGTATGTGCATCACCGGGTGTCCGTACAAGAAGATCTACTTCAACTGGAAGAGCGGTAAATCTGAGAAGTGCATCTTCTGCTATCCGCGTATCGAAGCGGGCCAACCGACGGTATGTTCTGAAACCTGTGTGGGTCGTATCCGTTATCTCGGCGTGTTGCTGTATGACGCCGATGCGATTGAAAGCGCTGCCAGCACCGAGAACGAGAAGGATCTGTATCAGAGTCAGCTGGACGTATTCCTCGATCCAAACGATCCGGCAGTGATTGAACAGGCACTGAAAGATGGCATTCCGCTGAGTGTAATCGACGCGGCCCAGCAGTCGCCGGTATACAAAATGGCAATGGACTGGAAGCTGGCGCTGCCGCTGCATCCGGAATACCGCACGTTGCCGATGGTCTGGTATGTACCACCATTGTCTCCGATTCAGTCCGCTGCTGATGCGGGTGAACTGGGTAGCAACGGTATTCTGCCAGACGTGGACAGCCTGCGTATCCCGGTTCAGTACCTGGCGAACCTGCTGACTGCGGGTGATACCCAGCCGGTACTGCGGGCGCTGAAACGTATGCTGGCGATGCGTCACTACAAACGCGCAGAAACCGTAGACGGTAAAGTCGATACCCGCGCGCTGGAAGAGGTCGGGCTGACCGAAGCTCAGGCACAAGAGATGTATCGTTACCTGGCGATTGCTAACTATGAAGATCGTTTTGTGATCCCGAGCAGCCATCGCGAACTGGCGCGTGAAGCATTCCCGGAGAAAAGTGGTTGTGGTTTCACCTTCGGTGATGGTTGCCACGGTTCTGATACGAAATTCAATCTGTTCAACAGTCGCCGCATCGATGCTGTCGATGTGACCAGCAAAACGGAGCCGCACCAATGATTGAGCTTGTCATTGTTTCGCGTCTGCTCGAGTACCCGGATGCTGCCTTGTGGCAGCATCAGCAGGAACTTTTCGATGCACTCGCGTCATCTGAAAACCTGGACAAAGAGGATGCCCAGACGCTGGGCGTTTTCCTGCGCGATTTAACTGCGCAGGATATGCTGGATGCGCAGGCAAGCTATAGCGAACTGTTCGACCGTGGTCGGGCGACGTCACTATTGCTGTTTGAACATGTTCACGGTGAATCCCGCGATCGCGGCCAGGCGATGGTTGACCTGATGGCTCAGTATGAGCAGCACGGACTACAACTCGATAGCCGCGAATTGCCTGATCACTTGCCGCTGTATCTGGAATATCTCGCACAGTTGCCAAAAAGCGAAGCGTTAGGTGGCTTGCAGGATATCGCCCCGATTCTGGCGCTGCTCAGTGCGCGTCTGCAACAGCGCGAAAGCCGTTACGCGGTGCTGTTCGATCTGCTGTTAAAACTGGCGAATACCGCTATCGACAGCGACAAAGTGGCCGAAAAAATTGCGGATGAAGTTCGTGACGACACACCGCAGGCACTGGATGCTGTTTGGGAAGAAGAACAGGTGAAATTCTTTGCCGACCAGGGATGTGGTGAGTCTGAAATTTCTGCTCATCAACGTCGTTTTGCCGGGGCCGTTGCGCCGCAGTACCTGAACATCACCACCGGAGGACAGCACTAATGCACTTCCTGAATACGTTCTTCTTTGACATCTATCCGTATATCGCGGGTTCTGTCTTTCTGATTGGCAGCTGGTTACGCTACGACTACGGTCAGTATACCTGGCGTGCGGCTTCCAGCCAGATGCTGGATCGCAAAGGGATGAACCTTGCGTCAAACCTGTTTCACATTGGGATCCTCGGCATCTTCGCGGGTCATTTCCTGGGGATGCTGACGCCGCACTGGATGTACGAAGCGTGGTTACCGCTTGAAGTGAAGCAAAAGATGGCGATGTTTGCCGGTGGTGCCAGTGGTGTGATGTGCCTGGTGGGGGGCGTGCTGCTGCTGAAACGTCGTCTGTTCAGTCCGCGCGTGCGTGCAACGACCACGGGTGCCGATATTCTGGTGCTGTCTGTTCTGGTTATTCAGTGTGCGCTGGGTCTGCTGACCATTCCGTTCTCGGCTCAGCATATGGACGGTAGCGAAATGATGAAGCTGGTGAACTGGGCGCAATCAGTGGTGACCTTCCACGGTGGGGCGTCTCAGTATCTGGATGGTGTGGCATTCATTTTCCGCATGCACCTGGTATTAGGTATGACGCTGTTCCTGCTGTTCCCGTTCTCGCGTCTGGTACATATCTGGAGCGTGCCAGTCGAGTATCTGACACGTAAATATCAGATTGTGCGCGCCCGTCATTAATTTCGCGTTGTAACGCACCAAACCCCGCTTCGGCGGGGTTTTTTATGCCTGTTCGCCGGATGGCGGCGTAACCGCCTTATCCGGCCTACGCGGACACCAGCTCTCTGTCGGCCTGATAAGCGAATTGCACCGCAGGTGTCAGTGATGTTTGTAGGCCTGATAAGCGTAGCGCATCAAGGCCATGACGAGAGGGCATCCCATCCTTTTATTTCACCGCTTTACCCTTCAATAACTTCCTGACCCACAGACGATTTGGATTTAGCGCCGCCAGCGTGCTGGCATCCATGGGAATCGGTTCATTGCTCATTTGCGACGCCAGAATTTCTGCACACAGCGGGGCAGTACACAGCCCGCGCGATCCCAGCGCACCCAGCATAAATAAATCGGAATAAACCGGCGCGCTTACGGCGTGCTCTTTGTCTGCAGCAAGTGTGCTCGAATCGAACCTTAATCGAAGCTTCTCATCCTTTCCGCATGGGCAGAATATGGGACATTGCGTTGACTCAGCGCTACGCGCTTCGCCCTTCGGGTCGTTGCCTGCGGCAACGCTTTCTCGCTA
>NZ_SZXJ01000027.1:283308-524998 GCF_005281345.1 Citrobacter sp. wls619
CGGGGTAATGCTATGTTACTGGCCTGCTTCCTTGGGAAGCGGGGCGCATCATATCAAATGACGCGCCGCTGTAAAGCATTCCTTTGCTTAACGTGGATCGTTTGCGTACTTTTCATCCGTAACGCAGTAAAGCTAATCAATTCATATTATTGGTGATTACAGAATAATCGTTCGGTTACCGTAAACGAAAACTCGCTGGGCCAGAACCTGATACAGCGCACGACTTAATACGTTTTTCTCAACGTCACGGCCGGCACGCATCATATCCTCTGCGGTATAGGTATGATCCACATGAATCACGTCCTGCATGATGATCGGACCTTCGTCGAGATTGTCATTTACATAGTGGGCTGTCGCTCCGATGATCTTCACGCCGCGCTCATACGCCTGATGGTAAGGGCGCGCGCCAATAAAGGCGGGCAGGAATGAGTGGTGAATGTTGATGATCTTATTTGGGAAGCGAGAAACAAATGTAGGTGTCAGGACACGCATATATTTTGCCAGCACGACATAGTCTGGCTGATGTGCGTCGATGGCATCAGCCATTTTTTGGTCATGCTCGTCACGCGTTAATCCTTCGTGGCTGACCAGCTCAAAAGGAATGTCAAAACGCTCAACCAGGGAACGTAGCGTGTCGTGGTTGCCGATAACCGCGGCAATTTCAACATCCAGTCCGCCGTAATTGGCCTTCATTAACAGATCGCCCAAACAGTGGGCTTCTTTGGTGACTAAAATAACGATGCGGCGACGTCCCGCTGGCGTAAGCTCGCGAATGGAACCTTCTGGTAGCGCGCTGTCCAGATCGGTCAGCAGTGTGACATCGTTAAAAATGCCTTCCAGCTCGGTACGCATGAAAAAACGCCCGGTACGGTGGTCCACGAACTCATTGTTCTGCACGATGTTCAGTTCGTGCTTATAACAGATGTTAGTAATGCGCGCGATCAGACCTTTTTGGTCCGGGCAAATAGTACGCAGCACTTTTCGTTGTAATGAATGCATTTGCAGCGGAGATCCTGTTGAGAATGTTTGCATAATTGATACTGTCGGGCGTTGATTAGCCGCAGCACTTTTTAAATTTTTTACCGGAGCCACAAGGGCAGGTATCGTTTCGTCCAATTTGCGGGCGTGTACCATCGATATAGTACCACTGACCGTTTTCTTTTAAAAAACGAGAGCGTTCGATAATTGCGCCTGTTTTTCCCTGTTCAGAAAACCGTGCGACAAAACTGACATAACCGATAGTGTCGGTTTCTGCCGTCTGCTGTTCAAAAACGGTCAGCCCCAGCCATTCGGTATGGGTAAATCCTGCAATAATGTCATCCCGGAAATCGGCGGCATGGCAATCTGGATGCCAGGTTTTGACGAGGTAATCTGCGTCTTTCATCACAAAAGCACAGTAACGAGAACGCATGAGATGTGACGGCGTAGGTGCTACTTGTGCACCGGACACATAACGGTAGCAACATAGGCTATACTCGACAGCGCTACCACAGGGACAAAGCTGAGACACAAAGTACTCCCTGGAATAAAAAAACGGCGTAAAAACGCCAGGGTGGCACTATGTTAACTGAGCCGTGGCGATGTTGCTACGTCTGCAAGCCAGGGGAAGTCTGTAGGTATAATGAGAAAAATAAAAATTGGGCTGGCGCTAGGTTCCGGCGCAGCACGCGGCTGGTCGCATATTGGTGTGATCAAAGCCCTGAAACACATGGGCATTGATATTGATATTGTGGCAGGGTGTTCCATTGGCTCACTGGTCGGCGCCGCCTACGCATGTAACAAACTCCCCGCGCTTGAACAGTGGGTTTGCTCCTTCAGTTACTGGGATGTTTTACGTCTGATGGATCTCTCGTGGCGCAGGGGCGGATTATTGCGCGGCGAACGGGTATTCAATCAGTATCGGAATGTCATGCCGGTAGAATCTATCGAACAATGCTCACGTCGTTTTGCCACTGTCGCAACCAATCTCAGTACGGGCCGTGAACTCTGGTTTACCGAAGGTGATTTGCACCTTGCCGTCCGTGCCTCCTGCAGTATTCCTGGCCTGATGTCACCTGTGGCACATAATGGTTATTGGTTGGTTGATGGTGCGGTGGTGAACCCTGTACCCGTCTCTCTGACGCGTGCGTTGGGGGCCGATATCGTTATTGCGGTCGACTTGCAACATGATGCGCACCTGATGCAACAGGACCTGCTCTCCTTCAACGTCAATAGTGAAACCGAAGCGAACGATGATGATGAGCTGTCATGGCATGCCCGCCTGAAAGAGCGCTTAAGCAACATTACGGCCCGGCGTGCAGTCACGGCACCTACGGCGATGGAGATCATGACGACCTCGATTCAGGTTCTGGAAAACCGTCTCAAGCGCAACCGTATGGCTGGGGACCCGCCTGATATTCTGATTCAGCCGTTTTGTCCGCAAATATCCACGCTGGATTTCCATCGCGCCAGTGCAGCAATTGCTGCCGGGCAGTTAGCGGTCGAGAAGAAAATGGATGAGCTTCTGCCCCTGGTAAAAACCAACGTTTAACGCATTTTTTATCAACACTTAAGCAAATTCTGACAGGCGTGAGTTGCAATAGCATGCCACTATTTACTAAAGCCAGTCAGGGGGGAGAATATGACGCAGCCATTGGTCGGAAAACAGATTCTTATCGTTGAAGATGAGCCAGTATTTCGCTCGCTTCTGGATTCATGGTTTTCCTCTTTGGGAGCGACAACAGCAGTAGCGGGAGACGGGCTTGATGCGCTGGAGTTACTGGGGCGCTTCACCCCCGACCTGATGATTTGCGATCTCGCTATGCCGCGAATGAATGGCCTTAAACTGGTTGAGTATCTGCGTAATCGTGGCGATCAGACACCTATTCTGGTGATCTCCGCAACGGAAAATATGGCCGATATTGCCAAAGCATTACGACTCGGTGTGGATGATGTCCTTTTAAAGCCTGTGAAGGACCTTAACCGCCTGCGAGAAACCGTTTTTGCGTGTCTTTATCCCAATATGTTTAATTCTCGCGTGGAAGAAGAAGAGCGCCTGTTTCGTGACTGGGATGCGATGGTGGGCGATCCTGCAGCTGCTGCAAAACTGTTGCAAGAATTGCAGCCCCCCGTGTCGCAGGTCATCTCGCATTGTCGGGTCAACTACCGCCAGTTGGTCGCCGCTGATCAACCTGGACTGGTGCTGGATATTGCCCCATTGTCGGACCACGATCTCGCCTTCTATTGTCTGGATGTTACTCGAGCAGGGGATAATGGTGTCCTGGCTGCATTATTACTGCGCGCGCTGTTTAATGGTTTGCTGCAAGAACAGCTCACCCATCAGAATCAACGTTTGCCTGAGCTCGGTGCGCTATTGAAACAGGTGAATCATTTACTGCGTCAGGCTAATTTACCCGGACAGTTTCCACTGCTGGTGGGGTATTACCATAGCGGATTAAAAAATCTGATTCTGGTATCGGCTGGGCTGAATGCGACATTAAATACCGGTTCACATCACGTACAAATCAGTAATGGTGTTCCGCTGGGCACGTTAGGTAATACGTATTTGAATCAGCTAAGTCAGCGCTGTGAATCCTGGCAGTGCCAAATTTGGGGGGCAGGCGGTCGCCTGCGCCTGATGTTGTCTGCGGAATGAACAATCGAGAGGGGAGTGAATGAAATTGGTTTACCTCCCTTACGCTGTGAGTGCTACTATCAGCGGCAGATTTATTCGTATTTATCTTAATTATACCGACGTGCGTCCTTTTCAGACCAGAAGCTTACTGCGGTACTGATATACTCGGATGCGAAACAGATTGATGAACACGTTCAATATATGAACAGTCCAGGAGAGTTTTAAATGGCTGCCCTTAATTCAAAAGTCAAAAAGGCCGTTATCCCGGTTGCGGGATTAGGAACCAGGATGTTACCGGCTACGAAGGCAATCCCGAAAGAGATGCTACCGTTGGTTGATAAGCCATTAATTCAGTACGTCGTAAACGAATGTATTGCTGCGGGCATCACTGATATTGTACTCGTGACTCACTCGTCTAAAAATTCAATTGAAAACCACTTTGATACCAGCTTTGAACTTGAAGCGATGCTGGAAAAACGCGTAAAACGTCAGCTTCTGGAAGAAGTGCAATCTATTTGTCCTCCGCATGTCACTATTATGCAGGTGCGTCAGGGGCTGGCAAAAGGTCTGGGGCACGCGGTATTGTGTGCCCATCCGGTTGTTGGCGATGAACCCGTTGCGGTCATCCTGCCGGACGTTATTCTTGACGAATACGAATCTGATTTATCCCGTGACAACCTTGCTGAAATGATCCACCGTTTTGATGAAACAGGCAGCAGCCAGATTATGGTTGAGCCTGTAGCAGACGTAACGGCTTATGGTGTTGTTGATTGCAAGGGCGTTGAATTAACGCCTGGTGAAAGCGTACCGATGGTTGGCGTGGTAGAAAAACCGAAAGCAGACGTTGCGCCCTCTAATCTGGCCGTTGTGGGGCGTTATGTTCTCAGTGCGGATATCTGGCCTCTGCTGGCAAAAACACCTCCGGGAGCAGGTGATGAAATTCAGCTGACCGACGCTATCGATATGCTGATCGAAAAAGAAACGGTAGAAGCCTATCACATGAAGGGCAAAAGCCATGACTGTGGCAATAAGCTGGGCTATATGCAGGCGTTCGTTGAATATGGTATTCGCCATAATACGCTTGGCGCTGAATTTAAAGCATGGCTTGAAGATGAGATGGGTATTAAGAAGTAACCTCGCGGTATTATAAGGACAGAACGGCGCTGCTAATCCAGCGCCGTTTTTTATACCTAATTTGGGTAGGCGATGGGCGAAGTACGGGTAAAAAAAATCCCGCCAGTGGCGGGATTTTAAGCAAACTATTTCTGAATTATTCCTTGATCAGGAAATCGTCCAGTTGTTTACCTTGTTCTTCCATCGCTTTTTTGATCACAGCCGGTGTACGACCCTGGCCAGTCCAGGTTTTAGTTTCACCGTTTTCGTCAACGTAGCTATATTTAGCCGGACGCGCTGCGCGTTTAGCTTTGGTGCCGGACTTAACCGCCGCCATGCTATTCAGCAGTTCGTTCGGATCAATACCATCAGCAATCAACATTTCACGATATTGTTGCAGTTTACGAGTACGCTCTTCAACTTCAGCAGCGGCAGCGCTTTCTTCTTCGCGACGCTCGCTAACTACAACTTCTAATTTTTCCAGCATTTCTTCAAGCGTTTCCAGAGTACATTCTCTCGCCTGCGCACGAAGAGTACGGATGTTGTTCAGAATTTTAAGTGCTTCGCTCATTGTAGTAATCTCAAACTTATATTGGGGGTGGTTTGTTGAGCTAATAATAGAGCGATAAATTCAGTTGTGCAATAGCCAGGAATGTAAGGAATTCAAAATTGCTCTTTATTTAGTGTCTGTATTAATTGTTCTGTCTTAATTTTACGACTCGGTCGGGCATAAAAAAGGCTTATTGGTATGCGAGCTTCCCGGCTGCAGCGAGTAAAAATTCAAGATTCAGGTCACATTTCATAGTGTACAAATAGTATCTCTTTGCAGTGATTTCAACCTTTTGTATTAGTTTTGCTTACGGGAATCCCCTATTACAAGGTGGCTATCGTTAGAGGCAATAACAATAAGGGCAGGGTTTCTTTATTGCACGGTGTTGATAAGTGACGTTGATGAATTTCAGGAGCACTATTTGTGAAAGAATGTGTATATACACATCATACTTCAGGTTGTGTGTGCTTTGGCTGCGTGCTTTCACTCTATCGTGCCCTTGAGAAAGTACTCAAGGGCACTTCCGCACGGCGAGGTATTTAGACGAAACAGGGCGATGTTCGCACGTTCTTTTATACATCCCGGATGTCACGCTGCACCGACATGTTTGTGAAATATGATACAATCCTGCCCATATTTATTTTCCCCGGTGAGGGCCGATACACAATGGCACAGCTTTATTTTTACTATTCTGCAATGAATGCAGGCAAGTCGACGGCATTGCTGCAATCTTCATACAATTATCAGGAACGTGGGATGCGTGCCGTTGTATATACAGCGGAAATTGATGACCGTTTTGGCGCGGGAAAAGTAAGTTCACGTATAGGTCTGTCATCACCAGCAAAATTGTTTAACCAAAATTCATCATTGTTCGAGGAGATTCGTGCGGAGAACGCGCAGCAACGAATTCACTGCGTGCTGGTTGATGAGTCTCAGTTTCTGACGCGACAGCAGGTTTATGAATTATCAGAGGTTGTTGATCAACTGGATATTCCCGTGTTGTGTTACGGCTTACGCACCGATTTTCGTGGTGAGCTATTCGGCGGTAGTGAATACCTGCTTGCATGGTCAGATAAGCTGGTTGAATTAAAAACGATTTGTTTCTGTGGCCGTAAGGCCAGCATGGTATTACGTCTTGATCAGGCCGGAAGACCTTATAACGAAGGTGAGCAGGTCGTTATCGGCGGAAATGAACGTTATGTATCGGTGTGCCGCAAGCATTATAAGGAAGCACAGTCTGAAGGCTCTCTGACGGCCATTCAGGAACGTCACAGCCACGACTAGCTTTCTTGTTCTCCTGCTGAGTTAAAATCGCAGGGTAGGTCTCTGCTTTAGCCAGAAGCACTACCCTGCGGCATTGCCTTCTGGTGCCACTCTCACACCTATTTCCCTTGCGCCTTTTCACCACAATGGCTGACGTCTGCATAGACTGGTTTTGGCTGAGTATGGCAAAAAAAAACGGCCCCAAAGGGCCGTTTATGAAGATACTAAAACTTATGTGAGTGCATTAAGAGGATTTTTTCGCTTTTTTCTCAGCTTTAGGCGCGGCTGCTGGCTCAGTTTTAGCAGCAGTTTCACCTTCGCTGTACTCACGACCGTAGTAAGTATCCAGCAGGATCTGTTTCAGTTCAGAAATCAGCGGGTAACGTGGGTTCGCACCGGTGCACTGGTCGTCAAACGCATCTTCGGACAGTTTGTCGACGTGTGCCAGGAAGTCAGCTTCCTGAACGCCAGCTTCACGGATTGATTTAGGAATACCCAGTTCAGCTTTGATTTCTTCCAGCCATGCCAGCAGTTTCTGGATTTTAGCCGCAGTACGGTCGCCCGGTGCGCTTAAACCCAGATGGTCTGCGATTTCAGCGTAGCGACGACGAGCCTGAGGGCGATCATACTGGCTGAATGCAGTCTGTTTAGTCGGGTTGTCGTTCGCGTTATAACGAATGACGTTGCTGATCAGCAGGGCGTTCGCCAGACCATGAGGAATGTGGAACTGAGAACCCAGCTTGTGCGCCATTGAGTGACATACACCCAGGAAGGCGTTAGCAAACGCGATACCGGCGATGGTTGCTGCACTGTGAACACGCTCACGCGCTACCGGGTTCTTAGAACCTTCATGGTAGGATGCAGGCAGGTTTTCTTTCAGCAGTTTCAGCGCTTGCAGAGCCTGACCGTCAGAGAATTCAGAAGCCAGCACGGAAACGTAAGCTTCCAGGGCGTGAGTCACCGCATCCAGACCACCGAATGCACACAGTGATTTCGGCATATCCATAACCAGGTTGGCATCGACAATTGCCATGTCTGGGGTCAGCGCGTAGTCAGCCAGTGGATATTTCTGACCTGTTGCATCGTCGGTAACAACCGCAAACGGAGTCACTTCAGAACCGGTACCGGAAGTGGTGGTGACGGCGATCATTTTCGCTTTCACGCCCATTTTCGGGAACTTGTAGATACGTTTACGGATGTCCATAAAGCGCAGTGCCAGCTCTTCGAAATGGGTTTCCGGATGTTCGTACATCACCCACATGATTTTCGCGGCGTCCATCGGGGAACCACCGCCCAGTGCGATGATAACGTCAGGTTTGAAGGAGTTAGCCAGCTCAGCACCTTTACGAACAACGCTAAGAGTCGGGTCAGCTTCAACTTCAAAGAACACTTCGGTTTCAACGCCGGATGCTTTCAGCACGGAGGTGATCTGGTCAGCATAACCGTTGTTGAACAGGAAGCGGTCGGTCACGATCAGAGCACGTTTGTGACCATCGGTAATCACTTCATCCAGCGCGATTGGCAGTGAGCCACGACGGAAGTAGATAGATTTCGGAAGTTTGTGCCACAACATGTTTTCAGCTCGCTTAGCAACGGTTTTCTTGTTGATCAGATGCTTAGGACCAACGTTTTCAGAGATGGAGTTACCACCCCAGGAACCACAACCCAGAGTCAGGGAAGGTGCGAGTTTGAAGTTGTACAGGTCGCCAATACCACCCTGTGAAGCCGGGGTGTTAATCAGGATACGCGCGGTTTTCATCATCTGACCGAAGTAAGCAACGCGTTCTGGTTGGTTGTCCTGGTCAGTGTACAGGCAAGAAGTGTGGCCGATACCACCCATCGCAACCAGTTTCTCTGCTTTGTCTACCGCATCTTCGAAATCTTTCGCACGGTACATCGCCAGCGTCGGGGACAGTTTTTCGTGAGCAAACGGCTCGCTTTCATCAACAACTTTCACTTCACCGATCAGGATCTTAGTTGTTTCCGGAACCGAGAAGCCTGCCAGTTCAGCAATTTTATAGGCCGGCTGACCAACGATAGCGGCGTTCAGTGCGCCATTTTTCAGGATAACGTCCTGAACAGCTTTCAGCTCTTTACCCTGCAGCATGTAGCCGCCGTGGCTAGCGAAACGTTCACGAACTGCATCGTATACAGAGTCAACAACCACAACGGACTGTTCAGAAGCACAGATTACGCCGTTATCGAAGGTTTTAGACATCAGCACAGAAGCAACAGCACGCTTAATATCCGCAGTTTCGTCGATAACCACAGGGGTGTTACCTGCGCCTACGCCGATTGCTGGTTTACCGGAGCTGTATGCTGCTTTAACCATGCCTGGACCGCCGGTCGCAAGGATCAGGTTGATGTCCGGGTGATGCATCAGAGCATTAGACAGTTCAACGGAAGGTTGATCGATCCAGCCGATCAGATCTTTCGGTGCACCCGCAGCGATAGCAGCCTGCAGAACGATGTCAGCCGCTTTGTTAGTGGCATCTTTAGCACGCGGATGTGGAGAGAAGATGATTGCGTTACGCGTCTTCAGGCTGATCAGCGATTTGAAGATAGCGGTAGATGTCGGGTTAGTGGTCGGAACGATACCGCAGATGATACCAATCGGTTCAGCGATGGTGATAGTGCCGAAAGTGTCGTCTTCAGACAGAACACCACAGGTCTTTTCATCTTTATAAGCGTTGTAAATGTATTCGGAAGCAAAGTGGTTTTTGATCACTTTGTCTTCGACGATGCCCATGCCGGATTCGGCAACGGCCATTTTCGCGAGAGGGATTCGAGCGTCTGCGGCTGCCAGAGCGGCGGCGCGGAAGATTTTGTCAACCTGTTCTTGAGTGAAACTGGCATATTCACGCTGGGCTTTTTTTACGCGCTCTACAAGTGCGTTAAGTTCAGCGACATTAGTAACAGCCATAATGCTCTCCTGATAATGTTAAACTTTTTTAGTAAATCATCTGCTCGATACGAGAGTATAGACAGACCGACGAAAAATTGTATAACGTTTTGAAAATCAAACGGTTAATTAACGTCCACTTTACTTTGATTTACTAAAAGAGCTTATGCGTTAGCGTCATTTAACTCTAACGCGTTACCTCCAGGTGGCGTAAGCAAGATTACTCACTTCTGAGTAGTAATTGCGTGATCTGGATCAAATTTCCGCGAAGCTGACACCTTTCAGCAGGCCCTTTTAGCGTTTCTTGGTAAGTGTTAAAAAATTGATGTAATGAATGAGGTTAACATTAGCATATTTAATACATATTAATAACACCGAGTAATGGTAGCGTATTTACGTAGATATACGCAGATAGCAGGTGAAGTATGCTGACAAAAGGCGTATCTTCAGCGCGGATTTCATCAATTTTTATGACTCATTTTATCCGGCTAACGCTTCGGAGCTAACCGTGATCCATACGCTATTCGATTTTCCTGTCTATTTTAAATTTTTCATTGGGTTATTTGCCCTGGTCAACCCGGTAGGGATCATCCCTGTCTTTATCAGCATGACCAGCTACCAGACCGCTGCCGCACGTAATAAAACCAACCTTACGGCAAACCTATCGGTTGCTATCATTCTGTGGACCTCTCTGTTTCTGGGGGATGGAATTCTGCAATTGTTTGGTATCTCAATTGATTCGTTCAGGATTGCCGGTGGTATCCTGGTCGTCACTATCGCGATGTCGATGATCAGTGGAAAACTGGGGGAAGATAAGCAAAACAAGCAGGAAAAATCGGAGACGGCAATACGCGAAAGCATTGGCGTAGTCCCGTTAGCGCTGCCGTTAATGGCGGGGCCGGGGGCGATAAGCTCGACCATCGTCTGGGGCACGCGTTATCATAGTGCCATTAATCTGTTCGGTTTTTTCGTGGCGATTGCGCTGTTTGCGCTGTGCTGTTGGGGATTGTTTCGTATGGCACCATGGCTGGTTCGCCTGTTGGGACAAACCGGCATCAACGTCATCACGCGTATTATGGGGTTGTTACTCATGGCGTTGGGCATTGAGTTCATTGTGACCGGAATCAAATCCATTTTCCCGGGTTTACTTGCCTGAATCCACCCAATCAATATAAACGGAGCTGCTCTCTGGCTCCGTTTCCCTCCATTATCAGTAAAACTTCTCACTAAAGTTGAAATGCGCCATAGCAATAATAAAAAATGCTGATAGCCAGCTGCATTTTTATGTATTGATTTTAAAGGCAATTGTCTTTTCAGCAGAACAGATGAACCAGGGCAGCATTGTTATTTTATTAACATCATACTCTTGGGCTTGCTGAAGGATTATCGAAATGTTATTAGTTATTTCAGCACCTAATTTAGATGAATGTGCTAATTAATAACCAATTGTTAAATTTATGTGCATTCTGACGTCTCTTCGATGCCGGACAGGGTGATGAGCCGGGTGTTCCACGCAACGCATTGAATTAACTGATTTTATTGTTAAATAATTGCTTTTTTGCTGCTTTTGTTGTGCGGTTTTTTTTCGATAAAAGAGAATTGGTTAACAAATCTGTAAAATGTATTGGCGGTGAAGAAACGCATTTGATACTTTCCGGCCAGGTATTTAGCAGAAGATTTCACGTTGATGAGAATCATTTTCAGTTAGTTTCTCTCAACAAGGTAATAGCGTGCTTCCGGCAGGGGAGGTACGTAGATAATCGACGCAAGGCGATCAAACGAATCGCCAGAATAAATAAAGTCGGTGATAGCGAGCAGTAAACAAAAAAACACCTGACGGCAGAAAATCTCCGGTGCCGTACAGGGATCCTGACAGGATTAACAGTCTGGTTATAAAACCAGCCATAATAATGAGGGAGTACAAACACAATGACTAACATCACTAAAAAAAGTTTAGTAGCTGCGGGGATCCTAACTGCGCTAATCGCTGGAAATGTTGCTACAGCCGCAGTGGTACCAGCAGGCGTACAGTTGGCAGAGAAGCAGACTCTGGTGCGTAATAATGGTTCGGAAGTTCAGTCACTCGATCCGCATAAAATCGAAGGTGTACCGGAATCCAACATTAGCCGTGATTTATTTGAAGGTTTATTAATCAGTGACGTTGATGGCAAACCATCGCCGGGCGTGGCTGATAAATGGGAAAATAAAGATTTTAAAGTCTGGACATTCCATCTGCGTAAAGATGCCAAATGGTCTGATGGCACGCCCGTTACCGCACAAGATTTCGTCTATAGCTGGCAACGTCTGGCGAACCCCAATACCGCTTCACCGTACGCCAGCTATTTACAATACGGGCATATTGTCAATATTGATGACATCATCGCAGGTAAGAAGCCAGTTACCGATCTCGGTGTAAAAGCGATTGACGACCATACCTTTGAAGTCACTCTGAGCGAACCTGTTCCTTATTTCTACAAACTCCTTGTGCACTCCTCTCTTTCCCCTGTGCCTAAAGCCGTAGTGGAAAAATTCGGTGAAAAATGGACCCAGCCGGCTAACATCGTTTCTAACGGCTCTTATAAACTGAAAGACTGGGTTGTCAACGAGCGTATTGTACTTGAGCGTAATACCCAATACTGGGACAACGCGAAAACCATTATTAACCAGGTCACATACCTGCCAATTTCTTCTGAAGTGACTGACGTGAACCGTTATCGCAGCGGTGAAATCGACATGACCTATAACAACATGCCGATTGAGTTATTCCAGAAACTGAAAAAAGAGATCCCGAACGAAGTCCACGTTGATCCTTATCTGTGCACCTATTATTACGAAATTAACAACCAAAAAGCACCGTTCAACGATGTTCGTGTTCGTACCGCCCTGAAGCTGGCGCTGGATCGTGACATTATCGTCAACAAAGTGAAAAACCAGGGCGATCTGCCTGCCTATAGCTTTACCCCGCCATATACCGATGGCGCTAAACTGGTTGAGCCAGAGTGGTTCAAGTGGTCACAGGAAAAACGTAACGAAGAAGCGAAAAAACTGCTGGCCGAAGCTGGTTTTACCGCGGATAAACCGTTGACCTTTGATCTGCTGTATAACACCTCCGATCTGCATAAAAAGCTGGCTATCGCTGCGGCATCTATCTGGAAGAAAAATCTGGGTGCGAATGTGAAGCTGGAAAATCAGGAGTGGAAGACGTTCCTCGATACGCGTCATCAGGGCAACTATGATGTTTCACGCGCAGGCTGGTGTGCGGATTATAACGAACCGACGTCTTTCCTGAATATGGTGCTGTCTGACAGCTCCAACAACACCGTCCACTATAAGAGCCCTGCATTTGACAAGTTGATTGCTGATACCCTGAAAGCAACTGATGACGCTCAGCGCAGTGAACTGTATTCGCAAGCAGAACAGCTGCTGGATAAAGACTCTGCGATTGTACCGGTGTTCTACTACGTTAACGCCCGCCTGGTGAAACCTTGGGTCGGCGGATACTCCGGTAAAGACCCGATGGATAATATCCACGTTAAAGACTTGTATATTATCAAGCATTAATGGCAAGACGTGGGGCGATCAAGGTTGCCCCACAGTGTCTTTTTCTTCGAACTATTAATACCGCTTTACCTGAACGTCGGGGCAGAAGGGGTATAAAGGCACACGCCAGAAGGTACGGGCAATGTTGAAATTTATATTACGCCGCTGTCTGGAAGCGATTCCGACGCTATTTATTCTTATTACGATTTCATTCTTTATGATGCGTCTGGCGCCGGGGAGCCCTTTCACCGGAGAGCGCGCGTTACCGCCAGAAGTTCTGGCGAATATTGAAGCGAAATACCATCTTAATGATCCGATCTCAACGCAGTACTTTAGCTATCTGAAACAGCTGGCGCACGGTGATTTTGGGCCATCCTTTAAATATAAAGACTACACCGTTAATGACCTGGTCGCGTCAAGCTTTCCGGTTTCCGCGAAGCTGGGGGCTGCGGCCTTTATTCTGGCGGTCCTCGTGGGCGTGAGCGCCGGGGTGATAGCTGCGCTGAAGCAAAACACGCGTTGGGATTACACCGTCATGGGGGTCGCGATGACCGGGGTGGTGATCCCCAGTTTTGTCGTTGCTCCCTTATTAGTCATGATATTTGCGATCACCCTGAAATGGCTACCCGGTGGCGGCTGGAACGGTGGGGCGCTGAAATTTATGATCCTGCCCATGGTGGCGCTATCCCTGGCCTATATTGCCAGTATTGCGCGTATTACCCGCGGCTCGATGATTGAAGTGCTGCACTCTAACTTTATTCGGACCGCACGAGCTAAAGGGTTGCCGATGCGACGGATTATTTTCCGCCATGCGTTAAAACCTGCGCTATTGCCGGTGTTGTCCTATATGGGACCCGCGTTTGTCGGCATCATTACCGGTTCGATGGTTATTGAAACTATCTATGGTTTACCGGGTATTGGGCAGCTGTTTGTGAATGGCGCATTGAACCGCGATTACTCGCTGGTACTGAGCCTGACTATTCTGGTCGGCGCGCTGACCATCGTGTTTAACGCGATTGTCGATGTGCTGTATGCCGTAATCGACCCGAAAATCCGTTACTGATACTGGAGCTCGCTATGATGTTAAGTAAGAAAAACAGCGAAGCGCTGGAGAATTTCAGTGAGAAGCTGGAGGTCGAAGGCCGCAGCCTGTGGCAGGATGCTCGTCGACGCTTTATGCATAACCGGGCGGCAGTAGCCAGCCTCGTGGTACTGGTGATTATTGCGCTGTTTGTGACGTTGGCGCCCATGTTATCGCAGTTTACCTACTTCGATACTGACTGGGGCATGATGTCCAGCGCGCCTGATACGGAGTCCGGGCACTATTTTGGCACTGACTCATCCGGTCGTGATCTGCTGGTGCGGGTGGCGATTGGTGGACGGATCTCGTTGATGGTGGGAATTGCGGCGGCGCTGGTGGCGGTGATTGTGGGCACGCTGTACGGTTCACTGTCGGGTTACCTGGGCGGCAAAATCGACTCCGTGATGATGCGTCTGCTGGAAATCCTTAACTCCTTCCCGTTCATGTTCTTCGTTATTCTGTTGGTTACCTTCTTTGGGCAAAACATCCTGCTGATCTTTGTGGCGATTGGGATGGTGTCCTGGCTTGACATGGCGCGTATCGTTCGTGGCCAGACGCTGAGCCTGAAGCGCAAAGAGTTTATTGAAGCAGCCCAGGTCGGTGGGGTGTCTACCGTGCGTATTGTTGTGCGCCACATTGTGCCAAACGTATTGGGTGTGGTGGTGGTCTACGCCTCATTGCTGGTTCCCAGCATGATCCTGTTTGAATCGTTCCTGAGCTTCCTGGGCCTTGGCACACAAGAGCCGCTAAGTAGCTGGGGCGCACTGCTCAGCGATGGTGCCAACTCGATGGAAGTATCGCCATGGTTACTGCTGTTCCCGGCAGGGTTCCTGGTGGTGACGCTATTCTGTTTTAACTTTATTGGCGATGGCTTGCGTGATGCCCTCGACCCGAAAGACCGTTAAGGAGTGCCGCCATGAGCGTAATTGAGACCTCAACCGCGCCGCTCGCGCAACAACAGGCTAACGCACTGCTGAACGTGACCGATCTGCGTGTGACGTTTGCCACCCCAGATGGTGATGTTACTGCAGTAAACGATTTAAACTTTTCACTACGTGCCGGGGAAACGCTGGGTATCGTTGGTGAGTCTGGTTCAGGTAAATCGCAGACTGCATTTGCCTTGATGGGCCTGCTGGCCGCAAATGGCCGTATTGGCGGTTCTGCTACATTCAACGGTCGTGAGATCCTGAACTTACCGGAGCGTGAGCTTAACAAGCTACGCGCCGAGCAAATCTCGATGATCTTCCAGGACCCGATGACGTCTCTGAATCCGTATATGCGGGTCGGCGAACAGTTAATGGAAGTTCTGATGCTACACAAAGGTATGAGCAAAGCAGAAGCCTTTGAAGAGTCAGTCAGAATGCTGGATGCGGTGAAAATGCCGGAAGCGCGTAAGCGCATGAAAATGTACCCGCATGAGTTCTCCGGCGGTATGCGTCAACGTGTGATGATCGCCATGGCGCTACTGTGCAGGCCAAAATTACTGATTGCCGATGAACCCACTACGGCGCTGGATGTCACGGTTCAGGCGCAAATCATGACGCTGCTGAATGAGCTGAAAAGTGAATTCAATACCGCCATTATCATGATTACCCACGACCTCGGGGTTGTTGCCGGTATTTGCGACAAGGTGCTGGTCATGTATGCCGGACGTACGATGGAATATGGTAGTGCGCGTGATGTCTTTTATAAGCCGGTTCACCCGTATTCGATTGGCCTGCTTAATGCCGTCCCGCGTCTGGATGCCGAAGGGGAAGAAATGCTGACTATCCCGGGTAATCCGCCGAACCTGTTGCGTTTACCGAAAGGCTGCCCGTTCCAGCCCCGTTGCCCGCATGCCATGGAAATCTGTAACAGTGCTCCGCCACTGGAAGAGTTTAGTCCGGGCCGTCTGCGCGCCTGCTTTAAACCGGTGGAGGAACTGGTATGAATGCGGTAACCGAACAACGAAAAGTACTCCTCGAAATTGCCGATCTGAAAGTCCATTTCGACATCAAAGATGGTAAACAGTGGTTCTGGCAACCGTCGAAAACGCTGAAAGCCGTTGATGGCGTAACCCTACGCCTGTATGAGGGCGAAACATTAGGCGTGGTGGGGGAATCCGGTTGCGGGAAATCGACGTTTGCGCGTGCGATTATTGGTCTGGTAAAAGCGACCGATGGTAAAGTTGCCTGGCTCGGCAAAGATTTGCTTGGCATGAAACCCGATGAGTGGCGGGCGGTGCGCAGTGACATCCAGATGATTTTCCAGGACCCGCTGGCATCGTTAAACCCGCGTATGACCATCGGTGAAATTATCGCTGAACCGCTGCGGACTTATCACCCGAATCTGCCTGGGCAGGAAGTTCGTGACCGCGTAAAGGCGATGATGATGAAAGTGGGGTTACTGCCTAACCTGATTAACCGCTACCCGCATGAGTTTTCTGGTGGGCAATGCCAGCGTATTGGTATTGCTCGCGCGTTGATCCTTGAGCCGAAGCTGATCATTTGTGATGAGCCTGTATCCGCGCTGGATGTGTCGATTCAGGCGCAGGTTGTTAACCTGTTGCAGCAATTACAGCGTGAGATGGGCTTATCATTGATCTTCATTGCCCATGACCTGGCTGTGGTTAAGCATATTTCCGATCGCGTGCTGGTGATGTATCTCGGACATGCGGTGGAGTTGGGGACCTATGACGAGGTGTACCATAATCCGCTGCATCCCTATACCAAAGCGCTAATGTCAGCGGTGCCAATTCCCGATCCTGATATGGAGAGGAACAAGGTTATCCAACTGCTGGAAGGTGAGTTACCCTCCCCGATTAATCCGCCTTCGGGGTGTGTGTTCCGCACGCGTTGTCCGATCGCCGGACCAGAATGCGCGAAAACGCGTCCTGTACTTGAAGGGAGTTTCCGACACGCGGTTTCCTGCTTAAAAGTAGACCCGCTATAATCGAGAGGGCTGACACACTGTCAGCCCTTCTTTTTGGTGAGGTAAATGTGTCAGGCTTAGTCTCTTCTGTTCGCCGTACTCTCTATCGTACATTATTTGATTTAGACACCCGTTCGGGGCGCCGTTTTGAAGGCATGTGTGCACTGTTCGCATTGCTGAGCGTGATTGTTATCTTCATTGAGTCTGGGGTCGGGACGCAATACCATTTAACCTATGATGAATGGCATATTTTTGTCTGGCTGGAAGTCTTTATTACGCTGGTCTTTACCCTCGAATATCTGCTCAGATTGTGCTGCTGGGCCAATCCTGCAAAATATGTGTTCAGCTTTTGGGGAATTATCGATCTCGCGACGATTCTGCCACTGTATGTGATGTGGCTATGGCCGGAAATTAGTCTCAGTTATGTTTTCGCCTGGCGAGCGATGCGCGTGCTGCGTGTACTGCGGATACTCAAACTGCTGCGATTTATGCCGTCGCTGCGTGTGTTCTGGAGCGCAATTAAAAGTGCCCGTCATCAGTTGATGCTGTTTTACTCGTTTATTGCCATTCTGATGATTGTCTTTGGCGCACTGATGTACCTGATTGAAGGCCCGAAATATGGTTTTACTACGCTGAATGCGTCGGTATATTGGGCAATCGTTACGGTGACAACGGTTGGCTATGGTGATATTACCCCGCATACACCGCTTGGCCGCATGGTGGCGTCAGTGCTGATCCTGATTGGTTATTCGGTTATTGCAATCCCGACTGGATTGATAACAACACACATGAGTAGTGCGTTTCAGCACCGGCAAAATCAGCGCAAATGTCCACAGTGCCAACAAAGCCAGCATGAGCACAGCGCGCAATTTTGTAATCGCTGCGGAAGTAAATTGCCTGACTAGAAATAAAAAAAGCTGCGAGAGCAGCTTTTTGTTTTCATTATTCGCGCCAGAGAATGTGGCAGAGTTTGTGATCTTTTTCGCGACACAACAGAACACGCGCAAAAATATCGTTAATCTCGCCGTCTTCTGAGTCTGCCAGACCAATCACCACTTCGGCGAAGAAGTCAGGATTCAGGTCAAAATCAACGTGCTCCTGCCAGTCATCCGCAGGGTCGAATAACTCTGCGCCGCCACGCTCTTCAAACTGCAAATTGAACAGAAGGATGTCGGCCGGGTCGAGATTGTCCGCCGCCAGTTCGAGAAAAATGTCATAAGCCTGCTCGAGCGTTTCGTCTTCGGTCAGGCGGTTGTTCAAATCCATATCCATAATGACTACCTGTTTACTGTCTGATGGGCACGTTTTACAGCAACGGGCTAAAGAAGTAAAACAGTCGCTCAGCGATACGCTGCCAGAGTGGTCGTTTTACCCACAAACGTGCATCCAGCAGGCGGGAACGCGAAATATAATCATCCTGTACCGCGGCGAGGTCACCGCCGAATCCGGCATCGTCAATCACCAGTGTTATCTCAAAATTCAGCCACAGGCTGCGCATATCCAGGTTTACGGTACCGACCAGACTCAATTCGCCATCGACCAGCACGCTCTTGGTATGTAACAACCCACCTTCGAACTGGTAGATCTTCACGCCTGCCGCCAGCAACTCGGTGAAAAAAGCCCGGCTTGCCCAGCCAACCAGCATTGAGTCATTCTTGCGTGGAAGAATGATGCTGACATCTACACCGCGCTGCGCCGCTGTACAGATGGCGTGCAGCAGATCGTCACTAGGGACGAAGTAGGGGGTGGTCATGATCAAATATTCACGAGCAGAATATGCGGCGGTCAATAAGGCCTGATGGATTAAGTCTTCAGGGAAGCCAGGACCGGAGGCAATAGTGTGAATGGTGTGTCCGCTGGCCTGCTCAAACGGCATGATGTTGACATCGGGAGGCGGCGGTAAAATGCGTTTACCGGTTTCAATTTCCCAGTCGCAGGAGTAGACGATCCCCATGGCAGTGGCCACAGGGCCTTCCATTCTCGCCATCAGATCAACCCATTGTCCGACACCGGCATCCTGTTTAAAGAAACGCGGATCGACCATATTCATGCTACCGGTGTAGGCGATGTAGTTGTCGATCATGATCATTTTACGATGCTGGCGCAGGTCCATACGGCGTAAAAATACACGCATCAGGTTAACCTTCAGCGCTTCGACCACCTCGATACCCGCGTTGCGCATCATCGCCGCCCACGGACTGCGGAAGAATGCCACGCTGCCGGCGGAGTCCAGCATCAAACGGCAGTGAATCCCCCGTCTGGCGGCGGCCATCAATGATTCCGCGACCTGATCGGCCATACCGCCAGGTTGCCAAATGTAGAACACCATCTCAATGTTGTGACGCGCCAGCTGAATATCGCGGATTAACGCCTGCATCACGTCGTCAGAGCTGGTGAGAAGCTGTAGCTGATTGCCTTTAACGCCGGCAATGCCCTGGCGACGTTCGCATAACTTAAATAATGAGGAGGCAACGCTGCTGTTTTCTTGCGCGAAAATATGTTTGCAGGCTTTGAGATCGTTCAGCCATTTAGCTGTTGATGGCCACATCGCTCTGGCACGCTCGGCGCGGCGTTTGCCCAGGTGGAGTTCACCAAAGGACAGATAAGCAATGATCCCTACCAATGGCAGTATATAGATGATCAAAAGCCAGGCCATTGCGGAGGGTACTGCGCGTCGCTTCATCAGAATGCGTAACGTTACGCCAGCAATGAGTACCCAGTAACCCAGAATGACCAGCCAACTCACCACGGTGTAGAAGGTTGTCATAAATTTAAAAATCCTTTTGAAAGCGTATTGTTAAGAGTTTACGCATCAGGAGTCATCTGGCAAATAAAAACACGGGAAAACCACTGGTCTGCATTCGGTCTGGGGGTATAATGCCCGCTCTGTGACTGGAAGAGTAGTTAACATGAAGCGTAGTAGAACGGAAGTGGGACGCTGGCGGATGCTGCGTCAGGCTAGCCGCCGTAAAGCACGTTGGCTTGAAGGGCAATCGCGCCGTAACATGCGTATCCACTCCATCAGAAAATGCATTCTCAATCATCAACGAAATTCGTTGTTGTTTGCGATCTACAGCATTTGATCCAAAAAGGGCACCGCTGGCGGTGCCCAATGTATTCCTGTCAGTTCTGTTTCTTAAAATACTTTTTGTATTGTCATTAGGCTTCCTTCGAAGAATTCCGCATAGTCAGACTGACCCCAACAAATGGACACGGCCTACCTTTGGCAGTCGGCTGTTTTAGGCTGGTTACTCGCGCAGGTAAAGAAGAGACGCTTTGCCGAAACGGTTTGTTAATCTTCTCCTTTTATTAATTCTTATCTATATGATTTTTTTATTAAATCAACTTAGTGGCTGTTCGACATTCTTTCTTTTGTTTGCGGTTGGTCTTGCGCTCCTAATACAGGAAATGCGGTGTTTGATTTTTTAAGCAGCATAGATCGTTTTGGGAAGAATTTTTGTGCTGTTTCATCAGCTTCAACAATCAAAAAATCACCTTTTTTGTAGATAGTAAAAGAGCCAAAGTATATTTTTTTGCCGGAGACCTTATCGAACGCAAAAGCATCAAGTGTGTCGCGCAGACCTCTTTCCTCACCTGAGAGGAATACGTAATCAAAAGGCATTTTGTTGGAGAGTTTCCCAGAGGTAATTGCTCCATCAATGACTGAGTTTTTTATGGTGATACAAACTTGGGAATATTCCGCTTGCTTTGTAAGCCACGTAGGAGGATTGACATCATTTTTAGTTGAGTTATCCCACTTTCCCTCTACTGCTGTAGAACCGCCGAGATAGGATTGCAATGACCTTACATTTTCCAGGACTTTATCCCCATTGACAAACGCCCAGGATAGGCAGACCACAATTATTGCTATGAATGGCCAAGCTGTGCTTTTTAAAAAACGCATATAAGTTCTCTTTATTACGTGTACCAGGTACCTGATATGTATATTTCATCGAATACCGCAGCACTAAGCGTTTTTGTCGTAACGGTATGATTACACTGCCTGATATCAAACTACATTGCATTCAATATGCTAGCTTTGCGCAGTGATTATGGTCGCGGCGCTATGTGTTTTACTGGCAAACAGCCGATCTGAAATTGCTCTGTTTCAGAGTGAAAACGATGTTTTACGTAATGATAACACATTGCACAGGCAGGTTATTGCCACCAAAACTTTCAACTTCAGGCGGTTCAACCAGGTAGCAGAGAGCACCACAGCATCAGGATAGTTGAAGAGTCTCGGCCCTCACAGTAGTCAGTACAAAACTCATCGTCATGCGTGAATAGCTGAAGTGTATGGTGAAGTCGATGCTTTGTGTCGGGATTTTATCCCTGATTGTTTCTCGTTCAGAAAAAAGACATAAAATACCAGCCGCAGCAGGCTGGTGTTTAGAGAGATTTTTGGTTGGCGCGAGAGGATTTGAACCTCAGTCCCCCGATACCTATGATGCTGTGTGGCCAGTACAGATAAGGTCAGTGTTCGAGTCTTTCTAAAAGTAGATGGATCGTTTTGCAGGGATATCTACACAGCGAGCAGGGCGAGATAGTGCTCTTGTGTCATTGATTGTGCAAAGCGTCTACACAGAGAATTTTCCAGCCAAATGTCAGACTGAAAGTATAGGCGGTAGATAAAAGAGAGGACGCTTAAGCAAATGCGCCCTCAATTTGATAAGTGGATGCGTTTTTATTTCTAATGTTTTGAATGGGAAAGGTATATTTTAAATTCAAAAAACCTTTTTGTACGGTTTGACCGAAACCTGCGCATAAACGCCTGCAGCCACATACGGGTCGGCATCTGCCCACGCCTGCGCTGCCTCTAAAGATTCAAATTCCGCAATCACCGTCGAGCCGGTAAATCCCGCCGCACCCGGATCGTTACTGTCGACCGCGGGCATAGGGCCTGCCGTCAGTAGACGACCTTCATCATGGAGGAGTTGCAGACGGGCCAGGTGAGCAGGGCGCACGGAAAGACGTTTTTCGAGAGAGTCTGCGATATCTTGAGCATAAATAACGTACAGCACGGGTAGGGCTCCTTGATCGGTATAAAGTCGCGTTTACGTTATTGGAAAGCCCTGGTAACTGCAACGTAAAGATAATAGCTTTGTTAAGGCCATATTAAGATAATGGTTTTTTTACATGAAATTGCGTTTTAAATGCGGCTTACTGTCATGGGCTTATTGAATATGATTGCTATTTGCATTTAAAATCGAGGCCTGGTTTTATAACTGAAACGATTATGACTGCAATGACCCTTGATTTACCTCGTCGCTTTCCCTGGCCGACGTTACTTTCCGTCGGCATTCACGGCGCTGTAGTGGCGGGTCTGCTGTATACCTCGGTACATCAGGTTATTGAACTGCCTGCACCCGCGCAGCCGATCTCTATCACGATGGTCGCACCTGCCGATCTTGAGCCACCTCAGGCAGTTCAACCACCGCCGGAGCCTGTCGTTGAGCCTGAACCGGAACCTGAACCTATACCGGAACCGCCAAAAGAGGCGCCGGTGGTGATTGAGAAACCGAAACCTAAGCCAAAACCGAAGCCGAAACCGGTGAAAAAGGTTGAAGAGCAGCCCAAACGAGACGTGAAACCGGTTGAGTCGCGTCCGGCATCGCCGTTTGAGAACACGGCGCCGGCTCGTCCGGCAACGACCAGTACCGCGCCGGCAACCAGTAAACCTGCGGTTAGCGCACCGTCTGGGCCACGTGCTTTAAGTCGTAATCAGCCACAGTATCCGGCGCGCGCGCAGGCTCTGCGCATTGAAGGTCGGGTGAAGGTCAAGTTTGATGTGACATCAGATGGCCGTGTGGAGAATGTTGAAGTGCTTTCCGCACAGCCTGCCAATATGTTTGAGCGTGAAGTGAAAAATGCGATGCGCAGATGGCGTTATGAGGCGGGCAAACCGGGATCTGGCCTGGTAGTGAATATCGTTTTCCGTCTGAACGGTACGGCGCAGATTGAGTAACTGACGTGCCGGAGTTGGCGTCAGGCCTTCTCCGGCAAGCAGGTTTGATAACGGTGTCAAGGCGCTTATCAGACCTGTGTTGGTATCGGACGGGGTTTACCGTCTTTATCTACAGCGACGTAGATAAACAGGGCCTCAGTGGCTTTGTAACGCTGGCCAATAGGTTCCGAAGCGACTTTCTTTACCCAGACTTCAATATTAATGCTGATTGACGTCGTCCCGCGTTTTACGCAGCGTGCGTAGCAACAGACCACATCACCCACGGCAACCGGGCGTAAAAAGCTCATGCCTTCAACTCGCACCGTCACCACGCGACCGTGTGCGATCTCTTTGGCCTGAATAGCGCCACCAATATCCATCTGTGACATCAGCCAGCCGCCAAAAATATCACCGTTAGCATTGGTATCGGCAGGCATGGCCAGAGTGCGTAAAACCAGTTCACCCTGGGGGGTGTTATTCGTTGTTGTCATTGTAGAACCGACTGTAGAGAAAGATTACAGGCGGGATGCTACTAGAATTTACGGGCGGAGAACAGAGGGGATGCAGTGCGCGGAGGGGATGTAAGCCAGCTTGTCTGCCACGAGGAACGCAGGCGGATAAAAATTCGCCAGATCCGTAGATCTGGCGAACACGTATTACGATTTATCTTCCTGCGGCAGATGGCGGTAGATATAGATTCCGCTCAGCAACGTGAAGAATAAGGTCAGGGCGGTTAATCCGAACACTTTGAAGTTGACCCAAATGTTCTGCGGCAGCCAAAACGCAATGTAGATATTGGCCAGTCCACACAGGATGAAGAAGACGGCCCAGGCCAGATTCAGCTTCGACCATACCGGCTGCGGCAGCGTCAGCTCTTTTCCTAACATGCGCTGAATCAACGGCTTTTTCATCACCCACTGGCTAACCAGCAGTGCACCGGCAAACAGTCCGTAAATCACCGTAACCTTCCACTTAATGAATTCATCGTTGTGGAAGAAAATCGTCAGGCCACCGAAGACGGCAACCAGAACAAAGGTGATTAACGCCATCTTCTCGACCTTGCGATAGCGAACCCAACTGTAAATCAGTACCACAGCCGTTGCGACAATAAGCGCCGAGGTTGCCGCGTAGATGTCATAGAGCTTATAAAAAGCAAAAAAGACAACCAGCGGTAAAAAATCAAGAAACTGCTTCATTCTTCGAGTCCGTAATCAAAAAGCATTGGGTAACACACCCGGCATGCGTTCAGGGTTTATTGACGAATCAGCATATACAGGCGGAACAAATAGATCAGCAGCACAGCAGAGATCATATTGCTCAGCGTATTCGCCAATACCGCGCCTACGTTTGGCGTTAGTACTGCAAAACTTGGCGCAAAAAGCAACAGCAGCGTTTTTGCCAGTAGCCAACCAATCACTGCTGGCGCTACCAGTCGCATATTAGACCACGCCAGACGCATACTGTTGCGCATAGCGGCAAAGACGCCCATTTTATCCTGCACGACCATCACCGGCGCGAGGGCCAGCAAGATAGCCAGCAGAATACCAGGCACGACAACCAGCATAATACCGACCTGTACCAGCAGGGTAGTCAGAAAAATCAGAATAAACAATTTAGGTAATACCGGCGCGCTGGCGCCAATGGCGCGTAATGCGCTAACCCGATGACCCGCCGAAATCAGTTGAATCATCAGGATGATGCCTCCTGCAAGGATGGCATTACCAATCAGCCCTGAAAACGTCGATGCGGCAGAAGCGCGTAGCAAAATTTGCTGCTGCTCCGGCGTCATATTCTGTACCAGATCGAACAAGCCCACACTGCTGGTTAGCTGATCCCCTTCGCTCAGTTGCGCGATTTGCGCGTCGCTGGGAGAAAAGGCATGCCCTAGCACCACTGTGATAAACGCGCACAATAGCGATACCAGCAAGATGGTAATGAATTGATTACGGAAAAAGTTTCCCGTGTCACGGTAAACGGATTTCGCCGTGATAGACATGCACTCTCCTTGAGTTTTGCAGGTGTTCATTTGCGCGCAATTGTACCCTGGATAACTCTACAGTGGCAGCATCGTACGATGTATGGAAAGGCATATCTTTGTAAAGCTCCGGTAATTTTTGGCCAGGACTTCAGCATCTTGCAACATCGTTGTTTGTTCTCTGTACATCACGTTCAAATAACCAACGCTTCGTGTCGGCGTCAAAGGTACTTGCATAGTGAAAATATATCAAAATTGATCTGAATTAATTTAACCAGGATTTTGAATGCAAGTTCTAACTTAATCTGGATCAATAAATGTTAAATTATCAAACTCAATGTGATCTAAGTTAGATCACTTATTACTCCATTGTGGGTATATTCGTTCCGCTTTTATAACCATAACGATGGAGCGGACATGAAAAAATTAACAGTTGCAGCATTGGCTTTAACAACTCTTCTCTCTGGGAACGCATTTGCGCATGAGGCCGGAGAGTTCTTTATTCGTGCAGGTTCGGCTACCGTCAGACCGACGGAAGGTGCGGGTGGTACGCTGGGCAGCCTGGGTGGCTTTGATGTCAGCAACAATACGCAGCTGGGTCTGACATTCACGTATATGGCAACCGACAATATTGGCGTTGAATTACTGGCAGCCACGCCGTTCCGCCATAAGATCGGCACCGGGGCAACCGGTGATATTGCCACCGTTCATCATTTACCGCCGACGTTAATGGCGCAGTGGTATTTTGGCGACTCCAGCAGCAAACTGCGTCCTTACGTTGGCGTAGGTGTGAACTACACGACTTTCTTCGATGAAGGTTTTAACAACAACGGGAAAGAAGCGGGTTTATCCGATCTGAGCCTTAAAGACTCCTGGGGTGCGGCAGGACAAGTCGGTATGGACTACCTGATCAACCGCGACTGGCTGATTAACATGTCAGTCTGGTACATGGATATCGACACCACCGCGAGCTATAAAATGGGTGGCGTCCAGCAGCGCGACAGCGTACGCCTTGATCCGTGGGTGTTTATGTTCTCTGCGGGTTATCGTTTTTAAGTCAGTGATTCCAGTCTGAAAGGCTGGTCGTTTCGCGGCCAGCTTTTTCCCCGCTCTTTTTCCCTTCCCGACTTTCTCCCCTTTGATGTAATGCTACTCTTTAAGCAAACTGGCTTTGAGGGTATTGACGATGATATTGACCCGTCAGCTGCTACAACAAAAAATTTCCCTTATGGAAGCATCCATAGACGATGATACGACAGAGTTTGCCGTGTATGCTGCGCGCGAATTATTGAATTACATGAGCAGGGTGGAAGCTCTGGAAAAGGTCATCGCCACACAAATCACACTACCTTATTGCAGCGCCAGTCCGGTTTGTGAAATCGAAGCGGGGTATGCCGCAGGCGTGAGTGACTGTCGGGAAGCGATTCGGCGTGCCGGCTATCCGATTGCCGGAGATGAGTAGTTTGCATTTTTGTTAACAAAAATGTTCTTTTGTTGTATAAATCTGTAACTTAGGTACACGGGAGAGGCGTTATTTTCATTCATTATCAGAGGCACAGGACGATCACTATTATTTTTAATACTCAGCGCTGTTATGCAACAACATAAACGGGTAACCGGTTTGGCATCACCGTTAACTATCAGGGTGGACTCGTGAAGATTGTGCAAGATAAGCTCAGGAACAGGCAGGCACTGCTGGTATCGGGGCTGATTACGCTGATATTTACCTCATTGTTTCTGTTTATCATCTACGAACAGCGTATGGCCACGGCCAGCGAAGGGATTAACCGCCTGCAGGCCCGTATGCTGGATATCTTTAACGATAATGAACTCATCGCCGATGCAATTGGTGAGCGCTACCATCACATTAAAAATGACGATCAATGTGATAATGCAGCGCAGTTTGTTCCGCGAAATGCCGGTGAATGGGGAATTAATGCCGACCCAAAGCGGGTGCATTCAGCGACAGGGACGATTATCGCCCGAGAAGCCAACCTTAAAGCTATATGTATGTATACGGCAGCGGAGTTTATTCGCGGCATGGTTAATGAGTTAAATCCTGGCAGTTTTGATGCGCATCGTTACATCATTGCCAAGAATGCGGATTATTTTTACTGGTTTATGCCTTCTGATTCGCGCAAATTTACGTTCTCTGATTCTGAAATGGCACAGGACATTACCGGATTTTTCTATCCGCCAGTCGATTTTTATACCCGTCTGCTGCAAAAAAACATTAAGAATAAAGCGCTCAGCTCAACGAATTTTTATACCGACAAAATTACCGGTGAAAAAGCCTACAGCGTGGTGAGCTATATCTATGACCTTTCCGGGAAAGAGATATCGGATCAAATCGTCGCCTATCTGGTCTATGACCATTCAAAGCCGGAGTTGCAGGAGGCGCTGGCAAATGCTTTTGACTATCAAATGCCACCGGGCCTGAATGTGGCTCTGGTGAATTTATCCAATAATGAGCGCCTCTGTTTAGCTGGCAAATGTACGGGTAAAACGCGCATTATGGTGCGGAAGTTGTCAGAAAAATATGCGCTGTACTATTCGATAGCATTAGGCCGGTTTATGGTGCGCGATACGCACGCCGGAATTGTGATACTGCTGGCACCATTCTTCTTTATTATAATCAGTATCTCGCTGAAGTCTTGGCTGAATCAAAGCGACCTTAAGGTCTATATTGATTCGCTGACGGGCTGTTTTAATCGGCGAATTCTCGACATTATTAAGCGTCGGGACTTATCACATTGTTCTGTGGTGCTGCTGGATTGCAATAAGTTTAAGGCAGTCAACGACACCTGGGGACATGCCGCAGGCGATCGTGCGCTACAAACTATTGCCAACAGAATGTTGTCAAACACTCGTACCAGCCACGATCTCGTGATTCGTACCGGTGGGGATGAATTTATGATTCTGCTGTTTCGCTCCCAGACAAGTGATGCTATCGCGATTGCGCAGCGTATCAGTGGTCAGGTCAACAATCACGTCTTTGTGGTGGATGGCCACACCGTACCGCTGTCGGTGTCATGGGGAGTTGCAGAGGTGAAGGACGAACTGGATGTGGCAATCCAGAATGCGGATAACGCTATGTATAAAATGAAGCAGGCGAAAGACGGGTAAAACCGCCAGAAGTCTCTGGCGGTTATTTCAGCTTACTGATGGGTGACGGCTTTCATTGCACTGACAAAGGCTTTCAGTTCAGCCAGCATTTGCTCTGGTGCTGCAACATTCTTCTCAATGATTTTGACAATCGCCGATCCGGAAATAGCCCCCGCAGCACCGGCTTCAATGGCGCCTGTCACCTGGTCCGGTGCAGAGATACCAAAGCCCTGTAAAGAAGGCGGGGCATTGAATTCTTTCAGCTTTTCGACCAGATGATGCAACGGTAACGCTGCACGATTTTCAGCACCCGTAACGCCTGCGCGTGACAATAAATAGGTATAACCGCGGCCATGAGCGGCAATCTGGCGCAGCAGTTCTTCGTCAGCGTTAGGCGGGCAAATGAAAATTGGCGCGACATTATGACGTAATGCCGCCGTTCTGAATGGCGCAGATTCTTCAACCGGCACATCGGCGACTAATACCGAGTCTACGCCGACCTTTTCGCACTGTGCGTAAAATTCGTCAATACCCTTGCTGAACACCAGGTTGGCATACATCAGTAAACCAATTGGAATGGTTGGGTGTTTTTGCCGAATCAGCGCCAACATTTCAAAGCATTGTGACGGTGTGACGCCTGCCGCGAACGCACGTAAAGTCGCTTCCTGAATGGTTGGGCCGTCGGCCAGCGGATCGGAGAACGGAATACCCAGCTCAAGCGCATCGGCACCCGCGTCGATCAGCGTATCAATGATTTTCAGTGACTGTTCAACAGAAGGATCGCCCAGGGTTACGAAGGGGACAAAAGCGCCTTCTTTACGGTCCTTCAGCTGTGCAAACAGGTTTTCATAACGTTCCATCAGATTTCCCCTCGCGCTTTCAGAATATCGTGTACGGTGAAAATGTCTTTGTCGCCGCGACCAGAGAGGTTGACCACCAGTAATTGTTCTTTCTCCGGGTTTTCACGCATCATTTTCAACGCATGTGCCAGGGCATGGGAAGACTCCAGCGCCGGGATAATCCCCTCATGCAGACACAGTGTTTTGAAGGCTTCCAGCGCTTCATCATCAGTAATCGAAACATAGTCAGCGCGTCCGATACTGTTCAGATAAGCGTGCTGTGGCCCGACTGACGGGAAGTCCAGTCCCGCAGAAATGGAGTAGGACTCTTCGATTTGCCCTTCAGAGGTCTGCATCATTGGCGACTTCATGCCGAAGTAAATCCCAACACGACCATGCTTCAGCGGTGCGCCGTGCTCACCGGATTCGATCCCGTGACCACCTGGCTCAACGCCAATCAGACTAACGCTGGTTTCATTAATAAAATCGGCGAACATGCCGATGGCGTTCGAGCCACCGCCGACACAGGCGATCACGGCATCCGGCAGACGGCCTTCTTTTTCCAGAATCTGTGCTTTTGTCTCTTCACCAATCATGCGCTGGAACTCGCGTACGATAGTCGGGAAAGGATGCGGGCCTGCCGCCGTACCCAGCATATAGTGCGCGGTATCGTAACTGCCAGACCAGTCGCGCAACGCCTCGTTACAGGCATCTTTCAACGTGGCAGATCCGCTGTGTACCGGAATAACTTCAGCACCCATCAGACGCATACGGAAAACGTTCGGAGACTGACGCTCGACGTCTTTCGCACCCATATAAATACGGCACTTTAAACCCAGCAGGGCGCTGGCAAGGGCAGACGCCACCCCGTGCTGACCCGCACCGGTTTCTGCGATGATTTCTGTTTTCCCCATGCGCTTCGCCAGTAACGCTTGTCCCAGAACCTGGTTCGTTTTGTGCGCGCCGCCGTGCAGCAGATCCTCACGCTTGAGATACAGCGTCGTCCGGGTGCCGTTAGTGATGTTCTGACATTTGGTCAACGCGGTAGGGCGCCCGGCATAGTTTTTCAGCAGGTCAGTAAACTGGGCCTGAAACTCAGGGTCTTTTTGCGCACTGACGAACGCTTCTTCCAGTTGGCGCAGCGCAGGCATCAGAATCTGTGGCACATACATACCGCCAAATTCACCAAAATACGGATTGAGTAATGTTGTCATGTCCTTTTCCTTAATATGCGCGCAGCGTCTGAAAGACTGAAGCCAGCAGACGTGCATCTTTGATGCCCGGCTGTGACTCTACGCCAGAATTGAAATCGAGCCCGGCGCAGCCGGTTTTAGCCGCGTCGACGCAGTTATCTGCACCGAGTCCGCCGGCCAGTAAAACGTTATCCAGCGATTGTCCGCTTAGCAGCGACCAGTCAAAGCGCTTACCGCTGCCGCCCTGGCCGTTATCAAAAACGTATTTATCAATATGTTGATAGCGACGAGCGGGCAGTGATTCGCCAACGCTCAGTGCCTTCCAGATTTGCACCTTCGCGGGCAGCACCTTGCGCAGAGCATCGACATAGGCCTGATCTTCGCTGCCGTGTAGTTGTACGGCGGTCAGCGACAGTGCGGTGACTTTTTCGTGGACGTCGGCGATGTCGGTGTTACGGAACACGCCGACATACTGTAACGGTGCACCTGTCATAACGTCTCGCGCCTTCTCAACGTTGACAGCGCGCGGGGAGGTCGGGACAAAAATTACGCCGCCATAAATGGCCCCGGATTCGTACGCTGCTTTTGCATCCTGTGCACGGGTCAGTCCGCAGACTTTATTTTCGCCAAGCAAAACACGACGCACGGCGGTATGCAGGTCATCATGGGACATCAGCGCAGAGCCTATCAGAAATCCGTTGGCGAAATGGCTGAGTTCGCGAACCTGACCATAGGTGTTGATCCCGGATTCACTGATGACGGTGACGCCATGGGCCAGATGTGGTGCAAGCCGGCGGGTACGATTGAGGTCAATCGACAGGTCACGCAAATCACGGTTGTTAATACCGACGACTTTCGCACCCAGCGCAATGGCGCGCTCCAGCTCTTCTTCATTGCTGACCTCAGTCAGTACGCCCATTTTCAAACTATGGGCGACGGCAGCGAGCTGACGATACTGTTCATCATCCAAAACCGACAACATCAGCAGGCAGGCGTCCGCCTGGTAGAAACGTGCCAGGTAAATCTGGTAAGGATCGATAATAAAGTCTTTACACAGAATCGGCTGTGGTGCGATGCGACTGACGATGGGCAGGAAATCAAAGCTACCCTGAAAATATTTCTCGTCCGTCAGCACGGAAATTGCTGACGCGTAATGTTTGTACACTCCCGCAATCTGTGCCGGGTCGAAGTCATCACGGATCACGCCTTTTGACGGAGAGGCTTTTTTACACTCCAGAATAAAAGCGGTTCGTGTCCCTTGCAGTGCATCGTAGAAATCACGCGTGCTGGGTTGAACATCATTTTGAAAGCTGGCCAGCGGTTGTTGCTGTTTGCGGGCTTCTACCCAAATCGCCTTGTCAGCGACAATTTTCGCTAAAACGGTTTGCATCATTTACCCTCTTGCGGCCAGTGCAGTGACACGGTCGTAAGCCGCACCGCTGCGCAGCACATTAATCACGGTTTGTACGTTGGCTTTTAAGTCTTCTTTACCGTGCAGGCGCATTAACATGGCGACATTCGCGGCAACAGCAGCCTCATGAGCGGCCTCACCTTTACCTTGTAACAAGCGACTCAGAATGTCACGGTTTTCTTCCGGCGTGCCGCCAGCCAACTGTTCCTGATGATATGGCGTCAGGCCAAAGTCTTCCGCCGTTAGCTGGTAGCTCTTGATTTCACCATCATGCAGTTCTGCCACTATGGTCGGCGCATGCAGTGATACTTCATCCATTCCGCCGCTGTGCACCACGGCTGCCCGTTGATACCCCAGCACGCGCAGCGTTTCGGCAATCGGCAACACCAGTTCCGGGCTGTAAACGCCGATCAGCGCCAGCGGCGGATGCGCCGGATTAATCAATGGCCCAAGCACATTAAACAACGTACGGGTTTTCAACTGCTGGCGTACCGGCATCGCATGGCGAAAACCCGTGTGGTATTTCGGTGCAAACAGGAAACACACGCCCAGGTCATCGAGCGCCTGACGGGATTTATCAGCGTTCATATCCAGATTGATACCAAATGCTGCCAGCAGATCCGAAGAGCCCGATTTACTGGAGACGCTGCGGTTGCCGTGTTTGGCCACTTTTAATCCACAGGCCGCCGCGACAAACGCGCTGGCGGTGGAAATATTGATACTGTTACTGCCGTCACCACCGGTTCCGACAATGTCGGCAAACAGATAATCCGGGCGCGGGAATGGGGCGGCATTTTCCAGCAGCGCGGTTGCCGCACCGGCGATTTCATTCGGGTGTTCGCCACGAATTTTCATACTGACCAGCGCTGCAGCCAACTGTTCCGGCTTCAGTTCACCGCGAACGACAGCAGAGAACAGCTGGTGGCTTTCCTGCTGGGACAGCGTCTGAGCCTGGTACAGTTTTTCCAGGATCGGTTGCAGCGTATTGGTTTGTTCGAGCTTCTGTTGCGCCCAGGCCAGCGTTTGCTCCAGCAGGCGCGCACCCTGAGTGGTCAGAATCGATTCCGGATGGAACTGGAAGCCGCATACGCGATCGGTATCGTGACGAACTGCCATGACCATACCGTTAAAATGCGCGTTTATGGTCAACCCGGCCGGTACGTTGCTGCCAACCAGCGAGTGATAGCGCGCCACTGGCAGCGGGTTTGCCAGACCGGCGAACATCGCCTGGCCATCGTGTTCAATGCTGGAGGCTTTGCCGTGTAGGATTTCCCCAGCCTGACCGACATATCCACCATAGGCTTCAACAATCGCCTGATGCCCCAGACAAATACCGATAATGGGCAGTTTGCCGCGCAGGCGGGTTAACAGCTCGGGCATGCAGCCCGCTTCACTGGGTGCGCCAGGCCCCGGAGAAAGCATCAGCACAGGGTTTTTCATCGTCGCTAAACGGTCAATTAACGTCTGAGCCGGAATATGGTTACGGTAAATCACCACGTTGTGACCGTTAGTGCGCAGCTGATCTGCCAGGTTGTAGGTAAATGAGTCGATGTTATCGAACAGCAGAATGTCAGCCATTAGAAAGTCTCCTGTGCGTGGTGCGCGGTGGCAATAGCACGCAAAACGGCACGCGCTTTATTACGGGTTTCATCGGCTTCAGACTGCGGAACAGAATCCAGAACAATCCCGGCACCGGCCTGCACGGTGGCGATGCCGTCTTCCACCAGGGCTGAACGGATCACAATGCAGGTATCCAGGTCGCCATGGGCGGTAAAGTAGCCGACTGCGCCGCCATAGCTGCCCCGGCGGCGACCTTCTGCCTCGGCGATTAATTGCATTGCGCGAACTTTGGGCGCGCCGCTCAGCGTGCCCATGTTCATACAGGCGCGGTAAGCATGCAGCACATCCAGATCGCTACGCAGTTCGCCCACCACACGGGACACCAGGTGCATCACGAAAGAGTAACGGTCGACTTTGGTCAGGTCGGCAACATAGCGGCTACCTGGGGTGCAGATACGTGCGAGATCGTTACGAGCCAGGTCTACCAGCATCAAGTGTTCGGAAAGTTCTTTATGGTCGGTACGCATTTCCAGCTCGATACGACTGTCGAGATCGCGGTCCAGCGAACCATCCGCACGGCGACCACGCGGGCGGGTCCCGGCAATCGGGTAAATTTCAATCTGACGGCTGGTGGCGTCGTATTTCAACGAGCTCTCTGGCGACGCGCCGAACAGGGTGAAATCGTTATCCTGCATGAAAAACATGTACGGGCTGGGGTTACTTTTCTTCAGCACATAATAGGCTGCCAGCGGCGACGGGCAGGGCAGCGAGAAACGACGAGATGGAACCACCTGGAAAATTTCACCTGCGCGAATCGCTTTTTGCAGGCCGCGTACCACGGCGCCGAACTCTTCGTCGCTCTGATTGCATTCGCATTGCATCTGCGGGATTTCAGTGACGGGCAGCGGCGGTGCGGGTTCGGTGAGCTGTTGGCTCAACTGTGCCAGGCGGGCGTTCAGTCGCTGTTTTTCCTCGTCATTTGGCGTAAAAATGCTGGCCTGAATGCGGGTGCTTTTTTTCTGGTGGTCGATAACCATCAGTGTTTCAGCCAGATAGAAGCAGTAGTCCGGGCAACGGTTACCCGCCTCAAGCTGGGGCAAATCTTCAAATCCGGCAACCAGGTCGTAGGAAAACAGACCGCCGAAGAACATGGCTTCACGTTCTTGCGCCGGAACATGGACCAGCTCCTGCAACAAACGGAACGCGTCAAATACAGAAAGTGAGCATAAACGGGCGTCTTCATCCAGCAGCGGGCTTACGCTGGGGAAGGTCAACTGACGAACGTTCGGCTGTTTATCGTTGTCAACGCCTGCGGGCAGGGCGGCGTCCAGCAGAGGAAGCAGCGACGCGCCATTCGCCGATAATGCCTGAATGGTGACAGTGTCACCCAGGGCGGTAATACGCAACGCGCTGTCTACCAGCAGCAGGCTCTTGAGATCGTCCTTGCTGTCGATATCGGCGGATTCCAGCAACAACGTTGCCGGTCGTGCGCCACACACCTGATGAAACAGCGCCGTTGGGTTCTCACGGTAGGCGGCATCGCAGGCGAGCAGTTCAAGTGTTGGTTTTTGTGTTTGCATCGTTCTTCTCATTAATTTTGTTCAAAAAAAAGCCCGCTCATGTGGCGGGCCGGGTATCTGGTTGCATAGTGCAGACGTAAGACACTGCCCGAAATCAGGAAGTGCGCCACCAACCGTGCAGAACAAAACGTGCTTTCATCTCAGATACCTTCTTCATGTGAACTTGCGTACTAGTTAACTAGTTCGGTGGAGTAAAGTCAACACCTGATTTCAGTTAATTTGTCGAAACCGCTATGATGATCGTGATACGACATTTATTGAAACGGGAGACGCCTTGAGCGACACGAATTACGCAGTGATTTATGACCTGCACAGCCATACGACAGCCTCCGATGGGCGATTGACGCCAGAGGCCTTAGTACATCGTGCGGTAGAGATGCGAGTCGGTACACTGGCGATCACCGATCATGACACCACGGCAGGTATTGCGGCGGCAAGAGAAGAAATTTCACGTTCGGGTTTAGCGTTAAATTTGATCCCTGGCGTCGAAATATCAACGGTCTGGGAAAACCATGAGATCCATATTGTGGGTCTGAATATTGATACCGCACATCCTATGATGCGTGCGTTTTTGGCACAGCAAACGGAACGCCGCCAGCAGCGCGCGCGCCTGATTGCAGAACGGCTGGACAAAGCGCATATTCCGGGGGCGTGGGAAGGGGCTTTGCGTTTGGCTGACGGCGGGGCCGTCACGCGGGGCCATTTTGCGCGTTTTCTGGTGGAATGCGGAAAAGCCACAACCATGGCGGATGTCTTTAAAAAATATCTTGCCCGTGGGAAAACCGGTTACGTTCCGCCACAGTGGTGTACAATAGAACAAGCTATTGATGTCATTCATCATTCTGGCGGTAAGGCAGTTCTGGCTCATCCTGGGCGGTACGATCTTAGCGCTAAGTGGCTGAAAAGACTGGTTGCACATTTTGCTGACCATCACGGTGACGCGATGGAAGTGGCGCAGTGCCAGCAGTCTCCCAATGAACGCACCCATCTGGCGACGCTTGCGCGCCAGCATCAGTTGTGGGCATCGCAAGGGTCTGATTTTCATCAGCCGTGCCCGTGGATTGAACTGGGGCGCAAACTTTGGTTGCCTGCCGGCGTCGAAGGCGTGTGGCAGCTTTGGGAACAGCCCGAGATCACAGAGAGGAAAGTATGAGCCAGTTTTTTTATATTCATCCCGAAAACCCACAGCAGCGGTTGATCAATCAGGCCGTGGAAATTGTGCGTAAAGGTGGGGTGATTGTCTATCCAACCGATTCCGGCTATGCGTTGGGTTGCAAAATTGAAGATAAAGGCGCGATGGAGCGTATTTGTCGTATCCGTCATCTGCCGGACGGCCACAACTTTACGCTGATGTGCCGCGATTTGTCAGAGCTGTCTACCTATTCATTTGTCGACAACGTGGCCTTTCGTTTAATTAAAAACAATACGCCGGGCAACTATACTTTTATCCTGAAAGGGACGAAAGAAGTTCCACGCCGACTGCTGCAGGAAAAGCGTAAGACTATTGGCCTGCGTGTTCCGTCGAACCCCATTGCGCTGGCGCTGCTCGAAGCCCTGGGTGAGCCAATGCTTTCTACTTCACTGATGCTTCCGGGCAGCGAGTTTACCGAGTCCGATCCTGAAGAGATCAAAGATCGTCTGGAGAAGCTGGTCGATCTGATCATTCACGGTGGTTACCTTGGTCAACAACCGACGACGGTTATCGATTTAACCGATGATTCCCCGGTGGTATTGCGCGAAGGTGTTGGTGACGTTAAACCTTTCTTATAAGGGCGCGAACCGCTATACTACGCGGCCTTAAAATGGCGCTGACTGGCGCCGTTGATTCTCCTGTTCGACGCCTGTGAAGGCGACACCTAAAGGAAGCTCTATGAGCGAAAAGTTACAAAAAGTGCTGGCGCGTGCCGGCCACGGTTCTCGCCGTGAAATTGAATCCATTATTGCCGCGGGTCGTGTGAGCGTTGATGGCAAAATTGCCACGCTTGGCGATCGCGTTGAAGTGACGCCGGGTCTGAAAATCCGTATCGACGGCCATCTGATTTCGGTGAAAGAATCTGCAGAACAAATCTGCCGCGTTCTGGCTTATTACAAGCCGGAAGGTGAACTGTGTACCCGTAACGACCCGGAAGGTCGTCCAACCGTTTTTGACCGCTTGCCAAAGCTGCGTGACGCGCGCTGGATTGCCGTAGGTCGTCTGGACGTCAATACCTGTGGTCTGCTGCTGTTTACCACCGATGGTGAACTGGCGAACCGTCTGATGCACCCGAGCCGTGAAGTTGAACGCGAGTACGCGGTGCGTGTGTTCGGTCAGGTTGACGATGCTAAACTGCGTGATCTGAGCCGTGGCGTACAGCTGGAAGATGGTCCGGCTGCGTTTAAAACCATCAAGTTCAGCGGTGGTGAAGGGATTAACCAGTGGTATAACGTCACGCTGACTGAAGGCCGCAACCGCGAGGTTCGTCGTCTGTGGGAAGCGGTCGGCGTGCAGGTAAGTCGTCTTATCCGTGTACGTTATGGCGATATTCCATTGCCGAAGGGCCTGCCGCGTGGTGGCTGGACGGAGCTTGATCTTGCCCAGACCAACTATCTGCGCGAGCTGGTGGAGTTGAAACCGGAAACCACGTCTAAAGTCGCTGTTGAGAAAGACCGTCGTCGCATGAAAGCGAATCAGATCCGCCGTGCGGTGAAACGTCACTCTCAGGTCGGCAGCAGCCGTCGCCCGGGTGGACGCAGCAATAACGGTTAATCATAAACAGGCCTGATAAGCAAAGCGTTATCAGGCGTTAGTGGAGCCGGATGCGGCGCAAGCGCCTTATCCGGCCTGCTGTTAGTAATCAATCCCCATTTGGGCTTTAATGCCCGCTTCAAAAGCATGCTTGACCGGACGCAACTCGCTGACCGTGTCGGCTAACTCCAGAATATCGCGATGACATCCTCGACCCGTAATAATGACCGTCTGCTGGGCTGGGCGCGCGTTTAAGGCGTTGAGCACCTCTTCAAGCGGGAGGTAGTCGTAGGCCACCATATACGTCAGTTCATCCAGCACAACCATGTCCAGCTCAGGATCGGCCAGCATTCGCTTACCGTGTTCCCATACGGCCAGACAGGCTGCGGTGTCAGCTTCACGATTCTGTGTTTCCCAGGTAAACCCGGTCGCCATCACCTGAAACTCTACACCATGAGGTTCGAGCAGGTTTCTTTCGCCGTTTGGCCATGTACCTTTAATGAACTGCACTACACCGACTTTTTTACCGTGGCCCACTGCGCGAGTCGCTGTACCGAACGCAGCGGTAGTTTTACCTTTACCATTACCGGTAAAAACGATGACAATTCCACGCTCGTCCCTGGCGGCCGCAACACGTGCGTCAACCCGGTCTTTTACGCGCTGTTGGCGCTGCTGATAGCGTTCTTCACTCATTGGGCAATTCCTGGTTTACGGCCCGGCTGGGCATCAAAAGTCATACCGGTTTTACGGCGGCTGTCATCGCCCATCAGCCACAGGTACAGCGGCATAATGTCGGCGGGGGTTTTGAGTTTTTGCGGATCTTCCGTCGGGAATGCGCTGGCACGCATGCCGGTACGCGTGCCGCCTGGATTAATGCAATTTACGCGCAGATGGCGATTCTGGTATTCGTCTGCCAGGACCTGCATCATCCCTTCGGTAGCAAATTTCGAGGTGGCATACGCTCCCCAGTTAGCCCGTCCCTGGCGACCAACGCTTGAAGAAGTAAAGACCAGCGATCCTGAATCTGATTTGAGTAACAGCGGCAGCAATGCCTGAGTCAACATAAACGTCGCGTTGACATTGACCTGCATGACATCCTGCCATACCTGCGGATTTTGTTCGCTCATCGGGCAGATATCGCCGAGCAGCCCGGCGTTATGCAACACCCCATCCAGACGCGGATAATGTGCAGCGAGGCGTTGCGCCAACTGGTGGCACTCTTCAGAGGTACAGGTCAGCAGATCCAGTGTAAACCATTGTGGTTGTGCTCCGTTTTCATCGGCGACGGTCTGGGCAACCTGACGCAATTTTTCTTCATTACGTCCAAGCAGGATAACGGTCGCACCGTAGCGTGCGTAGGTAAGCGCGGCTTCACGCCCGATACCATCACTGGCACCGGTGACCAGAATAATGCGTTCCTGTAACAGGTCTTGTTTAGGTTGGTAATGCACGGCTACTCCTCGGCGACGCTTTGGCCATCTCGTTCGCGATAACTTTTCGGCTTTATGCCTTAAACACTGGTGTTTTTCAATCAGCCAAAGGCAATAACACCGCAAAATGAACACTTTGTCATGCTTTTTGCTGATTCAGCATCGGATGGATGAAGCAAGACGGGTTTACACGCCTGTTGTACACTGAGCGAAAGTAGCGTTGTTTAACCAAGGTGGGTCTCGTGGAATTGTTGTCTGAATATGGGCTGTTTTTGGCAAAAATTGTCACTGTTGTGGTGGCTATTGCGGTGATTGTCATGCTGATTGTAAACGCGACACAACGTAAGCGTCAGCGTGGTGAGCTACGCGTTATTAATCTTAGCGATCAATATAAAGAGATGAAGGAAGATCTGTCGATGGCCTTGCTGGATAGTCATCAGCAGAAGTTATGGCATAAAGCGCAGAAAAAGAAGCACAAGCTGGAGGCCAAAACCGCCAAAGCCAAAGCAAAACTGGGGGACAGTTCGTCATCAGGTAAACCTCGCGTCTGGGTGCTCGATTTTAAGGGTAGTATGGATGCCCATGAGGTCAGTGCATTACGGGAAGAGGTCACGGCGGTTCTGGCGGTGGTGAAACCGCAGGATCAGGTGGTTGTGCGTCTGGAAAGCCCCGGCGGTGTGGTACATGGTTATGGACTGGCGGCTTCGCAGTTGCAGCGCCTGCGCGATAAGGCGATCCCCTTGACGGTAACGGTGGATAAAGTCGCAGCGAGCGGCGGATATATGATGGCCTGTGTAGCGGATAAAATTGTCTCAGCGCCGTTTGCCATTGTGGGCTCGATTGGCGTGGTGGCGCAGATCCCGAACTTCAACCGTTTCCTGAAAGGTAAGGATATTGATATCGAGCTGCACACGGCTGGACAGTACAAACGTACGCTGACACTGCTTGGCGAGAACACGGAAGAAGGGCGGCAGAAATTCCGCGAAGACCTGAACGAAACGCATCACCTGTTTAAAGATTTTGTGCAGCGCATGCGTCCGACTCTGGACATTGAGCAGGTAGCCACCGGGGAGCACTGGTTTGGGCAACAGGCGCTGGCAAACGGGCTGGTGGATGAGATTAATACCAGTGACGAAGTGATTCTGGGGTTGATGGATGGTCGTGAAGTGCTGAACGTCCGCTATATGCAGCGCAAAAAACTGATGGACCGTTTCACTGGCAGCGCGGCAGAAAGTGCAGACCGCTTACTGATGCGCTGGTGGCAGCGGGGACAAAAGCCCCTGATGTAAAAGGGCAATGGCCGGATGGCGAGGCTCATGCATTTTATCCGGCCTACAGGTTCAGAGTATCGTAGGCCGGATAAGGCAGCGCCGCCATCCGGCAAATCATTTCTCGCGTTAATCGATCAAGTGGTACTTTTCAGAAAGCACATGCGCCAGGTGTTTAAACATATTAAACACCGCAGTGCTTTTGGGCGTCGGTAGCCCTTGCTCGTCTAAAAAGTAATCTCCGCTGAAAACCAGCACGCCGTTTCGCTGCGTTACGCCGGTGGCGACAATCCCCGCCAGCGTGTCCTCATGCTCACGAATGATTTTGTTGGCTTCAATCAGCAGTGTTTCGCGATCGATGGGTTGAGTGTCTTTATGCATTATTTACTCCTTAAACAAGGACATTAGTCTACGCCGAGCCCAGCTTATGGGCAAATATTCCCTGACTTAAATGAAGGCTATAGGATGGGATTGCAACTGGCGAGATTTGTTTTTGCATGCTAATAAAGTTGCGTAACGCATTTTATCAGGTACAGTGTGACGCTTTCGTCAATCTGGCAACAGATTTGCTTGACATTCGACCAATACTCCGTCGCGCCAAAGCGTTTGTGTGCGAAAAAGCCTGTTAACTCAGTTACATGAGCGTTACATTACAAGCGCAAATCAGTTTAAGGGGTTGATATCCGCCGACGCAGAGACCATATCGATGTCTCGTCGCCAGTGGAAGGTGAATCAACGTGCGACGCATTCTGGAAGAATCAAATTAGGTAAAGGTGAATATGGGTAAAGCTCTTGTCATCGTTGAGTCCCCGGCAAAAGCCAAAACGATCAACAAGTATCTGGGTAATGACTACGTGGTGAAATCCAGCGTCGGTCATATCCGTGATTTGCCGACCAGTGGCTCAGCAACTAAAAAGAGCGCCGACTCAACCTCCACCAAAACGGCTAAAAAGCCCAAAAAGGATGAACGTGGCGCTCTCGTCAACCGCATGGGCGTTGACCCGTGGCACAACTGGGATGCGCGCTATGAAGTGCTGCCTGGTAAAGAAAAAGTTGTCTCTGAACTGAAACAACTGGCTGAAAAAGCCGATCACATCTATCTCGCAACCGACCTTGACCGCGAAGGGGAAGCCATTGCCTGGCACCTGCGGGAAGTTATCGGTGGCGACGACACCCGCTACAGTCGCGTGGTGTTTAACGAAATTACTAAGAACGCTATTCGTCAGGCGTTTGAAAAACCGGGCGAGCTGAACATCGACCGCGTAAATGCACAACAGGCTCGTCGCTTTATGGACCGCGTTGTCGGCTATATGGTGTCGCCGCTGCTGTGGAAAAAAATTGCCCGTGGCCTGTCTGCAGGTCGTGTACAGTCGGTTGCCGTGCGTCTGGTTGTTGAGCGCGAGCGTGAAATTAAAGCATTCGTCCCCGAAGAGTTCTGGGAAATTGATGCCAATACCACGACGCCAGCCGGTGATGCATTGCCGCTGGAGGTCACTCACCAGAACGATAAACCGTTCCGTCCGGTAAATCGCGAGCAAACACTCGCGGCAGTAAGCCTGCTGGAAAAAGCACGTTATAGCGTTCTGGAACGCGAAGATAAGCCAACCAGCAGCAAGCCTGGCGCGCCGTTCATCACCTCCACGTTACAGCAGGCTGCCAGCACGCGTCTGGGCTTTGGCGTGAAGAAAACCATGATGATGGCACAGCGCTTGTATGAAGCAGGTTACATCACCTATATGCGTACTGACTCCACCAACCTGAGTCAGGATGCTGTGGCGATGGTTCGTGATTACATTAGCGATAATTTTGGCAAAAAGTATCTGCCGGAGAGCGCGAACCAGTACGCCAGCAAAGAGAATTCTCAGGAAGCGCACGAAGCTATCCGTCCTTCTGATGTCGCCGTACAGGCGGAATCGCTGAAAGATATGGAAGCCGATGCGCAGAAACTGTATCAGCTGATCTGGCGCCAGTTTGTTGCCTGTCAGATGACGCCAGCCAAATATGACTCCACCACACTGACCGTGGGCGCGGGTGATTTCCGTCTGAAGGCGCGTGGTCGTATTCTGCGTTTCGATGGCTGGACGAAAGTGATGCCTGCGCTGCGTAAGGGCGATGAAGACCGCATTTTACCAGCGGTGGATAAAGGCGATACGTTGACGCTTATCGAACTGACGCCTGCGCAGCACTTCACCAAACCACCTGCACGTTTCAGTGAAGCTTCGCTGGTTAAAGAACTTGAGAAACGGGGTATTGGTCGTCCGTCAACGTATGCCTCGATCATCTCTACGATTCAGGATCGCGGTTATGTTCGCGTTGAGAACCGTCGCTTCTACGCGGAGAAAATGGGTGAGATTGTCACCGATCGTCTGGAAGAAAACTTCCGCGAATTGATGAACTACGATTTCACCGCGCAGATGGAAGACAGCCTTGACCAGGTGGCGAACCACGAAGCCGAGTGGAAAGGTGTGCTCGACAACTTCTTCAGCGATTTTACTCAGCAGCTGGATAAAGCTGAGAAAGACCCTGAAGAAGGCGGTATGCGTCCGAACCAGATGGTGCTGACCAGTATTGATTGCCCAACCTGCGGACGCAAGATGGGTATTCGTACCGCCAGTACCGGCGTTTTCCTTGGTTGTTCCGGCTACGCGCTTTCCCCAAAAGAGCGTTGCAAAACCACCATTAACCTGGTGCCGGAAAACGAAGTGCTGAACGTGCTGGAAGGCGACGATGCGGAAACGAACGCGCTGCGCGCCAAACGACGCTGCCAGAAGTGCGGCACGGCGATGGACAGCTATCTGATCGATCCAAAACGTAAGCTGCATGTCTGTGGTAACAACCCGACCTGCGATGGTTACGAAATCGAAGAGGGCGAGTTCCGCATTAAGGGTTATGACGGTCCTGTCGTTGAGTGTGAGAAATGTGGTTCTGAAATGCACCTGAAAATGGGACGTTTCGGTAAGTACATGGCGTGTACCAACGACGAGTGCAAAAATACCCGTAAGATCCTGCGTAACGGTGAAGTCGCTCCGCCGAAAGAGGATCCGGTTCCGTTGCCAGAACTGCCGTGTGAAAAATCTGACGCGTATTTCGTGTTACGTGATGGTGCTGCGGGTATCTTCCTGGCGGCAAATACGTTCCCGAAATCACGTGAGACCCGTGCGCCGTTAGTGGAAGAGTTGTACCGTTTCCGCGATCGTCTGCCGGAAAAACTGCGTTATCTGGCCGATGCGCCGCAGACGGACCCCGATGGTAATAAGTCGATGGTTCGCTTTAGCCGTAAAACTAAGCAGCAGTATGTCGCTGCGGAAAAAGACGGTAAAGCAACCGGGTGGTCTGCATTTTTCGTTGACGGTAAATGGGTAGAAGGGAAGAAATAGCAGCGTTCTGGCTGAATTTCTCCTCAAAGGGTCGCGTAAGCGGCCCTTTTTGTTTCTGGCGTATTATTTTTTTTCATCCCTATACAGCGTACATATAAATGATATAGTGGTTATAGTTAACAGGCTTTTTATTATTAAATCGTATTAGCAGCGCGTGTGAGTCTGCTTTTAAACGATGTTCTGATGGCACAATTCTGGATGGCTTAACATGAAATTACAGCAGCTTCGCTATATCGTTGAGGTGGTAAACCACAACCTTAATGTCTCCTCAACGGCCGAAGGACTCTATACCTCCCAGCCAGGGATCAGTAAGCAAGTTCGTATGCTGGAAGATGAGCTTGGCATCCAGATTTTTGCCCGTAGCGGTAAGCACCTGACGCAGGTGACTCCGGCAGGGCAGGAAGTTATTCGTATTGCCCGCGAAGTTTTGTCGAAAGTGGATGCCATTAAGTCGGTTGCTGGTGAACACACCTGGCCGGACAAAGGTTCACTGTATATTGCTACCACACACACTCAGGCGCGTTACGCGCTACCCAACGTGATTAAAGGTTTTATTGAGCGTTATCCGCGCGTTTCGTTGCATATGCATCAGGGATCGCCGACGCAAATTGCCGAGGCCGTGTCGAAAGGGAATGCTGATTTTGCCATCGCGACGGAAGCACTGCATCTGTACGATGATCTGGTGATGCTGCCATGCTATCACTGGAATCGATCGATTGTTGTTACGCCAGACCATCCGTTGGCGGGCAAAGCCTCCGTATCCATTGAAGAGCTGGCGCAATATCCGTTGGTGACGTACACCTTTGGTTTTACGGGGCGCTCAGAGCTGGATACCGCGTTTAATCGTGCGGGACTTGAGCCGCGTATTGTTTTTACGGCAACCGATGCTGATGTGATAAAAACCTATGTCCGACTGGGGCTGGGTGTGGGCGTGATTGCCAGCATGGCAGTGGATCCTATCTCTGATCCGGATCTGGTGCGCGTTGATGCTCATGATATTTTCAGTCACAGCACCACGAAGATAGGTTTTCGTCGCAGCACGTTTTTACGCAGCTACATGTATGATTTTATTCAGCGTTTCGCACCGCATCTGACACGCGATGTGGTGGATACGGCGGTAGCGTTGCGTTCCAACGATGACATTGAAGCTATGTTCAAAGATATTAAATTACCAGAGAAATAATAACGGAAGTTGCCTCGTTGGTATCCTGGTTCTCCAGCCATACCAGCGGGGCGGTTGAATGTATTCATGATTTTTTATTTGTCTATTATCCCTATATTATTTATGGAAAACATTCTCCAAAGTAGTTTCAAATGAGTAAGCCTGCCAAAATCCCTTTCAAATATTTATAACCGATCAAACAATTAAGTTATTTATAAAGCTGAGTTCGAAAATTATCTGGCTTTTTCAGGACGTTTTTATTAGGATTTCTCTTATCTAATGATTAATTGTACCGATTGTTTGGTGCCTAAATGATAAGTGATTTCGATAGTATGAGGTTAGCAATGCCTTCTGGAAACCAGCCTGCGCGCAGAGATCCCGCGATGAAACGTAAAGCATGGTTCACCGTGTTTCTGGGCTCCGCCGTGTTCTGGATCGTGGTTGCTCTGGTGGTCTGGAAAGTGTGGGGGTAATTGATGTCCGCACAGGAACAACAGTCCAGTGTTACACCTGCTCATCATGATAATGAGCAAGCGAATGAAACCGTTGTAGAAAAAAAACAGGATATTCCCGCTTCGTGGGATCTTTCACCTGAGCAACGGGCATTTATTGATCTGTTCATTGAAGATGATAATCAAGATCAATAAGCAATACGTTTTTTATAATAATAAGTATTAACATGCTTATTGAATTCAGTATGAATAATCACACGCAATCGTGGTACGCCATCTAAACAGCGTATTGTCGGTTGCATCGATGTATCGGGTCCGTTCATTTACCGTACTTCAATCTTATTCCCCGCCACGTGCATAGTTCGTTACCTTTTTATCGTTCTCCTCTTTTATCAATTTGAGTTGTTATCAAAGCGTTACATTTTGTTTGTGTTATCTTTAATACTAACCCTGAGGAGAGTCAGGGGATCCAACCCTGTCATTTAAGGAGGAGCTATGTCGTCTACCCTACGAGAAGCCAGTAAGGACACATTGCAGGTTAAAGATAAAACCTACCGCTACTACAGTTTGCCCCTGGCTGCCAAATCACTGGGTGATATCACCCGTTTACCTAAATCACTAAAAGTATTGCTGGAAAACCTGCTTCGCTGGCAGGACGGTGACTCTGCTACCGAAGAAGATATTCATGCTCTGGCGCAATGGCTGAAAACGGCTCATGCCGATCGCGAAATTGCCTACCGACCCGCTCGCGTTCTCATGCAGGACTTCACCGGCGTTCCGGCGGTGGTCGACCTGGCCGCCATGCGCGAAGCGGTTAAACGTCTTGGCGGGGATACCGCAAAAGTGAACCCGCTTTCACCTGTTGATCTGGTTATTGATCACTCCGTTACGGTCGATCGTTTTGGTGACGATGATGCTTTTGAAGAGAACGTTCGACTGGAAATGGAGCGCAACCATGAGCGCTATGTATTCCTGAAATGGGGGCAGCAAGCGTTTAGCCGATTCAGTGTTGTTCCACCGGGAACAGGAATTTGCCACCAGGTAAACCTCGAATACCTGGGTAAAGCGGTGTGGAGTGAGCGGCAAAACGGCGAGTGGGTAGCTTACCCGGACACGCTAGTCGGTACCGATTCCCATACCACAATGATTAATGGTCTCGGCGTGCTGGGCTGGGGTGTCGGCGGGATTGAAGCAGAGGCCGCCATGTTGGGGCAACCGGTTTCCATGCTGATTCCGGATGTCGTGGGCTTCAAACTCGTTGGTAAACTTCGCGAAGGGATCACCGCTACCGATCTGGTACTGACCGTTACGCAGATGCTGCGTAAACACGGTGTGGTCGGTAAGTTTGTAGAGTTCTATGGTGATGGGCTGGACAGCCTGCCGCTCGCTGACCGGGCGACCATTGCTAACATGTCGCCGGAATACGGCGCAACCTGCGGCTTTTTCCCGATTGACGGGGTAACGCTTGAGTACATGCGACTGAGCGGGCGTAGCGAAGAGCAGGTTGAATTAGTCGGTGCTTATGCTAAAGCACAGGGGATGTGGCGTAACCCAGGTGATGAGCCTGTGTTTACCAGTTCACTGGAGCTGGACATGGGCACTGTGGAAGCCAGCCTGGCCGGGCCGAAGCGTCCACAGGATCGTGTCGCATTGGGCGATGTGCCGAAAGCATTCGCCGCGAGTAATGAACTTGAAGTGAATAGCTCGCAAAAAGATCGTCAGCCGGTCGACTATGTCATGAGCGGTCATCAATATCAGCTACCGGATGGTGCTGTGGTGATTGCCGCGATCACGTCATGTACCAACACCTCTAACCCCAGCGTCCTGATGGCGGCTGGATTGCTGGCGAAAAAAGCGGTTACGCTTGGTCTGAAGCGCCAGCCGTGGGTGAAAGCGTCGCTGGCGCCTGGGTCAAAAGTCGTTTCTGATTACCTGGCGCAGGCAAAACTGACGCCGTACCTTGATGAGCTGGGTTTTAACCTTGTTGGTTATGGCTGTACTACCTGTATTGGTAACTCTGGCCCGTTGCCTGACCCTATTGAAACGGCGATAAAAAAAGGTGATCTGACGGTAGGGGCGGTGCTTTCCGGCAACCGTAACTTTGAAGGGCGTATCCACCCGCTGGTGAAGACAAACTGGCTGGCTTCTCCGCCGCTGGTGGTGGCTTATGCGCTGGCCGGGAATATGAATAGTGATCTGACGAAAGATCCGCTGGGTCATGACAGAAAAGGCGATCCTATCTATCTGAAAGATATCTGGCCGAGTGCGCAGGAAATCGCCCGTGCTGTGGAACAGGTTTCTACCGAGATGTTCCATAAAGAGTATGCCGAGGTGTTCGAAGGTACGCCGGAATGGAAGTCGATTAATGTTGATCGTGCAGATACCTATGGCTGGCAGTCGGACTCAACCTACATCCGGTTATCACCGTTCTTTGATGGTATGCAGGCGAAGCCGGACCCGGTACAGGATATCCATGGGGCACGTATCCTGGCGATGCTGGGCGACTCCGTCACTACCGATCATATTTCACCTGCAGGGAGCATCAAACCAGATAGCCCAGCTGGGCGTTATTTGCAAAACCACGGTGTTGAACGTAAAGATTTTAACTCCTACGGTTCTCGCCGCGGAAACCACGAAGTAATGATGCGTGGTACGTTTGCCAATATCCGTATCCGAAACGAAATGGTACCGGGTGTGGAAGGGGGGATGACGCGTCATTTGCCGGGTACAGACGTGATGGCTATCTATGACGCCGCTATGCAATACCAGCAAGAGAAGACACCGCTGGCGATTGTTGCCGGTAAGGAGTATGGGTCGGGCTCCAGTCGGGACTGGGCTGCGAAAGGCCCGCGTTTGTTGGGTATTCGCGTCGTGATCGCCGAGTCCTTTGAGCGAATCCACCGTTCTAACCTGATTGGCATGGGGATCCTGCCTCTGGAATTTCCGCAGGGGGTTACGCGTAAAACCCTGGGGTTAACCGGGGAGGAGGTCATTGATATTACGGACTTACAAAATATTAAACCGGGAGCGGCTATCCCGGTGAAGATGGTCCGTGCGGATGGTAGTAAAGAGGTGATTTCGTGTCGCTGCCGTATTGATACCGCGACAGAGCTGACCTATTACCAAAACGATGGTATTTTGCACTATGTTATTCGTAATATGTTGAATTAAAACATAAAAAAGCCTGCGCAAGCAGGCTTTTTGTATCGTCAGCAAGCGAGAATGTCACTCGCTTAACAAATGTCCCATTTTCGCGGCTTTGGTATCCAGATAGTGTTCATTCTTCGGGTTACGGCCAACAATCAGCGGCACACGCTCCACAATATTGATCCCAGCTTCGGTCAGAATTTCCACTTTCTTCGGGTTATTGGTCAGCAGACGGACTTCATCCACGCCCAATAATTTGAACATATCAGCACACAAAGTGAAATCACGCTCGTCTGCCGCAAAGCCTAACTGATGGTTGGCTTCGACGGTGTCATAGCCCTGATCCTGCAACGCATAGGCGCGGATCTTATTCAACAGGCCGATGTTACGTCCTTCCTGACGATGGTAGAGCAGAATACCGCGTCCTTCTTCAGCGATATGCGTAAGCGCCGCTTCCAGCTGGAAGCCACAATCACAGCGCAGGCTGAACAGCGCATCGCCGGTCAGACATTCAGAATGAACACGTGCCAGGACAGGCGTCTGGCCTGAAATATCGCCAAAAACCAGTGCGACATGATCGTGTCCGGTTGCCAGTTCTTCAAATCCCACCATCAGGAAATCACCCCAGGGGGTTGGCAGTTTGGCTTCTGCCACACGTTTAAGCTGCATGTAATTCTCCAGATTATGCTGGCACTGTGCGTGCCGTCGCCTGTTGGCTTCTGTATTGCGCTATTTTGCCATAAGGCAAGGGTGTTCACCTAATTGCAGCAACGCATTCATTTCCGAATGGCACAAAATTGTCAATTTTCCCGGTGTGCGGATTTTTCAGTTATGATTGTGGGACTTATCGACGAAAGGAGACGCAATGCGGTCTATTGCCAAGCGAACCACCGTAGGCGCAGCACTGTTACTGATTATGCCGGTTTCCGTATGGCTATCCGGCTGGAGCTGGCAGCCTGGACAGAATGTCTGGTGGTTAAAATCCTTATACTGGGTAACTGAAACGGTGACGCAACCCTGGGGGATTATTACCCATGTTGTTCTCTGTGCGTGGTTTTTGTGGTGCCTGCGATTTCGTCTGAAGGCCGCGGTTATGCTTTTTGCGATCCTGGCGGCGGCTATCTTAATTGGCCAGGGTGTGAAATCCTGGGTTAAAGAGCGGGTACAGGAGCCCCGACCCTTTGTTCTGTGGCTGGAAAAAACGCACCATGTTCCGGTAGATGAGTTCTACACTTTAAAACGTAAAGACCGCGGGCACTTAGTAAAAGAGCAGTTGTCCGGGCAGCAGGATATTCCGCCTTTTTTACGTAAGCACTGGCAAAAAGAGACCGGTTTTGCTTTTCCATCCGGTCATACGATGTTTGCCGCCAGTTGGGCTTTACTGGCAGTAGGACTTTTATGGCCGCGCAGACGTACGTTGACGATTGTGTTCTTACTTGTCTGGGCGACTGGCGTAATGGGCAGTCGTTTGCTTCTGGGCATGCACTGGCCGCGCGATTTGGTTGTTGCGACGCTGATATCGTGGCTGCTGGTAACGTTGGCAACATGGCTTGCACAGCGAATATGTGGACCTCTGACACCGCCCGTCCAGGAGACAAAGGAAATAGCGCAGCGTGAGCAATAACGCAGCCCGTGATTGATTTTTCAAATTTAGCCCTCAAATCATACAGCGTAAGGCGCTTTTCCGTTTCGCACTTGTCGTGAAAATGGTAATTTAAAGGGCTTAACGCGGTAAGTTGTACACGATTTATTCGCTCAAACCACATAACGGGAAGTAATGTGAAATATTTACTCATTTTCTTACTGGTGTTGGCGATTTTTGTTATTTCGGTGACATTGGGTGCGCAAAACGATCAACAGGTTACGTTTAATTACCTGCTAGCTCAGGGTGAGTATCGTATCTCCACGCTGCTTGCTGTATTGTTTGCAGCAGGTTTTGCGATTGGTTGGTTAATTTGCGGCCTGTTCTGGCTGAGGGTTCGTGTGTCTCTTGCGCGTGCCGAACGTAAAATTAAACGCCTGGAAAACCAGCTTGCGCCTGCGACCGACGTTGCGGTAACTGCCGACTCGTCGGTTGTGAAGGAATAATTATTTATGCTGGAGTTGTTGTTTCTGCTTTTACCTGTAGCCGCTGCCTATGGGTGGTATATGGGTCGCAGAAGTGCGCAACAAACAAAGCAGGATGAAGCTAACCGTCTTTCGCGCGACTATGTCGCCGGGGTTAACTTCCTCTTGAGCAACCAACAAGATAAAGCGGTGGATCTGTTCCTCGATATGTTGAAAGAGGATACCGGCACCGTTGAGGCTCATCTCACCCTCGGAAACCTGTTCCGCTCACGCGGTGAAGTCGACCGCGCTATCCGTATCCACCAAACCCTCATGGAAAGTGCTTCGCTGACTTACGAGCAACGTTTGTTGGCTGTACAGCAGTTGGGACGTGACTACATGGCTGCCGGATTGTATGACCGTGCGGAAGACATGTTCAATCAGCTGACTGATGAAACGGATTTCCGTGTGGGGGCATTGCAACAACTGCTGCAAATCTATCAGGCAACCAGCGAATGGCAAAAAGCCATAGATGTTGCAGAACGTCTGGTGAAACTCGGCAAAGATAATCAGCGTCTTGAAATCGCGCATTTTTACTGTGAACTGGCCTTGCAGCAAATGGGCAGCGACGATATGGATCGCGCCATGGCATTGCTGAAAAAAGGAGCCGCTGCAGACAAAAACAGTGCGCGTGTCTCGATTATGATGGGGCGCGTTTATATGCTGAAGGGAGATTATGCGAAGGCCGTTGAATGCCTGCAACGCGTGATCTCCCAGGATAAAGAGCTGGTCAGTGAAACGCTGGAAATGCTGCAGAGCTGCTATCAACAGCTGGGTAAAAACGATGAGTGGGCGGAGTTTCTACGCCGTGCGGTCGAAGAAAACACCGGTGCTGCCGCGGAGTTGATGCTGGCTGATATTCTTGAGGCGCGTGAGGGTACTGATACTGCGCAGGTTTATATTACCCGTCAGTTGCAACGTCATCCGACGATGCGTGTGTTCCATAAACTGATGGATTACCACCTTAATGAAGCAGAAGAAGGGCGCGCAAAAGAGAGTCTGATGGTCCTGCGCGATATGGTGGGTGAGCAGGTGCGCAGCAAGCCGCGCTATCGTTGCCAGAAGTGCGGGTTTACTGCGTATTCGCTGTACTGGCACTGCCCATCGTGCCGTTCCTGGTCGACCATTAAGCCAATTCGCGGTCTCGACGGGCTCTAATTTTTAAAAAACCTTACTTTAGTTACAACATTCTTATTTCTTTTTCTTCACCCAGCACTCAGGCTCCTGTGCCACATCGCTTCGCAGAAATGTAAACGCGCCTGTTAATTTTCTATTACCACAGGTAGAATGCACGCCGTTTACCCATTTTGCGCCGTTCGTGCGCCCATCATCAAGAAGGTCTGGTCATGACGTTTACTGCTTCATCTTCTTCCCGTGCTGCTACTGATTCTCCCGTCGTTGTCGCGTTGGATTACTCAAATCGTGATAAGGCATTAGCGTTTGTCGACAGAATTGATCCCCGTGATTGCCGTTTGAAAGTGGGCAAAGAGATGTTCACACTTTTTGGACCTCAGTTGGTTCGGGATCTGCAACAGCGTGGCTTCGACGTCTTTCTGGATTTGAAATTTCATGATATTCCCAATACCACGGCGCATGCCGTCGCGGCGGCAGCTGACCTTGGCGTCTGGATGGTAAACGTGCATGCTTCCGGTGGGGCACGAATGATGACCGCCGCCCGCGAAGCATTACTGCCTTTTGGTAAAGATGCGCCACTGTTAATTGCAGTGACGGTCCTGACCAGTATGGAAGCCAGCGACCTTGCCGATCTTGGTGTGACGTTGTCACCTGCGGAGTATGCGGAAAAATTGGGCCGTTTGACGCAAAATTGTGGGTTGGACGGGGTAGTATGCTCGGCGCATGAAGCGGTGAGGTTCAAGCAGGCGTTTGGTCAGGCATTTAAGCTGGTGACGCCAGGCATTCGTCCTGCAGGTAGTGAGGCGGGTGACCAGCGCCGTATTATGACGCCACAGCAGGCGCTGGCCGCTGGTGTGGATTACATGGTGATTGGTCGTCCAGTCACGCAGTCGGAAGATCCGGCGCAAACGCTGAAGATGATCAACGCCTCTCTGAATCGAGGTGCATAAATGAGCGACTCAAACTCTCGACTGGTTTATTCAACGGAGTCCGGGCGAATCGATGAACCCAGAGTGGTAGCAGAGCGTCCGAAGGGCGATGGCATTGTGCGCATCCAGCGCCAGACCAGCGGTCGTAAAGGTAAGGGCGTTTGCCTGATTACCGGTATTGATCAAGATGATGCTGCACTGGTTAAATTAGCCGCAGAGCTGAAGAAAAAATGTGGTTGTGGTGGGGCAGTGAAGGACGGCGTAATTGAAATTCAGGGTGATAAACGCGACCTGATAAAATCGCTGCTGGAAGCCAAAGGAATGAAAGTTAAGCTGGCCGGCGGCTAATAAAAAAGCCACGGAGAGCATCCGTGGCTTTTCTAATAATACAAACCTGAAAAAGTAAACGTATTATTATATCGAGCCGTTCAACCGTAAATTATTTACCCACCTGGTGGCCGATAATACCACCCACTGCAGCACCACCCAGCGTACCCAGCGTGCTGCCGTCAGTCAGGACTGCACCGCCTATCGCACCAGCACCTGCACCGATTGCAGTGTTACGGTCACGTTTGGACCAGTTAGAGCAGGCACTCAAAGACATTGCCAGTGTAATCGCCAGAATGGCAGCGGTCATTTTTTTGCTCGTTACTAACATAATACTTTCTCCTGAATTATTGAATCACGGAATCCAGTTCACTTTAATGATAGCGCCAAAATAGGACGACTAAAGATATTTCCGCGAAACCGTTTAGCGCAGGGCATTACAATCAAATCCTGAGGTGACTGTTCGCTCCTGTTATATCGCTAACATTAATTCTACGACTTTATCCTGTTAACGACAGGTAAAAAGTCTTAATTGGACTGTCGGATAAGTCTCAGAGAGAAGATGATCTGCCCGCAGACAAATCATCTGCTGAAGTATTATGCGTGGGCATCAATGATATTGACGGTTAAACCCGAATGTTCAAGTTGCATTTGCACACTGGCGCTGAGTCTGGAGTCCGTGACTACGCGACTGAATCTGTCCAGCGGGCCAAGCGTGTAGGGATGAATGGCCTCAAATTTTGAGCTATCGGTGAGTACAATCACCTCAGCGCCTTTTTCCAGAACCGCATTAACCACATCAGAGCGCATCATATCACGCCCGGTGAAGCCGGTGTCAGCCTGCCAGCCATCAATACCGATAAAGGCTTTGCTGAAATGTACCTGCTGAATAAATTGGCGAGTCAACGGTCCGACCATGCTCTCGCTTTTCTTCTGGTAGATCCCACCGAGGAGAATGACTTCACACGGCGTTTCTTTGAGCAGATGCGCGATGTAGCTACTGACCGTGATAATGGTGACATCTTTTTGTTCCGCCAGCGTTCTGGCCAGCAGTGCATTGCTGCTGCCATTTTCAATAAAGACGGATTCACCAGGATTAACCAGCGATGCCGCAAATTCGGCCAGTTCACGTTTAAGGGTGAAATTGGTCATCATGCGCGTTTCGACATCATCACTGTTCAGTGACACCGCAAAACCATGCGCACGGCGCAAGTAGCTCTGTTTTTCCAGGGTGTTCAGATCCTGTCGAATCGTCACTTCGGAGACACCGGTGATTTTAGCCAGGTCGGCCACGCTCATCTGACCTTTATCGATCACCATCTGCAAAATAGATTGTTGTCGGGAATTCATAGTATTAATTTTTATAGCGATATCGTATCGGAAATTAAACGGTTGCTGCGTTATCTGAAATCTGATGGCTACAGCGACATAACGTGAGTGAGGTCATCAGATCTCCCACGGGGCCTTCGGTTTTTTTGACACAGACGCTGCATCTTCTTTGACCGTATTCAACAGTTCAGCCTTGAGAATTTCGAGATTGTGGATAGCTGAGTGGTAATCGCCTGCAACGAGAATATCCAGCACGGTATCAATGCGTTCGGCCAGACGTTGTGCGTCGATATCAGACATGGTCATCATCCTAATGTCAAAATGGTTTGAATTTCATGATGCAGAAATTCATGCCAAAAGAGAAGGGAAAAATAGTATTAACATGAATGATTGGAGAATATTATATATTCTGTGATTACATACAGATATGATCATCACGCAGTGTCCATTTTTGGCTATTTTTCACGTTTATCCCTTCCACTTTTCTTGTTGCGTTATCGCAATTTTTTATTCAGATGACGCTTATACCAACGTTCAAACGCAGCGGCGGGCATTGGCTTGGCGAACAAAAAACCCTGACGTTCATTGACGCCATTTTTGGTCAAAAAGGCATCCTCTTTGGTACTTTCAACGCCTTCAGCTATCACCTGTAAGTTAAGCGCCTGCGCCACCGCGACAATGGCACGCACCAGCGACTGTGAAATGGGTTGCTTATGAATATCCCTGACGAACGCCTGGTCCAGCTTAATGGCATCAAGTGGGAAGCGGGCCAGTTGAGATAACGATGAATAACCCGTCCCAAAATCATCTAAATGAATCTGTGCCCCAAGCTGGCTAAATTGCTGAATAACGGACAGTGCCAGCTGTTCGTTTTCAATTAAACTGCTCTCGGTCAATTCGACATCGATAGGGCAATATTCAAAATTGAGGTCGTGAAGCACCTGTTTCAGGTCGGTAAACAGCGTCTGATCGGCAAGCTGGCGAGCAGAGACGTTCACGGCCACTCGCAGATTAATCCCTTTATCGCGCCACTTCGCGACCTGACGAACAACGTCGAGAATAACCCAGCGCCCCAGCGGCACAATCAAGCCTGACTCTTCAGCGTAGGAGATAAACTCCAGCGGAGGAATAAGACCACGTTCAGGGGACTGCCAGCGCACCAGCGCCTCCAGACTACGTACTTCACCACGCCATGTTATTTTCGGCTGGTAATGAATCAACAGTTGATCGTTTTCCAGCGCCTTACGCAAGTTGGTATCCAGCCAAAGATATTCAAAGACTCGCTGGTTCATTTCCGGAGAGAAAACGCAGAATTGTCCACGTCCGCCTTCCTTTGCGGTATACATGGCGGTATCGGCATTGCGAATAACGCTCTCGCAGTCGTGTCCATGCTGTGGTGCAAGGGAAATTCCAATCGAACAACCAGTATAAACTTCAATCAGGCCAATTCGGAAGGGCTGGCGCAAACGGGTCAAAATACGTGACGCCGTGGCTTCCAGCGCCACTTGAGATGTTTGAGTCGCGAGGACAATAAACTCATCGCCACCAAAGCGGGCCAGCAACTGGTTATCATCAAGACAACTGAGAATTGCCAGCGACACGCTTTGCAACAGTTGATCGCCGAACATATGTCCGTAGGCATCGTTTACTTTTTTAAAATTATCCAGATCGAGGTACACAATACCAACCTGGGTATCGCCTGCATTCTCAATGGCTTCAGTGATCAGTTCATGAATCGCATTCCGATTAGGTAATCCGGTAATGGAGTCGGTATTTGCCAGAACTCTCAGGCGTTCCTGAGCACGCCGTTCTTCGGTGATATCGGTACCTGAGCAGATCAGAAATATTTCGTTCTTACCGCTCCCGTTGTGCACAAATTTATTGCGAAACAGAAACAGTCGCTGACCTTTACAGGTCTTCACCCAACGTTCGACTTCATATGAGTTACCTTCGCGAAAGAAAACATCGATGTTGCGTCTGGAGGCTGCAGCTTCGCGTCGACTCATAAACAACGTGAAGACACTTTGACCAATCACTTCGCGTTCTTTGAGTCCGGTATATTCCTCACACAGGCGATTGAAACGCTGAATATTGCCCATGCGGTCAAGGATGACAATAACGGAGTTAGCTTCAGAGACCACCTGTTCGGCAAAAGAAAGTCCTTGCGCCAAATCGCGGGCGACCGGGGGGGTATCATCCCAGGCGGATGCACTGCCGGCCCATTCGCGTTTATTGATTTTCCGCCCAACCAGGTGAACAGGGATATCGTCGTCTTCAATCGACAGTGTTATTAACAGGCTTGACGTGATGACCGTCATCTCCCGAATGCGGTCGGCTTGCTCAGGTGATAATTCGATGTTCTGGTTCGTTTCTGCCGCTTCGTCAATAGAGAAATGCAGGATGTCGCAATCCTCTGACAAACGCCAGTAGGGGTTATGGGTGCCCACATAGCTATACAACGTAGCCAGCTCCCGAACGTCTTTCATGATGTGTACTATCCCGTTTAAAGCGCATAGAGCCTCAAAAGTAAGGGTAGCCATAATTCAAAGGGTGATGATGGCTGAACGTATTGTTTTATTTATATATTTATGTGTAATCCAGATTCAGGAAAAAGCAAAGCTGGCGAACGGAAAATAGTAAAAAATAAATCTGACTGGATGAAAGAAGTGTAGTGCGTGACAGGCAATTGGGCGGGGAAAAAGAAAACGACCTTTCACAAAAGAGAAAGGTCGTTGAGTTACTGCGTATTATACGGCAGGGAGTGCGATGACGCTGCGGGTTTCCATCCGCACTTCGGCGATGGTGACGTCAATGACATCGGTAACTTTGTAAACCACTTCACCTTTGATCTGCACCGTACCACTTTCCTGGCTACATACCAGTTCATCACGAACCGCGTGCAGGAAGGGGGCCGGAATAAAGGCTACCGCGCCGTTATCAATTAAACGTACACGCATACCACCACGGCTGACATCAATAATCTCGGCCGCAAAGCGGGTGTCGGTACCGGCTTTGTCATTCAGAAAACGTGCATACAGCCAGTCACCCACATCACGTTCAGCCATGCGGTTCAGGCGGCGACGTTCAGCCATCTGCAGAGTCGTATCATCCTGCGGGCGGGAAATTGTCTCACCTTTGATGACGGCCTTCAGCAGGCGATGGTTAATCATGTCGCCATACTTACGGATAGGCGAGGTCCAGGTGGCATAAGCTTCCAGGCCCAGACCAAAATGCGGACCCGGCTCGGTGCTGATCTCAGCGTAAGACTGGAATCGGCGGATGCGGCTGTCGAGGAAACCGGAAGGCTGAGCATCCAGTTCACGACGCAGTTTACAGAAGCCTTCCAGCGTCAGGACCTCTTCAGCATCAACGTGCATACCATGGGTTTTCAGGAGGGCAGCCAGTGCTTCTGCGTTCGCCGGATCGAATCCCATATGCACGTTATAAATACCGAAGCCCAGCTTGTCGCGCAGTATGCGGGCGGCACAAATGTTCGCCGCAATCATGGACTCTTCCACAATGCGGTTCGCGATGCGGCGCGGCTCAGCGACGATGTCCAGTACTTCACCTTTTTCACCGAGAACGAAACGGTAATCCGGGCGATCTTTAAATACCAGAGCATGATTATGGCGCCACTCGCCACGGCTCAGACAAATGCGGTGCAGCAGGCGGATCTGCTGTGCAATTGCGTCATTCTCCGGCTGCCAGTCACCCGAGCCTTCAAGCCAGTCAGAGACGTTGTCGTAGGCCAGCTTCGCTTTCGATTCAATCGTTGCTGCGAAGAAGGTGATATTGTCTTCGATCGTACCGTCAGCAGTGATGCTCATGCGACAGGCCAGAACTGGGCGAATTTCGTTAGCGCGCAGAGAACACAGATCGTCAGAAAGCTCGCGCGGCAACATTGGGATGTTGAACCCCGGCAGGTAGTTGGTAAATGCACGAATTTTTGCAATGTTATCCAGCTTACTGCCTTCAGCAATCCAGGCGGTAGGATCGGCAATCGCGACGGTTAACTGCAATTTACCATCCGTTTGTTCTTCGGCGTAAAGTGCGTCATCCATGTCCTGCGTACTGGCGCTGTCGATGGTGACGAAGTTCAGTGCGGTTAAGTCCTCACGCACCAGGCCCTCATCCAGCATCTCAGTGGCAACGCCATCGGGTGCTTCTTTTTCCAGATTATGGCGAGCCAGTGTGACCCACCACGGAACGAAGTGATCGTCAGCGAAGGTAATAAATTGGGTTAATTCGGCGTAGAAGGTGCGGTCGCCTTTTAGCGGGTGGCGGCGCATTTCTGCTACAGCCCAGTCACCTTCTTTAAATTCATGTTCAACGCCACGCGCGGCGCGGCAGGGAATCGCATCTTTCAGCAGCGGATGATCCGGCACAATGGACAGGCGGTCATTCTTCCCCTGAACTTTACCCACGAAGCGCGTCAGGAACGGCTCGATCAGTTCTTCCGGTTCGGCAGATTCGCGATCTTTTTCCGTATGGATAACCGCCACAATGCGGTCGCCATGCATCACTTTTTTCATCTGCGGCGGTGGAATGAAATAGCTTTTTTGTGCATCGACTTCCAGGAAGCCAAAGCCTTTTTCCGTGGCTTTTACCACCCCTTCAGCACGTGGCGTCTGGGAATGTAGTTGCTGTTTAAGCTGCGCTAGCAGCGGGTTGTCCTGAAGCATAATTGTCTATTTTCGTGGCTGAAAGAGCGGCTGACAGTTTTACGCGAATCTGCCAGTCGCAGCAAGCGCTCTTTCAGCAAGTGGATCGGTTAATACGTCTCGCCCAACGCGATCTTCAAACGATTTAGCCATCCGCACAATCCGCTCCAGGCCAGTACGTTTATTGCCTGTTCTGAAGGTATACCCTGATCGAGCAACGGGGTAAGCAGTGCGGCGCTAAAGCGATCGGGCGCCCGGGTTAGCCATTGTACCGCCTGCAGGGTGACGCGCTCAACCGGATGTCGTTGCTCCCAGCGCTGTATTTGGCGCTCATCCTGGCGAAGTACGCTAATCATCTCACTGAGTTCAGTGGCTGAGAGGGCATACTCATTGAAGCAGGACACGCTACCGTTAATCCGCGATGTGAGCAGCGAGGCCAGAGAAAATATCCGTGAGTGCACATCGCTGTGTAATGTGCTGGTAAAAAGCGCTTTAAATAACGGCAGTTCGTCAGGTGAGTGTTGCAATAATGGCCCCAGCGTTTGCAACACAGTGGGAGTATGGCTGACATGTGTTTCTGCGCTGGCAAGATGTTTTTCAAGCGGCAGGTCGGCGGTGTGCCACTGTGCTTCTTCTGCACTAAAGGGGGATGCCTCGGCAAATCGCTGAATATCAAGGCCTGGAATGTGGCGCACAGGATGGCCAAACCAGGCCTGAAACAACGCAACGACGCGGGCCTGAAAGCCGATAAAGCCAACGATTTGATTCATCAGAACAGTGTCGCTGGTCGTGAGGCCAACCGCCTCCAGATGCTGGCGATCGCGTGAGCCGATGACGTCCGGAGAGCTGGCGAGCTGGCGAGCATATTGGGTGATTTGCGCCAGTCGATGGTTGCTTTCCCTGGATGAATTAGGGCCAGGAAGGGGGGCCAGACGTGCAGCATAATGATTACATAAACGCTGTACGCCACAAACCTGTGCGACGGTTAAAGCGGTACTCATACGCTCATAGGCGCTGAACGTGTGCATTGAGTCCAGAGCAACATGCACTGGGAAGAGAAGTTGAGCAAGTTTACGGGCAGGTTCTAACCAGGACTGAAAGGGTAAAAGCACAACGGCAGGTATCGTCAGATCCAGCAAAAATTGGTCCTCTACGTGTGCGGCTTCGGGCACCAGAGGTAGAACATCTTGCGGATATGTACTGGACTGTGTCTCATGATACCAGTGGCTTTTGCCTTCAATTCGGCGTTGTTCCATGGGCGTTCCTTGATCGAAAAAGTGGCGACCCGGATACGTCGTCATACCTGTACGCCGGATCGTTTGCGCTGCGATATCCTGACGTAAGCGAATGAGGTGATGAAAGATTGTTAAGTGATAATAAATATCAGAAAAGCATATATAGCGACGAGCGAGGGAGAAGGGAGAGAAAAATAATGGGCGACGGAGCGTCGCCCATAGAGGAAGTCTGAAAGATTATTTCAGTTCCAGCTCGTTCATTGCGGCGATGCTGAAGCCGCCGTCAACGTGAACGACTTCACCGGAGATACCGGCGGACAGGTCTGAGCACAGGAATGCCGCAGAGTTGCCCACATCTTCAATGGTAACGGTACGACGAATTGGCGTAACCGCTTCGCAATGTGCCAGCATTTTACGGAAATCTTTGATACCGGAAGCCGCCAGAGTACGGATTGGGCCGGCGGAGATTGCGTTCACACGCACGCCTTCAGGACCCATCGCGTTAGCCATATAACGAACGTTGGCTTCCAGAGAGGCTTTCGCCAGACCCATTACGTTGTAGTTCGGGATCGCGCGCTCTGCACCCAGGTAGGACAGCGTCAGCAGTGCAGAACCAGGGTTCAGCATGGAACGGCATGCTTTTGCCATTGCAACAAAGCTGTACGCGCTGATGTCATGAGCAATTTTAAAGCCTTCGCGGGTGACCGCATTCACGTAGTCGCCATCCAACTGGTCAGCAGGTGCGAAACCGATGGAATGTACGAAACCGTCGAATTTCGGCCAGACTTTGCCCAGTTCAGCGAACATGGTGTCGATGCTGGCGTCTTCAGCCACATCACACTGCAGTACGATGTTGGAACCCAGCTGAGCGGCAAATTCTTCCACGCGGCCTTTCAGTTTGTCGTTCTGGTAGGTGAACGCCAGTTCAGCGCCTTCGCGGTGCATCGCCTGAGCGATACCATAGGCGATGGACAGTTTACTGGCAAGACCGGTCACCAGAATGCGCTTACCGGAAAGAAAACCCATAGCTTTAATCCTTATAGTCATTACTTATTTTTTTAGCAATCAATGAGTTATGATTGCAATTTCAAGGTCACTCGAAATTGGTGTGAAATTATATCCCACTCTTTGCCCCTTGTGTCACGATCTTTCTCTGCTATTCACCAGACGGGGAGCAGCAGTAATCGGCATTTCAGAGGGCAGGGAATCGTTGTCAGCACCTGGTGGCCTGTCACTATTCATTGCACGTGAGGAGTATATCACTCCCCCCTGGTTCTGCCTCATCCAACCAGAGAAGAGCCGGGGGATAAGGTGAAAATACAAGGCGTCAGAGGGTTAAAATGGTATGATCTGACCTCTAGTCGATGTTTTAAAACATATCAATGTAAGAACATTCTTAAAACAAAAAATGTGACCATATTCATTTAGTTATGATATATTGTTTTTATCGATCAATATCGATTCATTGATCGATATTATTGATTGATTATGATTAGAAGTGCATTATCAGGACGTTATGATCAATTGGAGTGGTCTTATGCACTATCATTTCATCGCGGAACCGATGAGAGACACAACAGATAAGTTGCTGGGTGTTGAGATGCTCGCCCGCTTCACCTCTGAGACGGTTCATCCGTTACATGCAGATTCCATCATTTCGGCATGGAGTAGCGAACAAAAACGTAATTTCATGCTTGAACAAATTCGGTTAATTGCAGAAAAACGTGATTGGTTCGAGAACAATAATCTGCTCTGTACGCTAAGCCTTATTGATGAAATGGCGCTATTAGCCATTGGCGATCCCGTCATTAAGTCGGCCCTACATTCCATGCCCTTTATTGCGCTGGAACTCTCAGAGCGCTTTCTGTCGAATACAGTTTGCCTGAACAACCTGCTGATTAATTCGCTGAGTGATGGCCCAAATGCCTTGTGGCTGGGCGATCTCGGCTCTGGCAGCATTGGCGCGAGCCCGCTGGTGTGCGGCCGTTTTGACGTTGTGAAAATGGATCGCGACTTCTTCCTGTCACAGGTAGAAAAAACAATATTCCCGGTGTTGATTAAAAATATCAGGGGGTATTGCGACCGCGTTGTGGTTGAGGGGGTAGATACGACCCGTCTTATCGAGGAGCTCCGCACCGCCGGCGTTTGGGCGATGCAGGGTGAAATTTTCCCGTCAGTCACGTTCTCTGAGGTTGACGCGCTACTCTTGCCCCGGTTTTGTCACTGATGACTGAACGGATAGCCCTCCCGTCCTGGTGGGCTATTATTTCATTAACGATCTTTCCGCCAGGCATCGGCGGTAAGCGCCTCGCCAAAATGCCCTGCAATCAGACGACGGGTCAGTTCATGCAGCGGAGAGGCCAGCACATCCGCCGTACTGCCGCGCTCGACAACTTCGCCCTGATGCATGACTAACACCTGGTCGCTGATGTGTTTCATCATCCCAATGTGTTGGGTCACATAGATATACGAAATCCCCTGTTTTTCCTGTAATTCCAGCATCAGGTTGATGAGCTGCGATCGCATCGACATATCCAGAGAGGCCAGCGCTTCGTCGGCGATAATCACTTTGGGGCGCAAAATCAGCGCACGGGCAAGCCCTAGGCGTTGTTTTTGCCCTGGCGCAAGCATATGCGGATAGTAGCTAACATGATCAGGTAGCAGACCCACCATACGCATGGTTTCCACAATCTGTTTGCGGCGCTGTTCTGGCTCCAGATCGGTATTCAGGCGTAACGGAAAATCGAGGATCTGCGAAATACGTTGGCGCGGATTAAGCGACGTGGACGGATCCTGGAAAATCATACGAATACGCTGACTACGAAATGAATAATCGCCATATTTTAGCGGATGATCGTCAATCAGCAGCTCGCCGCTGCTCGGCTCAACCATCCCAGCCAGCATTTTTGCCAGCGTAGACTTGCCTGAGCCGTTCTCGCCAATAATGGCGAGCGTCTGGCGTTCACGCAGCGTAAAGCTCAGCGGTTTAACGGCTTCGACGGTCTGGCGGCGAAATAATCCCGTCCGGTAGCGAAAGGTTTTGCTCAGATTGCGAACTTCGAGCAGGGTTTCTACCATCTCACTCTCTCTCCATGTTCAGGGGGAAATGACAGGCGTAGAGATGATTCTTTGCTCCGGTCAGTCTTGGGGTTTCAATGCATTCGCGCTGCGCATAAGGGCAACGTGGCCCCAGACGACAGCCGATAGGCAACTGTTCTAACAACGGAATTGCTCCTGGCATGGTATTCAGGCGGCTTTTATGCGGCATTGCGCTACCAAAATCAGGAATGGCGCGAATCAACGCTTGCGTATAAGGGTGATGGGGTATCGTCACCAAATCTTTACTGGGCGCGGTTTCCACCGTTTGTCCGCAGTACATTACGTTGATTTTGTCTGCCCATTGGCTGAGCATTTGCAGGTCATGGCTGATCAACAAAATGGTGGTATTGCTGTTTTGATTCAGTCGGGTCAGCAGACGAAAAATTTGCGCCTGGGTTGTGGGTTCCATCGCATTAGTGGGTTCATCAGCGATCAGCAGGCGAGGTTGGTTTGCCAGTGCGATGGCGATCATGACCTTCTGGCACTCGCCGTCGGTCAGTTCATAAGGGAAACTGCGCATTGCATCTTTATGATCTTTTATCCCGACGCGGTGCAACAGTTCAATCGCGCGGCGTTTGCGCCAGCCAATACGTTGCCACCAGCGCCCTTTGTAAGTCCAGGCGGGAATGTTTTGCATCAGTTGGCGTCCAATACGTTCGGACGGATCCAGACAAGACTGCGGCTCCTGAAAGATCATGGACACGTTATGGCCGACCAGCTTACGTCGCTCGCGGGCGGAAAGGCGCAACAGGTCGATATCATCAAAACGCATGCGGTCCGCGGTAACGCGCCAGTTATCTTTGGCGACGCCGCAGATGGCCTTAGCGATCAAACTTTTACCTGAACCCGATTCACCGACCAGTCCACGGATCTCACCTTCGTTTAGCGTCATGCTGACGCGGTCAACCGCTTTCACCCAGTCGTCACCGGTCCTGAATTCGATAGTCAGATTGCGGATATCCAGTAATGGCATTATTCCACCCCCGCAATAATTGCGCGGCGTACGCCGTCACCTAACAGGTTTACCAGCAGCACACTTATCATAATTGCCGCTCCGGGCAGCATGACTGTCCATGGCGCAACATAGATCAACTCCAGCGCATCGCCGAGCATGGCGCCCCATTCAGGCGAGGGCAGTTGTGCGCCGAGATCAAGGAAGCCCAGGGCGGCGATATCCAGAATCGCCATTGACAGTGATCGGGTGATTTCAGTGATAAGACCGGCAGTGATATTCGGCAGAATCGCAAACCACAGGATATTGAGCGTGCTCGCGCCATCCAGACGAGCGGCAATGACATACTCTTTTTCCAGCTCGTCATGCACCATGCTGTAGACAGAGCGCACCATACGCGGTAGCAAAGCCAGCCAGACGGCGAACATCGCATGCGTCAGATGTGGCCCGGCAAAAGCCACCACAATAATGGCCAGCAGTAGCGATGGAATTGACAGCAGGGTATCCAGAATATGGTTCAGCACCGCTGAGCGTAGCCCGTGCGTTGCCCCGGCAACCACGCCCAGCAACAGACCGCAGAGTGTGGCGGCGAGGGTAACGACAAACGCGCCGCCAACGGTCGGGGCCGCGCCGCTGAGCAGTCGGCTTAATACGTCGCGACCCAGATCGTCGGTTCCGAGGAAGAATGACACTTCGCCATAGCGTGACCAGGACGGTGGCAACAGTTGGTAGCCGAGAAATTGCTGATCGATGCCGTAAGGGGCAAACCAGCCACCAAACACACACAGAATGACCAGTCCCGCACAACCGTACAGACCCACCATCGCAGAAGCATCGCCATAAAAATTACGCCATGCGGTGCGTAGCGTTCCGGGCGGGCGCTTCTCGCTATATACGCTATCGTAGGGCATACCATTCCTTATGTTTCAGAGGGTTAGCCATGGCACCCAAAATATCAGAGATGACGTTAACGATAATAACCAGGGAGCCAATCACCATCACACCAGCCGAAATAGCGGCGTAATCTTGCTGGCGAATCGCGTTAATCAACCAACGCCCCAGCCCTGGCCAGCTAAAGACCATCTCGGTGATCATCGCCAGCGTCAGCATGGTGGAAAACTGTAATCCAAGACGAGGAATGACCGGCGGAAGGGCGTTGTGCAATACGTGGCGACGCAGAATGGTGAAGCGTGACAAACCGCGCGTGGCTGCCGCTTTAACATAGTTCTGATCGAAGACCTCAATGGTGCTGATACGCATCAGGCGGATGACCTCCGTCGTGGGCGCGACGGCAAGCGTCAATACCGGAAGCACCATATGACGGATTGCGCTGACCAACATTTCGTCGCGCCAGGGGGAGTCAGAGATCCACGCATCAATAATGGCGAAACCGGTCACCGGTTTTACTTCGTAAAGCAAATCGAAGCGTCCCGAAACGGGTAACCAGCCGAGAGTCAGTGAGAAGAGGAGCGTCAGCAGTAGCGCCAGCCAAAAAACGGGAATAGAAAACCCCATCAGAGCCAATGCGCTGATGCAGCGATCCTGCCATTTATTACGTGTGATGCCGGCCAGCATGCCGATAGGGATCCCGACCATCAGCGCAAACCCAAAGGCCAGAATACACAGTTCCATCGTGGCTGGGAAAACCTCTTTCAGCTGTTCTGAGATTAACTGACCGTTAATGCTGGAAACGCCAAAATCCCAGTGAATCAGACCGTTGAACCAGAATATCCAGGCGTTCCACAGCGATGCGCCTTGTAACGGCGCATGGGGGGTGAAGTAGCTCAGGCTGAACCCAATGAATGTCAGGAAGAACAGGGTGACCAGCAGCAATAAGAAGCGACGCAAGGTGAAGATAATCATGGTTTTTTCACCTCATCAGTCTTTTCCCTGGAAACCCCGGCAAAGGAGGCATTCCCGAACGGACTTAGCACCAGACCTTTGATGTCATAGCGGTAAGCCTGTAGACGCAATGATGAGGCCAACGGCAGGATTGGCAACTCTTGCGCCAGGATATTTTGTGCTTCGTCATAGGCGTCAATACGTGAGGAGAGCTGCTGCGAAGACAATGCTTTGCGCAGTATGTTGTCGAACTGCGGATTACACCAGTGCGCGAAGTTGGTCTGTGAGTTGATAGCGGCACAACTGAGCAGCGGTCGGAAAAAACTGTCAGGATCGTTACTGTCCGTCGCCCAACCGGACAACGTCAGATCATGGTTCATATCCATTAATCGCGCCTCCTGAAAACGACCTTCAACCGGGATGATCTTCACTTTCACACCCACCTGCGCCATATCTGCCTGGATCAGTTCCGCTGTTTTCAGCGGACTCGGGTTCCAGGCCTGAGAGCTGGTCGGGACCCACAGTTGCAACGTCAGGTTCTCCAGTCCCAGTGCTTTTAACTGCTCACGGGATTTAGCCGGGTTGTATTCAGTAATCTTAGCTTCGTTGTCATAAGCCCACGAGGCGCGGGGTAAAATAGATGCCGCAGTTTCTGCTGTACCGTAGTAGATAGACTGCATCAGACGCTGGTTATTAATGGCCAGCGCCAGCGCATGCCGCACGGCAGGGTTATCCAGCGGCGGTTTATTGGTGTTGAATGCCAGATAGGCAATGTTCATTCCAGGACGCAGCGTCAGGCGCAGACGAGGGTCATCACGTAATATGGTGAGCTGACTGGCCGCGGGCCAGGCCAGAACGTCGCACTCCCCGGTCAGAAGCTTTGATAACCGTCCGGTTCCGCCTGAACCGAGATCCACAACGACCTGTGGCATCAGAGGCGTGCCGCGCCAGAATTTCTCGTGGCGTTGTAGCCGAATATATTGTCCCGCGCGGTTTTCTGAAAGCAGGAACGGTCCGGTGCCGACGGGCTGCCTGTCGAGTAATTCCTGGCGATCCTGTTTGGCCAGTTGTGTGGCATATTCAGCCGACATTACGGAGGCATAGTGTGTCGCCAGATGCCACAGGAAGGAGGCATCTGGCTGAGTCAGACGAAATTCAACCGTGTTGTTATCCAGCTTGCGCACGCTTTGCACGTTGTCAGCGAATTGCAGACTATCGAAGTAGGGAAAGCTGCTGCCATTGACGTTGTGCCACGGATGGTGGCGGTCAAAGATGCGCTCGAAGGTAAACACCACATCATCTGCATTTAGCTTACGGGTAGGCGTAAACCAGGCCGTCTTTTGAAACGAGACGTCGCGGCGCAAGTGGAAACGGTAGGTTGCGCCGTTGTCCAGCACTTCCCAGCTCTCAGCCAGTTCTGGCACCAGTCGGTAGGTGTACGGGTCCACATCAAGCAGCCGGTCATAGAGTTGGGCAGCCAGGGTGTCGACAATCAGGCCGCTGCTCGCTTTCTGTGGGTTGAATGTATTGACTTGCCCGCTGACGCAATAGACAAAGCCGCTGTCACGGATATCAGCGTGCGTGGTCTGCAGAGGCGCGGCAACAGCCTGACCACTCAGAAGTCCAGCCATCACGATCAGAGTTGATAAAACCAGGCGCATAATTTTAAGGGACTATGAATAAAGAAGCTATCTTACTAATATTTAATGACATTCGCCATTACCGTTTGAGTTTGGGGGCAACCATACCGTTAGTTGCAAATTCAACGTTGCGGCCTGGTCAATATTCATACCAGCGCTCCACTTTGAATATAACTCATAAACTATCTTAGCATTTTCATGCCTCATCTGACCCATAATAAACGAAGCGCGAGCCTCGTGAGGGTATAGCTATGCCAAATTTATGTGCTGGAGTGGCGTAAGTACCGAACCTTAAGGAAGGGATAGCGTTAAAGAGAATCAGGAAGGGGACAGAAATCATATGCATGCTGAACTATAATCATTCAGGTAGTGGTGTATGTTAATTACAGAGCAACAATGCCAAAATATCTAATTATTTCATCGTATTACTTATCCATTTTTTCTGACGTCTTTATTTTCTACACCCGGCGTATGTTAATGGTTTCTATTGGTTATTACAGGTGATTTGACTATCCGGTTATCAATGACCTTCTTGTGGCCATCTAACCATTAATGGAATGATTACTATGAAGAAATTACTTGGTTTTGCCGTTTCACTGATCTTTTTATCGGGCCCCGTTTTTGCAACGACGGCTCCAGAATGTGTGAAGGTGGACAAAGCACAAATCGAAGCACTATTCGACAAGTGGAATGAATCACTGAAAACGGGTAACGCGAAGACGGTCTCCGAAAATTATCTTAGTGATGCCGTATTACTGCCCACAGTATCGAATAAAGCCCGGTTAACAGATGCTGAACGTGAGGATTATTTTGAACATTTCCTGGCGAAGAAACCGACCGGGAAAATTGACAGTCGAACTATTCGCCTTGGCTGTAATAAGGCGATTGATGCTGGTACTTATACCTTCACCTTCGCAGATAAATCGACCGTTTCGGCCCGGTATACGTTTACTTACGCGTGGGATGGGAAGGCGTGGAAAATTTCCACCCACCATTCTTCAGCAATGCCTGAGGGGTAACAGAACAGATACACAGGGGCGGGGATTCACCGCTCCCTGGTGTATTGCGGGCTTGCTTAGCCAGGGCTAACCGATAATGGCAATCCCAAGCCGTTCCATGATCAAAGAGGCCTGGTAGCTATCTATCTTAACGCCTTGTAAATCGACGCCCCGAACATCTAAATCACCCAGTTCAGAATTGGTCAGATCGCAATGCGTGAAGTTCGCAGCTCGCCAGTCGAACGACGTAAACTCACCACCAGAGAGATCGGAGCCGCTAAATGTTGCGCCGAGTATCTGCGTGCCAATCCAACGGTTTTCCCACAGCTCACACTTTTCTAACACGACTTTTGAAAAATTGGCGTAACTCAGGTTGGTGTTGGTGATGTATGCGCTGCAGAACCAGGTGCGCGTGGTTATCATATTCATAAAACTTGCGCCGCGAAAATCCGCACCTTGAGCGCGGCATTCGCGGATTTCAACACCCAGTGCGCTGACATTTCTGAAGTCTGCCATTGATAAATCACAGCTTTTAAAGATGGCATCCTTCAGGATAGCTCGGCTGAAATGACACCCTTTTTGGCTCTCACGGTCGTAAAACTGACAACCGATAAATTCAGTGCCACTAAGGTCGGTGCCAGAAAAGTCGCAGTTAAAAAACGTGCTGTTTTCAATTTTCGCCCCGGTAAAGCGATTCCTGTCAATTTTTTCGCCTACTAACGCTAGAGTCATAATGCTAATCCTGTTTTTTTATACAGTATTTGCATCATGGTAAACTGATTACAGTCCTCGCGTCAAACGACCAACTTATTCGCCGATAGCGTTAGCCTGACGGGCGTACAGGTAGGCGGTTGCTCTGGACACGCCCAGATGCTGCGCCACCGTATCCATGGATTTTCGTACGTTCAGTAAACCTTCTTTACGCAATTGTTGAATCAGTACCTTTCTGTCTTCTGTTTTCAGCGCTCTCGCCGTTGTTGCGCGTTTAGCTGCAAAATCATCAATACGCTGGCGAATCACTTCATTACTGCCAGGGTCGAGGTGTTCGCTGACAGGTGAGCACTCGGTTTCAGTAAACCGTGCCAGCGCACTCTGCATCCCGCGAAATAGCGTCATATCAACATTCAGGCAAAGCGCCGCGACGTATTTGCCTTGTTCGTCCTTGATGCCAATAGAGGTACTTTTTACCGGGCGACCATCCGCAAACTGATTGCTGTAGTTGGCAACAATGTTGGGAAAATCAGCTGATGCGATCCGTGCCAGGCCAAGCTCCGTTGCGGGCTGGCCAGGTTTGCGGCCGGACAGATTATTGTGTATGGATAAGATCGCATGCTCAGGGTTCTTGAGGTCATGAACCACAACCTCGCAAAACGGAGAGAAGGTGTCGCTCAGTCCTTTGGCGATGATATCAATTTGATTGAGTAGCGAGTTATCGTCGGTTTTTGGCATGCCAGTCTCCTGCAGTGATGCCTGTTGCCATTATGGCGGCCAGTTTACAGCGTCCTGGGGCTTATTTTCCAGACTGGAACAGGCGCATAGCGATAAGGTATCCGCATCGCAGATACCTTAATGAGATTACCCGGCAAGGAATTCACTGTAGCGGCTGATATCAACATTGCCGCCACTGATGATAATGCCGATTTTCTTTCCACGAAGGTCCGATTTTCGCGCTCTTGCGGCGGCAAAACCAAGACAGCCCGTTGGCTCCACGACCATTTTCATTCGTTCCGCGATAAATTTCATTGCGGCAATTAATTCATCATCTGAAACCGTCAGAATATCGTTAACATGTTTCTGGATCAGTGGAAAGGTATGCTGTCCAAGATGTTGGGTTTGCGCGCCATCAGCAATGGTTTTCGGCGTATCGATATGCACAATTTTGCCACTGCGAAACGACTGTTGACCGTCGTTGCCTGCCTCAGGCTCTACACCATAGATAAGACAATCAGGGGACAAGTGTCGCGCGGCCAGTGCGGAACCCGATAGAAGACCGCCACCGCCCAGACAAACAAAAAGGGCATCCAGAGCACCAACTTCTTCAATCAATTCTTTCGTGGCGGTACCCTGGCCTGCAATAACGTGCGGGTGATCGTAAGGTGGGATCAGCGTCAGTCCCTGTTTTTCTGCCAGATCCCGGCCAATTTTCTCACGATCTTCAGTGTAACGGTCGTACATCACGACATGTCCGCCATATCCTTTCGTGGCCGCAACTTTAGCGGCTGGCGCGTCGTGTGGCATGATAATTGTCGCCGGAATACCCAGCAATTTTGCGGACAGGGCAATTGCCTGAGCATGGTTTCCGGATGAAAAAGCCACGACGCCGGCTGCGCGCTGCTGTGGCGTAAACTGGCGCAAAGCGTTCATCGCGCCGCGAAACTTAAATGCCCCCATCCGCTGGAAGTTTTCGCATTTAAAGAAAACGTCAGCGCCAAACTCTTCATTCACCGTTCGTGATGTCATAACCGGTGTCTTGTTAGCATAATCTGCGATGCGCTCAGCGGCCGCGGCAACATCGTGGTAATCAGGTTGTGTCATTTCAGTCATTGTTGTTCACCTGTAGCAGTTAAAAGTCACACTTGTTGTGCTAACGCGATGGCTTCAATTTCTACGGCAAAGCCATAATGAAGCTCTGCAACGCCAGCGACAGCACGGGCTGGACGGGAATCACCGATCCATTCGCCGTAGATCCGATTAAACGTCGGCCACTGGTTAATGTCCGTGACATAGACGCGTACCGATACCAGTTGCTGACGAGAAACACCGGCTCCTGCCAGACAAGCATCAACATTCTGTAGAGCCAGTCTGGTCTGTTCTTCAAAAGACGCATCCGCTTTTCTTTCGCCATTAGCGGTGACAGGAAGCTGTCCGGAAATGAAAACGAATCCTCCGGCAGTCACACTATGTGAGTAATGGCCCGCTGGCGGGAAGCTATCCGTCGTTGTGTTCAGGGTAATATTGGTGGGCATGGTTTAATCTCCAGCTTAAGTAACGATGATTCATTTAGTATAAAATAATACTGTTTGTATTATTTTATACACCATCGACATTAAGGCATCCAGTCTCTTTTTTCAGCGACGCACCCCTGTGGGGTAAGAATGATGAAAGCGCAGAAATAATTTTTTGCTTTTACTCGTGGTCGGGAGCTCAGCTGCAATTCACCATTAATTGTATAAACTGATACGTTATGTATTGATTGTGTTGATGTCCGCAATACCCACTTCTGGCGCGAAGTGGGCAAGGGAAAGATCGGAAAGTAGGCGAGGGAAGTGTTTTATTTGAGCAGCTTTGACATTAAATCAGGGAACGCTGGCACATCTGTGGCCAATGAGAACGCAGGGTTAATAGCCTTACGGGCAATCAGCCCGTCAATAAATGCAAACAGAATGATGGTGATAGCTTCCGGGTCAATATCCCGACGAAACTCTCCTGCGGCGATACCTTGCGCAATTATTCCCGCAATGCTTTGCCGCATGATGTTATCACTGGCGATAAACGCTTCCCTGAGCTCCGGGTTGCGTGCCGATTCGGCCATGATTTCTACCCAAAGGTGGTGCGTGACAGGGTAACCGACATCGCTAATGCAAGAAACGACCTGCTTGCAAAGACGATCAAAAAACGATCCGCTACAGGGCTCATTATGGGCAGCCAGCGCAGTGTTTTGCTCTTCCAGAACGATTGCCCGTATAAGCTCATCCTTACTTTTGAAGTAAGTGTACATGGCTCCCTGGCTGATACCTGCACGCGTGGAAATTTCGCGCACGCTGGTTGCACTGAATCCTTTCTCAGCAAAACAGGCTGCAGCAGCGGTAATCAGCTTATGGTAGGTTTCAGTATTCTTTAGCATATCGACCTTTATCTTTGAATCTATAGCGAAACTTTACCGCGCTTTAAGGCCTGGAACCAGCGATGAGATTTATCGATATCTTGCGTTACTTCATGAGAGGTAATGCGCTGAGCATATTCTTGAGGTTCACCATATCCCACGGCAGATGTTCAGCAATGGTAAGCCCGACGGTCTCGGCGTTTGCCGTGGCAAGATTAACCAGTTTAAGCACATCTTCAATAGTCAGTTTACCCTCGGCCACATCGCCAAAATCATGTTCCCCTCGGCCTGGTTTGGCGAACAAAACAGAACGGAAAAGTGACGGGTCCAGAACATCCAGATCAAGATGAATCGCCAGATATTCAATGTGCTCGCGGGCAATCCACGCCATAACCTCGTTGGCACCGTTTTTGACATCATCAGGGCCAGCCGTCGCAATCCGCTGATGCGCCAGATAGTCGCTTTCGTATTTAAGCGGATCGTGAATACCGGCAATCATAATTTTTGACGGAGAAACCTTGTGTGTGACGTGGTCCACTAAATCTTTATCGCCCGTGCCGATCAGCGCGCCAAGAACATGGGCATGCGCATTTGGATACTGTTCAGCCGTCTGCACGTCGGGGTGAGAGTCGATCCACAGCACGCCCAGCTTATCACCGTACTTATGCAGCAGATGCGCGAAGGGCACCAAAGAAACCAGGCAGTCACCGCCCAATACGACAATCGCGTCGGGATCGTGTTTTTCAATACGCGTCGCGGCATCGTTCAACTGTTTAAGGATCTGTGGTTTACCAGTAATGCCATCGATTACACCCAGCGGTTCACTTTCTGGTAAAGCAACGGGAACATCCTCGACGGGGCCTTTTGCTTCAGGCGAGAGAAAGGACAACAGAAGTGATCCGAGATGATAGGGGGGATTGTTGCCTCCCTGCCACTGGGGGAATGAAAGTCGAAGCGTTTTTTTGGCCATAATTTACCTGCCGTCAGTTTCTAAAGAGGAGCGTCAAGGCGTATCCGTGTTGGTCGCCTTGTGATGATTATATGAATGAACGTTCATTCATTGCAAGGGCAGTATGAAACTTATGCAAGAATGGTGATATGCGGGAACCGTTAAACGGTACTATTTCAATGTGCGTTGTGGAGGATTTTGCACATGAAGGCGCTTAACGGTCGGTAATGCATCGCTAAATCTGGTGTTTTTTAAGCAACGCACGTAGCTGATGGTACGTCAGCCCCAGCAGTTCGGCGGCCTTTTTCTGGTTGAATTTTGCCTGTTGTAGGCTGGTTTGCAGAAACGTCTTTTCTTGCTGCTGCTGGAATGCGCGGAGATCCAGCGGTAACGTTGCCGCTATAGGGTGGGTTTCCTGCTGCTGAACGTCTGTGGTGTGGCGCTTAAACGGATCTATCACTACCTCGTCCAGCGGATATTCGCTGGTACCATGGCGGTATACCGAGCGTTCAACAACGTTTTTCAATTCACGGATATTGCCCGGCCAGCGATAGTGGAGAAGTGTTTCTCTGGCTTGTGTGCTAAAACCGGGAAACAGCGGTAATCCAATCTCGCGGCACATTTGAATCGCAAAATGTTCGGCCATCAACATGATGTCGCTTTTTCGCTCCCGTAAAGGCGGAAGTTGCACGACATCGAAGGCCAGTCTATCCAACAGGTCTGCGCGGAAAGTACCTTCACTGACCATTCTCGGTAAGTCGGCATTGGTAGCACAGACCAGGCGCACGTTAACCTGTAGCGGCTGGCTACCGCCTACGCGCTCGAGTTCTCCATACTCAATAACGCGCAGTAATTTCTCCTGTACCAGCATCGGCGCAGTTGCCAGTTCATCAAGAAAAAGTGTGCCACCGTCGGCACGCTCGAAGCGACCAGGATGGCGTTTTTGCGCCCCGGTAAAAGCGCCAGCTTCGTGGCCGAAGAGTTCTGAATCGAGTAAATTTTCGTTGAGTGCCGCACAATTAAGTGAAATAAACGGTCCTTGCCAGCGCGTGGAAAGGTAGTGCAGACGGTTGGCGATTAACTCTTTTCCCGTGCCACGCTCACCGATAACCAACACGGGTTTTTCCAGGGGGGCCAGATGGGAGACTTGTTCCAGCACTTCAATGAAGCTGTTTGCTTCTCCCAGAAGGGTATCTTTGTATCCTGCCATGATGAAATTCACCATTTGTTAGTGTTATTCACCAATTTACCCTAATTATCTCGTCAGGTAAAATTAGATATTATATTTAAAATCAACAATATATAAAGTTGGCACGACAAGTGCATTATGGAAGCAGCAGGGCATTGCCCGATATCAGAACAGTAAGTGAGGATTACATTATGGGTATTTTTTCTCGTTTTGCCGACATCGTGAACGCCAATATTAATGCGTTGCTGGAAAAGGCCGAAGATCCGCAGAAACTGGTGCGGTTGATGATTCAGGAAATGGAAGACACGCTGGTTGAGGTTCGATCTAACTCAGCGCGTGCACTGGCAGAAAAGAAACAGCTGTCCCGCCGGATTGAACAGGCCAGTGCGCAGCAGGCGGAGTGGCAGGAAAAAGCTGAGCTGGCGCTGCGTAAAGAGAAAGAAGATCTGGCGCGTTCTGCATTAATTGAAAAGCAGAAACTGACCGATTTAATTGCTTCTCTGGAGCATGAAGTGACGCTGGTTGACGATACGCTGGCGCGGATGAAAAAAGAGATTGGTGAGCTGGAAAACAAACTCAGTGAAACCCGGGCTCGTCAGCAGGCATTGATGTTGCGTCATCAGGCGGCGAGTTCTTCCCGCGATGTCCGTCGTCAGTTGGATAGCGGCAAACTGGATGAAGCAATGGCCCGCTTTGAATCTTTTGAGCGCCGCATTGATCAGATGGAAGCGGAAGCCGAAAGCCATAACTTCGGTAAGCAAAAATCTCTGGATCAGCAATTTGCTGACCTGAAAGCAGATGATGAAATCAGCGAGCAGCTGGCGCAGCTTAAAGCCAAAATGCAGCAAGACAAGCAATAATAACTACTGGCGGCGCCCGAACGCGCCGCCGCTCATCACCTGTAAGGAGTACTCATGAGCGCGCTATTTCTGGCCATTCCGTTAACTATCTTTGTGCTGTTCGTTTTGCCGATCTGGCTGTGGCTGCATTACAGCAACCGTTCCAGCCGTGGTGAACTGTCGCAAAGCGATCAGCAACGTCTGGTGGAACTCAACAATGATGCACAGCGTATGCGTGAACGTATTCAGGCGCTGGAAGATATCCTTGATGCCGAACATCCAAACTGGAGGGACCGCTAATGGGGGGCGTTAATCTGAACAAAAAACTGTGGCGTATCCCGCAGCAGGGCATGGTTAAAGGGGTCTGTGCCGGTATTGCGCACTATCTTGATGTCCCCGTGAAGCTGGTAAGGATCCTGGTGGTACTGTCAGTCTTTTTTGGTCTGGCCTTTTTCACCGTAGTTGCCTACATCGTGTTGACGTTTGTGCTGGACCCAATGCCAGACAACGTCGCATCTGGCGAACAACAGCCATCGAGCGGAGAACTGCTGGATTCCGTCGATCGTGAACTGGCCGCGAGTGAAAAGCGTTTGCGTGAAATGGAGCGTTATGTGACATCGGATACCTTCACATTGCGCAGTCGTTTCCGTCAATTGTGAGGATTGAAATGAATAATCGCTGGCAACGTGCCGGGCAAAGGGTTAAGCCGGGCTTTAAAATAGCAGGCAAGCTGGTGCTTCTTACTGCACTTCGCTACGGCCCTGCGGGCGTTGCGGGGTGGGCGGTGAAATCCGTGGCCCGCCGTCCGTTAAAAATGTTGCTGGTGTTGGTACTGGAGCCGTTATTGAGCAAGGTTGCCAGGAAAATTTCCCAACGCTATAGCCAGTGATAGTACGCTCGCAATATTTCCTTAAGATCAAGTATATAGTGTTAGGTGACTTTCCATCATTTAACGGAACGATACTATGTTGAAAAAAGGCGTATTCGCGCTGGCGCTGGTCATCGGCATGCCGGTGTTTGCGGCGGAGCACTGGATTGATGTTCGTGTTCCTGAACAATATCAGCAGGAACACGTTCAGGGGGCCATCAACATCCCTTTAAAGGATTTGCAGGCTCGAATTGCGGCAGAAGTCCCTGATAAGACCGACACCGTGAAGCTGTATTGCAACTCAGGTCGTCAATCCGGGATGGCAAAAGACATGCTGACCGGGATGGGCTATACACAGGTAACCAACGAAGGCGGCATCAGCGGGATTCATCTTCCTAAAGTAGAGAATAAATAATCCGCAATTGCTTTCTTTTGGCTAAAGGCGACATGAACGATGTCGCCTGATTTCTTTCAGGGAGTTGATAACCCAGTATTAAACCTTATGTTTACTCCCTGTTTGTTATAATTTCTTCGGTTCCTTCAGCATAACGGGATGGCGATGAAGCGACTTAAAAATGAACTCAACTCGCTGGTTAATCGCGGCGTAGATCGGCATCTGCGCCTGGCTGTCACCGGACTTAGCCGCAGCGGTAAAACAGCGTTTATTACCGCAATGGTAAACCAGTTACTCAATATTCATGCCGGTGCTCGTCTGCCGTTGCTCAGCTGTGTGCGTGAAGAGCGTCTGCTTGGCGTAAAGCGGGTTCCTCAGCGCGATTTTGGTATTCCGCGCTTTACCTATGACGAGGGACTGGCCCAGCTTTATGGCTCTCCGCCAACCTGGCCGACGCCGACGCGTGGCGTCAGTGAAATTCGCCTGGCGTTGCGCTACAAATCCAACGATTCTTTGCTGCGTCACTTTAAAGATACGTCCACGTTGTACCTGGAGATCGTCGATTATCCGGGGGAATGGCTGCTTGATTTACCAATGCTGGCCCAGGATTACCTTGGCTGGTCACGGCAAATGACCGGATTATTGCAGGGGCAGCGAGGTGAATGGTCGGCCAGATGGCGGCAGCTATGCGAGGGGCTTGACCCGCTGGCGCCTGCTGACGAAAACCGTCTGGCGGACATCGCCGCGGCGTGGACAGATTATCTGCATCAGTGCAAACAGCAGGGATTGCATTTTATTCAGCCCGGGCGCTTTGTGCTGCCGGGGGACATGGCTGGCGCACCTGCGCTGCAATTTTTCCCGTGGCCGGATGTTGATGCCTTTGGCGAGTCAAAACTGGCACAAGCGGATAAACACACCAATGCAGGCATGTTGCGCGACAGGTTTAATTACTACTGCGAAAAGGTCGTGAAAGGGTTCTACAAGAATCACTTCCTGCGCTTTGATCGCCAGATTGTGTTGGTCGATTGCCTGCAACCGCTTAACAGCGGACCACAGGCGTTTAACGATATGCGACTGGCGCTGACACAACTGATGCAAAGCTTTCATTATGGGCAGCGCACGTTGTTCCGCCGGTTGTTCTCGCCGGTAATCGATAAGTTGCTGTTCGCTGCCACCAAGGCCGACCACGTTACGATCGATCAACATGCCAATATGGTGTCGTTGTTGCAGCAATTGATTCAGGATGCCTGGCAAAATGCTGCGTTTGAAGGCATCAGTATGGACTGTCTGGGACTGGCATCGGTGCAGGCAACCACCAGCGGGCTGATTGATGTGAAGGGCGAGAAGATCCCCGCGCTGCGCGGCAATCGTCTGAGCGACGGCGAGCCGTTGACCGTCTATCCGGGAGAGGTCCCTGCGCGTTTACCGGGCCAGGCATTTTGGGACAGCCAGGGTTTCCAGTTTGAAGCCTTTCGCCCGCAGGTCATGGATGTGGATAAACCCTTACCGCATATTCGCCTGGATGCCGCGCTGGAGTTTTTAATAGGAGATAAATTGCGATGAGCGAGCCGTTAAAACCGCGTATCGATTTCTCAGGTCCACTGGAAGTGGAACCAAACACGGCATTTAAAGCACAGCAAATGTTCAACGATACCGAAGCGCAGACTTTTTCTCCGGCGACAGTGGATGAACCGCTGGAAGACGAAGGTCAGGCTGAAGCCGTTATTGATGCCGCATTACGTCCTAAACGCAGCCTGTGGCGCAAAATGGTGATGGGCGGGCTGGCACTGTTTGGTATCAGTGTGGTTGCTCAGGGCGTGCAGTGGACGATGAACGCCTGGCAGACTCAGGACTGGGTCGCGTTGGGGGGCTGTGCTGCGGGTGCGCTGATTATTGGCGCAGGCGTGGGGTCGGTGGCAACCGAGTGGCGTCGGCTGTGGCGTTTACGTCAACGCGCGCACGAGCGTGATGAAGCGCGTGATCTGTTACACAGTCACGGAACCGGGAAAGGCCGCGCATTTTGTGAGCAGTTGGCGCAACAGGCGGGTATCGATCAGTCTCACCCTGCGCTACAACGCTGGTATGCCTCTATCCATGAAACGCAAAATGATCGGGAAGTTGTGAGCCTGTATGCCCACCTGGTGCAGCCAGTGCTGGATGCGCAAGCACGACGTGAGATCAGTCGTTCTGCGGCAGAATCCACGCTGATGATTGCGGTCAGCCCGTTAGCGTTGGTGGATATGGCGTTTATTGCCTGGCGAAATCTGCGGTTGATTAACCGTATAGCGACGCTGTATGGCATCGAACTCGGCTATTACAGCCGCCTGCGTCTGTTTCGTCTGGTACTGTTAAATATCGCTTTTGCCGGGGCCAGCGAGCTGGTGCGGGAAGTGGGGATGGACTGGATGTCGCAGGATTTAGCGGCCCGGTTATCTACGCGTGCCGCGCAGGGTATTGGCGCGGGCTTGTTAACCGCGCGTTTGGGGATTAAAGCGATGGAGCTGTGCCGTCCATTACCGTGGATTGATGATGATAAACCGCGACTGGGGGATTTCCGCCGTCAGTTGATCGGTCAGGTGAAAGAGACCTTACAAAAGAACAAATCCCCGCGTGAAAGTTGAGTAAAAACGGGCGCCGATCGTATAACTTTACGCCCCGGCGCCCAATTTTCCAGCGTGCTGTCAATATTTGTTGACAGAATCCTTCCTGCTAACCCAATACTGGCTTATCATCTAACACATGATCCCTTGTCCAGGTGAAGGTTCCTATGCGTTTGGAAGTCTTTTGTGAAGACCGTCTTGGTCTGACCCGCGAATTGCTCGATTTACTGGTGCTGAGAAGCATTGATTTACGCGGTATCGAGATTGACCCCATCGGGCGAATTTACCTTAATTTTGCGGAACTGGAGTTCACTAACTTCAGCAGCCTGATGGCTGAAATCCGCCGCATCGCAGGGGTAACAGACGTCCGCACCGTGCCCTGGATGCCTTCCGAACGCGAACATCTGGCGCTTAGCGCGTTGCTTGAAGCATTGCCTGAACCCGTTCTTTCCCTGGATATGAAAAGCAAAGTGGAGATGGCAAACCCGGCAAGTTGCCAGCTTTTTGCCCATCCCCAGGAGCGGATGCGCAACCACACGGCGGCACAGCTCATTAATGGGTTTAACTTCCAGCGCTGGCTGGAAAGTAATCCGCAGGATTCCCATAGTGAACATGTTGTGATTAACGGGCAAAACTTCCTGATGGAGATTACGCCAGTCCATTTGCAGGGTGAAAACCAGGAGCAGATGCTGACGGGAGCCGTTGTCATGTTGCGTTCCACCCTCCGCATGGGCCGTCAATTGCAAAACATGACCACCCAGGATCTGAGCGCATTCAGCCAGATTATTGCCGTTAGCGCCAAAATGAAACACGTTGTTGAACAGGCGCGCAAGCTGGCGACGCTGAGTGCGCCGCTGCTGATCACCGGGAATACTGGCACCGGCAAAGATCTCTTTGCACATGCCTGCCATCTGGCGAGTCCACGTGCGTCAAAACCCTACCTGGCGCTGAACTGCGCGTCTATTCCTGAAGATGCGGTAGAAAGTGAACTGTTTGGTCACGCCCCGGAAGGTAAAAAAGGGTTCTTTGAGCAGGCGAATGGCGGTTCAGTGCTGTTGGATGAGATTGGCGAAATGTCGCCGCGCATGCAGACGAAATTGCTGCGCTTCCTCAATGACGGGACGTTCCGTCGCGTGGGCGAAGATCATGAAGTTCATGTTGATGTTCGCGTAATCTGCGCGACGCAAAAGAACCTGGTGGAACTGGTGCAGAAAGGTCTTTTCCGCGAGGATCTCTATTATCGTCTGAATGTCCTGACGCTTAATCTGCCGCCGCTACGCGATTGCCCACAAGATATTATGCCGCTCACCGAGCTGTTTGTGGCACGTTTTGCCGACGAGCAGGGTGTACCGCGTCCGAAGCTGTCCGCCGATCTCAGCACGGTGCTCACCCGCTACGGCTGGCCGGGTAATGTGCGTCAGCTTAAAAATGCTATCTATCGGGCGTTAACTCAGCTTGAAGGCTATGAACTGCGTCCGCAGGATATCTTATTGCCGGATTATGATGCAGCGACAGTTGCCGTCGGAGAAGAGGTGATGGAAGGGTCGCTGGATGAAATCACCAGCCGCTTTGAACGTTCCGTGTTGACGCAGCTTTATATGAATTATCCCAGCACGCGTAAACTGGCCAAACGCCTGGGGGTTTCACATACCGCAATCGCCAATAAGTTACGCGAGTATGGTCTGAGTCAGCAGAAGAAAAGCGAAGAGTCATGATGCAAATAAAAATGCCTCCATCCGGAGGCATTTTTGTATTCAGGGCAACTTAGGCTTTCAGCACGGCCAACGCTGCATCATAGTCAGGCTCGTTGGTAATTTCATTTACCAGTTGGCTGAACACGATGTTGTCATTTTCGTCGATAACGACAACGGCACGAGCAGCCAGACCTTTCAGCGGACCTTCGGCAATTTCAACACCGTAGTTTTTCAGGAATTCAGCGTTACGCAGGGTGGACAGCGTGATAACGTTGCTCAGACCTTCTGCGCCGCAAAAACGAGAGTGGGCGAATGGCAGATCGGCTGAAATGCACAGTACGACGGTATTGTCGATTTCTGTCGCCAGTTGGTTAAACTTACGTACTGATGCCGCGCACACGCCGGTATCGATGCTTGGGAAAATATTCAGCACTTTGCGCTTGCCTGCGAACTGGCCCAGCGTAACGTCAGACAGGTCTTTAGCCACAAGGGTAAAAGCCTGAGCTTTGCTTCCAGCCTGAGGAATAGAGCCGGCGACTGCAACCGGGTTGCCCTGGAAATGAACGGTTTGTGACATGGTTATCTTCCTGTTTACATATAGTTAACGTCAAGGCTAGTTTATGCCATCAGCAGTTAACACGGCAAACGCTATTTGCGGATATCCGCTTCAGGGACTGCATTAAGGAAAACAAATGAGATCAGTTAAGGTGTATGAGGAAGCCTGGCCGTTACACACTCCCTTTGTGATTGCCCGCGGGAGCAGGACCGAAGCGCATGTGGTGGTGGTTGAACTGGAAGAGAATGGTGTAAAAGGGATTGGAGAATGTACGCCTTATCCTCGCTATGGCGAAAGCGATGCGTCGGTACTGGCTCAAATCATGAGTGTTGTGCCGCAACTGGAGCACGGTTTGACGCGTGAAGCGCTGCAGGCATTGCTGCCCGCGGGGGCGGCGCGTAATGCCGTTGACTGTGCGCTTTGGGATCTCAATGCGCGTCAGCAACAACAGTCTCTGGCCGACTATGTTGGTACTGAACTGGATGCAACAGTAACGACCGCGCAAACCGTCGTGATCGGCACGCCGGAGCAGATGGCGGCGAGCGCGACCGCGCTATGGGATAACGGTGCCCGATTGCTGAAAGTCAAACTGGATGCACACTTAATCAGCGAAAGGATGGTTGCGATCCGGGCGGCTGTGCCTGAGGCGACAATCATTGTCGATGCTAATGAGTCCTGGCGTGCTGAAGGGCTGGCCGCACGCTGCCAGTTAATGGCGGATTTAGGCGTTGCGATGCTGGAGCAGCCTCTGCCGGCTAATGATGATGCCGCGCTGGAGAATTTCGTGCATCCGCTGCCTGTCTGTGCCGATGAAAGCTGCCATACCCGCAGCAGTCTGAAAGCGCTGCATGGCCGCTATGAAATGGTGAATATTAAACTGGATAAGACAGGCGGTCTGACGGAGGCGCTGGCGCTGGCGACCGAGGCTCGCGAGCAGGGATTTGCGTTGATGCTCGGCTGTATGTTGTGTACATCAAGGGCGATCGGCGCTGCATTGCCGCTTACGCCACAGGTCAGCTTTGCCGATCTGGATGGCCCAACCTGGCTGGCCCGAGACGCGGAGCCTGCCTTGCATTTTACCACCGGACAGCTTCATCTCAAGGATGCCAGCGCAAAAGATTAGACATTGCCAGCAGGTATTTTTCGCTCGCTTCATCCGATGAAATGGGCGGAAATTCTGCAGTAATGCAATGTAGGTTTAGATCGGCGCACCAGCTACCAAAAGAGCCTGGCGTTTCATAACCGACGCTGGTTACCAGCGGCAATTCGAACGACTGCGCCAGCCACGCGCCTAATTCGCTATGTCTGGGATCTTCAATACAGGCCAGCGGATCGTGGAAAGAAACTACCCATGCAGGATGAATGTGGTGAATAAGTTGGCATAGTGCCTGGGTCTCAGGCTCTGATCCCGGATGATCGCCGGTTAATAACACCACATCACGCTCTTCTGCGCTGCTGTTCCAACGATATACCGTTTCACCGGATTTCCAGTTTGCCGCCGGAAAGTTACGGTTCAGATCGACGCCGTTCGCATTGGCGCGCAGTCCAAGCTGGCAACCGTCAGGGTTTACAGCCAGCACGACATGATGACGACGCAGGGAAGGGTTGAGCGTACGTAAGGCACAGGACAGGGTGACGACTGATGAGTTTTCATCACCGTGAGTACCAGCCAGTATCAAACCGCTTTCACGATCGGCAGCCGACGCCGGGAACCAGATTAGCGGTGCGCCCAATAGTGAACGTCCGTAATGTTCAGTTCCTGGCGGAAATGCGCCGCGCTCGGCACGGGGACGGGTAACGGTCATAGTCATCTCTGAATGCTGAATGGTTACTCGCAGTGTTGTGCAAAATGTATGGATAATCAAATCGTTTTCACACACTTATCTTTTCAGGTGTAATATCACTTTCCTGTCGGAAGTTAATTGCATTTCCTGCTGGCGATACAAATAATTACTCATTCACTTAGTGGCCAGATTTGAGGGTATTTTATGAGGCATTCTGTTTCAGTAACCTGTTGTGCGCTGTTGGTTAGCAGCATTTCTGTATCCTATGCTGCGGATGTTCCCAGCGGGACGGTACTGGCAGAAAAGCAAGAACTGGTGCGTCATATAAAAGATGAGCCCGCGTCACTCGATCCGGCAAAAGCCGTTGGGCTTCCAGAAATTCAGGTTATTCGCGATTTATTCGAAGGGCTGGTAAATCAGAATGACAAGGGTGAGATTATTCCCGGTGTTGCCACACAGTGGAAGAGCAATGATAACCGCATCTGGACGTTTACGTTGCGCGATAATGCACAATGGTCCGATGGTACGCCGGTAACGGCACAGGATTTTGTCTACAGTTGGCAGCGTCTGGTGGACCCGAAAACTCTGTCGCCGTTTGCCTGGTTTGCCGCGCTTGCAGGGATCAACAATGCCCAGGCGATCATCGATGGCAAAGCCACACCCGATAAGTTAGGTGTCAGCGCGGTGGATGCACATACCTTCAAAGTGCAGTTGGACAAACCGCTCCCCTGGTTTGCCAACCTGACAGCGAGCTTTGCGTTTTATCCCGTTCAAAAAGCGAATGTTGAAAGCGGTAAAGAGTGGACGAAACCCGGCAACCTTATCGGTAATGGTGCTTATGTGCTGAAAGACCGTGTGGTTAATGAGAAACTGGAAGTTGTGCCGAACACTCATTATTGGGACAACGCCAAAACGGTGCTGCAAAAAGTGACTTTCCTGCCGATTAACCAGGAGTCTGCTGCGACCAAACGCTATCTTGCTGGCGATATTGATATTACAGAGTCCTTCCCGAAAAATATGTATCAGAAGCTATTGAAGGATATTCCAGGCCAGGTTTATACCCCGCCGCAGCTTGGTACTTATTACTATGCGTTTAATACGCAAAAAGGGCCGACCGCCGATTCACGCGTGCGTCTGGCGCTCAGTATGACTATCGATCGGCGTCTGATGGCGGAGAAAGTATTAGGGACTGGAGAAAAACCCGCATGGCATTTCACGCCGGATGTGACGGCAGGATTTATCCCGGAACCTTCTCCGTTTGAACAAATGAGTCAGGAAGAGCTTAACGCTCAGGCGAAAACGCTGCTGCGTGCGGCGGGTTATGGTCCACAGAAACCGCTGAAATTGACGCTGTTGTATAACACCTCTGAAAATCATCAGAAGATTGCTATTGCTGTGGCTTCCATGTGGAAGAAAAATCTTGGCGTGGATGTGAAACTACAGAACCAGGAATGGAAAACGTATATCGATAGCCGTAATACCGGTAATTTTGATGTGATCCGCGCATCCTGGGTGGGCGATTACAACGAGCCATCCACATTCCTGTCGTTATTAACCTCGACCCATACGGGCAATATTTCTCGCTTTAACAATCCGGCATACGATAAAGTGTTGACTCAGGCGACGCTGGAAAATACAGAGAAAGCACGGAACGCCGATTATAACGCAGCAGAAAAAATCCTAATGGAACAAGCGCCTATTGCGCCGATTTACCAGTACACCAACGGGCGTTTAATTAAACCGTGGCTGAAAGGGTATCCGATTACCAACCCGGAAGATGTGGCCTATAGCCGCACAATGTATATTGTTAAGCACTAGTTGCGTACATTCTCCTGTTAACCTTCGTTAACCTCGCCAAAAACCAGAACTGGCGCTGATTTCAGCGCCATCACCTCTCGTTAACCTTTATTAACCGCTTCAGGAAACCCCATTTTTTTGACGGTATAAATGACGTATTAAACGAATTACCGTCATAGTCCATCATCAATAACGGTATTTATTGATACGGGATACCGTCAATGCTTACCGATACAAAGCTCAACAACCCACCGCACTGGCGCAGCGTGAAAATTCGACATGTATGAAAGCGGCAGGGGGGAGAATTTATAAACTATGATTGTTTTTATGATTACTAAGCTGACGAAGTATTAGGTCTAATGTATTATTAAATAATATTAACATCCCCAAACTATCAGGTGATGTAATTAAATTAATTATAAATGTTATCTTTATATTAAGGAACCAGTTTGAAAAAGAAAACTAGTTGTTTAGTTATTAGCAGTATCCTGGGTAGTGCGGGAATGTTGACTTCGCCAGCGGTTTGGGCTGACTGTACAGACCCCACTGGTGCGACGGTAACGTGTAATAACAACGTGACGGTACCACAACAGTTTCAAACTTATCAGCAACGCGTGATTATTGAGTCAGGCACGCAGTTTAAAACGACGGGAGGGAGTGCAGCTGTCCACTTTTCCAGTCATGAAGCAAATCTACAGAATAACGGCAGCATTTCTTCAGACGACGACGGTATCCAGTTCTTTTCCACAAATCAGTCGCAGGTCATTAATAGCGGTACAATTAGTACCCCAGCTAACAACAAAAATGCCATAAACGTGGCAGAGGTATCCGATAGCGCGCTGGAGAATAAGGGGACGCTGACCACGACCGGCGCCGCTGGTAATGGGATCTTGCTGAATGCTGTCTCGCGGATGTCCGTTAAGAACTCGGGGAGTATCACCACATCAGGTGCTGGCGGGGATGGCATTCACGCGAACTCCACTGGAAGCAGCCAAATCGCCAACCAGGGTAATATCACCGTTAATGGAACTGGCAGCAACGGTATTTATGTCGGGAGTAAGGTCAAGGATACGACCATTCAAAACCTTGATGGCGGTGCTATTTACGCGCCAAATGGGAATGGTATTACCGTTGACGATTCAGCGGCGATTAGTACGTTGCTCAATACGGGTATCATTGATGGCGGCGTTGCCGGCGTATATCTTGGCGGAACGTCTCAGACCGGTACGCTAGTCAATATGGGGACGATTATTGGCGGCGACAGTGGCAACGCGGTCGTGTTAGAGAATTCTTCCGTGGTAAATCAGTTCGAAAATAAAGGATTGATTGGCGCGTTAACCGGTGATGCTATTCAAGTGGCCAGTACAAGCACAATAGTGGGCGGTATCAATAACGAAGGGATTATTATTGGGCGTGTTAATGCCCCGAACAGCGCGATGAGTAACAGCGGTATTTTCGAGTTACTCAGCAGCCAGCAACCCTCAACCGTAAATACTTACGTACAAAATAGCAACGGTGTCCTGGCGTTGCAGGCAGACAGCACCAGCAGCTATGGTCAGCTGAATGTTGCCGGTAACGCTGCACTGAATGGACGGACGCTGGTGATAACCCAGGGTAGCACTAGCTTCGCTGATGGCGATGAGTTGGTTGATGTCGTTACGGCCAGTAAGATAACAGGCACACCCTCGGCGGTACTGGATGATTCGCTTCGTTATCAGTTTATTTCGGTGCAAACCGGCACCAGCTACTCGCTGAAAATTGCCGAGACGAATCTGACTACCGTCGGTAATGCCATTACTACCACCAGTGATAATCCATCATTAGTCGGCGTCGGGACCGTGCTGGATAACCTCATTAATAATAGTTATACCGCGCCTCAGAACTGTACCGGTGCGCTGGCGAGTACCGTATGCGCGATCACCTCGTCATTTAATGCCAGTCAGGTTCACAAAAATGTGGTTCAACTTGCCCCGTTGATGGATGGCAGCATGCCGTACATTGAAATGAATAATCTGCGTGCGTTTGGCGACATCGTCAGTGGTCGTCAGGAGTCCGTACGCGGTCAGGGTTATACCAACGAGTTTAATCCGGAGAAATATCTGTGGATACGCCCCGTTGGGCGCTGGGATAACCAGTCCAGCCGTGGAGATTACGCTGGGTATAACGCAGATACACGTGGGTTCGCCATTGGTGCCGATGGTCTCATTTTAGAGAGAACCCGACTGGGTCTGGCTTTGGGCATGAGTCGCACAGATGTTAACGATAATTCTGACGATATCAGACATGACGCACGTGTGGACAGCTGGAACTTTCTTGCATATGGCGGATATGACTTTACCCCAGATACGGGGATGACCTGGCAGACTGGCTTCGGGCGAAATAATACAACGGGTAACCGTTACCTGAATATTGAAAACCCTAACGATGGCAGCACTGCTTACAATGGTGTGGCGCATTCTGACTACGATAGTGATACCTTCCAGGCCGGGCTTGGATTCCAGAGCACCTTCCACCCGCAGGACAATGTGATGCTCACTCCTGAGCTGCGTACAGATTACTATCGCGTGAAGGATAAAGGTTATCAGGAGAGTGGCGCAGAGGATGTTGGGCTGAAAGTAGGTGGGACCACCACCGAAGCGCTGGTGGTTTCTGGTAAGTTGAAAGCGGGCATTAAGCTATCGGAGATTGTTGATGTGCACGGTTATGTTGGGGCTGGTTACGATACAAAGAACGATCGCAGCAAAACCACGATAGCATTTATCGGAGCCGCCGACTCGCCATTTACCTATCACGGAATGAGTGAAAGCCCCTGGATTGCTATGGCGGGTGCTGGGGTAACGGCAAAGTTCAGCGATGCGCTTGACGGCACGGTACAATACGATGCCAATCAGCGAACTAAATTCACCAGTCAGAGCATTAGTTTGAAGCTTCGTTACGCGTTCTGAATGCCGTTGAACGCAATGATTAGCCAGCGACTGATTCTCGCTGGCTTTTTTATTTGATGACTCTACTCTGCATATTTAAGCCGTGATATCGACGCGTCAAATGCCAGGAGCGAGTATCCTGGAAAGCGGCAACCCGACCACATTGAAGACACTAAACCAGAGAAGATCATACGTCCGGGGGCTGATGCTCCCGACAAATTAACATCGAATCATCCTCACTCAACGGTTCTTTTGTTAAATTACAAAATCCCTGACCATTCACTTTTTGGTGGAATCGACAGCTCTGGCACAGACCAAATCCCGGCACATTACTGGTGCGCTGAATGCCTCGCAGGAGATCGAAGAGTAGCTCCTTGAGTAAACCTGCGCGCTCACCCATTGCCGATTCGCCCGTCACCAAAAATGAGGGGGGAAGCAGGGCATCCAGCAGATTTTTGGCCGATTCGGTGAGCTGCAGATGAACGCTACGCTTATCCCTGGCATCCTGCGTGCGTACCACCAGTCCTTTTGATTCCAACAACTTTAGCGATTGTGACACCGTTCCTTTGGTGAGGCCGAGGTAGTCCGTCACGGCGAGAGGCGTATTGGAATAGCGATTACAGCGTGCGAGATACATCAACGCACTGAGCTGTACTGGCTGAAGATCAGCCAGTAAAGGATGCTGGCGAAACCACATCCGCGTCAGACCAGACAGCCGGTCCAGTACGTCAAAAAGCGACATGTCATGCATAACAAAATCCTCCTCGACATATAGTATCGACTAAAAACTATATTGACAAAGCATAAAACTGGCGTAGCATGAATTATAGTATCGAGTCGATACTATAATTCAAAGGAGAGGTATCATGACCAAAGCCCGTTTTTATCATGCTGGTTGCCCGGTTTGCGTTTCCGCTGAAGAAACACTGCTGCAGCATCTGTCCCCCGATGTGGAAATCGAGGTTATTCATTTGGGAGAACAACCCGATCACGTTGCAGAGGCGGAGCGAATCGGAGTGAAGTCTGTTCCTGCACTGGTGATCGACGGCAATGTGCTGCATATCAACTTTGGCGCACCTATTGAAGCGTTGAAATAGCGTCGCATGTTCGGGAAGTCGCGTGAGCTATTTCCCGAACGGCGTTGACATGGGGAAGGGGACATTTATGTGTGCTGCAGAAAAGTACCATCCTGTCGATTGCGATCTGCATGACTATCTGGAGATTGCCTGTCTTTATCACTATTTGCTGCGCATTGAACTGACTACTGGGGAACACTTTGATGCCAGGGCCGTGACGACATGTACCACAGTAGACAAAGAGGAATTCTTGCTTGTGGAGTGCCATGAACACCATCATAGAATTCGCCTGGACTCTCTGTCAGCCATTACCCCATTGACGGCTGTCGCCACGTTTAGCACCGTGATATTCCGTTGAATCTGTACGTAAAAAGATGCGCTACCGTTACACGGTGTAAATGCGGATGTCATGCGCCTGAAAAGCGGTGCCGTACTGTTTGCTGATGTTTTCCTCCACGACAATGACATCGATGTTACTGCTGGCGGTGACAACATAACGTGCGACGGCAGGGATCTTATCCGCCGTCAGTGCGACGATAGTTTCGTTACACTGCTTAATTACCGCTTTTTTAAACTCACAATCGGCGTAATCGAACCCGGTTAATCCGGATTCCGGAGCCATCGCGCAACCACCAATAAAACCTTGATCAAATAAAATATCCTGTACCTGGGCAATGGCTGTCGGACCTACGCAGCCACCGGACGATCGCTGCACTGGCCCACCTAACATGATGACCTCGAATAGCGGTTTTTTCAGCAGTACGGCGGCAATATCAGGTGAATTTGTCACGACGGTTAATGCCAGCTCAGCGGGAAGGGCTTCAGCCATTGCCAGGTTGGTTGTTCCTGTGTCGATAAAAATGCAGCTCCCGGATTTCACTAGCCGGGCGCATCTTTGCGCGATGCTGCTCTTTTTAGCGGTATTCATATTCTTGCGTACTGCGATGTCCGCTGACTCCGGTAGTGAAATGACAGCCCCGCCATAGACTTTCTTGCAAACACCTTCTTTGCACAATTCATGTAAATCACGGCGGATCGTATGTTCTGATACTCCCAAACGGGCGGCCAGTTCAGTACAGATCACTCTGCCGTTTTCCTGCAGGATCTGATAGATAAGCGCCTGGCGTTGATCCGGGAATGCAGCGTAATCGAGCATGAGAACTCCATAAAAATAAACATCGAGCAATAACGTGCATGATCGTGCATTATGGTGCAGGATGTCAATATCCCTTAGCGGGGGCGTACCGTTCAGAATAAAACGATAAGAGGATCGCGATGAAAATTGCACACATGGCTTTATGGACCCGGGATCTTGAGCGACAAGCCCGGTTCTGGGTGTCGTTTTTTGATGGTGTGATAAACGAAAAATACTGCAGCAAAACCAATCCCGGGTTTGAATCTTATTTCGTCAACATTGGTGAGGACATTGCGATTGAGTTAATGACCAAACCGGGACTGACTCACCCTGTACCTGACAATAACACTTCAGGGTGGGTGCATCTTGCTCTCTCTGTTGGTGGCGCGGAGCATGTTGATGCTCTGGCAATACGCGCAAACGAACAGGGCATCCTGGTCTCCGGGCCACGAACCACCGGTGACGGGTATTACGAGGCCGTCATTCAGGACCCCGACGGTAATTTAATCGAGATTGTCGAGTAATACGTAAATCAGGCCGGATTGCAAAATTGTCCGCGCAGGATCTGTGTTAGTTGTTCAAATACCAGCCTCACTCTGGCCGGTAGCAGTGGGAGATGTGGACGAAAAATATAGAGTTGCCAGGGCTGATAGTTAAGTTCTGGCAGCAGGTTAACCAGTTCGCCATTTTGCAAATAAGGCCGAACAGAGATATCTGCCAGCTGCCCAACCGTTCTTCCCGCGAGGGCGGCGGCCAGTTCGCTCTCAATATCGGAGGCGATAAATACCGGGTTTGCCGGAAAGAAACTGTTGCCATCGGCAAACTGCCATGGCCAGACGCGCCCTGAATTACTGTTGGTCAGGGCACTGAGCGGGTAGTTATGTTGCAAATCCTGGCGGTTCTTCGGTTTGCCCATTTTTTCAACTAAGTGGGGAGAGGCAACGATATTGACACCTACCGGGCAGATTGTTTTCACGATAAAACGGTTATCCGGGACGGTGCCAATACGAATACCCATGTCGATCTGCTCGTCAATAATATTCAGATGTCTGCCGGTATTGTGCCACTCGATGCTGATTTCGGGATAACCGGCAAGGCCATGCAGCAACTGGCGAATAATCTCACGGTTTTCGAATAGCGGGGGTAGGGTAATGCGTACTTTCCCTGCTATCTCCTGCGGATTGTGACGTTTACCTTCTGAGAATAGCGCTTCGCTTTCAGCCAGCAGACGCTCTGCTTTTGGCCAGAACTGCTGACCAAACGGCGTCAACTTCATCTGTCGTGTATTGCGCAGAAACAACATTTCGCCAAGGCTTTGTTCCAGTTCAGCAATACCCCGGGTGATTTGTTGGGGGGCCAGGCCGAGTGTTGCGGCAGCCTCTCTGAACTTCAGCGTTTCGGCTGCCGTACAAAATATCTTTAATGCGTCGAGTTTATCCAGCATACCGGGTGCACTTTTACGGGAAGATTATCCCTTCATTATATCAATATATGGAATTCTAAAAGCATAAACGATTCATATACGAGTGATAATTATGGCGTAATAATCATGCTCATTGAGGTTCGGGTGGCGTAATACCCCGGATGTCTAACACTTAAAACAATGAACAGGAGGGCGTATGGTGCAACGTACATGGCTAATCACCGGTGTCAGCAGTGGGTTTGGTCGCGAGATGGCGCAGCAACTTCTTGAACGCGGTGAACGCGTGGTGGGGACCGTACGCGATCGCGCTAAAGTTAGCGATCTCCTGAGTCGCTGGCCCGTGACATTTGATGCACCGCAAGTGGATGTGACGGATAGCGCTGCACTGCGTCACACAGTGGATAGTGCCTGGCAGCGCTATGGACGAGTTGATGTGGTCATCAGTAATGCGGGATACGGCCTGTTTGGTGCTGCGGAAGAGTTGAGTGACGAGCAAGTCCGTCAGATGCTTGAGACAAATTTGTTGGGGTCCATTCAGTTAATCCGCTGCGCGTTGCCACATATGCGAAAACAAGGCGGTGGACGTATCATCCAGATCTCCTCTTATGGCGGACAGGTCGCATTTGCCGGAAACTCCCTGTATCACGCGACTAAATGGGGGATTGAAGGGTTTGTCGAGTCGGTTGCCCAGGAAGTTGCTGCGTTTGATATCGGAATGACGATTGTTGAACCCGGCGGTGCACGGACTGAATTCCGTTATGGTAGCGCCCAGATTGCCACACTGATGCCGGAATATGACGCGACACCTGCGCACAGTTTTCTGAAAATGCTTGATCCTGTTAATGGACTTGCGCCTGGCGATCCGGCGCGTATGGCCGCGCAAATCATTGCCAGTGCCGACCTCGTTCCTGCGCCATTGCGTATGGTGCTCGGTTCGCAGGCGCTGCAAAGTACGCTCTCGGTGCTGCGTCAACGTATTGCTGACTTTGAGACCCAGCATGCGCTTGCGGCATCTACAGATTTCCCAGCCGGTGAATAGCGCCTGCCGTAGCGCTATTCATGAGTTGTCTTCATAAGTTTGTCCTTATTTAACCCTCTAATCGTCGATACGCTGAGCCTCTATAATTTTAGCGTTTTCAGCATTCGGCGGCAGAGACTGTCGCCTCCCCGGAGAATCGAACATGTCAAATCATTTGAATGTCAAACAGCAGGCAGTCGTCCCCATTGCAGCCTTCACGGCCACAGGACAGCCAGATAAGCTGGAGGCAGCGCTTAATGCAGGGTTAGATGCAGGACTAACCCTGAATGAAGTGAAAGAGATTTTACAGCAGCTTTACGCATACTGTGGTTTTCCCCGCAGTCTGAATGGCCTGTCGTGCCTGATGTCGGTAGTGGAAGACCGCAAAGAAAAAGGGATTGTGGATCCAGAAGGGAAATCCGCTACGCCGCAACCTGCTGACTGGAACAGCCTGCTGGCGGGAAGCCAAACGCAAACCCAACTGGTTGGACAGCCGGTTAGCGGCCCGTTATTTGATTTTGCCCCTGCCATTGATACCTGGCTTAAAGCACATCTGTTTGGCGATATTTTTCAGCGTGATGTGCTGGACTGGCCGACCCGTGAACTGGCAACCGTCTCTGCGTTAGCCGTACTGGGCGGCGCGAACAGCCAACTGAAAAGTCACTTTGCTATCAGCCTGAATGTTGGGTTCCGCCCTGAGCAACTTATCGAGTTTATTACGCTACTTGAGCAGCACTGTGGTGCTGAGATTGCGGAAAATGCCCGTGCAGTTCTTGATGAATGTATTTCAGGAACACAGTCAGCTAAAACCCCTACGGGAGTCATGATGAACGAACAATTTGATGGCAACAGCGTCTTTCCCCGGGGAGAGAAAAATGAAGCCTATGCGAAGTACTTCACTGGAACCAGCTATCTGACCATGCTTTCAATGGAAGGTGTGGTGATTGGTAACGTGGCATTTGAACCTGGCTGCCGTAATTTTTGGCACATTCATCATCAGGGCGGTCAAATTCTGCTGGTGACTGGCGGCAGAGGCTGGTATCAGGCGTGGAATCAACCCGCGCGAGAACTGAAAACGGGTGATGTGGTTCATATTCCGGCGGGAATGAAACACTGGCACGGTGCTGCGCGTGATAGCTGGTTTGCTCATATTGCGGTGGAAATCCCGGCTGCAGGCGCATCGAATGAATGGCTGGAGCCGGTCGCTGACGCCGAGTACAACCTGTTGCCCTGAGCTATGCTGGTTGAGGTGCACGTTATCCCTGAGGAGATCTAAATGGTCATGAACGTGAAGGGTTATGCCGCGTTGGCGGTGAAAGAAGATCTGGTCCCGCACAGTTTTGTTCGTCGGGATCCGCGTGAAGATGATGTCGTTATTGAAATATTATTCAGTGGGGTGTGTCACTCCGACATCCACAGTGCCTACAATGACTGGGGCGGCGCTACGTATCCGATGGTTCCCGGCCACGAAATAATAGGGCGAGTAGTCCATGTCGGGAAATCGGTAACAAAATTCGCGGTCGGCGATCTTGCCGGCGTGGGGTGTATGGTTGATTCATGCCAGCACTGTAGCGCCTGCGAACAGGGTCTTGAGCAATATTGCGAAGAGGGGAACACCCTTACGTATAACGATACTGACCGTCATGATGGACTGCCTACTTTCGGCGGCTATTCTGACAAGATTGTCGTGACCGAGAAGTTCGTCGTGAAGGTGCCGGAAGGAATCGACTTACGTGGTGCTGCACCGTTGTTGTGCGCCGGTATCACCACATGGTCGCCGTTGCGTCACTGGCAGGTTGGGCAGGGGAGTAAAGTCGCTGTTGTTGGGTTGGGTGGACTGGGTCACATGGCGATCAAGCTTGCTAAAGCATTGGGGGCTGATGTTACGTTGTTCACGCGGTCGCCAGGCAAAGAAGCTGATGCCAGACGCTTGGGAGCCAGTCATGTTGTGCTTTCAACAGACAGCGAGCAGATGAAAGCCGCGGCGAATCAGTTTGACCTGATTATTGATACCGTTCCATACGTGCATGATCTGAACCCATATATTCCAACGCTGGCGCTTAGCGGAACGTTGGTGCTGGTGGGGTATCTGGGGCCGTTGGATCCGTTCCTGAACACGGTTCCGCTGATCCTCGGTAGAAGAGCCGTTGCGGGTTCGGTGATTGGGGGGATTGCGGAAACTCAGGAGATGATGGATTTCTGCGGTCAGCATGGCATTACGGCCGATGTTGAGGTTATCAATATTCAGGATATTAATACCGCATGGCAACGGATGTTGAAAAGCGATGTGAAATACCGCTTTGTCATTGATATCGCGTCACTGAAATAAATGCAACCAAGACGCGGATATCCGCGTCTTGGTTTTGGTTAGTGGGCAGAAGGTTGTGCCTCGGCGTTATCCATATACAACGTCTGACTGGGGAACGCAAAGTCAGCTCCGTTTTCCTGAACTATTGTAATAATTTTCAAGTACACATCTTGTTGTACAGCAAGCCATTCCTGCCACACGGTGGTTTTCGTGAAGCAATACACCATGATATTCAGTGATGAATCGGCAAACTCATTAAAATAGACCAGCAGGGTTTGCTTTTGATCTATTCCGGGATGACTTTGCAGCATTTTTCTGACCGACTCGACAACTGCGCCAATTTTATCTGCATCTTCATAACGTAACCCGATCACCGTTTTGATTCGTCGATTACTCATCCGCCCCGGGTTTTCTACACTGATGGAAGAGAAAATTGAGTTCGGCACATATAACGGACGGTGGTCGAAGGTGTTTATTTTGGTCATTCTCCAGCCGATTTCCGTCACTGTACCTTCGATATTTCGGTCCGGAGAGCGGATCCAGTCACCGATGCTAAACGGTCTGTCGAAGTAGAGCATAATGCCAGAGAAAAAATTACTCAGGATATCTTTACCTGCCATACCGACAGCGATACCGCCGATGCCGCCGAACGTTAACAGCCCTGACAGGCTCATGCCGAAATGCTCACCGTACAGCAAGATGATAGCGACGACGATGGTAATCTTAATGATGCGCGACATGATCCGCGCACTGGTGATATCTCTGCCCTTGGTAATCTGCGTTTTTTCAAACTGGTTGATGACCAGAAAGAGTTTTATCGTCAGGATCAACGCAATCAACGAGGTACAGATAAAGTCGACCACGCTTGGGGAAATAAATTTCAGCTTATAGCTATCGATGACGTTATTGGCAATAGTGCCAAACGTACCAATGATAATGGCATAAACAAAAAACTGTGCTGCATGGAATATAAATCCTTTGCAGTGTTTTTCACTACGATGAAACCAGACGCTCATCAGGACTAACGCTGCACAGCTGCAGAGAATTACCGTTAAATTAAACGCATTATTTATAAACAGTTCAGCGATCATGATTCTCCCAGGTTACTCCGTGTTAGCTAAATATCATCTGACATCCTTCATCAGCGGATATTTTACCCAGTTCAGGCTGTCAGATCATTCATCAAAAGGAGAGAGAAATAATACAATCAGCGTTATTTTCAGGCGAATAGTGCGCATGTCAAGTCTGAGTGTGGCGTATGTAGCAGACAGTGAGTTGATGTCATGGTATTGTTGCTGCAAAGTAACACGGTTTTCATCTGCAAAAGGACGATATTATGATCATGGCTAAGCTGAAGACAGCGAAGGGACGGAAGTTTCTGTTATGTCTGCTTGGGGTATTTATTATTGCGGCATCGGTTGTGACGCGCGCGACGATTGGTGGCGTCATTGAACAGTATGACATTCCGCTTTCCGACTGGACAGCCTCGATGTATGCCATTCAATCCGCAATGATTTGCGTCTACAGTATGGTTTTTACTATTTTGCTGGCTATTCCGCTCGGTATCTATTTCCTCGGAGGCGAGGAGAAGCACTAAGTACATGTCATGCCGGATGACATCGCCATCCGGCATTGTGCTGCAGGATTAATCGTCTTCTTCGTCGTCCAGTTCAACCGGGGTCTGGTACTGATCCGGTTTGATAACCAGCAGGTCGCAACGCAGATGGTCGATAACCTGTTCTGCGGTATTCCCCAGAAACGCAGCTGATATGCCGGTGCGCCCAACGGTGCCGAGTACCACGATACCCGCCTGTAAATGCTCAGCTAAATCCGGGATGACCTCTTCAGGCAATCCTTTTTCAACGTGTGTAACTTTTTCATCAATACTGAATTTTTGGCGTAATGCCTTCATGGCCAGCAGATGCTGTCCACGGATGGCGTCGTTGTACACGCTGGGATCAAATTCAGGTAGCTCAATCGCAATGTTGATAGGCGTTACAGGATAGGCGCCCACCAGGTGTACTTCGGTATGGTTAACCTGTTCTGCAAGCTGCAACGTTTCTTTGACCAGTTTTTCGTTGAGTGCATTGTGATAGGCCTCTTCACTGGCGAGATTCACCGCCACCAGCGCTTTACCACCTTCCGGCCACGGCTGATCTTTGACCATCCACACCGGGCTTGGACATTTACGCAATAAATGCCAGTCGGTTGGTGTGAAAATAACGGCTTCAAGGCGGTCGTGCTGGTGTGCCATTTTGAGCACCAGGTCATGCTTAGCGCTGATCACTTCCTGAATGATGGCTTCGAAGGGACGGTTGTGCCAGACCACTTTAATATCAAGCGGGATCCCTGCTTCGATATAGTATTTCGCTTGTTCACGTATCCATGCTGTTCGCTGGCTGATGACCCCCTGACGCATTGCCGTACGCTCGTCCGGCGACAGCAGGGTGGTCATTTCGTAGGAAAAGTCATAGATCGGCAAAAAGGCTTTAATTTTGCCACCAATCCGTTGATGCAAATAAACAGCTCGCCGTAATGCTGGTTGATCGTCCTGGTTTGGATCGATGACTACCAGCATGTTTTGATACATAGCCATACAGGGTCTCCTTACAACTGTCACCGCAGTTTGTATTTAAAAGAGTAACCCAATAATGTGGATTGAAACAGGGGAGAACCTCTTGCCAGATCAATAAACTGGGGAAATCTCCAGCTTTTCCCCACATCCCGCTCAATTTAAACCATTTTTCGTTGTTTCTATTGTGCTCGTGCGTTACACGGGAAAGGTTTGGGCGCGTGGACGTTTCAACTGCCCGGCAATCTCTTTTAGTGTTAAGAGTGCCCGGTGAAGTTGTTCGATCTCCGGCCCACCAATGCACAGTCGGATACCTGACTGCTCGGATAACGGATTGACTTCTGTTGATGCGGGTGAGGTAACTTTGATCCCTGCCGCTAAGGCTGCTTCATAGAATGGCTGTACGCTTTCGCGAGCCAGTGGCAACCAGAGGTGAAAACTGGGATGCCCGGAGCGATAAAGATGCTCACCCAAAATAGAAAAGGCTAATTCATAGCGGCGAACTGTTTCGTGTTCTATCGCAGAGGTTACGGTTTCCGCAGTACCATCAAGTAACCATTGCTCCATGATCGCGCAACTTATCGGGGAAACCATCATTGCCGTTGCTCTGAGCATGGATTCAGCGCGGGAATATAGCTGTTCAGGTAGCAGAAGCCCGCCGATGCGTAGTGTGGGATTCAGTATTTTAGATAAGCTATTAACATACAAAGTGATATCTGGTGCTAGTCGGGCAATTTGTGGGAGTTCAATATTACGGGTGAGTCGATAGACATCATCTTCGATAATAAATAATGCGTTTGCGCGGCAAACGCGTATCAGGTCTTTTCGCCGGGCAAGACTCATTATGCGTGTTGAAGGGCTTTGTAGCAGGGGAGTGACATACACCGCACTGCGTTTATCATCGCTGGCATCCAGCATTTTCTCCAATACTGAAACATCCATCCCTTCGTCATCCATCGGAATGCCAACCAGTTTCAGTTTTAACAGCCGTGAAAGTTGGATCAGTCCGGAATACGTTTGCGCCTCCACATAAAGTGTCCCAAAAGGTTCGCATACCGTCGATAACGCCACTGAAAGCGCATGTTGCGCTCCGCTGGTAATAATGAGTTGGCGATAATCAGTGGGCATGCCCAGCCTGTTGAACCAGCGAGCCATCAGGCGGCGGTGTTCGTCATGACCGGCTGCTGGCGCGTAGGTGTTGAACATATCCATATCCGGACGGCGAGCGATCGCTGAAAGTGTCGCGCTGAGTGAACGCGAGCTTAGCGCAGCCGGGGGCGTATTTTGTGACAAATCGATGACGGTCTGACCACGCGAATTTGCCAGTGCCACAAACATCCCGCTTCCTTTCACACTTCTGACAAGTCCACGCTTCTCAAGGATCCCATAGGCTTTCGTTACGGTGCCAAGCCCGATACCCAATGTGTCCGCTAAATTACGGTGGGCTGGTAAGCGGGCGCCATGCTGAAGCGATCCTGAAAGGATATCTTCGGCCAGGGCCTCAACTAATTGTTCTGTTGGAGATGTTGCATTGCTGGACAGTCTCGGCTGCCAGGGAGAACGCTCGCGCATCGGATCACCATAAGTGTAATGTGACACTATTTATATTTACTAATAGTGTCACGCATTCTATTCTGACGCCAGTATCAAAATGGGTCAAAACAGGCATCGGGTATGAGTGTGAAAAGTATGAGTGAAAGTATAGATGGCGCAGGATCTGCAGATGATCCGACAGCTTTTGATAGTATTAGAAAAGACGTTGTCCGTGGTTTAAAAGACGGTTTTCCCGTTTTACTTGGCGTGATCCCTTTTGCGCTGGTTTTGGGGGCTCAGGCCAGCCATAAAGGACTCAGTGGTTTAGCTGTTCCGCTAATGACGGGATTAAATTTCGCTGGTGGCTCTGAATTTGCAGCAATACAAATCTGGACGTCACCTCCCCATATTTTTCTTATTATGGCAGTCACATTCCTGGTTAATAGCAGACATATTCTGATGGGCGCAACTCTTGTTCCGCTGTTGATGCGTTTTCCTAAGCGTAAAGTTTTACCTGCACTTTTTTTTATGACTGATGAAAGTTGGGCGTTAAGTTATAGTGATGCACATAAAAGAAGCATTAATAATGTTCCTCATTTTAGCATGCCTTATTATTTAGCTGCTTCTTTTTCTTTTTATATTATGTGGGTAGGTTGTACCACGTTAGGTGCGTTAATCGGTCCCGTGCTTGGCGATGTTCATCGTTACGGTTTTGATATGGCGTTTCCCGCCGTATTCCTTGTGCTTGTCAGGGGTATGTGGAGCGGCTTTCGCAAAGCGATACCGTGGTTTGCCAGCCTGATTGTTGCGGTTGCGGTTTATCATTACGTCCCCGGTGTCTGGTATGTCATGGCAGGTCCGTTGGTGGGATTAGTGGTTGCCTGGTTGCAGGGAGATAAATAATGCCAGACCAGCAAACGCTGTTCGCCATCCTCCTGATGGCTCTGACCACCTATGCGACACGTATTGCGTCGTACATGATATTGCGCAACCGGGCGTTATCCCCCAGATCGATGGCGGTTCTTAAATCATCTCCAGGATGCGTCATGCTGGCCTTTATTGCACCTTATTTTGCGTCCGGAAACCCTGCCGATCTTATCGCATTAGGTTTAACACTGATCGCCGCATTACGTTTTCCTATGCCTGTCACCGTTGCTATTGGTGTGCTGACTGCTGCTCTCCTGCGTCATTATCTCGGCTGATAATATTGGATTATTTACAGAAGTAAACGTCTGACCATGGAATGGTCTGGTTATTTAATTGGATCACCTCAGAGGTTTTTTATGCAACCAGGCAGTAAAGAGTGTTTAACCGTAGTTATTGCGACAGCACTAATGATGGGGATGTTTATATTGAGTACGCTTATAGCATTTATATTTTAATTAAATCAGAACAGAAATGCCTTCTGCCAAACTATTAAATTGGGGTAATTTAGCAATTTGACAGAAGGTTAACTGAGAAGGTTACGCAACGTTACGCGTGTGGCCAGCAAGGACGGCCAGCGCGTCGCTATTCTCAATAGTGATATATTTGCCTTTCACCGCCAGCATACCGCTTTTCTGGAAGCGACCCAGCAGGCGGCTGATGGTTTCAACCGTCAGGCCGAGGTAATTCCCGATATCGCCACGGGTCATCGTCAGACGGAATTCGCGCGGAGAGAAGCCTCGCTGGGCAAAACGGCGGGACAGATTGTAGATGAAGGCCGCCAGGCGCTCTTCAGCATTCTTCTTCGACAGCAGCAGGATCATGTCCTGGTCGCCTTTGATTTCGCCACTCATCAGACGCATCATCTGCTGACGCAGGTTCGGCATTTTACCGGACAGGTCATCCAGGGTTTCGAAAGGAATTTCGCATACCATTGACGTTTCCAGCGCCTGGGCAAAGCTTGGGTGATGACCGCTGCCAATTGCGTCAAAACCAACCAGGTCACCCGCTAAGTGGAAACCGGTGATTTGCTCATCGCCTTGTTCGGTAATGGTATAGCTTTTTATCGTTCCGGAACGGATAGCATAGAGTGACTTAAGCTCGTCACCTGCTTTAAAGAGCGTTTGCCCCTTTTGGATAGGCTTTTTGCGCTCGATAATGTTATCGAGCTGGTCAAGCTCATGCTCGTTAAGTGTGAACGGGATGCAAAGCTGGCTGATGCTGCAATCCTGGCAATGGATAGCACAACCGCCAGACTGAATGCGCCGTATAATTCGCTTTTCCGGGATCATAGGTCTGCTCAAGCCGTAATTGATATTTGTCAATTTTAACATCTTTTTGGTGAGCACGTAAGCCTGAGCTACTCCCAATAGAGAATAATTCAGGCATAAGCGAGTTGAATGTTTGTATCTATATGATTAACCGCACTTTATTTGTGGGTGCATTGTGTGGAAGTGTGATGAATAAGGCATTAATTGCCTGGATTCTAGAGTAACAGATAGCCTTCATGGCGCAATAACCACTCTTTTCGCTGCACACCACCCGCATATCCAGTCATTGTGCCATTCCGTCCAATCACGCGGTGGCATGGGACGACGATGCTGACAGGATTGGAACCATTAGCCGCGCCAACGGCTCTGGCGGCACCGGGGCGCCCCAGCTGTTCAGCCAGTTGTCCATAATGCATGACCTGCCCGCAGGGGATAGTACGCAACGCTTTCCAGACCTCGCGTTGGAAAGGGGTTCCCGCGGTTGCGGTTTCAAGCGTGTCTATAATGCTGAGATTTCCCGCAAAATACTCTGCCAGCTTATCGCTTAACCCTCCGGGGTTTTTGGCAGCAATACGCTGATAGCCCTCAGAACGATAATGAATATCCAGCAATTGCTCCATACGATCGCGATGTTGATCCCATTCAACCGCACGCAGGCGAAATTGCTCATCACAAATTACCCACAACGGGCCAAGGGGCGTTGCAATGGTGTCTTCAAGTAAGTTCAGCATCCGTTTCTCTCATTACTGGCGGGGTTACACATTATCATGTCAATGATAGTCGCAGCTATACCCCCAAAAACGGATCTTAACTTGTGGGGGTAAGGGAATGTCGAACGGTGCGTTATTGGAAATAACCGTAAACCGTTGTCGGTATAATAGTGCGCGGTTATGATAATGACCGTCGCATAATCGCTGGAGGATGAAACATGAACCTTGATGAAGCATCGCTGTTTCTTGACGCCATGGGGGATGTTCAACCACTGAAGGGATGCGCCGATGTTCACTGGCAGCCAACGCGTAATCTTCGCGCCCCGGCACGTATTGATACGCTGCAGTTGGATAACTTTCTCTCGACAGGTTTTTTGGATATCGTCCCGCTGAGCGTTCCACTGGCGTTTCGTCGCGAAGGGCTACAGCATGGCGTGACTGACAAGCTGCGAACCGGGAAATATCCGCAACAAGCAAGCCTTAATCTTGTGCGACAGCCCGTTGAAACCTGCCGCCAGATGCTATTTAGTTTTGTTTTACAGGCGCAGCAGGATGGGTTGCGCAATGTCCTGGTGATTCACGGCAAGGGGCGTGATGATAACTCCCATGCCAACATCGTTCGTAGCTACGTCGCGCGTTGGTTAACGGAGTTTGATGATGTGCAGGCTTTCTGCGCCGCCCTGCCGCATCATGGCGGCAGCGGGGCATGTTATGTGGCGTTACGTAAAACGGCGCAGGCGAAACAGGAGAACTGGGAACGCCACGCTAAACGTAGTCGCTAGACAGGGCAGTCATCAGGCAGCCAGCACTCTGTTTCTGCCTTCATTTTTGGCTTTGTACAATGCGTCGTCCACGCGCTTAAATAACTCATCAATGCTTTCATTGGCTTCGTGTCGCGCCACACCAATACTGACGGTAAAGCGGGGAAGGCCAGGGAGGCTTACCTTGGCTACCGTCGCGCGTATGACTTCAGCGAGATTAAGGGCTGCCTCTAAAGACGTTCGTGGCAAAAGCAGTACAAACTCTTCTCCCCCCCAACGAAAAACCAGATCGTCTTTTCTTGCACAGGATTCCAGGGTGCGTGCCAGCGCGCAAAGTACATCATCCCCTTTTAAATGCCCGAAAAGATCGTTAATGCTTTTAAACCGATCGGTGTCGATTAGCAGCAAACTGTAATCCTGCGTTAACGATGTTGCGTGTGTCTGCTCTGGCTCAGTGATCTGATAAAAATGCCGCCGGTTGAGTAACCCGGTTAACGCGTCATGCAAGGCGGCGCGTTCCAGTTCCAGTTCCAGACGTTTTTGCTCGGTAATATCGTGAACAATGCACAGCATCAGCTTATTGCCGTAGATTTCGATAGGACCAGCATAGGTTTGTACGTGACGGGTGCTTCCGTCGGCAAGTCTGTGGACAAAATGTAAGGGCTTATGGCCACCAGGCAGATGCGCAATTTTATGCATTACCGGCAATATATGGCGCCCCAGCATATTGATTTCCCAGGTATGCTTCTGACACATCACGTCATGATCATAGCCATAGAAATTCAGGGCACTGAGGTTTGCATCCACAATCAATCCGTCGCGTGACGGATCGATGAGCAACATTGGTGCTGAGTTAGTCTGGAAAAAACGGGCATAGAATCCTTGTTTTTTCCGCTGATAGGTGGCAGAGCGGCTGGCTTTCAGACCTTGCGCTGTCGGTGTTTCAATGCCTTCATAGAGGATAACATCACCTACATCCTGAAGCGTCCTGATGGACAAACGACAGGCCAGCGCGATTTCTTCGCTTTCGCGGTAAACCGTGAGGATCTCCACAATGTCATGATGATTGCGCAAATCGCTGAGATACATAGGTAAATCATTTTGTGCGTGCGTGGAGAATGTGCCTTTTCTGAGAGGGGGGAAACACGGGGCCTGCATCAGTTCCCGTGCAACGGTATTGGCGAACACCAGTTCTTCGGTATGTGGCGAAACGATCCAGACCGGAATGGTTAATAAATCCAGTGAATGCAGCTCGTTTATGCTCATCGATAATCCCGTTATCTTCATATGCTGTGTTGCCGGTTTATTGGCGAATTTTTTTAATTATGTAATCTCACAATGTTATTGATTGTCGGTGAGACAAGGGTTGTACCGTTGGTTTTACTGTTGTGGCGTTTTCCGTTTGTATCAATTCATAGATTTTATGTGCTGGCAGCGGTTTCGCATACAGGAAGCCTTGCAGCACACCGCAGCCCATCTGGGTTAACAGTGTTTCCTGCTCCTGGGTCTCTATCCCCTCCGCCACAACGCACATATTCATAGAGTGCGCTATGTCAATAATAGTAGACACGATTTTTGTATTTTTGCTGTTCTCACTAATATCTTTGACAAATATTCTGTCTATTTTTAATTCTCGCGCCGGAAGTGATTTCAGCATCAATATATTTGAATAACCGGTGCCAAAATCATCAATAGAAACGGTGATCCCCAAATCGGCAAATGCGTTCAGGACTTCCACGCTGCGTTTTAAATTTTTAAGTGCCGTACTTTCAGTCAGTTCCAGCGTGAGATGTGCTGGTGAAAGCTGATATTGCGTCAGGGCGTTGCAGACTATATCGACAATATCAGGTTGTTCAAACTGGGCGGGTGACAGATTAACGGCAAGGGTCCACTGCGTGTAGCCTTGTGACTTCCATTGATATAACTGGCGGCATGCCTGCTGGAGAACCCAGGTGCCGACAGGAATAATCAGGCCTGTTTCTTCAAGTGCGGGCAGGAATTCAGCCGGCAGCAGAATGCCGCGTTCAGGATGATGCCAGCGTAGCAACGCCTCAAAACCTGTCAGAGAGTGATCCCCGGCGGTGTATTTAGGTTGATACCATAATTCGAATTGATTCCGCTCAAGTGCTTGTGACAGTTCCTGCAGGAACGTTGGCGGCGTATCGGCGATAGCCTCCATCTCTGGGGTATAAATCGCCCAGCCGTTTCTGCCAGCCTGTTTGACATGATACATCGCAGTATCGGCTTTTACTTTTAGCTCATGTAACGTTGAGCCGTGTTCGGGATAAAGACTGCTTCCCGCGCTTAACGAAACACGAATGGTATGTCCAAACAGTGTAAAAGATTCTTTGACGGCGCTGGCAATGTGGGTCATCAGCGCCGAAATGGCTTCCCGGTTGCTGTTTGGCACCAGCAGGATAAATTCATCGCCGCCCAGCCTCGCCAGCGTCATGGTGTCATCAAGGCAGCTGTATATGCGTTTTGTGCTGGCGATAAGCAACTGATCGCCAATGTGATGGCCCCAGGTGTCGTTTACGATTTTGAATCGATCAAGGTCGATAAAGACCAGGGCGAAGTGTTGTTGATGCAGTTTGGAATGACGCAGGCAGGTCTGTAAGCAGGCGTCTATTTGCGTGCGATTGGCAAGGCCGGTCAGCGCATCGAAGTGGACCTGGTGCTCAAGCTGGCAGTTCAGTTGATGCAGATTATCGGCCAGTCTTGAGGTACGTAGCTGAGAATCCACCATCGAAATAACCAGCATAATACCCAGAATCACCAGCGTGACGGCGCAGACCCAGATAGAGAGTTCCAGTGTGCTCAGTCCATCATGCGCAGTGTGTCCGAAATGAGTGAAGGTGGCCGCCCCCATCCCGGTGTAATGCATTGAGGCAATCGCCAGTGCCATTACCAGAGCGGCAATAAGTCGGTTTATTAATGCGCGTCGGGTATTTTGCCGCAAATGAAAAGCTAACCACAGGCCGATCCCTGACGCGATAATGGCAATGACCACGGAAAGTAAAATGAGTGAGAACTGCCAGCGGATAGCAACATGTTCAACGATAGCGACCATGCCAACGTAGTGCATGGCCACAACACCGGTGCTTAATAGGCTTGTTGCAACAATAAGCCGCCTGGTCGAAAGCGTTTGACCTGATATTGCAATATTGATGGCAAGCGTCGCGGAAATGAGTGCGATCAAAAAAGAAAATGCCGTGAGCGAAAAGTGATAATTAATCGGCATACTCATTTTCATGGCCAGCATGCCAATAAAATGCATCGACCAGATCCCCATCCCCAGCGTTGCCCCGCCAGATAAACGCCAGAAAGTCGATTCCCGACGACTGGAGATCGCCACTTTCCCTGCGCTATCGAGGGCAATAAACGAAGCAATGAATGCGACAACAAAGGAAATCCCAATCAGTACAGGGTCCCACGACACGTGCAACATCTTACTACCCATCGATAAAAAACCGTGATGATAAATCTAGCAGATTCTGTCCAGTTAACCTGGTAAAACCCGGCGCGTTCTTATTTTCCTGTCAGCAGTATTAGTCTGAGCCGCTATAACGGTGGAATATGTGATGTTCGCTTATGAAAACATTCACCATATTTATGGTTTGGTGTATTTTTGCTCGCATCATGCACTGGGTGACAATAGTCTGGCTACTGGCGTGAATGCCAGCTTATGCGGGATAAACAACCAGACTAATGTAAACTGGTAGTGTGATAGTGTGCTTTAAGTGAAAAGGCGACATGCTCTCATTGAAAATGGAACTTTCGGTATCGCGGAATGGCAATCTGCATTGCAGGTGCTATAAAAAATAATACTCCGCGTTATTCTTTGGCTGGTGGGATTAAAATGTTAAATAATATAAGCGTCAGAACGTTTATTATTTTATTTCTGGTATGTACCGTAGTGGCCCTCAATGTCGTAGAGGTAATATTATCTGCAGGGTTTGATGTCATTATTGGCACTGATGTAGTTTGTACTATTTCACTATTATATTTATGGTGGTATATGACAAAATATCTCGTCGTGCCGATTAATACGGTAAAAGAAAGCATTGAAGAGGTGACCGCAGGGAATCTGGCGATGAGTATTCCTGAGTTCGGTAATAACTGTGCAGGCAGACTTATTCCGGGAATTAACAGTCTGGCGAGTAATATTTCTACGTTAGTCAGTGAGATCAGAACCTCTTCGCGGACCGTGATGACGCTTTCCGAACAGCTCGCAGAGCGTAGCGCCGAATTGTCAGTAAAAACGGAACAGCAGTCTGGCGCGTTAATGCAAACAGCTGCAAATATGGATGAGATAGCGGTTAGTACGCGCAATAATGCAGATAATACGCAAATGGCGAGCGCCCAGGCAAATATTGCGACACAATCGGCTCGCCAGGGGGGCGATTTAATGGTGCAGGTCGCCACCAATATGCGCTCGATCACCGACTGTGCTCAGCAGATGACTGAAATTATCGCGTTAATCGATGGTATTGCATTCCAGACGAATATTCTGGCATTGAATGCGGCGGTTGAGGCGGCGAGAGCCGGCGAACATGGCAAAGGTTTTTCTGTCGTTGCAGGTGAAGTGAGAATATTGGCACACCGTAGCGCAGAAGCGGCAAAAAGCATTAAACGGCTTATCGATGAAACGCATTACAATGTCCAGCAGGGGGCGGCGGTTGTACGTGAAGCCGAAAAGAACATGCAGGATATTGTGGGGGGGGCAGGGCAGCTAAATCAACTGATGGCGGAGATATTAACAACCACACGGGAACAGGAAAACGGGATCACCAGAATTACCCAGGCTCTGACCGAACTGGAAAACGTGACGCAAAGTAATGTCAGCATGGTCGATGAGTTATCTGATTCGTCCGGCATCCTGAAAACTCAGGTGAATGATCTTCTGTCACGTACACATAAATTTCGCTTAAGTAAAAATATGTCTGTCGAAACAACCACGATCTTGCATCGGGATCCCCCTGTTTCCGGACTACGTCAACGGGTTAAATACGGTTCTTCATTTTAAGATTCAACATCTGCTCGCCACAGCGCCGAACCCGTCGGCGCTTTTTATTTTCCTGAACACTTTTATGAATCATTTCAGCATAATGGGACAATGCGATATTGCTTAACATATACTGAAGACTAGACTAACGAAAAGTTTGAATGTTTATGGAGGCGCTGTGGAAGCCATTAAGGGAACCGAAGTTAATGTGCCGGATGCCGTGTTTGCCTGGCTGCTGGATGGTCGCGGTGGCGTGAAACCGCTGGAAGACAACGATGTTATCGACAGTGCGCATCCGTGCTGGCTGCATCTTAATTACACCCATTCTGATAGCGCGCAATGGCTGGCGACAACGCCTCTGCTTCCTAATAATGTGCGTGATGCGTTGGCGGGAGAAAGTACTCGCCCACGCGTAAGCCGGGTCGGGGAAGGGACGCTGATTACGTTACGCTGTATTAATGGCAGCACCGACGAACGCCCTGACCAACTTGTCGCCATGCGCTTATATATGGATGAACGCCTGATTGTCTCAACGCGTCAGCGTAAAGTGCTGGCACTGGATGATGTGGTGAGTGACTTGCAGGAAGGGACGGGACCGTCTGACTGTGGTAGCTGGCTTGTGGATGTTTGTGATGCCTTAACCGATCATGCCAGTGAGTTTATCGAACAATTGCATGACAAAATTATCGATCTGGAAGACAACCTGCTGGACCAGCAGATCCCACCTCGCGGTTTTCTGGCATTACTGCGCAAGCAACTGATAGTCATGCGGCGTTATATGGCCCCTCAGCGCGATGCTTATGCGCGCCTGGCGAGTGAACGTTTACCGTGGATGACTGACGATCACCGACGTCGGATGCAGGATATCGCCGACAGGTTGGGAAGAGGGCTGGATGAGATCGATGCGTGCATCGCCCGGACGGGCATTATGGCGGATGAAATTGCTCAGGTTATGCAGGAATCTCTGGCGCGAAGAACCTATACCATGTCGTTGATGGCAATGGTTTTTCTGCCCAGTACATTTTTAACCGGCCTGTTTGGCGTCAATCTCGGGGGGATTCCCGGTGGCGGCTGGCAGTTTGGTTTTTCACTATTCTGTATTCTGTTAGTTGTCCTGATTGGTGGTGTTACTTTATGGTTGCATCGTAGTAAATGGTTGTAACAACTACGTTTTTTAGCGACTTTCGTGAGTGAAAACGGCGAAGTTTTTGAGCGAGGTCAATAAACCATCTACCTATTCGGGGCAATATCTCTCTCGCAGGTGAATGCAACGTCAAGCGATGGGCGTTGCGCTCCATATTGTCTTACTTCCTTTTTTGAATTACTGCATAGCACAATTGATTCGTACGACGCCGACTTAGATTAGTCGGCTTTTTTTTGCCTGCAGGAAACCAGCGTCTACCCTAAAAGGGTCAGTCTGACTCACTGGAGGGTAATATGACCTGCTTATTCGCCCCGTTGCAGTTGCAACGCCCCCATTCCGATACTGTCCCCACCGACCCGGTTCCGATTCCCGATCCAATACCTCGTCCGCAACCTATGCCGGACCCGTCGCCGGATGAAGAGCCGATTAAATTGTCGCATCACGGGCGCAGATCTGCGAGGATACGCGCCTGCTGAATGTGAGTTTTTACCGCGAGATTAAATTGTGACCGCTTTTTCAACCCTGAATGTTTTGCCTGCCGCCCAACTCGAGAATCTTAATGAGCTGGGTTATCTTGAAATGACGCCTGTTCAGGCCGCTGCCTTGCCGGCAATCCTGGCAGGAAAAGATGTTCGCGTGCAGGCAAAAACCGGCAGTGGCAAAACGGCCGCGTTTGGTCTTGGCCTGTTACAACACATTGATGCTGCACTGTTTCAGACTCAGTCGCTGGTACTGTGCCCAACCCGCGAACTGGCTGACCAGGTTGCCGGTGAATTGCGTCGTTTGGCGCGTTTTCTGCCAAATACCAAAATTTTAACGCTGTGCGGTGGCCAGCCCTTTGGCGCTCAGCGTGATTCTCTGCAACATGCCCCACATATTATTGTTGCCACGCCGGGACGTTTACTCGACCACCTGCAAAAAGGCACCGTCTCCCTTGATGCGTTGAATACGCTGGTGATGGATGAAGCCGATCGGATGCTGGATATGGGATTTAGTGATGCCATTGATGATGTGATCCGCTTTGCGCCAGCGTCACGTCAGACATTGCTGTTTTCCGCAACCTGGCCGGAAGCGATTGCCGCGATCAGTGGTCGCGTACAGAATAATCCGTTAACGATTGAGATTGATACGGTCGATGCGTTGCCAGCGATTGAACAACAATTCTTTGAAATCTCCTCACACGGCAAAATTCCGCTGTTGCAAAAATTGCTTAGTCAGCATCAGCCGGCATCATGTGTGGTTTTCTGTAACACCAAAAAAGATTGTCAGGCCGTTTGTGATGCACTGAACGCAGCAGGGCAAAGCGCATTATCGCTTCACGGCGATCTTGAGCAACGCGATCGGGACCAGACGCTGGTACGTTTTGCCAACGGCAGTGTTCGTGTGCTGGTTGCCACCGATGTAGCGGCGCGTGGGCTGGATATTAAATCGCTCGAGCTGGTGGTTAACTTTGAACTGGCATGGGATGCGGAAGTTCATGTGCACCGTATTGGACGTACTGCCCGTGCGGGTAACAGTGGCCTGGCGATTAGCTTCTGTGCGCCGGAAGAAGCGCAACGTGCCAATATTCTGTCCGAGATGCTGCAACTGAAGCTGAACTGGCTACCCGCACCGGGTAATGGCTCAATTCTGCCGCTGGAGGCCGAGATGGTGACGCTGTGCATCGATGGCGGTAAAAAGGCCAAAATGCGTCCCGGCGATGTTCTCGGTGCACTGACCGGCGATATTGGTCTGGATGGCGCCGACATCGGCAAAATTGCCGTTCATCCGGCGCATGTCTACGTGGCCGTTCGCCAGTCTGTGGCACATAAAGCGTGGAAGCAGCTGCAGAATGGTAAGATCAAAGGCAAGAACTGCCGGGTTCGTTTATTAAAATAAATGCCCGTAGGCGTGCCTGATGGCGCTCCGCTTATCAGGCCTACAGCGCTTGTGCACGTTGTAGGCCTGACAGAGGTTTACTTCACTTCCACCACGTTCAGACGCAACTCATCTAACTGGTTTTCATCTTCTTCCGGCTGCCAGCCTGCTGGTTGCAGTGGGATCTCTTCACGATCGAATGCCAGATCACCGCCATCTACCACTTCTGAACCGTGCTTGATGCCTTTAAAATCGAACAGATTAATATCGCTCAGGTGAGAAGGCACCACATTCTGCATCGCACTGAACATCGTTTCAATACGACCTGGATAGCGTTTGTCCCAGTCACGCAGCATATCCGCGATCACCTGACGCTGCAGGTTAGGCTGTGAACCACACAGGTTGCACGGAATAATCGGGAAACCTTTCGCTTCAGAGAAACGCTCGATATCTTTTTCGCGGCAATAGGCCAGCGGACGGATCACAATATGCTTACCATCATCGCTCATCAGCTTCGGCGGCATACCTTTCATTTTTCCGCCGTAGAACATGTTTAAAAACAGCGTTTGCAGGATGTCGTCGCGATGGTGCCCCAGCGCAATTTTGGTGGCGCCTAATTCGGTTGCTGTACGGTACAAAATGCCGCGGCGCAGACGGGAACAGAGAGAGCAGGTCGTTTTGCCTTCAGGAATTTTATCTTTGACGATCCCGTAGGTGTTTTCTTCGACAATTTTATACTCAACACCCAGTTGTTCCAGATACTCCGGCAGGATGTGCTCCGGGAAGCCCGGTTGTTTTTGATCCAGATTTACGGCGACCAAAGAGAAACTGATCGGGGCACTTTGCTGCAAATTCCGCAGGATTTCCAGCATGGTGTAGCTATCTTTCCCACCGGAAAGACACACCATAATGCGATCGCCGTCTTCGATCATATTGAAATCGGCAATAGCTTCACCCACGTTACGACGCAGGCGTTTCTGTAATTTGTTCAGGTTGTATTGTTCTTTCTTGCTAATATCTTGATTTTGCGACATTTAATAGAGGCTCAATTCGTAGTGTGGCATCAGAAAAGTATGCATCACGCCGGATAGTCCGGCAAAAAAAGTCTGATATAAAAACTGTGGCGTGTATGGTACGGATAAGCGGGAAAAATGTCAGCACATTTAGGTCAGGAATCGCGGGGTAAAAGAGGGAGAAACAAAAAGCCCGCAACGGTGTGCGGGCCAGACAGCTTAGCGAACCACCAGAACTGAACACTCCGCGTGACGCACCACGGCTGCGGCGTTAGAGCCCAGTAGATAAGTGGTGATGTCCGGTCGGTGTGAGGCAATAATGACCATATCTGCCGGTAATTTTTTCGCGATCTCCAGGATTTTATCTTTTGGCGCACCTTCAGCAACGTGAACATGCACTCTGTCCGTTGGGATATTGAACTTCTTGATAATCTCTTCCAGTTGAGATTTAGCTTCGGCTTTCAGATCGTCCATGGCCGGTAACTCTGCCGAGTAGGCCAGTCCCAAAGAAGCGTAATAGGGCAGTGACGGAATAACGGTCAGAAAATGCACCTGCGCATCGTCAATTTTTGCCTCTGCTTCAACATGGGCAATAACGCGTTGAGTTAATTCTGAGTCTGAAATATCGATGGGTACAAGAATCGTTCTGTTCATAAAACCTCCTGTTTAAGTATCCACGTAAAGCTTACCGCGTAATGGCACTTTATGTACAATGACAAAGATCACATTTTGGCATCACTTTATTTTGATTTCAGGAAATTTCCCTTTTATAACGCCATCATAAAATCGACCTTTAGAGACTACGCTCAGGAAATCTCGAAAAATACGCGCGGGGACATGTTGGTATTGCAGCGTAGACAATTGATGAAAGCGAATTTCAAGTGTGCGAGAGGATTCGTCATAGCCGACGGATGCAATACGGGATGATTTAACGGGGTGATGATTCATTGCAGGTATCCTCTACTACAGGTGTTAATGCAAGATATCATCTATCAAAGGTGTGTTTTAACGCAACAGATATAACGTTTTGATCTGGATAAAACAGAATTGCTATTAATGAAAGGATAGCCCGCTGTTGCCAGCGGGCTGACAGAGACAGATTAGAACTGGTAAACCATACCCAGTGCTACAGTGTCATCGGTAGAGATGTCGTTCTGGGTGTAGAAGCTGTCGTCTTCGTCCAGCAGGTTGATTTTGTAATCAACATAGGTGGAGAAGTTTTTGTTGAAGAAGTAAGTCGCACCTATAGAAGCATATTTCACCAGATCTTTGTCTGTGCTGGTTCCTGCTGGGCTTGCTACAGTACCTGGCATGGTCAGATCCTTACCTTTAGACATCAGGAAAGACACTTCCGGACGCAGACCAAAGTCGAACTGGTACTGTGCAGTGACTTCGAAGTTCTGAGTTTTGTTGGCAATAGTATTGTCGTAACCGTCTGAGCCGCCATACGGGGTCATATTGCGGGTTTCAGAGTACATGGTTGCCAGATAGATGTTGTTCGCGTCGTATTTCAGACCGGCAGTCCACGCGTCAGCTTTATCGCCACCTGCGGTAGAATGGTTTACCTGCTCGTTGGTACGATCGGAAGAGGTATATGCTGCACCGAAGCTTACGCCCATACCCAGATCGTAGGTAGAGGAGATACCGAAGCCGTCACCGTTGGAGTTCTTCACATTACGGTCACCACTATTATTGGTGCCTTCCTGCCCGTTTTGACTTTCGTTCGCGCCCTGATACTGCAGCGCAACGTTCAGACCGTCAACCAGACCGAAGAAGTCAGTGTTACGGTAGGTCGCTACGCCGTTAGCACGACCGGTCATGAAGTTATCAGCCTTGGTATAGGAGTCTCCACCGAATTCTGGCAGCATATCGGTCCAGCCTTCTACGTCGTACAGTACACCGTAGTTACGACCGTAGTCGAATGAACCGTAGTCGCCAACTTTAATACCGGCGAAGGCCAGACGAGTCCAGGAATCACCTTTATCGCCGCTTTCAGTACCGTTAGCCTGAACCTGATATTCCCACTGGCCATAACCGGTGATCATATCGTTAACCTGAGTTTCACCTTTGAAGCCCATACGCATATAAGTCTGATCGCCATCGCTGTTGGCGTCGTCGGAGAAGTAATGCAGGCCGTCTACTTTACCGTAGAGATCCAACTTGTTGCCATCTTTATTATAAACTTCAGCAGCGTGAGCAGCGCCAGCAGCTAACAGTGCAGGAATTACGAGTGCCAATACTTTTCTGTTCATTGAAATAATCCTTTAGTTTTTTTATTAACCTGTGACTACCCGTGTAGGGAGTAAAAGCATGCTAAAGGAGAAGTTCCGTAAAGAGATAAATATGAATTGTTACGTCTTAAGTAAAACCTTAAATAAATAATTCCGCTGAAATGGTGATAATTATCATGAATGTTTTGTTGTGAACATATATAAAATAAAAATTATACAAGGGGATTTTATTGCGTTACTCTGCGCAGGTTATATGCCTTTATTGTCACGATTTAATTTATTTTCGTTGGTGTGTTGGCAGGCATGCTCACTACCCAGCGAATAAATTGACAAGCCCGAACAATTGTTCGGGCTTTTTTTTGACTCCAGGTTAATACCTAACTGAGCGTATTAATCAGTACTGCTTTTTTCTGTTTTTCCTGCCAATTGTGCCAGGAAATCGTAGCGTTTTTGCAAATCAGCCGTCGCGTCTTTCCACAGTTGCTCCGCAACCTCGGGTTGTTGAGCATTCAGGCGGCGGAATCGCTGCTCGTTAAGCAATGTTTCAGCCAGCGCGTCTGACGGTGGGCGAGAGTCCAGCGCCAGCGGCAGTTTACCTTCGTCTGCACGACGCGGGTCAAAGCGGTATAGCGGCCAGAATCCGGTTGCGGTGAGCTGACGCATCTGATCGTGGCTCAACGCGAGATCGTAGCCATGTTCTTCGCAAGGGCTGTACGCAATAATCAGTGACGGGCCCGGATAAGACTCCGCTTCCTGAATCGCTTTCACCGTCTGGTTTAGCTGTGCGCCCAACGAGATCTGCGCCACGTATACATGACCGTACATCATCATACTGACACCAAGATCTTTGCGGGCTTTGCGTTTACCATGCTCGCCGAATTTAGTCACGGCACCGAGCGGCGTGGCTTTTGACGCTTGCCCGCCAGTGTTGGAGTAACACTGGGTATCCAGTACCAGAATGTTAACGTTCTCTGTCAGGCTTAAAACATGGTCCAGACCACCAAAGCCTATGTCATAGGCCCAGCCATCACCACCAATCAGCCAAATGGATTTTTCCACCAGCGCATCGGCGTCGGTCAGCAACTGCTGTGCGTCTTCGACACCCTGCAGATGCTGGCGCAACGCTGCAACTTGCTCACGACGGACTTCTGGTGTTGCCTCCGCGTGCAGGGCGTCATTCAGCTCAGCCGGGATTTTATCGGCAAACTGTTCCAGTAAACGCATGACGCGCACACGATGCTGATCTACCGTCAGACGGAAGCCCAAACCAAACTCGGCGTTATCTTCAAACAGTGAGTTCGCCCACGCCGGCCCACGGCCATTAGCATCGGTGGTATACGGCGTTGAGGGCAGGTTACCGCCATAAATTGATGAACAGCCAGTGGCGTTGGCGATCAGCATACGATCGCCGTACAGCTGCGTAAGGAGTTTGATATACGGCGTTTCACCGCAACCGGAACAGGCTCCGGAATATTCAAACAGCGGGGTAATCAGCTGAGACGTTCGGATATCAATACGTTCCAGCTTGCTGCGATCGATCTCCGGCAGATTGAGGAAGAAGTCATAATTCACTTTTTCTTCTTCAACGTGTTCAAGGCGAGACATCATATTGATGGCCTTGATCTCAGGATTCTGGCGATCTTTCGCAGGGCACACTTCGACGCACAGATTACAGCCGGTGCAATCTTCAGGTGCAACCTGCAGTACGTACTTCTGACCGCGCATATCGCGTGATTTCACATCCAACGAATGCAGGCTGGCAGGGGCGCTTTCCATCGCTTCTGGTGAGACCACTTTGGCACGGATGGCCGAGTGCGGACAGGCGGCAACGCAATGGTTACACTGGGTACACAATTCTTCTTTCCAGATAGGGATTTCTTCGGCGATATTGCGTTTTTCCCAGCGCGTGGTTCCCATCGGCCAGGTACCGTCCGGTGGTAACGCTGAAACGGGCAGGGCATCGCCGAGACCTGCGAGCATTGCTGCTGTCACGGTTTTTACAAAATCAGGCGCGGCATCAGAAACGACCGGCGGACGGTTGGCGCTGTGCGGATCAACCGGTTGCAGTGCCACCTCGGCGACGGATTCACGTGCCAGCGCCAGCGCCTGCCAGTTACGTTCAACCAGATCCTGACCTTTACTGCTATAGCTTTTGGCTATGGCGCCCTGCAATTCAGCCAGGGCGCTGTCACCGGGTAAGATTTGCGTCAGATGGAAAAACGCCATTTGCATGACGGTGTTAATACGCGCGGCCAGACCGCACTCACGTGCGATTTTGGCCGCATTAATCACATAGAAACGGGCTTTCTTCTGATTCAGAACCGCCTGAACTTCCTGTGGCAGGCGAGTCCAGACTTCATCCACGCTATACGGCGTATTGAGCAGGAAAATACCGCCAGGCTTCAGACGCTCGGCCATTTGATATTTATCGATAAACTGCAACTGATGGCAGCCGACAAAATCAGCCTGCGATACCAGATACGCCGAACGGATAGGCTTCTCACTGACGCGCAGATGAGAAACGGTCAGGCCACCTGCTTTTTTCGAATCATAGACGAAATAACCCTGCGCGTACCACGGCGTGGAGTTACCGATAATCTTGATATTATTTTTGGTGGCCGATACGCTGCCGTCGCTGCCCAGACCATAGAACAGCGCTTCGAGCTTGGCGGTACCGGGCAGGGTGTTTTCTGGCAGAGGCAGCGACAAATTGGTGACGTCGTCATAAATACCGACCGTAAAACGCGATTTGGGCTTAGCGCTGCTCAGTTCATTAAATACCGCCATCACGCAGTCCGGGCCAAACTCTTTAGAAGAAAGCCCGTAACGCCCGCCAATGACGCGCGGTAATGTTTCCCGCTCGCCGCAGTTAAAGGCTTCTGCCAACGCGGTCATTACATCCAGATACAACGGTTCAGCCTGGGCGCCAGGCTCTTTGGTGCGATCCAGAACGGCAACGCTACGCGCCGTTTCTGGTAATGCCTGCAGTAAATGTCTGGCGGAGAAGGGGCGGAACAGCCGAACTTTCAGGACGCCAACTTTCTCTCCACGAGCAAGTAACTCTTCGACGACTTCTTCGCAGGTACCAATCGCGGAACCCATCAAGATAATGACACGCTCTGCCTGTGGATGACCGTAATACTCAAATGGCTGGTACTGACGACCCGTCGCCGTGGCGAAATCGTTCATCGCCTGTTCTACGTGATCGTAAACCGCGTTGTACCATGGGTTCGTCGCTTCGCGTGACTGGAAGTAAGTGTCCGGGTTGGCAGACGTCCCGCGAATAACCGGATGCTCTGGATTAAGCGCACGAGCCCGATGCGCATCAATTTCAGCTTGCGGCATCAGGCTGAGGATCGTGTCATCGGCCAGCGGCACAATTTTATTGATTTCATGCGATGTGCGGAACCCATCAAAGAAATGAATAAAAGGGACGCGGCTTTTCAGCGTGGCGATTTGTGAAATCAGCGCGAAATCCTGTGCTTCCTGGACGCTGCTGGCGCAGAGCATGGCGCAGCCTGTCTGGCGCACGGCCATTACGTCGGAATGGTCGCCGAAGATAGACAGCGCATGAGTAGCAATGGTACGCGCGGCAACGTGCAACACAAATGGCGTCAACTGACCAGCCAGTTTGTACAGCGTTGGGATCATCAAAAGTAGACCCTGCGATGAGGTAAACGACGTTGAGAGCGCACCGGTCTGCAATGCGCCGTGAACGGTCGCGATTGCGCCGCCTTCTGACTGCATTTCTACGACGCGAGGGGTATCTCCCCAGACGTTTTTAAGCCCGTTCCCGGCCCAGGCGTCTGCCTGTTCCGCCATCGTCGAGCTCGGCGTAATCGGGTAGATGGCGATAACCTCGCTGGTACGAAAGGCAACCGAAGCAACCGCACCATTACCGTCAATTGTTTGCATACTGACACCCTTACATTGCGCAAAAAGAGGGACACGCGTAACAGTAGCGAGTCCTGTAATTATTCTTTTATTTTAGCAAAAGGCTTTCAGGCACATTTTCGCTTTTGTGTCCCTGGAATAAACAGAATGAATGGTTTGATCAAAGGAGTAGCCAAAAAATTGCCAGAAAATGTAAACAGCACGCATAAATGCGCATTTTGCCTCTCGACGGCAGTGTTTCCGCTGCCTATTATTTATGGCTGTGTCGTTTGGTTAATATTCAGAGGGGAGTAAGATGCGCGCAGCGTTTTGGGTAGGGTGTGCCGCGTTATTATTATCGGCTTGCAGTAGTGAACCTGTTCAGCAGGCAACGGCCGCACACGTTGCACCGGGCATGAAGGCTGCAATGTCCAGTTCCGGAGAAGCCAACTGTGCCATGATTGGCGGTTCGCTATCCGTTGCTCGTCAACTGGATGGTTCTGCCATCGGGATGTGTGCATTACCCAACGGCAAACGCTGTAGCGAGCAGTCGCTTGCCGCCGGAAGCTGTGGGAATTATTGAGCCACTGCTTTTACTACATTAAATCCGCCAGTTTAAACGTCAACGTTTGTTCTGCCGTAGCCAGTGTTAACTGGTCAGCAGTCAGATCGACCTGTGCGCCTTGCTTAAACATCTCGCTGACGATGCCGTCGAGCGCGTTAAGCTGTGGATCGGCGCACATCATGCGCGTCATTGCCATGTCTTTCACTTTTAATTCACCGTCGGACAGCTTGCCCTGACCGTGGAACTGATTACACATTTTTCCCGACACCGTCATATTTTCACCGAAACTTAATTCAGGTGGGTTATTGGCGACGGTTACCGGCTTGCCATTGACGCTCTGTAAAACAAAACGGTGGTGCTGTAACTGTTCGCGATTGACGGAAATTTTTCCATTGCTCACACAGCCAGCCATAAGCATGCTGAGCGCAATCAGCGTGACAATTTTCTTCATTAACTTTCTCTACGTTCGTGACGGGATCACATTCATGATAATAATGATATCGCCAGATTTATCATCGGGGATTATCTGAAAGTGCTCCCCTGAGGGCAGGGGAGCGGAATGATTAGAAGAGGGCGTTCGGGCAGGTTTCGCCTTTGGCGATTTGAGCCAGATTCTGCAAGGTTGTTTCAGAAATGCTGGTCAACGCTTCGGCAGTCAGGAATGCCTGATGCCCGGTGAACAGGACGTTATGGCAGGCTGACAAACGACGGAACACATCATCCTGAATCACGTCATTGGACTTATCTTCAAAGAACAGGTCGCGTTCATTTTCATACACGTCCATTCCCAGGGAACCGATTTTCTGGTTTTTCAGCGCGTCGATTGCTGCCTGAGAATCAATCAGCGCACCACGGCTGGTGTTGATGACCATCACGCCATTTTTCATTTGCTCAAAGGCTTCGTGATTGAGCAGATGATAATTTTCCGGTGTTAACGGGCAGTGCAGGGAAATAACATCCGACTCCGCAAACAGTGTTTTAAGATCGACATATTCAACCCCTAACTCAAGGGCGGCGGCGCTGGGATACGGATCAAACGCCAGCAGGCGCATACCAAACCCTTTCAGGATCCGCAGTGCAGCAATACCGATTTTACCTGTACCAATCACTCCGGCAGTTTTGCCGTACATGGTGAAACCCGTCAGACCTTCAAGTGAGAAGTTGGCGTCACGAGTACGCTGATAAGCACGATGGATACGGCGGTTCAGCGTCATCATCATACCGATTGCATGTTCGGCGACGGCTTCAGGTGAATAGGCAGGAACACGTACAACCTGCAAGCCCAACTCTTTCGCGGCGTCCAGATCGACGTTATTGAACCCGGCGCAGCGCAGCGCAATGTATTTCACACCGTGCTTTTTCAGCTCTTCCAGAACAGGGCGGCTGCCATCGTCATTCACGAAGATACACACGGCTTCGCAACCGTGGGCTGTTTTTGCCGTCTTTTCCGTCAACAGAAAGTCAAAAAATTCAAGTTCAAAACCAAAAGCCTCGTTAACCTGCTGCAGATACTTCTTGTCGTACTGTTTTGTACTATAGATGGCGAGTTTCATAAGACTTTCTCCAGTGATTTTGACGTCACATTAATCCAATTCAAATTATTCTACAAAATATAAAAAATTATTGACAGTCAAAGACGTAATGAAAAATTCCAGCGCATCTGTTGTTAGTGTGGGCAGGTTCTTTAATTTCAACAACTGATTTCACTCATGTCAGACTGCATGCGGCTTTTGGTTGTTTTTTTGCCCATGCAGGCGGAGTCAGGTACGGACATACGGTACGACCCCACATTGCAGACGTAGCGTTTAAAAAAACTCATCGAGCATCAAATGAAACTGCACTTTGTTACTGTCTGGGTGGGAAATGCCATACGTTTGAAAAAGTCGTTGCTGTAAAGACCGTGAAAATTCCCCGAGACAACTCCAGAGGATCGCAAGGTCCTGGTAACGATCGGCAATGCCAACCCGACCAACGTCAATACAACCCATCACGCGGCCGTCAGCAAAAATAAGGTTATCAAGCGAGAAGTCGCCATGCGTCACAACGGGATCGGGTGGAAATGGCAAAAGGGTATGCATTGCATCCCAGACTTGTCCAGCAGACCAGTCATGACGTTCATCATCAAAATCATCGGTATCTACCAGACCGTTGACCATTCGTGTATGGGCTAATGAGAGACGAAACGGGTAGTCGCTGTTAAAAGGGCAGTGGCTGACTGGAATGGCATGTAATCGACGCAGGAATACTGCCAGCGCATCAACAATATCGCCACGGTCATCAGGATAGTCTTCCAGCATCTGAAAAGCGGTTTTTCCACTGATTGCTGTTGTCAGAAGCCACGCTTCATCAGCCGTACGGCTAAAATGATTGATGGCGGGCAGAGGCATATAGGCCTGCAGCCAGTTGAGTCTGACCATTTCATCGGTGATATCATTTGCAACGGTGCCTTTGCCATGCTTTAGAAATAACTCTGGCGCATCAGCCTTGCCATATAAGTGATAAATTGCCGCCCCGGACAGACCGACATTATTCCGCGCCCATTGATAACCTGTCAGCTCAGCGTCCAGCAGTGGGTTTAACGGCAGACTGGCGCATAGCGTTTCTCTTTGCGAATGATTCATACAACCCCTTTGTTTGGCAACAGACGCACAGCAGAGCATTCTAATCGCACTCACTGTAAACCTATCATTTTGCAATGTAAGGTATTGATTGACGCATCGCTGTCATAACAGTCCTGAACGGATGTAATTAATCTCCATCTTATTGATTTATCAGTTTCTTTGTGACTGATCTGCGTTCTATAAAAACGACATATCTTTCGGGAGCATCTATTCTTAATGTGGGCATGTTTAGTTAAACATGCCACAATACAAGCCTAAACCGGCTTAAATTTTCGCTAAATCAGGATATTAACTACCCATGAAGGGTAAATATAAAGCCGTTCTGGCACTCCTCTTATTATTGATTCTCATGCCGCTGACGCTGCTGATGACACTCGGTTTGTGGGTGCCTACGCTGGTGGGTGTCTGGTTACCGGTAGGCACGCGTATCGCGCTTGATGAGAGCCCACGGCTGACCCGACACGGACTGTATATCCCGGAACTTCGTTATCTGGTCGATGATTGCCCGTTAGCACGTATTACTCAGGCCGAACTGTCGCACCCGAGTCGTTGGTTGTTGAACGTCAAGACGATTGAAGTGGATTCTGCTTGCCTGGCCAAACTGCCTCAGACGCAACCCTCACCCGTCGCGCCTAAAACGTTGGCGGAATGGCAATCGATGCTGCCCAATACCTGGATTAACATCGATAACGTTATTCTCTCTCCATGGCAGGAGTGGCAGGGCAAACTGTCACTTTCGTTAACATCGTCTATTCAGCAGCTTCGCTACCAGGGGGAAAAGGTTAAATTCCAGGGGCGCCTGCATGGACAAAATCTGACGGTAAATGAACTGGACGTTGCGGCATTTGAAGGGCAACCGCCGGTAAAACTGGTTGGGGAATTTACGATGCCGCTGGTTCCTGACGGACTGCCTGTGAGCGGGCATGCGGTTGCAACGCTCAGTTTACCGCAGGAACCCACGCTGGTGGATGCGGAGCTGGAATGGCAAGAAAATAGCGGACAACTGATCGTGATGGCACGGGATGCGGCCGATCCGCTTCTCGATCTGCCATGGGAAATAACGCGTCAGCAACTGACTATCAGTGACGGTCGCTGGAACTGGCCTTATCAGGGGTTCCCGTTAAGCGGGCGTCTGGGGGTGAAAGTCGAAAACTGGCAGGCCGGCCTGGAAAATGCCGTGGTGAGTGGGCGTCTGAATATTCTGACGCAAGGTGAAGCTGGCAAAGGGAATGCGGTGTTAACCCTGGGGCCCGGCAAGCTCAACATGGATAACAGCGAAATGCCGCTGCAGTTGACCGGTGAAGCCAAACAAGGCGATCTGATTTTCTACGCCATGTTACCTGCAAGCCTCACCGGCAGCCTGAACGATCCGCAATTGGCGTTTGAACCTGGAGCATTGCTGCGTTCGCGTGGCCGAGTCATCGACTCACTTGATATTGACGAAATTCGCTGGCCATTGGCTGGCGTTAAAGTGACACAGCGCGGTGTGGATGGGCGGCTACAGGCCATTTTACGCGCGCATGAGAACCAGATGGGGGGCTTTGAGTTACACCTTGATGGTCTGGCAAATGATTTTCTTCCTGATGCCGGTCGTTGGCAGTGGCGGTATTGGGGCAAAGGCAGTTTTACACCGATGCATGCGAGTTGGGATGTCGCGGGCAAAGGGGAGTGGCATGACAACACCCTGAGACTTTTCGACCTCTCGACCGGATTTGATCATCTGCAATACGGCACCATGAAGGTGGAAAACCCGCGTCTGGTGATGGATGCGCCGATCGTGTGGGTCCGAGATGCCGAAAAACCGACGTTTAGCGGTGCGCTTTCGCTCGATGCCGGAAATACGCTCTTTAGTGGGGGCAGCGTCTTACCCCCTTCAACGCTGAAGTTCAGCGTCGAAGGGACCGATCCGACGATTTTCCAGTTTAAAGGTCAACTTCATGCCGGGGCAATGGGTCCGGTACAGTTGAATGGACGCTGGGATGGGGTCCGCCTGCGTGGCCAGGCCTGGTGGCCAAAACAATCACTCAGCGTTTTCCAGCCATTGGTACCACCGGACTGGAAAATGAATCTGCGCGAAGGTGAACTGTATGCGCAGGTGGCATTCTCTGCCGCGCCGGAGCAGGGCTTTGAGGCGGGGGGGCACGGCGTACTGAAAGGGGGCAGTGCCTGGATGCCTGATAACCAAATTAACGGTGTCGATTTTGTGCTGCCGTTTCGTTTTAGTGAAGGCGCATGGCAACTGGGTACGCGGGGGCCGGTGTCATTACGTATTGCGGAAGTTGTGAATCAGGTTGCTGCGACAAACATCACCGCCGATCTGCAGGGCGGATATCCCTGGAGTGAGGACAATCCGCTACTGTTAAGCGATGTCAGCGCCGAACTGCTGGGTGGCAAAGTGGTTATGCAACAACTGCGTATGCCGCAGCACGATCCGGCATTGTTACGGGTGCAGAATATCTCCTCCAGCGAACTCATCAGTGCGGTAAATCCGAAGCAGTTTGCGATGTCGGGTCCGGTCAGCGGTGCGTTACCGTTATGGCTGAATAATGAAAAGTGGATCATCAAAGACGGGTGGTTGACCAACCCAGGACCAATGACGTTACGTATTGATAAAGACACCGCGGATGCCGTTGTCAAAGATAACATGGCAGCCGGCGCGGCGATCAACTGGTTACGTTATATGGAAATAACGCATTCCTGGACGAAAATAAATCTGGATAACCTGGGTGTTTTAACTATGCAGTCAAACGTCACGGGGAATAGCCGGGTGGATGGCAAAGTGGGTACCGTTAATTTGAATTACACCCATGAGGAAAACGTATTTACGTTATGGCGCAGTTTGCGTTTTGGTGACAATTTACAGGCATGGCTTGAGCAAAATGCGGCGCTGCCAGAAACCCATTGCCCGGAAGGCAAGGAATGTGAGGAACAACAATGAAAATGATAGCTGCCATGCTGGGCCTGCTTGCGTCATCTCTGCTGGTGGGGTGTACCCCCAGAATCGAAGTGGCTGCGCCTAAAGAGCCCATCACTATCAATATGAACGTCAAAATCGAGCACGAAATCCATATCAAAGTGGATAAAGACGTCGAGAGTTTACTGAAATCGCGCAGCGATCTGTTCTGAGGTCACGATGAAAAAACAGCTTGTAGCGATCCTGGTGGCGTTAAGTTTTTTGAGCGGCAACGTATGGGCATTGACGCTGAATGAAGCCAGAACCCAGGGGCGGGTAGGTGAAACGCTCAACGGCTATCTTGTCGCGCTGAAAACGGATGCTGAAACGCAGGCGCTGGTGAATGAGATTAATAAAGCGCGCAACGCCAGTTATCAACAACTGGCTGAAAGCAATAATATTCCGCCAGATGAAGTGGCAAAAATGGCCGGGCAAAAACTGGTCGCTCGCGCCAAACCCGGTGAGTACGTACAGGGCATAAATGGCAAATGGTTAAGGAAAGAATAATTCATTTCTGAGCCGACGCTGACAAGTATTGCATTCACTTGAATTATTCATCGACATCGCAATAGTTGCCACACGGCATGATATCGATGTTGATATAGTTCCCCTCCGGTAGCGTCACTGGAGTGAAATCATGTGGCTTTTTAAGTGGTATGTCTGGAATCGTTGGGTATTCAAGCTGTTAAGCCGGGATGTCGCGGAGCCGGAACAATTTTTACTGCATTGCTGGGAAGAGAATCTGGCGAAGTGCAGGGATTATGCAACCATCTGGCGTGATATTAATCGCATTCACGGGAAGCAGGCAAAGAAGTAAGTACCCTCCCACCGGATGGTGAGAGGGTCAATCATCAGGCAGCGACGACGCTGTCGATTGCCGCTTTTGCATCGGACTGTGCTTTAGATGCCACTTCCGGACCGTAAGCAATACCTTCCGCGAAGACGACGTTCACATCGGTGATGCCGATAAAGCCCAGGAACACATTCAGATACGGGGTGATCAGGTCGGTCGGCGTATCTTTATGGATACCACCACGGCTGGTCAGCACGATAGCACGTTTTCCGGTTACCAGACCTTCCGGGCCTTTCTCGGTGTAACGGAAGGTTACGCCAGCACGGGCAATCAGGTCGAAGTAGTTTTTCAGCTGCGTTGGGATGTTGAAGTTATACATCGGCGCGGCGATAACAATCACATCATGCGCTTTCAGCTCAGCGATCAGCTCATCAGACAGCGCCAGTGCTTCTTGTTGACGTGGCGTCAGCGGGGTATCGCTCGGGCGCATCGCACCCACCAGTTCGCCATCCAGTACCGGAACAGGATTTGCAGCCAGGTCACGGACGGTGATTTCGTCAGCAGAGTGCTTTTCACGCCACTGTTCAACAAAATAATCAGACAACTGACCAGACTGAGAGTACCCTGCCAGAATACTGGATTTGAGAACTAATACCTTGCTCATGGGTGTTTCCTTTTATGTGTTTGAAGGGGATGTGCCCCGTTGCTTGTTGACACTTTATTCACAATCCTGCCGCAGTGATAGCGCAATATATCGAATCCTATGTTCGAAATTATTGAACAACACATGAAAAGCGCCGATGTGGTACTCTATACCCATCATCTACAAGAGATTTAACCTGGCAGAGCACTGCCCTCTAACGCTATGACAGAACAACAAAAATTAACCTTCAACATCCTGCAGCAACAGCTGGAATCGCTGATGCTGCGCGACAGACAGCGTTTTTCTCGTCGCCTGCATGGCGTGAAGAAGGTTAAAAATCCTGATGCACAACAGGCCATTTACCAGGAGATGGCAAAAGAGATTGACCAGGCAGCCGGTAAGGTTGGGCTGCGTGAAGCCGCTCGACCGACAATTACCTACCCGGAAAACCTGCCTGTCAGCCAGAAAAAACAGGATATTCTGGAAGCTATTCGCGACCATCAGGTGGTGATAGTTGCCGGGGAAACCGGTTCAGGTAAAACCACCCAGCTACCAAAAATTTGTATGGAGCTGGGGCGAGGGGTGAAGGGGCTGATCGGCCACACCCAGCCGCGTCGTCTGGCGGCGCGTACCGTCGCTAACCGTATTGCTGAAGAGCTACACACTGAGCCGGGTGGCTGTATCGGCTATAAAGTCCGCTTTAGCGATCATGTCAGCGATAACACCATGGTTAAGCTGATGACGGACGGTATTCTGCTGGCGGAAATCCAGCAGGATCGGATGCTGATGCAGTACGACACCATCATCATCGATGAAGCGCACGAACGCAGTCTGAACATCGACTTTCTGCTTGGCTATCTGAAAGAGCTTCTGCCGCGCCGTCCAGATCTGAAAATTATCATCACCTCGGCGACTATCGATCCGGAGCGTTTTTCAAAGCATTTCAATAACGCGCCAATTATCGAAGTCTCCGGTCGAACGTATCCAGTAGAAGTACGCTATCGCCCGATTGTTGAAGACGCGGATGACACCGAACGCGACCAGTTGCAGGCAATTTTCGATGCCGTTGATGAACTGGGACGCGAAAGCCAGGGTGACATTCTGATCTTCATGAGTGGTGAACGTGAAATTCGCGATACCGCTGATGCACTGAACAAACTGGATTTACGTCATACCGAAGTCTTGCCGCTGTACGCCCGTCTCTCCAACAGCGAGCAGAACCGCGTGTTTCAGTCGCACAGCGGTCGCCGTATCGTGCTGGCGACCAACGTGGCGGAAACGTCGCTGACCGTACCTGGCATCAAGTATGTGATTGACCCAGGAACGGCGCGTATCAGCCGTTACAGCTACCGTACCAAAGTGCAGCGCTTGCCGATTGAACCGGTGTCGCAGGCTTCTGCGAACCAGCGTAAAGGTCGCTGTGGTCGTGTATCGGAAGGGATCTGTATTCGTCTCTATTCAGAAGATGATTTCCTGTCGCGCCCGGAGTTTACCGATCCGGAAATTCTACGTACCAATCTGGCGTCGGTTATTCTGCAAATGACGGCGCTGGGTCTGGGGGATATTGCGGCATTCCCGTTTGTTGAAGCCCCGGATAAACGCAATATTCAGGATGGTGTGCGCCTGCTCGAAGAGCTGGGGGCGATTACCACCGACGAGCAGCAAACCGCTTACAAACTGACGCCGTTGGGCCGTCAGTTGTCGCAATTGCCAGTGGACCCACGTCTGGCGCGTATGGTGCTGGAAGCGCAGAAACATGGCTGCGTCCGTGAGGCGATGATCATTACCTCGGCGCTGTCCATTCAGGACCCGCGTGAACGTCCTATGGATAAGCAACAGGCTTCCGACGAAAAACACCGCCGCTTCCACGACAAAGAGTCTGATTTCCTTGCATTTGTAAATTTGTGGAATTACCTCGGCGAGCAACAAAAGGCGCTGTCGTCGAACCAGTTCCGCCGTCAGTGTAAGGTTGATTTCCTTAACTATCTGCGCGTGCGCGAATGGCAGGATATCTACACGCAGCTGCGTCAGGTCGTGAAAGAGTTAGGGATCCCGGTTAACAGCGAACCAGCTGAATACCGGGAAATCCACGTCGCGCTGCTGACCGGTTTACTGTCGCATATCGGGATGAAAGATGCGGATAAACAGGAATTTACCGGTGCGCGTAATGCCCGTTTCTCGATCTTCCCAGGTTCCGGTTTATTCAAAAAACCGCCGAAGTGGACAATGGTTGCAGAGTTGGTGGAAACCAGCCGTTTGTGGGGGCGCATTGCCGCGCGAATCGATCCCGAGTGGGTGGAGCCGGTTGCCCAGCATCTGATGAAACGTTCGTACAGTGAACCGCATTGGGAGCGTGCCCAGGGGGCGGTGATGGCGACAGAAAAAGTCACTGTTTACGGCTTACCGATTGTTGCCGCCCGTAAGGTGAACTACAGCCAGATCGATCCTGCACTATCGCGTGAACTGTTTATTCGCCATGCATTGGTGGAAGGTGACTGGCAGACGCGGCATGCGTTTTTCCGTGACAACCTCAAGCTGCGTGCGGAAGTGGAAGAGCTGGAGCATAAATCGCGTCGTCGCGATATTCTGGTCGATGATGAGACGCTGTTTGAATTTTACGACCAGCGCATCAGCCATGATGTGGTTTCCGCCCGCCACTTTGATAGCTGGTGGAAGAGGGTCAGCCGTGAGACACCGGATCTGCTCAACTTTGAAAAGAGCATGCTTATCAAAGAGGGCGCGGAGAAAATCAGCAAGCTGGATTACCCGAACTTCTGGCATCAGGGCAATCTTAAACTGCGGTTAAGCTACCAGTTTGAACCCGGCGCTGATGCGGATGGCGTGACCGTGCATATTCCGCTGCCGTTACTAAACCAGGTTGAAGAGAGCGGTTTTGAATGGCAAATCCCGGGGCTGCGTCGTGAACTGGTGATCGCGCTGATTAAATCACTGCCAAAACCGGTACGACGTAACTTTGTACCGGCACCGAACTATGCTGAAGCATTTTTAGGTCGTGTGACGCCGCTGGAACTGCCGCTGCTGGATTCGCTGGAGCGTGAACTGCGCCGGATGACCGGCGTCACCGTTGACCGTGAAGACTGGCACTGGGATCAGGTGCCCGATCATCTGAAAATAACGTTCCGGGTGGTCGACGATAAGAACAAAAAGCTGCAGGAAGGACGCTCACTGCAGGATCTGAAAGATGCGTTGAAGGGTAAAGTCCAGGAAACGCTGTCTGCGGTGGCCGATGATGGTATCGAACAGAGCGGTCTGCACATCTGGAGCTTTGGTCAACTGCCGGAAAGTTACGAGCAAAAACGCGGCAACTATAAAGTGAAAGCGTGGCCAGCGCTGGTGGATGAACGAGACAGCGTTGCCATCAAACTGTTTGATAATCCGCTGGAGCAACAGCAGGCGATGTGGTGCGGTTTACGCCGTCTGTTGCTGCTGAATATTCCATCACCAATCAAATATTTACACGAGAAGCTGCCCAACAAAGCGAAGCTGGGGCTGTATTTTAACCCGTATGGCAAAGTGCTGGATTTGATTGACGACTGTATTTCCTGCGGTGTGGATAGACTTATCGACGCTCACGGCGGCCCGGTGTGGACGGAAGAGGGCTTTGCGGCGTTGCACGAAAAAGTGCGGGCTGAGCTGAATGACACGGTGGTCGATATTGCGAAGCAGGTCGAACAGATCCTGACGGCGGTATTTAACATCAACAAACGTCTGAAAGGGCGTGTGGATATGACCATGGCGCTGGGGCTTTCGGATATCAAATCGCAAATGGGCGGGCTGGTGTACCGTGGATTTGTCACCGGCAACGGTTTCAAACGTCTGGGCGATACGTTGCGTTATTTGCAGGCCATTGAAAAACGGCTGGAGAAACTGGCGATTGATCCGCACCGCGATCGGGCGCAGATGCTGAAAGTGGATAGCGTGCAGCAGGCCTGGCAGCAGTGGTTCAATAAACTGCCGCCTGCGCGGCGTGAAGATGATGATGTCAAAGAGATCCGCTGGATGATAGAAGAGCTGCGAGTCAGCTACTTTGCCCAGCAGCTCGGCACGCCATATCCCATCTCGGATAAACGTATTCTGCAGGCGATGGAGCAGATTTCAGGCTAACGCGTGGTGGTGCCGTAGGCCGGATAAGGCGACGCCGCCATCCGGTGAGGTAAGGCGCGGTGCCTGCTGGTGCTGCGCTTATTAGGCCTACGCCGGTCTACAGAACAAAGACCAGGAGTCACGAACATGAGACAGTTTCCAACACTTTCCGCGCCTACCCTTGCGGCAATAAATACCGTAGGACAATGGTTAGCGCAGAGCGATTTTGTGGACCACGCCGCTATTCAGGCAGACTGTGTGGTTCTGGCGGGGAATGCGGTGATCCCGACTATCGATGCGGCCTGCCAGATAGCGAAAGAACATCAAATTCCCTTGCTGATCAGCGGGGGAATAGGCCATTCCACAACGTTTCTGTATAGCGCGATTGCTCAACATCCGCGCTATAACATCATCCGCACCAGCGGACGAGCAGAGGCGGCGATCCTGGCTGATATCGCGCACCAGTTCTGGCAAATTCCGGGTGAGACGATTTGGGTGGAAGATCAGTCAACAAACTGCGGTGAGAATGCACGCTTTAGCTGTGCCTTACTGAACCAGGCGACAGAAAATATTCGCACGATCATTGTGGTGCAGGACCCAACAATGCAACGCCGCACGATGGCGACATTCCAGCGTGTAACCCGTGATGATCTGCAGGCGCCGCGCTGGTTGAGCTTTCCTGGTTTTATCCCTGAGTTGACTCTACAGAACGGCGGTGTGGATTTCGCACCGACTGCGGAGGGGCTGTGGTCTGTGGATCGCTATCTTTCGCTGATTACCGGCGAATTGCCGAGACTACGTGATGATGCAAGCGGCTATGGCCCTCGCGGTCGTGATTTTATCGCCCATGTTGATATCCCGCAGAATGTTGAGGAAGCATGGCTGCATCTGCAAAACGATACGGCGCTGACTGACCTGCTGGCGAGCCGATCGCTGTAATTTCTGCCGCCCGTTTGTGCATGTTTTGTCGCAAACGGGCATAAATCCTGCCTGTTTTTTCCCTTCGCCATGACATTACCAGACGCTTTTATGAAGCGGCTCACAGAACGACAATTCCAGCAGTAATGCGCCATGCATGATTGGTATTAATTAACAATAGTTTTACTTGTTAAAAACAAATCAATCACAGGAGAAGCGCATGTCAGTACCCGTACAACATCCTATGTATATTGATGGGCAGTTTGTGACCTGGCACGACGATGCCTGGATTGATGTCGTCAATCCAGCGACCGAAGCGCTGATCTCGCGTATTCCCGATGGACGCGCTGAAGATGCACGTAAAGCGATTGATGCCGCGGAGCGTGCCCAGCCGGCATGGGAGGCGCTACCTGCAATTGAACGTGCAAACTGGCTACGCAAAATTTCTGCGGGCATACGTCAACGCGCCAGTGAAATCAGTGCGCTGATTGTGGCTGAGGGCGGGAAGATCCAACAGCTGGCCGAGGTCGAAGTCTCGTTTACCGCCGACTACATCGATTATATGGCGGAGTGGGCACGGCGTTACGAAGGTGAAATCCTGCAAAGCGATCGTCCGGGTGAGAATATCCTGCTGTTTAAGCGTGCGTTAGGTGTAACAACCGGTATTCTGCCGTGGAACTTTCCGTTTTTCCTGATTGCCCGCAAACTGGCGCCAGCTTTGCTGACGGGTAATACCATTGTGATTAAACCCAGCGAATTCACGCCGAATAATGCGATCGCCTTTGCCAAGATTGTTGATGATATTGGTCTGCCGCGTGGGGTATTTAACCTGGTGCTTGGACGCGGTGAAACGGTCGGTCAGGAACTTGCCGGGAACCCCAAAGTAGCGATGGTGAGCATGACCGGCAGCGTTGTGGCGGGCGAGAAAATCATGGCTGCGGCAGCGAAAAATATCACAAAGGTATGTCTGGAGTTGGGTGGTAAAGCGCCGGCAATCGTCATGGATGATGCCGATCTTGAGCTGGCCGTGAAGGCAATTGTTGACTCGCGGGTGATTAACACCGGTCAGGTGTGCAACTGTGCCGAACGCGTGTATGTCCAGAAAGGTATCTATGACCAGTTTGTGAATCGTCTGGGCGAGGCAATGAAAGCCGTCCAGTTTGGCAATCCGGCCGAGCGTAATGACATCGCGATGGGGCCGCTCATTAATGCGGCTGCGCTGGAACGTGTGGAACAGAAAGTGGCGCGCGCAGTGCAGGAGGGGGCCAGGGTAGCGCTAGGCGGTAAGGCCGTTGCTGGCAAAGGCTATTACTACCCGCCGACGTTGCTGTTAGACGTGCGTCAGGAGATGGCGATTATGCACGAAGAGACGTTTGGTCCGGTGCTGCCGGTGGTAGCGTTTGATACGCTGGAAGAGGCGCTGACGATGGCCAATGACAGCGACTATGGGCTGACTTCGTCGATTTACACGCAAAACCTGAATACGGCGATGAAGGCGATTAAAGGGCTGAAGTTTGGCGAAACCTATATTAATCGCGAAAATTTCGAGGCGATGCAGGGGTTCCATGCGGGATGGCGTAAGTCAGGAATTGGCGGCGCAGACGGTAAGCATGGCCTGCATGAATATCTGCAAACGCAGGTGGTTTATCTGCAGTCCTGATACTGAAACGCCGAGTATAAGCCGGGTGCTCCTGTGTGCCACCCGGCACAATCATCACACTTTTGTGGCTATCCAGTTCATCATCATTTCCGGCCACACGGCCAGCGGTAACCCTTGAGTATCCCGAATACCGAAGCCGTGTTTGCCGCGTTCAAACAGATGCATTTCAACAGGAACCCCCTGTGCGCGAAGCGCATTAAAAAATGCCAGACTGTTCTCGACTTTCACCGCCGGATCGTCAATGGCATGCAGCAGGAATGTTGGCGGCGTCGCGTTCTCAACCCGTTCTTCAAGTGAATAGCGGTGCAGATCCTGCTCTTCGGGGGTCGTGCCAACTAATTCAAGGCGAGAGCCAGGATGAGCAATATTCTCACGCAGGCTAATCACCGGATAGACCAGCGCCATGAACGCGGGGCGGGCGGGTTGTTCGTCTACGCAATCGATGGGCGTATAAACTGATTCAGCAAAACGTGTTCCCAGGCTGGCGGCCACATGACCGCCGGAGGAAAAGCCGAGGACACCGATACGATCAGGATCGATTTTCCACTCATGAGCGTTAGCCCGAATGTAGCGAATCGCACGTTGGGCATCGGCCAACGGGGCGTTTGACGCTTCCTCGTGACCATCCCCCGGCATGCGATAGGTCATGACAAACAGGGTATAACCGCGGGCATTAAAAAAGGGCGCCAGCGCGCTGCCTTCTTTGTCCAGCACGACGCGGCGATAAGAGCCGCCGGGGGTGACAAGTATTCCCACACCATTCGGTTTTGCGGGGGCGTAGACGGTGATTTCTGGGGCACGAATACCGGTTACAGCACGATCGTAATGAGAGGTTCCCGTGTGTCTGGGTTCGGGGGTAAATACCGCATCGCTGTTTTTTGCTCCGGGGGCTTCACCCATTGGCCAGACTGAGACGGTGGCGGCGTGGGCAACGGCTTGCGCTATCATAGTTTCTAACGTTTCACGACTCAGTGCTTCCATTACTGTGCTCCCTCTGTGGCAAAGGTTAGCTATAGCACACTTAATGAATTGAAAACGGGGAGAGACTCACAACGTATTGAATTAGCGGGAAATGAAACGAGGCGGAGGCGATCCTCCGCCATAACACTAAAGCGTGATAAATTTATCCAACGTACGGATAAGTTGGGTGACAAAACCGTACTCGTTATCGTACCAGGCCACGGTTTTTACCAGTTGCAGATCGCCCACTTCGGTGATTTCGGTTTGTGTCGCATCAAATACTGAACCGAAATGTGAGCCAATAACATCTGACGAGACAATTTCTTCGTCGGTATAGCCGAATGACGCATTGTTCAGCGTTGCCTTTTTCAGCGCGTTGTTAACCTCTTCCGCAGTGACTTTTTTACCCAGAATCGACACCAGTTCAGTGACAGAGCCTGTTTTTACCGGAACACGCTGGGCGTGGCCTTTTAATTTCCCGCTCAGGGCCGGGATCACCAGACCAATCGCCTTCGCCGCACCGGTGGTATGAGGAATGATATTTTCTGCTGCCGCGCGTGAAGCTCGCAGATCCTTACCACGTGGCCCATCAACCAGTGACTGTGTCCCGGTATAGGCATGGATGGTGGTCATGGTGCCAAGCTGAATACCGAAGTTGTCATGCAGCGCTTTTGCCATCGGCGCCAGGCAGTTGGTAGTGCACGATGCGACTGAGATAATCCGATCGTTTGCATCCATCGTGTCGTCATTCACGTTAAAGACGATCGTCTTCATCTCTCCCGCCGGGGCGGATATCAGCACTTTTTGGGCACCAGCATCCAGGTGGGCCTGCGATTTTTCTGTTGAGGTATAAAAACCGGTGCACTCGATAATAATTTCCGCACCTGTAGTTTTCCACGGAATATTTTTGGCCTCTTTTTCGGCGTAAACAGCAATTTTTTTACCATCGACAATCAGTGCGTCCTCGGTAAAGTCGACGCTCCAGGGGAATGGCCCGTAGTTTGAATCGTGTTTTAACAGATAGGCGAGGATTTTCGGTGAGGTAAGGTCATTGATAGCGACGACCTCCACACTGCTTTTGACTTCCAGTAGCCGACGCAATACCAGACGACCGATACGACCAAAACCGTTAATGCCAATTTTACTCATGGTTTTCTCCTGTCAGGATGAGACGGTACGACATATTTTCCCTACCAGGCATAGTCCAGTCAGGCATCCGCGGCAATAGCTGTTTTTGCGGTTAAACGTAACTGACTGAAAATGAGTGAACAAAACTTAATGAATTTTTAACAAAAGCCCGTTATGTTGACGCATTATTGTTTTTATTCGAGAAGTGTTATGGGGAATAAGTATTCTGGCCTGCAAATTGGCATTCACTGGCTGGTCTTTTTGTTGGTCATTGTGGCCTACAGTGCCATGGAGTTTCGCGGATTTTTCCCGCGCAGCTATCGTCCCGGGTTCAACATGGTGCATGTTTCCTGTGGTATCACGATTTTAGCGTTGATGGTGACACGTCTGCTGGTCAGACTTAAGTATCCGGCACCGCCGATTGAGCCAAAACCGAAGCCGATGATGATTGGCATGGCGCATCTGGGGCACCTGGTTATCTATTTGCTGTTTATTGCGCTGCCGATTATTGGCCTGGTGATGATGTATAACCGGGGAAATCCGTGGGTTGCATTCGGCATTGTTATGCCACATGCAGCAGAAGCCAATTTTGAACTGGCCGATATGCTGAAATCATGGCACGAAACGCTGGCAAACCTGGGTTATTTTGTCATTGGCCTGCATGCCGCTGCGGCTCTGTTACATCACTATTTCTGGAAGGATAATACGCTCCTGCGCATGATGCCGCGTAAGCGTTCCTGATCAAACGCCCCGCGTAATGCGGGGTGTTTTATTCTCCGTGATTATTTTTCGCAAGAGATCTCTTTTTCAACGCGTTGCACCTGCGTGGCGCGTTTCTTCAGGCTGATGATGGCCAGCGCCAGAACAATCAGCACAATCCCGCTACCTTCGACAACGCCAGGTTCTTCGCCGAGCAACCACCAGGAAAAGAGTACCCCACAAACCGGCACCGCCAGCGTGCTTAAGCTGGCGATACTGGCAGGCAGGTTACGCAGCACAAACAGCCATAAGCTCCAGGCCAGCGCTGTTGCCAGTACGGCGCTGTATCCTAATGCCCAGAATACGACAGGCTGCCAGTCAGGCGTTCGCTGTGGGACCAGCCAGGCGACCAGACTCATCACCAGCGCGGCATACAGCATCTGCCACGAGGTGAGTGCTAACAGGTCGATATTGGGATGACGAGCGTACATACGTTTGGCGACAACCGCACTGGCCCCCCAACTGATACCTGAGAGGATTGCCAGCAGCGCACTCTTCATTGACGAAAAGTCCAGTTGCCACGGCTGTAATACCAGTATCAGGCCAAACGCCGCCACTGCAATAGCGACGTACTGCAAACGACGCATGCGTTCACCGAGAAAAAGGGCGGCCATAATGACCACCCAGAAGGGCATGGTATAACTCAGAATAGCGACTTTTCCCGCACCGCCGCTGACCAGCGCCCACTGTGATAATCCCACCATGCCGCACGTTTGTAACAAGGCTATCGCCAACGTATAACCGAACGGGGTCGGGCGCATTCCGCGTCCGCGTAGCATCAGGACAATAAATAATAACAATGCTCCAAAAGAACAACGTAGTGCGGTGAAATCGAATGAACCAATGTAGTGCGTGACCTGTTTCATAGCAATCCAGCTATAGCTCCAGATGAGCGTTAGCGCGATCAGGCCGCCAATGGCCAGCGGATTGCTTTTCCCTGCGGTAGTCATAGTGTGTCCGTTTTGATGATGTTATGGCGCTACTATACCCGGTTTCATGTCGCGATACTTTTGTGCAGACACGAGTCGTTATAATTCAGGCGAATAGCCATAGCGCCACAAAAAGCCGCTTGAACAACTGCTCAGATAAAACTACTGTATATAAATACAGTTAATATTGGATGAGTCATTATGTTGTTTCTCAAGCCAGCGGATCTCCGCGAAATCAATACAACTCCCTTGTTTAGTGACCTTGTTCAGTGCGGGTTTCCCAGCCCGGCTGCGGATTATGTCGAGCGGGGCATCGATTTGAATGAATTGCTAATTCAGCATCCCAGTGCCACGTACTTCGTGAAAGCCGCGGGGGATTCAATGATTGAGGGGGGGATCGATGATGGCGATTTGCTGGTTGTTGACAGTTCGCTGACGGCGGTACATGGCGATATTATTATCGCTGCCGTTGATGGTGAGTTCACGGTTAAGCGGCTGCAGCTTCGTCCAACGGTACAGCTCGTTCCAATGAACAGCGCTTATGCACCGATCGTTATCGGTCGTGAAGAATCACTGAATGTATTCGGTGTCGTTACCTATGCCGTGAAGGCTCTGCGCTGATGTTTGCGCTCTGCGATGTAAATTCATTTTACGCCAGCTGTGAGACCGTTTTCCGGCCCGATCTCTGTGATAAACCGGTGGTGGTTCTCTCAAATAACGATGGCTGTGTTATTGCCTGCAGCGCGGAGGCCAAAAAGCTGGGTATCCAAATGGGGGCGCCGTACTTCAAACAAAAAGAGTTGTTCCGACGTTACGGTGTGACGTGTTTTAGCTCAAATTACGAGCTGTATGCGGATATGAGCAGTAGAGTCATGTCCATCCTCGAGGAACTCTCTCCGCGCGTGGAAAGGTATAGTATTGATGAAGCGTTCTGTGACTTGACGGGGGTGAGGAACTGCAGAGATCTTACTGATTTTGGTTGCGAGATGAGGGACGCTATTTTGCAGAAAACGCATCTTAAGGTGGGCGTCGGTATTGCTCAGACCAAAACACTGGCTAAGCTGGCAAACTATGCGGCTAAAAAGTGGCAGGCTCAGACGGGAAGCGTGGTCGATTTATCGAATAGCGAGCGCCAACGCAAACTGATGGCTGCCGTTCCGGTAGATGAAGTCTGGGGCATTGGTCGCCGTATCGGTAAGAAACTGGATGCCATGGGCATTAAAACGGTTTGTGACCTGGCTGAAACCGATATTCGCTTTATCCGCAAACATTTCAGCGTGGTGCTGGAAAGAACCGTACGGGAATTGCGCGGCGAATCGTGCCTGGCGCTGGATGAGTTTGCGCCGGTTAAGCAGGAAATTATCTGCTCAAGGTCGTTTGGTGTACGGCTCACGGATTATAATGCCATGCGGGAGGCTATTTGCACCTATGCTTCACGTGCGGCGGAGAAGTTGCGCGGAGAGCACCAGTTCTGCCGCTTCATTTCTGCGTTTATTAAAACCAGTCCATTTGCCCATAACGAACCTTACTATGGTAACAACGCGTCGGTAAAACTATTGACGCCAACCCAGGACAGCCGGGATATTATTGGTGCGGCAACGCGCTGCCTTGACGCCATCTGGCGAGAGGGACGGCATTATCAAAAAGCTGGCGTGATGTTAGGGGATTTTTTCAGCTCCGGTGTGGCGCAGCTCAATCTTTTTGATGAAAACGTCCCGCGGCATAATAGCGACAAACTTATGACGGTTCTGGATACCCTTAATGCTAAAAATGGTAAAGGGACGCTCTGGTTTGCCGGACAAGGGATACAGCAGCCATGGGCAATGAAACGAGACATGCTCTCACCTCGCTATACGACGAGATACAGTGATTTACTGCGGGTGGGGGATCTCCAACGGTGTAATGCCACATCTACGATTGCGTGTCTCTGACATTTCGGGAGCATGAAAAAGCAAGATACAGATCCCGCCTTTTTCATGCTATGCCCCGTTATTTACCTGATAATTCCTGCAAATACTGTGGTGGTTGATATCAAAAGTGGCCGCTATAAGTACGCGTTCAGACCACGGCTTATTCCTTACCAGCCATAAGACATGCCGCCGCCAACCACAAAGTTATGCTGTGTATCGTTGGAAACGGATGCTTTAACGACAACGTGCTCTGATGCCCGGGCAGAGAAACCGACAGCCAAAGCTGTTTCGCCATCCGTCGTACCGACACCCGCGCCGACGTTGACGCTCTGAGACTCAATAACCTGGGGGATATTCGCCATTGCTGCGACACCAGCGATGCCAGCGGACGCGCGTTTACGGTTCTGATCCACTTCATTTTTCAGCTTACCGAAGTTAGCGTTGGTGTTCTGCTCCAGTGTTTCGATGCGTTGCTCATGATTGGCCAGTTCGTCGGTGTGTTTCGCAACCGTCGCGTTGGTCGCTGCACGTTCAGCGGCGGCATCAGCCAGATACTTATCGACGGATGCCGAGCGTTGAGCGAACGACGAGGCTGCAACTTTTTGGGACAGGCCTGCTGTCAGCGTCTGGTAATGCGTTGCTTCTGTCTTCACTTCATCTGTGATGGCCTGTTTGTTAGAGGCAACCTGGGCTGCGTCAGCTTTGGTGCCGATTGCCGTTCTGAGCTGGTTATCAGCATCTGTACGATCGGTGATTTCTTTCTGTAATTCACCATCCTGACGCTGCTGATCGGTGCTGAACGTGCTGCTATCAACCTTGTTTTTGAGGGCATTAGTGTTGTTGTCAGCGGTTTTCTGTGCATTCCCCGCGTCCCGCATGGCTTGTGTGATATCGTTATTCTGTTGTTGGTCAAGTGCTGCCTGGGTGTTTTTATCCGTAGTATAGGTTGGCTTATCGACAAAATTACCTTGTGACTGCTGGAGTTGCGTGATGGCCTGTTGGTTGGCAATTGCTACGGCAGCTATATTGTTTGCCTGAGTGACATCGGCTTTATTTGCTGAAAGACCCGCAATCGCCCCGTGGAGGTTTTCTAAATCGTACGTTGCGCCATCAATACCCGTGATAGTAATGGTGCCGACAGGATTAGGCGTTTTGGTAAAGGTAGTGACACCATTTGTTGTCGTGCCGATAGCCGCTTCTGCAATTCCAGACAATAGCAAAGAAGAGAGAGTAATAGCAGTAATTAAGTTGGTTTTCATACATGTCATCATTAATATATAAGTGTTTAAGATTGCGTTGAGCGCTGTTTGAACTTCAACGTAAATAAAATTAGATAGAATACTATCTGGCGTTTTTTGATGTTCTCTTGTCCTGTGCGTGAAGCGGCATTTTCAACAGAGACCATATACAATGTTTTTATTATTAAAGCTGATGTGCTGAATTAGAGTCTGTGTAGTGAAAACGGTTTTTTATCTCGACCTTACCGTTTACTTTTCTTTTGTATCAGTTAGTTATGCTTCCTGTGGCGTGATGTGGGTAAGGGCGATGGGTACCTTGAAATCCGGCAGTCCATTGATAGTGATTAGATGGTTAAATGTTTCGCTGGTTATTATTGTCATGCGTTGCTTAGTCGTTAGTATTTCATTGAACGAAAATTACCACTACGCCAGATAGAATCAATATTGAAAAATGTCCAAAATTCTACTTGTTTAGAAAATTAAGAATAGTCCTGGATTTGGTGATTGGTTAATTAAGTTATTGGTACATTGGTTCCCGACCCATCGTAAATACAGGCGTGCCCGTACGGATTTTGCCCTGGTAAAGCATCAATCACCGCAACGGCTAGAACACGTAGCCTTGGCTTTTTTGATGTGCGTGACTTCGCGCATACGAGACCGCTTCGTGTTTATTCCATGACATAAGCTTCCCTCAATAATAGAACGAATGGCAAGAGAATATTACGTCAGCAATTAATTGAAAAAATTGTATTTTATAGTCAGGCTTAATTACCCAACATAATTTTGTTAATATTGATTTAGAATAAATAATTAACATGTATGGCAATATATTTAAATATTCATTTCCGTAAACCCCATCGCTAACCGCATTCACGTCGTGCTTGTTGTTAAGTCCGGTCTATGGGATTAGCAGATCACACGTAAAACGGTGCAGGCGTGGTCGCTGGAGGCTTTCGCGCTGCAATGTGCTGTTGATTGTTGAATGGCAAGCGATGAGTAACTTAATCTAACCGACTGATATTCAATAAATCTTATATTTTACAATTATATAAAAAAACTGATAGTATACCCCCCTATAGTATTAGGAGGGCGTATGCCGCATTCACCTGAAGATAAAAAACGCATTCTCACCCGTGTGCGGCGTATTCGCGGCCAGGTCGATGCGCTTGAGCGTGCGCTGGAGTCCGGCGAGCCGTGTCTGGCGATCCTGCAACAAATTGCCGCCGTGCGCGGCGCATCCAATGGCCTGATGGGCGAAATGGTTGAGATCCACCTGAAAGATGAACTGGTCAGCGGGGATACAACCCCAGACCAGCGTGCTGTGCGCATGGCTGAAATCGGCCATCTTCTGCGCGCTTATCTAAAATAACACCATCACCTCGCAATAATGGGAAGAGACAAATGAAATCACGTGCAGCAGTTGCATTCGGCCCCGGCCAGCCGTTAAAAATTGTCGAAATCGACGTCGCACCACCAAAGAAAGGTGAAGTGCTGGTTAAAATTACCCACACAGGCGTGTGCCATACTGACGCTTTTACGCTCTCTGGTGACGATCCGGAAGGTGTGTTTCCGGCGGTACTCGGCCATGAAGGCGGGGGTATCGTGGTTGAAGTGGGTGAGGGTGTCACCACTCTGAAAGCGGGCGACCATGTCATCCCGCTGTACACGGCAGAATGTGGTGAATGTAAGTTCTGTAAGTCTGGCAAAACTAACTTGTGTCAGGCCGTACGGGCTACCCAGGGTAAAGGCCTGATGCCGGATGGCACTACGCGTTTTTCTTATAACGGCGAACCCATCTATCACTATATGGGTACCAGTACCTTCAGTGAATACACCGTTTGCGCGGAGATCTCGCTGGCGAAGGTTAATCCGCAAGCTCCACTGGATAAAGTGTGTCTGCTGGGCTGTGGCGTCACCACCGGGATCGGCGCAGTACATAACACGGCGAAAGTGAAAGAAGGCGATACCGTGGCCGTATTTGGTCTTGGCGGCATTGGTCTGGCGGTGATTCAGGGCGCGGCACAGGCGAAAGCCGGACGTATTCTGGCGGTTGATACTAACCCGGAAAAATTCAAGCTGGCGGGTGAAATGGGCGCGACCGACTTCATCAACCCAACCGATTATGATAAACCGATTCAGGATGTGATTGTCGAGCTTACCGACGGCGGTGTGGACTTCAGCTTTGAATGTATTGGCAACGTAAATGTCATGCGTGCGGCGCTGGAATGCTGCCATAAAGGATGGGGTGAAAGCATCATCATCGGCGTGGCGGGAGCAGGGCAAGAGATCAAAACGCGTCCGTTCCAGTTGGTGACCGGGCGCGTGTGGCGCGGGTCGGCGTTTGGCGGCGTGAAAGGGCGTACACAGCTGCCTGGAATGGTTGAAGATGCGATGAGCGGGAAAATCCAGTTGGACCCGTTTATTACCCATCGCTTACCGCTGGAGCAGATCAACGAAGCGTTTGATTTAATGCATCAGGGTAAGTCCATTCGTACCGTTATCCACTTTGGCGATAACTGATTCATTGGCCAGCGGAATTCACCGCTGGCACTTTCCTGAATTTCTTTGAATGATGTTGTGAAAGTGTGACGAATCTTGCGCTTTTCACGGTAAGTAAACTTTATGAATTGCCGATGACTATCTAATGGGCGTGTTTTCACGCATAACCCCTACAAGAGAGTCGACGGTCATGGACAATACAATATCGATGCAAGCCCAGAATAAACTGGGCTTTCTGCATCAAATCAGACTGGTTCCGCTGTTTTCCTCCATTCTCGGTGGCATCCTTCTGCTGTTTGCTTTGAGTTCCGGGCTGGCAAGCTATTTTCTTATGCAGGCCGATCGCGATCAGCGCGATGTGACCGATGAGATTCAGGTCAGGATGGGGTTATCTAACAGTTCCAATCACCTACGCACAGCCCGTATCAATATGATCCACGCCGGCGCAGCGAGTCGCATTGCCGAAATGGACGATATGAAGGCCAATATCGCCGAGGCGGAAAAACGCATTAAGCAATCGCAGGATGGTTTTACTGCCTATATGTCTCGTGTGGTGAAAACGTCGGAGGACGAAGCCTTAGACGCTGAACTGAGCGCCAGTTTCAAAGCCTATATCGACGGTCTGCAGCCGATGCTGAAATATGCCAGAAACGGGATGTTTGAAGCGATTATCAACCATGAAAATGAACAGGCCAGGCCGCTGGATACGGCTTACAACAAGGTGCTGCTGAAGGCCATAGACATTCGTACTGCCAGGGCTAATCACCTCAGCGAGCAGGCCCACCAACGTACGCAACTTGGTATGGCGTTTATGCTGGGTGCATTTATTCTGGCACTGGTGTTAACCGTGATGACGTTTGTTGTCCTGCGTCGTACCGTGATTCATCCACTGTTGCGTGCGGCACAGCGTATTGAGCAAATTTCAGCGGGCGATCTGACCATGCGGGATGAACCCACCGGGCGCAGTGAGATTGGTCGTCTGAGTCGTCATCTTCAGACGATGCAACATTCACTGGAGAAAACCGTAGGCACAGTACGTCAGGGAGCGGAAGAAATCTATCGCGGCACCAGTGAAATCTCGGCGGGCAATACTGATCTGTCATCACGTACTGAAGAACAGGCCGCGGCGATTGAACAAACGGCAGCCAGCATGGAAGAACTGACTGCGACGGTGAAACAAAACGCGGACAACGCGCACCATGCGAGCAAGCTGGCGGAAGATGCTTCCGGCAAGGCCAGTCGCGGTGGGCAGATGGTTTCTGGCGTAGTGAAAACCATGGGCAATATCTCGACCAGCTCGAAAAAAATCTCTGAAATTACCGCTGTCATCAACAGCATTGCCTTCCAGACCAATATTCTGGCGCTGAATGCGGCGGTGGAAGCGGCTCGGGCAGGAGAGCAAGGGCGTGGATTTGCCGTCGTCGCCAGCGAAGTTCGCACGCTGGCAAGCCGTAGCGCCCAGGCAGCGAAAGAGATTGAAGGATTGATCAGTGAGTCAGTACGGTTGATTGACCAGGGGTCCGGTGAAGTTGTGGCTGCGGGTAATACCATGACGGATATCGTTGATGCGGTAAAACGTGTCACCGATATTATGCTGGAGATTGCAGCGGCCTCTGATGAACAGAGCCGGGGTATCGTGCAGGTAAGTCAGGCGATTTCAGAGATGGATAAAGTGACGCAGCAAAACGCCTCTCTGGTTGAAGAAGCGTCGGCTGCAGCGGCATCGCTGGAAGAACAGGCCGCACGTTTAACTGAAGCCGTCGGCACGTTTCGTCTGCAGGGCGCAAGTGCGATAAAACGCGTTGCAGCCGTTGTTAATCCAGTACCTTCATCACCACGGTCAAGTGCGATAAATACGGATAATTGGGAAACTTTCTGATAGGTCAGCAATCCGGTAATTCGGTTCTCTGAATTACCGGGTGACCCGCTTACTTATAGGTTGCGCTGATGACCCCTGAGGCCGTGAACGCACCGGGGGTATAATCATCGCAGGTACCTTGGGTAGCCGAAGCACAGGTGAATAGCCCCGCCATCGGAATATCTTTCGCCGTTACGATGCTGCCAAAATCGATGGTGACGGAAGAGTTGGCGTCATTTGCTGACAAATATTTCCGAGGTGAACCATCCTCGTAAGAAACCGCCACCCCCCGTCCTCCCGCCGCTGAGGTGCCAGTCGTGGTATTGGCCAAAATACCCAATCCGTTATTATCCGAAATGACTTTGGTTGAGGTTAGTTTAAGGGTAACGCCTGAGGCATTAACACAACCGCTGTTTTTCAACGTGAAGCCTTTTCTGTAGTTTATATTACCCACATCGCCAAAGTCGATGGTGGTGGGGGAGACGGATAAATTGCAGGTTGGTGTCTGGAATTTTACAGTAAAAGAGCTGCTACTCACGTTGATCTTAAGCAGGGGGTTACCATCATCACCAGCTCGAATTGTTCCTAACAACCCACTCTGTGTTGGCTTCGCATCACCCACCGCTGTTACTATACCTCGCTGCCATATTTGAACGTGTATGTTCATGAACATATACTCTTTAAGGCTCATATTTACATCCATCATTCGAGTCGCGGATGTAGAAGAGGGTAAATATACGCCGTCACTCCCCCCTGGCACATAGACGGTATAGTAAATGCCGGGAATCGTCGTAGGCCAAAACCCTCTGTTATAGGTATAAGTTGTGCTCGAATTGAAACCTTGGGTTGTCCAGGAATCAGATTGGACCCCCGCAGTATTATTTGCCCAACCCCACCAGTCGGAACCATCATTACCCGTACTACAAGTCACCTTAGCTTGCCCCCCCACAGTAATATCAGCCAGCTTTACATCAATATTGCTATTGGGTGAGAAAATTGAATTATCGATATTAATGGTGCCTGCATTCAGGCTTATATCATAATTCTGATCCAGAGGGCATTCCAGTGCCCAGGTGGGAAATGCAATAATCACTTGCAACAAAAAGAACAGTGACAAAACTCTACGAATAATCGCTGTTTTCATATCAGCTAACCCTGTATTTATTATTTATAGCTCACGCTAATTTGTACCTGGCTTAATACACCACCTGGTGTAACTGGTTTTGCGGCATTCACCCTTTGATATCGAACTTTAAAGGTATAATCGGTATCGGTAGTGGCAGAACCAATATAATTGGTGAAGTTGACGGCCGAGGTGTTGTCACTATTGAGGACATTAATATTTGCGCTGCTAAAAACCACCACCCCGACATTGTCTGCCGCCGTTGACGCCGTTACCTGCCCCGTAGGGCCGATATATTCATTAGGGAATATCTGGTTGCCGTTGAGTTGTGCTTTTTGCGGCTTAAAGCTCAGCACTAGCGTTTTGGCGACGGAACCGGAGTCGCAGCGTGCGCTTATCTTCAGCGACTTTGTAGCCACATTGCCCACCGCAGTGGCGGATAGATTCGCCCACGCGCCACCGCTGGCGAAAGCACTTGCCTCCAGATCGCCTAAATCAACATCGGATGCACTGATATTACAGCTACCGCTAACCACCTCCGCGCTTATCGTGAGTACATTGGTGTTGGTCGTGACCGCTGCCCATAACGGCGTGGATATCAATAATAAGACTCCGGGTATATATTTCACGGTGGCTCCTACTGATAGGTCGTGGTGAATGTTAATGTCGCACTGTACATCCCCGAAGTCGTAGGGGTGCCAGGATAAGATGTTGGGCGTAGAAATAGGGATAACGGCAACTTACCGTTGCTGCGCTCTGTGCTGCTCCAGATTATTTTTTCAGTATTGTTTACGCCGAGTGGCAACGGCGTATTGAGATTACTGGTACGATACAGCACGCCTGCAACGCCCACATGTCCACCTTTCATTTCTGTCGGATATCCACTCCATGAAGAGCTGGCCTTTGGTAAGGTTTGCATCCAGTTCAACGTCTGCGCGGTTTTCGTTCCGGACTTCGTGATATAGCAATCACTGTATTCCAGAGAAAAATCTTTCCGAATATTGCTACCCTGTGCTTCTATTTCGGCCCATGTTAATACGCCAAAGTCGATGGTCTGGTTCACTGCTTTACTACTTCCGACCACAATATTAATGGTACAGGTTGTGGCGAGTAAGTTGGCCTTGAAATTCACCGTCACATCCGCGGCGAAAAGCGATGAGCTACATAACAATAAAGAGATAAGCATTCCACGGCGCATAAACTATTTCCCAGCTTCTGGCATCTGACACACTAAGGTATCCAGACGGATTGATTTACCTATCATTGCGGGTGCATCGGGGAGTTGATAGGTTACATCGCAATAACTTGCCGCATCGCTTCCCCAAATAACCTTCAAACTGCCTCGTTGTTCGATACCGCGCAAAAAAGCGCGGCCTGCCTGACCCATTGCGCCAACGGATTCACCCTGTTCGTTAAGAATATTGGCCCCCAGAGGAATAAAGCTGTTATCGCTGCGCTTCAGAGTGACAAATACCGATTGCCCTTGCTGGGTGGCGAAGGTGACTTTCACCACAGCGCCATCGCGCGGCACCACGGCGGCCGAGGTGTTTTTCACTTCAACGTCCGCCTTGATGGTGCTGAGATCCAGTCCGACGGTATTCTCAGCGTAAGGGGTCAGGCTGGTAGCGACGGCATATCCTGCGCTGTCAATCTCGCCATAACCATTGCTGGTGGTGGCGCCATCTGCACCTTTCGCTTCAATAAGGGCGATGGCGCTTTGTGTGTTGACATTGCCCGGTAAGAGCGTCAATCCACCGCTGTGTAACAGCACCCCGCCGTTATTGTTTAAGGAATATTGCTGATTATGTTTTTTATCGACCGTAGCGGAAACGCTGGTTGCCCCATGCGCGCCGTTATAGGTGGAATACCCACTTACGGAATAGGTATCCTCTCCCTGGCTGTTCTGGTTAGCGGTGGTACTGAGGCTGTAGTTCCATCTACTATTGCTACTGTTGCCGCTGGCTGTACTGGTGAAACCGTTATTGCCGCCAAAGTCGCTATTGGCGTTGAGGCTCAGACTGGAGAAGGCCGGCTGATCGTTCTGAGCATTGCTACCAAAAGGAATACTCAACCCAACGTACAGGCTGTCATCTTCATCGCCCCATTCGTTATAACTGCGCTGCAGCGAGATACTCCATGAAATGGAGCGGAAAGTATTGCTGTAGCCCAGCGAATATTGAGACGTTTTGTCTGAGTTACCCCAATAACTCGTCCAGGTGCCGCTGAGATAAAATGCGCCGTAATCTTCGCCGTTAAGGGTAATGGGCTGATTGATGTTAGCCTGTAGCTCATTTTTAGAATGGCTGTAGTTGTTGCGATACGCATCGTTAGGGTTAGTATCGTGATCGTCGCTATAGCTATCGATACTATTTTGCAAAGAGATGGCGTCATTAAGGGAGAGATAGTCTTTGGTACTGTAACGATAGGCGCTAAAGCTGAAGTTAGTCTGTGTTGCCTCCAGTACGTTACTGTAGCTTAAACGGTAACTCTGCCCTTGCAGGACTCCAATATCATCAAGTGACGCACGAGAGTGGATAACATCGACTGCGATGGCGCCAAGACGGGTGTTCATAGCAAGACCCAGCATCCCAGCCAGGTAGTCTTCTTCCATTGACTGGATGCCGCCATATAGCGTGAAAATATCGCTCAATCCATAATTACCGTTGGTGGTGAGCACCCACGGGGAATCATCGTCGCTGTCATCATCTAATGTCCCAACGGCAAAATCCCAGTCGACTTCACCTTTAGTCATCAATTGCGCGACCGAAGCATACGGCACGGTAAACATGCGTTTTGAGCCATCAGCCTCTTCTACAGTAACGTCGAGGTCAGCACCGTTGATGGCCAAATAATAATCCTTCAGGGCAAAAGGACCAGGGGGAACGGTGGTCTCATAGATGATGCGCGACTGCTGTCGTACGGTAATTTTAGCATTACTGTTCGCTACGCCGTTGATGACCGGGACGTATCGTCCATCATGGGGGTCCATTCGTTTGTCGTTATAAAGGTGTACGCCTTTAATGCCGATACTATCCAGCACTTCGCTACGAGAGGTCACCTGACCCAGTTCCATTTGCGCCCGGATGGACGGTAAGTCGCGTGCCAGATAGAGGTCGTAGTTGTCCCAGGTTGCGCTATCGTCTTTTGTCCAGTTCAGCGCGCCGCTGGAGCGTAACCGCCATGCCCCCAAATTGAGACCATAGCCAAGTCCCAGATAGCCACTGTCAGAGGTGCTGCCCTCATTTTCACTGTGATAGCCGCTGAAGTTCCAGTTCAGTATTGCAGCAGGTATACCGGCATCCCAACGTGCAGGATTAACATAACCCGCGGGGTGGCTGACGAGAAACAGCTGTGGAATGGTGAGCATCAGAATCTGCGAGTTGGGATCGTAACTCACGCTGGATGAGGGGTAATAGTCTGCCAGCATGTAGCATTGTGACTCACCTTCGTCTGCATTTTCCGTGGGGAGTTTGCTTACATCGACGTTCGCTTCATCGAGCACTTCACGCGTCAGACAGGGAGACGCGTTCGGGGTGTGATTATCAATAAACTGGATCTTTGCAGTTTGCTGTTGCTCACCGTTAATCCATATAGATACGGTATAAACACCCGGTTTCACCGGGTTGCCGCGCGCATATTGTGATACGTCGATTGTTGATTTTTTACCTGCGTTGCTGAAGATAAAGTCATCGTTGAACTCAATGTAGTTATCGTCAGCAAATCCTGTCTGACAAATAACCAGCAATACCCATACAGAAGTGGCCAGGCGGTGTTTTGACATCAACATTAGGGCAATCCTTGCGCGAATTTTATTATTTTCCTGTTGCGTCAACGTTGCCACCGTAATCATTGACAGCAGTCCATGACACGGATTCAAAACGCGGGGTAGTGAGTGATTTCACTTCATAGCTTGCGCTGGAAAAGGGGGCGACCATATCGGGTTCAATACTGTATTTTTTACCCCCAGAGATAATCTTCGCACCGACCAGCGAGACAAAGTAAGGGGAGTCATTTTTTGCCGTCGCCCAGATTTGTTTGCCCTTGTTTGCCAGACTCCATTTCAGATGTTGAATGGCCTCGTCAGGTGAACCGGGGAGGGTGGCCGGGCGGTAAAACACTTTGATACGCGTTTTAAGCGCAATTTGCAGTTGATTTGATTTGGCTGCATCTTTGTTTTTTCCGGGGATTTCAAGCGCGTTAAACCAATAAACACTTTCACGGTCGGAGGGCAAAGGCTGGCCATCCCAGTTTAAGCGTACGGTTAGTCCTTGTTTGGGGTCGACGCGGCTTACCGGTGGCGAAGCGATAAAAGGGATATCTAAGGTTTGTGGATCACCATCTTCGCGGCCGTCATCTAACCATGACTGTATTAATAACGGTTGCTGGCCCTGGTTAACCATTTTAACTAATGCTTCTTTGGCATTAGAAAGATAAATAACACGAGTTGCATTAATTACCAGGCTGGCGGTAGCCGAATAACTGAACGAAATGGCTGATGAAAACATAATCATCATGAATGCTTTTTTTGAAATCATATTATTCGTTTCTAATGTTAATGACTGCAACCCCAAATTGATAAGATTGCAGTAGGGTTGTTAAGCTTTTAAAAATTATTAAGGATAGGTCGTTGTAAAGGTGGTATTTGCTTTAACTTGTCCAACTTGCGGGGTGCCGGAACCTGAATAGATATAGCCAACGGTATAGTCAAATACTGCCCCGTTATCGGCATCATAATTGGCTTCAGACTGCGGCGTTGCAGAGTTGAAATCGATGATAGTATTCGTATTGGTGTCTTCTACCTGGAAGCCAGCATCTTTATCACCCGCAGCAACAGTGTTTAACAACGCGTTGGTTGTGCTATTAAAATTGCCTGTTGTTGAGAATTGCCCTTTTACTTTACCGCCAGTCGGTGCCGTTGCGCAGTTTTTAACGGTAATCTGGAAGTTGGTCTTCATCACTGGATTAGTGACGGCTGCTTGCATTACTTGAACAGTGACATCACGAAGCTGAACTTCTTTTGATGCGGAAACACCATCAATGCTGACATCACAGGTTGATGCTGTAATGTTTCCCACAAAATCGATGTTTGCTGCGTCAGAATCAGCCGCCTGCACCTGAAAAGTTACACCTGCGACCAGAGCCGCTGCTACACTTAAATAAGTAAAAGATTTCATGTTATTTTCCTTAATAACAGGTTAAATGACGTAAGGATTATATGACTCTGGTTTATAGTTGAACAGTAGATGAGGAAGGGTGATTCTTTTTTGAGAATTTATTTAGGGAGAATTAGTAACAGATTAGTGTATGTATGCCGTACAATATATTAAATTAATATTTCCTATTTCTTTATGAATTTTAAGGGGAAATTTTCAGAACTGCGGATTATGGTAAGGGATGTCATCAGATATTGTTCGCTGAAAACACCACCTAAAGTAAGTATTGCTTAATTTACTTGTAAGAAAAGGTGCGGCTTATTAGATATATTTCGCGAATGTTTTACTGCACTTTTACGTAGGCAGGACTTGTCGGTAACGACAGGTCCTGCCTAAATAATCAAAACGGTACGGTTTTGCGAATCGCACTAATGAGGATTTGCGCGGCAGAGGAGAGCTGAACGTCTACACGGGTAAGAATGCCAATAGGTTCACCCGCCCCGTGGGTGGGAATCGGCAATGATACCAGCGTCGCCTGGCGTAAATCTTCCCGCACTGCGCCTGAAGGCACAAACCACACATAGTCGTAGTCAACCGTGAGTTGGCGGGAAAGCGATGCAGATAGCGTTTCGATGCAGCCTGGCGGCATTTTGCAACCCTGGCTTTGCAGCAGCGTCTCCGCGTGCTGACGAGGAGCAGTTCCTTTGGGTGACACCACAACGGGCCATTCCATTACCCGACTCAGCGTGATGGTCTCTTGCAACAATGGATGATTCGGCCGCACAACCAGTTTGAGCGACTCAAGAAACAACAGCTCGTAATTCAGACCAACCATTAATTCCGGATCGGCCATCCGACCGATACCGAGGTCGATCTCCCCGGATTTTAAGCCAGCCAGAATCATGGGATTACTCATGGTGGCAACTTGCAGCGTAGTCTCCATTTGCTGCTTATGGAACGGACCAATTACCGCCGGAAGAATACCCAACGCAGCGGTGGGTAAGGCTCCAATTCGTACGACATCCGTCTGCGACTCCTCGCGCTGGTTTAACGCCTGTCCGGCAGTATTGAGCGCATCCAGCACTCTTACCGCGTGGGTAAGAAACTGTTCGCCGGGCAACGTTAACTGCGCGCCAAGACGACCGCGTTCAAAGAGTCGGGTACCGGTCAGTTGCTCCAGTTCGTTCAGTGTTTTGGAGAGGGCTGGTTGACTCAGGTTAAGGGTTTCGGCCGCGCGCCCTAACGTTCCCTGTTGGGCAACGGCGACAAAAGTATGAAGATGGCGCAAGCGAATGCGCTGATTGAACAGAACATTTTTTTCCATAAGCGATGTTAAAAACAGAGCCGTATCGGTGACAAGTGAAGTTGTTTGTTTTTGATAACTTGATAGCAAAATATTATTAACATTTAACGTGTTTTACTTACAACTGATTTATTTTGCTTATGTTTTGTACAGTGTGACCGCGTAGTGGGATCATGGAAGGGAAGGTAGCCAGTCGTTATACTCTGACAATTGTTCGCTTTTTCATCTTTCATCATCACAGGGCACTGACCAATGATCCATGTAATAGGGCACCTTAACCCCGATAGCGATGCTATTTGCACCGCGGCAATGACGGCTCGCTGGCTTACGTTACGCGGCCAGCAGGCGACAGCATGGCGCGCGGGGGAACCGAACCGCGAAACGCAATTTATCTTTGCGCATGCGGGGCTGGACATGCCCGAACGACTCACGTTTCCGCTGACCGATCTGGATGTGTGGGTGGTAGATTTCACCGAACCGACACAAGGACCGGAATCGCTGTCTGAGAGCAATGTCGTCGGTATCATCGACCATCATCGACTCGGCGGATTAGTGACTCGTCTTCCTCCAGAGGTTTGGGTTAAGCCTGTTGGCAGCAGTGCGACGCTGTTGTGGCTACTGATGACGGATGACGAGCGCAATCAACTATCGTCTGCGGAGGCTGTTTTGCTGCTGGGGGCTATTCTAAGTGACACTGTCACGCTTCGCTCGCCCACTACCACGCCGGATGATAGCCAGGCGGTAGGGGCGCTGGCCCAAAAAACGGGTGTGGATCTGGACGCGTTTAGCCGTGATCTGCTGTCGGCCAAAACCAGCGTCGAAGGCATGAGTGCCCGTGATCTGCTGCATAAAGACATTAAAACGTTCACTATTCATGGGCATAAAGTCTGCGTGGCGCAACTCGAGCTGTATGCACTTCGCCAGGTTGACGGTGTGCTGGACGATCTCCGCGAGGAGATGACTCGCTATGCTGAGGAAAATCAGGCTGCGCTGGTGGTATTGATGCTGACGGATATCAATCTGGGTGATACCAGCCTGTGGTTCGCTGGAACTGAGTTGTCAGAGTTACCGCAACCCTGCAAGGTCGAAGGCATGCTCAGTCGTAAAAAACAGATGCTGCCATGGCTGGAAAGTCATTTAAAACCACGTCAGTAAGCTTCAGTTCACTGTCCTGGTGGGAGGGGGAATTTATGCGGGATCACAGTTTGTAAATTCTTCCCACCGGACTCAGCGGTGTTTTCTACACTCCAGGTAATATTCACTGGAGGCATGACATTATGGCGAACACCATCACGGCAGATGAGATTCGGGAACAATTTTCGCAGGCAATGTCAGCAATGTACCAGCAGGAAGTCCCGCAGTATGGCACGTTGCTGGAACTTGTTGCTGATGTGAATCTGGCGGTACTGGAAAATAACCCGACGCTGCATGAAAAACTGGCCAATGCGGATGAACTGGCACGGCTCAATGTTGAACGCCATGGGGCTATCCGGGTGGGTACTGCGCAGGAGTTGTCTACGCTGCGGCGGATGTTTGCCATTATGGGCATGTATCCGGTCAGCTATTACGATCTCTCCCAGGCGGGCGTCCCCGTCCATTCCACGGCGTTTCGCCCCATCGACGATGCCTCGCTTTCGCGCAACCCGTTTCGGGTATTTACGTCACTATTACGCCTCGAATTAATCGAGAATGTGGTGTTGCGCCAGCAGGCAGCGGAGATCCTCGCAAAGCGTGATATTTTCACGCGTCGTTGTCACGAATTGCTGGATGAGTTTGATGCACAGGGCAGCTTCACACCCGCACAAGCCCAGGAATTTGTGCATGAAGCACTGGAAACGTTCCGTTGGCATCAACACGCCACCGTAGATGAACAAACGTATCATGCCTTGCATAACGAACATCGACTGATTGCAGATGTGGTCTGTTTTCCTGGGTGCCATATCAACCACCTGACGCCGCGCACGCTGGATATTGATCGGGTACAGTCGATGATGCCGGAGTGCGGGATTACACCGAAAATTCTCATTGAAGGCCCACCACGGCGCGAGGTGCCCATCTTGCTGCGCCAGACCAGCTTTAAGGCGCTGGAAGAACCGGTATTGTTTGCCGGCGAAATGCGTGGAACGCACACAGCGCGTTTTGGCGAAATAGAGCAACGTGGTGTGGCGCTGACGCCAAAGGGCCGGGCGTTATACGACGAACTGTTGAGTAAAGCGGGGACCGGGAAAGATAACCTGACGCACCAGCTGCATCTTCAGGAGGTGTTTAAGGCGTTCCCGGACAGCGAGTTTCTGCTGCGCCAACAGGGACTGGCCTGGTTCCGTTATCGTCTGACGCCGTCGGGCGAAGCGCATCGCCAGGCTATTCGCCCGGATGACGATCCACAACCGCTCATCGAGCGGGGCTGGCTGGTTGCTCAGCCCATCACCTACGAAGATTTCTTGCCGGTGAGCGCTGCAGGGATTTTCCAGTCTAATCTGGGTAATGAAACGCAGGCGCGCAGCCACGGTAATTCCAGCCGCGATGCCTTTGAACAGGCGCTGGGCTGCGCGGTATATGATGAGTTTGTGTTGTATCAGGAGGCAGAAGAGCGCAGTAAACGGCGGTGTGGTTTGCTTTAACGGAATTTACACGGGATTCGGCCTGTTCTCATCGACATAAAATATTTTCGATTTTGTACAGATAATCGGCGACCAACAATTGGATTATTAATGAATTTTGTCTAGAGTGAGCGGTCAGAAATGTGCACTCTCTTGCCGCAGATTTTGACCGGCGCGGGACCATTTACACGACCAGAAGGACTCACTTTCAGGCATGAATCGCAGACGATTTATTAAAGGTTCAATGGCAGTGGCCGCCGTGTGCGGAACCAGTGGTATTGCATCACTCTTTTCCCGCGCCGCCTATGCGGCAGAGTCTGACATTGCAGACGGAAAAACCGTACGTTTTGATTTTTCCGTTCTGCAGTCGATGGCCCATGATTTAGCACAGAAGCCGTGGGGCGGTGCGCCGCGCGCATTGCCGGATACGCTGGCGAAACTGACGCCGCAGGCTTACAACAGTATTCAGTACGACGCAGAACAGTCACTGTGGAACAACGTTGAAAATCGTCAGCTTGACGCGCAGTTCTTCCATGTGGGAATGGGCTTCCGTCGTCGCGTACGCATGTTCTCGGTTGATGACAGTACGCATATGGCGCGTGAGATCCACTTCCGTCCGGAGCTTTTCAAGTACAACGATGCCGGTGTCGATACCAAACAACTGGAAGGGCAAACTGACCTCGGTTTTGCCGGTTTCCGCGTGTTCAAAGCGCCTGAACTGGCCCGTCGTGATGTCGTGTCCTTCCTGGGAGCCAGCTATTTTCGCGCCGTAGATGACACCTATCAGTACGGTTTGTCGGCGCGCGGTCTGGCGGTTGATACGTATACCGACAGCAAAGAAGAGTTTCCTGACTTCACCGCATTCTGGTTCGAAACGGTTAAACCGGGCGCCACTTCATTTACTGTTTATGCACTGCTCGATAGCCCAAGCGTGACTGGCGCGTTTAAGTTTGTGATCCACTGTGAGAAAACGCAGGTGATCATGGATGTGCAGAATCATGTCTATGCGCGTAAAGACATCAAGCAACTCGGTATTGCGCCGATGACCAGCATGTTCAGCTGCGGTAACAATGAACGTCGGATGTGTGACACCATTCACCCGCAAATTCATGACTCTGACCGTCTGGCGATGTGGCGAGGCAATGGCGAGTGGATCTGCCGTCCGCTGAATAACCCGCAAAAACTGCAGTTCAATGCCTACACCGATAACAACCCGAGAGGGTTTGGCTTACTGCAGCTCGATCGCGACTTCTCTCATTACCAGGACATCATGGGCTGGTATAACAAACGTCCAAGCCTGTGGGTAGAACCGCGTAACCAGTGGGGCAAAGGGACCATCGGCCTGATGGAGATCCCAACGACCGGTGAAACGCTGGATAACGTCGTCTGCTTCTGGCAGCCGGATAAAGCAATCAAAGCCGGTGACGATCTGGAATTCAAATATCGCCTGTACTGGAGCGCACAACCACCGGTACGTTCGCCGCTGGCCCGTGTGATGGCAACCCGCACCGGTATGGGTGGCTTCCCGGAAGGATGGGCACCGGGCGAGCATTACCCAGAAAAATGGGCACGTCGTTTTGCCGTTGATTTCGTCGGCGGCGACCTGAAAGCGGCTGCGCCGAAGGGTATTGAACCGGTCATTACACTCTCCAGCGGTGAAGCGAAACAGATTGAGATCCTCTACGTGGAACCTATCGACGGTTATCGCATTCAGTTTGACTGGTATCCGACCTCTGACTCAACCGATCCGGTCGATATGCGCATGTTCCTGCGTTGTCAGGGCGATGCCATCAGTGAAACCTGGCTGTATCAGTACTTCCCGCCTGCACCGGATAAACGTCAGTACGTTGACGACCGTGAAATGCGTTAATTGCTCTTCTGATGGCTCTCCTTCCGGAGAGCCATTGCTGAAACCTCTTCCGTAACAATCTGTACACTATTTACTCGATCCTGTTCGCATTTTTCCCTGACCTAACCGGGTAAGCTGATCGTGTGTATTTCTTGTACACATTCTTTACCACTAACAGGGAGAAAGTATGTTTCCAGAATACAGAGACCTTATTTCCCGACTGAAATCCGAGAATCCTCGTTTTCTGTCCTTATTCGAAAAACACAACAGCCTTGATCATGAGATTTCCAGACTGGAAGGTTCGGATGGTCGGGGATACAGTTTGGACATTGTTCGTCTTAAGAAACAGAAACTCCACCTGAAGGAAGATTTGCTCAAAATTTTGCAAAGAGAGAGTGTCAGTGAGAGCTAAATAGTACTGTGCTCACTGTGTTAAAGGGCTTCCCGCGAGAAACGGAAGCCCTTCCTGTTTTAGGTGTTAATCGACCATCACGCGTTTGTTTGTCGCCCCCCAGAGGATCGACATTTCAGTGAACAGCGCGCCGCTAATGTCTTCGACTTCTTCTGCGCTCACCTGTGCATTTCCCTGTTTACCGAATAGCACCACTTCATCGCCGGAGGCAACCTGCGGTAGATCGGTCACATCAACAATCACGGTATTCATGGATGTTTTACCCAGCACAGGAACCCGCTGGCCGTGGATCAATACGTGCCCCACGTTACTGAACACACGACGATATCCATCTGCATAACCCGTCGGAATATTGGCTAGAACGGAATTTCGTTTAAGGGTATAGGTTCTGTCATACCCGACGGTATTTCCTTTAGGGTAATGGTTTACCGACGCGATTGCGGATTTAAACGTCATGACGCGTTTGTATTCGGTGCTGGCAATGGTATCGCCATAAAAAATACCGCCAACACGCACCATGTCGAGCCAGGATTCAGGAACGGTCAGGGTGGCGAACGTATTCGCGACATGCAGAGTGACATCTTCGCGCTTCAGCCCGGTAATATTGAGTACCTGGGCCGATTGCGTATTGAAACGGGCCAGATCGCGTTTCACCACCGCCGCATCTTCTTCCGGGAAATGCGACATGATGCCAACAATTTTCAGACCGGGTAACGCGGAAATAGCGCGGGCCTCTTCCAGACCTGCCGCGGTGCTGACTTCCAGACCGTTTCGTGACATACCGCCAGAGTTCAGTGCCAGATGGATACGAATCGTTTTTCCTTTCTCCTGGGCAATGACACTCAGACGTTTAGCCATATCCAGATTGCCAATCAGCTCTTCAGTATCAAAATCCGCCGCCTGGCGCATCTCTTTTTCCGTCGCGTTGCGAACGCGCATTAGCTGCGATGTATAACCTGACTGACGAACAATGCTAATCTCCTCGTTGCTGGCGATGCCAATACACTGCACACCGTTTTGCATCATCACCGGCGTAACCAGTGAGAGATCGTGACCATACGCATCGCCTTTAAGAATGGCGCACATCCGGGTTTTGTCTCCCAGCAGTTGCTGAACTTTATGAATGTTATATTCCAGCGCGCTACGGGAAATCTCCAGCGTGGTATTATCCACAACCTGTTGTTTATTAAAGGCATAGGGGACAGGACCCGCTTGCGTGGTGGGGACGGGTTGGTGACAGGCGGTAATCAGTAAAAGCGGAATAAATGCTAAACGACCCAAAGGTGCTGCCATGCTTGCTCCTTAGCAATAGAATGAAAGTGTTATTGTCATCATTACGGCCTATCCATGCATGGGATAACCGGACATCCAGAGTAACGGCTTCCGCGCCAGAGATTGTTTCTAAGTGATTGCTGTTACAGCATAAAAATATGATATCCACGGCGCTAAACAGATTAATATCGGCTACTGCCAGTCAGAAATCCCCCGTTTACAATCGCAAAGGAGATAAACATGTCAGAAATTATTACCGTCAGTGACACGCTGGAACTGCGGGCAGTAGAAGAACAGCACGTCACGCCTTTGCATCAACTGGTGCTCAAAAATAAAGTTTGGCTCCAGCGGTCGCTGAACTGGCCGCAGCTTGTCGAATCTGAGGACGATACGCGTAAGAATGTGCAGGGGAATATGATGTTGCACCAGCGTGGCTACGCCAAAATGTTCCTTATCTTCAAACAAGGTGAAGTGGTTGGCGTTATCTCGTTTAACCAAATAGAACCGTTGAATAAAGCGGCTTACATTGGTTACTGGTTGGATGAAGTTCATCAGGGACAGGGGATTATGTCCCGGTCGCTACAGGCATTGATTCATCATTACGCTCAGCGTGGCGAGATCCGCCGGTTCATTATTAAATGCCGCGTGGATAACCTGGAAAGCAACCAGGTGGCGCTACGCAACGGTTTTCAGCTGGAAGGATGTTTAAAGCAGGCGGAATTTCTCAATGATGGTTATCATGATGTGAATCTCTATGCCCGTATCATTGATAGCGTTTCAGAATAAACCGGCGAGTGGGGTGCGCGTAATACGCTGTTCGCCGTTGATCACTTTTGGCCCGCGCAGATGGATTGCATCGCCAACAAAGGCTTCCACGTGGGCCTGACCGGTTATCTCAATATGATGCTCGATCAGCACTTCCCCCAGAATACAGGCGTGGCCTTCAATCAGGATGTGACCGTCCAGTAGGATCGGGCCGCCGCGTAATGTTGCATGTCCCCCGACCAGCACATGGTGTTTCAGGATACAGTTACCTTCAACTACCGCATGCTCAGCCACCTGTGAGCTATAGCGCAGGGTCGGTATCGCATCTTCATCGGTACCCGCGATGATGCGGGCGTTGCCGTATACCTTCGCACAATCGCAGATCCAAACGTTATTTTCCTCATTACCCTCGATGCGAGCACAATCAAAAACCTCGGCGCGGTGTTCAATAAAGGCGTAGTCAATGGTTGCATCGCCATAGATCTGCACCTGATGCACAATGCGTGAATGGTTTACGGTTGCGCGATCGTATATTTGCAGGGGCTGGTCACTTTCGCGGGTTAACCCTTTGGCGGCGATGACTTCGGATCCTCCCAGAACACGCGCATTACCCGACAGAAGACACTCGCCACGTACAACAGAGTCCTGAATGGTTACGTTGTCACGTATTTGTGCGCCATGGCTAATTTCAGCCCGATCAATCCATACGGCATCGCCAATCTGTGCGCCATCTCTGACCACGCTGGCCTGCGTAATACGGGCATTTCCTGAAATGGTTGCCCCCGCAAATGCCATCGCATTCTCATCGTAAATCCAGCAATTGCCATACTGCGCCAGTACGGCTTCATCATCAATCCAGCCACCAGGCGTGCCAGCCGGAACATCATTAAAATCAATCAGTGCAATTATCTGGCGTAGTAATACGCTTCTTTTGTTGCCATTATCCTGATAACTGAAGGAGCGAGGTTCGTCGCTCAGACGGTATTTGGTCATAGCTCATTTCCGTGTTGCGCACCTTAGTTAAACGTAGCAAAGTTTTCCGTACTGGCTAAATCGCCATAATTTCCATAAAATGCATTTCAAATATACTTTAAAAAATAAACAAAATGAGTAATAACAAGCATAGTGATCGGGTCCTTAACCTTCCGGCCGGTTATTTTGGCATGGTACTGGGCACCATCGGCATGGGATTCGCCTGGCGATATGCCAGCCAGGTGTGGTCGGTGAGCCACTGGATTGGCGATGGGTTAGTCATCCTGGCGATGGTTATTTGGGGTCTGTTAACGCTGGCCTTTCTGAGCCGTTTAGCGCGTTTTCCCCAGAGTGTGCTGGCAGAAATCCGCCATCCGGTGATGAGCAGTTTTGTCAGCCTTTTTCCGGCAACAACCATGCTGGTCGCGATTGGTTTTGTTCCCTGGTATCGCCCGTTAGCCGTCGGGCTATTTAGCATTGGCGTGGTGATACAGCTAGCGTACGCGGCCTGGCAAACGGCAGGCCTGTGGCGAGGTTCGCATCCCGAGGAGGCAACCACGCCGGGGTTGTATCTGCCAACCGTCGCCAATAACTTTATCAGCGCGATGGCCTGCGGTGCTCTCGGCTATAACGATGCCGGACTGGTATTTTTAGGGGCAGGGGTTTTCTCCTGGCTTAGTCTTGAACCGGTGATCCTGCAACGTTTACGCAGTTCTGGTGAGTTACCCGCGGTATTACGTACGTCGCTGGGTATTCAATTGGCACCCGCGTTAGTGGCCTGTAGCGCATGGCTTAGCGTCAACGGTGGAGAGGGCGATACGCTGGCGAAAATGCTGTTCGGCTATGGCCTGCTGCAGCTGCTGTTTATGCTTCGGCTGATACCGTGGTATCTGTCCCAGCCGTTTAATGCGTCTTTCTGGAGCTTCTCGTTCGGCGTGTCGGCGCTGGCAACCACAGGGCTACATCTGGGACATGCCAGTGAATCGGGATTTTTCCATACACTGTCGATTCCACTGTTTATTTTTACCAATTTTATCATTGCGTTATTACTGGTACGTACGTTTGTATTGCTGATGCAGGGGAAACTGCTCATCCGCACGGAGCGTGCTGCATTACTGAAATCTGAGGATAAATAATGACCCTTTGCGACGAAAACTACTTTACTGAAAAATACGATCTCACCCGGACCCATTCCGAGGTTGTTGAAGCGGCCAACATTGTCCCGCCAGGTAAAACACTGGATCTGGGCTGTGGCAATGGCCGTAACAGTCTGTATCTGGCGGCAAACGGCTATGACGTCACCGCGTGGGATAAAAACCCCATGAGCATCGCTAATCTTGAACGTATCAAAGCGGCTGAAGGGCTGACCAATTTGCACACGAACGTCGCAGACCTGAATGCGCTCAGCTTTGATGGCGAATATGACTTTATTCTTTCTACCGTGGTGCTGATGTTCCTGGAAGCGGAAACGATCCCGGGGCTTATCGAAAATATGCAACGTTGCACGAAACCGGGTGGATATAATTTAATCGTAGCGGCAATGGATACCGATGATTTCCCGTGCACCGTTGGTTTCCCGTTTGCATTTAAAGCAGGTGAATTACGTCACTATTACAGTGGATGGGATCTGCTGAAATACAATGAAGACGTGGGTGAACTTCATCGTACAGATGAAAATGGCAACCGCATTAAACTGCGCTTTGCCACCATGCTGGCGCGTAAAACTGCCTGAACATCCCGTCTGGCTTAACTCTTTCTGCGTTCAGCATTTTTTTGTGCTGAGCGCAGAGAAAAAATTGTGCGGCCGTTACCATTTTTAGTACATCCAAAATGAAACTGTTTTGCTATCCTTTTTATGCATCATTGCGAAAACTAAAGGGATCGTTTCATGCGTACTCAAACTTTATTTAAAGTTGCAGTGCTTACTGGTCTGTTGGCATTATCGGGCTGTGCGTCAAAAGTGACGCAGCCGGATAAATATTCTGGGTTTTTAAAAAATTATTCTGACCTGAAGGAAACAAAATCAGCAACGGGACAACCGGTACTTCGTTGGGTTGACCCGAACTATAATGAATCCAAATATGACAGTATCGTGTATAACCCGATAACGTATTACCCGGTTCCTAAACCTACTACGCAGGTAGGACAGAAGGTTCTTGATCAACTGTTGAACTATACCAACACGCAGATGAAAACGGCCATCAGCAAGCGTAAACCTCTGGTGGCAACGCCAGGGCCACGCAGTCTGATTTTCCGCGGGGCAATCACCGGTGTTGCGACCAGCAAAGAAGGTCTGCAATTCTATGAAGTGATCCCGGTTGCGTTGCTCGTTGCAGGAACACAAATGGCGACGGGTCACCGTACCATGGATACTCACCTTTATTTCGAGGGTGAGCTGATCGATCCGGCAACCAATAAACCTGTGATTAAAGTTGTGCGTCAGGGTGAAGGTAAAGACCTGAACAACGAAAGCACGCCAATGGCGTTCGAAACGTTGAAGAAAGTTGTTGATGACATGGCGACAGATGCCTCCATGTTTGATGTGAACAAAAAATAATAATGAAGAACGCACCATCTGCGGATGGTGCGTTCTTTTTATGCCACTCGCCGACGGTACAACAGTTTTCCCATCAAGGCTTCCGGCCGTGCAAACATCACCAGATTTCCCAGTAAAATCAGCACTAAACCGGCAATTGCGTTAGCCTGCCAGACATACCCTTCATACAGCGTTGACAGCGTGAGCGCCACCAGAGGGAAAAGCAACGTACTGTAAGCGGCCTTACTTGGACCGATGCGTCCTACCAGTGTGAAATAAGCGCCGAAGGCAATCACAGAGCCAAAAATAGCCAGATACAACAGTGCGCTAAGGTAGCTAAACGTCCACTGCGGTGTGAAGTCATCACCGCGAACCAGTGCAATGGTGGCAATCAGCAAGGTACCGTACAGCATGGCCCAGCTGTTGGTGGTCATCACCTCCAGCCCTTTTTTCTGATGACGCAGGCTGATCATATTGCCCAAGGAAAAACCAAACGTTCCCAGAGCGCTTAAACCAATACCCAGCAGAAGCGAGTGATTCAGGCCGCTATTGACCAAATCCTGCCAGAACAGGGTGATGATACCCGTCAACCCCAGCGCCGCGGCGAAATAAAAGCGTAGCGGTGGTTTTTGACCAAAAAATACAAAACTATTCACCGCATTAAACAGCACGGCCATAGAGAAAATTACTGATTCCAGACCGGTGTTAATCCAGGCCGCTGCCGTGTAAAAACACCAGAAATTGAAGCAAAAAACACATCCGCCCTGTAACAGACAAAACAGATGGTCGCGCCCGGAGAGCTTACGCAATTTGCCGCTGAACAGCAGGAGAAGGATCATCACCGAACTGGCGACCGCAAAGCGCCAAAAGATAGAGACCGGGGCAGCAACCGGCCCTTGCTGCAGGTAAATGGCAATCCATGTCGTTCCCCATATCACGACCACCAGGCAGTACAACAATGCGTTCATACATCTCTCTCATTTTTGTATTTAAGCGCACAGAGTGGCATGACTGGCTGGGGTTGGCTTTCATCTGATTGCGGTCGACTTGCAAAATCTTGCGCTTTTTTCTCGCAAACATGAAAAGGAGGCTGTTAACAACATGTGGCTGTTATAGACTGAAAGCCTGCTAACTTATTCTGAATGTGATGGTATGTCTCAGCCCTATGGCGCCTTTGAAAACTTACGCAAACATAATGCCGTGCTGCATGAATCGGTTGCGTTACATTCAGGTATCCAACTGGCGGCGTGGTCAAACAAACGCGACACCATTACCCAATATTGCGATCACCACACACTCAGCTTATATGTCGCGGATGGCTACGAGAGCTATCACAAGACGGCTGGGGGCTGGAAAAACGGCGGCGGCCCGGATCGCTTCTGCCTGATGCCGAAAGACAGCGAATCCAGTTGGGACATTCGTGACGATCTCTCCTTTGTACATCTTTATTGTACCGACGCGCATCTACGGGAAGTGGGTGAGAAAGTGTGGGACAAAAGCCCTTATAGCTTCACGCTGGACGAACACACGTTCGGCAGCGATCCGGGGATCACGGCGGTTTATCGTCAGTTTTTACTGGGTAATGACTGGCAGCAACCGGCTAATCACCTGACGCTTAGCGCGGCATCTTCACTGTTGCTGACGCATCTGATTCAACATTACAGCAATGTTCAATGGCGGCCGCCGGCGGTAACCGGTGGGCTTGCGCCAGCCACATTGCGCAACGTGCTGGCCTATATTGACGCGCATCTGGCCTACCCAATGACCCTCAGCGATTTGGCTGGCGAAGCGGCACTGAGCGATTTCCACTTTGCCAGAATGTTTCGCCAGTCGATGAATATGGCCCCGCATCAGTATGTTATGCAGCGTCGTATGGCGTTGGCGCAGCAACTGGTCCGTTATTCTTCACGTAGCTTGTCGGAGATCGCGATGGCTTGCGGATTCAGTTCAGCAAGCCATTTTAGCAACCGGTTTAAGCAGGTGACGGGCAAGACGCCAACGCAATTACGTGCGTCGAGATAATCTCAGCACGGCATAACATATCCCTCCGGCGATTAGTCCCCAGAACGCAGAGCCAATCCCCACTAAAGTCAAACCACTGGCAGTAACCAGAAAGGTGACGATGGCAGCATCTCGCTCCGCTTCATGGAGCAATGCCTGATACAGACTACCGCTAATCGTACCGAGCAAGGCCAGCCCAGCCAGCATCTGGATCCAGCTTGCCGGCAGAGCGGCCATCAATCCGGTTACCGACCCACCAAACACTCCGGCCAGAAGGTAGAACATCCCGGCAGCGGCAGCGGCTAACCAGCGTCGCCGGGCATCCGGATGCGCATCCGGACTTTGGCAAATTGCGGCAGTGATGGCGGCAATACAGATCGAGTAGACGCCAAAGGGAGAAAACAGTAACGCCAACAGCCCCGTGAAAATAATCAGCGGTGAAACGGGCAAGGAATAACCTGACGCTTTCATGGTGGCAATGCCGGGGGCATTTTGTGACGCCATGGTGACCAGAAAGAACGGCAAAGCGATGCTTATACTGTGTGCAAGAGAGAAGTGGGGGGCGATGAATTCAGGCATCACCGGAGATAAATCAATGTCATTAGTGACAACGTCACCTTTTAGCAGTGCGATGGCAATACCCACCAGCATGGCAGCAATGACGGCGTACCTGGGGGCGACAACTTTTAACACCAGCCACGCCAGCAGCATGCTGGCGCACAGGAGAAGCTCATTATTAAGGCTATTGAATGCCTGCAAACCAAAACGCAGCAGGATCCCGGCCAGCATTGCCGACGCCAGTGAGTGTGGGATTATCTGCATCAGACGTGCAAATAACCCCGTCACACCGCACAGGACTATTAACGCGTTAGCAACAATAAAAACGCCGATAGCATCCTGAATGGTCACGCCTTGCAGACCCGTAACCAGCAGCGCGGCGCCGGGCGTAGACCAGGCGGTCAGAATGGGGGCTCGATACCACACTGACAACGCCAGCGTACTCACGCCCATCGCGATTCCCAGTGCGGTCATCCAGCCCGCAATCTGCCCGGTTGTTGCGCCTGCGGCTATCGCCGCTTGCCAGATGATGGCTGCTGAACTGGCATAGCCGACCAGCACGGCAACAAAACCGGATAAAACGGTGGGCAAAGGGATTGAGAATGTGCGCATAGCGACTCCGCGTGCGTTATAACGGTCATTTACTGTAGCACTGTGCGTTATAGCGTACAAGTGATAAGCTGATGGACAGAAACAGGAGATAGAGGAAGGCGACAATGGACAATTTAACCCAATATCTGGCTACCACGCTCCGGACATTACGTCACCAGCGGGAATGGAGTCTGTCGCGTCTGGCAGAAGAAACCGGTGTATCCAAAGCCATGTTGGGGCAGATAGAACGCAACGAATCCAGTCCAACAGTGGCGACGTTATGGAAAATTGCCACCGGACTGAACGTGCCGTTTTCGACGTTTATTTCACCACCGGAGTCAGCAGGCACAGCGACGTTTGATCCCCAACAGCAGGCAATGATAGTGACACCGCTGTTTCCATGGGACCCACAACTTTGCTTTGACCATTTTTCAATATTGCTGGCACCGGGGGCATTGAGTGAATCTACCCCGCATGAAACCGGTGTGATTGAGCACGTAGTGGTGATTAATGGCCTGCTGGATATGTGCATTGATGGGCAATGGCGGACCATCAAATCGGGTGAGGGTGTCCGTTTTGCGGGTGATACTGCACATAGTTACCGTAACAGCAGCGAACAGACGGTTCACTTTCATTCCCTGATCCATTACCCACGCGGTTAATCGGGAAAACTATTTCGAAATGCCGCGCTTCTGACTACAATAGCCGCCATTTTACCGCTTGTGGATGGTAACAACTGTATGCGCCAGCAACCTCATTTCCTTGAATTGTTAAGCCCGGCTCGTGATACCGCCATTGCGCGCGAAGCCATTTTGCACGGCGCGGATGCCGTATACATTGGCGGCCCCGGTTTTGGTGCGCGTCACAACGCCAGTAACAGCCTGAAAGACATTGCTGAACTGGTGCCATTCGCTCATCGATATGGGGCGAAAATCTTTGTGACGCTGAACACGATTTTGCATGATGATGAGCTGGAACCTGCTCAGCGGTTAATTACCGATTTGTATCAGACGGGTGTTGATGCGCTGATTGTGCAGGATATGGGGATTATGGAACTGGATATCCCGCCGATTGAACTGCATGCCAGCACCCAGTGTGATATTCGCAGCGTTGAGAAAGCGAAGTTTCTTTCTGACGTCGGATTCTCGCAGATTGTACTGGCGCGCGAACTGAGTCTTGAGCAGATTCACGCGATTCATCAGGCGACGGATGCGACGATCGAGTTTTTCATCCACGGTGCGTTATGCGTTGCTTATTCAGGCCAGTGCTATATCTCTCATGCGCAAACCGGGCGCAGCGCAAACCGCGGCGACTGTTCACAAGCCTGCCGACTACCGTATACCCTGAAAGACGATCAGGGTCGGGTGGTGTCGTATGAAAAACACCTACTGTCGATGAAAGATAATGATCAGACCGCCAACCTCGGTGCGCTGATTGATGCCGGAGTACGTTCCTTCAAAATTGAAGGGCGCTACAAAGACATGAGCTATGTGAAGAATATTACCGCGCATTATCGCCAGATGCTCGACGCCATTATTGAAGATCGTGGCGATCTGGCCCGTTCATCAGCGGGACGTACCGAACATTTCTTCACCCCATCCACGGAAAAAACCTTCCATCGCGGCAGCACCGATTATTTTGTCAATGCCCGTAAAGGGGATATCGGCGCATTCGACTCACCAAAGTTTATCGGTTTGCCGGTCGGCGAAGTCCTGAAGGTGGCGAAAGATCATCTCGATGTTGAGGTGACCGAACCGCTGGCAAACGGGGATGGCCTGAACGTATTGATTAAGCGTGATGTGGTTGGATTCCGTGCTAATACGGTAGAAAAAACGGGGAATAATCGTTATCGGGTATGGCCGAATGAAATGCCAACGGACCTGCACAAAGTTCGGCCGCACCATCCGCTCAATCGCAATCTCGATCATAACTGGCAGCAGGCGTTAACCAAGACATCCAGCGAACGCCGTGTCGCGGTTGATATTGAATTGGGCGGCTGGCAGGAACAGTTGATCCTGACGTTGACCAGTGAAGACGGCGTGAGTATCACCCATACGCTGGACGGCCAGTTTGAAGAAGCGAACAACGCCGAAAAAGCGTTGAGTAACTTGCAGGATGGTCTGGCAAAACTTGGACAGACGCTGTACTACGCCCGCGATATTCAGGTGAATCTGCCGGGGGCGCTGTTTGTGCCGAATGGTCAACTAAATCAGTTCCGGCGTGAAGCCGTTGATATGCTGGATGCAGCGCGCCTGCAAAGCTATCAGCGCGGTAGCCGCAAACCGGTATCTCAGCCAGCGCCGGTCTATCCGCAGACGCATCTGAGTTTTCTGTCCAACGTCTATAACCATAAAGCGCGTGAGTTTTACCACCGTTATGGCGTCCAGTTGATTGATGCTGCGTATGAAGCGCATGAAGAAAAGGGCGATGTACCGGTGATGATCACCAAGCACTGCCTGCGTTTTGCATTCAATCTGTGTCCAAAACAGGCAAAAGGGAATATCAAAAGCTGGAAAGCCACTCCGATGCAATTGGTGAATGGCGATGAAGTGCTGACGCTGAAATTTGATTGCCGACCGTGCGAAATGCACGTTATCGGCAAGATGAAACACCACATTCTGAAAATGCCGTTGCCGGGCAGCGTAGTGGCTTCTGTCAGCCCTGATGAGCTGATGAAAACACTGCCGAAGCGGAAAGGCTAACTCAGATGTGTATCTGGCTTGCGTGATTTTTGCCAGTGATGGTGTTCGCGTAGATCGGCGGCGGATTCTTCCGCCGTCACCCTCAGCTCATCGCTGTCTGCCGTGTGGCGTAATAAATGATCGGCATCCTGTACCTGAAGATATTCATGTCCCTGATGAGTAGCGAAAAGCTGGCCGGAGAAAAGCGCGCTGGCCAGCAATAACACCGTTAACCCTTTCTTAAACATCATGCACCCTCTGGCACGTTAGCTGTGGACGTGGCGATAATTTCGCCTGGTGACTATTCAATATTTTAATCGGTGAAATGGCAATCTCTGTTTTGCCAGTGAGATGTTTTTTGCATTTTTGTTTGGTTAACGTTGGGATTTGTTACAACCGGGAAGCATCGCGCCGCCCGGCGTTTATTCATGTTTATCAGGACTTAAAGCCTGCCGCAGTCATCAACAGGCGAAAGAACATACCGACGGCGGCCAGAGCCAAGACGCTTCCCCCCCACAGGATCACCAGCCACATCAGACGTTTCCAGATTGATTGTTCCATCAATGATACCCCTCACCATGTTGAACTTTGCCGCGAAAGACGTAGTAGCTCCAGAAGGTGTACACCAGGATTATCGGGATAATCAGCAACGCTCCCACCAACATAAAGCCCTGGCTTTGCGTCGGCGCCGCGGCCTGCCAAAGGGTAATAGACGGTGGAATGATATGTGGCCAGATACTGATCCCCAGCCCGCTGAAACCAAGGAAAATTAAACCCAGCGTCAATATAAATGGCGGGGCATGGCTATGCTGCTGGCCCAGAGAACGCCACAGCCACAGGCTGATGAGTGCGACCAGCAGCGGAACCGGCATCAGGAACCACAGATTTGGCAGGCTAAACCAACGATCGGCAATCGCACTGTGTGCCAGTGGTGTCCACAAACTGATAATGGAAATGACGACCAGCAGCGCCAGCAGCAGTTTTTTTGCCACATTGCGCATTTTATCCTGTAGCGGGTTTTCGCTTTTCATTACCAGCCATGTTGCGCCAAGCAGCGCGTAGGCCACGACCAGCCCCAGCCCGCAAAACAGCGTGAAAGGCGTTAGCCAGTCAAACGGTCCACCGCTGTAGCTGCGGCCAGTAACGGAAAATCCATTGAGGACCGCACCCACGACTACCCCTTGGGTAAACGTGGCAAGAATTGAACCGCCCAGAAAGGCTTTATCCCAGAACGGTCGGTGTGCAGGCGTGGCTTTGAAACGAAACTCAAAGGCAACGCCGCGAAAAATCAGGCCAATCAGCATCAGGGTCAACGGGATCGTCAGCGCATCGACAATCACCGCATAGGCCAGAGGAAATGCGCCAAACAATCCTGCGCCGCCCAGTACCAGCCAGGTTTCATTCCCATCCCATACCGGTGCGACGCTGTTGACCATCACGTCGCGGTCATCAGCATCCTGAATGGCGGGGAATAAGATGCCGATCCCGAGATCAAAGCCGTCCATCACGATATACATCAGCGTGGCGAACACGATAATAACGAACCAGATAACTGATAAATCAATACCCATTAGCGATGAGCCTCAGCTTGAGAATCGAGGACCGCAGCGGAAAGCGGCCGTGCAGGTGTGCCAGTTGGCGGAAGGGTCGGATCATCTTCCTGTGGCCCTTTACGGATCAGGCGAATCATGTAGCTATAGCCCACACCGAAGACCGAACTGTAAACCACAAAGAAGGCCAGCAGGCTGATGCTCATATGCAAATCACCATGGGCGGAAACCGCATCCGCTGTGCGCTGCAAACCGTACACCACCCACGGCTGACGACCAACTTCGGTGGTGACCCAACCGGCCAGAATAGCGATCAGACCAGACGGCCCCATCCACAGCGCGAAACGCAGGAAGGGACGTGAGGTATACAGGCGTTGCTTGTAACGTAACCACAAAGCGAATGTGCCCAACAGGATCATCAGCATGCCAAGCCCCGCCATGATGCGGAACGACCAAAACACCATGGTGGAATTGGGTCGGTCTTCTTTAGGAAACTCTTTTAGCGCCGGGACCTGTTTATCCAGGCTGTGGGTCAGGATTAGGCTTCCCAGCGCCGGAATTTCCAGCCCATAGCGGGTACGCTCTTGCTCCATATCTGGCCAACCGAACAGTAGCAACGGAGTGGGTTCGCCGGGTGGGTTTTCCCAGTGCCCCTCGATGGCGGCAATTTTGGCAGGCTGATGCTCAAGCGTATTTAATCCGTGCATATCGCCAATCAACGCCTGCAACGGGGCGACGATTAATGTCATCCACAGCGCCATAGAAAACATGGCGCGAATCGCCGGAGTGTTATTCCCGCGTAATAAATGCCATGCCCCTGACGCTGCGACAAACAGCGCGCTGCTCAGGAAAGCGGCGACCGACATATGCAGCAGACGATAAGGGAATGATGGGTTAAAAATAACGGCAAACCAGTCCACAGGAACGACCTGTCCATTGACGATTTCATAGCCCTGTGGGGTCTGCATCCAGCTGTTGGAGGCCAATATCCAGAAGGTCGAAATAATTGTCCCCAGCGCAACCATGCACGTTGCGAAGAAGTGCAGGCCCGGCCCCACACGGTTCCAGCCAAACAGCATTACGCCGAGGAAGCCTGCTTCGAGGAAGAAGGCGGTTAACACTTCATAGGTCAGCAGTGGCCCGGTGATGCTCCCGGCGAACTCGGAAAAACCGCTCCAGTTAGTGCCGAACTGATAAGCCATCACCAGCCCGGACACTACGCCCATACCAAAGTTTACGGCGAAGATTTTCGACCAGAAATGATACAGCGAGCGCCAGGTCGGATTTTTGGTTTTCAACCAGAGACCTTCCAGTACCGCCAGATAGCTGGCAAGACCGATGGTAATGGCCGGAAAAATGATGTGAAAGGACACCGTAAACGCGAACTGGATCCTCGCCAGGTGAAACGCGTCAAGACCGAACATGCTTAACTCCGCAGGCAAAATTGATTTGGCGCAATTCTAAGCCTCTGGCGAAATGTGGGGCAGAAACAGAACAGTTCTTTTTAACCATAACAGTTGTGCTGCTGTTATAGGTCACACGATCTGATATGCAATCTGGTCGCCGCATTTGAATGTTACTTCGACGATAATGAGTTTATCCCGTGGCCTGCGGTGATTGACGATGCTGATGACTCTGTGAACATCACCTGTTTATTCGCCTTAAAGCACACCCCGAAAATTGATGCTATACAGATAGCTGCCCGGGCCTTAGGCAAAGAGCTTTCGCTAACGATGTTGTAAAACTGTTAACTATAACAGTTCTGAAAATATCGTTATTTATGTAGACTGATATATACAGAGGTTGTCACCGATACCGAATATCAGGACGAAAAATGAAGAAGTACCAGCGACTGGCGGAGCAAATTCGCGATCAAATCGCGTCTGGCGTATGGCAACCGGGCGATCGGTTGCCCTCTTTGCGTGAGCAGGTGGCAAGCAGCGGGATGAGTTTTATGACCGTGGGGCATGCCTACCAACTGCTGGAAAGCCAGGGGCGGATCATCGCCCGGCCGCAGTCGGGCTATTATGTTGCTGCGCGCCCCGAACGCGAAGCCGCTGTGCCGCAGGTACAGGTCATGCGCGATGAAGCCGTGGATATCAACACCTACATCTTTGACATGCTGCAGGCCAGTCGTGATGCTTCCGTGATGCCGTTTGCATCCGCTTTCCCCGATCCGCGCTTATTTCCGCTTCAACAGCTGAATCGATCGCTGGCTCAGGTGAGTAAAACGGCTACCGCCATGAGTGTTATCGAGAACCTGCCGCCTGGAAATGATGAACTGCGTCATGCTATTGCTCGTCGATACGCGCAACAGGGAATGACCCTTTCGCCGGATGAAATTGTGATCACCACCGGCGCACTTGAAGCGCTTAACCTGAGCCTGCAGGCGGTCACTGAGCCAGGGGACTGGGTGATTGTCGAAAACCCGTGTTTTTACGGCGCGTTGCAGGCTCTGGAGCGATTGCGTCTGAAGGCGTTGTCCGTTGCCACCGACGTGAAGGAAGGAATCGACCTTGTCGCACTGGAGCAGACGCTACAGGAGTACCCGGTCAAAGCCTGCTGGCTGATGACCAACAGCCAAAATCCGCTGGGTTTTACGCTCAGCGCACAGAAAAAAGCCCATCTGGTCGCATTACTGGAAAAATACCATGTGATGCTGATTGAAGATGATGTTTACAGCGAACTCTATTTTGGCCGGGAGAAACCGCTGCCGGCTAAAGCCTGGGATCGAGGGGACAGGGTATTGCACTGTTCATCTTTCTCGAAATGTCTGGTCCCCGGCTTTCGCATCGGTTGGGTTGCTGCCGGGAAACATGCCCGTCGTATTCAGCGACTCCAGTTGATGAGCACCTTATCCACCAGTTCCCCCATGCAGCTTGCGCTGGTGGACTACCTGTCGACCCGGCGTTATGACGCGCATTTGCGACGGCTGCGTCGTCAGCTGGCGGAACGCAAACAGCAGGCCTGGCAAACGTTGCTGCGTCATCTTCCGGCAGAGGTCAAAATACACCATAACGACAGCGGTTATTTTCTGTGGCTCGAACTGCCGGAACCGTTGGATGCGGGAGAACTCAGCACCCAGGCGCTGGCACACCACATCAGCATTGCCCCAGGTAAGATGTTTTCAACCTCAGGGACATGGTCACGTTTCTTTCGTTTTAATACCGCATGGCACTGGGGTGAACGCGAAGAACAGGCGGTTAAGCAGCTTGGAAAATTAATTCGCGAGATGATGAAATAAAACGGAATGTGCTATTCAATATAAAAGAATAGCGCATTCTTATTTTAGAAATAGTGAATGTTAAACCCTGATGTTATTTATATCAGGTGCCACCATACGGAATATCAATAGTTCTTCCAGGTGCCACCCTGGCACCTAACTCCTTGTCTATACTCCAGAAGATTAAATCACCTTGCTATAACCCGCGGCGTAATGAGCGTTAGCTCACAACCTGATTAAATTTCCTTGCGCCAGCAGGAACGCTTTCAACACCCCGACTATTTTTAGGAAAGGACATATATTTACGGCAAGGCTGCCGCTCAATATTTTTTCGACAGGAGTAAGACGTTATGAGCAAGCAATTTGCCCTCAGTAGCTTGTGTGCACTCAGTATGACGCTGATGACAGCCCAGGCAGCCGAACCCCCAACATCATTAGATAAACCGGAAGGGCGGCTGGATATTATTGCCTGGCCGGGTTATATCGAACGTGGACAAACCGATAAACAATATGACTGGGTTTCACAGTTTGAGAAGGAAACCGGTTGTGCCGTCAATGTTAAAACAGCGGCCACATCAGACGAAATGGTCAGCCTGATGGCGAAAGGCGGCTATGACCTGGTGACGGCGTCTGGTGATGCTTCACTGCGCCTGATTATGGGCAAACGTGTCCAGCCTATAAATCCTGCGCTTATCCCAAACTGGAAAACAATCGATCCGCGAGTGGTCAAAGGGGAATGGTTTAACGTCGGGGGGAAAGTTTACGGCACTCCGTATCAATGGGGGCCCAACTTGCTGATGTATAACACCAAAATTTTCCCAACGCCGCCAGATAGCTGGAACGTGGTGTTCGTCGAGCAAAAACTTGAAGACGGAAAAAGCAATAAAGGGCGAGTCCAGGCGTACGATGGTCCGATCTATATCGCCGATGCGGCGCTGTTCGTCAAAGCCACTCAGCCGCAGTTGGGTATCACCGATCCCTATCAGCTGACCGAGAAACAGTATCAGGCGGTCATCAAAGTCCTGAGCGATCAGCACGCACTGATCCATCGCTACTGGCATGACACCACTGTACAAATGAGTGACTTCAAAAACGAAGGTGTGGTGGCATCAAGCGCCTGGCCTTATCAGGCTAACGCCCTGAAAGCAGAAGGCCAGCCAATCGCCACGGTTTTCCCGAAAGAGGGCGTTACCGGTTGGGCTGACACCACCATGCTGCATAGCGAAGCAAAACATCCTGTTTGTGCTTACAAATGGATGAACTGGTCCTTAACCCCGAAAGTTCAGGGCGATGTCGCTGCCTGGTTTGGTTCTCTGCCGGTAGTCCCTGAAGGTTGTAAAGCCAGCCCGCTGCTGGGTGAAAAAGGCTGTGAAACCAACGGCTATAGCTATTTCGACAAAATTGCTTTCTGGAAAACGCCAATCGCAGAAGGTGGAAAATTCGTTCCTTACAGTCGCTGGACGCAGGATTACATCGCCATTATGGGCGGTCGTTAATTCCGCTGGGGGTTTTATGACGTACGCAGTGGAGTTTCATAATGTCTCGCGTCTGTACGGGGATGTTCGTGCAGTTGATGGGGTAAGTATTGCAATTAATGATGGTGAGTTTTTCTCTATGCTGGGGCCATCCGGCTCCGGCAAAACGACCTGTCTGCGCATGATTGCAGGGTTTGAGCAGCTTTCGGGCGGTTCAATTAAAATTTTTGGTAAGCAAGCCAGTGAATTACCGCCCTGGGAACGGGACGTCAACACGGTATTTCAGGATTACGCACTCTTCCCGCATATGTCGATTCTCGACAACGTGGCTTATGGGCTGATGGTGAAAGGCATTGATAAAAAGCAGCGTCATGCCAGGGCGCGAGAAGCGTTAGACAAGGTTGCACTCGGCTTTGTCCATGAACGCAAGCCATCACAACTCTCGGGTGGACAGCGTCAGCGTGTAGCGATTGCCCGTGCGTTGGTCAATGAGCCTCGCGTTTTACTGTTGGATGAACCACTCGGTGCGTTGGATCTCAAGCTACGTGAACAGATGCAACTGGAGCTGAAAAAACTCCAGCAGTCACTCGGCATCACCTTTATCTTTGTCACCCACGACCAGGGTGAGGCGCTGTCGATGTCCGATCGTGTGGCGGTATTTAACAATGGTCGTATCGAGCAGGTGGATTCACCACGCGAACTCTACATGCGTCCGCGTACGCCGTTTGTGGCGAGTTTTGTGGGGACGTCAAACGTCTTTGACGAAGCGATGTCGGCAAACGTCTGTGGGTTACAGGGGATGTTCTCGCTGCGCCCGGAACACATTCGGTTAAATGATATGGCGGGCGAGGTTCAGGCTCGGGGTGTCATTCAGGCGGTGCAGTACCAGGGGGCGGCGACGCGTTTTGAGCTGAAACTTGCTGGCGGTGAAAAGTTGCTGGTGAGTCAGGCGAACCTGACGGGAGAAATGCTGCCGTCGACGCTGTCGCCAGGTCAGCAGGTGATGGCATCGTGGTCACGCGATGTCATGGTTCCGCTGATAGAGGAGAGGTGAATGGCTATGAACGTCATACATTCGCCCGCACAGCCGACAAAGCTGAACCGTATCTCGGGGTTCTTCTGGCGTAATCCAGGGCTTGGGCTGTTTTTGCTACTGCTCGGGCCGCTGATGTGGTTTGGTATCGTCTACTTTGGATCGTTGCTGACGCTGTTGTGGCAAGGTTTTTACACCTTCGACGATTTCACTATGTCGGTGACGCCAGACCTGACGCTGGCGAATCTGCAGGCGCTGTTTAATCCGGCCAATTACGACATCATTGTGCGAACGTTGACAATGGCAGTGGCGGTGACGATAGCCAGCGCCATTCTGGCGTTCCCGATGGCATGGTATATGGCGCGCTATACCAGTGGCAAAATGAAAGCCTTTTTTTACATTGCCGTCATGTTGCCGATGTGGGCGAGCTATATCGTCAAAGCCTATGCGTGGACGCTGCTGTTAGCGAAAGATGGCGTGGCGCAGTGGTTTTTAACCCATCTCGGGCTGGAGCCACTGTTGACCGCATTCCTCACCTTGCCGGCTGTCGGCGGTAATACGCTGTCAACATCGGGATTAGGGCGCTTTTTGGTTTTTGTCTACATCTGGCTGCCCTTTATGATCCTGCCGGTTCAGGCTGCTCTGGAACGGCTTCCGCCCTCGCTTTTGCAGGCATCGGCTGATTTGGGCGCGCGTCCTCGTCAAACCTTTCGCTATGTGGTTTTCCCGCTGGCAATACCCGGTATAGCCGCTGGCTCTATCTTTACGTTCTCACTGACGCTGGGTGACTTTATTGTGCCGCAGCTGGTGGGGCCGCCGGGCTATTTCATCGGCAACATGGTGTATTCGCAACAAGGGGCTATCGGCAATATGCCAATGGCGGCGGCATTCACTCTGGTGCCCATTGTCTTAATTGCACTGTATCTGGCGTTCGTGAAGCGTCTGGGAGCTTTCGATGCACTCTGAACGCGCACCCTGGTTACTCAAACTGGCAGCATGGGGAGGGGTTCTCTTTCTGCACTTTCCCATCCTCATCATCGGCACCTATGCTTTTAATACAGAGGAGGCTGCTTTTAGTTTTCCGCCGCAGGGACTGACACTGCGTTGGTTTAGCGTGGCGGCACAGCGTAGCGATATTCTTGAATCAGTGACGTTGTCACTTAAGATCGCCGCGTTGTCGACAGCAATCGCTCTGGTACTGGGTACGCTGGCGGCGGCTGCGCTGTGGCGCAGGGACTTTTTCGGTAAAAGCGCAATATCGCTGTTGCTGCTGTTGCCGATTGCGCTGCCGGGCATTATTACCGGCCTGGCACTGCTGACGGCATTTAAGACCATCAACCTGGAACCGGGTTTTCTCACGATCGTGGTGGGCCATGCGACGTTTTGCGTGGTGGTTGTCTTTAACAACGTCGTGGCGCGTTTTCGCCGCACCTCATGGAGTCTGGTTGAAGCGTCTATGGATCTTGGCGCCAACGGCTGGCAAACCTTTCGTTATGTCGTGCTGCCCAATCTAGCATCAGCACTGCTGGCGGGAGGCATGCTGGCGTTTGCCTTGTCGTTTGATGAAATCATCGTGACAACGTTCACCGCCGGACATGAAAGAACACTTCCTCTGTGGCTGCTCAATCAACTGGGCCGCCCACGAGATGTGCCTGTTACCAACGTTGTGGCATTGCTGGTAATGCTGGTAACAACACTGCCAATTTTAGGGGCCTGGTGGCTAACGCGTGAAGGCGACACCGTCGCCGGAAACGGTAAATAAACGACGATATGGGAAATTGCTATGCAACATCAATTACTGATTAACGGTGAGCTGGTCAACGGTGAAGGTGAAAAGCAACCCGTTTATAACCCTGCCACTGGTGAACTTATTCTGGAGATTGCTGAGGCATCAGCCATGCAGGTTGATGCCGCAGTGCGCGCGGCAGACAACGCGTTTGTCTCCTGGGGCCAGACCACGCCGAAAGTGCGTTCGGAGCTGTTGTTAAAGCTGGCGGATACCATTGCCGATAACGCACAGACCTTCGCGGAGCTGGAATCGCTCAACTGCGGTAAACCGCTACATTGTGTGCTTAATGATGAAATTCCGGCCATCGTGGATGTTTTCCGTTTCTTCGCGGGGGCTGCGCGCACCCTGCAAGGACAGGCCGCCGGGGAGTATCTGGAAGGGCATACTTCCATGATTCGTCGCGATCCTCTGGGTGTGGTGGCCTCCATCGCGCCCTGGAACTATCCGCTAATGATGGCGGCATGGAAGCTGGCTCCTGCGCTGGCCGCCGGCAACTGTGTGGTGATTAAACCTTCAGAAATTACCCCGCTGACGGCGCTTAAACTGGCGGAATATGCGAAAGATATTTACCCGGCAGGCGTGATTAACGTCCTGTTTGGCCGGGGTAAAACGGTGGGCGATCCGCTGACCGGCCATGAAAAAGTCCGTATGGTTTCACTGACCGGCTCAATTGTGACCGGGGAACATATTATCCAGCATACTGCGCCTTCGATTAAACGCACGCATATGGAACTGGGCGGGAAAGCCCCGGTGATTATTTTTGATGATGCCGACCTTGATGCGGTGGTCAGTGGTGTACGGACCTTTGGGTATTACAACGCCGGACAGGATTGTACTGCTGCGTGTCGAATCTACGCACAAAAAGGCATCTATGATGCGTTGGTCGAAAAACTCGGCGCCGCCGTTGCCAGCCTGAAAATTGGCGCACCGAATGATGAAACGACAGAACTGGGACCGTTAAGCTCACAGGCGCATCTTGACAGGGTAGCTAAAGCGGTCGATGACGCGAAAGCGCTCGGACACATCAAGGTCATCACCGGCGGCAAAAAAGTGGCGGGTTCAGGCTACTATTTTGCGCCAACGTTGCTGGCGGGCGCGAAACAGGAAGATGCTATCGTGCAGCGTGAAGTCTTTGGTCCGGTGGTCAGTGTCACCGTCTTTGATGATGAAGATCAGGTCCTGGCGTGGGCTAATGATTCGAAGTATGGACTGGCATCGTCAGTCTGGACGCGGGATGTTGGTCGCGCGCACCGACTGAGCGCCCGCCTGCAGTACGGCTGTACCTGGGTCAATACCCACTTCACGCTGGTGAGTGAAATGCCGCATGGGGGACAAAAACAATCAGGCTATGGCAAGGACATGTCGGTCTACGGACTGGAAGATTACACGGTGATTCGCCATGTCATGATCAAGCACGAGTAATATCATAAACCGCGAACGGTAAAAGGGGCACGGATAGCTAAATATCGGCCAACGTGTCTCTATACTATGCGCGGCACTGGCCTCGTCGCCATCGGACGGCGGTAAGTTGGAAATATCCGCGAGGTCAGGCTAATTTGCATTTAATCAGGCCCCGGCACAATGTCGGGGCCTGATTATTTAGGTGATTGTTCTAACGACGGCGCAGGCTACATAGCCAGGCGATGAACGCACAGACAGTCAGAACCAGTCCCAGTTGCTGCACGATACCCGCTAACCCTAACATCATTCCCAATAACAGGTAGTAGCATAATCCGAACAGAGCCCCCGCGGCCCCAGCCTGTTCACGATAGTGATGCAGAGCCTGACTCAGCACATTGGGGATCGCGATGCCATAGGCCACAACAACCCCGACCACAGGCAGCAGAATCCAGACTGAATGCTGTAGCCACCATGCTGCGAGACCAGACAGCAGCGCTAAAGCACAGGCATGGCGCACCAGATATTCCGATGACAAACCGATCATTAACAGCTTGCGATTCAGCAGGCTGCCTGACAGTGACGCGAGGGCAAGCAAGGATCCCGTCCAGCCAAATGCCCTGGAACTCCATCCTAACTGTCCGAAAAGAAACGGGGCCAGGCTGTAATAGCTGAATAGCATGGTATTCAACAGTGCAACCAGCATGGCATTTTTCCACAGTGTACTGTCCCTCACCATGCGGGAGAGCAGCCCCGTCAATTGTGGTCTGCGCGTCGTCTCCGGCCGTGTTTCCGGCAATAAGGCTGTGGTTAACATCAGTAGCAGTATCGCCAGCAATACCAGCGCAGTAAAAACGCCCGTATGACCGTAAAGACTGACTAACCAGCCTCCGCTCACCAGACCAAAAACCGGGCTGATTGCCAGTGCTGCGCCCATAATGGAAAAAATGCGGGACAGTGTTGTTGATTCATAACTGTCCCTCAACATCGTCTGCACCACCACAGACCCGGCGGCCGCGCCAATGGCTGATACCATACGGGCCAGCAGCAAGATGCTGAAATCAGTGGCAATAACCGCCATTACGGAACCCGTCCCGTAACAGAGGAGTCCAGCCATCATTGCCCAGCGTCGTCCAATGCAGTCGCTAAGCCAGCCCCACAGTGCAACCCCCACGGCAAAGGCGACAAAATAAACGGAAAGTGTTTGAGCAGCACGTTCACTGCTTATTTGAAAAAACGTGGCGATATTTGGCAATGCCGGACTGTAAATGGTTTCCACCAGTTGTGGAAACATAATCAGTAATGTGAGAAGCCATAAGGGCGGTCGATGAGTCATATTCATAGCAATATCCAGAGAAACAAAAAACTGGGGGGGATTATTGCTGAATAGAAAATGTCTAATTACCATTATCAGGACTTTATATATCAAATATCGGACAGATGATGAAAATTGCGCCTGATGATGTCTTCGACCCGGATGGTTTTAAGGAAACAGTCGTCGGTATTGCCTCTGATATGGGCGTACATGATTCCGGTCGGCACAGTCATCTTCGCCATCAGTTACTCTTTTCGGCGGCGGGGTGCATCACCATTGAACTGGAAAATACCCTGTGTCTTCTTCCGCCTCGCCGTGCGGTCTGGATCCCCGCGAGTACGGTTCACCGGGCCATCATGCGAGGGGTGATGGCTTATCGGTCATTATATTTTTCAACCATTCTGCCGACGTTATCCGCCTTGCCACTACAGGTTGTCGAAGTGAACCCGCTTTTTTTTGAAGTCATAGAACGGATGGCATTCTGGCCCTGGCAGATGGCAGAAACGCAGCAGGCCAGCCTCATCACTGTTTTTTGTGAAGAAATCAGGGCTGCACGTCGTGAAAACTGGACGTTGCAGTTTCCCTCAGATGTTCGCCTGGATCGGTGGCTGGAAGGGGTTCGAATGGGGGCGTTACCACCCCGACTGAATCAGTTATCCCGCCAGGTCGGTGCTTGCGAACGCACAATCAGCCGCATTTTTATCAGAGATACAGGGATGAACTATCAGACCTGGCGGCAGCAATTCAGGTTGTTAAAAGCGATGGAGATGTTGGCGGAGGGGGACTCAGTCAGCCAGGTGGCGCAACAGCTGGAATTTGTTAGCGACAGTGCTTTCATCGTGTTTTTTCGGCAGCTAACAGGTACAACACCGACCCGTTATCACGGGGGAATAATGCCGCAGAAGGATTAGGGGTATTACATATTAAGGATAATTTACCGGGCTGTGGCGGAGTGGGAAGATCGTTTACTAATGGCAGAGAGAAGATTTTCTCTCTGCCAGCAGGCGCTGCAATTCATCAAAAAGAGTCACATCAAGCAAACCAGCCGAACCTTACGGAGATCAGGCTGAAAAGTCCTACAGCAGCAAATATATTTATCAGCACCACAGTCTTACTGGAAACATTCATTTTTGCCACCTTTCGTTTTAACCCCTTTGGGTATAGTACGGCTTATAGCTATCCGCAATAGTACGAAATCTGAACATGTTGAAAGTGGGCTGTTATTTAGGCGGTTTTCTTAAATAAATGAATAAAACTTGATGTGGGTCATAAAAGAGAGCATATTGCGCGCGATTTTCCCTTCTGGCCTGGATGCCCTAAATGTCTCTGTACCAAAAAATGTTGATTTTTTATGCGGTAATGGCCGCTATTGCGGCCATTATCACCTGGTTTCTGTCGCGTGATAAAAAACGTATTCGCTTTCTGAGCGCGGTATTAGTCGGGGCGACATGGCCGATGAGCTTTCCCGTCGCACTCCTGTTTTCTCTTTTCTGATGGCTCTGTCAATGCTGTATCAGGGGGTCAGCAGAGCGACTAATCTCAGTCTGTCGTCTTTGGTTACATCCAGAGGATGCTGGTATCCCACGTTTTCATTCGCACGGGTGTACAACGCAACCAGCCAGTCGTAAACGTGCCGGCTTGCACCGTGCTGCGGCTGCTCATCCAGTTGCGTCAGGCGCGACATCGGTTGTTGTACTGGCGCACTGAAAATAGCCGCGCCCTTGAAGACCCTGCTGGCAGGGCGCTGATCCTCTGCAACGTTGGCGTAGCCGAGCCAGGTAATAAAATCACCGATATCGGCGTGTAACTGCGCCCCGCAGACATTCTCTCGCTGCATAATCTGCTGAAGCCGTTGAGGCATCTCGAGCCGATAGCTGGTAGTGATAAGAATGTCGGCTACCTGTCGCAGCGTTCGCGGCTCAAGCCGTAATCGGCGCGCATTATTGTCATCGCGACACCACTGACGCACATGGTTGATCCACATTTTGTGCGCCTGGTACCCGGTCTCTTTGCTTTCGGATGAGTGCAATGGCTCCCGGACGTCGGCAAACAGGTCGATCTCTTCATTAAAAAGTCCACTGACTTGTTCTTCGCGTGGCTGCTGGACGCGCAGCAACGACTCAAAGCAGCGCATCGGTGGTAGTAACCCCTCCAGGAGTTCACCATGCTTCGCTGCCTGGGCCTGAAGCTGGCGGATCACTGTCTCGCTGGCGTCTGGTGCGCTTTCGCTGTCGTTAAGCCAGCTCATCAACGCCTCACGAACACGCTGTTGATGCTGTTCATGCAGGGACGTTAACCGTGACTGGCGTTGTTGCGCGGATGTCGCTTGCGACAGCCATTCAGCAAGGCGCAACAGGCTGTGTTTATCCAGTGCCTGCAATGTCCCCCAGCGCAACCCGGGCTTGCCCATTAGTTGCTGCACGGCCTCATCGAGGTTTTGCTGTGTGCTAAAACGAGCGTCTTGTGGCGTAATGGCCCACACAACCCCCGGTAATGCCGCATCATGCACGGGTTGGGTATCGTTGGCCCAGTTCATCAGTTTACGCGTGATGGCCGGTGTCTGCGAGCGTGAAGACACCGCGTTGCAGATCAGCAGGACATCGGGTTGCAGATGTTGGCGGTAATGTTCCAACATCCAGCCTAATTTGGCCCGCCACAGCGGGTTGGGGTGGGCATCCGGTGCGAGGGGAATATCGAGCAGGTCGACGTTTTCCAACACCGAGTCTTCGACAGTCAGCACCAGTTCACGCGTCAGCAGCGCCAGCGATTCCAGCGACAGACTGACCGCGTTAAGCAACTGATGGTTTGCAACAGGATGAACCACCACATCGCTTTGCGCGTCGTTCCCGGTTAATGCGACCTGAGTCAGGAAGCTTTCGGCAGGCAAGCCAAAATGATCGACCAGCAAACTCAGCGGCGCGGCTAGCTCGTGCGCCTGTCCGGTTTGTTGCAAAGTGTGCGCTAATGCCAGCCATTGCTGCGTTAGCTCTGGTTGTTCTCCCCACAACAGCGCCCAGGCGTGAGCGCGGGTGGTCAGATCCAGCGCCGGCAGCAACGTAGCAAATTGATGCCATAGCGCATCATCAATTTGCTGCTGGTTCGCAGGAACACAAGAGCGCCAGAAACGGCCAATAGCGGCTACGTCATGTGCCGTGATGCCCTGAACCGGATGACGCTGACGCAGCGTTTGCCATTTTTCTAACCGGGCTTCAATAATCGATTTTTCAACCTGGCGGCTGTCAGGCATTGCGCAAAACTGTGTGATAAACAGCTGTACCAGTTCTGCTTCACTCAGTAGGCGCAGACGCAGAGGCCACTCGCTATCAACGGGATTGTCTTCACGCGTAAAGCGGATCGCCATGTTGGTCGGCGCATGGCCCGGATTGATATGCGAAAAGTAGTCAAAGCTGCGATCCGGTGTAGCAATATTCAATTTCCCACTGGTGTTGCTGCACAGTGCGGACAACAGATGGGCCTTTGCTGGCTGTGAATGACCGTACAGACCCACACAGCCACGCGCTGAAAACGCCGTGTTCAGCGCAGACTCAGTAACCGCGGCGATGGTGAGCTGAGCGAGCAGGGAATCCGCCTCATCATCAAGCCGTGCTGCGCGCTGGCGTGTGTCATTCACCCATTCGATGGCGGCTTGTGCTGTGTTAAACATCTTACTCATTTCAGGTACACACTCCCGCTATCAATCCAGTAATGGCTGCCGCTATGGCGACGATCTGCCAGTGTATTCAGTTTTAACGTTAAGGCATTGGCGGCAACGGGCGTGCCATCCTGTAGCCAGGCATCACTGAGAACGAAAAATTCCGGTCCCGTTTCTTTGCTGCCACCGCGCAGTTGCAGCCGTACATTTAATACACCGTCACCGGCAATCGTTTTTGCCAGCTCAGCAGAATTGATGCTCAGCGTATACAGCGGGGTGGCTGGCCAGCGGCTGTTTGCTAACTGGCGAAAGCCCAGCGTCACGTTGCCGCGCAGCGGGAAGTGCAGACGGGTATCCAGTTTTGCTCCAGGTTTATCCAGATCGATGTCGTGATACCAGATATTTTCATCGCGTAACGTATTGACCGTATTATCCAGTACACCGAGGTAGCGGACCGTCGAGTACGCGCCGATATCCGCAGCTTTAAAGTTAAAGCGCGGCAGACGTAAATCCAGCGCCAGGCTACACAGCATCGCGCCAACGGCTGCGGTAGATTTGGGATTGCCGATGCGCCCTTGCTGGCTGAACGGATACCACTCATGTACGCGATAGCTGTCCATCCAGATCATGCGGTTGACCGGAACGGGTTGCAGATGGCGGATTAGCGCCTGAACCCCCGGCAAACAGGCGGGTCTGCCAGTGACTAACAAAATATCGCAACGATAGTGGGAAATCGCTTCACAAACGGCGTGCAGAGGGGATGTCAGGGTAAATTGCCCGGCCAGCAGCGCTTCTTGCAACTGTCTGAACTGCACCTGCAACGGTACGCTCAGCACATCAAAAGCCGGTGAACCAGACGGTAATGCATGATCGATAGCCTGTTGGATATAGTTCATCACATTGCGTGTCGGACGCTGAGAAAGCAGTTCGCCAAAGGTGGCGTGCAACCCCGCTACGGGATCGTTAATATCGCTTTGCTCCCAGGCACTGAGTACCGCATGACCCAGTGGCATAAAGAGTTGCAACGCGGTTTGTTGTCGCAAAATAGCCTGCGTATCGATTCTCCCGGAATCACCAAACAGTGTGGCCAGCAGGGCGGCGGCATCGGTTACGCCAGCCTGTTGTAAGCGGGTTTGCAGGGCGGGCAGTATGCAGCGTTGTATGACATCCAATAACATGTCATCCCCGGCGACCTTGAAGCCTTCACGAAACAGCAGATGCGGGGTGATTTTGACATTCGCCCCAACGCCGTCATCCAGTTGATAATGGACCACGGCCATATCCGTCGTGCCACCGCCAATATCGATGGAGGCGACGCGCAGTGCACGACCTTTAACTTCACCGGGTTCTGGCTGGCGGTCCGGACGGGCGAGGGCGTTAAAGAACGATTCTGTATGCCCGTCGTAGTGTGAAATCGCTTCGTTGTACAGCCAAACCAACTGTCCGCAGCTGGCCTCATCCCATTCCATCTGGATCTCAGGTACGGGAACGACGCTCTTTTCTTGCTGTTTGCGGGTGGTGAAATCTTCGTCCTGCGGGTGCCAGCCCATTGCTTTCCAGACCAGCGCAATGGCTTCAAACATACGCAGACGGAAGATCTCGCGCTCCTGTTTTGGCATGGCTGACGGCAGAGTGAGGATCAGCGTGCGCAACTGGCGTGGAGAGGCCGGGAACCCGAGGCGCAGGCGTGTCGCTACGCTGTTAATTTGTCCCAGCGCCTGGGCCAGAATCTCGCACAACATATGCGTCATCAGCGTGCTGCGGCTGTATTGTGGCGAGAACACCGGCAGCCGGTCATCTTGCGGCAGGCTGAACAGCGGCTGACCGTCATCGTTCATCAAATTCATCAGTGGGAAGGCGGTAGCCAGCGGCTCACGCTGCGTTTTGCTGTTCATCTGGCTAAAGCGCCAGTCGTGTAACACGGGGGTTTCATCCCATAAGTACCGACGTGGGCTGGAGATCCCACTGCTGCCTTCCGTTCCCATACGCTGCATCGCCAGCTTACGGGCTTCATCCCCAACGCGGACAATCGACGGCCAGATAAAGGCATCATCGCGACCGCTCTCAACGGAGAAATGTTGCTTACCAAAGCGCGCCTCGGAAAACTCCAGTCGGCTGGTGAACAGGGGATCGTTGAGGAACTGTGGTTCGCTTAATGAACGCACCTGCAATTCAGCCGTCTGACGCAAACCGTCATTAGCATCGCCATGATCTTCAATCAACACGCCGCAGGTATGGGTATTACCAATATCCAGAATCAGATCGACAGGAATCGCGGGCGTGCTGAGCGTATGGGTCACCAGCTTCACTTCCGGGACGGAAAGTTGTTCGCCTAACAGGGTCAACACATTCAGCCAGTGCGCCTGATATTCAAAGTTGCGTAGCGCTTGTTGGATCTCCTGCTCTGAACGGTTTTCTTGCTGCGTGACGTGCTGCAAAAAGGACTCGCGTAACCAGCCATCAATCCACGTCTGGTCGAGGAAATCTGCGATCTCATTATCGTGCCAGGCCAGCGCAAATCGCGTGCCATTCAGCAGATCGTTCTCATTGGGCGTCAATGCTGCCGGGGCTTCAGTCAACTGACTGTCCAGCGCCACCGTGACACGGTGAGTATTGCCGGCACTGTCCGGTTGTGCGAGTTTTCGTACCTGCACGCGCGCCCAGTTATCCGGGCCTTCAACAAATGTGCGGGGCGGGTTAAAACGCAGGAACGGCAGCGGCAACCAGACACCGTCAAGAACGTCCAGAGAATAATGCAGCGTCTGCGTGCTTTCCGGTTTCACGACTTCGGGTTGGCCACCGGTATTGCCCGGCAGGGTATAGCGTCCCGACGCCAGATCAAAATCCAGACGCAGAAGGGGACCGTTTGCCGTTTTACGCACAAAACGACCGTGGTGCGCAGATTCCTGTGGTGTCAGCCCAAAATCCAGAAATTGCACACCGCTATTGGCGATGAGCGTTACGCTCTGTTTGTAATCACACAGATTCACCAACATAAAATCAGGCACCTATCTTTTTGATCGTCAAAGGGATTTCCGCGTGTTCGTCATAACGTGCGGTACAAGCTGCGACGTCGTTTGTTCCTGCTTTACAGGTGATTTCGGGCATGGGGTATCGCGAACCGTCCGTGCAACGGGCATTCCCACGACTCTTAATCATTAATTCGCCCGATTGATGCAGACCAGAGAAAATTTCGGCGCGGCAAACGATATTGTCGCCATGCACGACACGCGCAGTGCCCTTATTGGCCTGAATTTGATAACGCAGCGACGGGGCTTTACCACTGACCGGATCTTTTATATCGACCAGCACACGCCAGTTGCCGTTAAGAAAACGTGTTGTACCAGCCTTCATCTGGTTGGCATCCATTACCAACGCATCTTTCGGGATAGCGGCAATTACCACCGGTCCTTCTACGGGCTTCTCTTTTTTCACCGGTGGAATAACTTCAGCCCGATGCAGCGGCAGCGAAGGTGTCAGCTCTGGCAGGGGTTTACTGTCTATCTTTGCCACGTCAATGAGGGCGACTGCAGGTGCGGGAGAATCCGTGTGTTGTTTCCATAATAGCGGCCCTGCAATGGCGGCAATGACTGCCGCAGCAACGGGCAGGCTCCACAGCGGCAGGCGACGCGTGGGCTTACGCTGTACTGGCGGTGGCGCGATCTCTGGCTCACTCACGATGACCGGGGGTTGTGGTTCGGGTTCAGCGGGTTTCGCTAGCTCAATGGCCGTTGTCAGCAGCGGGGTATCGGCCTCGGCGAAAGTGATTTCCGTCGGGATTTCTTCGACTTCCGGCTCCGGCTCCGGTTCAGGTGCCACTACAACCTGGGGAACGTCGGTATGACGCAGGCAATCGAGTACATCGTCACGGGTGTTTTCATTCAGATTGACGAAGCCCCAGAACGTAATGACGGGTTTGCCATCAACCAGGAACACGTGGTTCTCACCTGGAAACTGGATGGCTTTGTCGAGTAGTGAACCAAACAGTTGCAGAGAAGTTTTACCCGATTGCAGGCTTTTCCGACTCAGGGCCGCGGCATTCTCCAGCGTACTGGACAGATAGCGCAGAGCCCGAAAACGCGCATCTTCATCAGCGGCTTTCCACGCGACAGCCTTTCCTTCAAGCGGGGAATACCAGTCCACCCGATCGCCACTGTCGTTAACTTGTGGGATTGCCAGACAATCCGCCATCGCCTGTTGTTTACGCAGACGAAGCGTTTCACGAATTTGTAGTGCTGAATCAAACACGGCCTGACCACCGCCACCCACGGCCTGATAGTCATCCAAATTGCCGCTGCGCAAGAGAGTTTTTGCCACGTAATTGCCCCTTAGACTTCTTCACACAGCCATTATACGGATTCTCAAAACAAGCAAATGCCAGAAGAGATGCCAAAATGGGCGAATTTTCATGGCATAGAGTATTGGGAAAAATCTTGACGTTTTGAAAAAGACTTAAGGTAAATTACTTCGCCTACGATGATGAATTAATCAGCGAAAACAACCCGATTAGAATAACCTGATAGAGATTTGTTATTAGTGCGTCTTTGCCAGCTATGCTCTGATAGACGAGTAAATAATAAAAGAAGAAGGCTTATAACCATGATTGCAAGGAAAACGCTGCTCGCGCTGGCACTCAGCGCCGTCTTACCAACAGGTGCTGCCTATGCCGCCAGTACTGATACCATTGTTTACTGCTCTGAAGCATCGCCGGAATCATTTAACCCCCAAATTGCCAGTTCAGGTCCGTCGTTTGTCGCCAGTTCACAGGTGTTGTACAACCGATTGATCAACTTCGATCCGGTCAAAAATACCCCGGTCCCGTCTCTGGCAACGGAGTGGACAATTTCCCCCGACGGCAAGACCTACACATTTACCCTGCGTCAGGGCGTGAAGTTCAATAGTAATAAGTTCTTTAAACCTACCCGTGATTTCAATGCCGATGACGTCGTTTTCTCGGTATTACGCCAGAAAGATGCCGATCATCCGTACCATAAGGTTTCACAGGGTAGCTATGAATATTTCAACGATGTTGGCCTGGACAAACTGATCAAAGAGGTTAAGAAGGTTGATGATTATCACGTTCAGTTTGTTCTGAACGAACCCAACGCTGCATTTCTTGCTGACTGGGGGATGGATTTTGCCTCTATTCTTTCGGCAGAATATGCCGATGAGATGCTGAAAAAAGGCACGCCGGAAAACGTCGATAACTGGCCGATTGGTACCGGGCCTTATGTCTTGCAACAGTACAAGCAGGATTCACAAATCCGCTATCTGGCAAACCCGAACTACTGGGATGGTGCAGTGCCAACGAAACATCTGATTTTCTCCATCACACCAAACGTACAGACGCGACTGGCGAAACTACAAACCAATGAATGCCAGATTATTCCCGCGCCAGCACCGGTGCAGTTTGATGAAATCAAAAAGAACAAGGATCTGACGCTGCATTCGGTCGAGGCGCTGAACGTCGGTTATCTGGCGTTTAATACGGAGAAAAAGCCGTTTGATAACGTACTGGTGCGCCAGGCTCTGAACTATGCGACAGATAAAAAAGCCATTATTAACGCGGTCTTTTTAGGTTCCGGCACGGTGGCGAAATCGCCAATCCCGCCGAATATGCTGGGCTTCAATAAAGACCTGAAAGATTACGATTACGACCCGCAGAAAGCGAAAGAACTGCTGAAGAAAGCGGGGCTGGAAAACGGTTTTGAAGCGACACTGTGGTCAATGCCGGTGCAGCGTCCGTATAACCCGAACTCTCGTCGTATTGCGGAGATGATTCAAAGCGACTGGGCAAAAGTTGGTGTGAAAGCGAAAATCGTCTCCTGGGAATGGGGGGAATATCTCTCCGGGATGCGTAAAGGCGAGCACGATACTGCGTTGTTTGGCTGGATGTCAGATAACGGTGACCCGGATAACTTTGCCGATGTACTGCTGGGTTGCGACAGCATTAAAACCGGATCAAACGCCGCGCGCTGGTGTGATAAAGAGTATAATTCGCTGGTTCAAAAGGCGAAACTGGTGAGCAAACCGCAAGAGCGCGCCGCGCTTTACCAGCAGTCGCAGGAAATTTTCTATCAGCAGGCTCCGTGGATTGCGCTGGCGAATGGTAAAACCTTCTATGCCACACGCAGCAACGTCAGCGGATACAGCGTTAGCCTGATGGGCAGTGATTTTTCAAAAGCGAAATTAAATTAATACGTTAAGGAGGGAGTATGTCGCATCTGGATGAAGTCAGCGCACGTGTTGATGCCGCCATTGAAGAAAGCGTCATTACGCATATGAATGAATTGCTGATTGAACTGAGCGATGATGTTGCGCTGAGCCGGGAAGATCGTTACACCCAGCAACAACGTTTGCGTACGGCAATTGCACATCATGGGCGTCAGCATAAAGAAGATATGGAAGCGCGTCGTGAGCAGTTGACCAAAGGCGGCTCTATTCTTTGATATTTCCGTGCCGGATGGCGGTGTTCACACCTCATCCGGCGTTCCGTAGGCCTGATAAGCGAAGCGCCATCAGGCTTAAAACGAACGTCTTGCCACCAGCCAGGCACCCACTACCAGCAATATCGCACCGCATACCGGACCCACCAGCGCGCGAAGCGGTACACCCTGGCTACGCAGAATATCCAGCACCAGACCGCCAATAAGCTGGCTGGCGACCAGCACCGCGATGGTGGTGGCGGCGCCTACGTTTTGGTATCCGCTGATACTGGCGAAAACAAAGAACGATCCCAGTAAACCCGGGATCAATGTCCACCAGCGCACGCTGGAAACCAGTTCACCAAACCCCGCCGCACCTTGTTTAAACCACAGTATGCTGACAAACAGGACGATCCCGACCAGTGAGTTAAGCAGCATAGCAATCAGGATTGTCGAAGACGTCTGGGTAATGCGTACCATCAACGTGTTTTGCACCACCAGACCAATACCTGCGGCAATCAGAAAGGAGAGGGTCAGCGTCTGGTTCATCCACGCGCATCCGGTTCGCTACGGTCATCTAACTGCAGCTGCATAAAAGTCAGATCCAGCCAGCGACCAAATTTAGTCCCGACCTGGGGCATCTGCGCGGTAACATTGAAGCCCAGCGTGCTATGCAGGTGCAGCGATGCCTGATTTTGCGACTCGATTCCTGCCACCATGACATGCTTGCCACACGCGCGCGCTTCTTCAATGAGTCTGCTGAGCAGCCTGCGCCCCAGTCCTTTTCCCTGATGTTCCGGGTGTACGTACACTGAATGTTCGACGGTATGACGGAAACCGTCAAAGTTGCGCCAGTCGCCAAAAGAGGCGTACCCCGTGACGACGCCATCCTCTTCACTTACCAGCACCGGATACCCCATCAGTTGGCGAGCTTCGTACCAGGAGATGCGGTTTTCGGCATCGACCGTTTGATCGTTCCAGATAGCGGCCGTATGCAGTACGGCGTGATTGTAGATTTCTGCGATGGCGACACAGTCGTCTTTGCTGGCAAATCGAATTGACATGTTGAACCTCAGGGGTTGTTCACTATAGTATTACAATATGAATACTATTGAAGACAGCATAAATCAACGGATCAGTGCAAGAATTCGCATTGAGCGGGAATCTCGCGGCTGGTCGCTGACGGAACTTGCCGAACGTGCAGGGGTGTCGCGGGCGATGATCCATAAAATAGAACGCGGAGAGAGCAGTCCAACGGCGACGCTACTGGGACGGCTTTCCGGTGCGTTTGGTATCAGCATGTCCACGCTGATTGCCCGGGCCGAAATGCAGGAGGGTAAACTGTTACGTTTCGCCGACCAGCCGGTCTGGCACGATCCGCAAAGCCACTATTTGCGCCGCCACGTTTCTCCGCGCAGCGATCTGCCTATCGATCTGGTGCAAATCGAATTACCGGCTGGCAGTGATATCCCGATGCCCGCCTCTTCTTATGTGCAGGCCCGACAGCTTCTCTGGTTGCAGCAGGGGGAATTGGTGTTTGTGGAAGGTGATACACGCCACGAAATGAAAGCCGGGGACTGCCTGGAGTTGGGGCCGCCAAACGACTGTCGGTTTATCAATGAAACCGCGCAGTCCTGCGTTTATCTGGTTGTGCGGTTAAACCACGCTGGCAATTAATGTGAAAGCATCACAGAGATAGCGCGTCTACTATTGATGGATTCATGCCAAAAGCAGAGGAGAACATCAATGGGTCAACAAATGCAACGCAATCGTCGCTGGGTTCTGGCGTCACGCCCGCATGGCGCACCGGTGCCCGGTAACTTCCGTCTTGAAGAAGAGGCCATCACGACGCCCGGTGACGGAGAGGTGTTACTGCGTAACGTCTACCTCTCACTCGATCCCTATATGCGTGGGCGTATGAGCGACGAACCGTCTTATTCGCCCCCGGTTGAGATTGGTGCCGTGATGGTGGGCGGCACGGTCAGTCGGGTCGTGGCATCGAATCATTCGGATTTTAAACCCGGTGAATGGGTGCTGAGCTATAGCGGCTGGCAGGACTTCGCCATCTCTAATGGTGCTGATTTGGTAAAGTTAGGCGATCACCCTGAGCATCCTTCCTGGGCGCTTGGTCTGCTGGGGATGCCGGGCTTTACGGCGTATATGGGGCTGCTGGATATTGGCCAGCCCAAAGCCGGTGAGACACTGGTTGTTGCTGCGGCAACCGGACCTGTTGGCGCAACCGTGGGTCAGATCGGTAAGCTGAAGGGCTGTCGGGTTGTTGGTGTGGCAGGTGGGGCAGAGAAATGTCGCCATGCTACCGACGTGTTGGGCTTTGATATCTGCCTCGATCATCATGCCCCCGATTTCGCACGCCAACTGGCACAAGCCTGTCCGCAGGGTATCGATATCTATTATGAAAACGTCGGCGGTAAAGTTTTTGACGCCGTTTTGCCGTTACTCAACACTTCCGCCCGTATTCCGCTGTGTGGTCTGGTGAGCGGTTATAACGCCACATCACTGCCGGCGGGCCCAGACCGTTTACCGCTGCTTATGGCCACGTTACTGAAAAAACGTATCCGCTTGCAGGGCTTCATCATTGGTCAGGATTATGGTCACCGCATTCATGAATTTCAGCGAGAAATGGGGCGCTGGGTCCAGGAAGGCAAGATCCACTATCGCGAGCAGGTCACTGAGGGTCTGGAAAATGCCCCGGAGACCTTTATCGGTCTGCTGACCGGTAAAAACTTTGGCAAGGTCGTGATTCGTCTTGCTGAAGAGTGATACGAAGAGGCTAAAGGCGCTAACAGCCGGATGGCGCCTACGCCGCCATCCGGCAAGCGTTGTAGAGCCAATCTGTTTGAATATTGATTTCGCTACAAGCGAGTATTCATGGAGAAAATAAGAAGGTTTTCACCGAAAGTGAATAAACACTCCACTTTGCGATAAATAATGATTACTATTCTCATTCTTAAAAAGGCAAAACCATGATTTTGCTCATTGAAGCTATGTGAAGCAGTAACAACTGAATTTATCAAAGGGAGTCGTCATGTCTTTACGTCATCTGTTTTCACCGCGTCTGCGTGGTTCTTTACTGTTAGGTTCACTGCTCGTTGCATCATCATTTAGCACGCAGGCTGCGGAAGAACTGCTGCGCAAAGGCGTAGGTAAAGGCGCCTACGAAATGGCGTACAGCCAGCAGGAAAACGCACTGTGGCTGGCCACCTCGCAGAGTCGTAAGCTGGATAAAGGTGGGATAGTTTACCGTCTTGATCCGGTGACGCTTGAAGTGACTCAGGTTATTCATAACGATCTCAAACCGTTTGGCGCGACCATCAATAACACGACGCAAACGCTGTGGTTTGGTAATACCGTGAATAGCGCGGTGACGGCGATTGATGCGAAAAGCGGTGAGGTGAAAGGGCGCCTGGTACTGGATGCGCGTAAACGTTCTGAAGACGTTCGTCCGCTGCAGCCTCGTGAACTGGTCGCCGATGACGCCACCAACAAGGTATACATCAGCGGAATTGGTAAGGAGAGCGTGATTTGGGTCGTGGACGGTGAGACGGTCAAACTTCAGGACACGATTCAAAATACCGGTAAAATGAGCACCGCACTGGCTGTCGACAGCAAGGCTAAACGCCTGTATACCGCCAATGCCGATGGCGAATTCATTACCATCGATACCGCCACCAACAAAATTCTCAGCCGTAAAAAACTGCTGGACGATGGCAAAGAGCACTTCTTCATTAACCTGAGCCTGGATACGGCCGGTCATCGTGCGTTTGTCACTGACTCCAAAGCGGCGGAAGTGCTGGTTATCGACACCCGTAACGGTAACGTGCTGGCAAAAGTTGCCGCACCGGAATCTCTGGCCGTACTGTTCAACCCGACACGCAATGAAGCCTATGTAACCCACCGTCAGGCCGGCAAAGTCAGCGTGATCGATGCGAAAAGCTATAAAGTGGTTAAAACCTTCGATACCCCGACGTTCCCGAACAGCCTGGCGCTCTCTGCCGATGGCAAAACCCTGTACGTGAGTGTGAAACAGAAATCCACACGCGAGCAGGAAGCGACTCAACCGGACGATGTTATTCGTATCGCCCTGTAATTCTTCGGAGGGGGCAACCCCTCCAGTCATTTCTCTATACGCCACGATACGCCTCGTTACACCCCATCGGTAGCCTGACAAACTTCAGCGACTTACACTACGCCCTCAACGGCTAACTGAATAACACGGGAATACCATGAAAAAGCCATTAATCTGTCTTTGTGCGGGCGTAATGCTGTTTACGCTGGCTGGCTGTACCACCGATTACGTCATGACGACGAAAAGCGGACAAACTATTACCACCCAGGGCAAACCAAAACTGGATAAAGATACGGGAATGACCAGCTATACCGATCAGGACGGGAATGCGCGGGAAATTAACAGCAATGATGTTGCTCAGCTAATTGAAGCAAACTAAGTCAAACGGGTAGGCCAGAAATCTGACCTACCTTAAAGCGTTACGGCGCGGTGCGGTGGATTTCCGCAACGCGTTTACGTACCCCAAACCAGCCAGCGACCAGCAGAATGGCAATCAGCGGTAATGAGGCGATAGTGTAGGTCCCATTCGGATAGTCAAACGCCATTAACACCAGCACCGCCAGTAAAAACAACAGTGTTAACCAGGACGTAAACGGCGCACCAGGCAGTTTGAAGTGAACGTCTGCGGCTTTGCCATCTTTAATGGCCCGACGCAGACGCATCTGGCACACCATAATGAATGCCCACGATGCAATGATGCCCAGCGAGGCAAAGTTAAGCACGATCTCGAACACCTGCGAAGGCACCAGATAGTTGAGAAAAACCCCGACGACATACACGACAAGCGTGGCCAGTATCCCGGCATAAGGTACGTGTTGACGGCTCATTTTGGCCATAAATTTTGGCGCGGAACCGCCCATCGACATTGAGCGCAAAATACGACCGGTGCAGTACAACCCCGAGTTGAGGCTGGAAAGCGCGGCGGTAAGCACCACGATATTCATAATACTGCCAATATAGGGAACGCCGAGTTTGGAAAAGAAGGTAACAAACGGGCTTTGACCTGCCTGATAGGCATTCCACGGTAACAGCATGACCAGCAACACCACGGAACCCACATAGAACAGGCCAATTCGCCAGATAACGCTGTTAATCGCTTTTGGCACCATCGTTTGCGGATCTTTGCACTCACCAGCCGCTGTGCCTACCAGTTCAATAGAGGCAAATGCAAAGACGACACCCTGGACCAGTACCAGCGCTGGCAGCAGGCCATGCGGGAAAAACCCACCGTTATCGGTGATCAAATGAAAGCCAGTGGTGTTACCATCCAGCGGTTTTCCCGTGCCCAAAAAAACAGTTCCGACGACCAGGAAGATAACGATAGCCAGCACTTTGACCAGGGCAAACCAGAACTCCATCTCCGCAAACCACTTTACGCCGATCATGTTCATAGTGCCGACAATGGCCAACGCGCCGAGGGCAAACACCCATTGCGGTACATCACCAAATGCGCCCCAGTAGTGCATATACAAGGCCACGGCCGTGATATCCACGATTCCGGTCATCGCCCAGTTGATGAAGTACATCCAGCCAGCCACATAGGCCGCTTTCTCACCTAAAAATTCGCGGGCATAAGAGACAAAGCTGCCGCTGGAAGGGCGGTGTAAAACCAGTTCACCGAGTGCCCGCAGAATGAAGAATGAAAAAATACCGCAGACCAGATAGACCAGTGCTAACGCGGGGCCGGCCATTTGTAAACGTGCGCCAGCCCCTAAAAATAACCCGGTACCGATAGCACCGCCAATGGCGATCATTTGTACCTGCCGGTTACCCATCGCTTTGTGATACCCCTCTTCGTGAGCATTCAACCAGCGTCGTTTCGCCGCGTGTTGTTCCGCGGCTTGCGTGTTGTGTGTGTTCATTACGTTTCCTGTTAACCTGACTAATTTACAAAATCCTTTTTGCCGCAGCAGCTGCGGCGAAAACAGCGTTACCCTTCATTGTGTTACCGCGGGAAAACTGTCGGCCGAGCATCCTACATTCAATTGATAAGTGACGCAAAGCCTGGACACGGGGAAGTGGGGTTTTTCTGTGGCCTGAATTGACGGGATGTGGACTCGATTCAGTAAAAATAGAGGCGGTGGGCAATGTGAAGGAATGCGCTCATCCTGATCGTCAGCAGAATGAGCGCTGTTTGCTTTACGCCGACACGCCAAAGACCTGTACGGCCTGCTGCAATCGCGATGAGCGTTGCGTTAAATCGGCAGTCGCGTCAGTGACACGCTCCACCATCTCGGCATTATTGTGCGTCATGGTCCCAACACGCGAAATGGAATCATTAATCAGATCCAGCGCCTGGGTTTGCTCCCGCGTTGCCAGACTAATGTCTTTAATCATCATCGACATCTGTAACACATCGCTGATCATCCCGGTGAGATGCGTTTCTGTCTGTTCAACCATTTTTACGCCGGTATTGACATTAGCGACGTTCTTCTCGATAAGCTGTTTGATCTCTTTTGCCGCTGATGCAGAGTGTTGCGCAAGATTGCGCACCTCCGCGGCCACGACGGCAAAACCGCGCCCGGACTCTCCGGCTCGCGCCGCCTCGACAGCCGCGTTGAGCGCCAGAATATTTGTCTGGAAGGCGATGCTATCAATTACGCCAATGATGTCGACAATCTGACCATTATCACGAGAGATCGCCTGCATCATGGCGATAGTTTGTTTCATAATATCGCCGCCTTCAGCGGCATTGGTGCTGGTTTTATCGGCCATCGTCATGGTGTGCGCCGCCGTTTCTGCAGTTTGCTGCACTGCGCTACCAATTTCTTCAATGGCGGCAGCGGTTTGCTGAAGGTCCGCGGATGTTTCTTCAGAACGTGTATGCAGCGCGATACCTTCTTTAGAAACGCGCTGGCTGATGGCCTGAATTCCGGATATTTGCGTACTGACGTCATCAACCAGTGAATTTAGATTAAGTCCGGATTGATTAACCAGTCGCATTAACATGCCGATTTCATCTACGCGATTTAAATGGCAGTTGTCGGGTTTTCGTCCGGATACGACTTTCTTCATTTGAGTCAATAGTGTATTAACTGGCTGACAAATTTGGCACTTAAGGTAAATAGCGAATAACAGAAATAACGCCAGTAGACCGCCGGATTGAATAAAGTGGTTTACGGGGGCGAAGATTAATAACAAAGAGAGCAGGGCAACGACTCCCAAAGCATAATTGACGCGTTGACTAATGCTCAACCATTTAAACATTGAAGTCCATGCCAATATGCCACGGCGAATGATAATACCCTTAAAAAGACGGAACCCGCTAAGTTGTTGATTATTTATTTTTTCATACAGCTGCGCACTCTGAGATATTTCGTCTCGCGAAGGAACAGTACGCACTGAGATGTAGCCCGTTAACTTTTCATTGTGCCAAACGGGCGTGACGTTGGCGCGTACCCAGTAGTGGTCACCGTTTTGACGCCGGTTTTTCACCATTCCCGTCCAGCTGTCACCCTGCTGCAACGTGTACCACATGTCAGCAAACGCGGCTGGCGGCATATCCGGATGGCGAATAATATTATGCGGTTCACCCATTAATTGACTTTCGTTAAAACCACTGGCATCGATAAACGCGGAGTTTGCATAGGTAATATGACTCTCTTTATCTGTCGTCGATAGCAGCGTCGCTTTACCGTTAAGTGTGTGCTCAATTTGTGTAACGGGCATGTTACTTTTCATAAAGGCCCCATGATGGTATGTATAATTCATACAAAGATCCCCGTAATAATGCCAGGGGATATTAAAAAGCTGTTTTAAACCATTTTAATAAGAAACGCTGCATTCTCTACTAATCATCAGTTCTGTGAAAGTATTTAAAATAAAAAAATTAATGCGTGGAACCCATGTCTCTTTCATAAAAATGAAACAATCAATACAAGCGCATAACACAGACAGGTGTTTAGCCTGACTTAAATTAAATTCAACACTGAACACGCATGTAAAAATAAATCAAACGAAAAAGGATGTTGCCGCCTTTCCAGTATCAATAAAAAACCTATTATATTTTGTAGTATGCAAATACAAGCCATTTTTTCTGCATAGTGGCGCGTTCAAAACCGGAAGTTTGACTCCTGTTGGCATCAACGTTATCCCTGATCGCTGCGGGGTTGGTTATCTGTTTTTTAGCTGAGTAAATGTGAATTAAATGTTTCTATATGGTTATTTGATAATTTAATAATACTGACATGTTAACAAATATAGGCCTGCAACATGTCATACCGCCTGAGTATTCTGGATAAAAGCCCCATCGGGGAAGGTGAAACTGCCGCAACCGCGCTGGCCCGCACGCTGCGCCTGGCACAACGCGCAGAAGAGTGGGGATATCATCGCTTTTGGATAGCTGAGCATCACAATACGCCGCAACTTGCCAGCCCCTCACCGGAACTGGTGATCGCCTGGATACTGGGACAAACCCAGCGCATTCGTGTGGGCTCCGGTGGCGTCATGCTGCAACACTATAGCCCCTACAAAGTAGCGGAAAACTTTAATCTTCTGGCCTCACTGGCGCCGGGACGTGTCGATCTTGGGGTTGGGAAAGCGCCTGGCGGTTTACCGCTGTCAACGCAGGCACTGCAGTTGGGTCTGCATCAGGAAGAAAAAGGCAGTTTTGCCGACCAGCTTACTCAACTGAACGCCTGGCTGACGCTGACCGGGACAGAAAGCGGGCAGACAGTATTCCCGACTCCGCTCCCGCCTGCGCCGCCGCAAAGATTTGTGCTGGGCGCGAGCGTAGAAAGTGCACGCCTGGCGGCAGAGTCCGACTGGAACTTTATTTTCGCGGCGCACCTGAACGGCGATAAAGCGTTACTGCATGAGGTGCTGAGCTTCTGGCAGGCCAACAGTTCACGTCCAACGATTGTCGCCGTGCAGGTAGTTGTGGCTGACAGCAGTGATATGGCAGCGCAACTGGCGAAAGATGTGCAAATCTGGGGCGTCGAGTTGGAGGATGGACAACGCGTCACCGTCGCCAGCGAAGAGCAGGCGCTGGCTTTCGCCGTGCAGGCGGGCAGCGCACCACGAACAATTGCCCGGCGTGAGCAGGCGTTACTGCAGGGGAGCGCTCAGGAGGTGGTGGCCACACTGCGTTCATGGCAGGTGCAATACGGTATTGATGAATTCATTATCGATACGCCGGTGGCCGAAGGTCAGGCGCGCCTGACATCGTTACGCCTGTTGGCACAGGCCCACAGCACGATGGAGGTTGTCTGATGTCATTCGCCTCACAGCTTATCGACTGGCGTCGCGAGCTACATCAGCACCCGGAGCTGTCCCTCCAGGAAGTGGCGACAACCGCGCGTATTCGTGACTGGTTGCATGCTGCAGATGTCACGCTATTGCCGTTCAATCTGAAAACGGGTGTCGTTGCCGAAATTGGTCAGGGAGACGATGTCATCGCTCTGCGGGCGGATATCGATGCTTTACCGATCGAAGAAAATACCGATGTGCCGTTTCGCTCCGTCACGCCGGGGGTGATGCATGCCTGCGGACATGATATTCACACCAGCGTGATGCTCGGTGCTGCACTGTTGCTTAAGCAGGAGGAAAACACACTACCGGGACGCGTGCGTATTTTGTTTCAGCCGGCAGAAGAAAGTTTTGGTGGCGCTAAAACGCTGATCCGTGCCGGAGCCCTGCAAAATGTGGCCGCGATCTTTGGCATGCACAACGAGCCCGGGTTGGCGGTAGGCGATTTTGCCACCCGAGGAGGGGCGTTTTACGCCAATGTGGATCGCTTTGTGCTGCGTATTACCGGAAAAGGCGCGCATGCGGCGCGTCCACACGAGGGAAAAGATGCCATCCTGCTCGCCAGTCAACTGGTGACGGTATTACAAAGCGTCGCCAGCCGTGAGGTCAATACGCTGGATTCGGTGGTGCTTAGCGTCACCCGAATTCAGGGGGGAAATACATGGAACGTACTACCGGAATCCGTTGAGCTGGAAGGGACGCTCCGGACACATCGCGCAGAGGTGCAACAACAGGTCAAATCACGGGTCAGTGATATTGCCGCTGGGTTTGCCCACGCCTTTGGCGCACAGATCGATGTTATCTGGCACGCGGGGCCTACGGCCCTGGTCAATGACGCGCACTGGGCCGATATTGCGACCAAAGTCGCCAGACAATCCGGTTACACGACGCGCCATGCCGACCTGCATATGGGCGGGGAGGATTTTGCCGTTTATTTGCAAAATACGCCTGGGGCGTTTGTTAGCATCGGGAGTGCCAGTGAATACGGATTACATCACCCGGGGTTTAATCCGGATGAACGGTTAATTGAACCTGCCGCACACTACTTTGCTCATTTAGCAAAAACGGCATTCGCACACCTTTAATTTACCTGTTGGGTAGGGGTTACTATGGTTGAAAATCGGCAACTACGTCTGGGTACTATTTTGCATGGTGCCTCCGGAAATATGTCAGCATGGCGTCATCCGGCAGCGCGTGCTGATGCCAGTATTAATTTTGATTTTGTAAAAGAGACGGCACATATTGCGGAGGAAGGGAAGCTGGATTTTATTTTTGTCGCTGACGGTTTGTATATTAATGAGAAATCTATTCCACATTTTTTAAATCGCTTTGAGCCGCTGACGGTATTATCTGCGCTGGCAAGCGTCACCCGTCATCTTGGCCTGGTGGGTACGGTTTCTACCTCCTATAGCGAGCCGTTTACTACCGCGCGACAGTTTGCCAGCCTGGACCATCTTAGCCAGGGCAGGGCCGGATGGAATGTGGTGACATCCCCACTGGAAGGTTCGGCTAAAAACTATTCCCGTGCCCAGCATCCTGAGCATGCTCAACGTTATCGCATTGCCGCTGAATATATACAGGTAGTAAAAGGTCTGTGGGATTCCTGGGAAGACGATGCGTTTGTCCGCAATAAAACAAGTGGCGAGTTCTTTCATCCGCATAAATTACACACCCTGAATCACCATGGTGATTATTTCCAGGTGGCCGGGCCACTAAATATTGGCCGGACCCCACAAGGCCGTCCGATTATATTTCAGGCAGGCGCGTCAGACGATGGGAAAAAATTGGCGGCGCAGCATGCGGACGCTATTTTCACCCATCAGGAATCGCTGTCTGAAGCCAAAGCATTTTACCAGGATGTCAAAAGTCAGCTTGAAGCTGTCGGACGTCATGCCGATGAGCTGCATATTTTCCAGGGTGTCAGCATTATTGTTGGCGACAGTGACGCTGACGTAGAGCAACAGTATCAGGCGACCGCAGCACTGGTGTCGATCACCGACGCGCTGAATTACCTGGGACGCTATTTTGAACACCACGATTTTAGCCAGTACCCGCTGGACGCACCGTTCCCGGATCTTGGCTCCCTCGGGGAAAACAGTTTTCGCAGTACCACTGACGAGATCAAGCGCAATGCGCGGGAGCGGGGATTAACCCTGCGTCAGGTGGCGCTGGAAGCTGCCAGTCCACGTCCACGTTTTAGCGGAACGCCGGCGCAGGTGGCTGATGGTCTGCAGCAGTGGTTTGAGGAGAAAGCCGCCGACGGTTTCATCATTCAGGGGGGTACGCCAGATACCTTCCCACGGTTTGTCGAACAGGTTATTCCCGTGCTTCAGGCGCGCGGTTTATTTCGCCACGACTATCCCGGCACGACGCTGCGCGCAAGCCTGGGGCTGGCAACACCTGCAAATCAATTCACACAATAAGAGAAAAACGCTATGCAGAAAAAATCACGACTTCTTGCGCTGTCACTGGCTTTCAGCGCGACGGTCTGGGCAAATGACGTCACCATCAACGGTACCGGCGTGAGCCTGGAAGCCAATAAAACACCGATTCACACGGTTAAAAACCCACAGGCGATTGCGCAGTTACCCGCTAATCTGCGCCTGGCTGTGCCGGGTAAATTTACGGTCGCTATCGCCGGACTGAGCCAGCCGCCGCTGACTGTATTTGCCGATGATAATAAAACACTTATCGGCAGTGAGGCCGATATTGCTCGCCTGGTTGCCGATAGTCTGGGGCTGGAGCTGAATGTCGTCCCCACGTCATGGGAAGACTGGCCACTGGGCGTGGCGTCCGGGAAATACGATGCTGCGATCAGCAATATTACCGTGACCAAAGCGCGCAAAGAGAAGTTCGATTTCGCCACCTATCGTAAGGACTCCCTGGGTTTTTATGTCAAAACCGGCAGCACGCTGACGAAAATTGAACAGGCGGAAGATATTGCCGGGCTGCGCATTATCGTCGGCTCAGGGACGAACCAGGAAGCCATTCTGTTGGCGTGGAACGAAGAGAATTTGAAGAAAGGATTAAAACCGTTTACGCCAGTGTATACCAAAGATGATGCTGCTCAGACGCTGGCTCTACAGTCAGGTCGTGCGGATGCTTACTTTGGTCCGAATGTCATTGGGGCCTGGAAAGCGGCGCTGAATGGTAAAACGCAATTGGTGGGCAGCGTCGATGGCGGATGGCCGAAAGCCGCACATATTGCCGTTACGCTGAAAAAAGACAGTGGCCTGGTGCTGCCGGTGCAAACTGCCCTCAACGGTGTGATCGGCAATGGCGACTATGACAAAGTGCTGAACCGCTGGGGGGAAGGGGTGGAACGTATCCCGCAATCTGAAGTTAATCCGGCCGGTTTAGGCGACTAAGGAGGTCAATGTGAGCGATCAATTCCGCGTTGTCTCGCCCGAAGCCATTGAGCTACAGCCGATCCTCAACGGCCTGTTTGGTGAATATGCCGCCCGCTATGGCGATTATTTTTCTCGTGATGCTGAAGTAGAGCTAACCGAATGGTATCTGGCCCCACAGGGGATCTTTGTGGTGCTGGAGCGCGACGGCGAAATTATTGCCACCGGGGCTTACAAACCCTATGACAAAGACACCGCTGAAATTAAGCGTATCTGGACTAAAAGCAGCCTGCGTAAGCAGGGGCTGGCAGCGCATGTGGTGCAGGAGCTGGAGCGCCGGGCATTACTGGCGGGCTATAGCCGTATCTATCTGACCACGGGCTTTCGCCAGCCAGAGGCCGTCCGGCTTTATTTGAGTCAGGGATACGATCCTCAGTTCGATACCAAACGTAATCCAGAAGAGTACAGCCAGCCGCCTTTTGATGGGCGGTTGCGCTTCACCAAACTGTTGACTATCGCAGGTCAGGCCAAAATTGCCTGAGGAGAGAAGATGAAAACGACTGCAACCATCAAAGTCGTCCCGGCACGTTACCCGATGCGCACCATAGGGGCGATTATTGCCCTGTTTGTGCTGGCGGCGATTATTCAGTCTGTCGCGTTTAATCCGCGCTGGGAATGGGGCGTGTTTGCTCGCTGGTTCTTCGACCCGGTTATCTTGTCTGGACTTGGGCAAACGCTGTTGTTGACGCTCATTGGGACATTACTGAGCGTGGTATTTGGTGGGCTGCTGGCGCTGGCCAGACTCTCATCATCCTGGCTACTAACCAGCCTGGCGTGGGGATACATCTGGTTGTTTCGCTCGCTCCCGCTGATTGTGGTGTTGATCATTTTGTACAACTTCTCCTATTTGTACGACACGCTGGCGATCGGCATACCGTTCACTGCTCTCCAGTGGGGCAGCTTTGAGACTATCAATGTCCTCGGACAGTTTTCCACTGCGGTTGTTGGCCTGACGCTGGTGCAAAGTGCTTATACCGCTGAGATTATTCGCGGCGGGTTTCTTGGGGTTGATCATGGTCAGTATGAGGCGGCAGCCGCCCTGGGATTACCTGCATGGCGCCGCACGCTGCGCATAATCCTGCCACAGGCGTTACGCACCATTTTGCCTGCCGGATTCAATGAAATTATCAGCCTGGCAAAAGGGACGGCGATGGTTTATGTGCTGGCCATGCCGGAACTGTTCTACACCATCCAGATGATCTACAACCGCACCCAGGAAGTGATTCCGCTGCTGATGGTGGGCGCCGTGTGGTATCTGGTGATCACCAGCGTTTTGTCATTCATTCAGCATCTGGTTGAACGCGCGCTGGCACGCAGTGAAAGACGATCCGCTATTAACACCGCCAGGGTGAGTCGCACGGCTAAACGTCGCCGCCAGGTTCCACAGCAGGAGGCTATCCATGTCCCACTCGCCTGAAGGTCATATTTCCATTACCGGCGTCAGCAAATATTTTGGTCGCCATAAGGCGCTGGATAACGTATCGCTGGAGATCCCACCCGGCACGGTCACGGTTATTCTCGGGCCTTCCGGTTCAGGTAAATCGACGCTATTGCGGGCGATTAATCATCTGGAGCGTGTCGATGAGGGGTTTATTCAGATTGACGGTGATTATATTGGTTATCGCCTTCAGGGAGACCGGTTGTATGAGCTGAAAGAGGCGGAAATCCTGCGCCAGCGCATCAATGTGGGCTATGTATTTCAGAACTTTAACTTATTCCCGCATTTAACGGTGCTGGAAAACCTGATTGAAGCGCCTGTTGCACACGGACTGGCTTCGCGCAAAGAGGCTATTGAGCGAGCATTTACCTTGCTGGATGCTGTCGGACTACGGCAAAAAGCCGATGCCTGGTCGCGGCATTTATCCGGGGGCCAGCAGCAACGTATCGCCATTGCCCGCGCGCTGGCGTTAAATCCGCGCGTGATGCTGTTTGATGAACCGACGTCCGCACTCGATCCTGAACTGGTGGGCGAAGTGCTGGATGTGATTAAGTCACTGGCACAGTCGGGAACCACGCTGGTTGTGGTGACGCATGAAATCGGGTTTGCCCGGGAAGTGGCCGATCAGGTGGTGTTTATGGTTGACGGCAAAATTGTCGAGCAGGGTAGCAGCGAACAGGTGCTAAATTATCCGCGCCACACGCGCACGCAGCAGTTTTTGTCGAAAGTTCTTTGAGAGTGCGTCCAAAGAGTGAAATTATCAAGAAAATATGAACGTTCGTTAATCCTAAATTAGTCTTCCTTTTGAGTAACACGCTTAGTGACTAATTATCAAAAAATTACTTTATTATCAGGTGAATAATGACTTGGGCCTGGAATATATCACCCTTAGTGAAGTTGTGAGAAAGCATAGTAAAACTTTGCTTAAATTATGTGTTATGTATCATGCCATTGAGTATGGACACTTTTTAACTAAGGAATTGAAAATGGTAAGAGCATTGGCCTGTCTCGGCGATAAAACAAGTTTTGGAGAAATTATTACTGCTTCTGCATCCTGGTATGAAGGTGATAGAGCTATTGCCCAAACCGGTGACAGGGCGATTTGTCGAAAATGTAATGGACATTTTCCAATTTTCGCTTCTGCAGTGGACTGGATGGAAAATGGTAAAGCATATGTAGCTACTGGCGACAGGGTGTTGTGTGGCTGCTCCAATCACTATGTTTTTGGTTCAGCCACACAATATACTAGCAGTGGAGCGGGTACTTTAACCACCCGCGACACTAGTCAATTATCGATAATGATGCAAAACTCACAGGATGTCAGCAGCAGAAACTGTATTCGTTTTAAGTGTAGAGATGATGACGGCAGACTGATGGTGGATTGCCGGTATGTTCTCATACTCCCGGACGGCCATACAGAAACGGGGAATACAGATAGCCAAGGGATGACAGAGTGGCATTATGCTGAATCCGCTGAAAATATTAACCTGCACATAATAATGGATTAATTATGGCTGTTTACCATCTCAGTACCCGTATTAACTCTAATGTTCCGGTTGATTCTTTACTGTATGACCTGTGCATTTATCGCATGGACTCCAGCAGGAGGAAATACTCCTTGGTGGATGTGAAGCAACAGGGGTTTCTGGGTAACTACGAAACACAGAGTCACATGACCGGAAATATAAATGAGTCACTCTCGACAATTTATATTATGGAAATGAAACTTTACCGAAAAACCATGTTGCATACGCACTGTGTAACGTCTGTCCCGTTCACTAAAATGTATACACTGGAAGAATTTGCGTCAGGCAAAGCCTGGTCTCCGGTGAAGCGGGAGAACCCCTGTTATTTTGAGTCAAAAGGGACAATGAAGCCTGAGAGTCAGGGGGGAGAAACAAAACATATTAAGATCACTATCCCGGAACGCCCATTTATTGCGAGAAAATATCCTGTTGGTAATCCCAGAGATCCTTTTGAAAGAAATATAATCGAGCAGCAAATAAATAAAAGGTATAATCATTATCCAGATGCTTTTCCAGATCAAAATTCTGCAAGTACTTGCGGGCCCGCCGCTTTTTATTATTGTATTCAAATGGACCGTCCTGATGTATATGCACAGGCCGCCAGGGAATTGTGGGGATATGGAAAGACTAAAATAGGTACGCTGACTATTTCTCCAGGGGAAGGATGTAAACATCCTTCCGGTACATTTTATACAAGTGACGGGAAACCCAGGATATTAGGGCTTGACTGGATGACATTGGCTGGGCTTAGCGATTCAGAGAACACTGTGTTGAGTTTTGATACTCTCGATTCTCCAGTGGCAGGGATCACTATGTGGCAAACGCTGACAGAGTGGTTCGAAAAGGCTGGTTATGAAAAAGTATTTAGCAATGTTGCCCCTGTTCAGGCAGGTATCCAGGGAATCCGAGATCTAAATGAATATGCCCAAAAGGGTTATAGAGTTGTCACATTGATTAATGATGGGCTTTTAAAACGAAGCGATTCGAATTTAACGGTACCAACACACTGGATTGTTTGGGATGGGCCTGCTACACAGGATTCCAGCGGATATATGCATTTGGATTTATTTTCATGGGGTAACGTTTACGATCAAATAAAATATAAAAAAGATGCTTCGTTTTTTGTTTCTAGGTTTTTTGGAGGAATGGTTTTTAAGCCATTGAAATAAAATGAGATTATCATTGGGTGTTTTTTCCATATTCATTTTATCAGGGTGCACGTTACGCGCCGAATTTGCTCCAGAAAAAAATGAGCTTTATGATGCATTAGTTGGTGCACCTTACTATGCTCAGATAAATATTTTGGGTGGGAATGTTGCCACACTGACAAATTCTCATGGCGATAGGGAATTTGTTGGGAATATATCACCTAGTGATACAGGGCTATACTTAGCCCATTGCAACAATGACAAATATGATAATAATTGCATACAAATTAGGGGAGTACCGACAAAAAAAGGAGTGATTAAAGTTAAAGTATCTGGATTTTTCAATGTGGCAATGTTTCAAAAATCTAGTGAATTCGATAAAACCTATACTATTACGGTCAAAGATTCAGAAGGATCTTCTTAAGATCGTTTGAGAGGCGCTCTCAGCATAGCCCATCAAGATACGAGAACCCGCTCAGAGAGAGGTTTTCTCATTTCTTGATGGTTAAAAATAGCATTAACGTACAATATTAGGTGCTGAATCATCCGCGCCACACGCGCACGCAGCAGTTTTTGTCGAAAGTTCTGTAAATACGCGGAAGAGCGTTGCGGCACAGGATTGTGCCGCACAGCAATTACAGGGTAGCGACGATTTTGCCTACCTGACCGTTGGCTTCCATGTACTGGTGTGCCTCAACGATGTCATCAAACGCAAAGGTTTTATCAATCAGTGGTTTGAGTTGCCCCGATTGCAATCCTTCAAGGATGAAATGTTTAGCTCGTGCCAGTTTTTCAGCATCAGTGGTGATTTCGAAAAGCTCATAGCCGCGGAAGGTCAAATGGCGGCCAAGGATCTCAATCACCGGGATCGACAAATCGCGACCATCCAGCGAACCGTACTGGAAAAATAACCCTCCGGCAGGCATTACCTGGGCTATTTTCGCCACACCGGGGCCGCCGACCGGATCGAAGACCACGCGGGTACCTTTACCATCGGTTATACGGTTAATTTCTGCGACCAGGTCCTGCTCCTGACTGGCAATGACCTCAGCGGCACCCAGTTGCAACAGGGCGTCGCGTTTCTCATGGGTTCGCGTCATCGCAATAGGTGTTGCACCTACCATGTTGGCGATCTGAATTGCGGCCAGACCAACACTGCTGGACGCGGCATTGATCAGCACGTAATCGCCAGGCCCGATATTGGCATACTCCACCAGCGCGCCAAAAGCAGTCACATACATCATCCAGCTGGCGGCGGCCTCGGCAAAGCTCAGGTTTTCCGGATGTTTGACGACCGCATGAGCAGGCGCATTGACGATTTCGCCATACATACCGTACTGATGAAAGCTGAATGCCGGAATGACGCTCACGCGATCGCCTGGTGCGAACTCGTGCACATTGTCACCGACGGCTTCAACAATGCCGGAGGCTTCATAGCCCAGGCGAGCAGGAAAATTGGGTTGGTAAATATACTGACCGGTACGGTACATAATTTCCGCCCGATTAATACCTATTGCACGAACGCGGATCTGAACATCGTTTGCAAGCGGTGCCGGGGTCTGAATATCCTGAATATTCAGCACATCAGCGCCACCTATTTGATTGAAAACCACAACTTTAGACATAACGGACCTCGGTAAATTGTTCTGACTTGAGTCCGCACAATGTATCGGTTCTGGTGGGGGTGAAAAACCGCCATTACGGAACTTCACTATTACTCAAATTGTAATAATCCCTGAAGCCGTGGTTTTTGCTGTACGAAAAGCTGACTCAGCCAGTCAATAAAAACCCGCACGCGCGGGGCCAAATAGCGCCTGTTCGGGTAGAGAACAGACACCGGTTTAGCTTCTCCCGCATAGTCACGCAGCACCTCAATCAGTTGTCCCGACTGGAGGTAGGGTGCCAGTACGGCGTGAACGCCGTGTATGATCCCCAGTCCAGATAAACAACCGGTTAGCAGAATGTCGGAGTTGTCTACGCACATTCTGCTTGCTGGCACGACAGATACCGTTTTCCCATCGTTGATGAAGGACCACTCCAGCGCGTCACGATGACGTTCGCTAAAGAAGTTGAGTGCCTGATGCTGAGCTAAATCATCCGGTGTCTGTGGGATGCCCCGTGTAGCCAGATAATCTGCGGACGCACAGGTCACCATTTTTACCTCGCCAAGTCGTCGGGATATTAGCGAGGAGTCCTGCAATTCGCCAATGCGGATCATGCAGTCGATCCCCTCCGCAAGCAGATCAATTTTGCGGTCAGTGGAGGTGAGAACAATCTCAACGTCCGGATAGCGAGACTGAAAGTCGCTTAGCGCGGGGACTATAATCGAGTGAGCCAGCGACAGTGGCGCGTTGATCCTGAGCTTTCCACGCGGAGGCCGTGTTGGTGAGAAAGAGGCCATGATGTCATCCACGTCACCCAGCAGTGCTTTGGTCCGTCGGTAAAATGCGTCACCTTCTTCGGTCAGGGTAACCTTCCGCGTCGTGCGGTTTAGGAGTTTCGTCCCCAGATCGTCCTCAAGATGCTGAATTGCTTTCGTCACCGCGGGGCGGTGCAGGTGCAACACATCAGCGGCTTTGGCAAAACCACCTTGTTCGACAACCTGCACAAAAATGCTCATATATTCAAACATACTCGAACGCATCTCTTATTCTCTCCCGTATCCGTTATGACGGTTGTGGTTTCCGACATTGTTATTATGAGAGTAATAATCCAGGCTGCATAGATTGTCGAATGCTGCTCTACACTTAGGGTTTTAACATTGAGGGTTGCAGCATGATTAAAGTCTATGGGGTACCGGGCTGGGGATCGGCCATCAGTGAAGTGATGCTTACACTGGCGGAGATCCCTTACACGTTTATTAATGTGGACGGCTTTGACAGCGACGGGCCGTCGCGGGCGTTGCTAAAAACAATGAATCCGCTGTGTCAGGTGCCCACACTGATACTGGAAAATGGCAATGTGATGACGGAAACGGCGGCTATTGCGCTGATGATTCTGGACAGCAGGCCCGAACTGGCGCCGCCTGTCGGACATGTAGAACGTCAGCAATTTCAGCGCCTGCTGATATGGCTGGTGGCAAATGTCTATCCCACGTTCACGTATGCTGACTATCCCGAACGCTGGACGCCTGATGCCCCGGCGCAGTTGAAAAAGGGCTGTATTGAGTACCGTAAATCGCTTTATATGTGGCTGAATGACCAGCTAAGCGCCGAACCGTACGCGTTTGGCGATCAGCTCACGTTGCTGGATGTTTATATTGCCGTTCTGCGCACCTGGGGGCCTGGACATGACTGGTTCCAGGACAATACGCCCAATATCAGCGCCATCGCGGACGCGGTTTGTCAAATCCCGCGGCTGCGTACTGTACTGAAAGATAATAGAATTATTTGACGCGATGAACGCTTAAAACATGTCTTGCCCCTGTTCGCGGATCATCCTGATAAGTCGTTCTGTGATGGGAGAGGGGCTGCGATCCTTGAGTCGACCAAGAATAAAATGACGGGAATTTGCTGTTCCTTCCAGCGGGATTTCCTTCAATTGTTTATATACCACGCCGCCCTTGGTCAAATTACGCCGGGGTATGAAGCCCAGTAATTCTTTATTTGCCGCAAGGATTTTGGGCATAAGATGAAACGATGATGTTTCTATCTGGGCTCGCGGTGGCGGAAGCCCCCGGCTAATAAAAAACTGATCGATCCAGCGTCGGGAGGCCGTATTTTTCCCCGATAACAACCATTTGTATTCGACAAGATCTTGAGGCGTAATTGACTTCAACTCTTTTGTGAAAATAGGATGCTCGCAGCTGCCGACTAAAACCACAGCATCCTCCATTATCGGGTAGATAATGGCGTTTTCATAGCTGATTGTTTTAGTAACAATAATGATATCTAACTGATAATTCTGCAGATTATCCCAAAGGTAATTATTCACTCCGGGAACAATTTCGAGCATAGCGAGGGGGTTTTCTGTCAGGAAAGCCTGACACAGTTTAGGTATGAGATATTCAGCGACAGTCGGTACACAGCCTATACGTATTTTGCCTGACACCCCGCGAACATAGTTTTCGAGGTCCTGCTCCGTTTGCTCCATAAAAAAACAGAGCTTTCTGGCCCGTTCGCGCATTAATTCGCCCGCGGCGGTAAGCGTTATACCGTGCCCGCTGCGGGTCAATAATTGTGTACCCACTTCCTCTTCCAGACGCTGGATGCATTTTGACAGCGCAGGTTGCGAGCGCCCAAGGCGTTCTGAGGCTTGAGCGAGGCTACCCACTTCTGCAATAACATAAAAAAACGTCAAATCGCGAATATTGAGATTCATGACTCTACAGCACCTTTTCCCATCCGCCCGGTATTAGCGTCACAGCATGGTAGAGAATGACGCGCCATTATTTTTTGACCTGACAGCAAAAAGATGACGTTTTCTCTTGCATAAAAAGTAAGAAAATACGGCGAAATGTGTGAACCATGCCGCCTGTCAGTTCCGAATTATTACGCAATGACATCCTGATGAATTAATGCAACCAACTGTATTTTATGATGTTTATAAGCGCATTTTGTTTTTACGCTATTTAACGAAAAGTTATTGCCGCTATCAATATTATTGCCTATTGCGTCGCCTTGTCCTGGGGTAAAAATCTCCCATCCCGACTATGGCAAGGAGATGAGGATGCGTTTTACCGTATTAATGACGGCACCAAAACTGGCGCCGAAGGGTGTTAAAAAACTAATAGATGCTGACTGTAAAATAATCTATGTAAATGATTCAACAGATCCGCAGGCGATCCTGTCGATTTTATCCACTGAGCCTGTTGATGCCGTCATTTCACGCACGATGACGCTAACGGGCGAAGCTATCCGTGCTTGTCCAACGCTGAAAGTCATCACCAAACATGGCGTAGGCGTAAGCAACATTGATGTCGATGCGGCGACGGAACGAAATATTCCCGTCCTCGTGACGCCGGGAACAAACTCACAATCGGTTGCCGAACTGGCATTAGGGCTTATGCTGGCGGCCGCCAGGCGCATTGCATCCTATGACCGGGATTTACGCACAGGGAACTGGAGCCGCGCCGGAAACGGCCAACAATTAAGTGGACGCACTTTGGGATTGGTGGGTTTTGGCCAAATAGGACAAACGCTGGCTCAATTCTGTATAGCGCTGGGCATGAAGGTCGTCGCTTACGATCCCATGCTCAAGGCCAGCCCAATCGAACAGGTCACACTTGTCAACGATTTACCGGCGTTGCTTCGCCAAAGCCAGGTGCTCAGCCTGCATTGTCCGCTGGTTCCCGCTACCCGAAATCTGATTAACGAAGAGGCGCTTTCACTACTGCCTGATGGTGCAATTCTGGTTAATACCGCCAGAGGGCCGCTGATTGATGAAAATGCGCTGGTAGCTGCTTTGCAGAGTGGAAAACTTGCAGGCGCAGGTCTGGACACTTTCGTTAATGAACCACTGCCCCTCAGCGATGCTATTGCCTCACAACCCACCGTTGTTATGACCCCGCATGTTGGCGGGTCCACGCCTGATGCGTTAGACGCGATGGCTGCGCATGCCGCTGACAACGTGATTAATTTCCTTAACGGAAAACCGTTATCCCCGAGTCTGTGTGTTAACCACCTGATTAAATAATATTTACGACGTACTGGAGAATAAAATGTCTATTGGATTCAGAGTCTTTACTCAACGTGAACTGCCTACAGCTGATGTTATCGAAGGTTTCAAAACCATACCAGCAGCAAATATTGCCGACTGTATGGGGCGCCTGAGCGCGATGAATTGCCGCATCCGACGCATGACGGCACCTGCGGAACAAAATATGGTTGGTGTCGCGCTGACGGTAAAAGCGCGTCCTGGCGACAATCTGATGATGCACAAAGCGCTGAACATGATTAAACCTGGCGACATTCTGATCGTCTCCAATGAAGGGGACAGCAGCCAGTCGCTGATGGGCGAGATCATGGTCGCCTATGCCAAATCTCAAGGCATTGCGGGCATCGTGCTGGACGGACCAATGCGTGATCTTGATACCATCTATGCAATGGGGGTTCCAGTTTATGCGACAGGTCATACCCCAGGCGGCCCATTCAAAGAAGGTCCAGGCGAAGTCAATGTTCCTGTCGCTTGCGGCAATATTCACGTTACGCCGGGCGATATTATCGTCGGAGACAGTGATGGCGTCATTGTGATCCCTAAACATGATGCGGCAAAATTGCTGGAAGAAGCTCGCAAGTTTTCTGCCAACGACCATGCAAAACTGGTTGCGGCGCAAACCGGAAAAGCCGATCGCAGTTGGGTGGATAAAGCGCTCGCGGCGAAAGGCTGCGAAACGATTGACGCTGTTTATCCGGGTTAACTCTACAGATGCCAGCCACGTTTGTGGCTGGCTTGCTCAAATAGGCTAATAATAATGGCAGAAAATATAAAAACGTTGTCGTTTAAGAAACGGTGGGGAATTCCGTTAGCGATCCTGGCGATGGCGATTACCTATACCTTTCCCATGGCAGGACTCTCCATGGAGGGGAAGCATGCGCTGGTATTGTTTGCGGGTGTTTTTATCCTGTTCTTATCCGAACCTATCCCCATTGTTGTTTCAAGCTTACTGATTGTTCCTGCTGCTGTATTATTAAAAGTATGCAGCTTAAAAATGGCACTGTCGGGATTTTCTTCATCTTCCTCTTATCTTCTGGTTGGCGCATTTATTATGGCTGTGGCGCTAACCAAAACACGCTTAGCAGAACGGATTACTTTTTTAATTCTTAAAGTTACCGGCAGTAGCGTGCGTAATTTAACACTGGGGGTGACCATTGCGAATATTGTGCTGGCATTCTTTATTCCGTCGTCAACCCCAAGGGTCGCGATCCTGCTACCCATTTGTCTGAATTTAATTGCCTTATTTAAAGAAGAAGGGCGAACAAAATTTGCAGTGAATTTGCTGCTCACCATGTCGTTTACCAATTCCACGATCAGCGGCGGTATTTTGACAGCCAATTTACCGAACCCCATTACCGTTGAATTTATTCATAATGCCGGTGGGCCAATGATCTCCTATCTGGATTTTTTGATAGTCGGGTTCCCGCCAGCATTACTGATGACGTTTATTACCTGGATCTACCTACAGTTTGCTTATCCGCCTGAGCAATCGCATATCCCCGGTGGAGAGCAGTTGATTAAAGACAGTCTGGACGGGATGGGAAAAATGTCTGCGGCTGAGTGGAAAACGTTGTGGATTTTCCTCGGCGTGGTCTTCCTGTGGGTCACCGGTGATTGGATAGGTGTCGATTCTACCACGGCCTGTATGCTGGGGGCTTGTCTGCTCTTCTTCCCTAAAATTGGCGTGATTAATTGGTCGGAAGCCAATAAAGGCGTGTCGTGGCAAGTGCTGTTCATTTGCGGCGGCGGTGTCAGTATGGGGGCTATTTTGATGAAAACCGGTGCGGCAGAATGGATATCGATGTTGATCTTTAACCATCTGGGTTTATCCACGCTGAGTACCATCGCCTTGCTGATTGTCGTGCTTATCGTCGTGCAATACATGCATATTTTCTTTGTGGGCACGACAGCGATGGCGGCAGCAATGTTGCCTGTATTGATTGGTATTGCCCATGCGGCAGGTCTGCCACCGGCAATGCTGGCGTTACCGGGTGGGATGATTATTGGCGCTTATCCATTATTGATGTTTTATAACACCATTCCGGGTGTGTTGGTCTTTGGTACCGGGAAGGTTGCTATCAATGATTATCCGCGAGTCGGTATTGTTCTGTGTGCGATTGCTTGTCTGATTTATGCATTATGCGCATTGTATTATTGGCCAATGCTTGGCGTGTTTTAATTTTCAGGAATAATTACGTATTTGTTGTTAGCGATTATTTTACCGTGGTGTTTATCTGAAGTATCGCGTGGTTGATTATATCTGTCGATAATCTTGTAAAGGATATTATATGAAAGTTACGCTTCTTGGCGCTGCCGGAGGAATAGGGCAGGCGTTGTCGTTACTCCTTAAATTACACATGCCAGAGGGGTCTGAACTCGCACTCTACGATATATCAACAGCAACGCCAGGGATTGCTGTTGATTTAAGCCATATTCCAACCGATGTGCATATTCACGGATATTGTGGCGCGCAGATTCAACATGCGTTAGAAGGTGCAAATATTGTTATTGTCTGTGCCGGTATTGCCCGTAAACCGGGAATGGATCGTTCTGACCTCTTCAGTATTAATGCCAATATTATTCATCAGCTTATTGGTGACGTCGCAAAAATATGCCCGGATGCCTGTATTGGTATTATTACTAACCCTGTTAATACCACAGTGGCGATTGCCGCTAATGTCCTGCAAAAGGCTGGCGTCTACGATAAAAGCAAGCTCTTTGGCATCACCACGTTGGATGTTATTCGTGCAAATACGTTTGTTGCACAAATGAAAGGCTGTAGCGTGCGGGACGTTGAGGTTCCGGTCATCGGCGGGCATTCGGGCGTCACGATCCTGCCGTTGTTCTCGCAGCTTACGGAGATAAAATTATCCGATGACGAGATGCGTGCGCTGACAGACCAGGTCCAAAATGCCGGGACTCGGGTTGTCGAAGCTAAAGCGGGAGCCGGGTCGGCCACATTATCAATGGGGCAGGCAGCCGCACGTTTTTGTTTGTCGTTACTCCGTGCTCTGAGTGGGGAACAAGGCATTGTGGAATGCGCATATGTAGAAAGCGGCAGCCCATACGCCCGTTTTTTTGCCCAGCCCGTTGAATTGGGCGTCAACGGTGTATCTCGCGTTATTGCGCTAACTGACCTGAGCCGCATTGAGCAGGATGCACTCGAGGCAATGCAAAGCGAACTGCGTAAAGATATTGCGTTTGGTGAGCGGTTTATTTGTAAGAATTAACGCGGGTAGTTTTGAAAAAGCCGATCGTCGAAATCGGCTTTCAACGTTTACCAGGCCGGTAACGTTGTGCATCTGAGCATCATTGTAGACCAAAGACGTCTGGAGGAATTTTGCTAACTGGCGCATATTAGGTGATAGCTTTTTTGCCCAAAACAATAAGGAACCTGCAATGCCGCACATCGATATTAAATGTTTTCCTCGCGCCCTTACCAACGAACAAAAAACCGCGCTGGCGGCGGATATTACAGATGTCATTATTCGTCATTTGCAAAGCAAAGACAGCTCGGTCAGCGTGGCGCTGAATGAGATTGAGCCTGACGCATGGCAAGCGGTATGGGATGCGGAAATCGTGCCGCAGATGGACACGTTGATTAAAAAACCCGGTTACAGCATGTGAGAAAAAACGGGCGAGTTATTCGCCCGTTTTTGATGCCGTTATGGTGTGACAATATTGAACCAGAATTCAAATTTGTCCATGTAACCGAGCATGGCGTCGAGCCTGGCGCCGTCACCGGTAATTTTCACATCACCGCTGTCTTGCGCCTGTTTTAGCGTCACTTCCTTGAGGATGATTTTGTTCAGCGTATCGCGATTGAGCGTGATAGTGGCATCCGCATCTTTCGCTTCGGAATTAGCGGTATGGTTCAGAACACCGTTTTCCAGCTCCAGTTTGTATTTACCACCATCGCTACCAAGGTCGATATTGAATACTGATTTCGCATCGCCCGCTTTCTGCCCGTTAATATGTACCGCCAGGTAGTCGAAGAACATTTCCGGCGTCATAGCACGAACGGTATCCGGACTGGCCGTATTCGGCGTTGGGCCTTTCACCACGCCGTTGCGCAGTTCTTGTGCGCCCGTCAGGTAGAAGTTACGCCACGGTCCAGACTCTGCCTGATAGCCTAATTGTTCCAGCGCATCGGCTTCGAGGTTTCGCGCGGCCTGGTTGTTCGGATCGGCAAATACGACTTTGCTCACCACCTGTGCAACCCAGCGATAGTTACCCTGGTCGTAGTCAGCTTTCGCTTTTTGCAGAATGGCATCCGCACCGCCCATATAGTCGACGAATTTCTTCGCTGCTTCTTCTGGCGGCAGTTCATCCAGCGTTGCCGGGTTGCCGTCAAACCAGCCGAGGTACAGCACGTAGGTGGCTTTCACATCGTGGCTTACGGAGCCATAGTACCCGCGGTTCGCCCAGGTGTGTGCCAATGAATCCGGCAACTTAAAGTTCGCCGCGATTTCATCACGGGTCAGACCTTCGTTGGCCATGCGCAGCGTCTGGTCGTTAATATAACGGTACAGATCGCGCTGGCTTTTCAGTAGGCTCACCACCTTGTCATTGCCCCAGGTCGGCCAATGGTGCTGTGCCATCAGAATTTCCGCCTTATCACCCCAGCGTACAATCGCTTCGTTGATATATTTGGACCATGGCAACGGTTCGCGGATTTTTGCACCGCGCAGAGAGTAGGTGTTGTGCAGGGTATGGGTGACATCTTCAGCCGATTCGATGAGTTTTTTCTCTTCGATGTACCACAACATTTCTGAAGGCGCTTCGGAGCCCGGGGCCAACATGAAGTCATAGGTCAGGCCATCGATAACCTCTTTTTGCCCATCTTTCTCGATGATATTCGTTGGCGCAATCAGCGTAACCGTTCCTGCGGAAGTGGTGGTTCCCAGCCCGGCGCCGACCTGACCTTTAGCATCAGGTTTTAGCAGGTTACCGTACATGTAGCTGGCGCGGCGGCTCATGACGTTACCGGCCATGATGTTTTCAGCAACCGCTGCTTCCATAAAGCCGGCAGGCGCATAGACCTTCACTTTGCCTGCTTTAACATCGGCTTCATCAATAACGCCGCGCACACCACCGTAATGGTCGACGTGGCTGTGGGTATAAATCACCGCGACAACCGGTTTTTTGCCACGGTTTTTAAAGTAGAGATCCATCCCGACTTTGGCCGTTTCTGCCGAGACCAGCGGGTCAACAACGGTGATGCCTTCTTTACCTTCGATGATGGTCATATTCGACAAATCGAGGTTACGGATCTGATAGACACCCTCAGTGACTTCAAACAACCCGCTGATATTGATCAACTGAGACTGGCGCCACAAGCTCGGGTTTACCGTATCCGGCGCCTTATCGCCTTCCTTAATAAACGCGTACTGTTGCGGATTCCAGATAACGTTGCCTTGTTCACCTTTGATCACGTCCTGAGGAATCGGGGCGATAAAGCCCTTGTGCGCGTCGGTAAAGTCGGTGTTATCAGAAAAGGGGAGTTGATTGTAGAGCGCATTGTTGGCTTGTTGCGTGGCCGCCGTCGCCTCTTTCGGGGCTTCAACAGACATGACGGGAACAGCAAAAGACGTTAATAACCCAGCAAGTATAAAGCTTTGTGCGATTCTATTAAGTTGCATCGTAAAACCTCTCTGACACTTCGTAAGTCCAGTTCTGGGGAGATGCTGCTTTAACGGATTGCGTTTTGAATCAATATTTGACGTAGTGCACGATTAAATATAATTCACATGAATGGTTCAGCAAGGTAGGGGAACGATTTATCTGACTGGTTTCTCGGAAGTTTTGAGAAGGCTGATGGGGATGACAGGCGGATCTGCCATCCGTTTGTCTGTGATTATCTACTGGCAGTAACCTGTTTCCCGCTGGTGACAAATGTTCCGGCACCAAGGTGATGCAGTGTATTGAGTTTGCCATCATCAAACTGCCAGCGTCCTTGCACAAATGCCCGCTCATCAGCGGCAGCCGAGACCACTTCGCCAAACAAGGTGTCATATTTGTCCTGAGCCGCTGTGGCAGGAAGCAGGCGGCATTCCATCCAGGCGAGACACTTAGCTTCTATTAGCGGTAGTCCCAATACCGGGCCTTTGATTACCGGAATGCCGTAGCAGTTGAACTTATCTTCTATTCGGCCGGAAACACTCCCTACGGCATAGGTCCAGTTCGTCGCGGCAACCCCTGGAATAACAATACCAAATTGACCGCTACGTTCGATCAGTTCGCGCGACCAGGCCGTCTTGTCGACAACAATGGCTACCCGCGGCGGATCAAATTCCACGGGCATTGACCACGCGGCCGCCATCACATTACGCCGTTCTGTATTCGCGTCACGACTGGTTATCAAAATGGTGGGGCCGTGATTAAGCAGTCGGCTGGCGTGTTGTAATTCAACCGGACGAAAATGACTCATAGCGACTCCTCGGCAGACTAAAAATGACATCACAATAAACATAGATAGTAACGGGATTAGCGATTTTGTCGCCTCACCGGGGTGAACAGCGCACAAAAGCGACAGCGTAAAATTAAAAATGCGTTATAAGTACAACATTCAACAAACAGGAATCCCGTATGACGCCTTTTTTAAACGCTTATTTTGCCCGTATTGGCTGGTCTGATGTGCCCAACGTCGACATTGAAACGTTGAGAGCGCTGCACTTACTGCATAACGGTGCCATACCCTTTGAAAATCTTGATGTGCTGCTGCCGCGTGAAATGCAGCTTGACGATGTGTCCCTTGAAGAGAAGTTGGTCACTGCCCGCCGCGGGGGCTATTGTTTTGAACAAAATGGTGTATTTGAACGGGCGCTACGCGACATCGGCTTTACCGTACGCAGTTTGCTGGGACGTGTGGTATTGGCGAATCCATCAAGCCTGCCGCCGCGGACACATCGCCTGTTACTGGTTGAATTGCAGGGTGAACAGTGGATCGCTGACGTTGGCTTCGGCGGGCAAACGCTGACAGCACCGATTCGTCTGCAGGCTAACATTGAGCAGAAGACGCCACACGGCGAATATCGCCTGATTCAGGAGGGGGAAGACTGGATATTGCAGTTCCGCCATCATGATCACTGGCAGTCAATGTACCGATTCGATCTGGTGGTGCAACATCACAGCGATTATCTGATGGGTAACTTCTGGTCTGCACACTGGCCGCAGTCGCATTTCCGCCACCATCTGCTGATGTGTCGTCATTTACCCGACGGCGGCAAGCTGACGTTGACCAATTTCCACTTTACCCATTATCAGGATGGTCACGCGGTAGAGCAGATTAATCTGCCTGACGTCGCCAGCCTGTATACGCTGTTGCAGGAGCGCTTTGGACTGGGCGTTGACGATGTAAAACACGGCTTTAGCGAGGAGGAACTGGCGACGGTCATGGCGGCGTTTGATACGCATCCGGAGGCGGGAAAATAGGGGCATCAGAATTAATGCCGGATGCGGCGCAATCGCCTTATCCGGCCTACATGAAGATTTAAAAATCTATCGCCCATTCGGCGTGAAACAGGATCACTGCCGAGCCGGAAATCATCACTTTTTCTGGCTGGTTATCACGGATAGTCACTGTCACATCAACCACACCGTCGCGTCCCAGCGCACGCCCCTGGTGCCCCTGAACATGCAACGTTTTGCCATCATGGGCCATCAGGTTATGGTGTACCAGCCAGGCCCCCATTGGACCATTCGCGTTGCCGGTAACCGGATCTTCCACAATTCCAATAGCCGGTGAAAACATGCGGCCATCGGTTGCGTTTTCGCCCGGACGGAGTTGAAACGGGAAGAAGCCGTTACAGCCAATCTCTTTGCTAATTGCCGTCAGCGCGGGCAGGTCAGGGGAAAGGGCGTCAATATTCACCTCGGGCTTCAGTGGGATCATCACTTTTGAATGCCCGGTAGATGCCACCTGAATCGGCAACCCAGGCAGCATATCGTCTTCAGTGAGGTGCAGCGCGTTAATAATCGCACGGCGAATTGCTCCATCCAGCGGTGCCTCAAAAACAGGTTTCCCTTGCTCCAGGCTGATGCGGTAGTCAGCGCCGTGCGTGCGTACGTCGACCCGGTGGCGACCGGCGAGTGACGTTTGCCAGACGGTCGTATCACCCAGCCCCAGCACGTTGGCGCGAACATAATGCGCGGCGACGGTAGCATGCCCACAGATGGGCACTTCGACCGTTGGCGTGAAGTAGCGAATACGCACATCGCTGTCGTCACTGGTCAGTAGAAAAGCCGTTTCCGAATGGCGCAGCTCACGTGCTATCAGTTGCATCTGGGTGTCACTCAACCCATCCGCATGCAGCACAACTCCCGCTGAATTGCCGCGAAAGGGTTCTGAGGTAAAGGCATCAACGTGGTAAACCTGTGGTTTCATTGGCGTTCTCCTGGAATGGAGAAGCATCATAACGTACAAAAAGTGGGATAGCGATGCTGCCCGGTAAGCGCACGCGCTACCGGACAGCAGAGAAAATTATCGGCGAGAACGTACTATCTGGTAACGGCGAGTGAAATACTCAACCGGTGCGCTCCAGACGTGAACCAGACGGGTGAACGGGAACAGCAGGAAAATCGTCATCCCCAGCACCAGGTGTACCCGGAAGATCAACGCCACGCCATCCAGATGTGCAGACGCACCGCCCTGGAAGGTGACGACCGATTGCGCCCAGCCCACCAGTTTCAGCATTTCACTGCCGTCCGGATGTTGTGCCGAAAACGGGATAGTGGTCAGGCCGAGGATACACTGAATCAACAGGATACACAGGATCAGAATATCGGCAGTTGAGGACGTTGCGCGAATACGCGAGTTTGTCAGACGGCGCACCAGCAGACCCGCGCCGCCTACCAGCGTCAATACGCCACACAGACCGCCAGCAATCATCGCCATCTGTTGTTTCACCGCGATTGGCAGGAACCAGGCATACATCCAGTGTGGGGTTAACATGCCAAACAGGTGTCCAAAGAAGATCCCCAAAATGCCGATATGGAACAAGTTTGACCATAGCACCATACCGCGTTTATCCAGCATCTGACTGGAGGAGGCGCGCCAGGTGTACTGGCCGTAGTCGTAGCGTAACCAACTCCCGAGGATAAACACCGTGCCGCACAGATACGGGTAGATGTCGTAAAAAAAGACGTTCAGATACTGTATCATTTCGGGCCTCCCGCGCTGACGTCGACATATTGTGGTGCCACGTCCTGGCTAAAGCGTCGTTGATAGTTTTGTAACGGTGAACTGTCACAGGCAGTCGCATTATCCTCAATAAACTTCACCTGTTCCTCTTCCCAGACGGCATCCAGCGCCTGACGGGTATCATCGCGGGTTTCAGCGCCAACCTGTTTTGTGACACTGTCACTTGATAGAGGACTTCCGGCAAGCAGCAGCAGGGCGTCAAACAGTTGATACCAGGGGGTATTGCGCTGTTTTAACCGCCCGCCGAGCAGCGCCAGTATCGGGGCAACGTTCTGCAATCCCTCTTTGGCTTCTGCTTCAGGCAGCACGCTTAAATATTCCAGATACAGCGGCAGGTGATCCGGCAGTTCGCGACAGTTGAGCTGTAGTCCGACTTTTTCGTACTGGGCCAGCAGGTCGACCATCGCCTGACCGCGGTCGCGGGATTCGGCATGCACATGCTCGAACAACAGCAGTGAAGTGGCGCGTCCACGGTCAAATACTTCACACCATTCGGCTTGCTTATCCAGTAACGGGGCATTGAGCAGCTCGTGGGTAAAGCTGCTTAGCATGGGCGCATCACTGGCGACCAGCGCGAAAGCGTCATCTTTGCACTCCCAGAGCAACGCGTCCGGATATTCCATCAGCAGACCGATAACCTTGAGGATTTGCATCATTGACCCTCCGCTTTATCGCGTACTTCGGTGATATCGATAGCGTCAATGCGGCTACTGTTAAACAGATTGAACTTGGTGTCCGAGCCGTGACAGCCGTCGCCGAAGGTGAAGCCGCACCCGTTTTTCTCCGGGAAAGCGTCACGCGCCATTTCACGATGGCTGGTTGGGATCACAAAGCGGTCTTCGTAGTTGGCAATGGCCAAATAGCGGTACATCTCCTCAACCTGTTCAACGGTTAAGCCCACTTCCTCAACTGCACGGGTATCGGTTACACCTTCCACGGTTTGTGAGCGCATGTAGTGACGCATCGCCATCATGCGTTTCAGGGCGCGCAGTACGGGGCCGGTATCACCTGCACTGAGCATGTTGGCGAGGTACTGGACCGGGATTCGCAGTGACTCAACCGCGGGCAGAATGTTGCCATTGTGCGGCAGACCACCGGCATCAGCGTAAGACTGAATCGGTGACAACGGCGGCACATACCAGACCATCGGCAGAGTGCGGTATTCCGGGTGCAGCGGCAGTGCCAGCTTCCAGTCCATCGCCATTTTGTAAACCGGTGAACGCTGAGCCGCCTCAATCACGTTGTGCGGAATACCCTGTTTCAGCGCTTCTTCAATGACGGCCGGATCGTGCGGGTTAAGGAACACATCGCACTGACGCTCATAAAGATCGGTTTCATGTTCGGTGCTGGCCGCTTCCTCAATGCGATCGGCGTCGTACAGCAGCACGCCAAGATAGCGGATACGTCCGACGCAGGTTTCGGAACACACGGTAGGTTGGCCGGATTCAATACGTGGATAGCAGAAGATGCATTTTTCTGACTTGCCGCTCTTCCAGTTGAAGTAGATTTTTTTATACGGACAACCGCTGATGCACAAACGCCAGCCGCGGCACTTATCCTGGTCGATCAGCACGATGCCATCTTCTTCACGCTTATAGATAGCACCACTCGGGCAGGTGGCGACACAGCTTGGGTTCAGGCAGTGTTCGCACAGGCGTGGCAAATACATCATGAAGGTGTTTTCAAACTGACCGTACATCTCCTTTTGCATCTTCTCGAAGTTACGGTCACGGGCACGTTTTGAGAATTCACCGCCAAGTAATTCTTCCCAGTTGGGGCCCCAGATAATTTTGTCCATCCGTTTACCATCAATCAGCGAACGCGGGCGGGCGGTGGGCTGATTTTTGCCTTCCGGCGCACTGTGCAGATGCTGGTAATCGTAGGTAAACGGTTCGTAATAATCATCGATTTGTGGAATGACAGGGTTGGCGAAGATTTTGGTGATCACCCCCATCTTGCCGCCCAGACGCGGTCTGATTTTACCGTTAACATCGCGCACCCAGCCGCCTTGCCACTCTTCCTGGTCCTCCCAGTTTTTCGGGTAACCAATGCCGGGTTTGGTTTCGACGTTGTTAAACCACGCATATTCCATCCCTTCACGCCCGGTCCAGACGTTTTTACAGGTGACGGAGCAGGTGTGGCAGCCGATGCACTTATCCAGATTCAGTACCATGCCTACCTGTGAGCGTATTTTCATTTTTTCGCCTCCTGTACCTGATCGCGACCTTCATCATCCAGCCAGTTAATATTTTTCATTTTCCTAATCATGATGAACTCATCGCGGTTAGAGCCGACTGTTCCGTAATAGTTGAAGCTGTATGCCAACTGCGCATAGCCGCCAATCATGTGGGTCGGTTTAGGACACACACGGGTGACGGAGTTATGAATACCGCCGCGCATTCCGGTGACTTCGGAACCGGGTATATTCATGATTCGTTCCTGTGCGTGGTACATCATGGTCATGCCTGGCGGTACACGCTGGCTGACCACCGCGCGTGCGGTCAGGGCTCCGTTTGCATTGAAAGCTTCGATCCAGTCGTTGTCTTCAATACCTAACTCCTTAGCATCAGTTTCACTGATCCAGACAATCGGCCCGCCACGCGACAGCGTCAGCATCAGCAGGTTTTCACTGTAGGTAGAGTGGATGCCCCATTTCTGGTGCGGCGTCAGGAAGTTGAGCGCTTTCTCCGGGAAGCCGTTTGGCGGGATCTCACGCATTTCGCTGACGCTACGGGTATCAATGGGTGGACGATAAGCCACCAGACTTTCGCCGAAGGCGCGCATCCACGCGTGATCCTGATACAGTTGCTGTCGACCCGACAGGGTGCGCCATGGGATCAGCTCATGCACGTTGGTATAGCCTGCGTTATAAGAGACATGCTCGCTTTCAAGACCCGACCAGGTCGGACTGGAGATGATTTTGCGCGGCTGCGCCTGAATGTCGCGAAAACGAATCTTTTCGTCTTCTTTGTTCAACGCCAGATGCGTATGGTCCCGACCGGTCATTGCCCCCAGTGCTTGCCAGGCTTTCACCGCCACCTGGCCGTTGGTTTCCGGCGCCAGCGCGAGGATCACTTCCGAGGCATCCAGCGCGGTGTCGATCAGCGGGCGGCCTTTCGCCGGACCTTCGCGCTTGGTGTAATTCAACTTGCCGAGGAAATCGACTTCCGCCTGGGTATTCCACGCAATACCTTTCCCACCGTTACCGAGCTTGTCCATCAACGGCCCGAGCGAGGTGAAGCGTTCGTAAGTGGCGGGATAATCACGCTCCACAACGGCAATATTGGGCGCAGTCTTACCCGGAATAAGGTCGCATTCGCCTTTACGCCAGTCCAGGATATCAAACGGCTGCGCCAGTTCTGCCGGGGAGTCGTGCTGCAGCGGTTGCAGTACCACATCGGTTTCTTGCCCCAGATGGCCGACGCAGACCTCAGAAAACACCTTGGCGATGCCTTTATAAATTTCCCAGTCGCTTTTTGACTCCCAGGCAGGATCGACTGCAGCCGACAGCGGGTGAATAAACGGATGCATATCCGAGGTGTTCATATCGTCTTTTTCATACCAGGTGGCGGTAGGCAACACGATATCGGAGAACAGACAGGTGCTGGACATGCGGAAGTCGAGCGTCACCAACAGGTCGAGCTTGCCTTCAATCGCCGCCGACTGCCATTCCACTTCTTCCGGTTTAATGCCATCGGTTTCGCCAAGCGCTTCACCCTGAATCCCACTTTCAGTACCCAGCAGATATTTGAGCATGTATTCATGCCCTTTACCGGAAGAGCCCAACAGGTTAGAACGCCAGACGAACAGGTTACGTGGATGGTTTTGGCCGCTGTCAGGTTGTTCGCAGGCAAAGCGGATATCACCGGACTTCAGCGCCTGCGCGGTGTATTCAGCAGGGGATAATCCCGCTTGTTGCGCCTTTGCTTTTACCGTGAGTGGGTTAAGGTTGAGCTGCGGGGCAGACGGTAACCAGCCCATCCGCTCGGCGCGGACGTTGAAGTCGATCAGATGCCCGGTGAACTTCGAGGCATCGGCCAACGGAGAGAGCAGCTCCTGCGCGGTGACTTTCTCATAACGCCACTGGCTGGAGTGGTTGTAGAAAAACGAGGTGCTGTTCATCTGGCGCGGTGGACGGTTCCAGTCCAGCGCAAAGGCCAGTGGCAGCCAGCCGGTTTGCGGACGCAGTTTCTCCTGACCCACATAGTGGGCCCAGCCGCCGCCGCTTTGTCCGACGCAGCCGCAGAACACCAGGATGTTGATCATCCCTCGATAGTTCATGTCCATGTGGTACCAGTGGTTTACACCCGCACCGAGGATGATCATCGAGCGACCGTGGGTTTTGTGTGCGGTATCGGCAAACTCACGGGCGATTTGTTCGATATGACGGCTCGGAACACCCGTAATTTGTTCGCCCCAGGCCGGGGTGTAGGCTTTAACTTCGCTGTAATCTTGTGCGCTATGAACGTCATCCAGACCACGGTCGAGGCCGTAATTCGCCAGCACCAGGTCATAGACGCTGACCACCGGACAAACGCTGCCATCCGCGAGGGTGAGACGTTTTACCGGCAATTGTCGAATCAGCACCGGTTCCTGCTTCACGCTGCGAAAATGTGGGTTTTCATTGCCGCCAAAGTAAGGGAAGGCGACACCGGCCACGTCATCGTGCTGTCCGAGCAATGACAACGACAGCTCTGTTTCCGCGCCAGCCGCCAGCGGCTCCAGGTTCCATTTCCCTTTTTCACCCCAACGAAAGCCAATCGAACCGTTTGGCACGACCAGTTCACCGTTGCTGTTAAACGCTACGGTTTTCCATTCCGGGTTGTTGGTTTCACCCAGACCATCAACCAGGTCTGAAGCGCGCATCATTCGACCAGGGACAAAACTACCATCTTCGCGGCCATCCAGCAGGACCAGCATGGGCATATCGGTGTAGCGGCGGCAGTAATTGAGGAAGTAATCGCTGGGTTTGTCGAGGTGGAATTCTTTGAGGATCACGTGCCCCATGGCCATGGCCAGTGCGCTGTCGGTCCCTTGTTTCGGCGCCAGCCACTGGTCGCATAACTTGGCGACCTCTGAGTAGTCCGGCGTAATGGCAATTGTCTTGGTGCCTTTATAACGCACTTCCGTAAAGAAGTGGGCGTCTGGCGTACGGGTTTGTGGGACGTTTGAGCCCCAGGCAATGATATAGCTGGAGTTATACCAGTCGGCTGACTCCGGAACGTCGGTCTGCTCACCCCAGGTCATGGGTGACGCCGGCGGTAAATCGCAGTACCAGTCATAGAAGCTCAGGCAGGTTCCACCCAGCAGCGAGAGGTAACGCGTCCCCGCAGCGTAGGAAACCATCGACATGGCGGGAATCGGTGAGAATCCGGCCACCCGGTCCGGGCCATAGGTTTTTACCGTCCAGACGTTGGCGGCGGCAATCAGTTGGTTTAGCTCTTTCCAGTTGGAACGAATAAACCCGCCGCGCCCGCGCACCTGTTTGTAGCTCTGGCATTTTTGCGGGTCGTTCATAATAGATTCCCAGGCCAGCACCGGGTCGGGCTGGCGGGACAGGGCGTCGCGCCACAGTTCGATCAACCGTTTACGTACCAGCGGGTATTTCAGGCGGTTAGCGCTGTAGAGATACCAGGAATAGCTGGCACCGCGCGGGCAGCCGCGTGGCTCATGATTGGGCAGATCGGGACGGGTTCGCGGGTAGTCAGTTTGTTGTGTTTCCCAGGTCACAAGTCCGTTTTTAACGTAGATTTTCCAGCTGCATGAGCCGGTACAGTTCACGCCGTGGGTAGACCGCACAATTTTGTCGAACTGCCAGCGTTGACGATAGCTGTCTTCCCAGTCCCGGTTGGTGTGCATCACTTGCCCATGCCCCTCGGCAAACGTCTCGCCCTTTTGTTTAAAGTAGCGAAAGCGATCCAACAGTTTACTCATGACATTTCTCCTGCTCCTAATGGACGCTGCCTACGATCTGCAGGCCAAATAGTTGTTATTTTTTTTGCGATTTGCGGCCATAGACCAACCAGGTCACCAGCACGCAGACGATGTAAAACACTAAAAAGATTTTCATTGCCCCGACCGGCGAACCGGTCAGCGCCAGAGAAGAACCAAAGGCTTTTGGAATGAAGAAGCCACCCACAGCGCCGATGGCGGAGATAAAACCCAGTGCCGCTGCGGTATCGGTCACCGCTTCACGCTGAGCTTGTTCTTCCGTTCCACCCTGTAGCTTCACGCGGTAGATGGTGATTTTGCGAAAGATCACCGCAATCATCTGGAAGGTTGAACCGCTGCCCAGTCCCGCGGTCAGGAACAAGCCCATGAACACCAGATAGAAGGCAACAAAATTTCCTTCTCCTGAGCCGGGGAGGGTAAGAAACAGCAGCGCACTAAACAGCGCCATAAAGATGAAGTTGATTAACGTGACCCGTACTCCGCCGAACTTGTCAGAGATAACGCCGCCCGCCGAACGTGCCAGTGCGCCGATAAACGGCCCAAAGAACGCCAGTTGCAGAATATTTACGTCGGGGAACTGGGTTTTCGCTAGCATGGCAAAACCGGCTGAAAAGCCGATAAACGAACCGAAAGTGGCGAGGTACAACAGGCTTAGCAGCCACAGATGAAAGCGTTTGAGGACCGGTAACTGAGAGGCGATTGAGGCCTTCGAACTGGCGATGTCATTCATTCCCACACCCGCAGCCAGCGTTGAGAGCAGCAGCAGCGGAACCCAAATCCATGCGGCGTTTGCCAGTGACAATAAAGAACCGTCAGGCTGCGGTACGCCTTGTACCCCTAAAAAGGTAAACAGGGGCAGGAAAATGACTAACGGCGCGATTAACTGCATCACGCTGACGCCAAGGTTACCGAGACCGCCATTCACGCCCAGCGCACTGCCTTGCTTCGCTTTCGGGAAGAAGAAACTGATATTCCCCATACTGGAGGCAAAATTGGCACCGGCAAAACCACACATCAACGCAATGATGATAAATACACCGAAAGGAGTAGCGGTATTTTGCACAGCGAAACCGAGCCATACACAGGGAATAACCAGGATTATCGTACTAAAAACGGTCCAACGGCGGCCGCCAAATATAGGTACCATAAAGGAGTAGGGGACGCGTAATATTGCGCCAGACAGAGAGGGTAATGCCGTTAATAAAAAGAGTTGATCGGTGGTGAAATTAAAACCAATTTTATTCAGGTTGACAGCAACGGCGCTAAACAACATCCAGACGCAGAACGCGAGTAGTAAGCAACTCACTGATATCCAGAGGTTTCTTCGCGCAATGTGTTTGCCTTTATTTTCCCAAAAAGCGGGATTTTCTGGTTTCCAGTCAGTCAAAAGATAACGATTATTCTTCTCATTTGTTGATGGCATATTTTCCTCACATGCGCACGTCGTTCAATAAATAAACGCCTGGGGTTCCGCACTGGTGCTGATTAGAAATTATTGAAAAGTTTTAGGAATATTGACTGAAAGGATAGATAAAAAAGCGCAATAACGCGGCGTGTCAGAGGAATAACATGTTGCTTAAGTGTTACTAATTGTAAATTGAAAAGGTGTATTGTTAATTCATGTATAACATCAAATAAATAACTCCAGCGTTATCATGCGATCCAGGTGGCGATCGAAAGCCGGATCGGCCATTTCTGCAAAGCCCAGCATATACATCCCATCCAGTCCGCACACCAGCGCAATTAAACGCCAGGCGACGTCGGCGGCATCAGGCGCTGAGGAGAACTCGCCGGCTTTCTGCCCGTGGGTAATGATCGCGGCGGTTTCTTCATGCCACATACGCATTGTGAGCAGGTAAGCGCTTTTGATTTCCGGGTCCTTATCGGCGAGGATCTGCGCTTCGCGCCACAGCTTGATATACGGTTCGAACCCACCGTCTTCACTTCCCAACATGGCATGAAGTCGTTCACGATAAGTTGCGTTTTCGCTGACCAGTTCGGCATCAAGAAGGGTGCGGATCAGGCGCACAAAGGCCTGGGATTTGAGTTCACCGGCAGAGGTAAAATGATGATGCAGTTGCCCGGTCGCTACCTGAGCCTCTGCGGCAATACGTCTCACGGTCATGGCGGAAAATCCTTCTTCAAGCGCCACGCGCATTGCCGCCTGCAGGATCAATTCCCGACGTTCATCCCGATTCATATAGCTCATACTACCTCCCTATATTCACATTATTGGCAGTTTAACAAAAAGTTGGACATACGTTCAATTTTCCGTAGGATCGCTAAAGCTGGACATGTGTCCAGTTTCAGTTTTGTAGGGAGTTTTATGTTTCGTCAGTGGTTAACGTTAGTGATTATTGTGCTGGTCTACATCCCTGTTGCGATTGATGCAACGGTGCTGCACGTTGCCGCGCCCACGCTGAGTATGACGCTGGGTGCCAGTGGTAACGAGCTGCTGTGGATCATTGATATCTATTCTCTGGTGATGGCCGGTATGGTGTTACCGATGGGGGCGTTGGGCGATCGCATCGGTTTTAAACGTTTGCTGATGCTGGGTGGTGGGCTATTTGGTCTGGCTTCGCTGGCTGCCGCGTTTGCGCACAGTGCCGGCTGGCTAATCGCAACCCGGGCCGTGCTGGCCATTGGTGCAGCGATGATCGTTCCGGCGACGCTGGCAGGTATTCGCGCCACCTTTGCCGAACAACGTCATCGCAATATGGCGCTTGGCGTCTGGGCTGCCGTCGGTTCCGGCGGTGCGGCATTTGGTCCCTTAGTCGGTGGTATGTTGCTGGAGCATTTCTACTGGGGCTCTGTGTTCTTAATCAATGTGCCCATTGTTCTGGTGGTGATGGCCTTGACCGCACGTTACGTGCCACGCCAGACCGGGCGCCGGGGTCAGTCGTTAAATTTTGGCCATGCGATTATGTTGATCGTGGCGATTTTACTGCTGGTTTACAGTGCTAAAACGGCGCTAAAAGGGCATATGGCGACCGGGGTTATCGTATTGACGCTGCTAACCGGAGCAGTGCTGTTGTGGAAATTTGTGCGTATTCAGCTTGCGGCCTCACGTCCGATGATTGATATGCGATTGTTCACCCATCGCATTATCTTAAGCGGCGTGGTAATGGCGATGACGGCGATGATCACCCTGGTGGGGTTTGAGCTTCTGATGGCCCAGGAATTACAGTTTGTTCATGGATTAACGCCGTATCAGGCGGGGCTGTTTATGCTACCCGTCATGCTGGCGAGTGGCTTCAGCGGCCCGATTGCCGGTATGTTGGTTTCACGGCTGGGATTGCGCTGCGTGGCAACGGCAGGGATGGCGTTGAGTGCAGTCAGTTTCTACGGTCTGGCAATGACGGATTTCAGCACTCAGCAGATCCAGGCCTGGATATTAATGGCATTACTGGGGTTCAGTGCCGCCAGCGCGCTACTGGCCTCAACGGCGGCCATTATGGCGGCAGCCCCGGCTGAAAAAGCCGCCGCTGCAGGGGCTATCGAAACCATGGCCTATGAACTGGGGGCCGGCCTTGGGATCGCGATTTTTGGTCTCTTGCTAAGCCGTAGTTTTTCCGCGTCGATTCTACCGCCTGCCGGCCTCAATGCGCAGGAGCTGGAACGTGCTTCATCGTCAATGGGTGAGGCGGTGCAATTAGCACATTCGCTTTCGCCGTCTCTTAGCGACGCGTTGCTTGCAGCTGCCAGAGAAGCATTTACCTGGTCGCACAGCGTGGCATTGAGCAGCGCTGGCAGCATGCTTATCGTATTAGCGGTAGGGATGTGGTTCAGCCTGGCAAAAGTGAACCGTCAATAACTAGTGAGCTAAATGACAGGGGTAATCCATCGCTTCGACCTCTTTTCCACTCAGGCGAGCGTATTGCCCCGTCAACCGCCAGAACGCAGGCTGTGTTTCGGTATAGATTTCAGCCGCCAGAATCAGACGGCGACGATCCACCTCATTCAGCTCCAGCAATGTCCACGGAATAAAGTAGCGATCGCTATCGGTCAGTGTAAACCACAAGGGGCATCCACAGCCGGAACAGAAGAAACGTTCTCCGCGCGTTGATGAGGGAAAGTGCGAAGGTTCTGCTGAATCAGGGGACAGTAGTGGATGACCGCTGGCTTCCAGATACATGGCGACACCACCGGACCATTTCTGGCACAGCGTGCAGTGGCAGGCATAGACATCAAGCATTTCGACGTTTACGGTAAAATGACTCTGTCCGCAAAGACAACGACCAGTGAACGTCTGCACGGCATACTCCTTATGACCGAGTCTACATCAAGAGAAAAAGCCAGCCCTGGATGGACTGGCTTTGTATTCAACTTACAACAAAATTAGAACTGGTAGTTCAGACCAACTGCCACGATGTTGTCAGTGCTAACACGGGCGTCAGAAGTGAATTTGTTGTCGTCCAGCAGGTTGATTTTGTAATCAACGAAGGTAGACATGTTTTTGTTGAAGTAGTAGGTCGCACCCAGATCGATGTATTCAACCAGATCCTGGTCGCCGTAAACACCCAGATCTTTACCTTTGGATTTCAGGTAAGCGATGGACGGACGCAGACCGAAGTCGAACTGGTACTGAGCAACAACTTCAAAGTTCTGCGCTTTGTTAGCGATACCGTCAACTTTACCGAAGGTGGTCATGTTGCGGGTTTCAGAGTAGGTGGTTGCCAGGTAGATGTTGTTCGCATCATATTTCAGGCCAGCAGCCCATACTTCGGCGTTTTTACCGGAAGCGTAGAATTCGTTGTTGCCATTGCGCATCTGGTCATCAGTACGGTCAGATTTCGCATAGGTTGCACCGATGCCGAAGCCTTCGTATTCATAAGTAGAAGACAGACCGAAACCGTCGCCGTTCGCTTCAACGTCGCTGTCGCGGTCGTTTTTGCCCTGATACTGAGCAGCAAAGTTCAGACCTTCAACCAGACCGAAGAAGTCAGTGTTACGGTAAGTTGCAACGCCGGTAGCACGCTGAGTCATGAAGACGTCAGTCTGGGTCCAGGTATCACCGCCGAATTCTGGCAGGACGTCAGTCCATGCGCCGATGTCGTAAGCTACGCCGTAGTTACGACCGTAGTCGAAAGAACCGTATTCAGCGAATTTCAGGCCAGCGAATGCCAGACGGGTTTTGTCTGCTTCGGAACCTTGATCTTCAGAACGGTTGCCTTTGAATTCATATTCCCACTGGCCGAAACCAACCAGTTGGTCGTTGATCTGAGTTTCGCCTTTGAAGCCCAGACGCGCGTAAGTTTTGTCACCATCGCTGCTGGTATCGTCAGAGAAGTAATGCTGAGCGTGAACTTTACCGTACAGATCCAGTTTGTTACCGTCTTTGTTATAAATCTCAGCTGCGTTTACCGCACCTGCTGCCAACAGGGTAGTCACTGCCACTGCAACTAATTTAAGTTTCATTCTAAATAATCCTTATAATTTTTTCTTGGTGTGTTTCCTAAACCATTGCTAAACGAGGCCGTTCATCAATGACGAACTATTTTTAAATGACGATGTGGTATTAGTTCAATAATAAGTTTCATAATATTGCGGAATATTTGAATTTGTGTGATCCAGATCTACATAATACAGCTGATTATATTAATATTAATATGTGATCTTTTGTTGGGATATATTTTCGATGGGGACTATTGTAGTGATTATGGTTTACTAATCGTTAGTAACCTATGTAAAATATATACAACCGGAGGGTTATAGGTAAACATAAAATATTTCCGGGTGTTGATTAATTACCAGTTATTTAACATTTAATTAAACAAATAAAAACATAAAACGCAAGCGGAATGTACAATTATTATCCGTTAACTGACCAGAGTGTAGCCGGGTTTTGTCTCTATGCCAGAAACCCGGCCTGATTTCTATGCCCGACGTGTTGCCAGCCAGCACAGTAGCGAGCCAGCACAGACCATCACTGCGCCTTGCCAGAACGAGAACGACAGCGGGGCGCTGAGCAGTACGGCAGCCAGTGCAGAGGAAAGCACGGGAGTGAAATAAGAGCCTACCGCCATGACAGTGACATTACCGTGTAAAATTCCGATATTCCATGCTGCGTAGGCAAATCCTAGCGTTAATGCAGCCGTGAACATCTTAATGGTCACCGGCGTGCTAAAAACCATTTCTGGTTGTGGCGTCATAAAATAGTAGACCCATAAACTTGCCGCCGTCAGTAAAACAAAAACGGTGATACCGTTAAACCCTTTCGCAAATTTATTAGTGACTGTGCAATATGTTGCCCAGATAAAAGCACCCAAAAATGCGAGAAAATAACTCAGCGGACTACTGGCAATGTTGCTGATAATTTCTCCTGGATTTAGACCGTTCTCGCCACCTAAAACCCAGCAGACTCCGGTCAATGCGAGAATTAATCCAGGAATTATCATCCAGTTTGTTTTTTGACCATTAAATAATATAGCAAACAAAATCGTCAGACTTGGCCAGAGATAATTGACCATTCCTACTTCTATTGCCTGGTGGCGGGTAGCGGCATAACCTAGTGCCAGAGCCAGGCACATTTCATAGCTGACAAAAAGCACGCTACCCGCGATTAAATAGCGAGGCGGAATTTTTTTGATATTCGGAAATCCGACGGTAAATATCAGTAGAATACCGCTTAATGAGAAAATCAACGCTGCGCCGCCCGCCGGCCCCAGTCCTTCACTCACTCCACGCATCAACCCCACCATCGTGCTCCACAGCACGATGGCAATGAGTCCGATTAACGTTGCTTTTTGTTTTGTCATGCTGTTTGTCTGTCCGTCGTCCTGGCAAAAATGAAGCTGAAATTTATAGCACTTTTACGTCAGCGCGGGCTAACTAATTAGCTTTTAGCTAACTCCTTGTGGGTACAAAGGTTACACAAACTGCACTATTTAGTAGCGGAACCGTTTCGTTATTGATTTGACGCAAAAAAAATATGGATATAGCTGTTAGTTTCGTCGCGAAGTTGTACATGTCATCTTTCAGACTGCCGCGCTGGCGCAACGAGAAAGATGTCTTGTACGAACCCCTGTAAAAAAGAGGAAAGCAATGGACGTCAGCCGCAGACAATTCTTTAAAATCTGCGCGGGCGGTATGGCGGGGACAACAGTGGCCGCACTGGGTTTTGCACCCAAAATGGCACTGGCTCAGGCGCGAAACTACAAACTGTTACGCGCAAAAGAGATCCGAAACACCTGCACATACTGTTCCGTAGGTTGCGGGCTATTAATGTATAGCCTGGGTGATGGAGCAAAAAACGCCAAAGAGTCGATTTATCATATCGAAGGGGATCCGGATCATCCGGTGAGCCGTGGGGCACTTTGTCCTAAGGGCGCAGGATTACTGGATTACGTGCACAGTGAAAACCGTTTACGCTACCCGGAATATCGCGCTCCTGGCTCTGACAAATGGCAACGCATCAGTTGGGATGAAGCTTTCTCCCGCATCGCGAAACTGATGAAAGCAGACCGTGACGCCAACTTTATTGAGAAGAATGAGCAGGGCGTCACGGTAAACCGCTGGCTTTCAACCGGGATGCTGTGTGCATCTGCGGCGAGTAATGAAACCGGCATGCTGACGCAAAAATTCGTGCGCTCACTCGGCATGCTGGCGGTAGACAACCAGGCACGCGTCTGACACGGACCATGATATCAAAAACGCTAACGTCGTGATGGTGATGGGCGGTAACGCCGCTGAAGCACATCCAGTCGGATTCCGCTGGGCGATGGAAGCTAAAAACAACAATGATGCTACGCTGATTGTTGTCGATCCCCGTTTTACACGTACAGCGTCGGTCGCGGATATCTATGCGCCGATTCGCTCCGGCACGGACATTACGTTCCTTTCCGGCGTATTGCTGTATCTGATTGAAAATAACAAAATTAACGCTGAATACGTTAAGCACTACACCAACGCCAGCCTGCTGGTGCGGGATGATTTTGCTTTTGAAGACGGTCTGTTCAGCGGTTACGACGCCAAAAAACGTCAATACGATAAGTCGTCCTGGAACTACCAGTTCGATGAAAATGGCTACGCAAAACGCGATGAAACCTTAAGCCATCCCCGCTGCGTGTGGAACCTGCTCAAACAGCACGTTTCCCGTTATACGCCGGATGTGGTGGAAAACATCTGCGGTACGCCGAAAGCCGACTTCCTGAAAGTGTGTGAAGTGCTGGCCTCCACCAGCGCGGCCGACCGTACCACCACCTTCCTGTACGCGCTGGGCTGGACGCAGCATACCGTTGGGGCGCAGAACATCCGCACCATGGCGATGATCCAGTTGCTGCTCGGTAACATGGGGATGGCCGGTGGCGGCGTAAACGCATTACGCGGTCACTCCAACATTCAGGGCTTAACCGACTTGGGTCTGTTATCGACCAGTCTGCCCGGTTATCTGACGCTGCCGTCAGAAAAGCAGACTGATCTGCAAACCTATCTGGCCGCCAATACCCCCAAAGCGACGCTGGCCTCCCAGGTTAACTACTGGGGCAACTATCCGAAGTTCTTCGTCAGTTTGATGAAATCTTTCTACGGCGATGCGGCACAGAAAGAAAACGACTGGGGCTTTGAATGGCTGCCGAAGTGGGATCAGTCCTACGACGTCATCAAATATTTCAACATGATGGATAGCGGGAAAGTCACCGGCTACATCTGTCAGGGCTTTAACCCGGTTGCGTCCTTCCCGGACAAAAACAAAGTGGTACAGAGCCTCAGCAAACTGAAGTATCTGGTGGTTATCGATCCGCTGGTCACAGAAACGTCCACATTCTGGCAAAACCACGGCGAATCCAACGATGTCGATCCGGCGTCGATTCAGACTGAAGTTTTCCGTCTGCCATCCACCTGCTTTGCAGAAGAAGACGGCTCGATTGCTAACTCTGGCCGTTGGCTGCAGTGGCACTGGAAAGGTCAGGATGCACCAGGTGAAGCGCGTAATGACGGCGAAATTCTGGCCGGTATTTACCATCGTCTGCGCGAAATGTATCGCACCGAAGGCGGTAAAGCAGTAGAGCCTGTGCTGAAAATGAGCTGGAACTATAAGCTACCGGACGAACCGCATTCCGAGGAAGTGGCCAAAGAGAACAACGGCTATGCGCTGGAAGATCTCTATGATGCCAATGGCGTGCTGGTGGCGAAAAAAGGTCAGTTGCTCAACAGCTTTGCGCTCCTGCGTGATGACGGTACAACGTCATCCTCCTGCTGGATTTATACCGGTAGCTGGACCGAGCAGGGCAACCAGATGGCCAACCGCGATAACGCCGACCCATCAGGTCTTGGTAATACGCTGGGTTGGGCATGGGCATGGCCACTGAACCGCCGTGTACTGTACAACCGCGCGTCGGCAGATCCACAGGGTAAACCGTGGGATCCGAAACGAATGTTGATCCAGTGGAACGGGACTAAGTGGACCGGTAACGATATCCCTGACTTCAACAACGCTGCGCCGGGCAGTGGCACCAATCCGTTTATCATGCAGCCGGAAGGGCTGGGGCGTCTGTTTGCCATCGATAAGCTGGCGGAAGGGCCGTTCCCGGAACACTACGAGCCGATGGAAACGCCGCTGGGTACTAACCCGCTGCACCCGAACGTGATCTCCAACCCGGCAGCGCGTCTGTACGAGGCGGATGCATTGCGCATGGGGACGAAGCAGGACTTCCCATACGTCGGGACCACCTATCGTCTGACCGAACATTTCCACACCTGGACCAAACATGCATTGTTGAATGCGATTGCCCAGCCAGAGCAGTTTGTGGAAATCAGCGAAACGCTGGCGTCAGCAAAAGGTATCGGCAACGGCGACTACGTGAAAGTCAGCAGCAAACGCGGATTTATTCGTGCGGTTGCGGTGGTCACCCGTCGTCTGCAAACCCTGAACGTCAACGGTCAGAAGGTCGAAACCGTAGGGATCCCGATCCACTGGGGCTTTGAAGGAGTCGCGCGTAAAGGCTTTATCGCCAACACCCTGACGCCGAACGTCGGTGATGCAAACTCGCAAACGCCGGAATACAAAGCGTTTTTAGTTAACATCGAGAAGGCGTAAGGGGGCGAATATATGTCTATGGAAACGCAGGACATCATCAAAAGGTCCGCAACAAACTCCATCACGCCGCCACCTCAGGCCCGTGATTACAAAGCCGAAGTCGCGAAACTGATCGACGTTTCCACCTGTATAGGCTGTAAAGCCTGTCAGGTGGCCTGCTCAGAGTGGAACGATATCCGCGATGAAGTGGGTCATTGCGTCGGGGTGTATGACAACCCGGCCGATCTCAGCGCCAAGTCCTGGACGGTCATGCGGTTTACCGAAACCGAACAGAACGGCAAGCTGGAATGGCTGATTCGTAAAGACGGCTGTATGCACTGTGAAGATCCGGGCTGCCTGAAGGCATGCCCGTCTGCCGGGGCCATCATCCAGTACGCGAACGGGATTGTTGATTTCCAGTCAGAGCATTGCATTGGTTGCGGGTACTGTATTGCCGGGTGTCCATTTAATATTCCGCGCCTCAATAAAGAGGATAACCGCGTGTATAAATGTACGCTGTGTGTGGATCGCGTCAGCGTTGGGCAAGAACCTGCCTGCGTGAAGACCTGTCCGACCGGGGCGATACATTTCGGCACTAAACAAGAGATGCTGGAAATGGGCGAACAGCGTGTGGCGAAACTAAAAGCACGCGGTTTCGAACATGCCGGACTCTACAACCCAGAGGGGGTGGGGGGGACGCACGTCATGTACGTTCTGCATCATGCCAACCAGCCGGAGCTGTACCACGGTTTACCGAAAGATCCGCAGATAGATACCTCTATCAACCTGTGGAAAGGGGCACTGAAACCGTTGGCCGCCGCCGGATTTATCGCCACCTTCGCCGGACTGATTTACCACTACATTGGCATCGGCCCGAATAAGGAAGTGGACGACGACGAGGAGGATCATCATGAGTAAGTCGAAAATGATTGTGCGCACGAAATTTATCGATCGCGCCTGTCACTGGACGGTGGTGATCTGCTTCTTCCTGGTGGCGCTGTCGGGGATTTCGTTTTTCTTCCCGACTCTGCAATGGCTGACGCAAACTTTCGGTACGCCGCAGATGGGACGCATTTTGCACCCGTTCTTCGGCATACTGATCTTCGTGGCGCTGATGTTCATGTTTGTACGCTTTGTTCACCACAACATCCCGGATAAAAAAGATATCCCGTGGCTGAAAAACATTGTGGAAGTGCTGAAAGGCAATGAACATAAAGTGGCGGATGTGGGCAAGTACAACGCCGGGCAGAAAATGATGTTCTGGTCGATCATGAGCATGATTTTTGTGCTGCTGGTCACGGGCGTTATTATCTGGCGTCCATACTTTGCGCAGTATTTCCCGATGCAGGTAGTGCGTTACAGCCTGCTGATCCACGCTGCGGCGGGCATTATTCTGATGCACGCTATCCTCATCCATATGTATATGGCATTTTGGGTGAAAGGATCAATTAAAGGCATGGTTGAAGGGAAAGTGAGCCGTCGCTGGGCGAAGAAACACCACCCACGCTGGTATCGCGATGTTGGGAAGCTGGAAGCAAAGAAAGAGAGTGAAGAAGGGGTTAAGTAAACCTGACGCTTTCTGACAACAATGGCGCTGCGGATGTAGCGCCATTTTTTTGCCAAAAAAACGTCATGTTTCTGTCATCTGGCATACGTAAGGTGTTGTCTTTCCAATAAGAGAAGAGTTAAAAGACAATGCATCTGGTGAAAAAATTACTCGCAGTCAGCGTATTTCTCTGTGCGTCCGCACAGGCGCAGAATATCCTCGAATTTCCGCAGCCGGAGAATAACCCGGAAGAGTTTTATGCCGTGACCGAAATCCCGGCAGGCGGGATCATCAAATATGAAACCGATGCGAAAACCGGTTTTATCGTGGCCGATCGCTTCCAGTCGATGCCGGTTGCCTATCCCGCCAACTACGGTTCATTGACCCAGTCTTTAGCCGGTGACGGCGACCCGTTGGATGTCATCTTTTATACCCGCGCGCCGCTGGCTCCGGGAACGTTGATTAAGCTGCGCGCGATTGGCGTGCTGAAGATGATCGATGGCGGAGAAAAGGACGATAAAATTGTCGCCGTGCCGGCCAGCAAAATTGACCCCACCTATGACGACATCAAAGAGCTGAGCGATTTGCCAAAGATCGAAGTGCAACGACTGGAGTCATTTTTCCGCGTATACAAAGCGTTGCCGGAAGGGCGTAAGAAAGTAGAGTTAAATGGCTTTAACGATGCGGCCACCGCGAAACAAGAGATCAAGCAGGCATGGGATGCCTGGAAGGCGAAATCACCGCAGAAATAATAAAAGTGCCGGATGGCGTTAGCGTATCCGGCATTCATTTTTATCACTGTGCTGCCAGCTTACGCAGGCGTGAAGTATCCACATTTTTTTTGGCCTCTGCCAGGCTCCAGGCATTTTGCAGGTTTAACCACATTTCGGGGGAACTGCCAATCACCACGGAGAGTTTAATCGCCATCTCCGGCGTTAGGGCCGCTTTCCCGGTTAATAGCCGACTTGCCGTTGAAGGTGCAATCGCCATCGCTCTGGCAAACTCGCGCAGGCTGACAGTGAGTTCGTCCAGCGCTTCCTGAATGATATCCCCAGGACGGGGATGATTTGCCATCTTCATCAATGATAGTCCTCGTAGTCCAGTATGTACGCGTCGCCATTGACGAATTCAAACGTAATACGCCAGTTACCTGAAACAGAAATTGCCCATCTGCCGTCACGCTCGCCCGCCAGAGGATGTAGCTGATAACCGGGCATATTGATATCTGTAACCTTGCTTGCCGCATCAATAACGGCAAGTCTGTGACGTAATCGTCGGACATGTTTCACCATAACGCCTGATGTTCGTCCATGAAGAAACAAATCGCGCAATCCCTTGTGCCTGAAGTTCATGATCATCCGTATCATCCTTGTTCCTTCAAGAGGAACACTACCATTAATGTTCCTTTAAGCGCAACACCAGGATTGCGATATTTAAAATTGTGCGGTGAATGCACAAAAAGGAAAAGGGAGAAGGGGCAAATCTGGAAAGCGCCACGCAAGAATCGCCGGATGGCAGGCCTACACGCGCATTTTGCTGATGTAGGCCGGACGGGCCTGCGCCATCCGGCAATAGAGATTACTCCAGTTGTGAGTTCAGGCGCTCAATCTCCTTACGCCATTGCGCCTGCAACAGCGGCTTTTGATGTTTCGGCTTGCGGGCGAGATCGTCGGCCAGACGTTGCTCCAGCTCGAGAAGCTGTTCCAGTAATTCATCGCTGTCACCACGTATTTCGGCTCTCGCTTCGACCACCGTTTTGGGAACGCTCATCTCCTCAGACGTTTCCCGAATACGATCGTTGATCGCGTCCAGATCGTGCCATTCGCTAAGTTCGCCATTATCGATAAACCAGAACCGGTTACAGCTTTGGCTGATAAGCTGTCGGTCATGGCTGACCAGCAGCACGCCGCCGCTGAAACTTTGTAGCGTCTGCGCCAGCGCTTCTTTACCTTCCATGTCCAGATGGTTGGTGGGTTCATCGAGCATTAGCAGGCTATAACGCGCCAGCGTAAGCCCGACAAACAGTAGCCGCGAGCGCTCTCCACCGCTTAAGGTATTGACCCGCTGCTGATGGCGGACCCACGGGAAGCCCGCGCTAATCAGCGCCATCTTGCGAACATCAGGCTGCGGAGCAAACGGTTCGAGGGCATCAAACAACGTGTCGTCATCGGCGAGCTGGTGTAGCGTCTGATCGTAATACCCCAGTGTGACGCGAGGGTGCAGCACCAGTGAACGCGATGCCATTTGCGACTGATACTGCTGCCAGATAAGCCGTAGCAGCGATGATTTCCCGCAGCCGTTACGCCCAACAATTGCCACCCGGTCACCACTTTTTATCCTGATCCCGGCGATGGAAAATAACGTCGCGGCGTCAGGCGCTGGCGCGACAGCCAGGTTTGTCATTTCCAGCAGGCGATCGGCACGCAGGGCATCACCCTGTAATGTTAGTGTCCACTGACTTCCTGCGGTCACTTCCGTCTGAACATCCTTCAGGCGCTGCACCTGCTTTTCCATCTGCTTCGCTTTGCGGGACAAATCTTCGTTGTCGTAGACACGCCCCCAGGTTGCCAGTCGTTTGGCACTGGCGGTAACGCGGTCAATTTCCTTTTGTTCCGCCTTATAGCGCAGTGCATCGCTGGCATCTCTCTCAACCAGAGCCTGACGAGCGGCGCTGCAGGGAAGATCAAAAGCGTGCAGTGTGCGATCGCGCAGGATCCATGTTCCCTGCGTAACGGCATCAAGCAGTTGTGGATCATGGGACACCACCACGAAGCTGCCAGACCAGTTCTGTAAGAACTGTTCCAGCCACAGCAATGTCGGCAAATCCAGGTGGTTGCCAGGCTCGTCCAGTAGCATCAGGTCAGGGTTTCGCATTAGCGCACGCGCCAGCAGCAGGCGTGTGTGCTGTCCACCGCTCAGCGTTTGCGCCGTGAGATGCAAATTTTCCGGCGTAAAGCCCATTTCGGCGAGCAACGCTTCAACACGCCACTGCTGGCTGGCGCGCTCATGTTCAGGAAGCTGAGCAAGTACAGCCTCCTGCAACGTAAGTGGCAGTATATCGTCCGGCAAGTGCTGCTCCACGCGGGCGAGGTGGCAGTGATTCGCCTGCGCAATGATTCCACTGGTGGGAGCGATTGTGCCATCAAGCAGTTTTAGCAGCGTGCTTTTTCCGCAGCCGTTGTAGCCGATTAGCCCAATACGGTCGCCTTTTTTCAGGGTAAAAGAGAGATCGTCGAACAGGGTGCCGAATGCCGTATCAACGTGTAAGGATTGTGCGGTTAGTAATGTGCTCATTGTTGCTTACTCAAGAGTTACAGGCGTAAAAACGCCTCGTCAAACATCGCTGACGATAACCCGGTAAGCCCGAGAGAAGGGGATTTAGAAGTTAGCTTCGCTCAAGCAGAAGTTATCGCAGCACGATACCGATAACGCTTGAGCACTGGCGATCGCCAAAAGCATGTGAAACGATAAAACGTTCACAGTACAGCATAAGTATCCTCCTTTTATTTTTTCCGAATGTTAATCGATGGTGAAAGTGTAAACGCAACTTACACCGTTGTGCAAGCTTACAGCCCCCAACATCAGAGGAA
>NZ_SZXJ01000027.1:525073-525508 GCF_005281345.1 Citrobacter sp. wls619
TTTAACCTGTCAAAACAATCAGATTGATGCTCAAAAGGATCTCAAGAAGATCCTTTCGATTTTGCTGATCGTTATGTCCTACCAGTTGCCATATGGATAGGTTTTCCCTTTGATAAAATCACGGATAAAGGCATCGTAACCATTAGCCTCGATGTAACTGAAATCAATCCGATTGGGAACGTTTTTGCATATCAGCATATCATCCCCCGTCAGGGTGAACTGCCGGGCAGGATGCTGGAGTACGGATGAGTTCCCGTTATCCTCAAGCCAGACCCGTACAGTACCGCCGGGAGCCAGACCAACAGCCATTCGGTTCCGGTAGTACGGTTTCCCCGGATGGTAGGGATCAGGAAATGCCGTAGTCATCTGCTGCCACGTCTCCCGTCCGAACCAGATCTCTGTCTCATACGCTTTTTTATCGATAACCGAGTCCCA
>NZ_SZXJ01000027.1:525750-527653 GCF_005281345.1 Citrobacter sp. wls619
GGCCCGGCGGTCATGGCAGCCGGCAGTCAGTATAACGCTCAGCACAGCCACCATCAGCGGTAATCGTCTCATCCCTGCCTCCTCAGAACAGTCCGTCCAGCGCATCCGCGTTCACCCGCGCCCGGGCTTCCCACTGCTGCTGGTCGTCCATCCGCCACACCGTCCGCACCCACCCTTTGCCCGGGGCCATCGGCCACACGAACGAGCGCTCGTCCGTCGGCGCATAGTGGTGTCGCAGAAAAATCTCTCCCGAGGACGGACTCACCCACAGACTCAGATCCGAGTCGATGTTCCAGTTCGCCGAACAGTGCAGGTAACGCCCGATGGTCCGCATCTCCTCCGCCGTAAATCCCTCCGGCGCCGTGCCGCACCGGACCGCTTGCCCCTGCGCTATAGCTTTATCACACAAGGGAAGTAGTTCTGACGGTAGTGCCAGCTCTTTGTTGCTGCTGAGTATCGGTGCAAACATAACCCCGGCGTCCTGTGCCGCATCGAGCATCACCCGCAGGCACACTTTTTCCCAGTCGTTCGGCACCGTCCTGCGCGTCATAAACACCGCCGCGCCTACTTTCTTCTCGAAAATAGACGCCCGCGCCTTGTCCCGGTTAACCAGCGGCCACGAAATCATTTTCGTCTCCACCTTGCCGTGTGGCATCAGGTATTTCAGCGCCGGCAGCGAATACAACGCCTGGCGCATCTTCTCCGCCTGACGGTAAACTGCCGTCTGCATTTCATCCGCGCTGTCGCGCGTCACCTCAAAGTCCGGCATCGTCAGCAGAGAGATTTCATCCTCTCCCGCGTTATAGCCCCCGCCAATGTCCGAGTGCGCCCCTGGCAGCGCCAGCTCCGGCCACATCCCCGCGATGCTGTTCAGACTGAAGTTGTACCGGCACTCGTGCATCGCGCTTATCTGAAACACCTTCTGCGCCACCGGGGGGCGCAGTTCGAGGTTCACTCCGGGGTTGCTGCGCCCGTTAATGTCGTAGAAGTTCAACAGACTCCCGATGGCTGCGACCGTGTCAAACAGCCCCAGGAAGCGCACCTCACCCGCAGGTTTTCCGTGGTGTCCTGCCATATCCAGCCCGTTCTCTATCGCTGCTGCTATCGCCGGGTCCTCCTTCATCACCCGGTTGGCAAAGTGCCGCGCCGCCGCCGCACCGCGGCTAAACCCGAACACGTCAAACTGCACCTTCGCGATAGCCACTTTGTCACGGTTATGACCAATGAAAACGTTCAGTGCTGAAGCAATTTCCTCAAGAACTTCATCGGTCTTCGTCACCACCCCTTCAAACTGCCGGATAAGGCTGCTGCCCAGCGCTTTACCCAGCATAGAATCGCTTTCACCGTCCGCCGTCCCGATACCGCCGACGTAGGCTTTCACCTGCGCCTCCATCTGATCTTCGCCAAGGACAGTATCCGATTTGTAAAGTTCATTGAGCCGCGAAATATTGGTGATGCCGCCCTGCCAGCTACCGTTACCCAGCCCGGCTCTGGCGTGCTCTTCATACTTCGCGCATGCCCGGGCACGCTCCTCGCCGACCAGACTGGCGCAGTAGGCATACGCCAGGCGCAGATCGTCTGAGTTCGCCCGGTTATTTCCCGTACCGTCAAAGAACACCCCCACGGTCAGCGTGATCCCCCTGACCGGCACCTGCCGGCACCAGACGGTTTTAAAGCTACAGTGAATGCTGGTCTTATGGGTGCAGTCCCCGATAATTTCATACTGATAATAGCCGCTATCTTCCGGTGCGGCCTTATCGTCTGTGCTCATATAAAGTCCTTTTAGTTTCTGTGGTTAATTAATGCACCATCATACCTTAACCTAAATCAACGTGCTGTCTTTACTACATTATTGTGTCATCACGCAGTTTTAACAGCGTGCTTTTTCCGCAGCCGTTGTAGC
>NZ_SZXJ01000027.1:527793-528017 GCF_005281345.1 Citrobacter sp. wls619
TGAGAGAAGGGGATTCAGACGTTAGCTTTGGTCAGACAGAAGTTATTGCAACATGATAGCGATAACGCTTGAGCACTGGCGATCGCCAAACGCATGTGAAACGATAAAACGTTCACATACAGCATAAGTATCCTCCTTTTGTTTTTCAGAATGTTAATCGGTGATGGAAGTGTAATCGCGACATACTCAGTAGCACAAGCTTACAGCCCCCAACATCAGAGGAA
>NZ_SZXJ01000028.1:0-631 GCF_005281345.1 Citrobacter sp. wls619
TTCTCGATCTGCTCCCGTTCTTCCGGGATGATCCAGAGTTTTTGCTGCCAGTCGATTTCACTCCAGCGGGCAAAGCGCAGTTCGCTGGAGCGCACGAAAAACAGCAATGACAGTTTAAGCGCGTATCGGGTCAGCACCCTGCCGGGGTAACTCTCCGTCCGGGATAACAGTTCAGGCAGTTTCTCAAGCGGCAGGGCCGGGTAATGCTGCGTTTCCGGTGGCGTGAACTCGCCGTCCAGATCCAGCGCCGGGTTTGATTTGATTAGCTGCTTTTTCACCGCGTAGCGCATGATCTCCGTGACGTAGTTTTTCAACCGCACGGTGATCTCCAGAAAGCCTTTACTCTCGACCTTGCGCAACGTGAGTAACAGATCCGCGGTCGTGATTTGATCGATAAAACTGTCCCCGATATCCGGGAAAACGTACATTTCCAGCCTGCGCTGGATGGTGGTTGCATAATGCGCAGACCAACGCCGGTGATCGACGTGCCAGTTCATAGCGATCTGGCGAAAGGTATGTCCGTTTTTCTTTTTCTGCTGGGCGATTTTCTTATCAGCAGCAGGATCGGCCCCTTCGCGCACTCTGGAGCGGGCGGCATCGCGTAGCTGACGCGCCTTAAACAGAGAAACGT
>NZ_SZXJ01000028.1:1330-3865 GCF_005281345.1 Citrobacter sp. wls619
GACTCGCTGGGATGTCCCGAAACTAAAATTTGGCTCCTCTGACTGGGATCGCCTTAGCCATTAACTGGCTGATTGGTAAGCTAAACCTAAAAATTGAGGTTGTCAAGACCACCAGAATGACCACCTTTTGGGAAGCTCATTTTCTACACGTTATTGTGGTTGTTGTACTTATGAGTTGTCCTGAATGTTGCTGCGGCTTGATAATGGTACGGCTATTTTTGCAGCATTCATCTGAGTAGCGGTTAATAAATCTCTGGTTCGATCCTTCGGTACGATTCCCTGTGAGAGACAATTTATAAAACCCTATCCTAAACCTTCCTGCAAGTCGTAAACAACCATCTATCCGCTTACCGCAGTGGCCTAATACCTGGATGCGCGTGTCATAAAAAGCAACACATACACTGAAATTATAAGTGTTATTTTATTTTTCTAAGGGAAGATGTAATAAATCCCAAAAAACCTCCAATCCCTATTAATATTGAACTAATTATAAAATAAATAACACATACAACTCTCAAACCAGAACCACCTGAAAAGTCAACAATAAAACCAATTTTTTCAGAGAGAAAATGGCTGAAAGCCATCAAACCACTTAAAAGCAATATATATCCAGTACTTATTATCAGTCTGTTTTTTACACAAAGATAGTAAAGTAAAAAAGATGGAATAAAATTTAGTCCCCAAAGGAACGTTAAGATACCATTACGGCCTAAACCTAGCCGACTGTACATATAACTGTGAAAAAGAGAACTCACCCAGAGAAAGAAACAACTAATTAAAATAACTGTTACCCCAATCCCAATTATTTTTCTTTCCGTCATAAATCCCCCAAACTTGAATCATAAACCGGCTCCTTTTTGTAGCCGGTTTCTCCTGGTTGTGGCCCAGGATTTATTGGAGCATTGGGCCATTCGCCTCTAGAAATTGATGTTCCACATGCTTTCATTGCTTGCTCAGCGCAATGGCAACAATTGAACGCCGTGAAGTTATAATTTTCGCCCTTGCAATTGTCCATTGCCTTCTTAATACACTCATCAAGTGCTGGCTGTTTTGGTTCCGTACAAATAGTTCCTTCTTGATTCGGATCAGGGTCAGGATTAACACCTTTAGGATCATAACTTGATGTAGAACCATCATTAAATTTTACATAACAGTGTCTTGCATATGGAATTGGCATTAAAAGATCTCTATGACACATTTGGAATAGCCCCAACGGATCTGTATCAGTGACCGGGTTTAACGGGTACTGGTAAGGATTTACCCCCCCTTTCAACCCAATCGGATCCTGAGTAATATACCTCCCCAGCAGCGGATCATAGTAACGATGCCGGTTATAGTACAGCCCTGTTTCCTCATCATACTGCTGCCCCGGCAGGCGAATAAGCTGTTGCAGGTGGTGCGGATTATTCTCGCGCAGCACATTACCCCATGCATCGTATTCCGCTGACCAGTCTGTTTTTCCGTCCTGATTTATCAGCGCCAGCGGCAGGCTCCGGTGGTCGCAGTGGTACAGGTGGATTTTCCGCAGCGGCGTGTATTCCGGCTCCATCTGGTTTTGTATCTGCTCTGGCGTCAGGCCACACTGCGCCAGCCACGCACGGTTGGGTTCGCTGAGTTCCCCGCGCTGAAGCTCTGCCTCCAGACTGTCCACCAGTGTCACCAGTTCCGGCGGAAAGGTCACGTTCGCCTCCTGCTGGAACTTCTCTGCCAGCGTGCGGCGGACTGCTTTTGCCAGCTCTGCGGCCTGAGTTTCGATTCTCACCAGCGGCGTGAAGCTGCCCGGCAGATAAATGGTCTGGATGCGCTGCGTATCCGTCCGCGTGGTGGTTAACCTGTCGCCGTCCCAGCCGTACCACGTCACTTCTGGGATTTTATTCAGATAAATATATTCCTCCCCGGTGAGGCTACCGCGCTCACGTCTGCTTTTCCACACCCGTTTGCCAAGGCGGCGACCCAGCGGGTCATACAGGTAGCGGCTTTCCAGAAACGTGACGCCCTGTTGTTCACAGCGGTAGTGCGCCAGCCGGTGCTGGTTATCGTAGTAATAACAGTGTACGTAACCGCCGTCCTCACGTATCCGGCGCTCGTCCTATTCCGTCAGCCGTCCGTGCGCGTCGTGGTGGTAAAAATACTGCTCATCCTCACCGATGCGGTTATCCCGCCACACGGCAGGTAGTGCCGGATACTGCTCCCGGTCTGCCAGCCGGTTGCCAGCCGGGTCGGTGGTGTAGCGGCGCAGCAGGTCGTTGTTTCGTGCGCCGGTAAGCCGCCCCGCGTCGTCATAGCGATAATCCTCCTGCTGATGTGTGCCACTGATGCGGATAAGCTGCCCGTTGTCATTATAACCGTACTCCCGGTTTTGCATCGGGTCGCTGAAGGTATGGCGCTGTAGCTGCCCGGTTGCGCTGTAGTGCGTGTTTTGTTCATAAGCGCCAGAAGCGCGCAGCGTTTCCCGGTGCAGGCGGTCGCGAGTGAACTCCATCAGCGGCGTGTCGCCGAGTTTCACCCCGGCGATATAACCGGAGCCGTAAGTGA
>NZ_SZXJ01000029.1:0-116 GCF_005281345.1 Citrobacter sp. wls619
CCCTACACGCTGATGGCGATTGCCACCGCCGCTGTCCTGTATCATGAAGGCTACCGCCGCACGCTTGTGCTTTCCCCACCACATCTCGTCTACAAATGGCGTCGGGAAATCCAGAC
>NZ_SZXJ01000029.1:327-426 GCF_005281345.1 Citrobacter sp. wls619
GCACTGGATTTCTGTCAGCACTCTGCAACAGGAGGAAAAACCCCGTAAGTGTGCTCACTGCCGTACTCCACTCTGGACGCTGATGCGCCCGAATGCTGT
>NZ_SZXJ01000034.1:0-116 GCF_005281345.1 Citrobacter sp. wls619
CCCTACACGCTGATGGCGATTGCCACCGCTGCTGTCCTGTATCACGAAGGCTACCGTCGCACGCTTGTGCTTTCCCCTCCACACCTGGTCTACAAATGGCGTCGGGAAATCCAGAC
>NZ_SZXJ01000034.1:328-427 GCF_005281345.1 Citrobacter sp. wls619
ACACTGGATTTCGGCTTCTTCGCTGCAACATGAGGAAAAGCCACGCAAATGTGCACACTGCCGTACTCCGCTCTGGACGCTGATGCGCCCGAATGCTGT
>NZ_SZXJ01000035.1:0-349137 GCF_005281345.1 Citrobacter sp. wls619
AAACTGTCCAACATTATGGGGTCAGTTCAGAAATCCCCGGCTTTTTTACTTCTTCTTCGCGGCGGCCGCTTTTCGGCGCTTGTCCAAATCCTTGATCAGTTTATTCACGCCCTCATCGGCAAACATCTGCTCCAGCGTGGCGGTAAGCTTACGTCGCCAGTTTTTGTACTGGTCGCTGGTCCCCGGAATGTTGACCGGTTCCGCCATATCCAGCCAGTCTTCCGGCTGCAGGCCCAGCAGTGCACTGTTGCTGTCGGCGATATAACGCTGCATCCCGCGATTGAGGATCGGCGTCATCGACATCAGCGATGCCTTATGCCCGGCACGTTTTGGCAGACAGCCGTACTTGTGCAACGCATCCAGCAGCCCCTGCTTGGCCAGTTCCCGGTCCTGATACAACCCTCGCAGCACAACCTCATCCGGGTACAGCCCCAGCGCTTTACCCAACGTCAGATCGCCGCTGTCCCAATAGCCTTTAAGCGTAGGAAGGTCATGCGTCGCCGCGACTGCCATTGATTGTTCCGGGTACGCTTTTGGCGCGCGGAAATTCTTCTCATGGTCGTTCTCAAAATAGAGCACCTTGTAGGAATAGACGCCGCTATCACGCAGCATGCTGACGATCTCTACCGGCACAGTCCCCAAATCTTCCCCAATCACCATACAGTGATGGCGTTGACTTTCCAGCGCCAGAATGGAGAGCAGGTCATCAACCGGATAATGGACGTAGGCGCCGTGATCGGCTGTTTCTCCGTAGGGGATCCACCACAGGCGCAGCATCGACATCACATGATCGATGCGTAACGCGCCGCAGTTCTGCATATTGGCACGCAGCAGTTCGATAAACGGTTCGTAGGCCCGTGCCGCGATGATGTGCGGATCCATCGGCGGCAGCCCCCAGTTTTGCCCAAGCGGCCCAAGAATATCCGGCGGTGCGCCAACGGAGGCTTTCAGACAATACAGTTCACGGTCACACCAGGTCTCTGACCCACCTTCGGCCACACCAACCGCCAGATCACGATACAACCCAATCGGCATGGCAAAGCCCTGGCTGGTTTCCCAGCAATCCGCAAATTGGGTATACGCCAGCCACTGCAGCCACAGGTAGAAATCCACCTCATCACGATGCTCTGCACAGAACTGTTTGACCTCCGGCGAATCTACCGACTGGAAAGCTTCCGGCCATACCGGCCATCCCCAGCGCAACGCATCCTCTTTCACCTGATGCGCATGCAGCGCATCAAAGGCTGCCTGCCAGTACAGGCTGTCGCCTTCCTGAGTCACAAACTGGCGAAATGCCGCCATCTGCTCATCATCACGAGCGGAGAAGCCTTTCCACGCCATGCGCAGCGCGGTCATCTTCAGTGCGGTAACGGCAGAATAATCAACCCATTCGGCATCCCGCGCACGTTGCAGGGCTTGCTGCGTTGTGGGCTTCAGCCACCAGCTTTGCGCCTCTTTGCTTAGATGAAAATCCTCCACTGCGTTGACGTCGATATAAATGACGTTTAACCAGCGGCGCGAAGACGGACTGTACGGACTGGCGCTCTCCGGGTTCGCCGGATACAACGCATGAATCGGATTAAGACCGATAAACGCCCCACCGCGTTTCGCCACGTCCACCAGCATGGTACGGAGATCGCCAAAGTCGCCAATCCCCCAGTTTTTCTCTGAACGCAGGGTGTAGAGCTGAACGCACGCGCCCCACAGTTTTTGCCCCTCCAGCAGCGCCTGCGGTTCATAACAGCGTTTTGGCGCCACAATGACGCGACAGTGGGTGCGCAGCTCGCCCTGCGTCAATGTTAGCGTGTGATAGCCCTCCGGCAGTTTCGCCGGAAGGTGAAAAGATTTGCCGCCGGTGGCATGCCCTTTGTGCTGTACGCCATCTTCAGTGGTCAGCAGCCAGCTAAACTCCCCGCTACCTTCAACCGCCAGCGGCATTTTCTTACCCGCGGTATACACCATGACATTGGGCACTGGCGTCACCGCCACCTGCGTGGCGGCGGTGGTGCGATGCATGGCGTCAAGCAAACGCCGCTTGGTTTCGGCGCCAATAGACTGCGGTTTACCGTGAGCGTTAATGTAATTGGGGCTGATCCCCGCCGCCAGCGCGGCATTATCCAGACGTTTGCTTTCCATCGCGATTCCTTAGCGTTTCGCCTGCCAGATACGAGCCTGATAATCGCGGATTGAGCGGTCTGAACTGAACATGCCGCAGCGCGCAGTATTCAGGATCGCCGCCCGCGTCCAGGCATCCTGGTCACGGTACAACACATCAACTTGCTTCTGGGCTTCAACGTAGGCCGCGAAGTCCGCCATCACCAGATACGGGTCACCACCCTGCTTGCCAATACTGTGCAGCATCTGGTCAAAAGCATGCTTGTCGCCATCGCTGTATTTACCGCTTTCAAGCTCCTTCAGAATCGCATCCAGCACTTTGTCTTTCTTACGCCATTTCACCGGGTCATAGCCTTTGGCTTTGAGCGCCTTCACCTCTTCCACGGTATGTCCAAAGATAAAGATATTCTCGTCACCCACCTTCTCGGCGATTTCGACGTTAGCGCCATCCAGCGTACCCACCGTTAACGCGCCGTTCAGCGCCAGTTTCATGTTACCGGTGCCAGAGGCCTCTTTGCCCGCGGTCGAGATCTGCTCGGAGATATCCGCCGCCGGGATCAGCATTTCCGCCGCCGAGACGCAGTAATCCGGCAGGAACACGACCTTTAACTTATCGCCAACTTTTGGGTCGTTATTGATGGCTTCCGCTACCTTGTTAATGGCGAAAATGATGTTCTTCGCCAGGTAGTAACCCGGTGCCGCTTTTGCGCCAAACAGGAATACGCGCGGTACGCGATCCGCCTGCGGGTTTTCACGGATTTCTTTGTACAATGCCAGAATATGCAACAGGTTCAGGTGCTGGCGTTTGTACTCATGCAGGCGCTTGATCTGAATATCAAAAATCGCGTTAGTCGTTATCTCAATACCGGTACGCGCTTTAATAAACTTCACCAGCCGCGCTTTGTTCGCCAGCTTGATATCGCGGTACTGCTGACGGAACTTCGCATCGTCGGCGTATTTTTCCAGGTTAATCAGTTGGTCTAAATCGTTGGCCCACTCTTTTTTCAGCGACTTATCCAGCAGCGCGGCCAGCGCTGGGTTGCACTGCTTAATCCAACGACGCGGGGTAATCCCGTTAGTCACATTATGGAATTTGTTCGGCCACAGCTGGTGGTATTCCGGGAACAGATCTTTCACCACCAGATCAGAGTGCAGCGCCGCCACGCCGTTAACCGCAAAGCCGCTGACCACGCACATGTTGGCCATACGTACCTGTTTGTTGTGCACCACCGCCAGTTTCGCCCAGACTTCAGCATCACCCGGCCAGGTTTTATCGACCAGTTTCTTGAAGCGGTCATTAATTTCTTTGATGATTTGCATATGGCGCGGCAGCAGCGTTTTTACCAACTTCTCATCCCAGCACTCAAGCGCTTCGGGCATCAGAGTATGGTTGGTGTAAGCAAACGTCTTGCTGGTGATCGCCCACGCATCGTCCCAGCTCATCTGGTGCTCATCAATCAGCACGCGCAGCAGTTCAGGGATCGCGATGGTCGGGTGAGTATCGTTAAGCTGAATCACTTCGTAATCAGCCAGCTCATGCAGTTTACGTCCCGCCAGATGATGACGGCGCAGAATGTCAGCTACGGAGCAGGCGCACTGGAAGTACTGCTGCATCAGGCGCAGCTTTTTACCCGCGGTGTGGTTATCGTTCGGGTACAGCACTTTCGTCAGTTTTTCAGCGTCGATGCCCTGCTGCTCTGCACGCAGGAAATCGCCGTCATTAAATTTGGTCAGGTTAAACGGGTGCGCGTGGCTGGCCTGCCACAGACGAAGCGGTTGGGCTACGCCGTTACGGTAACCGAGAACCGGCAGATCCCAGGCTTGCCCGGTGATAGTAAACCCTGGCACCCAGTGCCCTTCTTTGGTGACCTTGCCGCCAATCCCAACCTGCACATCCAGCGCCTCGTTGTGACGGAACCACGGATAGCTGCCGCGATGCCAGTCGTCCGGCGCTTCCATCTGTTGCCCATCGGCAAACGACTGACGGAATAAACCGTACTGATAGTTGAGACCGTAACCGGTCGCCGACTGGCCGACTGTCGCCATCGAATCAAGGAAGCAGGCCGCCAGGCGCCCCAATCCACCGTTACCCAACGCCGGATCGATCTCTTCTTCCAGCAGATCGGTCAGGTTGACGTCATGCGCTTTCAGCTCATCGCTCACCGCCTGATACCAGCCGAGATTGAGTAAGTTGTTGCCGGTCAGACGGCCAATCAAAAACTCCATCGAGATGTAGTTAACGTGACGCTGATTTTTTGCCGGTTTTGCCGCAGGCTGGGCGCTGAGTAACTCAGCCAACGCCCCACTCACGGCCTGCCACCACTGGCGCGACGTCATTTCGCGAGCCGACGATAAACCGAAGCGCTGCCACTGACGTGTCAGGGCAGCCTGAAATTGATCTTTGTTGAAGGTTGGCTGTGACATAGGGATTCCAGGTCCTTAGGTAATAAACAACGTTATCGCTAGTTTGCCAGGCTCGTTGTTGACCTTCCTCATCCTGGCAGGGATTAGGCAGGGAGGAGGAGCGGGGATGAGCGTTAAAATGTGATCGCCGCCACTTTAAGAGGGGAGTTATGGCCGATAAATACGCAGGCTCTCCGCATCCCCCCGAAATGCATCGCGGTTTTCGCATTAATCAAAAGAGATTATCCAGACAATATCAAACAGGAAGATGACATTTAGAAAAAATATGTAAACGAAGAAATAGTTTCTAACCTGAAATACATATTTTGCTTGAGATATTTCACATGAAAGTTTTAAGTCGAGCACAAAATTCATCGACTTTTATTCATCGTCACAGTAACCACATAAAAAAAGAGGAATTATTCCACCCCGTAAAAATAACGCTGGATCCAGTCACCATGCCTGTTGCGACTCTTTAAAACAATTATTGCAATAGATGTATAGATTTGTGACATAGTGCAAAATCAGACACACAAAAAGTCCGCTTAGCTTGCAATAAATCCCGTTCTGGCCGACCTTATATCTATTAATTACGAAGCGCAAAAAAAATCGTTTTCCCCCATTTTCACACAGTGAAGTGACTAACTTATGTTGATTCCGTCTAAATTAAGTCGTCCGGTTCGACTCGACCATACGGTGGTTCGTGAGCGCCTGCTGGCTAAACTTTCCGGCGCGAACAATTTCAGGCTTGCCCTGATAACAAGTCCTGCTGGTTATGGAAAAACAACGCTTGTTTCACAATGGGCGGCGGGGAAGAACGAATTAGGCTGGTACTCCCTGGATGAAGGCGATAACCAGCAAGAGCGCTTCGCCAGCTATTTGATTGCGGCAATCCAACAGGCGACTGGTGGGCACTGCACCACCAGCGAAGCCATGGTGCAAAAACGCCAGTATGCCAGCCTGACTTCACTGTTTGCCCAGCTGTTCATTGAACTGGCGGAGTGGCATCGTCCACTCTATCTGGTCGTGGATGATTATCACCTGATCTCCAATCCAGCCATCCACGAAGCAATGCGTTTTTTCCTGCGCCATCAGCCGGAGAATCTGACGTTAGTCGTGCTGTCGCGTAACCTACCGCAACTGGGCATTGCCAACCTGCGCGTACGCGATCAACTGCTGGAAATCGGCAGCCAGCAGCTGGCCTTTAACCACCAGGAAGCCAAACAATTTTTTGACCGCCGCCTGTCCTCCCCGATTGAGGCTGCGGAAAGTAGCCGCATGTGCGATGACGTTGCAGGCTGGGCCACGGCGTTACAGCTGATCGCCCTATCTGCCCGTCAGAACAACCATTCCGCCCACCAGTCGGCACGACGTCTGGCCGGTATCAACGCCAGCCATCTATCCGATTATCTGGTCGATGAAGTCCTGGACAGCGTCGATATCGGAACTCGCCATTTCCTGCTAAAAAGCGCCATCCTGCGCTCGATGAACGATGCGCTGATTGTTCGGGTCACGGGTGAAGAAAACGGCCAAATGCGGCTGGAGGAAATTGAGCGTCAGGGATTATTCCTGCAGCGGATGGATGATGTTGGCGAATGGTTTAGCTATCACCCGCTATTTGGCAGCTTTTTACGCCAGCGTTGCCAGTGGGAGTTAGCTACCGAACTTCCCGAAATACACCGCGCCGCCGCTGAAAGCTGGATGGCGCAAGGTTTTCCGACCGAAGCCATCCACCACGCGCTGGCGGCAGGTGACGCCCATATGCTGCGCGACATTCTGCTGAACCATGCGTGGGGACTGTTTAACCACAGCGAACTGGCATTACTTGAAGAGTCATTGAAAGCTCTGCCGTGGGAAAGCCTGCTGGAAAATCCACGTCTGGTGCTGCTACAGGCCTGGCTGATGCAAAGCCAACACCGCTACAGCGAAGTTAACACCCTGCTGGCTCGCGCAGAGCAGGAAATGAAAGGCGATATGGAACAGACGCTACATGCCGAATTTAACGCTTTGCGTGCGCAGGTAGCGATTAACGACGGCAACCCGGACGAGGCAGAGCGTCTGGCAAAACTGGCGCTGGATGAATTACCGATTGCCTGGTTTTATAGTCGTATCGTTGCCACGTCAGTGCACGGTGAAGTCCTGCACTGTAAAGGCGATCTCACGCGTTCTCTGGCGTTGATGCAGCAAACAGAGCAAATGGCGCGCCATCATGACGTCTGGCATTACGCGCTGTGGAGTCTGATCCAACAAAGCGAAATTTTATTTGCCCAGGGCTTTTTACAGGCCGCCTGGGAGACACAGGAAAAAGCGTTCCAGCTGATTAAAGAGCAGCATCTGGAACAGCTGCCGATGCACGAATTTCTGGTGCGCATCCGCGCGCAACTCCTGTGGGCATGGTCGCGTCTGGATGAATCAGAGGCCTCTGCCCGTAGCGGCATTGAACTGCTTGCAACCTTCCAGCCGCAGCAACAGCTTCAGTGCCTGGCGCTGCTGGTTCAGTGTTCACTGGCGCGGGGCGATCTTGATAACGCTCGCAGCCTGCTTAACCGTCTGGAAAACCTGCTGGGCAACGGCCACTATCACAGCGACTGGATCTCCAACGCCGATAAAGTACGCGTCATTTACTGGCAAATGGTCGGTGACAAAAACTCCGCCGCCAACTGGCTGCGCCACACGCCGAAACCAGAATTCGCTAACAACCACTTCCTGCAAAGCCAGTGGCGTAACATCGCCCGCGCGCAGATCCTGCTGGGTGAGTTTGAACCGGCAGAGATTGTGCTGGAAGAACTCAACGAAAATGCGCGCAACCTGCGCCTGATGAGCGATCTTAACCGTAACCTGCTGCTGCTTAACCAGTTGTACTGGCAGGCGGGGCGTAAAAATGACGCACAGCGGGTGTTGCTCGACGCCCTGCAACTGGCGAACCGCACCGGGTTCATCAGCCACTTTGTGATCGAAGGCGAGGCCATGGCGCAGCAGTTACGCCAGCTGATTCAGCTCAACACATTACCGGAACTTGAGCAGCATCGTGCGCAGCGTATTTTGCGCGAGATTAACCAGCATCACCGCCACAAATTCGCCCACTTTGATGAAGGGTTCGTTGAACGCCTGCTCACCCACCCGGACGTCCCGGAGCTGATCCGTACCAGCCCGCTGACCCAGCGTGAATGGCAGGTTCTCGGTCTGATTTACTCTGGCTACAGCAACGAGCAGATTGCCGGTGAGCTGGCTGTTGCCGCGACGACCATTAAGACGCATATCCGCAACTTGTACCAAAAGCTTGGCGTGGCGCACCGCCAGGATGCGGTGCAACATGCGCAGAAGCTGCTGAAAATGATGGGGTATGGCGTTTAGTTAACGCCTGATACGCTACGCGTATCAGGCCAGGAATTCGCTTAGCACAGCTCTAACTGGATATGATGGTCAGCAATGACCTGCATCACGCCAGCTGGCGGCAGCGTGTCGGTATATACCGCATCCACCATGCTGATACTGCCCATGTTCACCATCGCATTACGACCAAACTTCGAATGATCCACCACCAGCATCACATGACGTGAATTCTCAATAATGGCGCGTTTGGTGCGAACTTCGTGATAATCAAATTCCAGCAGCGAACCATCGCTGTCGATACCGCTTATCCCTAAGATGCCAAAGTCCAGACGGAACTGTGAAATAAAGTCGAGGGTCGCTTCGCCCATAATCCCACCATCGCGGCTTCGCAGTTCGCCACCGGCCAGAATAATGCGGAAGTCCTCTTTGGCCATCAGCGTATTAGCCACATTGAGGTTGTTGGTCACAATGCGCAGGTTGCTGTGATTAAGCAGCGCGTGAGCGACCGCTTCCGGCGTGGTGCCAATGTCGATAAACAGCGTGGAGCCGTTCGGGATCTGCGTGGCAACTTTACGGGCAATACGCTCTTTTTCCGCCGTCTGTGTCGCCTTACGGTCATGCCACGGGGTATTCACAGAGCTGGACGGCAACGCTGCGCCGCCGTGATGGCGCAGAATCATGTTCTGATCGGCCAGATCGTTGAGATCCCGGCGAATCGTTTGTGGGCTGACGGAGAAATGCTCCACCAGCTCTTCGGTGCTGACATATCCCTGTTTTTTTACCAGCTCGATGATCGCGTCATGTCGTTGTGTTTGCTTCATTATTGTTCCCTGAAATTACGTTCGTTTTCGCACATGAATAGTATCGGCAAATGCCATTGCCAGACCGACGGCCAGCCCGGCGATATGCGCGCCGTTCGCCATCGACATGCCGAACAAATCAAACCAGCCGGCAACAATCCACATCAACGCAAAGATAATCAAACCACGCTGCAGGAAAATGCCGCTTTGCGGATCGCGCTCGCCGCGCAACCACACGTAGCCCATCAGGGCGTACACTACGCCAGAAAGTCCACCGAACCATGGGCCGCTAAATTTCTGCTGCACATAGCCGCTCAACAGCGCGCTAATTACGGTAATGACGATCAGTTTTCCGCTGCCGAGTCGTTTTTCAACCGCGCCGCCGAGATACCACCACCACAGCAGGTTGAAGAGAATGTGCATCAGTGAGAAGTGCATAAACGCGTGGGTGAAATAACGCCAGAATTCAAATTTCAGCGTAGAATCAAACGGCCATGCCAGCCAGAGCATCACCGCCTGGTCGCCCAGCACATTCATCGCGATAAACACCAGCACACACGCGGCCATCACCGCCCAGGTCACCGGACCCGCACGTTCGCGCAACGTGGCAAGAAACGGATAGCGTTGATAGCGCAAACCGCTGTCGGTCTGGCCCGACTGCCAGCTTGCCGCCAGATAGCGCGGATCGCCCGGATTCTCCAGAAAACGCGCCAGTTCAGCCCTTACGCGCTCGGCCTGGGACTCATCCGCCAGCCAGACATCCGTTTGCTGATGTTGTTGAATCGTCAGGATAACGCCCTGTGTCGCCATGTAATCAACAAACGCCTGCGCCACGCGGGGGTTAGCAAAAGAGGTAATCATCAACATTGTTGCTGTCGCTTATTCCACACAAAAGAGGACAGTATATAGACCCTGCCTGTTTCAGGCTGCATCTTTGTTATACCCGCCATACTTCAATGAAGGGTATAGCTTACGAACCAAACGTCACTTCTGCCGGAAAATGTCGATGCCAGGCGTCAAAGCCGCCGTCGACGCTGTAAACCGCATCATAACCTTGCTGAAGCAGATACTGCGCCGCACCTTTACTGCTGTTGCCGTGGTAGCACATCACCATCACGGCGGTATCGAAATCATGGTCACGCATAAACGTCCCCAACGTATCGTTCGTCAGATGAAACGCCTGGGGCGCGTGACCCATCGCATAACTTTGCGGATCGCGAATATCCACCAGCACCGCCATTCCGTGCAGTAGTTTCTGATGGGCTTCTTCGACATTGATACATTCAAACTGATCCATGGTGTTCTCTTTTCAAGTTCTACTTATGTTCTGGCAGGTAACCAATATTACCCTCCAGTGTACGTTGCCTGAGCAGGTAAACGCCATAATGTTATATGTATCACTGTAAATTGTTTATCCGATGTTACCAATGGCGCGATTCTTTGCTATTATGCTCGATAACGAACATTAATGAGCTATAACGAAAGTGCGAGAGGCCAGCATGGAAACCAAAGATCTGATTGTGATAGGTGGAGGCATCAACGGTGCCGGTATCGCGGCAGATGCCGCTGGACGCGGTTTATCCGTGCTGATGCTGGAAGCGCAGGATTTAGCCTGTGCGACCTCTTCCGCCAGTTCCAAACTCATCCACGGTGGCCTGCGCTACCTGGAACACTACGAATTCCGTCTGGTTAGCGAAGCGCTGGCCGAACGTGAAGTGCTGTTGAAAATGGCACCGCATATCGCTTTCCCAATGCGCTTTCGCCTGCCTCATCGCCCGCACCTGCGTCCGGCATGGATGATCCGTATTGGTCTGTTTATGTACGATCATCTGGGCAAACGCACCAGTTTGCCGGGTTCGACCGGTTTGCGTTTTGGCGCGGATTCTGTAATGAAACCCGAGATTGTGCGCGGTTTCGAATATTCTGACTGCTGGGTAGACGATGCACGTCTGGTTTTGGCAAACGCCCAAATGGTCGTACGCAAAGGCGGAGAAGTATTAACCCGTACCCGCGCCACCTCCGCTCGTCGCGAAAACGGTCTGTGGGTTGTTGAAGCTGAAGATATCGATACCGGCAAAAAACACACCTGGCAGGCGCGTGGCCTGGTCAACGCCACCGGTCCGTGGGTGAAAGAGTTCTTCGACGACGGTATGCACCTGCCATCGCCGTACGGTATTCGCCTGATCAAAGGCAGCCACATCGTAGTGCCGCGCGTACATACCCAGAAGCAAGCTTATATTCTGCAAAACGAAGATAAACGCATTGTGTTTGTTATCCCATGGATGGACGAATTCTCGATCATCGGGACGACAGACGTTGAATACAAAGGCGATCCGAAAGCGGTGAAAATTGATGAAAGCGAAATCAATTACCTGCTGAAAGTCTACAACGCGCACTTTAAGAAACAGCTGGGCCGTGATGACATCGTCTGGACCTATTCAGGCGTGCGTCCGCTGTGCGATGACGAGTCCGACTCGCCGCAGGCTATCACCCGTGATTACACGCTGGATATCCACGACGAAAATGGCAAAGCGCCGCTGCTGTCGGTCTTTGGCGGTAAGCTGACGACCTACCGTAAGCTGGCTGAACACGCGATGGAAAAACTGTCGTCTTACTATCAGGGCATTGGGCCAGCATGGACCAAAGAGTGCATCCTGCCAGGCGGCGATATTGGTGGCGACCGTGAGGATTACGCGGCAAAACTGCGCCGTCGCTATCCGTTCCTGACCGAGTCACTGGCGCGCCATTATTCACGTACCTATGGCAGCAACACGGAATGGATCATCGGCGAAGCGACTTCGGTTGCCGAGTTGGGCGAAGATTTTGGCCATGAATTCTATGAAGCCGAGCTGAAATACCTGGTCGAGCACGAGTGGGTTCGCCGTGCAGAAGATGCACTGTGGCGTCGTACGAAAGAAGGGATGTGGCTGAATGCCGAACAGCAGTCGCGTATGACCCAGTGGCTGACAGAGTACGTTGAGAAACACCAGCTGTCTCTGGCCTCCTGATAAAAATGCCGGATGGCGGCTAACAACTTCTCCGGCCTACGAGAGTAGATAAACGTAGGCCGGGCAAGCGAAGCGCCCCCGGCATCGAGTGTTACAACCGCACCGAATCAATATGCCAGATGTTCTCGGCGTATTCTTTGATCGTCCTGTCCGATGAGAAGTAGCCCATATTGGCGATATTTATCATCGACTTGGTGGTCCACTCTTCCGGGTGGCGATACAGTTCGTCAACTTTGTCCTGGCAATCAACATAGCTGCGATAGTCCGCCAGCACCTGATAGTGGTCACCAAAGTTGATCAGTGAGTCCACCAGGTCACGGTAGCGTCCCGGCTCCTCGGGGCTGAATACGCCACTGCCAATTTGCGTCAGCACCTGGTGCAGCTCTTCATCTTTCTCGTAATACTCACGCGGCTTGTAGCCCTGACTACGCAGCGCCTCGACCTCTTCCGCCGTATTACCGAAGATAAAGATATTTTCTGCACCCACATGCTCCAGCATCTCAACGTTAGCGCCGTCCAGCGTCCCGATGGTCAGCGCACCGTTGAGAGCAAATTTCATATTACTGGTCCCGGAGGCTTCGGTCCCGGCCAGTGAGATTTGCTCAGACAGGTCGGCGGCAGGAATAATCACCTGCGCCAGGCTGACGCTGTAGTTAGGAATAAACACCACCTTCAGCTTATCGCCAATTTGCGGATCGTTGTTGATCACCTTCGCGACGTCGTTGATCAGGTGAATGATGTGCTTCGCCATGTAATAAGCCGAAGCCGCCTTACCGGCAAAAATATTCACACGCGGCACCCACTCAGCATCAGGATCGGCCTTAATGCGGTTGTAGCGGGTAATCACATGCAGCACGTTCATCAACTGACGCTTGTACTCGTGAATACGCTTGATCTGCACATCAAACAGCGATTTCGGATTCACCACCACATTCAACTGCTGCGCGATGAGCGTCGCCAGGCGTTTTTTGTTCTCCAGCTTCGCATGACGCACCGCCTGGTTCACCAGCGGGTAATCGCAGTGCTGCTCAAGCTCGCTGAGCTGACTGAGATCGGTGCGCCAGGTACGGCCAATGTTCTCATCCAGCACATTGGAAAGCGCCGGGTTCGCCAGCGCCAGCCAACGACGCGGCGTCACGCCGTTGGTAACGTTGCAGAAGCGAGTCGGGAAAATCTTCGCAAAATCAGCAAACAGCGACTGTACCATCAGGTTCGAGTGCAACTCCGACACGCCGTTAACCTTGTGGCTCACCACGACGGCCAGCCACGCCATACGCACACGACGGCCATTCGACTCATCAATGATCGAAGTGCGCCCCAACAGACCCGTATCGTTCGGATACTGCTCCTGCAGGGTTTTCAGGAAGTAATCGTTAATCTCAAAGATGATTTGCAGGTGGCGCGGCAGAATTTTACCCAGCATATCCACCGGCCAGGTTTCCAGCGCCTCGCTCATTAGCGTGTGGTTGGTATACGAGAAGACCTGGCAGCACACCTCAAAGGCATCGTCCCAGCTAAACTTGTGCTCATCAATCAGCAGGCGCATCAGCTCAGGAATCGACAGCACCGGATGGGTGTCATTGAGGTGAATAGCAATTTTATCTGCCAGATTATCGTAGGTTTTGTGCAGTTGATAATGACGACTCAGAATGTCCTGCACCGTGGCGGAGACCAGGAAATACTCCTGACGCAAGCGCAGCTCGCGTCCTGAATAGGTGGAGTCATCCGGATACAGCACGCGGGAAACGTTCTCGGAATGGTTTTTATCTTCCACCGCCGCAAAGTAGTCGCCCTGATTGAATTTACCGAGGTTGATCTCGCTACTGGCCTGGGCATTCCACAGGCGCAGCGTGTTGGTGGCGTCGGTGTCGTAACCGGGGATAATCTGGTCGTAGGCAACCGCGAGGATCTCTTCGGTCTCAATCCAGCGCGTTTTCTTGCCTTCCTGCTGAATACGCCCACCAAAACGCACTTTGTAACGCGTGTTGTGGCGTTTAAATTCCCACGGGTTACCGTATTCCAGCCAGTAGTCCGGCGACTCTTTCTGTCGGCCATCGACAATGTTCTGTTTGAACATCCCATAGTCATAGCGAATACCGTAACCGCGCCCCGGCAGGCCCAGAGTGGCCAGCGAGTCAAGGAAGCAGGCCGCCAGACGACCCAGGCCGCCGTTACCAAGACCCGGGTCGTTTTCTTCGTCGATCAGATCTTCAAGATCCAGCCCCATGCCTTCCAGCGCATTTTTGACATCATCATAAATACCCAATGATAACAGTGCATTGGAAAGCGTGCGACCAATCAGGAACTCCATAGACAGGTAATAGACCTGGCGGGTTTCCTGGGATAATTGCGCACGATTAGAACGCAGCCAGCGCTCCACGAGACGATCGCGCACCGCGAACAATGTGGCGTTCAGCCACTCATGTTTATTGGCAATGACCGGGTCTTTACCAATCGTGAACATCAGCTTGTAGGCAATAGAATGCTTAAGTGCCTCTACGCTGAGTGTGGGCGATGCATAAGTAAATGGAGCATTCATATAGGTGATTCCTGGATATCTATTTCAAGCGATAGTAAAGCTCACGGTAAGACTTCGCCGCGACTTGCCAGCTAAAATCCATGGTCATGGCCTGACGTTGTACGAACCGCCAAAGCGAAGGCCGGGACCACAATACGAAAGCACGCCGGATCGCCCGTAGCAGCGACCAGGCATTACTATCTTCAAATACAAACCCACTGGCGATACCGTCCGCCAGGTTCTCCAGCGAACTATCAGACACCGTATCAGCCAGCCCACCGGTACGCCGCACCAGCGGCAACGTGCCGTACTTCAGTCCATACAATTGCGTTAAGCCGCACGGCTCAAAACGGCTGGGCACCAATATCACATCGGCCCCGCCCATGATGCGGTGCGAGAAGGCCTCGTGATAACCAATCTGCACGCCAACCTGGCCTGGATGTTCCGCGGCCGCCGCTAAGAACCCTTCCTGCAATACCGGATCGCCCGCGCCGAGCAACGCCAGTTGTCCGCCCTGCTCTAACAACCCAGGCAGCGCTTCCAGCACCAGATCCAGCCCTTTTTGACTGGTCAAACGGCTCACAACAGCAAATAGCGGCACTTTATCGTTAACCTTAAGTCCCATCGCAATCTGTAGCTGCCGTTTGTTCTCGGCCTTCTCTTCCAGCGAGTCACGGGTATACCGCGATGCCAATAACAGATCGGTTTCCGGACTCCAGATTTTTTCATCAACACCGTTCAGCACGCCGGAAAGACGCCCCTCACGATGACGCTGCTGCAACAACCCTTCCATGCCGTAGGCAAACTGCGGCTCGGTAATTTCCCGCGCGTAGGTCGGACTCACCGCCGTAATATGGTCGGCGTAGTACAGACCGGCCTTCAGGAACGAAATCTGCCCGTTAAACTCCAGTCCGTGCACATTAAAGAACGACCATGGCAATTGGATGTCATCCATATGCTTTGCATAAAACATGCCTTGATACGCCAGGTTGTGTACGGTGAACACCGATTTCGCCGGATGGCCGCGCGCCGCCAGATACGCCGGCACCAGGCCAGCATGCCAGTCATGCGCATGCACCACATCCGGGCGCCAGAATGGATCAAGGCCGCAGGCCATTTCACAGCCAACCCAGCCCAGCAGCGCAAAACGTTGTACGTTATCGGAGTAAGCAAACAGGTTCGTATCGTGATACGGGCTCCCGGGACGGTCATAGAGATGCGGCGCATCAATCAGGTAAATACCGACGCCGTTGTAATGGCCGAACAACAGCGTTATCCGTCCGGCGAAGGTATCCCGACGCGTCACCACCTGCGCATCGGGAATGCCACGACGAATATCAGGAAACGCCGGAAGCAACACGCGGGCATCCACGCCGTCCGCAATTTGTGCCGCAGGTAACGCCCCAATAACATCCGCCAGTCCCCCGGTTTTTAACAGGGGGAACATCTCTGAACAAACGTGTAAAACCTGCATTATCGCTCCTGTTTGATTTGCAGTTTGCGTAGCATTTCACGCGTGACCAGCACAATGCCTTCCTCTGAGCGGTAGAAGCGACGCGCATCTTCTTCCGCATTTTCGCCAATCACCATGCCCTCAGGAATGATGCAGGCGCGATCGATAATGCAACGACGTAAGCGGCACGAACGTCCAACCCAGACTTCAGGTAACAACACTGCCGAATCAATGTTACAGAAAGAATTCACCCGCACTCGCGGGAACAGTACGGACTGCACCACCACTGAACCAGAAATAATACAGCCGCCGGAAACCAGCGAGTTCAGCGTCATACCGTGGCTACCGGAACGGTCCTGCACGAATTTCGCCGGCGGCAGTGATTCCATATGCGTACGGATTGGCCAGTCCTGGTCGTACATGTCCAGTTCAGGCGTCACCGAAGCCAGATCGAGGTTCGCCTTCCAATAGGCTTCCAGCGTTCCCACGTCACGCCAGTACGGCTCGGATTCCGGGTCAGACTGCACGCAGGACAACGGGAAGGGATGTGCATACGCCATGCCAGCTTCGGTGATTTTCGGGATAATGTCTTTACCGAAATCGTGACTGGAGTTTTCATCAAGATCATCTTCCGCCAGCAATTCATACAGGTAATCGGCGTTGAAAACGTAGATCCCCATACTGGCAAGAGATTTGGTCGGGTCGCCTGGCATGGCTGGCGGGTTGGCGGGTTTTTCAACGAACTCGATAATTTTATCGGTATCGTCCACGTCCATCACGCCAAACGCGCTGGCTTCTTCAATCGGCACTGGCATACAGGCGACGGTGCAACGTGCGCCTTTCTCAACGTGGTCGATCAGCATGCGCGAGTAGTCTTGCTTATAAATATGATCGCCTGCGAGGATCACCACATATTCCGCTTTGTAGCGTCGAATGATGTCCAGGTTTTGGGTCACCGCATCCGCCGTACCGCGATACCAGTTTTCACCCTGCATCCTTTGCTGGGCAGGCAGCAGATCGACAAACTCGTTCATCTCTTCGCTAAAGAATGACCAGCCGCGCTGAATATGCTGCACCAGGGTATGTGACTGGTACTGCGTGATCACGCCAATACGACGGATCCCGGAGTTAATGCAGTTGGATAAGGCAAAATCAATAATGCGGAATTTACCGCCAAAGTGCACGGCAGGTTTAGCACGTTTGTTGGTTAAATCTTTCAGGCGGGTACCGCGGCCACCGGCCAGGATCAGGGCAACAGATTTTAATGGCAGCTGGCGCGCCAACATTACACGATCGTTTTTCTCTAAACTCACCATGACTAACTCCTTTTTTATCTTCTCTGGAACACACACAGTCCGTGCGCAGGTCCCTGCCAGACAGCCGTAAGCACCGGATTGTCCTCTCCGGCAAATGGGGGAATGGCATGCCATTCCCCTTCAGGTAAAACGATATCTGTCACCTCAAGCGTGGCGTTTATTGCAATCAGGAAACGGTCCGAAAGCAGGATTTGCATCTGTTTCGGGCCGTTTTGCCACTCATCCGCACTTAAGGGTTGTGCGTACTTATTCAGCCAGCGGACATTGCCGTCGTCTTCTTCCCACCAGCAATCTCCGGTGAGGGCCGGGATTTGCTGGCGGAGATGAATCAGGGCTGCGGTAAATGTCGTTAGCCCATTGTTTGCCTGCTGCCAGTCCAGCCAGGTTAACGCGTTATCCTGGCAGTAAGCGTTATTGTTACCGTGCTGGCTATGACCATGCTCATCGCCTGCCAGCAACATCGGCGTCCCCTGGGAGAGCAACAGCGTGGTTAACAGCGCGTGAATGCTGTCGCGCCGCCGTTCAATCAGGTCCAGCGAGCCGCCTAATCCTTCTTTACCATGATTGTCGCTGTAGTTATTGCTAGTGCCGTCCCGATTTTCCTCACCATTCGCTTCATTGTGCTTATTTGTGAAGCACACACAGTCGCGCAGCGTAAAACCGTCATGCGCGGTCACCAGATTGACGGTAGCGCTGGGTTTGCGGCCATTACGTTTAAACACATCGCTGGATGCGGCGAAACGTCCGGCAAACTCGCCCAAAGACAGATTACGCTGGAGCCAGAAGCGTCGGGTCGCATCGCGGAAATGGTCATTCCACTCGGCAAACGGCGGGGGGAAATTCCCCACCTGGTACCCGCCTTCACCAATATCCCACGGTTCCGCAATCAGCTTAACGCGTGAGAGCAGCGGACAGTTTTGGATCGCGGTAAACAGGGGGGCATCCTGACGAAACGCAGGCGTACGCCCCATGACGACAGCTAAATCAAAACGAAAACCATCGACGTGGCAGGTTTCAACCCAGTAACGCAGGCATTCACAGGCATACTCCACGACACCAGGATGGCTCAGATTGAGGGTGTTCCCACAACCGGTCCAGTTGTAGTAATCACCATCGTCCCTGATCCAATAATAGCTACGGTTATCAATTCCGCGCAGCGAGAAGACCGGTCCCTCAAGATCCAGTTCGGCGCTGTGGTTCAACACAATATCGAGAATGACCTCAATACCTGCTTTATGTAGCGCTTTTACCGCATCACGAAACTCATCCAGCGCGCTCTCTGGCGAGCATGCATAAGCCGGATGCAATGCAAACATCGCCACCGGGTTGTACCCCCAGTAGTTCGACAACCCCAACCGCTGAAGGCGCGGTTCGTTGGCGAAATGCGCGACGGGCAACAGCTCCAGCGCGGTAATGCCAAGACGCTTGAAATAGTCGAGCATCACCGGATGACCGAGCGCTTTGTAGGTACCGCGCATCTCTTCGGGGATATCAGGATGCAGATATGTCAGCCCTTTGACATGCGCTTCGTAAATCACGGTATTGCCCCACGGCGTACGTGGCGGGGTATCGTCTTCCCAGTCATACCGATCTGACACCACCACGCTTTTCAGGGCGATGGCGGCATTATCGTGATGATCCGGTTCATCAATCCCGCCATGCAGCAGAGGGTTATCTTTTAATTCACCTTCAACCCGACGCGCGCAAGGGTCGAGAAGCAGCTTCGCCGGATTGAAGCGGTGACCCTGCCCGGGCTGCCACGGTCCATGCACGCGATAACCGTAGCGCAGACCTGGTCTGGCATCGGCCAAATAGCCGTGCCAGATATCCCCGCTACGCCCCGGCAGGTCATAGCGGTGTTCGCAGCCTTGCTCATCGAATACGCATAACTCAACGCGTTCGGCATGGGCCGAGAAAAGGGTGAAATTGACGCCATGGCCGTCATACGTTGCACCATGGGGTGTGGCGTTGCCGGTTGCCAGTTGCGTCATTACCCCTCCCGAACCAGCCAAATCGTTGCCAGTGGAGGCAACGTGAGGCTCAGTGAGTGTTGACGCCCATGGCTGGCGATTTCATCACTGTGAACTGCCCCACCATTACCGGTATTGCTGCCGTGGTAATGCATCGAGTCGGTATTGAGGATTTCACGCCATTTGCCCGGTTGATTGATGCCGAAACGGTAGCCATGACGCGGCACTGGCGTGAAGTTACTGGCGACGATAATTTCATTACCGACCTTGTCACGGCGGACAAAAATCAGCACCGAACGTTCGTTGTCATCCACCACCAGCCACTCAAAGCCATAGGCATCAAAATCAAGCTCATGCAATGCTTTATGATGACGATAGGTGTGGTTCAGGTCGCGGACCAGTCGCTGTACACCGTGGTGCCAGTTGTCGCCCCCTTCCAGCAAATGCCAGTCGAGGCTGGCGTCGTGGTTCCACTCGCGTCCCTGAGCAAATTCGTTGCCCATAAACAGCAGTTTCTTACCGGGGAAGGCCCACATCCAGCCGTAATAGGCACGCAGGTTGGCAAATTTCTGCCATGCGTCTCCCGGCATGCGGTCGAGAATCGATTTCTTACCGTGCACGACTTCATCATGTGACAGTGGCAGAACAAAGTTTTCGGTGTAGTTGTACAGCATGCCGAAGGTCAGCTTATCGTGGTGATACTGACGATGAACCGGGTCCAGCTTCATGTAATCCAGCGTGTCGTGCATCCAGCCCAGGTTCCACTTGTACCAGAAACCTAAACCGCCCATATCCTGCGGTCTGGAGACACCGGCAAAATCGGTAGACTCTTCCGCCATGCTCACGGCACCGGGAACCTGTTCGCCAAGAATACGGTTGGTATTGCGTAAGAACTCAATGGCTTCGAGGTTTTCGCGACCACCAAATTCATTCGGGATCCATTCCCCTTCTTTACGGCTGTAGTCGCGATAAATCATTGATGCCACGGCATCCACGCGCAGCGCATCGATACCAAAGCGCTCAATCCAGTACAGGGCGTTGCCCACCAGATAGTTGCTGACTTCACGGCGGCCATAGTTGTAGATCAGCGTATTCCAGTCCTGGTGATAGCCTTCACGTGGGTCACTGTGTTCATACAAACTGGTGCCATCAAACTGGGCCAGACCAAAGTCGTCCGACGGGAAATGACCCGGAACCCAGTCGAGGATCACGTTCAGCCCCGCCTGATGGGCGGCATTGATAAAATAGCGGAAGTCATCGCGCGTGCCGAAACGGCGGGTCGGCGCATACATGCCAGTAGGCTGATAACCCCAACTGCCGTCAAACGGGTGTTCGTTAATCGGCAGCAGTTCGAGATGGGTAAAGCCCATCCACTTTGCGTAGGGAACCAATTGATCCGCCAGCTCACGATAGCTCAGCCAGAAGTTGTTATCGGTATGACGACGCCATGACCCCAGATGCACTTCATAGATAGAGATTGGCGCATCAAACTGGTTAGCTCTTTTGCGCTCCTCAGTTTGCACCACTTTTTCCGGCAAACCGCAGATAAGCGATGCGGTTTCCGGGCGCATTTGCGCTTCAAACGCGTAGGGGTCGGCTTTAATACGCAGCTTACCGTTCGCATCGATCATCTCGTATTTATACAGCTGACCCTGCTGGGCTCCGGGGATAAACAGCTCCCAAATACCACTCTCTTTACGCAGGCGCATGGGGTGGCGGCGACCATCCCAGTAGTTGAACTGCCCAACCACTGACACGCGTTGAGCGTTAGGTGCCCAGACTGAGAAGCGCGTACCGGTTACGCCATCCATGGTATCCGCATGCGCACCCAGCGTTTCGTAAGGTCGCAGGTGCGTACCTTCAGATAACAGCCAGGCATCCATATCCTGGATCAGCGGGCCAAAACGATAAGGGTCATCAATCAGATTCTGCTGTCCATGCCAGACAACGGCCAACTGATAGCGAAAGAAATTTTTACGGCGGGGAAGTACAGCACAAAAAAAACCGCGAGAGTCGAGGCAATCCAGCTTGCCGACTTTGCGTCCGGTTTTGGGTTCGATCACCCACACTTCGGTGGCATCGGGTAATAGGGCGCGGACTTCAAGTCCGGCTTCAGTTTGGTGCATACCCAGTACGGAAAAAGGATCCGCAAAATGGCCTGCAATTAGCGCATTAATCACGTCTCTATCGATACGAACGGACATGGTTGTCTTCCTGTTTTATGGTGTCACCCCTTCCAACTGATTTTCGACATCAGGTGCGACACTTCTTTGACCTGAACGGCGCAGCACAATTGTGCATCCTCTCTGCGTCGTCCCACCTTCAGGCAACAACTTAATACCTCCGGTACTAAGTCACCCTTAAAGAATAGCCAATGCTTTATCTTACTCCTGGTAAAAAATGAAACATCTGCGCTTACTCCTGTATTACGCAAAAAAAGGGGTGATTCCTCACCCCTTGATCGTTAACAAACTATTACGCCAATTGGCGCAGCATACGGCGCAATGGCTCCGCAGCCCCCCACAGCAACTGGTCGCCGACGGTAAAGGCTGACAGGAACTCCGGTCCCATGTTCAGCTTACGCAGACGGCCTACTGGCGTGGTCAACGTACCGGTAACGGCCGCTGGGGTTAACTCACGCATAGTGATATCCCGATCGTTTGGCACTACTTTTGCCCACGGATTGTGCGCAGCCAGCAGTTCTTCAACTGTCGGAATAGACACATCTTTTTTCAGTTTAATGGTGAACGCCTGGCTGTGGCAGCGCAGCGCGCCGACGCGCACGCACAAACCATCAACCGGGATCACCGAAGACGTGTTGAGAATTTTGTTGGTTTCCGCCTGCCCCTTCCACTCTTCACGGCTCTGGCCGTTATCGAGCTGTTTGTCGATCCACGGAATCAGGCTACCGGCCAGCGGTACGCCAAAGTTATCAACCGGCAGTTCACCGCTACGGGACAGGGTCGTGACTTTGCGTTCGATGTCGAGGATAGCAGAGGAAGGCGTCGCCAGTTCATCGGCCACATGGCTATACAGATGCCCCATCTGCGACAGCAGTTCACGCATATGACGTGCGCCGCCGCCGGAGGCCGCCTGGTAAGTTGCCACGGAGACCCAGTCAACCAAATCATTGGCAAACAGGCCGCCGAGCGACATCAGCATCAGGCTAACGGTGCAGTTACCGCCGACAAAAGTCTTAATGCCTTTGTTCAGACCGTCGGTAATGACATCCTGGTTAACCGGATCGAGAATGATGATGGCATCGTCTTTCATGCGCAATGAAGAAGCCGCGTCAATCCAGTAACCCTGCCAACCGCTTTCACGAAGCTTTGGATAGATTTCGTTGGTATAATCGCCGCCCTGACAGGTCACGATAATGTCCAGCGCCTTCAGCGCGTCCAGATCAAAAGCGTCCTGAAGTGTGCCGGTCGCGGTTCCACCGAAGGTCGGTGCCGCCTGCCCGAGCTGGGAAGTAGAAAAGAAAACAGGGCGAATGGCGTCAAAGTCGCGCTCTTCAACCATGCGTTGCATGAGAACAGAGCCGACCATACCGCGCCAGCCGATAAAACCAACATTTTTCATAGCGTTTTTTTCCTGCAGAGATGTGTGCTGTGTATGCTAACCAGTATCCTACTGGCCTATCCTTCACCATACAAAAAGCAGCCAAAGTCGCAAGTGAAATTAATCAATGATAGCGAAGCCATCAGTAATGCGACTTATCCCGCTGCGCAAGCAAGCAGAAAGTCCGTGGTAATTATCAGGGAATTTGAGTTATGAATGAAATCATTTCAGCGGCAGTTTTATTGATCCTGATTATGGATCCGCTCGGAAATCTGCCCATTTTCATGTCCGTATTGAAACATACCGAACCAAAACGCCGTCGTGCGATTATGATTCGCGAGCTGTTCATTGCGCTGTTGGTGATGTTCATTTTCTTGTTTGCGGGCGAGAAAATTCTGGCATTTCTTAACCTGCGAGCGGAAACCGTCTCCATCTCCGGAGGCATCATTTTGTTCCTGATTGCCATCAAGATGATTTTCCCCAGCGCCACCGGGAATAGCACCGGGCTTCCGGCAGGCGAAGAACCGTTTATCGTACCGCTGGCGATTCCACTGGTTGCTGGTCCAACAATCCTGGCATCGTTGATGCTGCTATCGCACCAGTACCCGAATCAGATGGGGCATCTGGTGATTGCGCTGCTGATTGCCTGGGGCGGTACCTTTGTGATTTTGTTGCAGTCTTCGCTGTTTTTACGCCTGCTGGGTGAGAAAGGGGTTAACGCGCTGGAGCGCCTGATGGGGCTGATTCTGGTGATGATGGCCACCCAGATGTTCCTCGACGGCGTGCGGATGTGGATGAAGGGGTAACAGAATTTTCTTTGATTTTGTAGGCCCGGTAAGCGCAAGCACCACCGGGCAACAGGACTCAGCTCAGCAGCTGGAAAGCAATCATACCGACAATCGCGCCGACCGTACCGAGGATGGTTTCCATCATCGTCCAGGTCTTCAGCGTTTGTGCTTCAGTTGCACCGGTAAATTTACCGAACAGCCAGAAACCGGCATCGTTCACGTGGCTGACCACGATAGAGCCGCCCGCGATACAGATAGACAGCGCTGCCATCTGGGCGCCGGAGAAGTTCAGTTGCTCAATCACTGGCATCACCAGACCCACCGCCGTTAAGCAGGCTACGGTCGCGGAACCCTGAATAATACGCACCGCCGCAGCCAGCACAAAGCAGGTAATGGCAATCGGCAAGCCCATACCGGTTAACGCTTCGCCCAGCGCCGGACCGACGCCGGAATCCACCAGCACCTGTTTGAACACGCCACCGGCACCAATCACCAGCAGAATAATCCCGGCTGGTTGCAGCGCATGGCCGCAGATTTCCATCACCCGGTCTTTCGCCATACCCTGGCGAATGGCCAGACCATAAATAGCAACCAGACAGGCGACCAGAATCGCGGTGAACGGATGACCGATAAATTCGAACCATTCATACGCAGTAGAACCGACCGGCACAAAGCGTGCGGCGATGGTTTTCAGACCAACCAGCACCAGCGGCAGCAGGATCAGCGACAGGCTGAAGCCAAAGGACGGCATTTTGCCTTCGCCCAGATGCGGCTCGGTAATGTCTTCCGGTACATGCAGTTCAACGTAACGGCTGATAAAGTTGCCCCACAGCGGCCCGGCGATAATCATGCCCGGAATCGCGGCGCACAGGCCAATCAGGATCATCCAGCCAAAGTCGGCGTGCATCTGAGAAGCCAGCAGCATTGGCGCCGGCCCCGGCAGCAGAAACGCGGCAGCAGCCGCCACGCCCGCAAACAGCGGAATGACCAGCTTAACCAGGTTAGTACCCGTATGGCGCGCCATCGAGAACGCCACGCTTATCAGCAGCACAATCGCCACTTCAAAGAACAGCGGTAGTGCGCAAATCAGACCGGCCAGGCCAATCGCATAATGCGCACGGCTGTGACCGAAAGATTTCAGCATCTTGACGGCAATCTGATCGACCGCGCCGGTTTCATGCAAAATCTTGCCGAACATTGCCCCCAGCGCCACCACAATCGCCAGAAAGCCGAGCGTGCCTCCCATCCCTTTTTCCATGGTCGCCGCGATTTTATCGAGCGGCATACCGGAAAAGAGACCTGCACCAATGGATACCACCATCAAAGCAACGAAGGCGTGCATACGCGCCTTCATTACTAAAAACAGCAGTAATAAAACGGACCCTACTGCTGTTAAAACAAGCGTTAATGTAGTCACTACTTACTGCCCTGGTTAATAACCTCAATGGTGCTAGCTACCACACCGTCCAGCGGCTGATCGATATCCACCACCAGAACATCGTTTTCATTCGCACCCGGTTCTTCCAGCGCTTCAAACTGAGTTACCAGCATCTGCGTTTTGAAGAAATGACCTTTACGCGCCTTTAGACGACTTTCGATAACGTCAAAATCCCCTTTCAGGTAGATGAAAGAGAGGTTCGGGTTACCGTCACGCAGCTGGTCACGATAGTCTTTTTTCAAGGCAGAGCAGACGATCAGCGAAACCTTGTTGGTACGCTGCATCGCGAAGGCGGCGTCATTCAGCGCCTGTAACCACGGTTTACGGTCGTCATCGTTTAACGGCTCACCGGAAGCCATTTTCATGATGTTGCTGCGCGGATGGAGAAAATCGCCATCAAGAAACGCGGCCTGCAGTTGATGCGCCACAAGGCTTGCGACAGCAGATTTACCGCTGCCCGATACGCCCATCAGAACGTAAACGTGGTGATCATGATTAGTCGTGCTCAAAGCGTTGCCCCCACTGGTACAAGAATCAGGAAATTGTTACGGGTAACTGTTATCGGTAACATTGTCCAGCCGGATAAATAGAGAAGCAATATCCATTCGTGCCCGAAGTGTATAAGTGTGAGCTACTTCAAACTTGTTGGGTTAAATAGATCCGCCCGGTGACAAGGTGAAACCTAAATCTAACATTTTAGGTGTAACTACCTCACCACGGATGCGCGCCAGCAGACGTTCTGCGCCAATGCTGCCCATCCGTTCACGCGGCGTGAGTACGCTCGCCAGACGCGGTTCCATCACCTGGCCGATATCGTGACCGTGAAAACCGGCAATCGCCATATCATCGGGTATTCTTAATCCCAAACGCTGACATTCAAACGCTGCGCCTACCGCTAAGTCATCGTTGGTACAGAAAACACCGTCCAGCTGCGGGTATTCACGTCGCGCCTGACGAATGAGTTCAATACCGGAGGAGTAAGAAGAAGACTGTTCTACCATCACGCTATAGGGCACCAGATTGGCGTCGCGCATGGCCTGCTCGTAGCCCCGCTGTTTGATGATAGTACGTTCATCAAGACGCGCGCCAAGATAGGCAACATGACGGTGCCCGCGGGCGATGATAGCGGCGGTCATCTGACGCGCAGCTTCGAAGTTGTCGAAGCCGACGGCAATATCCAGACACGGTGACTGGCTGTCCATCAGTTCAACCACCGGGATACCCGCAACCTCAATCATTTTCAGCGTCCGGGGCGTATGGCTACGTTCGGTGAGGATCAGGCCATCGATATTCCACGACAGCATCGATTCCAGGCGCTCTTGTTCCATCTCCGGTTTATAGCCGTAGTGCGCCAGCATCGTTTGATAGCCATGGGCGTCGGTAACGGCTTCAATGCCGCGTAGCACTTCAGCAAAAACCTGGTTAGTGAGAGACGGTAACAGCACGCCAATTGCACGGCTGGTGGCATTAGAAAGGATATCAGGAGCACGATTGGGAATATAACCCAGCTCATCAAGTGCAGCGGCAATTTTGCCCCGCAGCGCTACGGAGACCTGCTCCGGGTTACGCAAAAAGCGACTGACCGTCATTTTGGTCACGCCCACGCGGTCGGCTACATCCTGAAGTACGGGTCTTTTCTTTTTCATCGTCCTGAAGCGTTAAAAAGGGATAGATTCCCCCAGTTTACCACGGACGTGCGGAATAAATGACAAAGGATGAAGAGCCGGATGGCGACGCTTTCGCGTCTTATCCGGCCTACATCAGCACGTAGGCCCGATAAGCTACGCGCCATCGGGCAAGATTACGCAGATTTAGACTGGCGGCAGGTCAAACAGTAACACTTCGCTGTCGCTGTCGGCATGAATCGAAATTGCCTGTTCATCCCAGATTGCCAGACCGTCGCTGGTGGTCGCTTTGGTTCCGTTAATAGTGACGTTACCTTTTACCACCTGGATCCAGACGCGGCGTTCAGCGGCGATTTGATGCACCGACTGTTCATCTTTAAGCAGCGCCCAACGGTACAGCTCCATATCCTGGTAAACTTTCAGCGAACCATCTCGCGCATCCGGTGACAGCACCAGTTGTTTACCCTGAGCGGCATCGAAACGGCGCTGTTCATAGCGCGGCGTAATACCGTTTTCCTGCGGCATGATCCAGATCTGATACAGATGCAGCTTCTCAGTATTGCTCGGATTGTACTCCGAGTGACGGATCCCCGTCCCGGCGCTCATGATCTGGAACTCACCAGCCGGAACCTGCTCTTTGTTGCCCATGCTGTCCTGATGCTCCACCGCACCTTCCAGCACGTAGGTCAGGATTTCCATATCTTTATGGGGGTGAGTACCAAATCCCTGGCCTGCGTCGATCACGTCATCGTTGATCACGCGCAGTGCTGAGAACCCCATAAAGTTCGGGTCATAGTAGTTAGCAAAAGAGAAGGTATGCCAGGAATCGAGCCAGCCATGATTAGCATGACCACGGTCGTTCGCTTTGCGTAAATAGATCATTGTGTTCACCCCCAGATGTTTTCGATGGAGTCAGTGTGGACTCAATCCGGTCAGGATCATAGAGGGTGAAAATTGACTCCTCTGTTCAAAAAATATGAACAATCCCAGAGGAGTCCATCAACGCTATTTAGCGAGGGTTATCGTGGCAGGCGTTGCCTGTTCAAAGGCGCGTTCGAGGATTTCCAGGTTGGTGAGAACTTCAGATTCCTTGACGTAATTAGGCGTACCCACTGTCAGCGTCTGATACAGCGCGTCATAGACGCGGCCATAATCGCCGACTTCCGGTTTCACCTCTTCTTTCACTGAGACGCCTTCATCATTGATGTACTCCAGCAGCCCAATGGAATCGTCAGCGGCAAAACCGGGTTCTCCCGGCATGATATTGGCCTTCAGGCTGGTTTCCTGCTGGTCGATGCCGTACTTCACAAACGAGCCTTTGGTGCCATGCACGATAAACTTCGGATAATCGATTTTCACCAGATGACTGGTTTTGACAATGGCTTTCAGGTCACCGTAAAACAGCTGCGCTTCAAAAGTATCGTCCGGGTTCGCTTTATTACGCAGGCTACGGATATCGTAGGCCACATGATCGGGGCGGCCGAACAGGGAGATAATTTGATCCAGGGTGTGTACACCCAGACCATAAAATGCGCCGTCCTGCGGCAGACCAGGTTTGGTTTCAGCGACCGGGCGGTAGTAGTCAAAATGGCTCTCCACTTCAACAATTTCGCCCAACTTGCCGCTCTCAATCGCCTTTTTCGCGGTGAGGAAGCAGGAGTCAAAACGACGATTCTGATAGGGCGTAACGGTCAATCCCTTGCTTTGCGCCAGCTCAAACAACTCTTTTGCTTGCGCAAGCGTCGGGGTGAAGGGTTTCTCAACCAGCACATTTTTACCCGCTTCCAGCGCGCGTTTGGCGTATTCAAAATGGCTGTCAGCATGGGTACAGACGATCACCAGCTTCACCTGCGGATCGTTTAAGATCTCGTCGAGGTCACTGGTGAAGTGAATATGTGAATACTGCGGCGCCTGCTCTTCCGGCTTGGCATTGCGGCGAAAAATATGTGCGACATGCCAGCTGTCTTTGCGGTTCAGGACATAAGGCAAATGGTAGCGAGTGGTGCTTTTACCAAAACCAATAAATGCGCAGTGTAAGGTCATGAGACGATCCTTTTGAAAGTGATTGTCTACACCATAGCGCAAAGCGGCTGGATACTGAATCCATCCTGTCATCGTGCCGGATGGCGGCGAAGCCTTATCCGGCCTACAAAAGCAGATGCCTCAAGATCGGCCGTCGGCGTCGCGGTCAGTTTGTTCACGGCAAGCGCGTAGGGCCCGGAGCGTACTAAATGTACGTGAGGAGCACGAGCACTTCCCGGGGACAAAATGACAAGTAAGCCAGGCAGAAACAAAACCCAAAAAAAAGCCAGCAAAAGCTGGCTAAAGTAATACTGGAAGCAATGTGAGCAATGTCGTGCTTTCAGGTTCTCCGTAGGGGTTCCCCTGAACGCAGAGCAATAATAATCATTCTCATTCGCACTTGTCTACTTCTTTTTGCAAAAAAATGCAGTTGACGGAATTTTCTTTCTCAGCGAGTGTAAATACACAATTACCCCTGTAGGAGATAAGGAATGAGTGAGATAGTGATACGCCACGCTGAACCAAAAGATTACGACGCCATTCGTCAGATCCATGCGCAGCCGGAGGTGTACCACAACACGCTACAGGTTCCTCATCCTTCCATGGAGATGTGGCAAGTGCGACTCGCCGAGCAGCCCGGCGTCAAACAGCTGGTTGCCTGCATCGATGATATCGTCGTGGGACATCTTTCCATTGCCGTCGCCCAACGCCCGCGCCGCAGCCACGTCGCTGATTTCGGTATTTGCGTTGACGCTCGTTGGCAGAACCGCGGCGTTGCCAGCGCCCTGATTCGCACAATGATCGACATGTGCGACAACTGGCTGCGCGTCGATCGTATTGAGCTAACGGTGTTTGTTGATAATGAGCCTGCGGTCGCAGTCTATAAGAAGTACGGCTTTGAAATCGAAGGCACCGGCAAGAAATATGGCCTGCGCAACGGTGAGTACGTTGATGCTTACTTTATGGCGCGCGTGAAATAACGGGTAAGAAACCACCAGGAAGCACTCGCCGGGCCTGCATCAACGGCAGACCCGGCAATACCATCAATATCCCGCCGTTAAATCATCCACAGAACGCGGGTCAGAAGCGCCATACAGTGCACCATCCGGTCCAACCATAATACTCTGCGTGCTGCCCATTGCTTCTTTCAGCACCACTTTCTGCCCTTTCTGCTCCAGCAGCTTGACGGTGTCCGGGCTAAAACCTTTTTCAACGCGCAGTTCATCCGGCAACCACTGATGGTGGAAGCGCGGCGCGTTGGTCGCTTCAGCGACGTTCATCCCAAAATCAATGCTGTTAACCACCATTTGCAGTACGGTAGTGATAATTCGGCTTCCACCTGGGCTACCGGTCACCAGCCAGGTTTTCCCGTCTTTAACCACAATCGTCGGCGACATCGACGACAACGGACGCTTCTTCGGCCCAACCGCGTTGGCATCGCCGCCCACCAGCCCATAAACGTTCGGCACGCCCGGCTTGGCGGAGAAATCATCCATCTCATTATTGAGCAGAATACCGGTGTTACCCGCCACGATGCCGGTTCCGAAGGTGGTATTCAGGGTATAGGTCACCGCCACGGCATTGCCGTCTTTATCCACCACCGAGAAGTGAGTGGTCTGGTTGCTTTCATAGGGAGCAAGTTTGCCAGGCTTGATTTGGCTGGAAGGCTTCGCTTTGTTGATATCAATCTGATCGGCAAGCGATTTAGCATAAGCTTTGTTGGTCAGCGCCTGCCACGGCACTTTCACAAAATCCGGGTCGCCAAGATATTCGGAACGGTCGGCATAGGCATATTTTTCTGCTTCAGCCATGACCTGCATGGCATCGGCGCTGCCAAAGCCGTACTTTTTCATATCGAAGTTTTCGAGAATGTTGAGGATCTGCACGATATGAATCCCCCCGGAAGATGGCGGCGGCATCGAGAAGACCTGATAACCACGGTAGTCACCGCTGATTGGCGCACGCTCTACGGCTTTGTAGTCAGCTAAGTCCGCTTTGGTGATCAGCCCGCCGTTATTTTTCATCTCCTCGGCTATCTGATCGGCAATCGCCCCTTTATAAAACGCATCAGGGCCATTCTCGGCAATCATCTCCAGGCTTTTTGCCAGGTTCTTCTGTACCAGCTTATCGCCCTTTTTCAGCGGCTCGCCATCTTTCCAGAAAATGGCTTTGCTATTTTCGTGGTTGGGGAGCACTTCGCTGCCGTAGGTTTTCAAATCGTCGGCCAGCGCGTCGTTAACCACAAAGCCTTCTTCCGCCAGCTTCATTGCCGGGCGCACCACTTTGTTCAGCGGCAGCGTGCCGTATTTCTCCAGCGCCAGCGAGAAACCCGCCACGGTACCCGGCGTACCGGAAGCCAGATGCGACGTCAGTGACTTTTTCGCATCGGCGTTACCCTGTTCATCAAGGAACATATCGCGAGTCGCGCCAGCTGGCGCCATTTCACGGAAATCAATTGCTGTCGTCTTCCCATCTTTGGTGCGCAGCATCATAAAGCCGCCCCCCCCCAGGTTACCCGCCTGTGGATGCGTCACCGCCAGCGCATAACCAACGGCGACGGCAGCATCGACGGCATTACCGCCCTGTCTGAGAATATCGACCCCAACCTGCGTGGCCAGCGCATCCACGGACGCCACCATCCCCTGCTGCGCACGCACAGGATGGAACACATCTTCTTCAACACCGTAGGATACCGGTGGCGGCGCAGCCGGTGCTGCCGCAACGCTAAAACAACTTCCTGAGAGCAGAGCAGCAATGGCTACCCGGCGTAAAAACGTCGGTTTTATCATCGTTATTCTCCAGATTTATGGGGTCGGCCCCCACTAAGCCTGGTGCATAACTCTGAAATAATCATCGTAACGGCGAGAAAGGAGTAAACTTAAACGATCCCCGAGAGGAGAAAAGCGATGAAACGACTCTTACTTTTAGCCATGCTATTGCCGTTTGCAGGCTTTGCACAGCCAATCAACACCATGAATAACCCGAATCAACCCGGTTATCAGATCCCGAGTCAACAGCGTATGCAAACACAAATGCAAACGCAGCAAATTCAACAGAAAGGAATGCTCAACCAGCAGTTGCAAACGCAGACACGCATGCAGCAACAGCATATGGAAAACCAGATCAACACCAACTCCCAGCGAGTACGTCAGTCTCAGCCAGGTGAGTTGAATTCCGGTCAGCAGCAAATGCTGCCCAACAACAATGGCGGGATGTTAAACGGAACGCATAACCCGGACAACTCGCTGAATAAACAGCAACAGATGCTCCCGGAAAAAAAGAATGGCGACATGCTAAAACCGTCCAGCACGCCGCAACCTAACGTTCCGTTAAAAACGCTTGGACCTTAACAGGGCTGGAAATCCGGCCCGATGACATCAATCGCATCGGTACAAATGCAGTCTACTCCCCAGCGTAGCAGTTCTGCCGCGCGCTGGGGTCGGTTGACGGTATACACCAGAATCCGCAGCCCCGCATCGCGCAACGCATCCACCCGCGCCTCATCCAGCAGCTTATGATTAAGATGAATAGAGACGCAACCCAACCGGGTGGTGAGCTCTCGCCAGTCTTCGCGCCACTCATCAAGCAGCAAACCACGCGGCAGCTCAGGCACCACCTGCTGCGCTGCTTCAAGCGCATCAATTTCAAAAGATGACAGCAGCGGCGGCGTCATTCCCGACCACAGTTCACGCGCAGTCAGTGCCACGGCTTTGCCGGTCAGCGTCCCGGTTCCGGTGGTCGGTTTGATTTCAATATTCGCCATCATGCCATGCAGGCGGCAGCGCTCGGCCACCTGGGAGAGCAGCGGCAATGGCTCGCCTTTAAACTCACCGCTAAACCAGCCGCCGGCATCAACACGCAGAAGATCCTGCCAGTTCAGTTCACCCGCCACGCCCCAGCCGTTGCTGGTACGTTCCAGATTGTCGTCATGCAGCAGAAAGATCTCACCGTCTTTCGACAATTTGGCATCGAATTCAATCATGGTGTGACCGTATCGCGCCCCCACGTCAATCGCCGCCAGGGTATTTTCCGGTGCCAGCTTACCGCCGCCACGATGGGCGACAATATGGGGATAAGGCCAGTTACTCATACGCGTTGTCCTGTTTCGCCATCAAAGAGATGCAAATGATTTTCTGGCAGATGCAGCCATAGCGTGCTGCCTGCCGTCGGGCGATGCTGATGCGCCAGTCGCACCACCAGCTTTTGCTCACCCCAACGTCCGTGCGCCAGGTTATCTGCGCCCAGCATTTCCAGCGTATCTAACACCAGCGGCACGCCGCCTTCGGCCTGCGAGCTTAGCGCAATATGCTCCGGGCGGATACCCAGCGTCATGTTACGCCCACCAGATTCCCTGGCGCTTCTGCCGATCGGCAATGTCATACCGCCCTCCAGCTCAAAATGGGTGCCAGAAGCGCTAACGTACCCATCCAGCAGGTTCATCGCCGGGCTACCGATAAAGCTTGCCACAAAGCGACTGGCGGGTTTTTCGTAGACTTCCACTGGCGTGCCAATCTGTTCAGCAATGCCCTTGTTCATCACCAGCACACGCTGGGCCAGCGTCATCGCCTCAACCTGATCGTGTGTGACGTACAACGAGGTGGTTTTCAGTCGGCGATGCAGATGTTGTAACTCAAGACGCATCTGCACACGCAGCTTGGCATCGAGGTTAGAAAGCGGTTCATCAAACAGGAATACCGCCGGATCACGAACAATCGCCCGCCCCATCGCCACACGCTGACGCTGGCCGCCAGAAAGCTCGCGCGGACGGCGTTTGAGCAGTTCGCCCAGTTCAAGAATACGCGCCGCCTCTTTCACCCGTTCGGCAATATGCTCCTTGCCCATTCCCCGAATCTTCAATCCCCAGGCCATGTTTTCTTCCACGCTCATATGCGGGTAGAGTGCATAGTTCTGGAACACCATCGCAATGCCACGATCTTTCGGTTCCATTTCGGTGACGCGCTTATTATCAATCCAGATGTCGCCGCCGCTCACCCGCTCCAGGCCGGCGACCATCCGCAGTAGCGTAGACTTTCCGCAACCGGATGGGCCTACCATCACAATGAATTCCCCGTCCGCGACGTCCAGCGTCAGCGGTTTAATCACCTGGGTTTTGCCGTCCCAGCTTTTGGTTACTGCCTGTAGTTTTAAACCAGCCATTTTATTTCTCACTGTCCACTAAACCACGCACAAACGCGCGCTGCATGGCTAACACGATGATTACCGGAGGGATGAGCGTCAGCAGCATGGCTGCCATTACCTGATTCCACTGTGTGGTGCCTTCACCGGTGGCAATCATGCCTTTGATGCCTGCTACGGCGGTGCCCAGGTTAACGTCGGTAATAATTAGCAACGGCCACAGATACTGGTTCCAGCCGTAGATGAAGGTGATGACGAACAGCGCCGCCAGATTGGTTTTCGACAGCGGCAGCACGATATCGCGGAAAAAACGCATCGGCGACGCACCGTCAATTCGCGCCGCTTCAACCAGTTCATCTGGTAGCGTCATAAAGAACTGACGGAACAGGAAGGTGGCGGTAGCCGATGCCATCAGCGGCAACGTCAAACCCGCATAACTGTCGAGCATCTTCAGATTGGCGATCACCTCCACCGTCGGGAAGATACGCACCTCCACCGGCAGCATCAGGGTGATAAAAATCATCCAGAAGAACAGGTTACGCAGAGGAAAGCGAAACCAGACAATGGCGAATGCGGAGAGCATCGAGACGGTGATTTTTCCCACCGTAATACTGAATGCCATGATGAAACTGTTGAGCATCATCAGCCAGAACGGTGCGCTATTCACCCCCACACCATTGACCCAGATGTATTTCATGTTTTCCAGCAGTTGTGTGCCGGGCACCAGCGTCATCGGCGTTTCAAACACCGCTTTGTTATCCAGCGTCGCCGCAACAAACGCGACGTACAGCGGAAACAGGATCACCATGATCCCCAGAATCAACATGGTATGGCTGAATATTGTCAGCCCGCGACGATTCTCTATCATTGGTAACGCACCTTACTTTCCACATAGCGGAACTGCACCACCGTCAAAATAATGACGAGGAACATCAGCACCACCGACTGCGCGGCTGATGCGGAGAGATCCAGTCCGACAAAACCTTCACGATAGATTTTATAAATTAGCGTGGTGGTAGCCTGCACCGGCCCACCCGCTGTCGCAGCATCGATCACCGGGAAGGTGTCAAAGAAGGCGTAAACCAGGTTCACCACCAGCAGAAAAAAGCTAACCGGCGCAATCAGCGGCAGCGCCAGCTTAAAGAAGCGGCGAATCGGCCCTGCGCCATCAATTGCAGCCGCTTCGATCAGTGAACGCGGGATCGACTGCAGTGCGGCAAAGAAAAACAGGAAGTTGTAACTAATCTGCTTCCAGACCGATGCAAACACCACCAGAAACATCGCCTGACCGCTGTTTTGCGCATGGTTCCAGTCATAGCCAAATTCACCGAGAAAATGGGTAATCAGTCCGCGTCCTGGGTTAAACAGGAAGATCCACAATACGGCTGCGACGGCAGGCGCAACGGCGTAGGGCAACAGCATCAGCGTTTGATAAAAACGGCTGCCGCGTACCACATAATTCACCAACGCGGCAAAAAATAACGACACCAACAGGCCGCTTACCGTAACCAACGAGCTGAACTTGATAGTGGTCCAGAACGAATCAAGGTAGTACGGGTCATGGAACAGTGCGACAAAGTTTTCCAGTCCGACAAACTGGCTGGAAAGACCAAAGGGATCAACGCTTTGCAGTGAGTACCACAGCGCTTCACCGGCAGGCCAGATAAAGAAAATAACGGTGATAACCAACTGCGGGGCAACCAGTAGATAGGGAAGCCAACGCGAACGGAACACCGGACGGGATGAGGACATGTAGGTTTTTTTCCTGGAAGGTGCCGGATGGCGGTGCAAGCACCTTATCCGGCCTACAAACTACGCGTATTTGTAGGCCGGGTAAGGCAGAGCCGCCATCAGGCACTTATACACTTAAGACTTGGTCGATTGCTCAAAGCGGCGCAGTAACTGGTTGCCACGTTCAACGGCGGCATCCAGCGCCTGCTGCGGGGTTTTCTTCCCGGTCCAGACGCTTTCCAGCTCTTCATCCACGATGGTGCGGATCTGTGGCATGTTGCCCAGACGCAGCCCTTTGGTGAACGGCAACGGCGGCTTGTTCAGCATCTGGCGGGTGGCGATATCAGCCCCAGGGTTCTTTTCATAGAAGCCCTGCTCGCGGGTCAGATCGTAGGCGGCAGTGGTGATGGGCAGATAACCGGTTTTCTGGTGCCATTCGGCAGCAATTTCAGGTTTCGCCAGGAAGTTGAGGAACTCCGCGACGCCCTGGTAGGTTGCTTTGTCTTTACCCTGCATTACCCACAGGCTGGCCCCGCCGATAATGGCGTTCTGCGGCGCGCCCTTCACGTCGGCATCGTACGGCATCATCCCGACACCATAGTTGAATTTAGCGTAGTGGCGGATGTCAGCCAGAGAGCCGGACGATGCTGTGGTAATCGCACAATCACCGTTGTAGAACTTCTCGGTGGATTCATCTTTACGCCCGAAATAGCTGAAATCGCCCTTTTTATTCAGCTCTTCCAGTAGCGCGATATGTTTCACCTGCTCCGGCTTGTTGAACTCCAGTACAGCATCGGTACCGTCAAAACCGTTATTTTTAGTCGCGACCGGTAATCCGTTCCAGGCGCTGAAGTTTTCAATCTGGATCCAGCCCTGCCAGCCGCTGGCATAGCCGCACTTCATGCCTGCGGCTTTCAGCTTCGCGGTGTATTCCGCCAGATCCTGCCAGGTTTTCGGCGGTTGCTCAGGATCTAAACCGGCTTTTTTGAAGGCATCTTTGTTGTAGTACAGCACCGGGGTGGAACTGTTAAACGGCTGAGAGAGCAAGTGTCCGGTTTTAGAGTCGGTGTAATAACCTGAAACCGTCGGCACGAACTGAGACTCATCGAAGTTAATCCCGGCCTCTTTAAACACTTCGTAGACGGGTTTAATGGCTTTGGAGGCCATCATCGTGGCGGTACCGACTTCATAGACCTGCAGCAGCGCAGGTGCATTTCCGGTACGGAAGGCGGCAATGCCTGCACTCAGGCTCTGCTCATAGTTGCCTTTGTACTGCGGAACAATTTTGTAGTCCGGATGAGCCTCATTAAAACGTTGCGCCAGTGAATCAACTTCTTTACCCAGTTCGCCTTCCATTGAATGCCAGAACGGGATGGTGGTAACGGCCAGTGCCTGACCTGCAAATGCCAGGCTAAGTGCCAGTCCTAAAGCTGTATGTCGTAACGATATCATCGGTTATCTCTCTTGTTGTGCCGTATGCGCGATATCACGCGTTTTATGCTCGCGGGGGTAACATGACATGCTCGAATGACAGAAAAATAACTTTTTTATTACAAAAAAAAGATAGTAAGGCGACAAACAGATGGCAAGGCGGTGAAAGCGGAGTGACAGGAAAATGCGGGGTGGAGCACAACAAAGCCGGGGAGGTGCCTTACCCGGCCCATAAAAAGATTTGCCGTACAGATGAGATCACTCAGGTTGTGCGAACGTAAACTCCAGCGCCAGGCCCAGGATCTGCATACCATGAATGTTATCTTCCGGAGATATCGCCACCAGGCTTTCCAGAAACTTGAGTCGCCGTGACTGGGCGTTGATGATGAGTTTTCCCCGTAATGCAGGAAGCTTCAGTGAAGAGATGGGATAAACCACGCGCCCACAGACTTCCACCGGCAGCTTGCGCAAATCGACTTGCTGAAGCACGCCCACAGAGGAATACAGCAGCGCTACAGGCGTTACGGCGAGCAACGGTGAGGGACTAATACTGACGAAATCCAGCAGAAGTTCTGGACGCAGATAGTTCAGCCCATTAAACGAAACCGTGACGCCATCAATTGCGGGCATGGGCTGCACATTAGTTTGATGCAGTGAATCATTCATGCAATTACCATTGATATAAAATATAAATCAAGCTATTGATTATGCAGAATATAGCGTACAAATGCTGGGACAGAACTCGCAATCCCTGAAGGTATGAATGATTGCGTTGCCAGTCTTACTCTCTTCGCCAGCGGCGTTCATATTCGTTCTGTAAACGCTGCTGCTCCCGCCGCTCACGGTCACGCTGGATATCCGATTTTTCATCTTCCCAGCCCGGACACACTGAACTGCTGAATACCTCGCAGGGTGAGTTGGATTGTGCTGACGGGTTGACCGGCTTTTCTTGCCATATTGCAGGATCGCGCGGATCGAAAGTTTGCTCTTTCACTGCCTGCGCACTGAATGAGCAGGCCACTAGTAGACTTCCAATCGCCATACCGGCACCTGAACGTGTCATCCTTTCTCCGTGTTCATTTTTATTATTGATAATCATTATCAATAATAACATAGCGCAATAAAAAAGGGGCCTGCTGAGCCCCTTGTCTATTTAGATAACGGTTAACCGCCCAGATAAGCGCTACGCACCGCTTCGTTCGCCAGCAATGCATCACCGGTATCTTCCAGCACCACGTGACCGTTTTCCAGCACGTACCCACGGTCAGCGAGTTTCAGTGCCTGGTTGGCGTTTTGTTCGACGAGGAAAATCGTCATCCCCTGCTCGCGCAATTGCTCAATGGTGTTAAAGATCTGCTGGATGATGATCGGTGCCAGCCCCAGCGACGGCTCATCAAGCAGCAACAAACGCGGCTGGCTCATCAAAGCCCGGCCAATCGCCAGCATCTGCTGCTCACCACCAGACATGGTTCCCGCACGCTGGATACGACGCTCATGCAGGCGTGGAAACAGGTCGTACACCCATTTGATGCGTTCCTGAAACTGGTCGCGCTCGGCAAAAAAGCCCCCCATCGCCAGGTTCTCTTCTACCGTCATACGGGAAAACACACGACGCCCTTCCGGGACAATCGCCACCGCTTCACGCATGATTTTTGCCGTCTGCCAGTCGGTAATATCTTTACCATCAAAGACAATACGCCCACTTGTTGCCCGCGGATCACCGCACAGCGTCCCGAGCAGCGTGGTTTTCCCCGCGCCGTTGGCACCGATAAGCGTCACGATTTCACCCTGATTGATGTACAGGCTGACATCGTGCAATGCCTGGATCTTGCCGTAGTGGGCGTTGACGTTGTCAAAAGACAACATGACTTTTTCCATCTTATGCCTCACCACCATTATGCTTCACCTAAATAGGCGCGGATCACGTCCGGGTTGTTACGAATCTGCTCCGGTGTCCCGTTCGCCAGCGGCGTCCCCTGGTTCACCACGTAAATACGGTCAGAAATGCCCATCACCAACTTCATATCGTGCTCAATCAGCAAAATGGTGGTGTCGTGATGATCGCGCAGTTCAGCAATCAGCTCGTCCAGCTCTTTGGTTTCTTTCGGGTTGAGGCCCGCAGCAGGTTCATCGAGCATCAGAATTTCCGGCTGAGTGACCATACAACGGATAATCTCAAGGCGGCGCTGGTCGCCATAGGCCAGGTTGCTCGCCTGCCGGTTAGCATGCTGCAGCAGGCCGATACGATCAAGCCAGGTGGCGGCGCGGTCCAGCGCTTCATCCTGCGCGCGGCGAAAAGCCGGAGTTTTTAACAGCCCGGAGAAAACCCCAGCTTTCAGTTGCTGATGTTGCGCCACCAGTAGGTTTTCAATCACCGTCATTTCGCGAAACAGACGCACATGCTGGAAGGTACGCACCACGCCCATACGCGCAATTTGCTGGCCCGGCAGCCCTTCAAGGTGCTGGTCGCGCAGCTTAATTGTCCCGCCGGTCGGCTTATAGAACCCGGTCAGGCAGTTGAAGACCGTGGTTTTCCCCGCGCCGTTCGGGCCAATCAGAGAGACAATCTCTTTTTTATGCAAATCCAAAGACACATTGTTGACCGCCAGCAGGCCGCCAAAACGCATCATCAGGCCGCTAACCGATAATAATGGCTGACTCATGCCTGCTCTCCTTTGGCTTCCCCGTTTTTCAGCTTCAACTGTGGACGGGTCATCGGCAGCAAGCCCTGCGGACGCCAGATCATCATCAGTACCATCAAACCACCCAGCATTAACATGCTGTATTCATTGAAATCACGCATCAGCTCACGTGAGACCACCAGCAGGATGGCCGCCAGGATCACCGCAAACTGCGATCCCATCCCCCCCAGCACGACAATCGCCAGCACAAAGGCCGACTCGGCAAAGGTGAACGATTCCGGGCTGACAAAACCCTGGCGCGCGGCAAACAGCGTTCCGGCAAAACCGGCAAACGCAGCGCTGATGGTAAAGGCGGTCAGCTTGATGCGCGTAGGGTTTAAGCCCAGTGAACGGCAGGCAATTTCATCTTCACGCAGCGCTTCCCATGCACGGCCCAGCGGCATACGCAGCAGGCGGTTGATGACAAACAGCGAGAAGACCACCAGCAGCAGCGCCACCAGGTAGAGGAAAATCACACGATCAGAGGGATCGTATTTCACGCCAAAGAAGTTGCTGAAGGTATCCCAGCCGCCTTCACGGGCACTACGGCTGAATTCCAGACCGAAAAAGGTGGGTTTAGGGATCTGGCTGATACCGTTCGGGCCACCGGTGACTTCAGTATTATTGAGCAACAGAATACGCACGATTTCGCCAAAGCCTAAGGTCACTATCGCCAGGTAGTCGCCGCGCAGACGCAGAACCGGGAAGCCAAGCAGGAACCCTGCCGCCGCCGATACCAGTCCCGCCAACGGCAAACAGGTCCAGAAACCAAGACCATAATAGTGGTTCAGCAGCGCAAAGGTATACGCACCAATGGCATAGAAGCCGCCGTAGCCCAGCACCAGCAGGCCGGAAAGGCCGACCACCACGTTTAAGCCGAGGCCGAGGATGATATATATCATCGTCAGCGTAGCGATATCCACCGTGCCGCGCGACACCATAAAGGGCCATGCGACAGCAATGACCAGCAGCGCCACCAGGAACAGCTTCTGTTTGACGGTTGAGCCATCAATCGCCGGCAGAATGAACTTCGGTCCGGAGACGCTCTTCAGGCTCTTCTGGAAAACGGGACGCAGCAGTTGGAAAAGAAAGACCACGCCGGTACCGATAAACACCCACTGCCAGCGGATATCCGCAGCGGTATCCACCACCAGCTTCGTGCCATCCAGTTCAAGTTGAACGCCCATGAAGACGCCCGCCAGGATGAAAAACATGACCGCTGAAAGCAGCGCCATTGCAAAATGCATCGGTTTCATACTTTCTCTACCTCCGGGCGACCCAGAATACCGGTCGGCATTACCAGCAGCACCAGAATCAGCAGTGCGAATGACACCACATCTTTGTATTCCGTACTCAGATAAGCAGAGGAGAGCGCTTCCGCCACGCCCAGAATCAGGCCGCCGATCATCGCCCCTGGAATGCTACCGATACCGCCAAGAACCGCCGCGGTAAAGGCTTTCATCCCGGCCATAAAGCCAATATAGGGGTTAATTACACCGTAGAACTGTCCAAGCAATACACCTGCTACCGCCGCCATTGCTGCGCCAATCACAAAAGTCAGCGCGATCACGCGGTCAGTGTTAATGCCGAGCAGGCTAGCCATTTTCAGGTCTTCCGCGCAGGCACGACAGGCGCGTCCCATACGCGAATAGCGGATAAACAGCGTCAGCGCCAGCATCGCAAGGAAGGTCACAATCCAAATAACCAGCTGCATGGTGGTGATGGACGCAGAGAAGTTTTCACTGCTACCGACAGTCCACTGACCGTTAAACAGGCTAGGCAGTGCCACGTCGCGTGAGCCTTCCGTCAGACTGACGTAGTTTTGCAGGAAAATAGACATCCCGATGGCGGAAATCAGCGCAATCAGGCGCTTGGAGCTGCGTACGGGCCGATACGCCACGCGTTCAATGCTCCAGCCGTAGGCGCTGGCAATCACGATGGCACCGACGAAGCCCGCGGCAACCAGCAGCCAGCTGGAATCAATACCCATCATCATTAGCGCAGCGATGATCATAAAGGAGACATAACTGCCGATCATATACACCTCGCCGTGGGCGAAGTTGATCATGCCGATAATGCCGTACACCATCGTGTAGCCAATGGCGATCAGCGCGTAGGTGCTTCCCAGCGTGACGCCGTTAAACATCTGCTGCAAGAAATAGAGGAACTGCTCGGACATAAGGTAACCTTTTTAAACCCGCCCGTTTTGCACGGGCGGTGGGATAACGCGTCTTCAGGTATTACTTCGCGACAGTCGATGAACCATCCGCGTGCCACTGGAAGACACCAAACTCAAATCCCTTCAAATCGCCTTTTTCGTCCCATTTCAGCGGCCCAATCACGGTATCAGCCCCGTGTGCTTTCAGATCTTTCACCAGGTCCAGCGGCTCTTTGCTACCGCTGCGATCCATTGCTGTCGCCAATGACTGGACAGCTGCATAAGTGATCCACACGTATGGTCCGGTTGGATCTTTCTTCTCAGCGTTGAGCGCATCAACGATAGCTTTGTTCGCCGGATCCTGGTCATAGCGTTTTGGCATGGTAACCAACATGCCTTCAGCGGCATCACCAGCAATGTTAGACAGTGAGGCATTTCCCACGCCCTCTGGCCCCATAAACTGCGTCTTCAGGCCAACTGAACGCGCCTGACGCAGCATTTGCCCCATTTCCGGGTAGTAGCCACCGTAATAAACGAAGTCGATATTTTCTTTTTTCAGGCGAGCGATCAGCGCAGAAAAATCTTTCTCCCCGGCGGTGATCCCATCAAAGAAGACGATGTTGGCTTTACCTGCTTTCAGGCTGTCTTGCACCGAACGCGCCAGGCCTTCACCGTACTGCTGTTTGTCATGAATGATGGCGATACGCTGTGGCTTCACCTTCTCCAGGATGTATTTCGCAGCAGTCGGCCCCTGAGAGGAGTCCAGACCCGCGGTGCGCATGATGTGCGCGTAACCACGCTGCGTCAGTTCCGGGTTAGTCGCTCCCGGAGAAATCATCAGAATGCCTTCATCTTCGTAAATATCTGATGCCGGTTGAGTCGATGAAGAACACAGGTGACCAATTACGTACTGAATGCCGTCATTGACGATTTTGTTCGCGACGGCAACGGCCTGTTTCGGATCGCAGGCATCGTCATATTCCACGGCAACCAGTTTGTCGCCTTTGATCCCGCCTTTGGCATTGATATCTTTAATGGCCTGACGTGCGCCATTAAATTCCATATCACCCCACTGCGCGACCGGACCTGACATCGCGCCGACAACAGCGACCTTGATATCTTCCGCCATGACCGCGTGTGACATTGCCAGTGCTATCACCCCTGCGATGATTGTTTTCGCATTCCGTTTCATTACCTGAATCCCCATTCGTGACGTAATTAATATTTTGTATTTATATGGTTAAAAAGCAGACTGTGCTTTTTTTGAACTGCACTATTTTTACCAGTCTCATTAATGGTTTAGCACAGTTTTTTAAGCAAAATCAGGCTAAAATCTCTATATTTCAGTCGATTAAGAAAAGATAATATTCTGCTTTTCACTATAGATAAACAAAAAAAAGTGCGTTTGTCAGCATAAAATAACGGTACAAAGAGCCGAATAAAATGCTGCATTCCAGGGTATTATTCTGCCTGTTTTTCAATCTTTACTGTTTCAAACTGCCATTGCCGTTGTCACAAAACGATTAACCTGGTTAATCGCATAAAAAAGAGAAAGCATCCGAGTAAATTATTTCGGTACACTGATTCCATCTTTTGTGATTTGGACATGCTGTTAATGAAGCTGACCATCGTTCGTTTAGAAAATTTCAGTGCTCAGGATCTCATCGATCTTGGCAAAATCTGGCCGGAATATTCCGCCTCATCATTAAGCGTAGATGAAACGCACCGGATCTATGCCGCACGCTTTAACGAGCGCCTGCTTGGCGCAGTACGCGTCACCCTGAGCGGTACGCAAGGCGCGCTGGATTCCTTACGCATACGCGATATCACCCGTCGTCGTGGCGTTGGGCAGTATTTGGTTGAAGAAATTCTCCGCGAAAACCCTGACGTGAGTTCATGGTGGATGGCCGACGTCGGCGTTGAAGACCGCAGCGTGATGGCCGCGTTTATGCAGGCGTTAGGGTTTACAGCCCAGGAGAATGGCTGGGAAAAAAGATAAAAAAGCCGGATGGCGCTGACGCTTATCCGGCCTACATGCTGGGAGCAAAAAATAAAAAACCATCTCGCAATTTTCCAAGAATTTCACGTTGCAGGAAGGCGGCAAGTTATGAAGTCCCCGGGAGCTTACATAAGTAAGTGACCGGGGTTGAATAACGTAGCCAACGCATCTGCAGCGCGAAAGGCGCCGGGAAAATTATTTGGCGTCTGTCGCCGTACCATTAGCATGCCAGTCAAACACGCCGAATTCGAAGCCTTTCAGATCGCCCTTCGCATCCCATGACAGCGGCCCCATTACGGTTTCCACTGAGTTTGCTTTCAGGTATTTGGCGATTTCAGCCGGATCGTCAGACTGGTTCAGACCGGCCTGCAAGGATTGCAGCGCGGCGTAGGTGGTCCATACGAATGCGCCGCTCGGATCCTGTTTCTTGGCTTTAATAGCATCCACAATCGGTTTGTTCGCCGGTACCTGGTCGTAGTTCTTCGGCTTAGTCACCAGCAAACCTTCTGCCGATTCACCCGCGATGTTAGACAGCGACACGTTCGCGACCCCTTCTGGTCCCATAAACTGGGTTTTCAGACCCGCAGCGCGTGCCTGGCGCAGGATCTGGCCCATTTCCGGGTGATAACCGCCGTAGTAAACGAAATCGATGTTCTCTTTCTTCAGACGAGCCACCAGCGTAGAGAAGTCTTTCTCACCGGCGGTGATCCCGTCGAAGAACACCACGTCAGCGTTGGCTTTCTTGAGGTTGTCCTGCACGGAGCGCGCCAGACCTTCGCCGTACTGCTGTTTGTCGTGAACGATAGCAATGCGCTTCGGTTTCACTTTTTCAACAATATATTTGGCGGCCGTTGGGCCCTGATCGGAATCCAGACCAGTGGTACGCATCACCAGTTTATAGCCGCGCGCGGTCAGTTCCGGTGCCGTTGCCGCAGGGGTGATCATCAGAATACCTTCGTCTTCATAAATATCTGATGCAGGTTGAGTGGACGATGAGCACAGGTGGCCGATAACGTATTTAATCCCGTCGTTGACCACTTTGTTAGCAACCGCTACCGCTTGTTTCGGGTCACAGGCATCGTCATATTTCACCATGACCAGTTTGTCGCCTTTCACACCGCCCTTGGCGTTGATATCTGCAATAGCCTGTTCTGCGCCGGTAAATTCCTGATCGCCATACTGCGCCACCGGGCCGGACATCGCGCCGACGACGGCAACTTTAATATCCTTAGCAAAGGCCATATTGCTCAAAGACAGGGCGATACATCCTGCCAATAACGCTTTACCCTTCATATTCATCCTGACAATCCCCATTATTGTGGTTATTACGTGTGTTGTGATGTTGTTGTTCAGCACTTTATATCGATTATTGGATAGCCACCCGTGCTTTAGCAGCATACTCTGCTAAAACATACCCGATTTTTATTATTTTGGAATAGCTAAATTTGACATGCAGATAACAACTTGATGACAAAAAGCATAAACGTCAGGAGGGAGGGGAGAGATAAAAACAAAAAACCCCGGATTTTCATCCAGGGTTTATCAGCATTTCCAGGTCGGCTGGAAGGTTACGCTTCGATTGCGGCGCGCAGTTTTTTCATGGCGTTCTTTTCAAGCTGACGAACACGTTCAGCGGAAACGCCGTAGCGATCGGCCAGTTCCTGCAACGTAGACTTGTTGTCTTCGTCCAGCCAGCGGGCGCGGATAATATCCTGACTACGCTCGTCCAGACCTTCCATTGCATGAGTCAGCTTGTTCGCGGCCTGATCTTCCCAGTTATCCTCTTCAATGCCATCAGCAAAGTTGGAGGATTTATCCTGCAGATACAGCACCGGAGCCATCGGCTGGCTATCGGACTCGTCGTCCGAAGACATGTCAAATGTCATGTCCTGCGCCGCCATACGGGATTCCATTTCGCGCACGTCTTTGCTGGAAACACCCAGTTCGCGGGCAACCATTTCCACTTCATCCTGATTAAACCAGCCCAGACGCTGCTTGGTTTTACGCAGGTTAAAGAACAGCTTGCGCTGTGCTTTGGTGGTCGCGACTTTCACGATACGCCAGTTACGCAGGACATATTCGTGGATCTCAGCTTTGATCCAGTGCACGGCGAAGGAAACCAGGCGTACACCCACTTCCGGGTTGAATCGACGCACGGCTTTCATCAGGCCGATATTACCTTCCTGAATCAGATCCGCCTGCGGCAGGCCATAGCCCGCGTAGTTACGAGCAACATGAACAACAAAGCGCAGGTGAGACAGGATCAGCGTTTTAGCTGCTTCCAGATCGCCCTGGTAATGCAGCTTTTCAGCCAGTGCCCGCTCCTCGTCAGCCGACAACATCGGCCACGCGTTCGCAGCCCGGATGTAAGACTCCAGGTTACCAACAGGGGCTAAAGCTAAATTTTGCATTTCTTTGGTCATTCAAATCCTCTCAATCTTTGTCATCTGGCGCGTTGGTAAAAACCAATAGCAACAACCATGCCAGAGCTTATGAGCAACGAGAATATCATTCAATCTTTTATCAGACAGTGATTTTATCCACAAGTTCCATGTCGTAATGTGTATAAATTACGCACAAAATGTGACATCACGATGAATGCGCCGGGAAGAGAAAACAGGGCTCTTTCCCTGCAGAGCGAACTACTCAGTGCAGGGAAAGATTATACCAGAGATTTTTTAATCGGGGGTAAAGTGGCGTAAATGTTGAACCGTGGCAAGCCAGGCTGCCACCCAGCCAATCATCGAGCACACCAGCAGCAATAACAGGCATTCGTCGAATGATAAACCGTTGATATCAAACTTCGTTCCGAAAATTTGCGCCACTTCCGTGACCGCTGATGACAGTCGCATCACCAAAATTTCTGACAAAATCAGTGAAAGAAATGCGCCAGAAAAACCGAGCAGCGCGCCGCCGTAGAGGAACGGACGCAGGATAAATCCATCCGTTGCACCAATCAGTTTCTGCACGTTAATGGTATCGCGACGCGCAAAAATGCTCAGACGCACGCTGTTACCGATGACCAGGAAGACCGCCGCGACCATCAGCACGCCAATCATCGCTGACACACGACCGACCAGGCCCGTTAACGCAGCCAGTCGCGCAAACCAGCTGTCATCCATGCGTACTTCATCGATACCGTTGATTTGTGCAATGCGATCACGCAGCGTGTTCAGTGATTCCGTGCCCTGGAAATCCAGTTTCGGAATCACCACCGCCACGGCCGGCAGCGGGTTCTCTTCCAGCATATCCAGCGCGCCGCCAAAACCAGACCAGTTACGGAATTCGCCCAGCGCATCGTCGCGGGAAAGATAATTCACTTTCTCCACACCCTGCTCGGCCTGCAACTGCCCCACCACACGTGCCGCCGCATCATCATCCAGCGTTTTTTGCAGATATACGGTGATCTGCGGGGACGGGTAATACTGGCTTGCCGCCTGGTTCACGTTCTTGTAGACCATGTAACAAACACTTGGCAACGTCAGTGAGATCGCGATAACCATCACCGTCAGAAACGTCGCCAGCGGCTTGCTTTTCAGGTCCTGTAACGCGCCCTGGAACGCATAACGTACCTGCTCGTTAAAAACATTGGTTTTACGCGAGTTCGGCTTTGGCGCGGCTTTCGCCCGCTTTGGCGCGTTGCGACCACCGTCACCCGGCGCACCGCCCGATTTACGGAAACGATCCAGTCGTCCACCGAACTGTTTGATTTGATTGATAGCGTCGCGTCTATTCATTCACCAGGCCTCCGTGCAAGTGTCCGTCACTCAGGACTAGCTGGCGATAAGAACGACGGGAGATCAGCCCAATATCGTGCGTCGCCATTAATACCGTTACCCCGACGCGATTAAACTCTTCAAACAAGCGAAGGATCCCTTCAGACAGCGCGTCATCCAGGTTCCCCGTTGGTTCATCCGCCAGCAGTACCGCAGGTTTATTCACCACCGCACGGGCAATGCCCACGCGCTGTTGTTCACCGCCGGAGAGCTGAATCGGGAAGTTTTTCGCTTTGTCCAATAGCCCGACTTTATCCAGCGCCGCCGACACGCGACGACGAATATCGTCCCCGCTGGCACCCGCAATGATCAGTGGGATTGCCACGTTGTCGAAGACGGTTCTGTCCATCAACAGGTGGTGATCCTGAAAAATCATGCCGATCTGACGGCGCAGAAACGGCACTTCACGGTTTTTCAAACGGCTGATGTCGTGCCCGCTGAAGTAGATTTTCCCGGCGCTGGGCCGTTCAATTCCACAGATCAGCTTCAGCAGGGTACTTTTACCCGCGCCGGAGTGGCCGGTCAGAAACGCCATCTCGCCAGGCTGCATATGGAATGTGACTCCCTGCAGCGCTTGTCTCCCACCGAGATAGGCCTTGCTGACATGTTCAAAGCGAATCATTGTTAATCCTCTCGGGCAAAAAGTGCCTCTATAAAATCGCCCGCTTTAAACGGACGTAAATCCTCGATACGTTCGCCCACACCGATATAGCGGATAGGGATGCCAAACTGATCGGCAACCGAGAAAATGACCCCGCCTTTCGCCGTTCCGTCCAGCTTGGTCAGGGTGATACCGGTTAAACCCACCGCTTCATGGAACAGTTTGGCCTGGCTTATCGCATTCTGCCCGGTGCTGGCATCGATAGTCAGCATAACTTCATGCGGCGCATCTTCGTCCAGCTTCTTCATCACACGAACGATTTTTTTCAATTCTTCCATCAGGTGCGATTTGTTCTGCAAACGCCCTGCGGTATCAGCGATCAGCACATCTACGTTTCGCGCCTTCGCCGCCTGAATAGCGTCAAAGATAACGGAGGCAGAATCCGCACCGGTATGCTGAGCAATCACCGGAATATTGTTACGCTGACCCCAGACCTGCAACTGCTCTACCGCCGCGGCACGGAAAGTATCGCCCGCCGCCAACATCACTGATTTACCCTGCTGCTCAAACTGACGCGCCAGCTTGCCAATGGTGGTGGTTTTACCCACGCCGTTAACACCAACCATTAAGATAACAAATGGCGTTTTACCCTCAACATTCAGCGGTTCATCAACTTTAGCCAGAATCTCGCCCATCTCATCTTTCAGCAGGCCGTACAACGCTTCCGCATCTTTAAGCTGCTTGCGGCTGGCGCCTTCCGTCAGATTCGCAATGATCTTGCGGGTCGTTTCTACGCCCACATCGGCGATCAGCAGTTGCTCTTCCAACTCTTCAAACAGATCATCGTCGATCTTTTTACCACGGAACAGACTGATAAATCCGGAACCGAGGTTTTCTTTTGTTTTCAGAAGGCTACGCTTCAGGCGCGCAAAGAAACCTTCTTTCGTCGGTTTTTCCTGCTCCTGCACAGCGTCTTCTACCACCGCCTCTTCTGCTGCTGGCGTGTCTTCAACAGGCTCCACAATCGCGGCATCTTCAGCAATTTCTTCCACCGCTTCAGCTGCCAGCGCCTGTGCTTCCAGCTCTTCATCAGTTAGCTGTGGCTCGTTTTCAGCTTCTTCTTCAACGGCCTCAACAATTTCAACGGTTTCCGCTTCAGCCTGCCACTCTTCTGCTGAAACGTCTTCGGCTTTAACCTCTTCCGGCAGCGGTAATTCTTCGTGTTCGGTCACTGCCGCGGGTGCCGGTGTTTCCACTATTGATTCAACGACCGGTTCAACGTCCGGTTGCTGTTGTTGAGCAACAGATTCTTCTTCCGGCTGCAGTTTTTCAATTTCCGCAACCTGTTCAGTGACGTCAACAACTTCAGCGGCAAAGGCTTCTGTTTCTGCCTCGCTATGCGTTTCCTGCGCGCGTGACGGCTCATCAACGACGGTTGCTTCTTCAGTAACCGGTTGTTGTTCTTCGTTTTTTAGTTCTGTCTCGTTTTCCGGTGCCTGCTCTTTTTGACCAAAGCCCAGCCAGGAAAAAAAGCCACGTTTTTTCTCTTTCGCCATTTGCGACTACACTCCCCCGCTGTTGCTTCATGGCACAGCGTCAACGCTATGTACATAGCAGCTAAAAAAATGATGAAATAGTCTATCACTTAACTTAACTCACATCACCGCCTGGAATGACATGCTATAGGCGGATTGAGCAATAATAGAAATGAAAAAACCGAATCACTCAGGCAGCGGTCAGATCCGCATTATTGGCGGGCAATGGCGAGGCCGTAAACTCCCGGTTCCGGACAGTCCGGGTCTACGCCCAACGACCGACCGTGTACGCGAAACGCTGTTTAACTGGCTGGCCCCGGTGATGGTCGATGCTCGTTGCCTTGATTGCTTTGCTGGCAGCGGCGCATTGGCTCTGGAAGCACTCTCCCGCTATGCGGCAGATGCCACGCTTCTGGAGATGGATCGCGCGGTTTCGCAGCAGTTACAAAAAAATCTCGCCACGCTGAAGGCAACACATGCCCGCGTCATCAACGCCAACACCCTGACGTTTTTAGCCCAGACGGGTACGCCGCATAACGTAGTGTTTGTTGATCCACCGTTTCGCAAAGGATTACTGGAAGAAACATTAACACTTCTGGAAACGCGCGGCTGGCTGGCAAACGAAGCGTATATTTACGTTGAAAGCGAAGTCGAAAACGGCCTGCCTGTTGTTCCGGTTAACTGGTCGTTGTACCGCGAAAAAGTGGCTGGGCAGGTTGCTTATCGCCTGTATCAACGTGAAGCACAAGGAGAGCAACATGCTGATTAATCTGGGACGTCTGTTAATGCTGTGCGTCTGGGCATTCCTGCTCCTGAATATTTTTCAACCGTTCCCACGTCCGCTCAATATCTTCGTGAATGTGGCGCTGGTGTTTATGGTGCTGATGCACGGCATGCAGTTGGCGCTGCTGAAATCCACCATGCCGAAAGATGGCCCACAAATGACCCGCGGCGAGAAAATCCGTATTTTTCTGTTTGGCGTATTTGAACTGCTGGTCTGGCAGAAGAAGATTAAAGATCAGTTGAAGAAGTAACTGCAATCTTTTCGCCCGGCGGCGCGTCGCGGGCCGGGACGACTAAACCTGTAGGCCGGATAAAGCGTAAGCCGTCATCCGGCATCAGCCAAATGAAACCTTAACGTTCAGCCGTAAAATCAACAAAACGCGAACCCTTGTAGCTCAGCATGCCTTTGTCGCCAACCGTTAACGCATGATACTGCTGGGCATCAAGACGAAAGGTCTGCTCCAGGCCGCCGCTTTGCGGTTTGAAGCTGGCTTCATAGCGCATGCTGGTGCCCGCTGGCGTCACTTCCTGTTGACGTGAACGCCGGTCATTTAGCGGCTTCTCTCGCTTATTACTCACCACCACCCTTTTTTGCACCAACGGTGCAGCATCATTTTCCGCTTTTTCCCGCCGCTGCTGAACAAAACGAAACGACGCGGCAATAACGATTAAGACAATGATCACAATAAAAAAAAGGGGTGGCTTACTCATATTATTAACCCATCAGAAAATGCGGAAATAAGCATACCTTGCCTGTTATGGTGTTGTCATCTGGCGGTATCGGACTCTACACTGGTCAATAGAGCCGTAAGCACCCCGCTTACGAAAAAATAACGAATTCAAGGAACTAAGATGCTTTGGTCGTTTATCGCTGTTTGTCTTTCCGCATGGTTGTTCGTGGATGCTTCCTATCGTGGACCCGCCTGGCAACGCTGGGTCTTTAAACCCCTGACGTTATTGCTCCTGCTGCTGCTGGCCTGGCAGGCGCCAATGTTTAACGCCATCAGCTACCTGGTACTGGCCGGCTTGCTTGCCTCGCTGCTGGGTGATGCGTTGACGCTATTGCCACGTCAACGTCTGTTGTACGCCATTGGCGCGTTTTTCCTGTCACACCTGCTGTATACCATTTACTTCGCCAGCCAAATGACGCTGTCGTTCTTCTGGCCTTTACCGCTGGTGCTGCTGGTGTTAGGTGCGTTGCTGATCGCTGTGATCTGGACTCGCCTGGAAGAACTGCGTATCGCCATATGTACCTTTGTCGGTATTACTCTGATGATGGTCTGGATGGCAGGCGAACTGTGGTTCTTCCGCCCGACCGCGCCGGCGCTGTCCGCATTTTTGGGGGCCTCTCTCCTGTTCATCGGCAACATTGTCTGGCTGGGGAGCCATTACCGTTACCGCTTCCGCGCGGACAACGCGATTGCGGCGGCTTGCTACTTCGCCGGGCATTTCCTGATTGTTCGTTCGCTGTATCTTTAAAAACCCTTGACTCTGGAGTCGACTCCAGAGTGTATCCTCCGGTTAATACGAAATGATTATCAATCGGAGGATGCCATGTCGACACCAGAGGCCAATGGCAAAAAAGCCCCACAGTTCTCTTCATTCAAGCTCGCGCCTGCACCGCAGAAAGCTGATGACTGCTGCTGTGAAGGCAGTTGCTCAACCCCACCACCCGTTTCTGCAACCGTATTAGGTACTCGCTATTCCTGGAAAGTCGCGGGCATGGATTGCGCGGCCTGTGCGCGTAAAGTTGAAAATGCGGTCCGCCAGGTCAGCGGTGTTAACCAGGTTCAGGTTCTGTTCGCTACCGAAAAGCTGGTGGTGGATGCCGGTTCCGATGTCCGCCAGCAAATTGAAAGCGCAGTGCAGAAAGCCGGCTACACCCTGCGCGATGAGCAGGCGCCAGAAGAAGCCCCAGAATCACGGTTTAAAGAAAATCTGCCGCTGATTTCATTGATTATCATGATGGCCATCAGTTGGGGACTGGAGCAGTTCAATCACCCCTTCGGCCAGATAGCCTTTATCGCCACCACACTGGTGGGTCTGTACCCCATTGCACGTCAGGCGCTACGCCTGATGAAGACCGGTAGCTACTTTGCCATTGAAACGCTGATGAGCGTCGCCGCCATCGGGGCATTGTTTATCGGTGCAACGGCGGAAGCGGCCATGGTACTGCTGCTGTTTTTAATCGGCGAGCGCCTGGAAGGATGGGCTGCCAGCCGCGCCCGTAAAGGGGTCAGCGCGCTAATGGCGCTGAAGCCGGAAACCGCCACACGCCTGCGTAACGGCGAGCGCGAAGAGGTGGCCATTAACACCCTCCAGCCAGGCGACATCATTGAAGTTGCCGCCGGAGGACGTTTACCCGCCGACGCTAAACTGGTTTCGGGTTTTGCCAGCTTTGATGAAAGTGCATTGACGGGTGAATCTATTCCGGTTGAGCGGGCATTGGGCGAAAAAGTCCCGGCAGGTGCCACCAGCGTAGACCGACTGGTCACTCTCGAGGTTCTCTCTGAACCCGGTGCCAGCGCAATTGACCGTATTTTGAAACTGATTGAAGAGGCCGAAGAGCGTCGCGCCCCTATTGAGCGTTTTATTGATCGCTTCAGCCGGATTTATACCCCGGCCATCATGGCGATTGCCTTGCTGGTCACGCTCGTACCGCCGCTGCTGTTTGCCGCTTCCTGGCAGGAATGGATTTATAAAGGGCTAACGCTGCTGCTGATCGGTTGCCCGTGCGCACTGGTGATTTCAACCCCTGCCGCAATCACTTCCGGATTAGCCGCAGCGGCGCGTCGCGGAGCGTTAATCAAAGGCGGTGCCGCCCTGGAACAGTTGGGTAGAGTCACGCAGGTGGCGTTTGATAAAACCGGCACCCTGACCGTCGGTAAACCGCGCGTCACGGCTATTCATCCGGCAAGTGGGGTAGACGAAGCCGAACTGCTGGCGTTGGCAGCGGCCGTTGAACAAGGCGCAACGCATCCGCTGGCCCAGGCCATTGTCCGTGAAGCACAGACGCGTGAACTGAGTATTCCGCTGTCGACAGAACAGCGTGCGCTGGTTGGCTCAGGGATTGAAGCACAGGTAAACGGCGAGCGCGTACTGATTTGCGCGGCAGGCAAACATCCTGCTGATGCCTTTGCCGGGCAGATAAGCGAACTGGAAAGCGCAGGCCAAACCGTCGTGCTGGTCGTGCGTAACGATGCCGTTCTCGGCGTACTGGCCTTGCAGGACACGCTGCGCGACGATGCCCGCACCGCCATCAGCGAGCTGAATCAACTCGGTGTGAAAGGGGTGATCCTGACCGGCGACAATCCTCGCGCAGCAGCCGCTATTGCCGCTGAACTGGGGCTTGAATTCAAAGCGGGGCTGTTACCGGAAGATAAAGTGCGGGCCGTTACCCAGCTCAACCAACTGTCACCACTGGCGATGGTCGGCGATGGGATCAACGACGCGCCGGCGATGAAAGCCGCCACCATCGGCATTGCCATGGGTAGCGGAACCGATGTTGCGCTGGAAACTGCCGATGCGGCCCTGACGCATAACCGTCTGCGTGGCCTGGTGCAAATGATCCAGCTGGCGCGCGCAACCCACGCCAATATTCGACAAAACATTACGATTGCGTTGGGTCTGAAAGGGATTTTCCTTGTTACCACGCTGCTGGGGATAACCGGATTGTGGCTGGCAGTACTGGCAGATACGGGGGCAACGGTGCTGGTGACCGCCAACGCGCTGCGCTTATTACGTAAAGGATAATGTATGTGTGTGCCGGATGCGGCGTTGCCTTATCCGGCCTACAGGTTACACAGCGTGAGCGCCATCCGGCATAACAAGATTACTGCCCTTTGCGCAGCAGATAGCGGTACGGCAGCGAGTCGGTCTCTTTTGCCACCAGCTCATGTTCCATAAAAGTACAGAAGCCGGGAATATCGCGGGTTGTCGCCGGATCGTCTGCAACAATCAGCAGCGTCTCACCGGCCTGCATGCCACGCACGGTTTTACGCACCATCATGACCGGTTCCGGGCAGCGCAGCCCCTGCGCATCAAGAGTATGGTCGGGAGAAGTAAACAGATCGCTCATCGTAGTCTCATTCATACAAAAACGGCGTTATTTTACGCTCTGTTGTGGCGTAAGCCAATCAGGTTAACGATTGCGTGAAAAACAACCATTGCAATGTGTTTTTAAAGCAGTATCATGCGACGGTTTTTTATTGGGTTCCCTCACCCCATCCAACAAAAAGGTCACAATATGACTCCGTTTACACAAAATCAGCGCGTAAAAGCGTTGTTCTGGCTATCGCTATTTCATCTGCTGGTGATCACCTCCAGCAACTATCTGGTGCAGCTTCCGATCTCCATCTTTGGTTTTCATACCACCTGGGGCGCGTTTAGCTTTCCGTTTATTTTCCTCGCGACCGATCTGACCGTGCGTATCTTTGGCGCGCCGCTGGCAAGACGTATCATCTTTGCCGTGATGGTTCCTGCGTTGCTGATCTCCTATGTCGTGTCTTCACTGTTCTATATGGGCTCCTGGCAAGGTTTTGATGCACTGCTGCACTTTAACCTGTTTGTCGCCCGTATCGCCGCCGCCAGTTTTATGGCTTACGCGCTGGGACAAATTCTGGATGTGCACGTCTTTAACCGCCTGCGTCAGAACCGTCGCTGGTGGCTCGCCCCTACGGCCTCAACGCTGTTTGGCAACATCAGCGATACGCTGGCGTTTTTCTTTATCGCCTTCTGGCGCAGCCCGGATGCCTTTATGGCCGAGCACTGGATGGAAATCGCGCTGGTCGATTACTGCTTCAAAGTGCTGATCAGCATTATTTTCTTCCTGCCGATGTATGGCGTGTTGCTGAATATGTTGCTGAAAAGGCTGGCAGATAAATCTGAAATCTCTGCATTGCAGACGAGTTAAAGGTTCATTTTCCGAGTTGTGATAAGATGGACGAATGAGCCGTTATGGCCGTTTATCGAAAGGAAGAAGTCAATGCGCAATCTGGTTAAATATGTCGGTATTGGCCTGCTGGTTATGGGGCTTGCGGCCTGTGATAATAGCGATACAAAAGCGCCAGCAGAGGGTGCTGCCGCACAAAGCAGCGCCGCCGGACAACCGGTTAACCTGCTCGACGGCAAACTCAGTTTTTCCCTGCCGGCAGACATGACCGATCAGAGCGGCAAGCTGGGCACCCAGGCCAACAACATGCACGTTTATTCTGACGCAACCGGCCAGAAAGCGGTGATTGTGATTGTCGGTGACGATACCAGTGAAGCACTGCCTGTACTGGCAAAACGTCTGGAAGATCAGCAGCGTAGCCGTGACCCGCAGCTGCAGGTGGTCACTAACAAGTCAATTGAGCTGAAAGGCCACACGCTGCAGCAGTTAGACAGCATCATTTCAGCGAAAGGCCAGACTGCCTACTCCTCCGTGGTGCTGGGTAAAGTGGACAACCAACTGCTGACCCTGCAAATCACGCTGCCTGCTGACGATCAGCAAAAAGCACAGACCACGGCAGAAAACATCATTAACACGCTGGTTATCCAGTAACGGTTAAGACGATGACGCGGCCTCCGGTGACACCACCTGAGGCCGTTTTTTTAGCCGCCATGTCAGCAACAACGCCACCGCTACCAGCCCGGCTGCCGCCAGATAGATAACCGGCACGCCCGCCCATGTCATCACCAGCCCGGCCAGCGGCCCGGTGACACCCAGCGACAAATCCATAAATACCGTATAGGTCGCCAGTGCCGCGCCCTGGTTCTGCTGCGGGACCGCTTTTACCGCGACCACACCCAGCGCCGGGAAGACTAACGAGAACCCTGCGCCGGCCAGTAGCACGCCCATTTTCGCCATCCACGGCATGGAAGCCATCCCGACCAGCAACAGCCCAACAATTTCGACGCTAAAGCAGATCATCGCGACATTCAGCCCGCCTAAGCGGTTGATGCCATTTGGGAATAGCAGACGAGTACCGACAAACGTGCAGCTAAATAGCGTCAGCGCGAATGCCGCGCCGTCCCAGCCTTTCGCGTCGTAAAACAGGGTAATAAACGTGGCGATCACCCCAAAGCCGGCAGAAGCCAACGCCAGTGCCATACCGTACGGCCAGACTCGCCCAAGCACCGCGCGAAACGGTAACGGCTTGCCCTTGCCGGCCTTCACTGCCGGACGCGGCAGCGCCAGCAATATTGCCAGCAGCGCCACGGCCATCACGGTCAGCGCCAGCCCCTGTAAGCCACCCCAGGCGTAGCACAGCACCCCCAACGGCGCACCGATCGCCATCGCCCCATAAGTGACGATACCGTTCCATGAAATCACCCGTCCAATGTGCATTGAGCCAACCACCCCAACGCCCCACAATGTAGAACCGGTCCCGGCAAAGCTTTGCCCGATACCCAGAATCACGCGCCCCAGGCACAGTAGCAATAAACTGGCCAGCGGCCAGCCATGCGCGCTCCCTGCCAGCAAATAGCCCAGACCACTTAAAAAACAGCCGCACAGCCCAAATACCACAATCTTTTTCGGCCCCAGCAAATCGGCATACCGACCGGCATGCGGGCGGCTCAACAACGTCGCGAAGTATTGCAGACTGATAACCAGCCCGGCCCAGAAGGCACTAAATCCCATCACATCATGGACATAACCCGGCAATACCGCAAGCGGCAGGCCGATGGTCAGATAGCTGGCGAAGTTAAACATCACCACGGAGACAATGCGCAGGTTAAGGCGTAAACCGCTCAGCGTCGGTTCAGCGACGGGTTCGGGCATGGAGGGTCACCACATATTCACAACAGTGTTTCATTTCTACCATGTTGCAGCCCAGAAATCAGTAACCAGATTAGGAATATCGGCAGCAAGCCAGCCGCTACACTTAATGCAAAAATGCACACAGGAAGAAGACATGACAACCATCCAGCCTGACAAAACAGGTTTGCACATTTTGCTTAAACTGGCCGCGCTGGTGGTGATCCTCGCGGGTATACACGCCGCAGCCGATATTCTTGTACAGCTACTGCTGGCCCTGTTTTTCGCCATTGTGTTGAATCCCCTGGTAACCTGGTTTATTCGTCGGGGGATCCGTCGCCCGGTTGCCATTACGCTGGTGGTCGTCGTGATGCTGATCGTCCTTACCGCGCTGGTTGGTGTCCTGGCATCGTCGATCACAGAATTCATGGCCATGCTGCCCAAGTACAATAAGGAGCTGACGCGCAAAGTCCTGTATCTGCAAGAGATGGTGCCGTTTCTGAATTTGCATATGTCGCCAGAGCGCATCCTGCAACGTATCGATTCCGACAAGCTCATGACCTTCACAACCACGCTGATGACCAGTCTTTCCGGTGCGATGGCCAGCGTCGTTCTGCTGGTGATGACGGTGGTCTTTATGTTGTTTGAGGTACGCCACGTCCCCTATAAGCTGCGCTTTGCGCTGAACAATCCACAGATCCATATTGCGGGGCTGCATCGGGCATTAAAGGGCGTATCTCACTATCTGGCGCTGAAAACGTTGCTCAGCTTATGGACTGGCGCCATCGTCTGGCTGGGACTGGCGCTAATGGGCATTCAGTTTGCTCTGATGTGGGGCGTGCTGGCCTTCCTGCTCAATTATGTGCCCAACATAGGCTCGGTTATTTCCGCCGTGCCGCCCATGATTCAGGCGTTGCTGTTCAATGGCCTTTACGAATGCGTGCTGGTCGGCGCGCTGTTTCTGGTGGTGCATATGGTGATTGGCAATATCCTTGAGCCGCGTATGATGGGGCATCGCCTGGGATTGTCGACGCTGATCGTTTTCCTTTCCCTGTTGGTATGGGGATGGCTGCTCGGTCCCGTGGGCATGTTGCTCTCCGTCCCATTAACCAGCGTGTGTAAAATCTGGATGGAAACCACCACCGGCGGCAGCAAACTGGCCATTTTGCTTGGTCCCGGCAGACCCAAAAGTCGGCTACCCTGAAAAACTACCAACCGAGGTAGTTTTTATCTTTTTATATGCCCGTTAAACTGATATCCATACAGGTATATATCGCAATTTATCTTAAATAAAGAGTGAAAAGGATTTCATTTTTTAATAAAGAAAATACATAAGTCAAGGTGATGGTTTCTTTGCCAAAACGCATAAAAATAATGACTCCCCCCACAGCATTTAACTCAAACTATCTGCCTATATTTAAAGGTTATTTTATTTGATACGTTTTATCTAAAAATCTATACTTCTCGCCGATGATTACGCTGAAAAATTTCCGTTGAAGAAAATCACTGCATATTACCATCCGGCAACCTCATTGCCTTGCTATTGGACACGTGAAATAAGATGCTAATTTAGCTTAAATAAAATCACAGGTACTGCAGGGCGATCATTATTTCGAAGCTTATTATTAAACACGTATAAACAGTACTTTGAGAGGGAGTTTTAATGAAACAGTATATTAAGTGGTTTGCGGCCATTGCCGTTGTCGGTGCGCTGGCGGGTTGTGCGCGTACTGCGCCGATCGATCAAGTTCACACCAGCGTAAGCGCGGGGCACACTCAGGATCAGGTTAAAACCGCGATTCTGAAAGCGGGCATTCAACGCCAATGGGTCATGTCTGAAGCCGGTCCTGGTGTCATTAAAGCACGCCAACAAACCCGCGATCATGTGGCTGAAGTCCGTATCACCTATACCGCCACCAGCTATGACATTAAATACGACAGCAGCCTTAACCTGCAGGCTTCTGGTGGAAAAATCCATAAAAACTACAACCGCTGGGTACGCAATCTGGATAAAGACATCCAGCTCAATCTGTCCGCCGGTGCCAATCTGTAATTACGCCTAAAGTCGGGCCGAAAAGGCCCGATACTCTTACTCTCTGCCATTTAACAGGTTGTCCCCACATGTACGAACAGGATTCGCTTAGCGCACTGGATGCCATTACTGAAGCACAACGTATCGCCTTTGCCCCTATGCTTTTTCAAACCGCGTTGTGTCTGCGAAATGCGGGAGTACTCACCTGGCTGGACAAGCAAGGTAAACGCGGCGCCACGCTCGACGAAATTACCGAGAACAGCACCATCAACGAATATGCCGCCAGCATCCTGTTAGATATGGGGTTAAGTGGGCGAATCATTACCCACAAAGAAGGATATTATTACCTCGCAAAAGTCGGCCACTTCCTTTTACATGACACGATGACGCGTGTGAATATGGATTTCACCCAGGATGTTTGTTATCAGGGACTGTTCTATCTGGAGAATGCGCTGAAAGAAGGGAAGCCCGCGGGATTAAAAATTTTTGGCGACTGGCCAACAATCTATCCTGCACTGTCGCAATTACCCCTGGCTGCGCGTGAAAGTTGGTTCGCTTTCGATCATTACTATTCAGATGGCGCATTTGATGCCGCATTGCCATATGTATTCGCCAGCGCCCCTGCAACCCTGTACGATGTCGGCGGAAATACTGGGAAATGGGCGTTACGTTGTTGTCAACATGATGACAATATTGCAGTCACTCTATTAGATTTGCCGCAACAAATTGCACTTGCCCGCGAAAATATCGAAAATGCGGGATTATCCCATCGCATTAATTTCCATGCTGTGGATATGCTTAGCGACTCGCCTTTACCCGCAGAGGCAGATATCTGGTGGATGAGCCAATTTCTGGACTGTTTTTCCCCGGAACAAATTATCGCCATACTGAGCAACATTGCTCGGGTGATGAAACCGGGCGCGAAGCTGTGCATTATGGAACTGTTTTGGGATGCCCAAAAATTTGAAGCGGCCTCATTTAGCCTGAATGCGTCTTCGCTTTATTTTACCTGTATGGCGAATGGCAACAGCCGTTTCTACAGCGTAGAGAAGTTTTATCACTATCTGAATCAGGCAGGTTTTCAGGTAGATGAACGCCACGACAACTTAGGTGTTGGGCATACTTTATTGATATGTCAGAAGAAAAAATAAGAAACAATCGGAAAAACCGATTTACCGCGGATACGCGTTGATGAAATTTGCATTCAACATTATCGACTGGCAGGCCAAGGCGCCAGGGTTAAGCGAAACAGAACAGTGGCATGAATGGTCACGGTTTTCGCACGCCATCGATCCCACCGCGCCATTGGCTAAACTCAGCGAGTTACCGATGATGACGGCTCGCCGCCTCAGCTCCGGTAGCAAACTGGCCGTTGATTGCGGGCTGGCGATGCTACGCCGTCATGATATCGATGCCGTGTTGTACACCAGCCGCCATGGTGAACTGGAGCGTAACTACAGGATCCTGCACGCCCTGGCGACTGAGCAGGCTCTCTCACCAACCGATTTTGCCCTCTCTGTGCATAATTCTGCGGTGGGAAACCTGACCATCGCCGCGAAAAAACCGATTGTCTCCTCCTCGCTTTCTGCTGGCAGGGATACGTTCCAGCAGGGGCTGTGCGAAGTCATCGGGCTGTTGCAGGCGGGATATCAGCGCGTATTGATGGTCGATTTCGACGGTTTTCTGCCCGAGTTTTATCATCCACAGTTGCCGCCTGATATGCCAACATGGCCGTTTGCCGTCGCACTGGTTATTGAATCCGGTGATCGCTGGCAATGCGAAACCCGTCCACACCACGCGCAAGGTGAGACGCCATTGCCACAAAGCCTGTTGTTTTTACAGCATTATTTGCAAGATACCGCGGCGTTTACCCTGCCAGGCGAGCGCGTACAGTGGCAGTGGAGTCAGGGATGAACACGATTTTCCTGCGGCTTAATTGGGTATGGCGACTGGTGATGACCGGTTTTTGCTTTGCCCTGTTTGGCCTCGGCGGACTGCTCCTTTCTACCGTCTGGTTTAACGTATTGCTCATCGCGGTATGGGATAAAGCCCGACGTCGGCGTATCGCCAGACGCAGCATTGCTGCCAGTTTTCGCCTCTTTTTAACGGTGGTAAAGCGACTTGGCGTGCTGGATTACCAGATTGCAGGACGAGACATTTTACGCAACGAACAAGGGTGCCTGGTCGTCGCCAATCATCCGACGCTCATCGACTACGTGCTACTGGCCTCGGTCATGCCAGAAACCGACTGTCTGGTGAAAAGCGCATTACTAAAAAACCCGTTTCTCGGCGGCGTGGTCCGGGCAGCAGATTATCTGATTAACAGTCAGGCTGATGCGCTGTTACCTGCGTGCCAGCAACGTCTGGAACAAGGCGATACCATTTTAATTTTCCCCGAGGGAACCCGTACACGCCCCGGAGAGGAAATGACGTTACAGCGTGGTGCGGCGAATATCGCCGTACGCTGCAGCAGCGATTTACGCATCGTCACCATTAACTGCAGCGAACAAATGCTGGATAAAGAAAGCAAATGGTACGACGTCCCATCGATAAAGCCCATGTTCACCATTTCAGTACACGAACGGGTTAAGATCGACCAATTTTACGACGCAAATTCACAAGAACCGGCGCTGGCCGCAAGGCAGTTGAACCGGCATCTTTTGCTTCAATTACAACCAGGTACTTTACCTCTTTCAGGAATTAATGATGCAAGCGCTTTATCTTGAAATCAAAAATCTCATTATAACGACATTGAATCTCGACGAACTGACAGCTGACGATATTGATACCGAAGCGGCACTCTTTGGCGATGGATTAGGTCTGGACTCAATCGACGCCCTGGAGCTGGGGCTGGCGGTGAAAAACGAGTATGGCGTGGTCCTCTCAGCAGAGAGCGAAGAAATGCGTCAGCACTTCTTCTCCGTCGCCACGCTGGCATCGTTCATTCACGCGCAACGTGCCTGAGGATAGTCCGTTATGACCGAACAAAAAGCCATTTACGAAGAAGTCTCCTCACTGCTGGTCAAACTGTTTGAAGTCGACCCGCAGGACATTAAGCCTGAGGCGCGCCTGTACGAAGATCTGGAGCTCGACAGCATCGACGCCGTCGACATGATCGTGCATCTGCAAAAGAAAACCGGTAAGAAAATCAAGCCGGAAGAGTTCAAAGCAGTACGCACCGTACAAGATGTCGTCGACGCGGTAGAACGCCTTCTCAAAGAAGCGTAATTCACCGTGTCGGGCACTCGCTCGCTGCCAGTCGTACAACTGCTAACAGGCCTACTGTTGTTGGCCTGGCCGTTTTTGATCTGGTTTGGCCTTGCGCATAACAGTTTGCACTGGTTGCTACCGTTGATGGCGCTACTCCTTTTTTTACGCTTTCGCCAGACCCGGCGACAGGCGGGGCCGTTGCGCGTCGTGACTCAGGTCGTGGCGGTCGCAGGTATCACGTTGTGCATTGCCAGTTATCTGCTCAAGACGCATCAGTTGCTGCTGTTTTACCCGGTAGTGGTAAACAGCGTCATGCTGTCGGTATTTGGTGGCTCTCTGTGGTCCGCGATGCCCATTGTTGAACGCCTGGCGCGGCTGCGCGACCCAAATCTGCCCGAGGCAGGAGTACGCTACACTCGCCGTGTGACGCAAATCTGGTGCGCCTTTTTCATCATCAACGGCAGCGTTGCGCTCTTTACCGCACTGAATGGCGATATGACCCTGTGGACGACCTGGAACGGTATGGTTTCCTATCTGCTGATGGGAACATTGATGGTCGGCGAGTGGTTAGTTCGCCAACTGGTGATAAAACGAGATACCCAATGAAGCAGCCCCTCACACTTGCTCAATGGCTCTGTGACCCACGCCCGAACGACGTTCCTGTTGCGTGGCAGGAAGAGCATACCTGGACGCTGGGTCATCTGCGCCTCGATGTGGCCCAGCTGATAACATACCTGCAGCAGCAGGAAGGTGAGCGCTGGGCATTGTGCTTCGAGAACAGCTATTTATTTATCGTCGCACTGCTGGCCACGTTACATGCTGGCAAAACGCCGGTGATCCCAGGGCATTGTCGCGTTTCGTTGTTAAACGAGCAGCACAGGCTGTTTGACGGGGTACTGAGCGATAAAGCGCTGGAGTGGCAGGGAACGCTGCGGGTGGTCAGTTCTGCCATGACACCCGTGAGCCACGACATCACCTTTCCGGCAATACGCAGCGACGCCTTTGTGGAGCTGTTCACTTCCGGTTCGACCGGCCAGCCGAAACGCGTGATCAAACCGATCGCTCGTCTGGATAGCGAAGCGGCATTGCTCGCGACGCGCTTTGCCGATCGTCTGGCAGGCTGCCGGGTGGTTGCGTCTGTGGTTCCGCAACATCTGTATGGTCTGACGTTTCGTATTTTCTTGCCAATGGCCTTAGGTCTGCCGCTGCACGCGGCAATGCTGTGGTATGCCGAACAACTGGCGGCGTTGAGCTCTGATCATCGGTATGCGTTTATCAGCAGTCCGGCATTTCTGAAACGCCTCGACCATCACCTGGCGCCGCCGCCGGTCGAACTGATTCTGTCTGCGGGCGGTATGCTGCCCTGGCAGGACGTCGCGCAGGCTGCTGACTGGCTGAATGTCTGGCCCGATGAGATCTACGGCAGCACTGAAACCGGAGTCCTTGCGTGGCGTTATCGCCATCAAGATGATGTGGCATGGCTGCCTTTTCCCGGCGTCAGATTTCAGCCAGAAAATGACGCATTTCGCGTATTTTCACCGCTAATTGCCGCTGATGATGGCCTGTTGCTGGATGATATTCTGCAATTTACTGAAAACGGTCAGTTTCGCCTGATGGGCAGGCGCGGGCGAGTCGTCAAGATTGAAGAGAAACGCATTTCACTCAGCGAAGTGGAGCAACGCTTACTGGCGCTGGACGGTATCCGTGACGTCGCGGCATTGCCGGTCTCACGCGGGGGGCGCCAGGGTGTTGGCGTCCTGCTGGTTCTGGATGACAAAGCCCATCAACGCTGGCTCGCGTGCGGAGGAAAACCGCAAGAACTGACCTGGCGACGTTCGCTGTTACCCTGGCTGGAGCCGGTCGCCGTTCCCCGCTACTGGCGGGTGATTGATGAGATTCCGGTCAACAGTATGAACAAGCGTGTCTATGCGCAATTACAGGAGTTATTTCATGAAACCCCATGAAATCGAGCGCCATCAGGCACAGCCTCAACAGGCTGAGATTGTTTTACATCTCGACCCTTCGCTGTTTTGGTTCAGCGGACATTTTGCCGTGCAGCCACTGCTGCCAGGCGTTGCACAGCTGGATTGGGCGATGCATTACGCCACCACGTTGCTGGTCCCTGGCTGGCGTTTTCACAGTATTCAGAACGTGAAGTTCCAGTCACCGCTATTGCCTGAAACCACCGTCACCCTGAGCCTGAGCTGGCAGGAAGAACGTCAGATGCTCTCTTTTAGTTACCAGCGCCACGACGGTGAAGCGCGCCATACCGCCAGCAGCGGGAAAATTCGGTTATGCCGCTGACGTTTTCCCCGTGCGTGTTGATCCCCTGCTATAACCACGGCGCGATGATGTCGGGCGTATTGGATCGTCTTCAACCGTTCAATCTCCCCTGCATTGTGGTGGACGATGGCAGCGACAAGACCACACAAGACGAACTGGCACGCCTGGCGGCAGAATACCGCAATCTGACGTTAATTCGCCTGCCGGTCAACGCAGGCAAAGGCGCGGCGGTGATTAGCGGAATTCAGGCGGCGGCAGATGCCGGGTTCAGTCATGCCGTGCAGGTCGATGCCGACGGGCAGCATGCCATTGAAGATATTCCCAGGCTGCTTGCATTAGCAAAAGAACATCCGACAGCGCTCATTTCCGGGCAACCGATTTACGATGATTCTGTTCCTCGCTCGCGCCTGTACGGACGCTGGGTAACCCACATCTGGGTGTGGATAGAAACGCTCTCGTTGCAGCTAAAAGACAGTATGTGCGGCTTCCGGGTGTATCCGGTGGCACCTACACTGCAACTGGCACAGCGCGTGACGCTCGGCAAACGGATGGATTTTGATACCGAAGTGATGGTGCGCCTCTACTGGCAAGGCAACACCAGCTATTTTATCCCCACGCGAGTTACCTATCCGCAGGACGGGCTATCCCATTTCGACGCGCTCAAAGACAATCTGCGCATTTCATTAATGCACACTCGCCTGTTTTTTGGCATGTTGCCGCGCATCCCCTCCCTGCTTTTTCGTCGTTCATCAACACACTGGGCGCAGCAGCAGGAAGTCAAAGGGCTGTGGGGAATGCGTCTGATGCTGCTGGTCTGGCGTTTACTCGGTCGCAAAGCCTTCTCCCTGCTACTGTATCCGGTAGTCGGCGTTTACTGGCTCACCGCATCAACTGCCCGAAAAGCCTCTCAGAGCTGGATTAGCCGCGTACGGGCGCAACTGATCGCACGCCGGATGCCAGTACCGTCAAACCTGACCAGTTATCAGCATTTCCTGCGTTTTGGCGGCGCGATGCTGGATAAGATTGCCAGCTGGCGCGGTGAGCTGCACATCGGCCGCGATGTTGTTTTTGCACCAGGCGCAGAAGAGACGCTAAATGTCAGCGACCCGCGAGGAAAACTGCTGCTGGCTTCGCATCTGGGCGATGTCGAAGCCTGTCGGGCACTGGCCCAGCTGCAGGGCAGTAAAACAATCAATGCGCTGGTATTTAGCAATAACGCCCAACGCTTTAAACAAATTATGGAAGAAATGGCCCCGCAGGCTGGGTTAAACCTGCTTCCGGTGAACGATATCGGCCCGGATACCGCCATTCTGCTCAAAGAGAAACTGGATCGTGGCGAATGGATAGCCATCGTCGGCGATCGCATCGCCGTCACGACCCAACGTGGCGGCGAATGGCGTGTCTGCTGGAGCCGCTTTATGGGACAGGTTGCGCCATTCCCACAGGGCCCGTTCATTCTTGCGTCTATTTTACGCTGCCCGGTGGATCTGATTTTCGCCCTGCGCCAGCAGGAAAAGCTACATATCCACTGCGAACCGTTTGCTGACCCGCTGCTCTTGCCACGCGCCACCCGACAACAGGCATTACAACATACCGTCGATCGCTACGCCGAACGCCTTGAGCACTATGCACTTCAGTCGCCACTCGACTGGTTTAACTTTTTCGATTTCTGGCAACTGCCGGACACCAAAGACAAGGAGTAAAGGGTGCTTAACGATCCCCGCTTTACGGCTGAAGTCGAGCTGACCATTCCGTTTCACGACGTCGATATGATGGGTGTAGCGTGGCATGGCAACTACTTCCGCTATTTCGAGATTGCCCGTGAGGCACTGCTGAACCAATTCGATTACGGTTATCGGCAGATGAAAGAATCTGGCTATCTGTGGCCGGTGGTCGACACTCGCGTGAAGTATCGCAATGCCCTGACTTTCGAGCAGCGTATCCGTGTACGCGCTCAAATTAAAGAGTTCGAAAATCGCCTGCGTATCGGCTACGAAATTTTTGATGCTGAAACAGGGAAACGCGCCACAACAGGCTACACCATCCAGGTCGCCGTCGACGAAAAAAGCCGTGAACTGTGCTTTGTCAGCCCCGATATTCTGTTTGAACGGATGGGAGTGACACCATGAAATTATGGCCATTGCTCCTATTGCTCGTCAGCCCTTTCGTCAGTGCTCTGACGCTTGACGCCCTGCAACAGCGTTTTACCGAACAACCGGTGGTTCGCGCCCACTTCGATCAAACCCGGACGATAAAGGATCTGCCGCAGCCGCTGCGATCTCAGGGCAACATGTTGATCGCCCGCGACCAGGGCCTGTTATGGGACCAAACCGCGCCATTCCCGATGCAGTTGCTACTGGATGACAAACGGATGGTTCAGGCGATTAACGGTCAACCGCCGCAGACCATCACCGCGGAGAATAACCCGCAAATGTTCCAGTTTAACCATCTGCTACGGGCGCTATTCCAGGCGGATCGTACGGTGCTGGAACAAAACTTCCGCGTGGCATTTGCAGACTTAGGGGACGGTCGCTGGACGCTACGCCTGACGCCAATCACCACCCCGCTGGATAAGATTTTTGCGACGATTGATTTAGCCGGCAAGACCTACCTGGAGAGTATTCAGCTCAATGATAAGCAGGGCGATCGTACCGATATCGCGCTTTCCCAACACCAACTCACGCCAGCGCAACTGACCGATGACGAACGCCAACGCTTTGCCGCCCAGTAAACGCCCCGCGCTGCTATGGGGAGCCGCCTGCCTGATTCTGCTGGGCATCTTGCTGACGCTGCTACCTCAGGCCCGGCTTAACAGCAGCGTGCTGGCCATGTTGCCAAAACAGACACTGGGGGCCATCCCGCCGAGTCTGAACGAGGGGTTTATGCAGCGCCTTGACCGCCAGTTGGTCTGGCTGGTGAGCCCCGGTAAACAACCGGACCCGGCGGTGGCACGCGACTGGCTGGCGCTACTGCAAAAATCGCACGCGCTGGCCCAGGTGAAAGGCCCGATGGATGCCAACAGCCAGCAGGCCTGGGGGGCTTTCTTCTGGCAACATCGTAACGGCCTGATAGATAACGACACCCGCGCCCGTCTGCAAAACGGCGGCGAAGCGCAGGCCCAGTGGATCCTGTCCCAGCTTTACTCGGCGTTCTCCGGCGTCAGCGGCAAAGAGCTACAAAACGATCCCCTCATGCTGATGCGTGGCTCGCAGTTGGCCATGGCTAAAAATGGGCAGCGTTTACGCCTGATGGACGGCTGGCTGGTCACGCAGGACGAGCAAGGCAACTACTGGTATCTGTTACACGGTGAGCTGACTGGCTCATCGTTTGATATGCAACAGACGCACCAATTGGTCAGCACGCTCAATACGCTGGAAGGTGAGTTCAAAACCCACTATCCGCAGGCACAACTGCTGTCTCGCGGGACGCTGTTCTACAGCGATTACGCCAGCCAGCAAGCGAAACAGGATATCTCGACCCTCGGTATAGCGACCGTGATCGGGGTGATCCTGCTCATCGTGGCCGTGTTTCGTTCGCTGCGTCCGCTGCTGCTGTGCCTGATTTCAATTGGTATTGGCGCGCTGGCGGGAACCGTCGTCACGCTGCTGGTTTTTGGCGAGCTCCATCTGATGACGCTGGTGATGAGCATGAGCATTATCGGTATTTCCGCCGACTATACGCTCTACTATTTGACCGAGCGGATGGTGCACGGTGCAGAAACATCGCCATGGCAAAGCCTTGCCAAAGTACGCAATGCCCTGCTCCTGGCCCTGCTCACTACCGTGGTAGCTTATCTGATTATGATGCTGGCCCCCTTCCCCGGTATTCGCCAGATGGCGGTATTCGCAGCGGTGGGTCTGAGCGCCTCGTGTTTGACGGTCATTTTCTGGCACCCCTGGTTGTGTCGTCGCTTGCCGGTGCGCCCAGTTCCGGCCATGGTGCTCATGCTACGCTGGCTTGCCGCCTGGCGGCGGAATAAGACATTATCCGTTGGCCTGCCGGTGGCGCTGGCATTGTTCTCGTTGGCAGGCATGGCGACGCTACGCGTAGACGATGATATCTCCCAGTTACAGGCGCTGCCGCAGGGCATTCTCGCTCAGGAAAAAGCGATTACCGCCCTGACCGGGCAAAGCGTCGACCAGAAGTGGTTTGTCGTGTACGGCAAATCCGCTCAGCAAACGCTGGAGCGACTGGAAGCCTTGACTCCCGCGCTGGAAGAGGCAAAAAAAGGCGGATTACTCAGCGGATATCGCACCATTCCGCTCAATTCACTCGCCCGGCAGCAGCAGGATCTCACCCTGCTAAAAGATGCCGCGCCCGCCGTCACAAAGGCCTTAAACAGCGCCGGACTGGCAACGGTGAAACCCGAGCTTAGCGCCATGCCGGTCACCGTCGATGCCTGGCTTTCCAGCCCGGCCAGTGAGGGCTGGCGCTTGCTGTGGCTGTCGCTGGCGGACGGCGAAAGCAGCGTACTGGTTCCCGTTGAAGGCGTGAAACACAGTGATGCTTTAAACTCGCTCAGCACGAAATATTCCGGCGTGGCGTGGGTGGATCGTAAGAGCAGCTTTGACAATCTGTTTGCCCTTTATCGCCATATTCTGACCGGCTTGCTGTGCGTTGCGCTGGCGGTAATTACCTGTGGCGCCGTGATTCGACTTGGCTGGCGTAAGGGCTTAATTAGCCTGGTACCCTCCGTATTGTCTTTAGGTTGTGGCCTGGCGGTACTGGCCCTGAGTGGCCATGCGCTCAACGTGTTCTCACTGCTGGCATTGGTGCTGGTACTGGGGATTGGCATTAACTACACGCTGTTTTTCAGTAATCCACGCGGCACACCACTGACGTCACTACTGGCTATCACGCTGGCGATGATGACCACGCTCCTGACGCTCGGCATGCTGGTCTTTAGCGCCACTCAGGCAATCAGCAGCTTTGGCATTGTGCTGGTAAGCGGCATTTTCACCGCCTTCCTGCTGTCACCGCTGGCGATGCCAGGGAAAAGAGAGAAGAAAAAACGATGAGTAAACCGATATTTCGTTGGTTGAGTGGGCTTTTGCCGGATGGCGGCATTGTCGGTCAACACCAGCGCATCAATTGTAGGCCGGATAAGCACAGCGCCATCCGGCGGGGCCTGCTCGTCGCCACGTTACTGCTGGCCGGATGCGGCCACTCGCAGCCGGAACAGCAAGGCCGTCCGCAAGCCTGGTTAGAGCCGGGCGCTCGTGTGACGCTACCCGCGCCGGGGATTTCTCCCGCGGTGAATTCACAACAGCTGCTGACCGGAAGTTTTAACGGCAAAACTCAGTCGCTGTTGGTGATGCTTAACGCTGATGATAAGAAAATCACACTGGCTGGATTGTCATCAGTTGGCATTCGCCTGTTCCTCGTCACTTACGATGAAAAAGGGCTGCATGCCGAACAATCAATCGTGGTCCCGCAGCTGCCGCCAGCCAGCCAAGTGCTCGCCGACGTGATGCTTAGCCACTGGCCGATTAGCGCCTGGCAGCCACAGCTGCCGAAGGGCTGGACGCTCACCGATATCGGCGACAAGCGCGAGCTGCGCAACGCCCGCGGCAAGCTGGTCACCGAAATCACCTACCTGAACCGCAAAGGCAAGCGCGAACCGATCAGCATTGAGCAGCACGTGTTTAAATACCACATCACCATTCAATACCTGGGTGACTGAGATGATCTACATTTCTGCCGTTGGCATGATTAACGCGTTGGGTAATAACACCGATGAAATCGCAGCCAATCTCACACGTGGCATCGCGCCAGGAATGCGTCCGCGCGCGAACTGGCTGCAGGGACACCCACCCGCCGTATTAGCAGGCGTAGACGGTGAACTGCCCGCAATCCCTCAGCAATTTAGCGCTCATCGTTCGCGCAATAACCAGCTACTGCTGGCCGCACTGGCACAAATCCAGCCCCAGGTGGACGACGCAATCACCCGGTTTGGCCGCGATCGTATTGCTGTCGTTCTCGGCACCAGCACCTCCGGTCTGGATGAAGGTGACGTTCACGTTGATCTGATGCTCAATGACAAAGAGAGCACCGACTGGCGCTACCCGCAGCAGGAACTGGGCGATCCGTCGCGTTTTCTTAGCCACTGGTTGGCGCTGGATGGCCCGGCCTTTACGCTCTCAACCGCCTGCTCGTCCAGTGCGCGGGCTATCATGAGCGGGCGTCGCTTAATCGAATCTGGTTTGGTGGATATTGCCATTGTCGGCGGTGCCGATACGCTAAGTCGGATGCCCATTAACGGTTTCCACAGTCTGGAATCGCTCTCCCCAACGCGATGTCAGCCGTTTGGCCGCGACCGCAATGGGATCACCATCGGCGAAGGCGCCGCCTTGATGGTATTAACCCGCGAGCCCCAGCCCATTGCGCTCCTGGGCGTCGGTGAATCCAGCGATGCGTACCATATTTCGGCTCCCCACCCGCAGGGAGAGGGCGCCATTCGCGCCATAGGCCAGGCGCTTAACGACGCAGGAATGACACCGGAACACGTGGGCTATATCAATCTGCACGGAACGGCCACTCCGCTAAACGATCAGATTGAGTCCAACGTCGTGAGCACGCTATTTGGCGACACGGTCCCATGCAGTTCCACCAAACACCTGACCGGGCACACGTTGGGCGCTGCGGGGATCACCGAAGCCGCGATCGGTATGCTGATTTTGCAACGCAACCTGCCGCTGCCAGCGCAGGATTTTAGCCAGTCGCCACGCGATGAAACATTGCCACCCTGCGGCATCATTGAACAGCCGCAGCCGCTGACTCGTCCGGTAATCTTATCTAACTCGTTCGCCTTCGGCGGTAATAATGCCAGCATCCTGCTCGGGAGAATCTCATGAGCCACTATTTATCACCGGGGGATTATTTACCACATGATGCGCCGATGCTGCTCCTTGAAGAGGTCGACAGCGTGACGGACGAGACCGCCACCTGCCACGTGACGGTATCGGCCAACAGCGTACTGGCCCCGTTCCTCGATCCTGATGGCAATCTACCCGGCTGGTTCGCACTGGAATTAATGGCGCAGACCATTGGCGTCTGGTCTGGCTGGCACCGCCAGCAACACGGTCAGGCGAGTATTGCGTTAGGCATGGTGCTGGGCGCACGCGAGTTAGTCTGTGCTGCGGGTGTTCTGCCTGCCGGGAAAAAGCTGAGCATCCATGTCAAATTGCTGATGCAGGATGCACGATTCGGTAGCTTTGAATGCGTCATTCAGGCAGACGACAAGACGCTGGCAACCGGTCGCGTCAACACCTTCCAGCCGACAGCAGAAGAAATTAACACGCTATTTCAACAAGGAGCGTCCACATGAGTCGTTCAGTTTTAGTTACGGGTGCCAGCAAAGGTATCGGTCGCGCCATCGCCAGACAACTGGCGGCAGACGGCTTTGTGGTCGGCGTGCACTATCATCGCGATGCGCAAGGTGCACAAGACACGCTGGAGGCTATCCTCGCCGCGGGCGGCACAGGGCGTCTGTTGACGTTTGACGTTGCCAATCGCGAGCAGTGCCGTGAAGTACTGGAGCACGATATTGAGGTTCACGGCGCATGGTACGGTATTGTCAGCAACGCCGGAGTCACTCGTGATGCCGCCTTCCCTGCGCTCAGCGATAACGACTGGGATGCGGTGATCCACACCAACCTCGACAGCTTTTACAACGTCATTCATCCGTGCATGATGCCGATGATTAGCGCACGCCAGGGAGGTCGTATCATCACACTGTCTTCGGTATCCGGCGTGATGGGCAACCGCGGTCAGGTTAATTACAGTGCAGCAAAAGCCGGTATTATTGGCGCCACCAAAGCGCTGGCCATCGAACTGGCAAAACGCAAAATTACCGTAAACTGCATTGCACCGGGACTGATTGATACCGGGATGATCGAGATGGAAGAAGCCGCATTGAAAGAGGCGATGTCGATGATCCCCATGAAACGGATAGGTCAGGCTGAAGAAGTGGCCGGACTTGCCAGTTATTTAATGTCGGATGTGGCGGGCTATGTCACTCGCCAGGTGATTTCCATCAATGGAGGGATGTTATGACACGTCGTGTCGTGATTACAGGCATGGGCGGCGTCACCGCCTTTGGGGAAAACTGGCAGGATGTCTCCGCCAGGCTGTTGGCCTATGAAAATGCGGTACGCAAAATGCCGGAGTGGCAGGTTTATGACGGGCTGCACACGCTGTTAGGTGCGCCAATCGACAACTTCACGCTGCCGGAACACTATACCCGCAAGCGCATTCGCGCCATGGGTCGCGTATCGCTGATGTCCACTCGCGCATCAGAACTGGCGTTAGAACAGGCCGGACTGATTGGCGATCGGGTACTGACCAACGGTGAAACCGGAATAGCATACGGTTCCTCCACAGGCAGCACCGGGCCGGTGAGTGAGTTCGCGACCATGCTGACCGAGAAACACACCAATAACATCACCGGCACGACCTACGTGCAAATGATGCCGCACACCACGGCTGTTAACACCGGGTTGTTTTTCGGCCTGCGTGGGCGAGTCATCCCGACATCCAGCGCCTGCACCTCTGGTAGCCAGGCCATTGGTTACGCATGGGAAGCCATCCGTCACGGCTATCAAACGGTGATGGTTGCCGGCGGTGCAGAAGAACTGTGCCCTTCCGAAGCCGCCGTATTTGATACGCTGTTCGCCACCAGCCAGCACAACGACGAACCGAAAACCACCCCCTCCCCATTCGATGAAAAACGCGATGGCCTGGTCATCGGGGAAGGCGCAGGTACGCTGGTGCTGGAAGAGTTGGAACACGCTAAAGCACGCGGAGCAACGATTTACGGTGAAATCGTCGGCTTTGCCACTAACTGCGATGCTGCCCATATCACCCAGCCACAGCGTGAAACAATGCAGATTTGCATGGAAAAATCGCTGAGCATGGCCGGTATTAGCGCCCAGGATATCGGCTATATTTCCGCGCACGGTACCGCAACCGATCGTGGCGATATTGCAGAAAGTCAGGCGACTGCCGCAATTTATGGTGATAATGTGCCGCTATCCTCGCTTAAAAGCTATTTTGGGCATACCCTTGGCGCTTGTGGCGCGCTGGAGGCCTGGATGAGTCTGCAAATGATGCGTGAAGGCTGGTTTGCGCCTACGCTGAATTTGAGTCAGCCAGATGCCAATTGTGGCGCGCTGGATTACATTATGGGTGAAGCCCGCAAGATTGATTGCGAGTTTTTGCAGAGCAATAACTTTGCGTTTGGCGGCATCAATACTTCTATCATCATCAAACGTTGGCCGTGATATGTACCGGATCGTTCTAGGGAAAGTTTCTGATTTAAGCACCGGCGTACTGCCTCATGCGCTCTATGAGCTGGCACCGCAGGGTGCTCGCCGCGCACGCTGGCTGGCGGGCCGCGTGCTGCTTTCCCATGCCCTTTCGCCATTGCCTGATATCGTCTACGGCGAGCAAGGAAAACCGGCCTTTTCAGCCGACACGCCGCTGTGGTTCAATCTTAGCCACAGCGGTGATGACATTGCTCTGCTGCTTAGCGACGAAGGAGAAGTGGGCTGCGATATTGAAGTCGTGCGCCCGCGCGAAAACTGGAAGACGCTGGCGAATACGGTGTTCAGTCTTGGGGAACATGCCGAAATCGAAGCGGAACATCCGGACCACCAACTGGCGGCTTTCTGGCGCATCTGGACACGCAAAGAAGCCATCGTTAAGCAGCGTGGCGGCAGCGCCTGGCAAATTGTCAGCGTCGATAGCACTACGCTGACATCCTCGCTCTCCGTTAGCCAGTGCCAGCTCGACACCCTGAGTCTGGCCGTGTGCACGCCAACGCCATTTACCCTGACAGCCGACGCCGTGCAGAGGCTGTAACTCCCGCATTCCCTGTGCGCCGACGCGCGACATGAAAGGTTAACTGCAGATGCAACGAGTCACCATTACTCTCGATGACGATTTACTGGAAACGCTGGATAGCCTGAGCCAGCGCCGTGGTTACAACAACCGCTCTGAAGCGATTCGCGATATTTTGCGCGGTGCACTGGCGCAGGAAACGACCCAGGAGCATGGCACTCAGGGTTTCGCGGTACTCTCGTATGTTTATGAACATGAGAAGCGTGATTTGGCCAGCCGCATTGTTTCGACGCAGCACCATCACCATGATTTGTCGGTCGCTACGCTACACGTTCACATCAACCATGACGACTGCCTGGAAATCGCCGTGCTGAAAGGCGATATGGGCGATGTGCAGCATTTTGCCGATGATGTGATTTCCCAGCGCGGCGTACGTCACGGTCATTTGCAGTGCCTGCCGAAAGAAGAGTAATTGCCTGTTTCGTTGCCGGATGGCGGCTGCGCCTTATCCGGCCTACGTAGGCCGGGCAAGCGAAGCGCCCCCGGCAATAATGATTACGCCATCGTGCCAATCGTCTTGCGAAAGCGTAGTAGCGCTATCAGGAAAAACGCACTGCCAATCGCCAGCAGCGTCAGAAACTGCGGCCAGACGATACTGAACCCAGCCCCACGATAAAGAATCGCCTGCGCCAGGCTGACAAAGTGGGTCGTTGGCATGGTTAGCATGATGTCCTGCACGGCCTGCGGCATACTTTCACGCGGCGTAGAGCCCCCTGAGAGCATCTGTAACGGCAACAGCACCAGAATCATCAGCAATCCCAGTTGCGGCATCGACCGTGCCAGCGTCCCCATAAAAATACCAATCGAGGTAGTGGCAAACAGGCTCAGCGCCACGCCCAGCATAAATAGCGGTATCGAGCCTTCAATCGGCACGCCGAGTACCCCTTTCACCATCAACATCAGCGACAACCCGGAAACGACCAGCACCACCAACCCCATCGACCAGATTTTTGCCATCATGATTTCAAACGGTGTCACCGGCATCACCAGCAGGTGCTCTATCGTCCCGTGCTCGCGTTCGCGGATCAGCGCCGATCCGGTGAGCACAATCGCCAGCATGGTAATGTTGTTGATGATTGCCATCACCGCGCCAAAACGGGCAGGTTCCAGATTAGGGTTAAAGCGCATGCGCATTTCCAGCGCTACCGGCGGCTCAGTGTTGTCACGGTAACGCGCCACAAAGCTATTCACTTCGCCACTGATGATATTCTGGATATAGCTGTTGCCGGTAAACGCCTGGCTCATTCGCGTGGCATCCACGTTAACCTGAATATCCGGCTGTCGTCCTGCCAGCACATCGCGCTGAAAATCAGGCGGAATATTCACAGCAAAGGTATAGCGTCCGGCATCCAGCCCGGCATCCATTTCATCGGCAGTGATCATCTCCGGCGGTAAAAACCACGGGCGATAAAAGCTGTTCACAATGCGGTTCGACAGCTGCGACTGGTCCATATCGGCGATAGCAATCGGCGCCAGATGCAGCGACCCAGGCAGCACCGTCGCAGAAGAGTAAACCGATACCGTGAAGGCGAAGACAATCAGCGTCAGCATCGCTTTGTCACCCAGCAGGCTGCGCAACTCTTTGATACCAAGATTATAAATATTGCGTAATCGGCGCATCACCCCTCCTGTTTTTTCAGCAGTAATACGCTCAGACCGATCACCACCGGAATGGCGATTGCCAGCGGGATAAACAGCTGCCACAGATCCATCAGATCCAACGCTTTCGAGAACGTTCCACGCGCAATGGTCAGAAAATGACTGGTCGGGTAGATTTCGCCAATCCACCGGCCCGGCCCTTCCAGCGAAGCCACCGGATCGATCATCCCGGAAAACTGCGTCGCCGGGATCAGCGTGATAATCGCGGTACCAAAAATGGCGGCGATCTGGCTTTTCATAAACGTGGAGATTAACAGCCCCAGTCCGGTAGCAATGGTGACGTACAGCAGCGCGGCCAGCGTCAGGGTTAAAAAACTCCCCTTATGCGGCACACCGAACACAAACACCGACAACGCGCACAGCAGCAGGAAGTTCAGCATGCCCAGCACGATGTACGGCAACTGTTTGCCGAGTAAAAACTCGCTGCGGGTCGTGGGCGTAACGTACAGGTTGATAATCGACCCCAGCTCTTTCTCACGCACTACGCTGAGGGCGCTGAGCATGGAAGGAATCATCATCAACAGCAGTGGGATCACCGCCGGAACAATCGCCGGCAGGCTCTTCACATCCGGGTTGTAGCGATAACGCGTCTCAATGGTCATCAGCCCGTTCTGACCACTGGCATTGGGCTGACGCGCCATTACATCCTGCAGCCAGGTCTGGTGCATAGCCTGTACGTAACCCCTTACCGTTTCGGCCCGGCTCGGCATCGCGCCATCAACCCAGACGCCAATCTTCACCGGCGTGCCACGCGCAATATCGCGGCCAAAGTTAGGTGGAATTTCTATCGCCACCGCCACTTCGCCCGAACGCATTCGCTTGTCCAGCTCGTCATAGCTGGTAAGCGGCGGCTGCTCGATAAAATAGCGCGATCCCGCCAGATTCAGCGTCCACGCCTGGCTGCTGACGGTCTGGTCACGGTCGAGTACGGAGAAACGCAGATTTTCCACGTCCATGCTGATGCCGTAGCCCATGATCAGCATCAGAATCACCGTCCCCATCAGCGCCAGCGTTGAACGCACCGGGTCCCGCCGCAGCTCCAGCGCTTCACGCCGGCTGTAGCTGAACAAGCGCCGCAGGCTAAAGCCCTGGCGCGGCGGCTGACTGTTTTCATGCACTGCCGGAACATTGGCGGGCGGTAACTGAGCTTCCGGTGCCGGGCCTGCGGCTTCCTGTAGCCAGGAGATAAACGCCTCTTCCAGGTTGGCAGCTCCACGCTGTTTCACCAGCTCCTGCGGCGTGCCGCTGGCGAGCACTTTTCCGGCGTGCATCAGCGACATGCGGTCGCAGCGCTCCGCCTCATTCATAAAGTGGGTGGAGATAAAAATAGTCACTTTGTCCTGGCGCGACAGATCGACCATCAGTTGCCAGAACATATCTCTCGCCACCGGATCGACCCCGGAGGTCGGTTCATCAAGAATGAGCATCTCCGGGCGATGGATCACCGCCACCGCCAGCGACAGGCGCTGACGAATCCCCAGCGGTAAGGCGCCAGGCAGCACGTCTTCAACATCGGTCAGCGAAAAGCGCTCGCTCATCTCCTGCACACGCCCGGGGATTTCCGCTTCGGGGATATGGAACAGCCGTGCATGAAGCTCAAGGTTTTGCCGCACGGTCAGTTCGCTGTAGAGCGAAAAGGCCTGCGACATATAGCCCACCCGACGGCGGGTATCGATATTTTTCGGGTCAACCGCTTGCCCAAACAGCCACGCCTCACCTTCGCTTGCGGGCAGCAGTCCGGTGAGCATCTTCATGGTGGTGGATTTACCGCAGCCGTTGGAGCCGAGAAAGCCGAAGATCTCCCCGCGGGGAATGCGAAAGTTAACGTGGTCAACGGCGACAAACTTGCCGAAGCGCATGGTCAGATCTTTCGCCTCAATGGCGACCTCTTCCTGCTCGGCGTGATACGGCGGGATCACCACCGGTTTATGCGCCTGGCGCTGGGCTTCGGGTAACAGCGCGATAAATGCCTGTTCCAGCGTGGCGCTGTTCGTTTTTTCGCGCAACTGCTGCGCGCTGCCGGTAGCTAATACCTCACCCGCGTTCATCGCCACCAGCCAGTCAAAGCGCTCGGCTTCTTCCATATAGGCGGTGGCAACCAGCACGCTCATATTGGTCTGACGCTGGCGAATGCTGTTAATCAGATCCCAGAACTGGGCGCGTGACAGCGGGTCTACCCCGGTGGTGGGTTCATCAAGAATGAGCAATTCCGGGTCGTGGATCAACGCACAGCACAGCCCCAGCTTTTGTTTCATCCCGCCCGACAGTTTCCCGGCTGGGCGGTCGCGAAACGGCGCCAGCCCGGTGCTGTTCAGCAGTTCGGTAATCCGTGCTTCTCGCTCCGTTTTGTCATGGCCAAACAGCCGGGCAAAGAAGTCGACGTTCTCATACACCGACAGCGTGTGGTACAGGTTTTTACCCAGTCCTTGCGGCATCCAGGCAATACGCGGGCAGACATCACGACGATGCTTCGGGTCGCGCATGTCGCCACCCAGCACCATCACGTTACCCTGTTCAATCACCCGCGCACCGGAAATAAGCGACAGCAGGCTCGATTTTCCGACGCCATCCGGGCCAATCAGCCCCACCATACAGCGGGCGGGGATATCCAGCGTGATATTGTTCAGCGCGACCGTTGTCCCGTAATGCTGACTCACGCCGTCAAGGTGCGCCACGGGAGGAACGGGAACCAGCGCCAGATGCGTCATTGCGGCAACCTCACCACCAGGGAGTCAGGCCAGGCGCGACTTTCATCCAGGCGCACCCAGGCCATGCCCGGTAGACCGGTTTTCACGTACTCAAGATGCTGCTGCAACAGCTCTGGCGGAATACGCGCTTTCACGCGGAACATCAGTTTCAGCCGCTCATCGCTGGTTTCGACCGTTTTCGGCGTGAACTGCGCGACGCTGGCCACAAAGCTGATGGTCGCAGGGATACGCAGATCCGGCGCGGCATCCAGCACCAGGCGTGCTTCGCCGCCAATCTTCAGTAAACCAGCCTGTTCGGTAGGTAAGAAGAACGTCATGTAGACATCGCTGAGATCGACCATATTCAGCACGCGCCCGCCAGCGGACAGCACTTCGCCCGGTTCGGCTACGCGATACTGTACGCGACCATCGCGCGGGGCTTTAAGCTCGCTGTCATCGATATCTGCCGCAATGCGTCGTTCGGTGGCCTGTGCAGCTTCGACCCGGGTTTGCGCCTGGATGATACTGGTGCGAGCGGCTTCAATCGCCGCTTTCGCGGCAGAGACCTGCGCCTTTGCCGATTCCAGCGCCGCACGCGCACTTTCAGCGGCGGCGCGGTCGTCATCCAGTTGTTGCTCAGACACCGCACCACGCTGGGACAGTGAACGGGAGCGCACATGGCGTTTAGAGACCGACTGCAGCTCTGCTTCACGCTGTTTGACTACCGACTGCGCGGCCCGCATTTCACTTTGCCGTTGTTCCAGCAGCGCTCGTGCCGCCGCCACCGCACTTTCCGCTTCTTTGATTTGCGCGACCGCTTCCAGTCGCTGCTCGTGCAGCACGCGGGTATCCATTTTCGCCAGCACCTCGCCCTGACGGACAAACTGCCCTTCCGACACGAGAATCGTGTCAATTCGCCCGGCAATCTTGGTGGCAATATCCACTTCGGTGGCTTCAATTCGGCCATTGCTGGCTGCAAACCCTTCCGGTATTCCCGCAGGACGGAGCATCCACCATGCTATCGCGGCCACCACAATCAGGATGCCCGCCCCCCACCACATCAGATGACGCTTAAACTTATCCATATTCGACCCGCCGTAATCCCTGTTATCAAACGATGCGTGTCACAAAACCCACTGAACCGCTATCCAGTGAGAGATTCCATCCGGGATGAGAAGGAATGAAAAACGATGGCCAAAGAGCGGACAGGCGTTAAGGCAACGCTTACCGCGAAGGAAGTGAATGACGAAAATGCTGTGAAATCGGGTAGTAATGTTGTCATCATCAGCGTTCCTGGCCGGAAATGAAACACGCATACTCATAACTGCTATCTATTGAATACTAACACCTGGATTCGATATGTCTATTCGGTTGTTCTCGCGTTGTCCTCGGCCAAAACAGTGTCCGGCAATCCGCTCGCCGGACAAGCTTCTGGCGAGTGTTCTGTTTAAAACGCGTGTTGGTATAGCCGCAACGCATCGTCTGCCGTGAGCGGAACAGGGTTGTTATCCAGAAGACGGGTCTGCTGCATGGCATCCTGAGCCAATATCGCCAGCGTTTCAGCAGGGATATCGACATCGCGCAGCCTTTTCGGTGCACCAGATTCAGCAATAATGCGTACCATCGCAGCAATAAATATCGCGGCATCTTTCTCTATATTCCCCGACACCTCCTCGCCAATGACAGCCGCCAGCTCGGCATAGTATGGCGCAGCGACTGGCGCATTAAACTGCAGCACCGGAATCAGCATCAGCGCATTCGACAAACCATGTGGAATATGATGGCGAGCCCCCAATGGATAAGCCAACGCATGCACCGCCCCCACGGGAGAGTTGGCGAAAGCCTGACCTGCCAGCATTGCCCCCAACAACACACTTTCTCTGGCTTCCCGATTGTGGCCATCATGGCAGGCCGTCACCAGATGGCGACTAATTAAGCGTAATGCTTCCCGTGCCAGCGCATCCGAAATGGGGTTCTTCTTATGTTTACCGGTATAAGCCTCAATGGCATGAACCATCGCGTCGATGCCGGCCGCCGCCGTATGAACCGGAGGAAGTCCAAGCGTCAATTGTGCATCCAGCAGCACCAAATCGCCATATAGCTGTGGTGCGACAATCCCCATTTTGCTGTCATCATTGGTCGTCAAAATCGAAATATTAGTGACTTCTGACCCCGTCCCTGCCGTGGTAGGGATGTTAATCAGCGGCAGACGCTGCCCGGACACTTTGCCAATACCGTAAAGCGCCTGCAGATCTTGCTCAGAGTTGATTAACACGGCCACCAGCTTCGCGACATCCAGCGAGGAGCCGCCGCCCAGACCAATAACCATGTCGCAATGGTCATCGCGAGCAACCTGTAAGGCTTCCCGGACAAGACGTTCCTGCGGATCGGGTTGGACCCGATCATAGACCGTCACCTGAAACCCTGCCTCTTGCAGGCTATGCAAAACAGGCGGCAGAATCCCTGCTTTGACCAGTCCGGGGTCGGTCACCAACAACACGCGACGCGCGCTAAATCGCAGCTGAATAATCTCCCCTGCTCGTGATGCTCCCGCCCATTCGACGATAATTTCCGGTACAGTTGAAAACGTAAAATCCTTCATGACAGTGTTCATTGATGTACTCCTGGTAGTAAAAATAGCCAGCTTTTAACTACGCGGTGCATCGGCATGAGTGAGAAAGCTTTTCACCTCTTTACGCTCCAGCAACGGGTTGATAATCCCAACGCCAATACGTTGAAAATGCTCCGTTTGTCGATGAATTTCGAGACCTTGTTCGCAACGATAAGTCTCAATAATCACAAAGCGATCGCCGTCTTCCGTGGAACGGAAAAACTCATAGGCGATGTTTTCAGGCTCCTGACGCGAGGCCTGGGCAAGCAGTCTGAGCTCTTCATTGACCTTGTCCCCCATTCCCTGACGAGAATAGTAATGTGCAATAACAAGAAGTTGTGTATTTTCCATAGTCGGCTCCCGGTGTTCTAACGGCGAAGGTCTATATCCCATAACGCGCTATCACTGCTCGAAACGGCTATCGCGCCGTGTAACAGCGCCGTTTGAGCATGTTCCTCGTTACAGACGAAGCCTGATGCCACTATCGGCGGCAACACATTACGGTCAGCCTGTGAGAGTAGCGGCAACATCTGCGCGGGCATCAGTTGCACGTAATCGGGTTCGCTTTGTTCTACGGCTTTCAGGCTACGTAACCAGGTGGAACGGTCGGTGACAAAGATTTTCTGCATCGTCACCAGTCCACACTTTTTCGCACGCTGTACGGTTTGTAAACGCGTCGAGAGCAACCCCATCGCTCCCGTTTCGGCCACATAATCAATGCCGCCCTTATCCTGGGACAGCCCATTGCAGCTGTCGATATTCACGATGACGTACTTCCCCGCCTTCGACAGCAGTTCTATCACCGGATGGAGCTTAATCAGGTCAATGTTGGCAATAATGCAGACTTCCGCCTTGCTGGACAGCGCGGTTTTCAATTGCTCAATTCCGTAAATCGCCATGATGACGGGCTGGCGCGCCAGGAGCACGCCAAGATTTTTGATCATTATTGACCTGCCTGATGTGAAGGAAGATCGACGCTTAACCCCAGTTTGCCTGGGTTAAGAATGTTTTTCGGATCCAGCGCATATTTGATATCCGCCAGAACGGAAAGCGATTCGCCTAAAGAAGCCTGCATATAGGGCGAACGCAGGAGACCCACACCATGATGGTGGCTAAGGGAGGTGTTGTGCTTAATTAACACCGCATTCGCTGCATCCCATGCCGCACGATACCAGGCCGCACGTTGTTCAATCGCCACATCACCGCGCAATGAGAAATAGAGGCATGCGCCGTCGATGTAGGCGTGAGACTGATGCGCCGAACCGGCCAGCGTGCCGGGTACGGCGTTAATCGCAGCCACCACATCATCATACACGTCGCTAAGATCGCGCCAACGACCCACCATTTCCAGCGTATCCGCCACCAGACCTGGGCTCTTTTTAAAGCCTTCAGCACTTTTTCCGGTCAGATATCGGGTGTCCAGCCAGCGTTCAAAAATAGCCTCGCCGTCGAGTTGTTGTCCGCTGCGTTGGCACACGCGTTCGCTGATAGCCAGTACCGCATCGACAATCTCAGGCTCCCCCTCATCCGCAATCAACAGGACATTGGTCTCTGGTAAACCAAACTGCACGCCGCTTTCCAGGTTATCGTACAGGCGCAACGCTGCGGGGTTCGCGCCATGCTGTAAGATTTCACGGCATGCCTCCAGACCACTGGCGAAGCTGGAAAAACCCCAGGCGATGGCACGCCCATAGTCAGGTAAACGATGCAGTTTCAGACGCACACGGACAATCACCCCCAATGTGCCTTCAGAACCAATAAACATCTGCTGTAGATCAGGCCCCGTTGCGCTACGCGCATAGCCACCCACGGTGATTAAGCGGCCATCGGCAAGGACGACATCCATCCCAAAAACCATATCTTCAATTTTTCCGTAGCGGGTCGACAACTGTCCCGCGCCACGACAGGCCACCCAACCGCCCACGGTACTGATACCAAACGATGACGGCCAGTGGCCCATCGTCATGCCGTACTCTTTTTGGATGGTTTGTTCAAAAATATCGCCGAACATGCCGGCTTCAACGTCAACAATCTGACTTTGTGGATCGAAGTCGATAAGTTTGTTGAGTTCGCAAACATCCAGCACAATGCCCCCCCGCAACGGCAATGCGGCGCCAGTGACGTTACTGCGCCCGGCGGAAACCGTGACCGGGATTGCCAACGCATTCGCCAGACGCATCACATCCTGAATTTGTTCTACCGTAGAGACACGTACAATCGCCCCTTTTGACGTGGCCGGTGCGCCCTGGGTTTCCGCAATCATCGATCCGGCCCACCAGTCGCGGGTCCAGGTAATCACATCAGACTCCGACGTCAGCACCTCATCAGCAATGACCCGCAGTCGATCAAACGTTGCCTCGCTCATCACCACCGGATCAATTTGCATCCCTTTCGCGCCACCGCTGCTTTTGATATCCGTCGCCCATGCCGGGCACGTGTGTGCACCTACCGTATAATTTCCACGGTTGTAACCGCGTTTAATCGCTTCTTTACTGATCATTCGGATGTCCCCATAAGAGTTGATTTTTCATGTTTAATTGCCGCCCGATAGCTGGCTACCTGCCGGGCCACCTGTTCAGGCTGAAGCTTGAGCTCTTGTTGCAGAATTTCCCCCACGCGTTCCGCAGCATTCGCTGACGCATCACGAGCCATCAGACGGGCACGAATTCGGCGCGATAACACATCATCAATGGTACTGGCGAGTTCATGGCGCACGGCATACACCACTTCCGCTTCGGTATAGGGAAGCCCTTCCACAATTGGCTTTGCCAGTAAGGGATTGGACTGGATAAGGTCACTGACAAAATGCGCTTCCGTCCCGTAGCGCTCCCCCAGGTGCGCAGACAAACCGCCCGATGCCAGAATCGCCTGCGGGTCATAGCCCGCCGCCCCCAGCAACCAGGCGGTTTTGGTTGAGCAGGCCTTTTTACGGCCGAGTATTTTGCTGGCGGCATCGATGGTCTCTTCTGCCATATGACGTGATGTCGTCAGCTTGCCGCCGACAATCGTAATCAGACCATCTGCCGCAACCGTGATTTCATGATTACGTTTCATCTCAACGGTCTTGCCTCCCGCCGTCCCCACCAGAGGGCGGCAACCGGCGATACTTCCCACCACGTCTTCCGGGCGGAGATCGGTTTTCAATGCCGAATTCGCCCCTTCCAGCAGAAAGTCCAGTTCAGCGCGATTGCAGTGAACATCATTGAGATCGCCCTGATAATCCTCATCGGTGGTACCCAAATAGGAAACGTTGCCCCAACGGGTGATCGTTGCGCGGCGACTGCGCCCGGCAACCGGGATCGTCACCGTGCAATCATTGCGGATCTTCATCCACGGAATAGCAACATGTACCCCTTTGGCAGGACGGATATTCAGCGGCGATGCGTCACCTTTTTTCAGCCCATTCCAGTCACGTAGCCAGACGCCCGTCGCCATGATGACAACCCGTGCGTTGACCTGAATTTCTCTGCCATCGGCATAGACGATGGCTCCATTCACTTTGCCGTGCTGGTCGCGCGTGGTTTCGATGACTTCCGCGTGGTTGGTCACCACCGCGCCATGAAACGCCGCCGTGCGCACCAATGCCAACGTCAGTCGGGCATCGTCGACGCGGGCATCGAAATACATAAAACCACCGGATAGCTGTTCTTCTTTGAGCGTCGGGCAATGCGACAGCACTTCCGCAGGGGTCAATTTTTGGTGAAGGATGCCTTCCCGCCATCCTCCCGCAAGGTCGTAGGTCCAGAGCAGGCTTTCAAATGCAGCGGACATCCGCTTGTCGAATACGCCATTTTTATCGAGCACCGGGAATAAAAAAGGTAACCGTTGCACCAGATGACGGGCATTCCTCCGCATACGCTGGCGTTCGAGCAAAGAGTGGCGAACCAGTCCCAGATTTCCTTGTTCGATATAGCGCAGACCGCCGTGTACCATTTTCGATGACTTTGATGAAGTGCCTGAGGCAAAGTCACTTTTCTCAATCAGCGCCACCCGGTAGCCACGCAGGCTGGCATCCAACGCCGCATAGGCTCCGGTTACGCCACCACCGACAATCAGAATGTCGTAGGTGTCGCTTTCCAGTCGATCCAGTTGCTCAGGTCGATGCAGACGCAGCGGCTCTGCACCGTACATCTCACTACAGGTTTTGTTGGGCTTTCGCGAAGGGAATAACTTCATGAGTAAGTGTGCTCCTGATTAGCTGAGGTGAGGCTGTCGGCGGCTTCCATTTCGAGTGCAATACGCATCGCCCAGCGGTTAATTTTTTGCTCGCGAAGGTCATGACTGATTTTCGGCTCAAATAGCCGCGCGGTTTTTAGCATGGCGCAGGCATCCGACAGCGAGTCCCACAGCAGCCCATTGGCTCCTGCCAAAAACGCAACGCCACGTAAGCTTGCCCGCGCCGTTTCGGCCATTCGCCGCACAGGAATACCGCTAAGATCGGCCTGGATTTGCAATAACGTATCGCTATTTGATAACCCTCCCCCGACCACCAACTCTTTTGTGGGGATCCCGGTTGCCGCTTCATTTGCGCGAATACAGGCCGCGACCGAATGCGCAATCCCTTCCAGAATCGCGTAGGCCACCTGCGAGCGCGTGGTCGAAATTGAGATACCGTTCAGGGACGCACGGGCATGAGGCTGGAGATGGGGTACGCGTAGCCCCGTTAGCGCCGGAATAAAACTTACGCCACCCGCGTCGCTAGCCTGCGCGGCCAGTTCGCTGATCTGTTCGGGTGAGTCAAACCAATGCAGCTTTTCGCACACCCAGTTGAGCGCCGAACCGGTAGTGGGGACAAAGGTTTCGACAGAGAAATGTGAAAGCCCTTTTTGGCGACGCGCCGTCATGGTGAGCGTACTTTCACAGCCCTTTTGCAATGTTGGTACCGCTGGCCCCATCATTAAATCAACAAAGCTGCCAGTGCCATGCATACAAAAAGCCTGCCCTCGCTCGGTACACCCCAGCCCAATCGCCCCCGCAAACTGATCCCCTGCGCAGGCCAGGATCGGCACGCTTATCCCCAGAATATCTTCACGCGTGGTGCCGAAGTCATCGGCATCATCATGTAATTCAGGCAACAATGACGCCGGAAAGCCCAGCGTCTGTAGCCATGGCAAATGATAGTGATGCTCTTTGAGGCAATACGCGCCAGCAGAGGTGGCATTTGTCGGAGTGGTGACACTTTTTTTCTCCTGCGCCAAATGCCAAAGCAACCAGCTATCAACGGTACCAAAGACCAGTGTTCCAGCCTGATACGCCTTCGCCACCGCAGGCGTATTGGCAAGATGGTGCGACGCCCAAAGATAAGGAGAGCGTATCCCAACCGGTCGCCCAATCAGCGGCAGCAGTTTTGCGTCCCATTCAGGGGCTAGCTGGGCCAGTTCGTCCGTGAAACGCGCATCCTGCCAGACCATCGCCGGAGTTAATGCCTTGCCCGTTTGCGCATCCCACAGCACTGCCGTTGAGCGTTGGGTCGCAATCGCCAGCGCCACAATGCGCATCTTGTTGCATTGCGCGTTAGCTATCGCTTTGCGACAAACCTCAATAGTGGCCTGCAAGACCTCGTCAGCATCTTGTTCCACCACACCATGACGCAGACTACTGACCTGAAGCGGCTGGTATTCCAGGCAGTGAACCTGGCTATTTTGTGCAACAACTGCCGCACGGGTCCCCGATGTACCTTCATCAATAGCCAGAATGACATCTTCGTATTCACTCATTTCGTACTCCTGTTTGATTCTGGGGCCATCGACTCTGGATAAGGTGAATGGGGTGATTCGAACTGCGGCGCACCAGGCTCGTTATCCGGCTGAATAGTGGTGCGGGTGGGGTCCCACGGAATAACAAAACAGATAATGCTCGCAAACAGCGGCACGGCAGACATGATCAGGAAGGTCGTTTGCAGGCCATACAAATCACGGAAGACCGGGAAAATAAACAGCCCAAGCGCCGCACCTATTGCCCCGAGCGCACCGACCACGCCGTTCGCGCCAGCCCGCAGTTCACTGCGAAAAGAGAGTGACGACAGGCTTTTCCCGTTTGCACCAGGTCCGCCAGAGTGGCAAAGAATAAACAGTGCAGGGACCAACAAAGAGGCCCAAAGTGGCATAGTGTCACTGAACAGACCCAGCGTGAGTAGCACGAGGAAGGCCACGGCAAAACCGATCGCCGAGGCGCGGCGCAACCCCAGACGGCGTCCAATCGCAGGCGATAAGAAACCGCCGACGATGCCGAAAACGTTAAAAAATAGTGAACATAAAGTTGCGTAAACAAAGTTTTTACCAAACATCGCAGCACTAATAACCGGCAAATACCAGCCCACACCGAAATATTGGATCGACTGACAGATTTGAACGGTCGAAGCCAGAATCGTACGTGGTAAATAAACACCACGGAATATTAACAGCACATTTCTTGCGCCTTTTTCAGCCTGCCCAATAACGGGTTTCTGTTCTGCTTTTGGCGCCAGAATAAATTGGTCACCGTATATTTTATTCATGGCAACGATAGCGTCAGGTAATCGTGATTTCCTTGCCAACCAGACCGGACTTTCCACTAAATAACGGAACTGGAAAAATAGAACGATCAGTCCACATAATGCCGTTACAGCAATGGAATAACGCCAGATGGCATCACCTACGTCCCATGAGTAAAACATCAGCGCTAATACCAAATTTAAACAAACGGCAACATACCAGACACCCTGCCAGGTATTTAGACGGCTTTTGAGTTTCACAGGCGTGAACTCTGCCAGCATGGCCATTGCCACAGCAAAGTCCATCCCGTAAGAGACACCAACAAAGAAACGACCTACGATAATCGTGCTAAAACTGGAAGATGACATCACCAACAAAGCACCAATCACCGCCATTATTTTGGCAATAATCAGCGGTGGCACACGACCCCAGCGATCGGCTATCCAGCCGCCAATCGGGTTAAATAATATGGCGACCCAGGATGAAAATGAGGTGAGTAGTGCAACTTCGGTCGCAGTAAGATTTAAATTGCGGGTCATTGGGTTTAATCCAGCACTGAGGGCTGAATTTGAAAAAGCATCAAGAAAAAGACCGCCTAGCGCCAACCACCAAATAACACCAGCTCTGCCACTGATTTTTCCCCTGGCATCGATGCAATTAATGACATCATCTACACCGCGGATTTTTATCGGATTTGAGAATGAACATGCGGACATGGCTTTCCCCTTCATAATATTCGGAAGAAGGTCGCCATTAGCTAAAAAAATGCAATAAGAGACCATCTTAATTTCACAGATAGTCTCTTATCTAAAATCTGTATTTTTCCACTCTAGAAGGTAACCCAAAGCGTGTCAAAGCGACTTTTAGTCCCATCGTTGATTCTGTGACATGTAGCTCAAATGTTAATGAAGCATTACAAAAAGAGGTCGTTATAAACCATTTTTCCGTTCTCTGCGGGTGGGATACCACTGTGACTGTACCTGGCCGCTGCGCTGGTTGACTGATTTGCGCTGAACGTTCGCCGTTTTCCCTGTACGACGCTATTGCAATATCCACCCAAAATAGGTGTTGAATACGAAGCTCGTTTTTATCCCAAATTTCACCACTAACATCAAAAACCTTAAAATTCATAAAGATATGCCAACACACATTTGACCGTGATTATTTAACGCGCTAATTTTTCGTTATGTTGATCACATTCGTATCAAAAGAATGGTGATCTTAAAATAGGTTTTAAATATTGTGGTCAGGCCACTAGACCACAATAAGAGGATATATCATGAAAAGAAAAACAATGGGATGGCTTATCGTTTTTCTTCTTTTTATAGTTTACATGCTTAACTATATGGATCGTTCAGCATTGTCGATCACCGCTCCACTCATCGAAAAGGAATTAGGATTCAATGCTGCTGAGATGGGTATGATATTCAGCGCATTCTTTGTTGGTTATGCACTATTTAACTTTATCGGTGGCTGGGCCAGTGACCGATTTGGCCCCAAGACAGTATTTCTGGTCGCCGCATTACTCTGGTCAGTATTTTGTGGGATGACCAGTCTGGTTACTGGCTTATGGACTATGCTGGCTGTTCGCGTATTATTCGGCATGGCTGAAGGGCCGGTCAGTGCTGCAGGTAATAAAATAATCAATAACTGGATTTCGCGTAAAGAATCGGCCACTGCCATCGGTATTTTCAGCGCAGGTTCGCCGTTGGGCGGCGCAATTTCCGGTCCGGTGGTTGGTCTGCTGGCTCTTTCATTAGGCTGGCGTCCGGCATTCGGTATTATTTTCCTGTTTGGTTTAGCCTGGGTATTACTTTGGTATTTCATTGCCAGTGATAAACCCTCAAAAAGTAAACACCTCGCCCCGGAAGAACGGGTCGATTTTGAAAACCATGATGACATCATTTTAGCGGATGACGGTAAAGCGATGCCTTCTCTCGGCTACTACATGAAGCAGCCGATGGTGTGGGCAACGACGCTGGCCTTCTTCAGCTATAACTACATACTCTTTTTCTTCCTGACCTGGTTCCCAAGCTATCTGAACCACTCGCTACACCTTGATATTAAAGAAATCAGTATTGCAACGGTGATCCCCTGGGTGATTGGTGCAATCGGCATGGTATTGGGGGGCGTATGCTCTGACTTTATCTATCGGGTAACGGGCAACGCCCTGCTTTCTCGCCGTCTCATTCTCGGTGTTTGCCTGGCTGGAGCGGCAATCTGTGTGGCGGTTTCTGGAACGGTTACCACTATCGGCAGTGCCGTTGGATTGATGTCAGTCTCGTTATTCCTGCTGTATTTGACTGGACCTATTTATTGGGCAGTTATTCAGGATGTCGTGCACAAAGATAAAGTGGGTAGCGTCGGTGGTGCCATGCATGGGCTGGCAAATATATCCGGAATTATTGGCCCTTTGGTCACCGGATTTATTGTTCAGTTCAGCGGTAAATATGATTACGCATTCTATCTGGCTGGTGCTATTGCGATTGTTTCCAGCTGCCTGGTATTCGTATTTGTCAAAAATAAAGGATTAAAAACAAATGAAAGTCAAAGCTGTCTACATCAATAAACCTGGTGAAATTGAAACCCGTTGGGTTGATTACCCGGAAAAGAAAGATAATGAAGTATTAATAAAGGTTGATGCTGCTGGAATATGTGGCTCTGATATAGGTGCATTTCGCGGCACTAACCCCCTGGTGACCTATCCACGTATTATTGGACATGAAGTCACGGGTATTGTTATTAAACAAGGCAAGGGTATGCCAGCAAATATTAAGGAAGGTGACCGCGTTATCGTTGATCCTTATATTTATTGTGGTCATTGCTACCCCTGTTCAGTGGGGAGAACAAATTGCTGTGAAAACCTGAAGGTCATTGGCGTACATATTGATGGTGCAATGCAGGAGGTGGTTGCTCACCCCGCGCATTTGATTCACAAAATCCCGGATGACGTCGCCACTGAGATGGCTCCGTTGGCTGAACCATTGACTATCGCACTGCATGCGCTACATCGCGCCAAACTGACGGCCGGGGAGCATATCGCCATTATTGGAGCCGGTGCGATTGGTCTGATGGCAGCATTGAGCGCATTGCGCTACGGTGCGACGCCAATTCTGATCGATATCGTGGACGAACGACTTCAGTACGCAAAATCGCTGGGCGTGCCTTACGTCATCAATCCGTCGAACACCCAGGTTGTTGAGGCGATTAAAGATATCACGCAGGGGACGATGGCACAGGTTGTCGTCGAAGCATCTGGTGCCAACAGTGCAATTCGCGAAACGCTGGATCTTGCTTCGTTTGCGGGTCGTATTGCTTTCACCGGCTGGCCAAAACAGGAGACATCGTTACCCACTAACCTGATCACGTTTAAAGAGTTGGATCTGCGCGGATCACGTACCAGTGCTGGCGAATTCGAAGAAGCGTTACAGATGCTGGCTACGCTGAACATTAATCCTGCAGATGTCGTCAGCAAGGTGGTGAATATTGATGATGTGCCTGACGCCGTGAAGGAACTCGCTCAATACCCGGAACGCTATCTGAAGATCAATGCGACCTTTCATTAATTTTTCCAGGAGATAAAGCAATGGAACAAACCTGGCGTTGGTATGGCCCGAACGATCCCGTGTCGTTGTCCGATGTTCGTCAAGCCGGTGCAACGGGTGTGGTAACTGCACTGCACCATATTCCAAACGGTGAAGTCTGGTCCGTAGAAGAAATTCTCAAACGCAAAGCGATCGTGGAAAAAGCGGGTCTGGTCTGGTCGGTCGTGGAAAGCGTGCCGATCCATGAAGACATCAAGACCCACACGGGCCAGTACGATCTGTGGATCAAGAATTACCAGCAGACGCTGCGCAATCTCGCCCAATGCGGCATCTTTACCGTGTGCTACAACTTCATGCCGGTTCTGGACTGGACCCGTACCGACCTGGAGTATGTGCTACCCGACGGTTCAAAGGCTCTGCGCTTTGACCAGATTGAGTTTGCCGCCTTTGAGCTGCATATCCTCAAGCGTCCCGGTGCGGAAGCGGACTACAGCGCGGAGGAAATTGCCCAGGCTCACCAGCGTTTTGCGGATATGAGCGAAGAGGACAAAGCCCGGCTGACGCGAAATATCATTGCCGGTCTGCCAGGTGCCGAGGAAGGCTATACGCTGGATCAATTCCGTAGCCACCTTGCAACCTATAAAGATATCGACAAAGCAGCCTTACGGGAAAATTTCGCCTGGTTCCTGAAAGCCATTATCCCGGTAGCGGAAGAAGTGGGTGTACGTATGGCGGTTCATCCGGATGATCCACCGCGCCCAATTCTTGGCCTGCCGCGCATCGTTTCTACTGTAGAAGATATGCAGTGGATGGTGGATACCGTAAGCAGTACCGCCAACGGTTTTACGATGTGTACAGGATCTTACGGCGTACGCGCAGACAACGATTTGGTGGATATGATCAAACAGTTCGGCCCGCGGATTTACTTTACGCACCTGCGTTCCACACAACGCGAAGAGAATCCCAAAACCTTCCATGAGGCGGCACATCTTTCCGGGGATGTCGATATGTACAACGTCGTGAAAGCGATAGTCGAAGAAGAACAGCGGCGTAAAGCGGAAGGCAACGCCTCACTTATCCCCATGCGACCAGACCATGGTCATCAAATGCTTGATGATCTGAAAAAGAAAACCAACCCAGGGTATTCCGCTATTGGTCGCCTTAAAGGCCTGGCTGAAGTACGCGGCGTTGAACTGGCTATCCAGCGTGCCTTCTTCAATCAGTAACCACATTGCCGCATGGTATCCCCGCCATGCGGTTTTTCACTTTCAGTCAGGACCGGTCTTTGATAGCGCATTATCAAAGAAGATCATCAATGACAGGAGTTTGTCATGGACAAGAATCTCGCCACCGCCCAGATTTCCACCCCACGCCCGCGCTGGGATCGTTCACGCCTTGTTTCGCGCATCGTACATCTTGGTTGCGGTGCTTTTCACCGCGCTCATCAGGCACTCTATACACATCATTTGCTGGAAAGCAGTGACAGCGACTGGGGTATCTGTGAGGTCAACCTGATGCCCGGAAACGATGCCACACTGATTCAAAACCTGAAGGCGCAGGATCTGCTGTACACCGTTGCCGAGCGCGGAGCACAAACGACAGAGCTTAAAATCATTGGCGCGATGAAAGAAGCGCTGCATCCTGAGTTTGACGGCTGTGAAGCCATTATCCACGCAATGGCACGTCCAGAAACGGCTATCGTTTCACTGACCATCACCGAAAAAGGATATTGCACAGATGCCGCCAGCGGCGAGCTGGATCTGAATCATCCGTTTATCCAGCACGACATTGCTCACCCACAGTCCCCCAAATCCGCAATGGGTTATATCGTCGAAGCCCTCGCGCTACGCCGCCAGCAGGGATTGAAGGCTTTTACTGTGCTGTCCTGCGACAACGTGCGAGAAAATGGCCACGTCGCAAAAACCGCGGTCCTGGGTTTAGCCGCCGAGCGCGATCCGCAGCTGGCTGAGTGGATTGCCGAACAGGCAACGTTCCCCTGCACGATGGTAGACCGCATCGTTCCGGCAGCAACAGAAGAGACGTTAGCGCAAATCGCTGAACAGCTTGGGGTAGATGATCCCTGTGCCATTGCCTGTGAGCCGTTCCGTCAGTGGGTGATTGAAGATAACTTTGTCAATGGGCGTCCGGACTGGGATCGCGTGGGCGCACAGTTTGTAGCAGATGTGGTGCCTTTTGAGATGATGAAGTTACGCATGCTCAACGGCAGCCACTCTTTCCTGGCGTACCTTGGTTATCTGGGCGGGTATGAAACGATTGCCGATACGATGACCAACCCGGCGTATCGCAATGCAGCGCGGGCTTTAATGCTCAATGAACAAGCGCCGACGCTGTCGATGCCGGAAGGAACAGACCTTGCGGCTTATGCAGAGCTGCTGATTGCGCGCTTTACTAATCCATCACTGAAGCACCGAACCTGGCAAATTGCGATGGATGGCAGCCAGAAATTACCGCAACGCTTGCTGGACCCCATTCGACTCCATCTGAAAAAAGGCGCAGACGCTCGCCATCTGACGTTGGGAGTCGCCGGTTGGATGCGCTACATCAGCGGTGTGGATGAACAAGGTCATCCGATTGAGGTGATAGATCCGCTGTCAGCGCAGTATCAGGCTATTTATCAACAGTATCAATCAATAGAAGAACGTGTCCGGGCGCTGTTAACCATTGACACTATCTTTGGGCGAGACCTTTGCGAGAACACAGACTTTATCGAACGCGTAACCGCTGCCTGTCAGCAGTTGCACAGCGTAGGCGCACGTGCCGCGGTAGCCGCTCTACGCCAATAGCGTGGTGTGATTAAAGACCCACGATCTGTCTGACATAGGCCAGATGTTCCAGCGATTTTTGGTAAGCACCGTCAGCATCAGCCTGGCGGATCGCATCCACAATCGCTTTATGCTGTGTATTCATGCTGGTTAATACATCCCGATTGCCGGAACGTTTGTCCAGTCCGGCATACGGGATATTAACGCGCTGTTCCCACAGCATTCGCGACATATCAAGCAGTACGCGGTTCTGGCTGGCTTCTGATACTGTTAAATGAAATTGCTTATCGAGGGAATAAAAACCATGCACATTGTTTTCGCTAATGGCCTTTTCCATGCTGAGATGCAGTGCTTCAAGCTGGCTAATGAGATCATCTTTCCCGGCCTGAGCAGCAAGACGCGCACAATGGCTGTCGACCAACTCACGCGAATAGAGGATTTCTTCAATCGTATAATCACTGGTGGAATGCTTTTTATCAGCAACAATCACACCATTACCTGACTGGATGGTGATCCATCCGGAAATCTCCAGCACAATCAGCGCTTCTCTGAGCGATGCGCGACTTACGCCAAGTTGCTTCGCCAGCTCACGTTCGGGGGGTAAGAAGCTTCCCGGCGGAAAAATACCATCATTGATGAGCTTAATGATGAGATTGGCTATCTTTTGATAGAGCCGCTCCTGTTTTACCTCAGGAATAACCATGTGTCTCCCGTTCTCTTATCTGTGCGATTTTTAACTGATTTATCATATCATTCCTGGAGTTAAGAAACGCACGTCAGAGTCAGTTCATGTATCACACATCACGATGATATTTTTTCTTATTGTGTGCAGACAGAGTCTTTCACTTATGCAGACCCCAAATCCTGTGCACATGCCCAGGCGCTCGACCACGCCCACTGGAAGTTATACCCACCCAACCAGCCGGTGACATCCATCACTTCACCAATAAAGTACAGCCCTGGCACTTTGCGGGCTTCCATCGTGCGCGAAGACAGTTCGTTGGTATCCACGCCACCCAGCGTGACCTCCGCTGTGCGATACCCTTCCGTACCGTTCGGCTGCACCCGCCATTCAGTTAACGTCTCCACCAGCGTTTGCTGATCGCGCACGTTAAGTTGTTTCAGCGTTACATCCGGGATTTGCCCTAATTGCTGCAGGCATTCCACCAGACGTTTCGGCAACTGCATCGCTAACGTGTTCTTTAAGCTCTGATTTGGATGTGCGCTTCGTTGTTCGTCGAGAAAGCTCGCAAGGTCAACATCCGGCAACAAATTAATGCTGACAAATTCGCCGGGCTGCCAAAAACTGGAAATTTGCAAAACGGCCGGACCTGAAAGCCCACGGTGCGTAAAGAGCAGGTTTTCACGAAATACGGTGCCGTCTTCAGCGGTGATTACGGAAGGAACAGACACGCCTGAGAGCACCTGAAGCTGCTCCAGCAGTGGCTTATGCAACGTAAAGGGCACCAGGCCTGCGCGCGTCGGCAACACCTTCAGTCCAAACTGTTCGGCAATTTTATAACCAAACGGCGTTGCCCCCAGACCCGGCATGGAAAGCCCACCGGAGGCAATCACCAATTTCTTCGCACCGACCGTCATCCCGTTCAGTTCCAGGATGAAGCCGTCATCATCTCGTGTGACGCTCAGGACTTCGCTACGTAACCGCATCGTAACGTTACCTTTTTCGCACTCGGCAACCAGCATATCGACGATTTGTTGGGCCGAATCATCGCAGAACAGCTGACCAAGCGTTTTTTCGTGCCAGGCAATGCCGTGTTTCCCCACCAGATCGATAAAGTCCCACTGTGTATAGCGAGCCAGCGCCGATTTGCAAAAATGCGGGTTTTGACTCAAATATGCAGCCGGTTCCACATAAAGATTGGTAAAGTTACAACGCCCTCCGCCGGACATGAGGATCTTACGTCCCGGCTTTTTACCATTATCAATCAGCAGTACTTGACTGCCTGCTTGCCCTGCCTGCGCGGCACAGAACATACCCGCTGCGCCAGCGCCTATAATAACGGTATCAAACCTTTCCACGTTGCGATCCTCTCTAAAAAGCGGGCGTGAATTGTAAAGATTCCTCAGTGGTCGCACCAGCACCAAACTATCAATAATAGGTATTTATATGAATTCTATAGGATAATTCTTTAGTGGTGTAAAACAAAGCAGGAGACAAATCAAAAAAACTCTATATTTCACTTTGCCCGCGCCGCCAAAGTCACTGATAATGCGCCGCGTTCATGTCCTCAAAATGGCGTAACGTCCTATGCTACATTTGTTTGCTGGCCTGGATTTACATACCGGGCTTTTATTATTGCTTGCTCTGGCTTTTGTGCTGTTCTACGAAGCAATTAACGGCTTCCACGATACAGCCAATGCTGTCGCAACCGTGATCTATACCCGTGCAATGCGTTCGCAATTGGCGGTGGTCATGGCTGCGTTGTTCAACTTCTTTGGTGTTTTGCTGGGTGGTCTCAGCGTAGCGTATGCCATCGTGCATATGCTACCAACGGATCTGCTGCTCAACATGGGTTCTTCACATGGCCTCGCCATGGTGTTCTCCATGCTGCTGGCGGCAATTATCTGGAACCTCGGTACCTGGTACTTTGGTCTGCCTGCATCCAGCTCCCACACGCTGATTGGCGCGATCATCGGTATTGGTTTAACCAATGCGTTGATGAACGGGACTTCAGTGGTGGACGCACTTAACATCCCGAAAGTGCTCAATATTTTCGGTTCGCTGATCATTTCCCCTATTGTCGGTCTGGTGTTCGCTGGCGGTCTGATCTTCTTGCTGCGTCGTTACTGGAACGGCACCAAGAAGCGGGCGCGTATTCACCTGACGCCAGCAGAGCGTGAAAAGAAAGATGGTAAGAAAAAGCCGCCGTTCTGGACGCGTATCGCGCTGATCCTCTCCGCTATCGGTGTGGCGTTCTCTCATGGCGCTAACGATGGGCAGAAAGGTATTGGTCTGGTAATGCTGGTACTGATTGGCGTAGCGCCTGCAGGTTTCGTGGTGAATATGAATGCTTCTGGTTACGAAATTACGCGTACCCGTGATGCTATCAATAACGTCGAAACCTACTTCCAGCAGCGCCCTGACCTGCTCAAACAGGCGACCGGCGTTGATCAGTTGATTCCGTCTCCGACGGAAACGGCGACAACGACACCAGCAGAGTTCCATTGTCACCCGGCAAATACCATCAACGCGCTTGAGCGTGCGAAAGGTATGTTGGCGAACCTGGAAACCTACGACAAGCTAAGCGTTGAGCAGCGTAGCCAGCTGCGTCGCATTATGCTGTGCATTTCTGATACGACCGATAAAGTCGTGAAACTGCCTGGCGTAAGCAGCGACGATCAGCGCCTGCTGAAGAAACTGAAAACCGACATGCTGAGCACCATTGAGTACGCACCCGTGTGGATTATCATGGCTGTTGCTCTGGCTCTGGGCTGCGGTACGATGATTGGCTGGCGTCGCGTGGCGACCACTATCGGTGAGAAAATCGGTAAGAAAGGCATGACCTATGCTCAGGGGATGTCGGCACAGATGACTGCCGCAGTCTCTATCGGTCTCGCCAGTTACACCGGTATGCCTGTTTCCACCACTCACGTTCTCTCCTCTTCTGTTGCAGGGACGATGGTTGTTGACGGTGGCGGTTTGCAGCGTAAAACGGTAACCAGCATTCTGATGGCCTGGGTCTTCACCCTGCCAGCAGCGATTATCCTTTCCGGGGTGCTGTACTGGCTCTCCCTGAAGCTAATCTAAGCGCATGCACAGTAAAAAAGCGGGTCAGGAAACTGACCCGCTTTTTTTATATCTGTCGTAGAAATCAGTGCCAGATAATCAGCGCGACCATACTGATTAACACCAGCCCACATAACGCGCTGGTAAGGATGAACTGACCGCGAACCCGCTCACAGCGGCGAATAAACTCATCGTCATGATGATCACGGTAACGCTGAGCGTAGATATACCACACCAGACGCATCTGCTTGTTAGGTTGCCCATGCGAGGTAAAAAAGCCGCCCCCATCGACATACTGGTAAAGTAATGGATCGCAACCACGAAGTACCACTAACAGTGCGCGTAGCGAAGAAAAATAACGCGCCATATTAACAATGCAAACGACACATAAAGCCCAGAATAACGCAATGGTGCTTATCATATCTCCTCCCCGGCGACCCGCCCACGGAAATCCTTTCCGGGACTACCGCTCCCCGATACCCTGCCAAACCATTCAGTGAAGAGTACAACTGAAACCGCTCGTGTTAGTGTCACGCATCCGAGCGCCTCTCTAAATAGTGTAGGAGATCAGTTAATTTTTTTGCCAGAAGGTTAAGCACTATCAATGCAATTAACTAAAAAATTTGTTTAACTACTTGGCAAGCAAGGCGGATTGACGGATTATCCCGGTCGCTATAATGTAAGGATAGTCCTTATAAGGTACGTTTTTACGACTGGGCTAGCCCCGCGCACAACGTTCGCAGGACGCGGATGACGCGGCGGCAAATGAACGCCAGCAGGCTAGTCATCGACAACTTATGGAAGGAGTAACACTATGGCTTATAAACACATTCTTATCGCGGTTGATCTTTCTCCAGAAAGCAAAGTTCTGGTTGAAAAAGCGGTCTCTATGGCGCGGCCTTACAATGCGAAAGTCTCCCTTATCCACGTTGACGTAAACTATTCCGACCTGTACACCGGGCTAATCGACGTGAATCTGGGCGACATGCAGAAACGCATTTCTGAAGAAACCCACCACGCCTTAACCGAGCTGTCCACCAATGCAGGCTACCCAATCACCGAAACCCTGAGCGGTAGCGGCGACCTGGGCCAGGTCCTGGTCGATGCCATCAAAAAATACGACATGGATCTCGTCGTTTGTGGCCACCACCAGGATTTCTGGAGCAAACTGATGTCCTCCGCGCGTCAACTGATCAACACCGTGCACGTCGACATGTTGATTGTTCCGCTGCGTGACGAAGAAGAAGCATAAAATGCTTGCTGCCGGGGAATAACCCGGCCCGCTGCAAACAGTAAAGCCTGTAAACGCCCGCCTGTGCGGGCGTTTTTGTTTTTATCATTCGGACACAATTAGTACATCAATCCAACAAATAAATCATAATTAGTGTGATCAACTAATTGGATCGAAAACTATCTCTATAATAATCTACTCTTACGGCTAATCGCCGCAGTCTATAACAAAATAAGACTTTTTCGGCGCGTTTAAGAATACGCGTTCATACTTTTCGGGATGGCTTTGAAAGGCGAAGGAATATGAATACTACTGCACCTACGGGCTTGCTGCAGCAACCTCGTCCGTTCTTCATGATCTTCTTTGTGGAATTATGGGAACGATTTGGCTATTACGGCGTTCAGGGCATCCTGGCGGTATTTTTTGTTAAGCAGCTCGGATTTTCTCAGGAACAGGCTTTTATCACCTTTGGCGCGTTTGCGGCATTGGTATACGGCCTGATCTCCATCGGCGGCTATGTCGGCGACCATCTTTTAGGGACCAAACGCACGCTGGTGCTCGGCGCTATCGTACTGGCACTTGGTTACTTCATGACCGGGATGTCACTGCTCAAGCCCGACCTGATTTTTATCGCACTGGGTACCATTGCCGTGGGTAACGGGCTGTTTAAAGCCAACCCGGCAAGCCTGCTGTCAAAATGCTATCCCCCGAAAGACGCCCGTCTGGACGGTGCTTTTACCCTGTTTTATATGTCGATCAACATCGGTTCGCTGTTGTCACTGTCGCTGGCGCCGGTGATTGCCGATAAGTTTGGTTACGCCGTTACCTATAACCTGTGCGGTGCCGGGCTTATCGTTGCGCTGCTGGTCTACTTTGCCTGTCGTGGCATGGTGAAGAATATCGGTTCTGAACCCGATCATAAGCCGCTGAATTTCCGTAACCTGCTCTATGTGCTGGCCGGTACGGTGGTGATGGTATTCATCTGCGCCTGGCTGATGCACAACGTTAAAGTTGCCAACCTGGTGCTGATCGTACTGTCGATTGTCGTCACCATTATCTTCTTCCGTCAGGCATTCAAACTGGATAAAACCGGACGCAATAAGATGTTCGTGGCCTTTATCCTGATGCTGGAAGCGGTGGTGTTCTACGTGCTGTATGCACAGATGCCGACATCACTGAACTTCTTTGCCATCAATAACGTGCATCATGAAATTCTCGGTATTACCATCAACCCGGTGAGTTTCCAGGCGCTGAACCCCTTCTGGGTGGTACTGGCAAGCCCGGTGCTGGCCGCGATTTATACCCGTCTGGGCAACAAGGGCAAAGACCTGACCATGCCGATGAAGTTTACGCTTGGCATGTTCCTGTGCTCACTAGGCTTCCTGACTGCCGCCGCAGCCGGAATGTGGTTTGCCGATGCGCAAGGGCTGACGTCTCCGTGGTTTATCGTGCTGGTTTATCTGTTCCAGAGTCTGGGTGAACTGCTGATTAGCGCCCTGGGACTGGCAATGGTCGCCGCGCTGGTGCCACAACACCTGATGGGCTTTATTCTTGGGATGTGGTTCCTGACCCAGGCAGCAGCCTTCCTGATGGGGGGTTACGTCGCAACGTTTACAGCCGTACCGGAAAACATTACCGATCCACTCCAGACGCTGCCTATCTACACCAACGTGTTCAGCAAGATTGGCCTGGTCACCCTGGCGGTAACGGTCGTGATGGCGATGATGGTGCCATGGCTGAACCGCATGATTAATACGCCGAGTACCGAACAGTAATACACCGTGCCGGATGGCGGCTATTGCCTAATCCGGCCTACGTTCACTATGCCCGGTACGCCTTGCGCTATCGGGCATTTCCAACCGCTACCCTTTGCGCGCGTTTATCCACTCCTGCACTTCCACCACGAAGGTATCTGGCGCTTTGCGGTACATCTTACGTGCCAAATCCAGAATGGTATGCTGGCCAAGCGCTTCTTCCATGCGCTGTTGCGCCATGTCCATTACCGAACGCACGCCGCAAATGCCTTCACAAGCCCACTGTGGCGGATGCTCCTCAAAAACGGCCAAACGCTGGCGAATTTCACGACACTCAAAAATACGCTTATCGCCATCGATGGCATTGACCACATCCAGCACAGTGATGTCTTCCGCGGGTTTAGCCAACTGGAAACCGCCGCCCTTGCCCTCAATACTGCGCACCAGACCTGCTTTCGACAGACGAGTGAAGATTTTTGCCAGATAGTCATATGGCACGCTTTGTAGTTCGGCAATTTCTCGCACGCTCATATCCCGCGCATCGCCTTTGCTGTCGACCATACACATCAGGCTATGGATGCCGTACTCAACCCCGGAACTGTAAAATGCCATTTTTTATCTCAGCCAAAATGAATCTGAGTTTATTGTAGCTTTTTCATCTAAAGCATTCCAGAGAACAGAGTGATTCCTCATAAGCATAAAAATATAAATAGATATTTATCAAATAGATAATAAAAAATCTCAACGCAATAAAGAAAAAAGGATCAGGATCGCATTGCAATCCATAACTACGACCAATAAAATCCGAGTAAATAATTCGTAGTCACCAGTGAGATACAACTAATGCAGAAACAAATTCTGATCGTGGGTGCCGGTTTTGCCGGTATGTGGGCAGCATTGAGCGCCGCACGTCTGGCGGATAAAAACCAGCAGGCCATTGATATTACGGTGATTGCGCCACAGCCAGAGCTACGTGTACGCCCGCGTTTTTATGAAAGCGCGGTCCACACGCTGGTCGCCCCGCTGCAACCGTTATTCGACACCACCGGCGTTAACTTCCTGCAAGGTCACGTTGAGCAGATCCTCCCGGCCTCTAAAGAGGTAAGCTGGAAAGATGCCAACGGTGAAATTCATCTGCGCCGCTACGACCGCCTGGTGCTCGCCAGCGGCAGCCACGTAAACCGCGACATTGTCGCCGGCGCCGCCGAGCACGCGTTTGACCTCGACCAACTCGAGAGCGCCGCCGTACTGGAGCAGCACATTAAGGATCTGGCGTTACAACCGGAATGTGAGGCTCGCAATACGGTCGTGGTCTGTGGCGGCGGCTTTACCGGGATTGAAATGGCGCTGGAATTGCCGGGGCGTTTGCGCGAAATATTAGGTGCTGATGCTAAGACCAGAGTTGTCGTAGTTGAACGCGGCGCTCAACCAGGCGGGCGCTGGAGCCAGGAATTACGTGATGTCATTATCGAAGCCTCCGCTGAACTGGGCGTCGAATGGCGGGTCAATGCGGAAGTGGAGTGCGTGGATGCCTGCGGCGTCACGCTGAAAGATGGGCAGACCATCGCCTCACAGACCGTTATCTGGACGGTTGGCGTCCAGGCAAACGAGTTAACGGCGCAAATTGACGCACCGCGCGATCGCCAGGGTCGCCTGCATGTGGACGCTAACCTTCAGGTCATCGGCCATGATGATATCTATGCCACCGGCGATGTGGCTTATGCCGCCACCGATGATAAAGGTAATCACGCGCTAATGACCTGCCAGCACGCTATTTTACTGGGCAAATTTGCCGGAAATAACGCGGCAGCCAGCTTGCTAAACGTTGCGCCACTGCCGTACCGTCAGGAAAACTACGTCACCTGTCTGGATCTGGGTGCCTGGGGCGCGGTGTATACCGAAGGGTGGGATCAGCAGGTAAAACTGACGCGTGCAGAGGCGAAAAAGCTGAAGGTATCTATTGTCAGTGAGTTGATATATCCACCGAAGGCTGACAAGGCCGTAGCGTTTGAGATTGCCGACCCGCTGGCTCCATTCGTGTAGTCGAATCGCCGGATGCGGCTAACGCCTTATCCGGCTTACAAACCACACTCAGCCGTAGGCCTGATAAGCGCAGCGCATCAGGCGATTCAGCGCACAGACCTACAAACTATGCTGTCCCTGAGTAGATATCGAACCGATGCCCTTTGGTGACTACCGCATTGGGTGTCGCCACATCCGCGAGCGGCGGCGCGTAATCCGGGCGCTTCACCACGACACGTTTAGTCGCCAGCTGACGCGCAGGCTCCAGCAGGCCGTCAGCATCCAGATCCGGCCCCACCAGCGACTGAAACACGCGCATCTCTTTTTTCACCAGCGCGCTTTTCTGCTTATGTGGAAACATCGGGTCGAGATACACCACCTGCGGGCGCGGAGTGATATCGGTTAACGCCGTCAGACTGGACGCATGGATCAGTTGTAATCGCTCCTGCAACCACAGCCCGATTTCCGGGTCGGCATAGCCGCGCGCCAGGCCATCGTCGAGCAGCGCCGCCACCACCGGATTACGTTCCAGCATTCGTACGCGACAGCCTACCGAGGCCAGCACAAATGCATCGCGCCCCAGTCCTGCGGTGGCATCGACCACGTCTGGCAGATAATCGCCTTTAATGCCGACCGCCTTCGCTACCGCTTCACCGCGGCCACCGCCAAACTTGCGCCGATGGGCCATCGCCCCGCCGACAAAATCAACGAAGATACCGCCAAGTTTGGGTTCATCACGTTTACGCAGTTCCAGATGCTCTGCTGTCATCACCAGCGCCATCAGGTTATCTTCATCGTGTTCTAACCCCCAGCGGGCAGCAAGAACAGATAAGGCGCCGTCTCCGGCGCCTGTTTCATCAATTAAGCAGATTTTCAATTCCGCTTTACCCTAAATAATTCGAGTTGCATCAAGACAACAAGTGAAGGAATCCCTGGGAACGTACAAATAGTACGTGACCAGGGTGAGTGAGCGCAGTTGCCGGAGAGGCAGCTTGAAGTATGACGGTAAATCAGCCTTTAATCCCGTAATGCTCCAGCATCGCATCCAGCTGCGGCTCACGGCCACGGAAGCGTTTGAACAGCGTCATTGGCTCCTCAGCCCCCCCTCGAGTCAGGATGCTATCCAGGAAAGACTGTCCGGTTTGGCGGTTGAAAATCCCCTCTTCTTCAAAGCGAGAGAACGCGTCAGCCGCCAGGACATCAGCCCACAGATAGCTGTAGTAACCCGCTGCGTAGCCGCCCGCAAAAATGTGGCTGAAGGCATGCGGGAAGCGGCCCCATGTCGGCCCTGGCACGACGGCAACCTGCTTTTTAATCTCGGCCAGGGTTTCAAGGATTTTCGCCCCTTGCTGCGGGTTAAACTCCGCGTGCAGACGGAAATCAAACAGGCCGAATTCCAGCTGACGCAGAATAAACAGCGCTGCCTGGTAGTTTTTCGCCGCCAGCATTTTATCCAGCAATTCTTTCGGCAGCGGCTCACCGGTTTCATAGTGACCGGAGATAAACGCCAGCGCTTCTGGCTCCCAGCACCAGTTCTCCATAAACTGGCTCGGCAGTTCGACGGCATCCCACGGCACGCCGTTGATGCCGGAAACACCGGCCGTTTCGATGCGGGTCAGCATGTGGTGCAGACCGTGACCAAACTCATGGAACAGGGTGATCACTTCATCGTGGGTAAACAGCGCCGGTTTACCGTTCACCGGACGGTTGAAGTTACAGGTCAGATAAGCGACCGGTTTTTGCAACGTACCGTCGGTTTTACGCATCTGGCCGACACAGTCGTCCATCCACGCCCCGCCGCGTTTGTGTTCACGCGCGTACAGGTCCAGATAGAAGCTGCCACGCAGCTCGTTGTTTTCATCGTACAGTTCAAAGAAGCGAACTTCCGGATGCCAGACGTCTACGTCAGTACGCTCTTTCGCGGTAATGCCGTAAATGCGCTTAACCACTTCAAACAGGCCGTTAACCGCTTTGTTTTCCGGGAAGTAAGGACGCAACTGCTCATCGCTGATGCTGTAAAGGTGCTGTTTTTGCTTCTCGCTGTAGTACGCGATGTCCCACGGCTGCAGCTCATCAACGCCAAATTCCGCTTTCGCGAAGGCGCGCAGTTGGGCCAGCTCTTTCTCACCCTGCGGACGGGCGCGTTTCGCCAGATCCGTCAGGAAGTCGAGCACCTGCTGCGGGTTTTCCGCCATTTTCGTGGCCAGAGATTTAAAGGCGTAGCTTTCGAAGCCCAGCAGTTGAGCCAGTTCGTGGCGCAGCGCGAGGATCTCTTCCATTATCGGGCTGTTATCCCATTTGCCCGCGTTTGGCCCCTGGTCAGATGCGCGGGTGGAATAAGCGCGGTACATCTCTTCACGCAGAGCCTGGTTGTCGCAGTAGGTCATGACCGGCAGGTAGCTCGGGATGTCCAGCGTCAGCAGATAACCTTCCTGCTCTTTGGCTTCAGCCTGGGCTTTAGCGGCGGCCAGCGCACTTTCCGGCATCCCGGCAAGCGCAGATTCGTCGGTGACGAGTTTGGTCCAGCCCATAGTCGCATCCAGCACGTTGTTGCTGTACAGGTTACCCAGTTCAGACAGACGGGTCGCGATTTCGCCATAGCGCTGTTGTTTTTCTTTCGGCAAACCAATGCCAGACAGCTCAAAATCACGCAGTGCGTTATCGACCGCTTTTTTCTGTGCGGTATTCAGGGTGGCGTAATGATCGCCATCGCGCAGATCGCGGTAGGCTTTGTACAGCCCCTCATGTTGCCCAACCCAGGTGCTGTATTCAGACAGCAGCGGCAGCGTTTGTTCGTATGCTTCGCGCAGCTCCGGGCTGTTTTTCACCGAATTCAGGTGGCTGACCGGAGAGAAAATACGCCCCAGAACATCGTCCACTTCCGCCAATGGCTGGCAGAGATTTTCCCAGGTGTACGGCGCGCCCTGCGCAACCACGCGTTCAACGTTTTCGCGGCAATCGTTTAGCGCCTTAGTCACAGCGGGAACGACATGCTCAGGCTGAATTTTAGAAAACGGCGGCAGTTCGAAGGGAGTCAGCAATGGATTGGTCATTAGCGCGGTCCTGTTGAAAAGAGTGAATGAAGCGCGTATCCGGCGCTGTGCATATTATTTGTAGAATGGGGTTAAGTGTAGAGGATTTCAATACTCACCGTGATGGAAAGACGCCCGGTGGCGCTACGCTTACCGGGCCTACGGGTAATCTGTGCCGATCTGCTGTAAACTGTGGCAAATCGTCATTTCAGCGGAATTTCATTACCCATGCTCAGTTATCGCCACAGTTATCACGCAGGCAACCACGCCGACGTCCTTAAACACACCGTTCAGAGCCTGATCATTGAATCGCTCAAAGAGAAAGAAAAACCGTTTCTCTATCTGGACACCCATGCCGGCGCTGGCCGTTATCAGCTGAGCAGTGAACATGCCGAACGTACCGGTGAATATCTGGAAGGCATCGCCCGTATCTGGCAGCAGGACGATTTGCCTGCCGAACTGGAACCCTATATTTCTGTCGTGCAGCATTTCAACCGGAGTGGTCAGCTGCGCTACTACCCGGGTTCTCCGCTGATTGCCCGCCAGTTATTGCGTGAGCAGGACAGCCTGCAATTGACAGAACTGCACCCGAGCGATTTTCCGCTACTGCGTTCCGAGTTCCAGAAAGACGAACGTGCGCGCGTCGCTAAAGCCGACGGCTACCAGCAGTTAAAAGCAAAATTACCGCCGGTTTCCCGTCGTGGATTGATCCTTATCGATCCCCCGTACGAAATTAAATCCGACTATCAGGCCGTCGTCACCGGCATCAGCGAAGGTTACAAACGTTTCGCGACCGGTACCTATGCACTGTGGTATCCGGTAGTCCTGCGTCAGCAAATCAAACGTATGATTCATGATCTGGAAGACACCGGCATTCGTCGCATCCTGCAAATTGAGCTGGCGGTACGCCCGGACAGCGATCAGCGCGGCATGACGGCGTCCGGCATGATTGTGATTAACCCGCCGTGGAAGCTGGAACAGCAGATGAACAACGTCCTGCCGTGGCTACACAGCAAACTGGTTCCGGCAGGAACCGGGCACACTTCCGTCAGCTGGATCGTGCCGGAGTAATTGCAGCCATCGGTGGAACCTTTTAATTTCAGGTATACAATCGCGAATATTTTGGCGGATGGCATAACGCTTCTCCGCCCTACAATGAACATGAAGGAGCGGTCATGACCAAGCACTATGATTACATCGCTATCGGCGGCGGCAGCGGCGGTATTGCCTCCATTAACCGTGCGGCAATGTACGGCCAGAAATGCGCACTGATTGAAGCCAAAGAGCTGGGCGGCACCTGCGTCAACGTTGGCTGCGTACCGAAGAAAGTGATGTGGCATGCCGCGCAGATCCGCGAAGCTATTCATATGTATGGCCCGGATTATGGTTTCGACACCACTATCAATAAGTTCGACTGGGATAAACTGATCGCCAGCCGTACCGCCTATATCGATCGCATCCATACCTCGTACGATAACGTGTTGGGTAAAAATAACGTCGATGTTATTAAAGGCTTTGCCCGCTTCGTTGATGCTAAAACCATTGAAGTGAACGGCGAAACGATCACTGCCGATCATATTTTAATTGCCACCGGCGGTCGCCCGAGCCATCCGAACATTCCGGGTGTGGAATACGGTATCGACTCCGACGGTTTCTTTGAGCTGCCAGCACTGCCGAAACGCGTGGCCGTTGTTGGCGCAGGCTATATCGCCGTTGAGCTGGCGGGCGTCATTAACGGTCTGGGCGCGCAAACGCATCTCTTTGTGCGTAAACACGCGCCGCTGCGTAGCTTTGACCCGATGATTGTCGACACGCTGGTTGAAGTGATGAACACTGAAGGCCCGACCCTGCATACTCACGCGATTCCAAAAGCCGTGGTTAAAAATGCAGACGGCAGCCTGACTCTGCAACTGGAAGACGGCCGTAGCGAAACGGTAGATTGCCTGATCTGGGCAATTGGTCGTGAACCTGCCACCGACAACTTCAACCTGGCAGCAACGGGCGTGAAAACCAACGAAAAAGGCTACATCGTCGTTGATAAATACCAGAACACCAGCGTGCCGGGTATTTATGCGGTCGGCGATAATACCGGTGCCGTTGAGCTGACGCCGGTGGCGGTTGCCGCAGGCCGTCGTCTGTCCGAACGTCTGTTTAATAACAAGCCGGACGAGCATCTGGACTACAGCAACATTCCAACCGTGGTCTTCAGCCATCCGCCAATTGGTACTGTAGGGTTAACCGAGCAGCAGGCGCGCGAACAGCACGGTGATGATCAGGTAAAAGTGTATAAATCATCGTTTACCGCGATGTATACCGCTGTTACCACACACCGTCAGCCATGCCGCATGAAGCTGGTCTGCGTTGGACCAGAAGAGAAGATTGTCGGTATTCACGGCATCGGCTTTGGCATGGACGAAATGCTGCAAGGCTTCGCGGTAGCACTGAAAATGGGCGCAACCAAGAAAGATTTCGACAATACCGTAGCGATCCACCCAACTGCGGCTGAAGAATTCGTCACCATGCGTTAAGCGCACACGTGTAGAAAGATTGCGATCGCGATTCACTACACGCTCAAACAACGCCCCTCCGGCAACCAGAGGGGCGTTACATCATCTCAGCCAGCGCTATTCAGCCAACGCACGCATCTCTTTAATCAGGTCTGATTTCCCCTCAAAACCAATGCCCGGCAGTTCAGGCATGACAATATGACCGTCCTCCACCGTCACAGAATCCGGGAAACCGCCGTACGGCTGGAACAAGTCCGGGTAACTTTCATTGCCGCCCAGGCCAAGACCCGCCGCAATGTTCAGCGACATCTGGTGGCCGCCATGGGGTATGCAGCGTGATGGAGACCAGCCAAACTGCGCAAGGACATCCAGCGTGCGCAGGTATTCGACCAGACCGTAGGAAAGCGCACAGTCAAATTGCAGGTAATCGCGATCCGGGCGCATGCCGCCATAACGCAGCAGGTTACGCGCATCCTGATGCGAAAAGAGGTTCTCACCGGTCGCCATTGAGCCTGGGTAAAACTCTGACAGCGCAGCCTGCAAGGAATAATCCAGCGGGTCGCCCGCCTCTTCATACCAGAACAACGGGTATTCACGCAGCATTTTGGCGTAGGCAATACTGGTTTCCAGATCAAAGCGACCATTGGCGTCGACGGCCAGGCGTGCTTCATCGCCAATTTCCGCGAGGACCGCGTCAATTCGGCGGCGGTCTTCATCGAGCGATGCCCCGCCGATTTTCATTTTAACCACGTTATAGCCGCGATTCAGGTAGCCTCGCATTTCCTGACGCAACGCGCTCAGGTCTTTACCCGGATAATAGTAACCGCCCGCTGCGTAAACAAAGACGCGCGGGTTGGCCTCAACGCCCTTCATCTCAGCCAGCAGACGGAACAACGGCTTGTTGGCAATTTTGGCGACGGCATCCCAAATAGCCATATCCAGCGTGCCGACGGCGACCGAACGTTCGCCATGTCCCCCCGGTTTCTCGTTACTCATCATGACATCCCAGATTTTATGCGGATCCAGGTTATCACCTTTGGCATTCAGCAGGCTTTCCGGGTCTGCGTCCAGAATGCGGTTACGAAAGCGCTCGCGGATCAATCCCCCCTGACCATAACGACCATTAGAGTTAAATCCGTATCCCACAACCCGGCGTCCCGCTATTTCAACATCCGTCACAACAGCCACCAGGCTGGTTGTCATCTTGCTAAAATCGATATAGGCGTTACGAATAGGGGAAGCGATGGGTTTAGTTATTTCTACAACATCGAGGATACGCATGTTTTCTCCGGCGGGTTCTTAGTCAGTTGTGCTCGCACTTACGCGCCTGTAAAAAGTGATATCTCATGCCGGTTTATTATTGGCATAATGCACGCAGGCAGTATTTAAGGACGCCATCGTCCTGTCTTTTTCCATCTTAAGCAGTGCTCATCTGCTGATCTAATGCCAAAGAGGCTGGCTGTAATGCAAAATCGGCATCACCTGGAACTCACCTGGCTTGAAGACTGCATTGCGCTGGCGCAGTCACTCAATTTCTCCCGGGCAGCCGCTTCCCGATATGTGACGCAGCCCGCATTCAGCCGACGTATCGTCTCTCTGGAAGAGTGGCTTGGAACGCCGATTTTTGAACGCAACCGCCGTGGCGTCAGCCTGACTCGTGCAGGGGAAGTGTTCGTCGCTCAGGTGCCCGAACTGATCCGCGCGCTTTACACCCTGAGAAATGAAACTATTGAAGCAGCAGGAAATACCCGACCAGATGTTATTTTCTCTGCAACACACTCCCTGTCGTTCTCCTTTTTTCCGGCGCTGATGCGTAATAACGAAAAAATCGCCCGTTTCGGCTCATTTCGCCTGCTATCAGATACCCTCAGCGCCTGTGAACGGATGATTGAAAAAGGGGATGCGCAGTTTCTGCTGTGTTATTACCACCCTCACATGCACATCAACCTTGATCGGACGAAATATCTCAGCGTCCGCCTTGGACGAGAAACATTATTACCCTACTCAAAATGCGCTCCCGGCTCTTCTCAGCCGCTCTGGCAGGCAACGGGGGGCAAGAAATTTCCGTTTCTCTCCTTCTCTGCAGAATCCGGTTTGGGGAGGATCCTCTCGAACACGTCTCCGGTGAATCATGCCCGACGCGGTATGGACATCGCCTTCACCGCCGATCTGGCCGCCACGCTGCTGGCAATGGTCAAAGCCGGGGACGGCATTGCCTGGCTGCCGGAAAGCCTGGCGGCTCCGGACGTTCAGGCCGGGACCATCGCCGTTGCGGCCCCGCAACAGAGTGGATTGTGGGTACCCATTGATATCAGACTGTTTCGACCTGCGGCCAGGATGTCCAGGGCAGTGGAAGAATTGTGGGAAATATTCGTGGCTGAGCAGATATAACCGACGGCCAGGTAAAGGAAAATTATCCAGCCTGCAAAACGTATCAGGCTGGACAGGGGGAATGATTATTTACCCTGCATATATGGCGTATACACCCCGTTAAGACTTTCGAGGAACGCCACAATATCGTCGATATCTTCCTGCGGCAGTTCCTTACCCACCTGATAACGCAGCATCAGTTTCACTGCGCCATCGAGCGTCGGTACATCGCCACGATGGAAATAAGGTGCAGTTAGCGCAACGTTACGCAGACCCGGTACTTTCTGACGCAGCTTGTCACGTAATTCATTCGTCACGTTCATCCGGCCAATATCTGCCGCGGTGACTTCGCCAAAATTAAAGTCCTTTTTCAGCCCCAGGGGCTCAAATGAGCGTCCGCCTAAAATAATACCGCCATGACAGGTCGCACACTTATTATCTTTAAACAACTGATAGCCCTGTTTTTGCTGGGCAGTTAACGCCGTTTCATCGCCACGTAACCACTTATCAAATGGCGAATTTGGCGTAATGAGCGTTTTCTCAAACTCAGCAATCGCGTCAGTAATATTGTCACCACTGAATCCCTGCGGATAAACCGCGATAAATTGTTGCTTCAGAAGCGGATCTTTATCCAGTTTCTGGATAATTTCATCCCAGGATTTAGACGCCATTTCAATGGGATTTAACGGCGGGCCACCGGCCTGCGCCTGCAGCGTCGGCGCACGCCCATCCCAGAATTGCTCCACGTTAAACACCGAGTTAAAGACCGTCGGCGCATTAATTGGTCCAACGGCTCCCCCCACGCCGATTGACGTTTTTCTGCCATCCACGCCGCCCGCATTCAGAGCATGGCAGTGCGCACAAGAAATCGTGCTATCGCCGGAAATCCGTGGATCATGATAGAGCGAGAAACCGAGCGCCACTTTACGGGCATCTGTCGGGATACTTTCCGGTATCGGTTGAACCGGTTCGTTGCGATGTTGAGCTGCCGTATCACTGCTGGCGTAGTACTGCTCGCGTTGTTTTGCAATCCAGCCAAGAATCTCTTTGCGCTCAGCATCACTAACCTTACCGGCCCAGTGCAGCGCGGTATAACGCGTTGGCGGCATAGTATCGTACTGCATCACCCATTCAATTTTATTCAGATCGCTTTGCGAAACGGGTTTATCCGCGACCAGTGCCGCACGCACGGCTTCAAGATTGAAGGATTTATATCCCAGTTGAATATCGTAATTCATCAACTGTTTAGCGACAGGAAAAGAAGAATAGAAAGGTAATTCCGCTGAAGGGGTATGACAATAATCGCATCCTTTTTCGCGTAAAAAACCTAATACTTTATTATTTTCTTCCAGCGTAGAAGCCTGAACATCAGCTTGTTTACTACGTTGATTATCGTGATACCACACATAACCGGATAATCCAAAATAACAAATCACGATGCCTGCTATAGCCATCGCGGTAAGACGGGTAATGATTTTCATTATTTTACCCTCACCGTTGTGAGTTATTGTGACCCAGAAAATTAGAATAATTAATGCACAGTCTTTGTCAGACCTGACCATCATAGGAAATGGGGGGATTACTTTTTTGATAAGTATCAATCAATTACATGGGCGGGAACTATCGATAGAATAGCCTGCGCCTATTATAAGAATGAACCGTTACCAGGTTCTATTCACACCTCGTTGCAATCGAATGTTCTGAAAATGAATTAGTTTTAGATTGTGAATAATTATAAATTTCTCATTGTTATCATTGGGATAGTTTTATTTCTTTATTATTGATAAGCATAAAAACGTGATCGACCGCACGCTTTACTCACCCGGCACCGAAGCGAATGTCTACGCTTAACAGACGACCAGGCAATAGCCTTAGCATTTCAACCGTTACCGGAGGTCTTTCTCATTATGCTCAACCAGAAACTACCCCACGCCTCTTCAGAAGAACTGACGATCGACGTCGATCTACTTTATGAAATGGATCCGTGCGAGTTAAAGCTGGATGACATGATTGAGGCGGAGCCTGAACCGGAAATGATTGAGGGGCTTCCCGCCTCGGACGCGTTAACCCCCGCCGATCGTTACCTCGAACTGTTCGAGCACGTCCAGTCATCCAAACTGTTTGCTGATAGCAAAACCTTTCCCGACTGCGCACCCAAAATGGACCCGCTGGATATTTTGATTCGCTATCGTAAAGTCAAACGACACCGGGACTTTGACCTGCAACGCTTTGTCGCGAACCATTTCTGGCTGCCGGAAACCCCCACCAGCGAATATGTTTCCGACCCTGAAAGCTCGCTGAAAGAGCATATTGATCAACTGTGGCCAGTGCTGACTCGCGAGCCGCAGGATCATATTCCCTGGTCTTCGCTGCTGGCGCTACCGCAGTCATACATCGTGCCGGGCGGGCGCTTTAGCGAAACTTACTATTGGGATTCCTACTTCACCATGCTGGGGCTCGCGGAGAGTGGCCGGGAGGACTTACTGAAATGTATGGCAGATAACTTTGCCTGGATGATCGAAAACTATGGTCACATCCCGAACGGTAACCGTACCTACTATCTGAGTCGCTCCCAGCCACCGGTCTTTGCGCTCATGGTCGAACTGTTCGAAGAGGATGGCGTACGCGGTGCGCGTCGTTATCTTGATCATCTTAAAATGGAGTACGCGTTCTGGATGGATGGCGCCGACTCGCTGGTGCTTAATCAGGCGTACCGCCACGTGATCAGAATGCCGGACGGTTCTCTGCTCAACCGCTATTGGGACGATCGTGATACCCCGCGCGATGAGTCCTGGCTTGAAGACGTAGAAACGGCAAAGCATTCAGGCCGACCACCTAATGAGGTTTATCGGGATCTGCGTGCGGGTGCGGCCTCCGGCTGGGATTACTCATCACGTTGGTTGCGCGATGCCGGTCGCCTCGCCAGCATCCGCACTACCCAGTTCATCCCGATTGATCTGAACGCGTTCCTCTACAAACTGGAAAGTACGATTGCGAACATTTCTGCATTAAAAGGAGAGCGAGATACCGAAGCGCTGTTTCGCCAGAAAGCCAGCGACCGCCGTGCCGCCGTGAACCGCTATTTGTGGGACGACGAAAATGGCTGCTACCGCGATTACGACTGGCGACGTGAGCAAATGGCTCTCTTCTCTGCTGCCAGCATCGTTCCGTTGTATGTCGGCATGGCGACCCACGAACAAGCTGACCGACTCGCCAACGCGGTACGCAGTCGCTTACTCACCCCAGGCGGCATTTTAGCGACCGAGTATGAAACCGGCGAACAGTGGGATAAACCCAACGGTTGGGCACCGCTGCAGTGGATGGCGATTCAGGGATTTAAACTGTATGGCGATGACCATCTCGGTGATGAAATCGCCCGTAACTGGCTGAAAACGGTTAATATTTTTTATCAGGAACACCACAAGCTAATCGAAAAATACCATATCGCTGACGGCACGCCGCGCGAGGGCGGCGGTGGGGAATATCCGTTGCAGGACGGATTTGGCTGGACGAATGGCGTGGTGCGCCGATTAATCGGTTTGTACGGTGAACCGTAAATGTCTGACGGCCTGATGCCACGAAATGCATCGGCCCGTTAGTTAATGGCATCGTACAGCGCGGTGTGGATTTTCTGCCATTTCTTGTTCTCTGCATTGGGATCTGCACGCACACGCAGTTGGGCCTGTTCCACATCATACTGCTGACGAGCAACGACCTCCGGTGTCGAGCAGAAACTGTGTAGGTAGCTTTTATGCAGTGACGTCAGCGATGCGCCATTCGACATGGCATGGCTGAGCGTACTCATAAACTGCTGGCAGGGTTTAGCCTCATCCATCTGTGAGGGATAGCGCAGCAGCAGCTTCAGAACTGCAGTGTTCCCCGCGGAAAATGCCTGCTCCGTCCACGCCAGCTTCCAGTCCATACCGCCTTGCAGGAACAGTGACGTGACGCGGGTATCGTTGCGATCGATAGCTGCCCGCATATTAAAGGTATCCCATGTAATGCCCATTCGGGTCACCGATTCTCGTGCGGAAGGCGCATCACGCCGCGGCTCCTCCTGTACTATCTCAACAGCTTGCCCTGAAGATGCTTGCGGCGCAGGTGCATTGAATAGCCAGAAAGCACCCAGCGAGACTGCCAGAACCATGACACCGACCGCCACCCACAGCATGCCGGAAATCAGCTGTTCGCGCTCTTCGGCCGTGCGCTGCGCTCGCTTTTCAGGAGGATCGATACTGTCGGCAATTTCCTTTTTATCACCCCCAGCCTGCTCGTCTTTTTGCCTTGCCGTTTCCCAGAATTGACGCACCGTCGACTCATCAGATTCCAGATACGATGCAGGATTGATACGCGTTCGACGCTCTTCAAACGCCCGCTGCACAGAGTGCGTAATTTGTTGGTACTGGTAATTTAACAGCATCAGCTGTACTGACGTCAGCGGTTGCTGAGCAATGATAGCGTTTCGCGCCAGTCGGCAATCATCCAGAAACATTCGCAGCGTTAAGCGCGGTTCGACAAACAGCATCAACACTGACGTATCATTAAAAATCTGCGTAAAGTGGCGAACAAATAGCTTCTTATCGACCACCATTAACGCCAGTTCGCTAAACAACATGCCGTCCAGCGCATCACGCCCTTCGCCCAGCTTTAACCAACGACGCAAGCGTTCGGCGCCAAAGTGCTGCTTCAGGAAACTGTTTAGCGGATGCTGATCTGGCCATACCCGTGCAACGAGGGCTTTGAGCGTTAATTCTATTGCGCGAAGCTGACGCTGCGCCCGCATCTGCGCATCCGGCCCTCCGATTTCGATATCGGTTTGATAGTTCAGGAGCGGCTGTTGTTGGCGTAATTGCTCCAGTGCGGCCACAAAACGCAGCGCGGAAATCAGCTGGTTTTCACTGACATCCTGACCGCTTTCATACTGAGGCACACTCTGTTGAAGATGGCGTAAACGCAACGTGAACTGGCTGAGTTGCGCATCATTCATCTGCAAGCGTCTGGCGACAGCCCCCCAACCGCCCAGATTCAGTCGGGCCTGATCGAGTTGCTCCAGAAACCAGCGCGGATCTTTGCCCTCGGCCACATGGACGCCTAACAGCAGCAAAATTTCCACCGACGCCTGACGGATGATCCCCAAACAATGTTCGAATGGCGCACATGTCGCCTGTAACGCGCTATTGGTCATTATCTTCCCTAAAAGAGCCCAGAAAGGTGCGGCCTCACGATGTATTCGTTATCTTTTTATAAACGTGGTACTGCGCAGAATTGCGCCGCAGCACACTAGAACACATTCATATAACAAATAAATGTGTTTTGCAGTGACAACGGCAAAATCATTGAAATTAATTCTGGAGATAAACCCGTGTCTGTGTTGAAAACAGCGCGACCGCCTCACAATGACGGAGAGTGACTGGCTATGTCTGGTGATTCGCAATAGCATATCGGGAAAAGTGCCTGAGATGACAGGATGTTCAGCCGGTAAAAACGTGAGTGCCGCCCCTTAAGTCGTAAGGCGTTTATGGCCAAAAATGGCCATATGGCAACTACATCTGCTGATAATTATCTTTATACTGTTTTTCTTTTAAGAGAAATCATTATGCCGCATTTCGCCGCTCATTTTACCTCCGCTGGTATTGCATTTATCAAGCAATGGCAGGGCCTGTCGCTGGAAAAGTATCAGGATAAAAATGGTGTATGGGTCATTGGCTACGGGCATGAAATTACACCCGATGAAACCTTTGTTACCCCCATTTCAATGGCGCAAGCAGAGGCTCTGCTGCTCGCGGATATGGATATCTGCAAAGCATTAATACGCACAAATAAACCTCAGCTTAACGACCCGTTTCAACAAGAGGTCTTTATTGCGTGGATGCTAAGTATTGGGATAACGCGCTTTTGTCACGCAGAAATGTGGTCAGTTAATATTTCACAGCCAGATAGCGTCTGACCGTGAAATAAATATCAATTATAGAAATTCATTTAACATCATTGCCGCCTGAGTACGGTTTTTAACTTCCAGACGCTGATAAAGTGACTCAAGGTGGGCTTTTACCGTTCCGGTACTGATATTTAACAGCCGACCAATTTGTTTATTTGACTCACCAGCCGCCAGCATGGTCAGGATCTCTCGCTGGCGGGCGCTTAATGTTTTTATATTTTGCCTGCTGCTATCGTTTGTCGCTAAGTGATCCCTGGGAAGAAACATCATGCCCATCGCAACGCTGTTAAGCGCCAGAGTAAAGGTTTCAGCATCAGAGTCACGTGGCACAATGGCCAGCACGTTTAATTGCGTCACATCCTGCAGCCATTTCTTACTGCAATCAGTGGCTGAGATCAGCACCTTCACCGTTGAAAAAGAGTGTGCAATCTGTTGCAGCAAGCTGCAGCAAAACTCACCGTCAAGATCACCGTCCAGCATGAGTAGCGCATCCGGGGTGTTTTCCAGTTTTTGCCAAAGGTCATCTGCCTGACTGACACCCTGAACATTCACTCCTGGAATTTGTTGCTGTAAACTTACATTCATTCCATGAATAAATATTGACTGCCTGTCAAACATTATTACCTGCATTATTAACTCTCCGTCTAAAAAAATAGTAGCCTTGAGACGCGAAAGGGTATTCTTCACGAGGAAAAATAAGAACTCACCATTTGGCGGGGGTCATTCTACCGATAAGCGAAGAATAAAGAAGCAAGAGTTATGAATAGTTACAGCTCAAGAAAAAGGATTACACAAAGCGGGCAGAACAGGATAGATTTCTGAGACATTCCTCATTTATCGAGGGTCAGAATCCCTTACTTAATATTAATTTTCAGAGAATACATTTTTAGCTGAAAATAAGACATCCTGAACAAATAATAAATATGTTACAAACTACAATATAGCATTAAGTGCTCATTCAACAGCTACCGCAGCCTGTTGAATAAGCACGTTGCCGCGTTACAGGAACATCCCGCCAGATATCTCAATACGCTGTGCAGTCATCCAGGCGAGTTCATCGCTGAGCAACGCGGCGATGGCATCACCGATATCATCCGGTAGCCCGACGCGTCCCAGCGCCGTTTGCGAGGCAATATACGCATTCAGTTGCGCGTTATCACGCACATTCCCACCGCCAAAATCAGTTTCAATCGCGCCCGGCGCAATAATATTTGCCGTAATACCACGTTCCCCCAACTCTTTAGCCTGATAGCGGGTGAGCACTTCCATCGCCCCTTTCATGGCGGCATAGGCGCTGTAGCCCGGTAGAGCAAAACGCGCCAGACCGGTCGAGACATTGAGGATCCTTCCCCCCTTGTTCATCAGCGGAAGAAGACTCTGCGTCAGGAAAAATGGCCCCTTAAACTGGATACTCAGCAGTTGGTCAAATTGCGCTTCGGTGAATGCAGAGTACGGCGCAGTAATGCCGATCCCGGCATTGTTCAATAAATAATCAAACCCTTCACTTTGCCACTGTGTCTTTACGGTGTGTTTCATCTGTTCAACGAAGGATGGGAAAGTTGAAATATCGCCGACATTTAACGGTAATGCCGCTGCTTTTCCACCAGATTGCCGAATTTCATCCACAACCTGCTGCGCCTCTTTTTCATTGCTGTTCCACGTCAGGACGATACCTATTCCTTTGTTCGCCAGCTTAAGTGCCGCGTTTTTACCAAGCCCGCGACCGCCACCGGTCACTAATGCGATACGTTGCGTCATAAGAAACCTCATTTCAGGTGTTGTGATGATTGAGACAAAGCTTATTAGGTGGTAGAAGAACAATAAATATCGCTAATTGCGCATTACTGTTTCATTTAGAACAACAATAGGGCATGGGAATGGATAAAATTCACGCAATGCAGTTGTTCATCCGCGTCGCAGAACTGGAGAGTTTTTCGCGTGCGGCAGACACCCTTGGACTTCCTAAAGGTAGCGTATCGCGCCAAATTCAGGGCCTGGAAAATCACCTGGGCACGCAGCTTCTGCACCGCACCACCCGGCGCGTTCAGCTGACGCAGGACGGCATGATCTATTACGAGCGTGCAAAAGATCTGTTGAGCAATCTGGATGAACTGGATGGGTTATTCCATCACGATCCAGCCAGTATCAGCGGTAAGCTGCGCGTCGATATGCCGGTTGGCGTGGCGAGAAATCTGGTCATGCCCCGCCTGCCCACCTTTTTGCATCAGTATCCGGGGCTGGAGCTTGAACTCAGCAGCAGTGACCGCCTGGTGGACTTAATTCGCGAGGGTTTCGACTGTGTCGTTCGCGTTGGCACATTGAAAGATTCGGGGTTGATTGCCCGACCGCTGGGGAAACTCACGCAGATTAACTGTGCCAGCCCACAGTATCTGGCCCGCTTTGGTTATCCGGAAAGCCTGGAGGATTTGGCCTCACATGCCGTGGTGCATTACTCAGTGAATTTGGGGACTCGCGCACAGGGTTTCGAGGTGGCTACAGACAATGGGACTGCATGGGTAAAAACGGGCGGCATGCTGACGGTGAACAGCACCGAAACCTATCATGCCGCATGCCTTGCCGGGCTGGGTATTATTCAGGTACCACGCGTCGGGGTGCGTGAAGCCCTTCGCGCCGGTACGCTGGTTGAAGTGCTGCCGCAATATCGGGCCGAGCCCATGCCCGTTTCTTTGCTGTATCCACACCGCCGTAACCTTTCCCGCCGGGTACATCTGTTCATGGAATGGTTGACCGCTGTGATGAAAGACTATGTGGATTAGCCCATTTTTCGGGAAGTGGGTCTGAGCGGCTATAATGTCATGAGTAAACAAAATAAGGACTACCGATCGGATGACGCAGGAACACGACGCAAAGCACCCTACGCCTGAACAACAGCAAACCACCACAACGCCGGTGAAAAACGCCAAAGCGAACCAGGCGCTGAAAACAGCCATAACCTTCGCAGACAAAGTTCAACGTCAACCTGTTATCGCCCACCTGATCCGCGCAGCTGAGCGTTTTAATGACCGAATGGGGAATCAGTTTGGCGCAGCCATCACGTACTTCTCGTTCCTGTCGATGATCCCTATCCTGATGGTGTCGTTTGCGGCGGCCGGTTTTATTCTCGCCTCACACCCCACGTTATTACAGGATATCTTCAGCAAAATATTGCTCAACGTTAGCGATCCGACGCTGGCCTCGACGCTGAAAAACACCATTAATACTGCCGTTCAGCAACGTACTACCGTGGGTCTGGTGGGGCTTGGCATCGCCCTCTACTCTGGGATCAACTGGATGGGAAACCTGCGTGAAGCGATTCGCGCGCAGTCGCGGGACGTCTGGGAACGCACACCGCAGGATCAGGAAAAAATATGGGTTAAATACCTGCGTGATTTTGTCTCATTGATTGGATTGCTGATTGCGCTGATCGTTACGCTATCAATTACCTCCATTGCCGGTTCTGCCCAGCAAATGATCATCTCGGCACTGTATCTCGACGGTATTGAATGGCTGAAACCCGCATGGCGGTTGATTGGCCTGGCGATCTCCATTTTTGCCAACTATTTGCTGTTCTTCTGGATTTTCTGGCGTCTGCCGCGCCATCGCCCGCGCAAGAGAGCGTTGATTCGTGGCACATTTATCGCCGCGCTGGGCTTTGAAGCGATCAAAATGATTATGACGTATACGCTACCATCGTTGGTGCAATCACCGTCGGGCGCAGCATTTGGCTCTGTACTTGGGCTGATGGCATTTTTCTATTTCTTCGCCCGTCTGACCTTGTTCTGTGCGGCCTGGATTGCTACCGCAGAATACAAAGATGACCCGCGCATGCCGGGGAAAACGCAATAGCCAAAGCCGGATGAGTGGTGAATTGCCGGATAAGCACAGCGCCATCCGGCAATTATAATGCCGCCTGTTCTCACCGATTTAGTGAATAAATCCAACCCGTAACTTTTATTTAACCAAAAACCAGTTTTATCATCCAAGTTTTAAATTGTGTGAAGCATTTCATAGAAGTGAAATCTCAAGCCTAAAAATTATCCCCTTTTTGATCCATTTTTGACCGACCTCAAAGTTTGTTACAGATTGAAATGTCTCTTTTGCTGTGCGTAATATGACCTTTCGTTCGGCCAAAAATAAGAAAATATTATGCAAGCAACCGCCACAACACTCGATAACGAACAGGAACACGCCCCGGTCAACTCGCGCAATAAAGTCGTCGTCGCTTCACTCATCGGCACTGCCATTGAGTTTTTCGACTTCTATATTTACGCGACCGCAGCGGTGATCGTGTTCCCCCACATCTTCTTCCCGCAGGGCGACCCCGCGGCGGCAACGCTACAGTCGCTGGCTACCTTTGCTATCGCCTTCGTGGCACGCCCGATCGGCTCTGCCGTATTCGGGCATTTCGGCGATCGTGTTGGACGTAAAGTCACGCTGGTTGCTTCACTGCTCACCATGGGGATTTCAACGGTCGTCATCGGTCTGCTGCCGGGTTATGAAACCATCGGCATTTTCGCCCCGTTGCTGCTGGCGCTGGCGCGTTTTGGCCAGGGTTTAGGCCTGGGAGGTGAATGGGGCGGTGCTGCACTGCTGGCGACGGAAAACGCACCACCGCGTAAACGCGCGCTGTACGGTTCATTCCCGCAGTTGGGTGCACCTATTGGTTTCTTTTTCGCTAACGGCACGTTCCTGTTGCTCTCCTGGCTGTTGACCGATGAGCAATTTATGAGCTGGGGATGGCGCGTACCGTTCATCTTCTCTGCCGTACTGGTCATTATCGGTCTGTACGTCCGTGTTTCGCTCCACGAATCGCCGGTATTTGCCAAAGTCGCCGCAGCGAAAAAGCAGGTAAAAATCCCGCTGGGCACTCTGCTGACAAAGCATGTTCGCGTGACCATCCTCGGCACGTTCATCATGCTGGCGACCTATACGCTGTTCTATATCATGACCGTCTACTCGATGACGTTCAGTACCGCCGCAGCGCCTGTAGGGCTTGGCCTACCGCGTAATGACGTGTTGTGGATGCTGATGATGGCGGTGATTGGCTTCGGCGTGATGGTGCCGGTGGCAGGTCTGCTGGCCGATGCGTTTGGTCGTCGCAAAAGCATGCTCATCATCACCACGCTTATCATTCTGTTTGCACTGTTTGCCTTTAAGCCGTTGCTGGGTTCCGGCAACCCGGTGCTGGTGTTCGCCTTCCTGTTGTTGGGCTTGAGCCTGATGGGGCTGACATTCGGCCCAATGGGGGCACTGCTGCCGGAGTTGTTCCCGACCGAAGTGCGCTACACGGGGGCATCATTCTCGTATAACGTCTCGTCGATTCTCGGTGCCTCAGTTGCCCCCTATATTGCCGCATGGCTGCAGGGGAACTACGGTCTGGCGGCGGTAGGAACCTATCTGGCATCAATGGCGGCGTTAACCCTGGTCGCCCTGCTGTTAACTCATGAGACACGGCATAAGTCATTGTGATTTTTTGCCGGATGGCGGTGTAACCCCTTCTCCGGTCTGGGTTGAGCATAAAATCCAGGCCGGATAAATATCCGGCCAGACATCACTGCTTCATCTGCGACAAAATCGTCCGGCACTGATTCGTTTCGTTTTCAGACGGAGAAATTAGCGCCAGCAGCGCCGCCGCTGGCGTAACCAGCGTTGCCAGCGCGGCAGCCACCGCACCGCGTGCAATCAACGGCCCTGCTTTTACCCCAGCCTGTGGGTTCTTAAATGTCCCGCGAACATACAGCGGTGAACGCAGGGTAATAATACGAATGCCTTTGCTCTCCGGGTCGATGGTTAAATCCAGTTGCTCAGACGCAAAGCTCGCCGTACCGGTGACATTAATGACCGCGTTTTCTGTGTCAAAGGCAAATATCTGCGGACGCGCCACACCGTTAACAATATCCAGATTCGCCGCCGCGCAGTTCACCCGTACTTCGTCATCACCGAATATTTGTCCGACGATATAGTTACCCAGATTCAGCCCAACGATCTCCATCAGATTGCGACTGACCAATCCATCATTCATCAACAGCTTCAGATTACCGTTGCTGTTACCCAGCAGCGCAGCCACTGAATTTCCGCTACCGCTCAACCTGGCATCACCGTTCATTTCACCGAGCGTTTTCTGCATCAGCGCCACATCCGGCATCAACGCTTTTAGCTTCAGCCGCCGCGCCTGAATATCCGCCTGCCCGCGCATCGGCTTTTTATCCCCTTCCAGATGGATGCTGGAAACAATGCTGCCTCCCGCGAGGCCAAATTTCAGTGGCTGCAGGCGCAGGTCAGCATTTTTCAGGAGGATATGGGTGGAGAGATCGCTTACCGGCAAGCGGCTACCGTGCTCAATCCGTTGCCCTTTGAAACGCACGTCAGCATCCATCACGTTCCATTTGTCGGTTTCAAAACGGTCATACGGCAAGACTTTGCCGGCGGGTTGCACGCTGGTCTCACCTTTGCGTCGTTCAGATTGTTTTGCCCGCTCGGCCCCTTTACCCGAATCAACGCCAATCAACGGTCCTAAATCCGCCAGTCGCAGTTGGCGTGATTCAACGTCGCCTTTTAGCATCGGGCGCGGCTTGCCGGTGGTATAGGTAAGCGTTCCGTGAATATCGCTATCGCCAATGCGACCATTAAAATGACGGTATTCAAAAAGAGAGGACTTTTCTGGATCGATTTTCGCCACCAGACGCCCGTCCGTTTCAAACGGTGGCGTATCCGGTAACAGCACACCGGTCAAATCGTATAAATCCCCGAGTGAATCCCCAGAGAATTTAAGCCGTAGATCGACACCGCCCATATTCATCGGGTCATTTATCGTGCCGCTAAATACCACGCGCGTGTTGCCCGAGCGAAAGTCAGCCTGTATCGGAAAAGGGGTACCTTCGCCGCGTAACGCCAGCATCCCGCCTATTTTTCCCGTTCCGGTTAGCGGTTCACCGTTGTAGCGGCCCTGGGCTTTCAGACCAAAAACGTAATCCTCAACGCTGGCGCTCCCTTCTTTGCTGTTGGTGCCTGTCACTTCGCTAAACGGTAGCGGCTTGCCTAATGGATCGACCAGGATCTCCAGCTCCGATTGCGTCACCCTATCGTTAACAGCAATACGCCCTTGATCGAACAGAATGTTGTCGAGGCGAAATGACCAGGCAGAGGGAGTGGCATCCGGATCGCGGTTTTTATCCCCAGCGAGCGTAAAGGTCCAGTTGTTGTTTTCCTCCGACAGCCGAATGAGCCGCGCATCGGGTTTCACCAGCTTGACCCACGGTAACCAGATGGTTTTTGTCAGCAGCGCCAACGGGGCAAGCGTCGCTTCAACACGGGGGAGATGTACCATTGTGACGTCGGGAATATCTGGCGGGTTGCCGAGGATAATATCGTCAGCATGGACATGCGGCCACGGAACCCAGCTGCGCCAGCCGGTTTCCTGCTTCTGGCGTTCCCAGACGACGCCCAGGTCACCGCGTATGGCGAATGGACGGTTGAGTTCAGTAGAGACTTTCTGGTTGATGGTCGGTTTGAGCCGGTTCCAGTCAAATGTCGCAATCACAATGATGAGCACGACGATCAGCAACAAGAAAATCCCTACTACAGATGTGGCTATTTTACTTGTTTTCGTCACGTTTACCTCCTGACTTCCTCCCTTGCCTGTCCTAAAGATAGTCCAGCAGGGCGAAAAAGAGGCGCGCTACATCCGCATCAAAGCGCCAGAATCACCTCTTCAAGGGTACTCAGCGGCACCGGACGAGAGAGGAAATAGCCCTGAGCAGCAAAAGCCGGTGAGTTTTGCACATCGCGCCACTCTTCCAGGGTTTCAACACCTTCGACAATCACGCCACGGCAATAGCGGTTCATAAGCTGGAGCAGCAAAGTGAAGAGGTTACGGCCTTCCGGCGTCTGACGCAGCATCACAAACAGATCCCGCGCCACTTTGATGTAGTCGTAGCTCACTTCGCTAAGGGCCGAGAAATTGGCCATCCCGGTACCAAAATCATCCAGCCAGAGCGGGCCGAACTCGCACATCGAGGCAAACGACGATCCCTTCGGCAAGCGGATATGCTCGACCAACTCAAAGCGTAGCCAGGGCAGGCATTCAATGATTTTCAGGATCTCGGGGTCCTGGCGCATCGCAATGAGCGTCGGGCCATCGACATTGACGGAGGCCAGCAGATCGTGGGCTCTGAAAAAATCACTTTTCAGTTCAAGTTGTTCAAGCTGCTCTTTCACTACCTCAACGCGATGCCGAACAGCCACTTCAGCAAAATAACGGTCTGGCGCAATGCGTTGAGAAGGGTTATCAGGATGGCTCACGACAGTTAGCAGCTCGACGGCCATCAGCCGACCATTAGTCTGGTAAATGGGCTGATAAGTGTAAGCACGCTCGCACTGCAGCCAATAGCGTCGCTCCTGCAAGCATTCGATACTCGCATCTGGCGTAATTAGCTGCTGGGTGACCTGCTTTATCATCTGAGGTGTCCTGTAAATAAGAGTGTGACTGACCGGACTCGTCAAAGGTTATCGGCGCTCAGGCGCAGAACTTTACGTTCAGCAGTACGCAAAATAAAAACAGCGGTAAAAACGACACAGAACACGTTCTGGCTCAAAAAAATAATGGAACGTTGTTTTAATATAGTTGACCACTTAACACCCACAGCGCACACTAACGCTAATTTTTTTCAGAGCAGGTTACGACTATGTCCAGGAAGATTGCCGTGATTGGCGAATGCATGATTGAGCTGTCACAGAAAGGCGCTGACGTTCAGCGCGGATTCGGTGGCGACACGTTGAATACATCCGTTTATATTGCCCGTCAGGTCGATTCTGCGGCCCTTTCCGTACATTACGTCACGGCGCTGGGCACTGACAGTTTCAGCCAGCAAATGCTGGAATCCTGGCAGGGCGAAAACGTCGATACGTCATTAACCCAGCGTATGGAAAACCGTCTGCCAGGTCTCTATTACATCGAGACTGACAGTACTGGCGAGCGCACCTTCTATTACTGGCGTAATGAAGCGGCGGCGAAATTCTGGCTGGAGAGCGAACAATCCGACGCCATTTGCAAAACGCTGGCGACATTCGACTACCTGTACCTGAGCGGAATCAGCCTGGCGATTTTAAGCCCGGCCAGCCGTGACAAACTGCTGTCGCTGCTGCGCGAGTGTCGTGCCAACGGCGGCAAGGTCATTTTTGACAACAACTACCGCCCGCGTCTGTGGAGCAGCAAAGAAGAAACTCAGCAGGTGTATCAGCAGATGCTGGAGTGCACCAATATTGCATTCCTGACGCTGGACGATGAAGACGCGCTGTGGGGTGAAAAACCCGTAGAGGACGTGATTGCCCGGACTCACGCAGCCGGCGTAAAGGAAGTGGTTGTGAAGCGCGGCGCAGACTCTTGCCTGGTGTCCATCGAGGGTGAAGGACTTATCGATGTACCGGCTGTAAAATTACCGAAAGAGAAAGTGATCGATACCACGGCGGCAGGAGACTCCTTCAGTGCCGGGTATCTGGCAGTGCGTTTAACCGGTGGCGATGCCGCTGAAGCAGCTAAACGCGGTCACCTGACGGCAAGCACCGTTATTCAGCATCGCGGGGCGATTATTCCACGCGACGCCATGCCGCAGTAACGTGTTGTTTTTGTAGGCCGGATAAGGCGTTAACACCGCATCCGGTATTGAGTAGGCCGGGGGCGCTTCGTCTTCCCGGCCTACACGTTACACTACCCTTTACTGTACCGCCGGAATATCCGTCACTTCTGGGTGAGATTCATCCGTTTCAACCGGCGTTGCCGCCGTAGTCGCTGGCACCATGATGCTATCCCATGTCGCCTGCAGATCCTTCATGTTGAACTCAGGTTCCCCTTTCGGCTGAAGCAGAATGAGAGCCATATCCTGCGATAGCTGCTGACGCAAATCCTGATTCAGCATCTCAACGGTCAGGCCATTAAGGAAGTTCTGCCGTAAACGCTGATACTGTTCTGGCGCGATATCTACCACCTGGTTTTGCAACGAGCGCAAACGCTGGCTGATCAAAATATCGGTATCAGTGCGGCCGTAGGTAGCAAACAGTTTCTGCAATTCCAGATTTTTTTGCGCCACCAGCGCATTGAACTCTTCTTCCGGCAGGCCCTTGTCCCGCACTTTCGCCAGTTCGCGAGCCACCGTGCCCAGGTTCGCATTCAGCTTATCGTTCGGCGATTCAACGTTAATGGCGCACTGTGCACGCAGGAACAGCACCCGACAGTCAAAGCCGAGGCCGATGTCTTTCGCGTTGTTCCTGGATAACGTCTGCTGGATATGCCAGAACAGCGCTTCACGGGCTAAATCGGCACGCCAGTAGCGTAACAACGCGGCGGATTCACGAATAGGTTGCCACGGCGCGTCCCACATGATGGAAAGACGATCCTGGCGTACCGCATCGGTCATAATGCTTACCGCTTCTGCACGCAGTGGAGAGAGCGTAGGCACCGGTGCCGGCGTTTCACGTTTTCCGTTTAACTCACCGAAGGTTTTATTGATTTGCTCAGCCACGCTGCGTGCGTCAACGTTACCGACGATAATGAGCGTCATTGCGTCCGGGGTATACCATTTCTGGTAGAACGACTGAATTTTGGCTGCATCAATCGGCTTTTTCAGCGGATCGGCGGGATCGTGCCCTAACAGAGTGGAGCCTTTCAGACGATAGCGCCACCACCCTTCTTTGGTATCCGTCGGCCATGTTGCCACCATATCTTCGCTGCTCAGCGCATGGTTAACCGTTTCTGGCGTAATGGTCAGCTTGCCGGAGATATTCGCCAGATATGAAAGCGACTCTTTCAGCAGGTCATTCCGGCTATTGGGTAGGCTGAGGTTATACAGCGTGGAATCATAGGAAACGATAACGGGCGGCATGGGGCGTTTAGGATCAAACCCCTGCTGCCACAGAGAACGAGCTTGCGTGGCATCAAGGCCACCGCTTTGCGTCAGCGCGATACGTGGGATCGCATGGCTAAAACCACTCTGTTGCGTACTTTCGGTGAGTGAACCGGTATTTACCAGCAGGCGAACCTCAATACGGTCGCTGGGGCGCTGGGGGGTGGCTAACACTTGCCACTGGAGACCATTCGCCAGCGTGCCCTGTTGCCACGCCGGGTCAGGCTGGAGCGCATCTGCCTGCACATAGCCGGCAGAGGCCATCATCAGCAAGCCGCCCGCTAAAAGTCGAATTTTTGTGCCCTGCATGTGAACCCCTGATCAACTATCCTGGTAATAAAAAGACAGCCCTGAGAAGGACCCTCTGAATATGACGTTAAAAACACTTCGTGTTAGACCGCAAGAACATAAAAATGTCACGGAAGAAGTGAAAAAATCCCGAAACCGTCGCACAGACAGTTTCAGGCACAGGGGGTAATTATGCGCAAACGCCCGCAGTCCTGGAAGGGACTACGGGCATAAGTGACGAGATTAAGAGGATAAATCGTGCGTTTTGCCATCCGGCGCACGATTATTCAGCACATCATCAAGCTTTTTGTGGTCCAGTTCTTTCACCCACTTAGCCACAACGACCGTTGCCACACCGTTACCGACCAGGTTAGTCAGCGCACGCGCTTCAGACATAAAGCGGTCAATACCCAGGATGAGCGCCAGACCCGCTACCGGCAGATGCCCTACTGCGGAAATCGTCGCTGCCAGCACGATAAAGCCACTTCCGGTCACACCCGCTGCACCTTTCGAGGAGAGCAGCAGCACCACCAACAGGGTTATCTGATGGAAGATATCCATATGACTATTGGTGGCCTGCGCGATAAACACCGCCGCCATCGTCAGGTATATCGATGTTCCATCAAGGTTAAACGAGTAGCCGGTGGGAATAACCAGACCAACGACGGACTTCCGGCAACCCAGCTTTTCCATCTTATCAAGCATACGCGGCAGCGCTGACTCGGAAGAAGAGGTCCCGAGAACGATCAGCAGTTCTTCACGGATATAGCGGATAAACTTAAAGATGCTGAAGCCGGTTGCGCGAGCAATCGAGCCCAGCACCACGACCACAAACAGGATACAGGTGATGTAGAAGCAAATAATCAACTGACCCAGTTGCACCAGCGTTCCAACGCCATACTTACCGATGGTAAAGGCCATGGCACCGAAAGCACCGATCGGCGCAAGGCGCATGATCATGTTGATAATGCCGAAAATAACCTGCGAGAAACTTTCAATTACGTTGAAAATCATCTGGCCTTTGCTGCCCAGACGGTGCAGAGCAAAACCAAACATCACCGCGAACAACAATACCTGCAGGATGTTGCCGCTGGCGAACGCGCCGATGACGCTACCCGGGATAATATCCATCAGGAAGCCCACGATCCCCTGGTCTTTTGCCTGCTCGGCGTAAATCGCTACCGCTTTGGCATCCAGCGTTGCCGGATCGACGTTCATCCCGGCCCCGGGTTGCACCACGTTGACGATGATAAGACCAATGATCAGCGCAATCGTACTAACCACTTCAAAATAAAGCAGTGCAACCGCACCTGTGCGGCCGACTGCTTTCATACTTTCCATACCTGCAATGCCGGTCACGACAGTACAGAAGATAACAGGTGCGATGACCATCTTAATGAGCTTAACGAACGCGTCGCCAAGCGGTTTCATTTGGGCGCCTAATTCAGGGTAGTAATGGCCAAGGAGGATACCAATGGCAATTGCTGTCAGGACCTGAAAGTAAAGGCTTTTGAAGATAGAGGTTTTCATAGGGTGTCCTTAAAGTAAAAACCACAGGTCTTGTAAGGTTTTGTTTAACCTGCGGCCTTAAAGTAACACCCACACAACATGACAGAAATGCACCTGGATCATAATTGATACAAATTTGTTAAAAATTTTGAACTGGCTCGCACAAGCGCTACCTTTTTTAACTTTTGTAATCAGCTGATTCCTTCGCTAAATAGCGTTCTTCGAAGATATCTGCCGGAACCGGACGGGCAAACAGGAATCCTTGCGCGACTTCCACCCCTGCCTGTGATAACCAGTCGCGTTGCGCTTCGGTTTCAACGCCTTCCGCAATCATTTGCAAATTGAGACTATGAGCCAGCTGAATAATGGCAGAAATCATACTGCTATCCTCTGGCAGGCCTTCAACAAACATCTTATCGATTTTGAGCACATCAACTGGCAGTGACTTCATGTGCTGCAACTGCCGCAGACCCGCATAGCCCATACCAAAGTCATCCAACGCAATGCGTACCCCCGCATTGCGCAGCGGACGCAGGATAGCGACAGCGGCGTTTGGATCATCGATATGCCGGCTTTCGGTAACTTCCAGAATCAAGGTACCGGGCTTAATGCGATATCGGTTTAACAACTCCAGCAGATCCGACACCATACTCGGATGCATCAGCTGTAGCGCAGACAGATTCACCGACAGCGGTAACATCAGACCTCGTTCCTGCCAGGCCGCAAGCTGGCGACAAGACTCCTCCAGCACCCAATATCCAACCGTCACCATCAGACCACAGGATTCAATCCTGTCGATTAGCCCTTCCGGTAATTCCCAGCTTCCGTCTGCCTGCTGCATCCGCAATAAAGCTTCAGCACTCAACATCTTGCCGCTGGCGATCTCGACCTGCGGCTGCATCCACAACGCAAATTGCTGGTGATCAAGCGCGGTCAGAATGTCGTTCTCTTCGGTCAAACGCTGCTGTGCTTCTTCCATTTGCTGCGGATCAAAGAATTGGATCTGGTTTTTACCCTTACGACGCGAGGTTAGCACTGCCGATAGCGCGCGGCTGTATAGCTGTTCCGCCGTCAAATCGCCGTAGTACATCGCCACCCCAATATTGCAACTCGGGCGTAGCTGGATACCCTGAATCGGCAACCGTTCATTCATGATAGTGAGTACTTGCTGACCTAATGTGATTGCATGCCAGGGTTCCTTCACACCGTGCGCGATAATCGCGAAGTCATAGCCGCTCACCTGAGTAAGCACCATTCTGGGCGCCAGCACCGATCTCAGTTTCTCAACCAGCGTCAACAGCAGGATTTCCCGCTGGGTCTCGGTCAATACACCGGCGGTATCACGCAGGGTTTCGCAGGTGACAATCATCAGCGCAGTTGTTTGCGGGCCAGTAACAATCTGCTCCAGTAGCCCCATTAAGAACGTCTTATTTGGCAGTTCAGAGACCGGAAAGCGCATCGAATTGTCGTTCTGCTCTTCACTGTGGCGCAGGACCAGCTGCTGATTCAGGTTGTAGCTACGCACCAACATCCCAATCTCATCATCCTGATGCATAGGCGGTAATGCCAGTTGATAGCCGATCAGCTCCTGCTGCGGAATATCGTTCAGTTCGCGAGCAATTTTGCGTAACGGGTGCACAATCAGGCGGTTAATACACCAGGAGATGGCGACCGACAGGATTAACGACAAAAGTAAGTAAATGGTCACTAACGTTGAAAGCGTGCTCGTCACGAATTTGTACATGCGGTATGAATCCGCTTGTAACACCAGATACGCCAGCGGCTGTGGGTTGGCGGAGCGCTCAAGAGAATAGACCGGGAGCGAAATCTGCACCGGCAGTTCAAACAGTCGAGTCACCGTCACCGGAACGGGGCGTTCAGGGATAAAGCTCATCCGCAATGCCTGAAACTGGTTGGGCAGTACCACATCCGCGCGACTGACCACGCCAGCGGGCTGGATACGGCTTAAAATCATTTCCGCTTCGGGGATATCCCCCTTCAGGATGGCGGCCGACAGAGGTTCACGGACGGAGCGAGCGATGCTTTCCAGTTGCGTAGCCGTGTTATAGCGGTTCTGCTGGACCAAATGGAACAACAAAACGGTGCAAAAAATAAAAACAAACACCATGACAACGGCCGCAACCATCGCCATCTGCTTAATTGTTAACGAGCGACTGACACGCAAACTGACTCTCCACGGATAGACAAAAACTGCCGTCAGAGTATACCCCATCGTAGCGGTATTAAGAGAGGCGGTATCTGAAAACTTCCCTGTGTGCATTATCGCCGCAGGTTAGACACATGACGCTGGGATTTACCTGCAATTAAGGCGAAAAAGGCCGCAAAGTTGCCTCTGCGGCCCGGTTCGGGCGCATATTGCCATTACGGCAACCAGACACCCATAAGGGGCATTACTTACTGTTACGTAGCCAGTTCACAATCAGACTGGCAATAATGCCAGCGATGATCAGCGCTGCCAGATCGTGCCAGAAAGCACTACCCAGTTGCATGAGCGTCATATAGCCGCCTGCGTTGCAATGGCAACTGTTCACGGCTATTCTTGAGTTGTTCAGGTTCAAGTTAGCCCCCGTTTTGTTGCCAGGTTTTTACCGAACAACGTGCGGGGGTTTTCTCTTTCCAGCAACCTATGCCGCCGGGGATCAAGCCCCCGCAACATTGCGCCTCACCGGGATATCCCGGCTTGCCGCTGATTCTACGGTAACCCTTTCGCCCTGGCACCCCGGCGCCATCCACTCTGCGTGAAGCCTCGCAATTACGGCGCTACAAATCCGATATGGCTGGAAAGATTGTTGCCAGTTGGCAACTTTCCTGACGCTCCCCTGAAATAAAAATTACCTAATTCATTGATATTTAAATCTTAATTTTCTGGCACAGCAATTGCTATTTGAGTGTGAGCTGTTCTGTTCCGAATTAAAGGAGATATCATGTCTGACTGTCGTACTTACGGATTCAATACCCAGATCGTTCACGCGGGGCAACAACCCGACCCTTCAACCGGCGCGCTCAGTACGCCTATCTTCCAGACTTCAACGTTTGTTTTTGACAGCGCCGAACAGGGTGCCGCCCGCTTTGCGCTCGAAGAGTCCGGGTACATTTATACCCGTTTGGGTAACCCCACCACCGATGCGCTGGAGAAAAAGCTGGCAGTTCTGGAAAGGGGTGAAGCCGCGCTGGCAACAGCATCCGGCATTTCCGCCATCACCACGACTCTGCTGACGCTGTGTCAACAAGGTGACCATATCGTTTCTGCCAGCGCAATTTATGGTTGTACTCACGCTTTTCTGTCGCACAGCATGCCGAAGTTCGGCATTAACGTGAGTTTTGTCGACGCCGCGAAACCGGAAGAAATCCGCGCCGCGATGCGGCCGGAAACTAAAGTGGTGTATATCGAAACGCCCGCCAACCCGACGCTCTCATTGGTCGATATCGAAACAGTGGCGGGTATCGCCCATCAACAGGGCGCTTTGCTGGTCGTGGATAACACCTTTATGTCGCCATATTGTCAGCAGCCTCTGCAATTGGGCGCAGACATCGTGGTCCACAGTGTAACCAAGTACATTAACGGACACGGTGATGTGATTGGCGGCATCATTGTCGGGAAGCAGGAGTTTATCGACCAGGCGCGGTTTGTCGGTTTGAAGGACATCACCGGTGGCTGTATGAGCCCTTTCAACGCCTGGCTAACCCTACGCGGCGTTAAAACATTGGGTATTCGTATGGAACGTCACTGTGAAAACGCGCTGAAAATTGCCCGTTTCCTCGAAGGACATCCCTCCATTACCCGCGTGTATTATCCTGGCCTGTCTTCGCACCCACAGTATGAGCTGGGCCAGCGGCAAATGAGCTTGCCAGGAGGAATCATCAGCTTCGAAATCGCCGGCGGCCTCGAGGCTGGCAGACGGATGATCAATTCTGTAGAATTGTGCCTCCTCGCGGTCAGTCTCGGTGATACCGAAACCCTCATTCAGCACCCAGCGTCTATGACACATTCGCCCGTTGCGCCAGAGGAACGGCTTAAAGCAGGTATTACCGACGGGCTTATCCGTCTTTCTGTGGGTCTTGAAGATCCAGAAGATATTATTAACGACCTTGAACACGCCATCAGAAAGGCAACATTCTGACCATTACGGCCGGAACCGACGACGCTCGGTTCAGGCCGTTGAGAATCAAGGCACAACAGTCTGGCTATACGCGCACTCCTTTTTTGAGGAGAACGGGTATTTTGGGCAGGGGGTTCTATGCAGGACAACACATTACAATTAAGCAACAATACAGCAACCGCCGTACCATTCTCAAAGAAAATACCGTTTACAAAATACGATTTTGGCTGGGTATTACTCTGCATCGGCATGGCAATTGGTGCGGGTACAGTTCTGATGCCGGTACAAATTGGCTTAACCGGCATTTGGGTTTTTATTGTCGCCTTTATTATCGCTTACCCGGCAACGTATATTGTGCAGGACATTTATTTAAAAACATTATCAGAAAGTGAAACCTGCAATGACTACACCGATATTATAAGTCATTACCTTGGGAAAAACTGGGGGGTATTCCTCGGTGTAATTTACTTTTTGATGATTATTCATGGAATATTCATCTATTCATTATCGGTTGTTTTTGACAGTGCCTCATATATAAAAACCTTCGGGCTAACCGATACCGACCTTTCGCAATCAATCATCTATAAAGTGGCTATTTTTGCGGTACTGGTCGCCATTGCTTCCGGTGGAGAAAAGCTGCTGTTCAAAATCTCCGGTCCGATGGTGGTGGTAAAAGTCGGCATTATCATCATCTTCGGCTTTGCGATGGTCCCACACTGGAACTTCAGCAATATCAGCGCCTTTCCTGAAGCATCGGTCTTCTTTCGTGACGTGCTACTGACCATCCCGTTCTGCTTCTTCTCAGCGGTGTTTATTCAGGTGCTGAACCCCATGAATATCGCCTACCGCAAGCGGGTGGCTGACCGGGTGCTAGCGACGCGCATGGCCATTCGTACCCACCGCATCAGCTACATTACGTTGATTGCAGTCATCCTGTTTTTCTCCTTCTCATTTACCTTTTCGATTAGCCATGAAGAGGCGGTTTCAGCCTTCGAACAGAATATTTCTGCACTGGCTTTGGCAGCGCAGGTCATTCCTGGTCAAATTATTCACATCACCTCCACGATATTGAATATCTTTGCTGTCCTGACCGCATTCTTCGGTATTTACCTGGGCTTCCATGAAGCGATTAAAGGGATTATCCTTAACGTACTTAGCCGTGTAATTAATGTTGAGAAAATAAACCCACTAGTACTTACATTGGGTATTTGCACATTTATCGTTATTACGCTGGTTATTTGGGTTTCGTTCCGCGTCTCAGTGCTGGTATTCTTCCAGTTAGGCAGTCCGCTGTATGGAATTGTGTCGTGTATTATTCCGTTTTTCTTGATCTATAAAGTGGCGCAACTGGAAAAACTGCGCGGGCTAAAAACCTGGCTAATCCTGATCTACGGAGTTTTACTGTGCCTGTCACCACTGTTGAAGTTGATTGAATAATCCGATGACAGCGCCGTCAGCCCTGACGGCGCTTAACTCACGCTCTCAAGCTGGTAGCTACGAATTTTGTTCAATACCGTGGTATGCGATACGCCCAGCGCCTTAGCAATATGCCGCGACGACACATTCTCTTCCACCATCTGCTCAATTAACTGACGCTCGGCGCACTGGACCTGTTCTTTAAACGGACGTTGGGTGTGGCGCAATTCGCCTGCCGACAGATTCGCCATCCCCAGGTCTTCCCGGGTAATAACATCAGATTCGGCCATCAGCATCAGACGAATAATCGTGTTTTCCAGCTCGCGTACGTTACCCGGCCAGCTGTGCTGATGCAAAGCGTCAAAACAGGCTTTATCCAGAATAATTCGCCGTTGGAACTCCTTCGCGTATTTCTGCACAAAGTGACGGATCAGCAGACTGATATCCTGCGGGCGCGCGCGTAACGGTGGAATGGTGAGTGAAAGTACGTTGATGCGGTAATAGAGATCGGCACGCAGCAGACGTTGCTCCACCATCTCTTCCAGATTCGCGTTAGTCGCCACAATAATACGCGCATTAACCGGAATAGTTTGCGCCCCGCCAACGCGACGGATCCCCCCATCCTGAAGGACACGCAACAATTTGGCCTGTAAGCTCAGCGACATTTCACCAAATTCATCCAGAAAAAGGGTGCCTTTATCAGCCATTTCAAACAGCCCTTTTTTGCCTTTACAGTCCGCGCCACTGAAGGCCCCTTTCTCATAGCCAAAAAATTCACTTTCCATCAGCGATTCGGGAAGCGCTGAACAGTTAACCGGAATAAACGGATAAAAACGCCGTGACCCGGAATTATGGATGGCCCGGGCAAGCAGTTCCTTACCAGTTCCGGTTTCACCACGAACCAAAACGGTATATTTGCTATCCGCGATTCTGATCGCTTTTTCTATCAGCAGTTGCATGCTCTGGCTGCTGCAAATAATGTCAGAAAAATAACGCGGACGTTCCGGTTCAGACATCGACAGTTCGCTTATCTCTTCGCACAGATAAGCAACGTTAATAATATCAGCACGCTGGCTTAAGCAGGATTGTACGCAGGAAATATCCTGCAACTGGCGACACCAGGATTTAATCAGAATGCGTCCAGGCGTAACTTTCATGGAGATGATATTGATATCACAGCAGGAAAATTCCTTCAGGACATCCTCAACCATCGACAGACGATCAATTGTTTTAATATCCCAGCGTATCGTGACCACATTTGCTCCTGGTAGTTAGCAACTGCGAAGTAGATATTTCTGTGACGAAAGCCAACCTGACTACATTCTAGACACTATGGAATAATGTTCTGCCAATGGACTCACATTGTGGGAGTAAAAACGAATTATAAAAAAACCGGAGCACAAGGCTCCGGTTATTGGGTCATAACCCACGTTTATTGCTGCGGATTTTCATCCTGGTCAACGGCAAAGCACGCAACCAGTTGGCCGCCGTAGTCTTTCAGCTGTGGCTGTAGCTGGGTACAAGGACCAAAGCGACGACGGCAACGGGCATTGAACGCACAACCTGGTGGCGGATTCAGCGGGCTTGGCAGCTCGCCGGTCAGCTTAATGCGCTCGCGGCGGTCATCCGGGTTCAGACGTGGTGTCGCAGAAAGCAGCGCCTGCGTATACGGATGGCGCGGATTATTGAAGATCTGATCTTTGGTGCCCTTCTCCACACAACGGCCCAGGTACATCACCATCACTTCATCCGCAATATGTTCCACTACCGACAGGTCGTGCGAGATAAAGACGTAGGACAACCCCAGCTCCTGCTGCAGGTCCATCATCAGGTTCAACACCTGCGCACGCACGGATACATCCAGCGCGGAAACGGGTTCGTCGGCAATCACTACATCCGGGTCAAGCATCAGGCCACGGGCAATCGCAATACGCTGACGCTGGCCGCCGGAGAACATATGCGGATAGCGGTCGTAGTGCTCGGTTTTCAATCCTACTTTCGCCATCATCGCCAGCGCTTTTTCACGGCGCTGCTCTTTGCTGAGTGTGGAGTTGATCAGCAACGGCTCTTCCAGAATCTGCCCCACTTTCTTACGCGGGTTCAGAGAACCGTACGGGTTCTGGAACACAATCTGGATTTTCTGCCGACGCAATTTCTGCGCCTGTGGGTCGTGCTTCAGCAGATCCTGCCCCTGATAATACAGTTCACCGCCGGTCGGGACTTCAATCATCGTCAGCAGGCGACCAAGGGTGGATTTCCCACAGCCCGACTCACCGACTACCGCCAGTGTTTTACCGCGCTCTAAGGTAAACGAAACGCCGTCCAGCGCTTTCACCAGGCGTTCCGGGGCAAACATCCCCTTTTTCACCGGGTAGTGTTTTTTCAGATCAATAGCCTGCAACAGCGGCTGTGGCAAAGCGGCCTTTTGCGTACTCATAGCCCAGGCCTCCCGGCATCATCAAGTGGGTAGTGGCATTTCGACTGACGACCGCCTTCCAGCAGGTTCAGTTCAGGTTCTTCAGCGCGGCATTTGTCGGTTGCATAGGGGCAGCGAGGATTCAACAGACAACCGTTCGGGCGGTCATATTTCCCTGGCACCACACCCGGCAACGATGCCAGACGCGCTTTATCCTGAGCAAACTCCGGCAGCGCACGCAACAACGCCTGGGTATACGGATGACGCGGCGCGCGGAAAATGTCGTGCGCGGCTCCGGTTTCCACCACCTGACCGGCATACATCACGATAATTTTATGCGCAGCCTCGGCCACCAGCGCCAGGTCATGAGTGATCAGAACCAGCGCCATGTTCTCTTTCTGTTGCAGTTCCAACAGCAGCTCAATGATCTGTGCCTGAATGGTCACGTCCAGCGCCGTTGTCGGTTCGTCGGCAATAAGCAGCTTCGGACGACAGGCGATCGCCATCGCGATCATCACACGCTGGCTCATTCCACCGGACAGCTGGTGCGGATACACATCCAGACGCGAGGCCGGGTCAGGGATACCCACCAGCGTTAGCAGGTCAATTGCCCGCTGAACACGCGTTTTTTTGTTGCCGCCCTGGTGTACCTTAATGGCTTCCATGATCTGGTAACCCACGGTATAGCACGGGTTAAGGCTGGTCATCGGGTCCTGGAAGATCATCGCGACTTCCGCGCCCACTAACTGGCGACGCTCTTTCTCAGAGATGCGCTTCAGATCGCGACCGTTAAACTCCAGATTTTCGGCCATTACCCGGCCTGGGTAGTCAATCAATCCCATAATCGCCAGCGAGCTGACGGACTTACCAGAGCCTGACTCCCCAACAATGCCAACCACTTCACCCTGGTTCACACTGTAGCTAATGCGGTCTACGGCGCGGAATTCGGAACCAACATCGCCGAAGTGCACCGATAATTTATCTACATTTAATAACGCCATCTCGAACCTCTTACTGCTTCAGTTTGGGATCGAGCGCGTCACGCAGACCGTCACCCATCAGGTTAAATGCCAGCACCGTCAGCAGGATCGCCAGACCCGGGAAGGTCACGACCCACCAGGCACTCTGCGCAAACTGCAACACGTCGGAGAGCATGGTTCCCCATTCCGGCGTTGGTGGTTGCGCACCCATACCCAGGAAGCCAAGCGCGGCCATATCGAGAATAGCGTTAGAGAAGCCGAGCGACGCCTGAACAATCAGCGGCGCAAGACAGTTAGGAAGAATATTAACGAACATCTGACGCATCGCACCGGCACCCGCTACGCGGGAAGCGGTAACGTAATCACGGTTAACTTCCACCAGGACTGCGGCACGCGTCAGACGGACATAGTGCGGCAATGCCACGAACGTCAGCGCCAGCGCGGCGTTACCAATAGAAGGACCAAATACGGCAACCAGCACCAGAGCCAGCAACAGGCTCGGCAGCGCCAGCATAATATCGACCACACGCATGATGACGTTATCGACGATACCGCCAAAGTAACCGGCAACCAGACCGAGCACCACGCCCATTAACAGGGACAGTACCACCACCAGGCAGCCAACCAGCAGCGATAAACGCGCGCCATACATCAGACGCGACAGCACATCGCGGCCGACATCGTCAGTACCGAACAGATGCGCCATGGTGCCGCCTTCCTGCCACGCAGGAGGAGCCAGCAGCGTATCGCGGAACTGATCAGCGGGATTGTACGGGGCGAGAACGTTGGCAAAGACCGCAATCAGGATCATCACCACCACATACACCAGCCCGACAACCGCACCTTTGTTGCGTTTAAAATAGTGCCAGAACTCCTGCAACGGGGTCATCGGCACCGGTGCAGCAATAACTTTATTTTCAGTAACCTGTGACATGATGGCCCCTTACTTCTTATGCCGAATACGCGGGTTCACCACGCCGTACAGTAGGTCTACCAGCAGGTTGACGAGAATAATCATCGTCGCCACCAGTAATACCCCGCCCTGCACTACCGGATAATCACGGCGTTGCAGCGCATCAATCAGCCAGCGCCCCAGCCCCGGCCACGAGAAGATGGTTTCGGTCAGGATCGCCCCCGCCAGCAGCGTACCAACCTGAAGACCAATAACGGTCACAACAGGCAGCATGGCGTTGCGCAGAGCATGAATGATGATGACGCGCATACGGGTCAACCCTTTGGCGCGCGCGGTACGAATGTAGTCTTCGCCCAGCACTTCCAGCATCGATGAACGGGTCATACGCACAATCACCGCCAGGGGAATGGTGCCAAGCACCATCGCCGGCAGGATCATATGCGCCAGCGCATCAATGAAATTGCCCTCTTCACCCCAGATGGCGGTGTCGATCAGCATAAATCCGGTCAGTGGATTGGAATCATCAAGAAACACCATGTCGCTCACGCGCCCGGAAACCGGCGTCAGGTTCCACTGCACGGAAACCAGCATGATCAGCATCATGCCCCACCAGAAAATCGGCATTGAGTAACCGGTCAGCGCCAGACCAACGGCGGTATGATCGAATATGGAGCCGCGCTTAACAGCAGCAAGTACACCCACCGGGATACCCACTGCGACGGCGAAAATCATCGCGCAGACGCCGAGTTCCAGCGTTGCTTTGAAGCGAGGCACGAACTCTTCCCACACCGGTAAACGGCTTTTCAGCGAGATACCTAAGTCACCATGCATAACCCCCCAGATATAGTGGAGGTACTGCTGCCACATCGGTTTATCCAGACCGAGTTCAGCCAGCAATTGAGCGTGACGCTCAGGGGAGATCCCACGTTCACCCGCCATGATCATGACCGGATCGCCGGGGATCATATGGACGAAGGCAAAGGTGAGAAGAGTGATACCGATAAACGTGGGGATGACGAGTCCCAAACGTCGGAGAATGAACTGCAACATAACCCGGATTCTCTCTAATGACGCACGGCCTGGAACCGTGAGTCTGTATTGCTCACAAATCTTATCCCACGCAAACTGCATCGCGGGTAAAGCATTACGCCGGAGGGCGCTGCGCTTATCCGGCCTACACAATACCGGGGCGCAGCGCTTCCTTGATTGCTTTTAATTATTCGACAGAAACGTTTTCGAAGTGGTGTTTGCCTAATGGATCAACCACATAGCCTTTCACTTCTTTACGCACTGGTTCGTACACGGTGGAGTGAGCAACAATCAGAGCCGGAGCCTGATCGTGCATAACAACCTGCGCTTGCTTGTACAGTTCAATACGTTTGTTGTGGTCGTCGGTCGCACGCGCCGGCTGGATCAGGTCTTCAAACGGCTTGTAGCACCAGCGAGAGTAGTTGGAACCGTCTTTCGCTGCCGCACAGCTGAACAGGGTAGCGAAGAAGTTGTCCGGATCCCCGTTGTCCCCGGTCCAGCCCATCATCACCGCCTGATGCTCACCCGCTTTGGCACGTTTCAGATACTCGCCCCACTCGTAGGTCACAATCTTGGCCTGAACGCCAATTTTCGCCCAGTCAGCCTGAACCATTTCCGCCATACGGCGTGCGTTCGGGTTGTAAGGACGCTGTACCGGCATGGCCCACAGCTCAACGGTAAAGCCTTTCTCCTGACCTGCTTCCTTCAGCAGCGCTTTGGCCTTCTCAGGATCGTAGGTGTAGTCTTTAATATCGTCGTTATAGCCCCACATGGTCGGTGGGATCAGGTTTTTCGCGGCAACGCCAGCGCCCTGATAAACCGCCTTAATGATGGCTTCTTTGTTTACCGCGTAGGTCAACGCCTGACGGACTTTCACGTCATCAAACGGTTTCTTCTCGGTGTTGAAAGAGAGGTAGCCAACGTTCAGACCGGCCTGCTCCATCAGATTGATGTTTTTATCCTGCTTCATGCGTGCGATGTCTGCCGGGTTCGGGTACGGCATGACCTGGCACTCGTTCTTCTGCAGTTTGGCATAACGCACAGAAGCGTCAGGCGTAATGGAGAAGACCAGACGGTCGATCTGCGGCTTGGTGCCCCAGAAGCCGTCGAACGCTTTATACAGAATACGGGAGTCTTTCTGGTACTGTTGCAGCTGGAACGGACCGGTACCGATAGGGTTCAGATCCACTTTCTCCGGGGAACCGGCTTTCAGCATGTTGTCCGCATATTCTTTAGAAAGAATAGAGGCGAAGTCCATCGCCAGGTCAGCCAGGAACGGTGCTTCCGGACGGGTCAGTACGAACTGGACGGTTTTATCATCCACTTTTTTCACTTCGGCGATCAGATCCGGCAGACCCATCCCTTCGAAGTATTCATAGCTGCCGCCAGAGACTTTATGGTACGGGTTCTGGGCATTTTTCTGACGATCGAAAGAGAACACCACGTCATCGGCGTTAAAATCGCGCGTCGGTTTGAAATCTTTGTTGTCCTGCCACTTCACGCCAGGGCGAAGGTGGAAGGTATAGGTTTTACCGTCTTCGCTGATTTCCCACTTCTCAGCAAGGCCGGGGATCACTTCGGTGGTACCGGTTTTGAATTCAACCAGGCGGTTATAGATCGGTACGGAGCTGGCATCATAGGTAGTACCAGAGGTGAAAAGCTGTGGGTTAAAGCCTTCAGGAGATCCTTCTGAACAATAAACCAGAGTTTTAGCCTGTACGCTTGCGGCGCAGGTCATGGCCACCAGGCTCAGACCAAGCTTCAGCATCCCTGACTTCTTCAAGGAAATACTCATTCTTCTGCTCCAAATGTGATGTTTGTTGTTTTACCCTTTGCAGTGGGTTTGCACCGCCTGGCCTTTTTTGTTTTTTACCCGGCCGGGTCGGCGTTAAGAGGATGGGGATTCCGTTCACATAAGCGACTGAGTTGCAGTGCGGATTCTCCATGAAATGCCCCTCATGCCCTACAATCTGTCAACAGAATGTGAAAACGTCAATACAGGTAACCGTGATTTACACCAACGGTGAGAATTGGCAAACAAAGATTAAAAAAAGTGCAGGCGGGTATTTTCAGCAGGGAAATTTGTGCTACGCGCACTATGCCAGAATAAATATCTTCATATTCAGAAACATTTGGTGATTAACATTTATGCAAATTATGAAAAATTTCTCAACACATGCTGCATATCTGAGCGATTAATACCATGAACGTTAAAACGCACAGCGGAAAATGCTGAGTTCAGCCATAAGTAACGCAAAAAAAGATTCAAGCAAATATAAAAAAAGGCAATGGAATATGTCACAGAATCGTTAACAGTCAGTGGGAAGTGGTGCACAATTTTTGCAGATAAAATGAAGGTCAAAATGGGGACGGGAAAACGCTAAATACGTCCTGCCAGCGCTTTCCTGTAGGCCAGATAAGGCGTCTGCGCCGCCATCCGGCAATGCCTGTTATAGCGTGATGTTTTACCTGATGGCGCTTCGCTTATCAGGCCTACAAAAGCCACAAACGCAAAAAGCCCGCTCAAAGAGCGGGCTTTTCTAATTTGGTCGGTGATAGAGGATGACTCGCCACTTCGTGGCTCGCCCTGCGGGCCGTTGCTGGCGCAACGTTCTCTCGCTCCGCTCGAGTCGAACCTCTTCCCCCGGAGGTTCTCATCCTCACGGGCTTCAAATGCAAAAAACCCTGCTCGTTGAGCAGGGTTTTAAATTTGGTCGGTGATAGAGGATTCGAACCTCCGACCCCTTCGTCCCGAACGAAGTGCGCTACCAGGCTGCGCCAATCACCGAATGCGGGGCGCATCTTACTGCTCAACTGCACGCCCGTCAATCCCTTAGTATCAAAATGCCATTCGATCGGCGAGAAAGTCAGCAGCCCATTACTGGGCTACAAACTTCTTGTCGTCCGGGACATGACACCAGTTGTTATTCTCATTTATACCGCCGTTTGGCGAGGTATATCCAAGGCAGCCGAGAATGGTGTCGTACAGTTCAACATGGCGACGCGGAACCTTCATATCAGCCTCCTGCTTAAGGTGGGCGAAGGCTTTCGCATGATCGGGGTCTTCCAGATACTTATCCGACATCCACACCAACATAGGAACGCGGAACTGCTCTGGCGGTGCCATTTTACGTGGCGTACCGTGCAGGTGCTCACGCTCGTTGATCGACTCACCGTGATCGGCAGCATAGAACACAATCGCTTTCTTATCGCGCAGCTGGTCAAACACCTTGGTGATAAAGTGGTCAACATAGGTTACCGAGTTATCAAATGAGTTAATCATCTGCGCTTTCGAACAACCGCTATCAACATTGACACACTCCGGCTTCCACTGGGCGTACTCACGGGTATAGCGCTGCGTGTAGTTAAAGTGCGAGCCTTTGGTATGCAGGATAATCAGGTGCTTACCATTATCGTCCGGTTTGATTGATTGCTGCATCTCAGAGATCAGCAGCATATCGTCAACCGTTTTGCCACGGTTACGCGGCTCAGCGCCAATCTGCTCACGATATGCGATGTTCTCCGCCATCGTGTTGCTGTAAAACCACATCTCACTTTGCATCGCGTAGAGATCGGTATTAAAACCTAGCTGGCTGAGTACGGAAAAGACGTTTTGTTCTTTCAGCGTACGCTGCGGGTTTTCCTCTGCTCCGCCTTCACGAACAAACATACAGCGTAGCGAAAGTTTGGTTGCCGTATCACACGAATATCCACGGAAAGCGGCCAGGTTTTTTTCCTGAGCCAGCCTTGGCGTGGTATTTCTCTCGTAGCCAAAAATACCCATATGATCCCAGCGGGTCGTTTCGCCGATAATAAACACGACGTAGGTATCATCAATATTCTTGGGGGCAACGTAGGTAAATTTCTTCGCCGGATTCATCAACGACTTGTTATCGGAAGACTCATCGACCTGCGCCCAGGCATACAGACCCAGCGCGGACAGCCAGTTTGAAGGCAAATATGAATTTGCCACTACACCACCGTAGCTGGGCAAATCAATACCCGTTTCCCGTTCAACTGATTTCTGCTGTATTCCAAGTAAACGAATTGGCGCCCACACCATCAAGCCAGCCAACAGAACAACGGCCACACTACGCCATCTCATTCCTGGCGTACGTATTTGTTTTAGCAGGGTGTAGCGGCAGCGGTTACTCCAGATAAGCAGCAGCGGCAAAATGCTGACCGACACCAGCCACACGATAAAATGCCAGCCCACAACTTCTTTTGATAAATCAATATCGGTTGTCATGACCGAGGCAATAATGCCGTAGCCAATTACCACATTCAGGAAGGTCATGTAATAGCTGGCACCAGCGGAACACAGCACCACAAAGGTAGCCAGTACGCGCCAGGCCCGCCGACCAAACAGAGACAGAAGACGAAGTAAAAAGAAGGTAACCAGCACGGTGCCGGCCAATTCAACAACCGCAGAGATTCCTTTCAGCGCGGTAAATTCCTGCACATAGCTGCCGAAGCGGCGATAAAAAACTGCGCAGTTCATAAACAGACCGATATAGATCGCAAGCAAGAAGCTAAGCTTTTGCTGCGTCATCGATTTAATGTATCTCATGCAAAAAAACCCTGGGAATCGGGATAAAAACACCCTGTGAAGTGGTCAATCGACCAAACAGGGGAAAATGCGACAACAGCAGAGATGAAATGTCTACGGGCGCGGCTAAGTAGACCACAGGAGGAGAGAAAAGTGCTTATGGTGAATGCAAACGGCGCATATATTTTTGTAAATATATGCGCCGTGTATAAATCAGACGAAGTGTAAAATCAGGCGTGTGCCTCAGTAAATACGCTACGCTGCGGCTGGCGAATGGTCGTGGACAGCGCCAGCGAGATGATTAACAGCGCAAAGATAACGCAGAAGGTCACATAGAAACCGCCGAACAGCGAGGCGATAATTGACCCGCAGATGCTGCCAATCCCGAAGCCCAGGTAGATAACCCCATAGTTTTTCGCCAGGTTATTCAGGCCGAAGAACTCACTCACCAGTGACGGGAAGACCGTAATGGTGCCACCGAAGTTGAAGGCGACACAGGCAATGGCTGCGAAGAATGTCACTTCATTCAGCGGAGCAAAAAGCAGCGCCGCCATACCCACCAGCGAAACAACCTGACCAATGGTGATAACGCGAATACGGGAAATTTTGTCGGACAGAATCCCCAGAACCAGACGACCTGACAGGTTCGCGATAGAAATAACGGTTACCGCATTCGCCGCTGTTGCCACATCCATTTTTGCCAGGCTTTGGGCGATATCTTTCGCGACACCAATCACGTAAAGCCCGCTCATGCACGCCGTCAGGAACATCACTGCCAGCATCCAGTACTGTGGTTTACGCATGGATTGCGCCAGCGTGTAGTCGTTCTCTACCACGCCATTCACGGCTTTAACGTCCTGGTTTGGCGCATCTTTCATCAGCGTGGAGCCAAAGACAATCATCACCAGTACAATCGCGCCCCAAATCATAAAGGTCTTTTCCAGACCCACGGAGCTCAGCAGCTGGCTGTCGATAAATTTAAAACCGAGGCTACCCAGGCCGTAAGAACCGATCGCAAAGGCGGAAATCAGCCCTTTACGCTCAGGGAACCATTTCACGCAGTTGGACAGGGTTAACAGGTATCCTGCACCGTCAGCCAGACCAACCAGTACACCGGCACTCAGCCACAGCATAATCAGGCTGTCAGAATGCGCGGTTAAGAAGAAGCCCACACCCAGTAAGATACCGGATGCCATGGTGACGCGTTTCACGCCGAAACGTTCCTGAAGCTTCCCGGCGACGGAAGAAGAGATCGCCAGACCCAGACTCAGCAAACCAAAGGAAAATGCAACCTGACTAACCGGTGCATCAAGCTTTGAAGAGAGTGCGCCATTGAACAGGCTCCAGGTATAAACAGAACCTAATGCAAATTGGGTAATGATGGTGCCGATCAGTGTCAGCCACCGGGTACGCTGATAATCAGAAGTTTTCATGGCAGTCTTCCTGCATAAACAAAATGGGAAATTCTCTGCCGACAACCATACCGAAGTGCTTTTATGACCAGGAGAAAACGGCATGAAATGCCATCAGGACGGAATGAAATGCCTGGATTGCGGAATGAATGACGAGACAAAAAGTCGGGTTACTGAATTTTATTGCCGGAGTTAGTGCACGCTATCGCTGGAATGCGTGTGATTCTTGATCCCAATATGTTACAGAGGTGTTTTATCCAGGCTTTTTTTCGTTAAAATTTGGCGCTCACTCCCATGGTGTACAGGTAGTCGCTGTTATTCGTACTGTTTTCTGCCTGAGAAAGTGCCGCATAGGCAGCCATATGCTGATTCAGCAGCATATCTGCACCGACAGTGACATCGACCCAGTTACCATCCTGACTCGTCGTCGCCATACGATTGAGACCCGATTGCGCCTTCCAGATATTCTCGCCAAATTGCTGGTTATAACTGATTTGCGCCCATGGCCGTATATCGCCAAGCTGCGAGTCGACCCGCCAACCCAGGGTACTGACGCTGGCATGCCACATCGGATCGGTCAGCGTTAGCGAAGTCACACTGTCGCCAAATTCGTTGTAGGTAGAGGTGGTTGAGCCATCATAATGCAGGGCTGCGACGGGCCCCGTCGTCACCTTACGGGAAAGGGGAAAATTCCAGCCCACGCTCATACCGCTGGTCGCATCCAGAGCCGTTTGGTCCGCCAGATTCACTACCGGCCCCGCCACGTTCTGGGTGGAGCGAATGCGCTCTTCCAGAATGTCGTTATAACGTGGTTGGTGATCGCTGTCCCATGTATAGCGTTCCGACGTATGACCGGACAGCGCATCAACGATATATTCTTGTTGCCAGCCATATGCCGTATTGGCAAACAGCGCACAAACGATGACGTTCGCCAGAATTAACCTCTGACGACCACTACTGTTTCTTATAATCATCAACGCGACTCCAGAAAAGAGCCGAATTCGGCGATATTATTGTCATTGTTTAAAGGATATCGGGCACATGAGGCCCTGTATTAAATATTGTCTTTTTAGCGGGCGCGTCAAGGCGAGCCGAATGAAATTTTTACGCCAGTAAAAACAGCGAGGAAGAGTATGCAACGTTGCGGCTGGGTCAGTCAGGATCCACTATACATTGCCTATCATGACAAGGAATGGGGCGTCCCGGAAACCGATGGAAAAAAGCTGTTCGAAATGATCTGCCTTGAAGGCCAGCAGGCTGGGCTGTCATGGATAACGGTGCTGAAGAAACGGGAAAACTATCGCCAGGCATTCCACCACTTCGATCCTGCAACCGTTGCGGCGATGACCGAAGAGGATGTAGAAAGGCTGGTACTGGATGCCGGTATTATTCGTCATCGGGGAAAGATTCAGGCCATTATCGGTAACGCCCGCGCCTTTTTGGCAATGGAGCAAAACGGTGAGCCGTTTAGCGAGTTCGTCTGGTCATTCGTCGATAACCAACCGCAGTTAACCCGTGCCGCCAGTCTGAGCGATATCCCCACTTCAACGCCCGCTTCTGACGCGCTTTCTAAAGCGTTAAAGAAACGGGGATTTAAGTTTGTTGGCACCACCATCTGTTACTCCTTTATGCAGGCATGCGGTCTGGTCAACGACCATGTCTTCGGCTGCATGTGCTACCCAGGAGAGCAACATGATTCGTGAATCCAACGCTGACGATCTGGCACCCATTCTGGCACTGTGGATGGAAAGCACCATTTTTGCCCATCCTTTTATCGAAGAACGCTACTGGCGCGAGAGTGAGCCTATCGTACGTGATGTCTACCTGCCCGCTGCGCAAACCTGGGTGTGGGAAGAAAACGGTGTGCTCAAAGGTTTTGCCAGCGTGATGGAAGAGCGTTTTTTAGGCGCGCTGTTTGTAGAGCCTGCCGCCATCAGAAGCGGTATCGGCAAAGCGCTGGTGCAACATGTGCAGCAGCGCTTTTCGTGGCTCAGCCTGGAGGTCTACCAGAAGAATCAATCAGCGGTAAACTTCTACCACGCACTGGGCTTTCGCATTGAAGACAGCGCGTGGCAGGAAGAGACTCACCATCCAACCTGGATTATGGGCTGGCAGGTGGATCAAACGCCGTAAGCACCAGGTTCGGCCCACTGTACTTCTCCAGCCACGCCAGCGCGGTATTGCCCGCACAGCCGTTCCCCAGCTTCGAGCTGGGGAGATCTTTGGTCAGCACGTTGACAGCGCCATTTTTACAAATACCGTCGGCGGCCGGGTCCAAATCAGGCCAGGCCCCCTCGTGAATACAGATGACGCCGGGTTTGATCCCTGTCGTCACAACAGCACCCGCCAGGATATGCCCGCGGTGGTTCCACACCCTGACCGTATCGCCATCTGCAATCCCCCGCGCTTGCGCATCCTGCGGGTGTATTGTCACCGGCTCCCGATCCGCCACCGCATACTGTTCGCGTAACGCACTGTAGTTGAGCTGGCTGTGCAAACGGTGAGCCGGATGGGCGGAGAGCACCTGCAGTTGGTCGGGTTCGGCATTGCCGAACCACTCATCGGGCTCCAGCCACATCGGGTGTCCTGCACAATCCGCATAGCCGTAACCTGCAATTTTTGCAGAATAGATTTCAATTTTTCCGCTGTCTGTTTTCAGCGGATGCGCCTGTGGATCGCGGCGAAAATCAGCAAAACGGATGAATTGCGTATTTGCGGCGTTTTCCGGCATTTCGATCAGTGCATTCTTTTGCCAGAACTCAGCGAAGGGCGGCAGTGTAACCTGCTGGCTGGCGCCACGCTGCGCAGCAATGTCGTAAAATGTTTCCAGCCATGCCTGTTCGCTTTTCCCCTCAGTGAATCGGTCATATCCGCCTTTTTCCCAACGTTCACTCAGCTCGGCAAAAACATCAAAATCGTTGCGCGCTTCAGCCTGTGGTGGCACGACCTGCTTCATCGGCACCAGATGCTGGTTGCTGTAGTCTCCGGTCATGGTCAAATCGTTACGTTCAAAAGAGGTTGTCGCGGGTAACACGATATCGGCATGCTTCGCCGCAGCGGTCCAGAAACACTCTGAGATAACCACCAGCTCCGGCTTTTGCCAGGCGCGGATCAAACGATTGGTATCCTGATGATGCGTGAAGTTTGCGCCACCGGCCCACCAGAGCATGCGGATGTCCGGGAAATGCCGATCCATACCGTTGTGCTGATAGAAACCGCCGGGATTTTCCAGCGCCTCAACGATACGCGCCACCGGGATTTTATCCACCGCGTCGGTGCCGCCTTTGAGGCTCCCTTGCATCGAAGCCAGTACCGCTGCACGACGCGTCGGGTTCCCACCGTTGGCAAAATGATACGACAGTCCAAATCCGCCGCCGGGCGTGCCAATTTGACCGAGCATGGCGGCCAGCGTGACGATCATCCAGTGTTTCTGCTCGCCATACTGCTGGCGTTGCATGCCCCATCCCGCCATCAGCATGGTGGTGTTTTGGTGAAATATCTCCGCAAGTTCGCGTATTTTCGCTGCCGAAATACCACAAATTTCAGCAGCCCATTCTGCCGTTTTCGCTACCCCATCGGATTTACCCAGCAGGTAGTCGGCGAACGAATCATATCCGGTTGTACAACGGGCGAGAAAATCCTCGTCATGCCAGTCGTTTTCCACCAGCGTATACGCGATACCCAGCATCAACGCTACGTCGGTTCCCATATGCGGGGCGATCCATTCCATTTTGTCGCCAAAGAACGCCACGCTTTCCGATCGCATTGGATCGATGCAGATCAATCGCTTACCGCTATCGCGCAGCGCTTCAAAGTAAGCAATACCCTGTTCGTCAGAAGCATTCCAGGCAATTTTCAGCGTATTCAGCGGGTTAGCGCTCCACAGCACCACCACATCGCTATGCCCCAGCACCATCGGCCAGCTGGTCTGCTGCTGGTAAACTTCGTTGCCACCTACTACATACGGCATGATGGCCTGTGCCGCCCCCGTAGAATAATCCCCCAGGTGCCCGGTATATCCCCCCGCCAGCGCCATATAGCGCTGCAGCAGGGTCGCCGCTTTGTGTAATACGCCGTTCGACCGCCAGCCGTACGAGCCGGCAAAAATCGAGGCTGGGCCGTAACCGTCACGGATGCGCTTATGCTGCGCATCGATAAGATTCAGCGCATCGTCCCAGCTTACACGAACAAACTCATCCTGCCCGCGCACGCCTTGCGGATTATCCGGCGAGGCAAGGAATCCTTTACGCACCATGGGAAAACGTACCCGCGTTTTACTGTGTACCTGATCGCGAACCACGGTTTGCAGCGAGTTAGGATGAGAGGTGGGTAATGCCCCCCGGGATGAAAAAACGGTCTCGCCATCGGTTTCGACAACAATAGGTCCCCAGTGTGCGGCAGTTAACACCGGGTAATGAGCAGGTGAATTAGCCAAGATAGCGCTCCTGAATGCGATGTGACGGCTTATGGTTATGCCGTTCAATGTTACTTACAAATTTCAGAGTCTTCCCTGGAATTTTCTTCATGTTCAGACGTCATAATCAACCGCCACGGTCGCTGTGGTAAAAGAAGAAAAAAGTCATTAAGGAATTAAGATGAAGAAACGTGTATTTGTTATTGCTGCCATCGTGAGCGGCGCCCTGGCGGTATCTGGCTGCACAACAAACCCTTACACCGGCGAGCGAGAAGCAGGAAAATCCGGCATCGGCGCGGGTATCGGTTCCCTGGTTGGTGCGGGTATTGGCGCCCTTTCGTCTTCGAAGAAAGATCGCGGCAAAGGCGCGCTGATTGGTGCAGCGGCAGGTGCGGCTGTGGGTGGCGGTATCGGTTATTACATGGATGTGCAGGAAGCTAAACTGCGCGAGAAAATGCAGGGAACTGGCGTCAGCGTGACGCGTAGCGGCGATAACATCATTCTGAACATGCCAAACAATGTCACCTTCGACAGCAGCAGCGCCAACCTGAAACCGGCGGGCGCAAACACGCTGACCGGCGTGGCAATGGTACTGAAAGAGTACAATAAAACCGCCGTCAACGTGTTGGGCTTCACCGACAGCACTGGCAGCCAGGATTTGAACATGCGTCTGTCACAGCAGCGTGCCGACTCCGTCGCCAGCGCGTTGATTACCCAGGGCGTGGCTGCGAACCGCATTCGCACTCAGGGTATGGGCCCGGCGAACCCCATCGCCAGCAACAGCACGGCTGAAGGTAAAGCGCAGAACCGTCGCGTAGAGATTACGCTGAGTCCTGTACAGTAATCGTTGAGCCGGGTGGCGGCTTCGCCTTACCCGGCCTACGTTCGACATGTAAGCCCGGTAAGCACTGCGCCACCGGGCAAATTACTTGCTTCGTCAGATTTTCCCGCTAAGGTATTCTCACTAAATCCAGGGAAATCAGCGATGAGCAAATCAACACGGGCAACCATCAGCGATGTGGCAAAAGCCGCAAAAACCGGCAAGACCAGCATTTCACGCTACCTCAACGGTGAAAAGCATCTGCTATCCGACGCGCTGTTAGCCCGCATTGAAAAAGCCATTGCCGAACTCGACTACCGTCCCAGCCTGATGGCCAGAGGCCTGAAGCATGGGCGTACCCGCCTGATTGGCCTGATTATCGCTGATATAACCAACCCCTACTCCGTCAACGTGTTAAGCGGTATTGAAGCCGCCTGCCGTGACAAAGGTTTTACCCCGCTGGTCTGTAACACCAACAACGAAGTGGATCAGGAGCTGCATTATCTCGACCTGCTGCGCAGCTACCAGGTCGAAGGGATCGTGGTGAACGCCGTCGGGATGCGTGAAGAAGGACTGAACCGTCTGCAACAGTCTGCGCTGCCAATGGTACTGATTGACCGTAAGATCCCTGATTTCGCCTGCGATATGGTCGGGCTGGATAACACCCAGGCAGCGACCGTCGCTACCGAACACCTGCTTGAACAAGGTTTTGAAGCCATTCTGTTCCTTAGCGAGCCACTGGGGATGGTGAATACTCGCCGCGAGCGTCTGAGCGCCTTTCGCGCCACGCTCGCACAATCCCCTGGTGTCATCGCACAAAATGCGGAAGTCCCGCTAACGGACAATACGCAACTCGATGACACGCTGCGCCAGTTTCACCAGCAGCATCGTGGGATGCGCAAAGCCGTTATCTCTGCTAATGGCGCCCTGACGTTGCAGGTTGCCCGTGCGTTAAAGCGTATTGGCCTCAACTGGGGCAGCGACATCGGTCTGCTCGGGTTTGACGAGCTGGAATGGGCCGAACTGGCTGGCGTCGGCATCACCACGCTAAAACAGCCCACCTGGCAGATTGGCTACACCGCCGTCGAGCAGGTAGTACGCCGGATCGATGGCGACTCAGACGCAATCCAGGAACAGGTTTTTTCCGGCGAACTGATCGTTCGTGGCTCCACCGCCCGCTAAATTTCCTTCGTGATGGTGATCATAAATTCAACATCACAGGCTTTTCTTTGGAACCGGTTCCATCTAGCGTTACAGCAAGAACGCTAGTTTTGGAGTTTCCATGAATAGAAAAATTATGGTGGTCACTGCCGCTTACGGCTACGACCAGGTACGCGCCGCAGGTGGGCAAACGGCCCTGCTGCCCATCATTGCCGAAGCCGGTGCTGACGGGGTTGAAATCCGCCGCGAAATGCTGACCGACGCCGAGCTAAAAACACTGCCAACAATGGCCTCTGCTATTGAAATTTTCGGCCTGCTGGCATGCTACTCCGCCCCCGAACCGCTGTTCACCGAAGACGGAAATCTTAATCCTCGCCTTCCGGAACTACTCCAGGAAGCGCAAGCCCTGCAAGCACTGTGGTTAAAAGTTTCCCTCGGCCATTTTGCCCATGACGGACAGTTCGACGTGTTGCGCGAATGGCTGGACAACAGCGGGATGGAGCTGGTTGTCGAAAACGATCAGACATCCTGTGGACGCCTGCAACCGATGAAGCGCTTTAACGATGCCTGTCAGGCATTCAATCTGCCCATTTCTCTGACCTTCGATATGGGTAACTGGTTGTGGGTAGGTGATTCTGCGGAAGAGGCTGCACAGCAGTTGGCCTCAAGCGTTGGATATATCCATGTGAAAGCCGCCACACCACATCGTGACAGTTACCGTGCCGTGCCGCCCGATCGCGCAGAACCACGCTGGCTGGCGCTGCTGGACACGTTGCCCGCAGATGTTCCGCGCGGCATTGAATTCCCCCTGGAAGGGCAAGACTTGACGGCGGTTACCCGTCATTACGTCGCTCTGTTACGCAAGGAGTAACACATGAAAAATTCACTGGACGTTGTCACCATTGGTGAAGCGATGGCGATGTTTGTCGCCACGCAAACCGGTGATTTGGCGGACGTGGAGCAGTTTATTAAACGCGTTGCAGGCGCTGAACTTAACGTGGCGACCGGCCTTGCTCGTCTGGGTCTGAACGTAGGCTGGGTCAGCCGCGTGGGTAACGACAGTTTTGGCCGTTTTATTATTAAGTCGCTGGAGAAAGAAGGGATTGATGCGCAGGGAGTCACTCTGGACGGGCGCTACGCTACCGGCTTTCAGCTTAAATCTAAAGTCGAAAATGGAACCGATCCCATTGTGGAATATTTCCGCAAAGGCTCTGCAGCCAGCCATCTCAGCGTTGAGGATTATCACGATGGGTATTTCTCCAGCGCACGCCACCTGCACCTGAGCGGCGTTGCGGCTGCGCTGTCGGCCAGTTCATATGAACTACTGGCGCACACCGCCCGCACCATGAAAGCCCAGGGCAGGACCATCTCGTTCGATCCAAATTTGCGTCCGGTACTGTGGAAAAGCGAAGGCGAAATGGTGGAAAAACTCAACCGACTGGCATTCCAGGCTGACTGGGTACTGCCGGGGTTAAAAGAGGGCATGATTTTAACCGGACAACAGACACCAGAAGCCATTGCAGACTTTTATCTGCGTCATGGCGTGAAAGCCGTCATCGTGAAGACCGGGGCTGATGGGGCCTGGTACAAAGCAGCTAGCGGCGAGCAAGGCAGCGTCGCGCCGGTGAAAGTCGACAATGTGGTCGATACCGTCGGTGCAGGTGATGGCTTTGCCGTCGGCGTGATCAGCGCTCTGCTGGAAGGCCGCTCGCTGCATCAGGCGGTGACCCGCGGCAATAAAATTGGCGCTCTGGCCATTCAGGTTCAGGGCGACAGCGAAGGATTACCCACACGTGAACAATTAGGGGAATAAATTCCCGGCCAACTCTGTACCCTACAGACAGAGGCGGCGTATCAGCATAACCAGAGGGCAGTCTATGAATAGCTCAACCAATGCAGCAAAACGCTGGTGGTACATCATGCCAATCGTGTTTATCACGTATAGCCTGGCGTACCTTGACCGTGCGAACTTTAGCTTCGCTTCCGCCGCCGGTATCAACGAGGACCTCGGCATTACCAAAGGGATCTCTTCCCTGCTGGGCGCGCTGTTTTTTCTCGGCTATTTCTTCTTCCAGATCCCAGGCGCAATTTACGCCGAACGCCGCAGCGTACGTAAACTGATTTTTGTCTGTCTGATTCTGTGGGGCGCCTGCGCGTCACTGACCGGGATGGTCAGCAACATTCCAATGCTGGCCGCCATTCGCTTCATTCTTGGCGTCGTTGAAGCCGCGGTCATGCCTGCAATGCTGATTTATATCAGTAACTGGTTTACGAAGTCCGAGCGTTCGCGTGCCAATACCTTCCTGATCCTTGGTAACCCTGTCACCGTCCTGTGGATGTCCGTCGTGTCCGGATATCTGATCCAGGCGCTGGGCTGGCGTGAAATGTTCATCATTGAAGGTTTTCCGGCCATCATCTGGGCGTTCTGCTGGTGGGTACTGGTAAAAGACAAACCGTCGCAGGTAGGCTGGTTGTCAGAATCCGAAAAAGCCGCGCTGCAGGCCCAGTTAGAAAAAGAACAGCAGGGTATCAAAGCCGTGCGTAACTACGGCGAAGCGTTCCGCTCACGTAACGTTATCCTGCTGTGCATGCAGTACTTTGCCTGGAGTATTGGCGTCTACGGTTTTGTTCTGTGGTTGCCGTCAATTATCCGCAGCGGCGGTGCCAACCTGGGTATGGTAGAGGTCGGTTGGCTTTCGTCCGTTCCGTATCTGGCCGCAACGGCGGCGATGATCCTGGTTTCATGGGCTTCCGATAAACTGCAAAACCGTAAGCTGTTTGTCTGGCCACTGCTGCTGATTGCCGCTTTCGCCTTTATTGGCTCCTGGGCCGTTGGCGCAGACCACTTCTGGATTTCTTACACACTGCTGGTTATCGCCGGCGCGGCGATGTACGCCCCGTATGGTCCCTTCTTCGCCATCATTCCTGAGATGTTGCCGCGCAACGTCGCTGGGGGAGCCATGGCGTTGATCAACAGCATGGGCGCATTAGGCTCATTCTTTGGTTCCTGGTTTGTCGGCTACCTCAATGGCACCACTGGCAGCCCGTCCGCCTCATACATTTTTATGGGGGTAGCGCTTTTTGTCTCAGTGTGGCTAACTCTTATTGTTAAGCCTGCTAATAATCAACAGCTACCTATTGGCGCACGCCACGCTTAAATTTTAACTTACGGAGATTCGCATGAAGCCGTCCATTATTCTCTATAAAGCGTTACCTGACGATTTACTGCATCGCCTGGAAGAGCATTTTACTGTCACTCGGGTGCCTAACCTGCGTGCGGAAACCGTAGCACAGCACGCCGCAGCCTTTGCCAGCGCGGAAGGCCTGCTGGGCTCCAGTGAAGCCGTCAATACCGCCCTGCTGGAGAAAATGCCCAAACTGCGTGCGACCTCCACTATTTCCGTAGGCTATGACAATTTCGATGTTGAGGCCTTAAACGCACGCAAGGTGCTGCTGATGCACACGCCAACGGTGCTGACAGAAACCGTGGCGGACACGGTAATGGCGCTGGTGTTAAGTACCGCGCGACGCGTGGTGGAAGTCGCAGAACGCGTGAAGGCAGGCGAATGGACAAAAAGCATCGGGGCCGACTGGTTTGGTACCGATGTTCACCACAAGACGCTGGGCATTGTCGGCATGGGACGCATTGGGCTGGCGCTGGCGCAACGTGCGCATTTCGGCTTTAGCATGCCGATTCTGTATAACGCGCGTCGTCACCATCAGGAAGCGGAAGAACGTTTCAACGCGCGCTACTGCGACCTGGATACACTGCTGCAGGAATCGGATTTTGTTTGCCTGATTCTGCCGTTAACGGACGAAACCCACCACCTGTTCAGTACCGAACAGTTTGCCAAAATGAAGTCTTCTGCCATTTTCATTAACGCCGGGCGTGGCCCGGTGGTGGATGAGAACGCACTGATCGCCGCACTGCAAAGCGGGGAGATTCATGCCGCGGGCCTGGATGTGTTTGAACAAGAGCCGTTGCCGTCAGACTCACCGCTGCTGTCGCTGCCGAATGTGGTGGCGGTACCGCATATTGGTTCAGCCACGCATGAAACGCGCTATAACATGGCGGCTTGTGCTGTGGATAACTTAATTGACGCGCTGCAGGGAAAAGTTGAGAAGAACTGCGTGAATCCGCAAGTGGCCAAATAACACAAAAGGCCGGGTAGCATTGATGCTCACCCGGCCTTTAATGTGTCTTACCGTACGGCGATTACTGCGCGGCATTCACCGCAGCAGTCCATGCCTGATTAAATGCCTGATGCTGCGCCGCCAGCGGGCCAATCAGCGTATTGTACTGACTGGCCTGTTGTGAGGTTGGGAACTGGATGCCGTTCGCAACAAAGCTCACCTGCGTATCCTGCTGCGCGATAAAATCGCCTACCTGCACCAACTGCTGCGTGAAAACTTGCGCGGCTGGGATCAGCGGCTGTAACGCCTCTGCCGGTGCGGTCACGACTTTGCTGTAAACCTGATCAAAGACAGGTTTCAGGTCATCACCCTGCTTCAGCGCGCCATGGGCAGCATCTGCCTGTAGCTTCGCATTCTGCAACTGTTGTCCTAACACGCCCAGCGCGCCATTTGCCTGACGCAGCGGTTCACGCTGAGTCATATAATCCTGAGGAACACGGATTGCGTTTACGCTATCAACAACCGGGCGCAGACCGGAGTCCATTGCCTGATTAACCTGCTGTGAATAGCCATAAAGAATCGCGTAATCGGACACAAACGGGCCAAACTGTTTTTTCTGATCGGCGGTCAGCGTCGGTAAACGCTCTCCGCTACGCATTGCAGTATTCTGCAGAAAATCGATAAACGCTTTGCGTTGATCGCCTTCTTTATCAAAACACCCACTCAGGCCAACTACCATTAAGAGCGCCAAAACAGGCGCAAACCAGCGAGAGCAGGACTTACCTGTCGCCATTTTAATACTCCTTTCACCCAAAAATGCGCACAACGACACCCGCGTGCCTGACGTTGACAAGGATAGTCCAGGTCAGCCCCGCAAGATACCCTTTCCGCGTAATCTTGTCGGGGAAAATAACGGTTTCCGCCGCCCGGTGTTTTGCTCAACAATGCTCCATTCACATAACGGCGCTCTATTTTAGTCATCTTTACAATTGGAAGGGTTCGATCGGAGATCCCGACCTTTATCAGTTCGTTAGCCAACTAAAGGTTGTCACCCGCGATTCGCTGAAACGAATCCACAACGCATACCTTAAATTCGCCTTCATTTTTTCCGACTACGCTTAATGAGCTTCGATGAAATTCACGATCCCGCTGTGTGATTTATAGGAGTTCTCAATGGAATACAAAGATCCTATGTTTGAACTGCTAAGCAGTCTGGAGCAGATTGTTTTTAAAGATGTATCGCAGACGGTTACTCAGACGCAAAAAACCAACCCTTTCGCTGAATTTGAACAACTACGACGAGGGACAGGTTTAAAAACAGATGATTTCGCCCGGGTGATGGGCGTGACGGTCGCGATGGTTCATGAATGGGAGTCTAAACGCGTGAAGCCATCCAGTACCGAATTGAAGTTGATGCGCCTGATTCAGGCAGATCCACGATTAAGTAAGCAGTTGATGGATTAAGTTATTTTCAAATTTATCCTAAGAGCGGTCCTACTGAAGGGCCGTTCCTCCACTGCCAATATCCACAAAAAAGAAAATAGTAGTTGCATCCACCGGCGTAAAATGAGTTAATGCGCTCAACGGTTTGACGTACAGACCATTACAGCAGTTTAGTAAGGCAAGTCCCTTCAAGAGTTATCGTTGATACCCTTCGTAGTGAGCATTTCCTTTACTGTTAAAAAATCTGTAAAGCACGCCATATCGCCGAAAGGCACACTTATTTTTTAAAAGGTAATACACTATGTCCGGTAAAATGACTGGTATCGTAAAATGGTTCAACGCTGACAAAGGCTTCGGCTTCATCACTCCTGACGATGGCTCTAAAGACGTGTTCGTACACTTCTCTGCTATCCAGAACGATGGCTACAAATCCCTGGACGAAGGTCAGAAAGTTTCCTTCACCATCGAAAGCGGCGCTAAAGGCCCGGCAGCTGGCAACGTAACCAGCCTGTAAGCTTAAAAAGCTCAAGATTCTGAATCCCTGCCAAACGGCGGGGATTTTTTTTTATTTGTTCTCCGCGCCCCCTCTCCCGAACGCGTCTTTGCATTACTTTACCCATCACACCTTTGACCTTTCCCTAAGGGCAAGCTTTATAGTGAGCGAGTTTATATTCCACAATTTTCACAAGGAATTGAAGCTATGTCGAAATCCTCACTGCTGTTATTTTTAGGTTTGCTCACAACCGGTAGCGCCTTAGCGGCAACGCCGGAAGCCAATTTCCTGGCTGAACACGGACTCAGCGGGAAATCCGTCGAGCAAATCGTCGAGACCATTGACCAATCACCGCAGAGTCGCCCGCTGCCGTACTCAGCGTCCATCACCAGCACCGCGCTGAAGCTCTCTTCGGGCGACCAGGTGTATACGATGCCGCTCGGCGATAAGTTCTATCTGTCATTTGCCCCTTATGAGTGGCAAACGCACCCTTGTTTCAACCACAGCCTTTCCGGTTGTCAGGGCGAAATGCCTGGGAAAAAATTCAACGTCAAAGTGACGGATAGCAAAGGGGATGTGGTGGTACAAAAAGCGATGAAGAGCGGCCGTAATGGCTTTGTCGGGGTATGGCTACCGCGCAATATGGAAGGCACCATCGCAGTAAGCTACAACGGTAAAACGGCGGAGTATCCTGTTAAGACGATGGAAGACAGCCAGACCTGTCTGACAAAATTGCAGTTGCGCTAACAACATAAAAAAATGCCGGATAAGGCGAAGCCGCCATCCGGCATTTTCTAAATCAGCGCAGGGCCGTTACTGCAGCAGCGAAATATCCGCCACGCGCAGGAACAGCTCGCGCAGTTTTTCGAGCATAGACAGACGGTTAATACGCAGATCTTTATCTTCTACGTTAACCATCACTTTCTCGAAGAACGCATCGACCGGTTCACGCAGCGCCGATAGCTCAACCAGCGCTTCCTGGTAATGCCCGGCTGCAAAGACAGGCTCCAGCTTGTCGCGCAGCACCACTACCTGCATCGCCAGCGCAATTTCTTCCGGCTCTTTCAGCGTTGCCGCATTTACGCGGTCATTCAACGTCTCTTCAGACTTCGCCAGGATGTTCGATACACGCTTGTTCGCCGCAGCCAGCGCGGACGCGGCTTCCAGCGTACGGAAGTGCGAAACCGCCTTCATACGCGCGTCGAAATCAGCCGGACGAGTCGGACGACGCGCCAGCACGGCCTGAATGGTATCGACGGTGTAACCCTCGTCCTGATACCAGGCGCGGAAACGACCCAGCATGAAGTCGATAACGTCATCCACCACGTTGGCGTTGGTCAGCTTGTCACCATACAGACGAACCGCTTCTTCCGTCAGCGTTTGCAGATCCAGATTCAGGTTCTTCTCAACGATGATACGCAGCACGCCCAGCGCGGCACGACGCAGCGCAAACGGGTCTTTGTCACCTTTCGGATGCTGACCGATACCGAAGATACCCGCCAGAGTATCCATCTTATCGGCAATCGCCACGGCACAGGCAACCGGGTTAGACGGCAGATCATCACCGGCGAAGCGCGGCTGATACTGCTCGTTCAACGCCACAGCCACATCTTCCGCTTCGCCATCATGACGTGCGTAGTGCATGCCCATTACGCCCTGGGTGTCGGTGAACTCGAAGACCATGTTGGTCATCAGGTCGCACTTAGACAGCAGGCCAGCACGCGTTGCGTGGTTTACATCAGCGCCAATCTGTTCGGCAATCCAACCCGCCAGCACCTGAATACGATCAGTCTTGTCACGCAGCGTACCCAGTTGCTGTTGGAACAGCACGGTTTGCAGACGCGGCAGATGGTCTTCCAGACGTTTTTTACGGTCAGTATTGAAGAAGAACTCGGCATCCGCCAGACGCGGACGAACCACCTTCTCGTTACCGGAGATAATCTGGCTCGGATCTTTCGATTCGATATTGGCAACGAAGATAAAGTTCGGCAGCAGTTTGCCGTCGTTCGCATAAACCGGGAAGTACTTCTGGTCACCTTTCATGGTGTGTACCAGCGCTTCAGACGGCACCGCGAGGAATTTCTCTTCGAACTTCGCAGTCAACACTACCGGCCATTCCACCAGCGAGGTGACTTCTTCCAGCAGGCTTTCACTCAGGTCAGCATTACCGCCAATCTTACGCGCCGCTTCTTCAGCATCGGCTTTGATTTTCGCTTTACGCTCAGCGTAATCCGCAATCACTTTGCCGCGCTGGCGCAGGATTTCTGGGTACTGGTCGGCAGAATCGATGGTGAATTCCGGCTCGCCCATAAAGCGATGACCGCGGATCACGCGATCGGACTGAATACCCAGAATCGTTGCCGAAATCACTTTGTCGCCCAGCAGCAGAGTCACCGTGTGAACCGGACGCACGAAGTGGACGTCAGACGCGCCCCAGCGCATCAGTTTCGGGATCGGCAGCTTCGCCAGCGAAGTCGCAATCATGTTCGGCAGCAGCGTTTCTGCGCTTTCGCCTTTCACGTGCGCACGGTACAGCAGCCACTCACCTTTATCAGTCGTCAGACGTTCAGCCTGATCAACGGTGATACCACAACCACGCGCCCAACCTTCTGCCGCTTTACTCGGTTTACCTTCAGCATCAAACGCCTGGGCAATGGCCGGTCCGCGCTTCTCAACTTCACGATCGGGTTGAGATTCCGCCAGGGCAGCGACTTTCAGCGCCAGACGACGCGGCGCGGCAAACCACTCAACATTGCCGTGCGCGAGGCCTGCGTTATCCAGCTCCGCGGTGAAGTTCGCAGCAAAGGACTCAGCCAGGCTGCGCAGTGCTTTTGGTGGCAGCTCTTCAGTGCCGATTTCCACCAGAAAAGTTTTCTCAGACATGGCCGCCTCTTATTTGTCTTTGTTGCACATCGGGAAGCCAAGGGCTTCACGGGAAGCGTAGTAAGCTTCTGCCACTGCTTTGGTCAACGTGCGAATGCGCAGGATGTAGCGCTGGCGCTCGGTGACAGAGATGGCTTTGCGCGCATCCAGCAGGTTGAAGCTATGGGCGGCTTTCAGAATACGTTCATACGCAGGCAACGGCAGCGGGTTTTCCAGCGCCAGCAGCTGCTGTGCTTCTTTCTCGTACTGCTCGAAGCAGGTGAACAGGAAGTCCACATCGGCGTATTCGAAGTTGTAAGTGGATTGCTCCACTTCGTTCTGATGGAACACGTCGCCGTAGGTTGTTTTGCCCAGCGGACCGTCGCTCCAGACCAGGTCGTAAACGCTGTCTACGCCCTGAATGTACATGGCCAGACGTTCCAGACCGTAGGTGATTTCCCCGGTAACTGGCTTACATTCCAGGCCACCAACCTGCTGGAAGTAGGTGAACTGCGTGACTTCCATGCCGTTCAGCCACACTTCCCAACCGAGACCCCAGGCACCCAACGTCGGGTTTTCCCAGTTATCTTCCACGAAACGGATATCGTGAATGGTCGGGTCCATACCCAGCTCTTTCAGAGAACCCAGGTACAGTTCCTGAATATTGTCCGGTGACGGCTTAATCACTACCTGGAACTGATAGTAGTGCTGTAAGCGGTTCGGGTTTTCGCCATAGCGCCCGTCGGTCGGACGACGAGAAGGCTGCACATAAGCAGTCGCCATCGGTTCCGGCCCCAGTGCACGCAGGCAGGTCATTGGGTGAGATGTTCCCGCGCCGACTTCCATGTCCAATGGTTGAACGATGGTGCAGCCCTGGCGAGCCCAGTAATCCTGTAAGGTCAGGATCAAGCCCTGGAAGGTCCTGGTATCAAACTTTTGCATATTATTTCGTGCTGGATACGTGTGGATTTAAAGGAAGCGATCAGTATACCCGCTGGCTGCAAGATATACAGTACGAAACGGGAAAAAGGGGGAACTTAGCGCATGGAAAGGTGCAAAAACTGCCCGTCTGCGTCAAATGAGCAGACAAAACTCTCTTTACGGAAGGTAGAACCGCGCATCTCATAGCTACCCTGGAATTGCTCAAGACCGGTGATAGCAATTTTCTGGGCACCCGTATTATAAAGTTCCGATGCTTCGCTTTTGCACAATGACTCCATATCCAGCGAACGCGTAGCAGTAATTTTGCCCTTTTGCGCTTTCTGCACGGGTGCTGACGATTGTGGATCGGCGCACCCCGCCAGCAGCAGCGTGAGGATGGCTGGAAAGAAATACTTCATCATCATTTTATTACCGCCTGGTTTGCTGGTCAGTCTTATTATTAGTGTCTGGAAACAGATCCTATTGTGAGAATCTCCCCAGGCCATCACAAGCTTTAGCGTAATAACTCGGATTAATCCAGTGAGCGATGTTCGCAAATACCAGTCAGACTTTTTTTAGTGAAGACAGAGGAACTGATGCAGCCCAAAATTTTCTGGATTGATAACTTACGCGGGATAGCCTGTTTAATGGTTGTGATGATTCACACCACGACCTGGTACATCACCAATGCGCAAAGCGTCAGCCCGGTAAATTGGGATCTTGCCAATGTGCTAAATTCAGCTTCTCGCGTTAGCGTCCCGCTGTTTTTTATGATCTCGGGTTATCTCTTTTTCGGCGAGCGCAGCGCCAGACCGCGACATTTCATCCGCATCGCATTGTGTATTCTGTTTTACAGCACCGTGGCACTGGCCTACATCCTGCTGTTCACCTCGATCAACGCTGAGCTATCGTTGAAAAACCTGCTGCAAAAACCGGTGTTCTACCACCTGTGGTTTTTCTTCGCTATTGCCGTTATCTACCTGGTATCCCCACTGATTCAGGTGAAAAATATCAGCGGAAAAATGCTGCTGGCAGTGATGGTCGTGATTGGCGTTATTGCCAATCCCAACACCGTATCGCAAAAAATTGGCGGCTTTGAGTGGCTACCCATCAACCTGTACATCAGTGGCGATACGTTCTACTACATTCTGTACGGCATGCTGGGCCGGGCAATTGGCATGATGGAGACACAAAAGCGCTCACTCACCTGGCTCTGCGCAGCGTTGTGTCTCGTCGCCGTGTTTGTTATTTCCCGCGGGACGCTGCATGAACTCCAGTGGCGAGGCAATTTTGCCGATACCTGGTATCTCTATTGTGGCCCGGCGGTATTTATCTTTGCTGCATCGCTCCTGACGCTGGTTAAAAACACGCTCAGCACACGCACACTGCCCATACTGGGGCTTATTTCCCGTCACTCGTTAGGTATTTACGGTTTCCACGCGCTGATCATTCATGCGCTACGTACCCGCGGCATTGAACTCAAAAACTGGCCACCGCTGGATATGCTATGGATTTTTAGCGCCACGCTGGCGGGTAGTTTGCTGTTGTCGATATTGTTGCAGCGTATCGATACGCGCAGGCTGGTGAGTTAGGATTCTCCAGACAGCTCGTTTTCAGACGAACGCTGCAGTAACACTTGCCCCAGTAAACTCACAAAGAATGCCGCTGGGTATAACCCCATTTCGAGGGGTAACAGGCTGGCATTCCACACCCCCACCAGCAGTAACCCGACGGTTATCAGCGCCACCATCTGACACACAGAAGCGAAACGTTCGTCGTTCTGATTGAGATTTACAGCACGCTGATAAGCGTACGTCACAAACATTCCCGTCATCAGCACGCCGAAAAAATAGCCTTTGCCACTCAATAACGGGCACGCCCGCCATAAGCCAATAACGTAAATGAGTGCGCCGGAAAGAAACAATAGCCATGGCAATAGCCTTGTCGTCTTCATTGGGATCTCCTTATCCTCTACCACGGATACAATATGAATAACCCACTCAAGACAATACAGAAAAACGCTATCTCACTGAGATTTCAGATTACATTCATGCACATAAATTATTGATTCAATGAAAACATACATGAGGAAAATCCCCTCTGCGCATCAGAGGGGAACACGATCAGGACATTAAGGGCAGCAATTGCTGATAGATACGACGGAAGGTTTCCCGACGTTGTTGATACCAAGCATGTTGCTCTGCATCAGGGTAATGCGCCTGCTCCAGCACCAGTTGAGGCAGTAAGTCAGTGAGTGGTTGTTGTGGATTCATCGCAATTTGCGCCAGCCGGGCTGCGCCCAGGGCAGGACCGACATCGCCCCCGGTACGGTAATCCAGCTGCAGTCCGCTGATATCCGACAACATCTGCCGCCAGTATTCACTACGCGCCCCACCACCGATGAGCGTAATGCTGGCCGGTGTAACGCCACAGGCATGTACCACATCCATACCGTCAGCTAAGGCGAATCCCACACCTTCAAGTACCGCTCGCGCCAGTTCTGCCGGACCATGCTGATGCGTCAGGCCAAAAAAGACGCCTTTCGCCTGCGGGTTATTGTGCGGCGTACGTTCCCCGGACAGATAGGGTAAAAACCAGACCGGCTCAGCGTGTTCATCCGCCTCTTGCGCAGCAGCAATCAACGCAGGAACGCTCGCCAGTCCGGTTAATTTTGCCGCCCAGTCGAGGCAGGATGCGGCGCTCAGCATCACTGACATCAGATGCCACCGTTCAGGCAACGCATGGCAGAAGCTGTGTACCGCACTTTCTGGTTTACTGAGAAAGCCGTCGCTTACGGCAAAGTAGACGCCGGACGTACCCAATGACAGCATTGCCTGGCCTGCATTCATCATCCCTACGCCAACCGCACCCGCCGCGTTATCGCCACCACCCGCAACGACCGCAACCTCTGACATGCCCCAGGATTGCGCGATACCAGGCAACAGCGTTCCGGTAATCGCACTGCCCTCGTACAAGGCCGGCATATGCGCACGAGTCAGCTGGCACGCCGCCAACATGACGTCACTCCAGTCACGTTTCGCGACATCCAGCCACATCGTACCTGCGGCATCCGACATATCGCTGGCAAACTCGCCGGTCATACGCAGACGCAGGTAATCTTTCGGCAGCAGGACTTTATCAACCTGGCTGAAAATGTCCGGTTCATGGCGCTGAACCCACAGCAATTTAGGGGCAGTAAAGCCAGGCATCATCAGATTGCCGGTAATCACACGAGATTGCGGCACCTGATTTTCCAGCATCGCACATTCTTCGGCGCAGCGACCGTCATTCCACAGAATTGCCGGTCGCAGAACCTTCTGCTGCTTATCAAGCAGCGTCGCGCCGTGCATCTGCCCGGCAAGACCTAACGCCTTTACCTCGCTGAGAGAATGTTGCTGACCCAACGTTTTTACAGCACGGTCCGTCGCCAGCCACCACTGTTCAGGATCCTGCTCCGACCATAGCGGATGAGGCCGCGAGACGGTCAGTTTCTCCGTATGCGAGGCCACCACATCGCCCTGCTCGTTCAGCAGAATGGCCTTTACGCCTGATGTACCAAGATCTATCCCGATATACATAGGGTATCGTTCCTTAAAGAAAGGCCCGGTAGCGAATCGCTATCCGGGCTTACGGACGTACTCAGCAGTCCATTATTTGTCGAACAAATAATGGTTTACCAGATTTTCCAGCTGTTCCTGATGGCCGCTCTGATGCACCGGTGCCAGGTTATGTTGTTCAGCGTACTGCGCAATTTCCGTCAGCGTCATCTGACCTTTCAGAATTTGCTGGCCCAGCTCACCATTCCAACCGGCATAACGTTTTGCCACGCGCTGATCCAGGCCACCGTCTTCAATCATATGGGCCGCAATTTTCAGCGACAGCGCCATGGTATCCATCGCACCAATATGACCATAGAACAGATCGTATTTATCGGTACTCTGACGACGGACTTTGGCATCAAAGTTCAGGCCACCAGTGGTAAAACCGCCCGCTTTCAGGATTTCGTACATGACCAGCGCATTCTCTTCTACGCTGTTCGGGAATTGGTCGGTATCCCAGCCCAGTTGTGCGTCGCCACGGTTCGCATCGACGGAACCAAATAGCCCCAGAGCAATCGCCGTAGCGATTTCGTGGTGGAACGAATGGCCTGCCAGCGTGGCATGGTTGGCTTCAATATTCAGTTTGATCTCTTTTTCCAGACCGAACTGCTTGAGGAATCCGTAAACGGTCGCAGCATCGTAGTCATACTGGTGTTTCGTGGGTTCTTGCGGCTTCGGTTCGATCAGTAAGGTGCCCTGGAAACCGGTTTTGTGTTTATGCTCGACCACCAGTTGCATAAAGCGGCCAATCTGCTCACGTTCCTGACGCAGGTCGGTATTAAGCAGCGTTTCATAACCTTCACGGCCGCCCCACAGAACGTAGTTCTCGCCACCTAATTTATGTGTGGCATCCATGGCAGTCACGACCTGCGTGGCCGCCCAGCTGAAGACTTCCGGGTCCGGGTTAGTCGCCGCGCCTGCGCCATAACGTGGGTTAGTAAAGCAGTTTGCCGTACCCCACAGCAGTTTCACGCCGCTCTGTTCCTGTTTTGCCGCCAGCACATCCACCATCTGGGCAAAGTTATTTTTATACTCTTTCAGTGACGCGCCTTCAGGCGAGACGTCAACATCATGGAAGCAGTAGTAAGGCACATTCAGCTTATGGAAAAACTCAAAGGCCACATCCGCTTTACGTTTTGCCAGCGCCAATGCCTCACCCGGCTGTTGCCACGGACGGTCGAAGGCCCCCATACCGAACATATCCGCGCCGTTCCAGCAGAAAGTGTGCCAGTAGCAGGCGGCAAAGCGCAGATGATCTTCCATGCGCTTGCCCAGCACGATTTCATCAGGGTTGTAATGGCGAAATGCGAGTGGGTTAGTGGATTTTGTACCTTCAAAACGAACGCGATCGAGTTGGTCAAAATAAGCCTGCATAATAAGCTCCATAATCAGGTAATACGGCAAGTAAACTGCGATACAGTCATACTGGAATTTCCTGATTTATTGCTCAATTACGTTATTTCACACCGCCATTAAGAGAATACCCAAATGTGCGCTGGCTCCCAAAAATGCACACTGAATAAGCAATTAAAAAAGCGATCGCGATCGGCTCTTCATCAATAAACAAAAAACCGTAATACGCAGATAAGAAATGACAATTGTCTTCCTGGTCGGGGTGTGTGAATTTTGCGTAGCGTTACGCAAATAAGAAATTTGTCACGCTTCATCAAGTAGTCGCACCTGCGGTTTTGGTAGTATCGACAGGCCACATTAACCTTTCAGGATAGGCTCTTATGTTTGATAAACGACACCGTATCACCCTATTATTTAATGCTAATAAAGCCTATGACCGCCAGGTGGTAGAGGGCGTAGGTGAATATTTACAGGCATCGCAATCCGAGTGGGATATATTCATTGAGGAAGATTTCCGTGCCCGTATTGATAATATCAAAGACTGGTTAGGCGACGGTGTTATTGCTGATTATGACGATGATGACATTGCACAATTACTTGCCGATGTCGATGTTCCCATCATCGGTGTCGGGGGTTCCTACCATCTTGAAAGCGATTATCCACCCGTCCATTACATTGCGACTGATAACCATGCACTGGTGGAAAGCGCTTTTTTGCATCTAAAAGAAAAAGGGGTCAACCGATTCGCATTTTATGGTCTGCCCTCTTCCAGCGGCAAGCGCTGGGCTGCCGAGCGTGAATATGCCTTTTGCCAGTTGGTCGCCAAAGAGAAGTACCGTGGCGTTGTTTATCAGGGGCTGGAAACCGCACCCGAAAACTGGCAACACGCGCAAAATCGACTGGCGGACTGGCTGCAAACTTTACCCCCGCAAACCGGTATTATCGCCGTGACCGACGCGCGTGCGCGGCATGTTCTGCAGGCCTGCGAGCATTTGCATATCCCGGTGCCGGAAAAACTGTGTGTTATTGGGATCGATAACGAAGAACTCACCCGTTACCTGTCCCGGGTCGCGCTGTCATCCGTTGCTCAGGGCGCGCGACAGATGGGCTATCAGGCAGCAAAACTTCTGCACCGCTTACTGGCGAATGAAGAACTGCCGCTGCAACGCATTCTGGTGCCTCCGGTACGCGTCGTGAATCGTCGTTCAACCGACTATCGCTCACTGACCGATCCCGCCGTCATTCAGGCAATGCATTTTATCCGCAACCATGCCTGCAAAGGCATCAAAGTCGAGCAAGTGCTGGATGCAGTAGGGATTTCACGTTCGAATCTCGAGAAGCGCTTTAAAGACGAGGTCGGGGAGACCATCCACGCCGTGATTCATGCCGAAAAACTGGAAAAAGCGCGTAGCCTGTTGATCTCCACGACGCTCGCAATAAACGAAATTTCACAAATGTGCGGCTACCCGTCGTTGCAGTATTTCTATTCCGTTTTCAAGAAAGAATACGATACGACGCCAAAAGAGTATCGTGACATGAACAGTGAGGTGATGCTGTAAGGGGAATTGTGCCGGATAGCGGTTTCGCCTTATCCGGCCTGTGGAATTACATATGCGCGGCGATTAAACGCTGGTTATCCTGGTACATCGCGAACAGATAGTTATTGTAACTCTGTCCTTTGGTGGAGTACCCCTTCAGCTTATGGATCATCGCGGTCGCTGTCACTTCCTGATCGGCTTTACGCAACTGCGCGCGCGATTTACGGAAGGAAGAGTATGCCGGGTGCGTGTTCAGGTTAATGACATAGGCATTCACCGACTCTTTTACCGATTCAAACTGTGAGTAGCCTTTCACCTTACCGGGTGCATTGTTGCAGCGGCCTTTGACACATTTCATGCCAAACAGGTTGTTATTGCTACGCGCCAGTTTCGATGTGCCCCAACCGCTTTCAGCCGCAGCCATAGTCGCCACCATACTGGTAGGGATGATGTCTACGCGCTCAAGCAGCGTATTCCATGGAATTTTACGCGTGTTACCAGACCAGCTCACCTTGTAGCGTTTCGCGATATCTTTCATACGCGTACGCTCAGTCGGTGACCAGCGATTCTGGTACTGCTTTGAGATCAGCCAGTTACGGTCCGCCGTAATGGCAGCATTTTGACTGGTAATATAAGGCATAACCGTCCGGAGAAACGCTTTTTTCCTTGGTGTTCCGGAAGGGTATTTTCGCAAATCAGGAAGTGAACTACTCTTTGCACTATTGCGAGAATACTCTTGTTTACTGCTTACCTGTGTATTACTTGCCTTGATTACCTGGGGCTTATGACTCGTTGTTGCCGTGTGTGTCTTTGCCAGCACCTCACCCGAAAATGCAATGGTGAGTAACATAAGAATCATTGCCCCATATCGTCGAATGGGAGTCAATATCATTAGGTCTCCTGGTCGGATTTAAACATTCCAACACCTTATATTTTTCACAAAAATGAGAGATGAATCTCAAATCATATCAAAAATAGCCGTCAAGAGCACCCAAAGGAATAGTCCAATTCTGAAACTATGTCACGTACAAACCGTTCCGGGTGCGGTTAATTCGAAGAAAATGTGGAGGTTATCGCAAAATCAGGTCGTTTTTTGCGCGTGATCGCTCACCCTCATCTCTCATCCGGGCAGAATCGCCGCTAAGGATGAGTTTTCGCTCTGATTTCACTGGCAAACTGGCGTAAATCGCAGCATCAAGGACAGCATTATGAAACTTGCCGCCGTTGCGCTGGTATTACTGCCCGGCATTGCCATCGCCTCATCATGGACTTCTCAGGGATTTCCTACCTTCGCAGCGGAAGGTACGGGTAAATTTGTCAGCCATGCAGCGTTGACGAAGGGTACTCGCCCTTTGACCCTGAATTTTGACCAACAGTGCTGGCAGCCTACAGATGCCATTAAACTCAATCAGATGCTGTCGCTAAAACCCTGTGAAGGCACGCCGCCACAGTGGCGTTTATTTAAAGACGGCGATTACACATTGGAAGTCGATACCCGCTCCGGTACACCGACGCTAATGCTGTCAGTAAAAAACGTGGCAGATCCCGTCACCGCCCCGATCCGCCAGTGTCCAAAATGGGATGGCTCGCCGCTGGCGCTGGATGTGAGCCAGACCTTCCCGGAAGGCACCGTGGTACGCGATTACTATAGCCAGCAAACGGTAACGGTGAAAAACGGAACCATTACCCTGCAACCCGACGCGGCCAGCAATGGACTTTTACTGTTAGAGCGGGCGGAAACAGATGCCCCTGCCGCTTTCGACTGGCACAACGCCACGGTGTACTTCGTACTGACAGATCGCTTTGAAAACGGCGATCCGACTAACGATCACAGCTATGGTCGTCGCAATGACGGTATGCAGGAAATTGGTACCTTTCACGGGGGAGATTTACGCGGGCTGACCAACAAACTCGACTACCTGCAACGTCTGGGCATCAACGCCTTGTGGATCAGCGCGCCGTTTGAGCAAATCCACGGCTGGGTTGGCGGTGGTACTAAAGGCGATTTTCCCCACTATGCCTATCACGGTTACTACACCCAGGACTGGACCACGCTCGACGCCAACATGGGTAACGAGGCCGACCTGCGCGCGCTGGTTGACGGCGCGCATCAACGCGGCATCCGCATTCTGTTCGATATTGTCATGAACCATACCGGCTACGCCACGCTAGCTGATATGCAGGAGTACCAGTTTGGGGCGTTGTACTTGTCAGGTGAGGAACTGGAAAAAACGCTCGGTGAACGCTGGACGGACTGGAAACCCGTGTCCGGGCAGAGCTGGCACAGCTTTAATGATTACATCAACTTCAGTGATAAAGCCGCGTGGGAAAAATGGTGGGGGAAAAAGTGGCTCCGCACTGACATTGGCGACTACGACAATCCGGGTTTTGACGACCTGACCATGTCGCTGGCTTTCCTGCCCGATCTGAAAACGGAGTCAACTACGCCTTCGGGTTTGCCGAATTTTTATCAACACAAGCCGGATACCCACGCCAAAGCTATCCCTGGTTATACGCCACGAGATTATCTGACTCACTGGCTCAGCCAGTGGGTGCGTGACTACGGCATTGACGGTTTTCGGGTCGATACCGCTAAACATGTCGAGCTTCCGGCCTGGCAACAGCTAAAAGCGCAGGCCAGCTCAGCGTTGGCCGAATGGAAGAAAGCTAATCCAGACAAAGCGCTGGATGATAAACCCTTCTGGATGACCGGTGAGGCCTGGGGACATGGCGTCATGCAAAGCGATTATTACCGCCACGGTTTCGATGCGATGATCAATTTTGACTATCAGGAGCAGGCGGCCAGGGCCGTCGATTGTCTGGCGAATATCGATCTCACCTGGCAGCAGATGGCCGATAAATTGCAGGATTTCAACGTGCTAAGCTATCTCTCATCGCACGATACCCGGCTGTTCCGTGAAGGTGGAGACAAAGCCGCCGAGTTGTTATTGCTGACGCCTGGCGCGGTACAACTTTTTTACGGTGACGAGTCGGCACGCCCCTTCGGCCCAACCGGCTCAGATCCATTACAGGGGACGCGCTCGCAGATGAACTGGCAGGACGTTAACGGGAAATCTGCCGCCAGCGTCGCGCACTGGCAGCGCATTAGCCAATTCAGGGCCCGACATCCCGCAATCGGAGCAGGTAAACAAACCACGCTTTCATTAAAGCAGGGATACGGATTTATCCGCGAACATGGCGACGATAAAGTCATGGTCGTGTGGGCTGGTCAACCCTGATCCCAACAGGCTTCTCGTGCTCAACGGCGCGGGAAGCCAGATTCAATATAAAAAACTATCCAGCAAAAAATCTGCAGCACAAAACATCAATTCGGCTCTGTAGGCCTGATTTGCACCCCGCCATAGGTAGCGCTATGGTTAGCCACTTTAATACTGAGTTCGACAGACCACCTGCTATGACATTCTCACTTTTTGGCGACAAATTTACCCGCCATTCAGGCATCACACGCCTGATGGAGGACCTCAACGACGGCTTACGCACCCCAGGCGCTATCATGCTCGGCGGCGGTAATCCGGCACAAATTCCAGAGATGCAAAATTACTTTCAGTCTCTGCTGGCAGAGATGCTGGAAAACGGCAAAGCCACTGATGCGCTTTGTAATTATGACGGTCCACAAGGTAAAACCGAGCTACTGTCTGAGCTGGCGAAACTACTACGTGAGAAGCTGGGTTGGGATATCGAACCACAAAATATTGCACTGACAAATGGCAGTCAGAGCGCGTTTTTCTACTTATTCAACCTCTTCGCCGGCCGTCGTGCCGATGGAACCACCCGAAAAGTGTTGTTCCCGTTGGCACCGGAATACATTGGTTATGCCGATTCAGGGCTCGAAGAAGACCTTTTCGTTTCAGCACGCCCAAACATCGAACTGTTACCGGAAGGCCAGTTTAAGTATCACGTTGACTTTGAACACCTGCATATCGGCGAAGAGACGGGCATGATTTGCGTGTCACGTCCGACGAACCCGACCGGCAATGTGATCACCGATGAAGAGCTGATGAAGCTGGACCGGCTGGCCAATCAGCATGGAATTCCGCTGGTTATCGATAACGCCTATGGTGTCCCCTTCCCCGGCATCATCTTTAGCGAAGCGCGTCCGCTGTGGAACCCAAACATTGTACTGTGCATGAGCCTTTCCAAGCTGGGGCTGCCGGGCTCTCGCTGCGGCATCATTATTGCTAATGAAAAAATCATCACCGCCATCACCAATATGAACGGCATTATCAGCCTTGCGCCTGGCGGAATGGGTCCGGCAATGATGTGCGAAATGATTAAGCGCAACGACCTTCTGCGCCTGTCCGAAACGATAATCAAACCGTTTTATTATCAGCGTGTTCAGCAGACGATTGCGATTATTCGCCGCTATTTATCTGAAGATCGCTGCCTGATTCATAAACCAGAAGGGGCGATTTTCCTGTGGTTATGGTTCAAGGATTTACCGATTTCCACCGAGCTGTTATATCAGCGCCTGAAAGCGCGCGGTGTCCTGATGGTGCCTGGCGACTATTTCTTCCCAGGGCTGGATAAACCCTGGCCGCATACCCATCAGTGCATGCGGATGAACTATGTGCCGGAGCCGGAGAAAATCGAAGCTGGCGTGAAGATTCTGGCTGAAGAGATAGAACGCGCCTGGCTGGAAGGCTGACGAGAACCCCGACCTCTGTGCAGGTCGGGACTCGCTTTACAGCGGTTGTGACCGCAGACGCTGCCGCTGAATACTCACAGCATCAATACACTGCAACGCGCTGGTCGGGCAGGCTTCTACACACGCCGGTCCCGTCTCGCGATGCCAGCACAAATCGCATTTTATCGCCTGCACCCGCGACGAACGGGCAACGACATTCATTGCCCCAAACGGGCAGGCCAGCATACAGCTTTTGCAGCCAATACAACGAGTCTGTTCAACGAAGATATGCCCATGTTCACGACGAATGGCGTGAGTTGGACACACATTCGCACAGGGAGCGTCTTCGCATTGATGACAAGCGACCGCCGTCGTAAAGGCGTCGTCTTTGATCACCCGAATTCGCGGGACAAACGCAGAAGAAGAGACCGACGCACAATCCTGGTTTTCCTGATGCGCGACGACACAGGCAACTTCGCAGGTACGACACCCAATACACTTCGCCGCATCCGCCATAATAAACGCGTTCATTGCCCCCTCCCTTTGCATGAAAACAACAGATTGCCAGAGAGACTGCCCCCGTCGCTTTGATCGGACAGGGGAAACGGTTAAATAGTGTCAGGTGTCTGAATGACGCCTGGCATGCGCCTAATCGCGAACGGTAAAGCCCAGCTCATTTGAAATCGCCTGCGCGGTTTCCCGCAGCGGTTTGAGTAGATTCTTTTCCCCTACCTGCTTAAGCCGCGAGGTCGAGAGTGAAATTGACACCGCGTACGGTACCCGGCCATGAATATCAAACACCGGCACGGCAATACAGGATACCCCCAGCTCGTTCTCTTCCCGATCCATCGCCATACTGCTTTCGCGGATCTGCGCCAGTTCATCGTACATCGCTGGTAGACCGGTAATGGTATTGCGGGTCAGCGGCTGAATCAGATCCTGATGGCTCTCCCAGTAGGACTCCACGTAATCCGCATGCCCAAACGCCATATATATTTTGCCCATCGCGGAGCAATACAGCGGCATATGCTGACCGATATAGGCGCGGGTACGCAGCATGCCCGTTGTCGGCTCCAGCTTATAAATCAAAATAGCGTGGTCGTCTTCACGACTGGAGAAATTGATCGTTTCGCCGGTGGCAATATTCAACGCTTCGAGGTGCGGTGCGGCAACATGGATAATATTCAGTGACGACAGCGCCTTCTGGCCCACGGCGATAAATTTAGTGGTCAACCGATAACTGCCCGCAGCGGGTGCGGGCGTGACGTATCCGCATGACTGAAGCCCTTGCAGGAGTCGATGCACGGTACTTTTGTTCAACCCGGCCAGTTCAGACAAATGGGCCAGCGGACACCCATTCGGATAGTTGCTCAGGATCTCAATCAACATCAAACCACGGAACAGGCTCTGACTTCCGGCAGGCCTCTCTTTATCTTGCGTCATTTCACTCTCTTTTGTGCCCATCGCTTCCGCTCCCCTTTTCGTCGCGCTCTGATGGTAGCGCAAAGTGTGTTTCAGTTCACGATCTGAACCGAAAAAACACAACCATTTGATTTTGATGATTTTAAAAAATAGACCACCCCGTTGATCTGTCAAAATTTGATCGCTATATTTGAAATCAGATTTCGCATAGTGAAATTTAGAGATAAAAAAGCGATCAAACTTAAACAAGGAAACAGGAATGAAAGTCACTTTTGAGCAGTTGAAAGATGCGTTCAATCGGGTACTGCTGGCACGCGGTATCGCCGTTGAAACCGCCGATGCCTGTGCCGAAATGTTTGCGCGCACCACCGAGTCCGGCGTTTATTCGCACGGCGTGAATCGCTTCCCCCGTTTCATTCAGCAACTGGATAACGGCGACATCATTCCTGACGCTAAACCGCAGCGCATTACCAGCCTGGGGGCGATTGAACAATGGGATGCCCAGCGTTCGATCGGCAACCTGACGGCAAAAAAGATGATGGACAGAGCCATTGAGCTGGCTTCCGATCACGGTATTGGCCTGGTCGCGCTGCGTAACGCCAACCACTGGATGCGCGGCGGCAGCTATGGCTGGCAGGCGGCAGAGAAAGGGTACATTGGTATCTGCTGGACCAACTCGATTGCCGTCATGCCGCCATGGGGTTCGAAAGAGTGCCGCATTGGTACCAACCCGCTGATTGTCGCGATCCCCTCCACGCCAATCACCATGGTTGATATGTCGATGTCGATGTTCTCCTACGGCATGCTGGAAGTGAATCGCCTGGCTGGTCGAGAACTGCCGGTAGATGGTGGCTTTGATGATGAAGGCAATCTCACCAAAGAGCCGGGCGTTATCGAAAAAAACCGCCGCATTTTGCCAATGGGTTACTGGAAAGGTTCAGGTCTGTCGATTGTGCTGGATATGATTGCCACCCTGCTTTCTGATGGCTCATCCGTGGCGGAAGTCACCCAGGATAACAGCGATGAATATGGCGTTTCACAGATTTTTATCGCCATTGAAGTGGATAAGCTGATCGATGGTGCCACCCGCGATGCCAAGCTACAGCGGATTATGGATTTCATCACCACCGCCGAACGCGCTGATGAAAACACGCCTGTTCGCCTGCCGGGCCACGAGTTTACAAAGCTACTGGCAGAAAATCGCCAAAACGGCATCACCATTGATGACAGCGTCTGGGCAAAAATTCAGGCGCTGTAAGGAGCAACACTATGATCTTTGGACATATTGCTCAACCTAATCCGTGTCGTTTGCCCGCAGCGATTGAAAGGGCGCTCGACTTTCTGCGCACCACGGATTTCCGCAAACTGGAGCCGGGCGTGGTGGAGATCGACGGTAAAAATATCTTCGCGCAGATTATCGATTTAACTACCCGTGACCCAGCCGAAAATCGCCCGGAAGTGCATCGCCGCTATCTTGATATTCAGTTTTTAGCCTGGGGTGAAGAAAAAATCGGTATCGCTATTGATACCGGAAATAATGAAATCAGCGAAGCGTTATTAGAACAGCGCGATATTATTTTTTATCACGCCAGTGAACATGAATCTTTTATTGAAATGACTCCGGGAAGTTACGCCATATTTTTCCCGCAGGATGTTCATCGTCCGGGATGTCATAAAACTGTCGCCACACCGATCCGCAAAATAGTCGTGAAGGTTGCTATTTCAGTTTTATAAAAGGAGCACAAAAAATGAAAGCTAATACAACCGGTTATATTATCGGTGCGTACCCCTGTGCACCCTCATTTCACCAAAAGAGTGAAGAGGAAGAGAAGGAATTCTGGCGGCAGCTCTCCGATACCCCGGATATTCGCGGACTGGAACAGCCCTGCCTTGAACATCTGCATCCGTTGGGCGACGAATGGTTATTGCGCCATACGCCGGGCGACTGGCAAATCGTGGTCACGGCCATTATGGAAACCATGCGCCGCCGCGGTACTGAGGGTGGTTTCGGACTGGCCTCCAGCGACGAAGTGCAGCGTCAGGCCTGTGTGGCGTATTACCGCCATCTGCAGCAGAAAATCAACCATATCAATGCAACTAATGGCGGAAAAGTAATCGCGCTGGAGCTACATGCTGCCCCACTGGCAGGCAACCCGAACGTCGCTCAGGCCACCGACGCGTTCGCCCGTTCACTGAAAGAAATTACCCACTGGGACTGGTCCTGCGATCTGGTGCTGGAGCATTGCGATGCCATGACGGGCCCCGCGCCACGCAAAGGCTTTTTGCCGTTAGACAACGTGCTGGATGCAATAGCCGGATATGACATCAGCGTGTGCATTAACTGGGCGCGCTCGGCCATTGAAGGGCGGAACCTCACCCTACCGCTGGCCCACACGCAGCAGGCCAAACGGGCTGGAAAACTGGGCGCACTGATGTTTTCCGGCACCACAATCACGGGAGAGTATGGCGAGTGGCAGGACTTACACGCGCCGTTTGCTCCTTTCTGCCCGCAAAGCTTGATGACCACCGACCATGCCCGCGAATTATTCGCCTGCGCAGGAACCGAGCCATTGCAATTTGCCGGTATTAAATTACTGGAAATAAATGCCAATGCAGATGTGGATCATCGCGTAGCAATATTGCGCGACGGTATCGCTGCATTAAACAAAACAAAATTATAAAAATAACATACTACTCTACGAGAATATTAATATGAACATGACCTCTCGCCCTACACTCAAAGATATACCCCGTCAGCGCTGGCTGCGAATTATCCCACCCATTCTCATCGCCTGTATTATTTCTTATATGGACCGCGTCAATATCGCATTTGCGATGCCGGGCGGCATGGACGCCGAATTAGGTATTTCCGCCACCATGGCGGGACTGGCTGGCGGTATTTTCTTTATCGGTTATCTGTTTTTACAGGTTCCCGGCGGAAAAATTGCCGTACACGGTAGCGGCAAGAAATTTATCGGCTGGTCGTTGGTTGCCTGGGCGGTTATTTCCGTTTTGACGGGATTGATCACTAATCAGTATCAACTGCTGGTTTTGCGCTTTTTACTCGGCGTTGCCGAAGGCGGCATGCTGCCGGTTGTGTTGACGATGATCAGCAACTGGTTCCCCGACGCCGAGCGCGGTCGCGCCAATGCGATTGTGATTATGTTTGTGCCGATTGCCGGGATCATTACCGCCCCGCTCTCGGGTTGGATCATCACCGTGCTCGACTGGCGCTGGCTGTTCATTATTGAAGGTTTACTCTCCATTGTGGTCCTGGTGCTGTGGGCCTATACCGTTTACGACCGACCGCAGGAAGCACGCTGGATCTCTGACGCCGAGAAAAATTACCTCGTTGAAACGCTGGCCGCCGAGCAAAAAGCCATTGCCGGAACCGAAGTCAAAAATGCCTCTCTGGGCGCGGTGCTGTCCGATAAAACCATGTGGCAGTTGATCGCACTGAACTTCTTCTACCAGACCGGGATTTACGGTTACACCCTGTGGCTACCGACCATCCTCAAAGAGTTGACGCACAGCAGCATGGGACAGGTCGGTATGCTCGCCATTCTGCCGTACGTCGGCGCAATTGCCGGGATGTTCCTGTTCTCTTCTCTCTCTGACCGCACCGGTAAACGCAAGCTGTTCGTCTGCCTGCCGCTGATTGGCTTTGCCCTGTGCATGTTCCTCTCCGTGGCGCTCAAAAATAACGTCTGGCTGGCTTATGCCGCGCTGGTCGGCTGCGGCTTCTTCCTGCAATCGGCTGCAGGCGTGTTCTGGACCATTCCGGCGCGGTTGTTCAGCGCGGAAATGGCCGGTGGCGCACGTGGGGTTATCAACGCCCTCGGTAACCTTGGAGGCTTCTGCGGCCCTTACGCGGTCGGCGTACTCATCACCCTGTACAGCAAAGATGCGGGCGTTTACTGCCTGGCAATCTCACTGGCGCTGGCCGCGCTGATGGCACTGCTGCTGCCAGCAAAATGCGATGCCGGTTCTGCGCCGCTAAAGACGCTGAACCCACATAAACGTACAGCTTAAAACAATGCCCGGTGGCGCTTCGCTTACCGGGCAACCGTCGTAGGCCGGATAAGCGCAGCGCCATCTGGCAAAAATGAGATAACAAAATGAGTGAGAAAGCGACCTTCTGGCTGGGTATTGATTGCGGCGGTACATATCTGAAAGCAGGTTTGTATGATGCCAAAGGTCATGAGCAGGGAATTAACCGGCAATCGCTGCAGACAATATCGCCGTTACCCGGTTACGCCGAACGCGATATGCACCAACTGTGGCAACAGTGCGTCGCGACCATTGCCGGTCTGTTAAAACGCACTGGCGTCTGCGGCGATCAAATTAAAGGCGTCGGTATTTCCGCTCAGGGCAAAGGCCTGTTCCTTCTTGATAAGCAGGATAAACCGCTGGGCAATGCCATTCTCTCTTCCGATCGACGCGCAATGGACATCGTTCAGCGCTGGCAGCAGGATGGGATCCCTGAGCAGCTCTACCCGGTCACCCGCCAGACATTGTGGACCGGGCATCCGGCATCGCTCCTGCGTTGGGTAAAGGAGAACACCCCTCAGCGCTACGCGCAAATTGGCAGCGTCATGATGGGCCATGACTACCTGCGCTGGTGCTTAACCGGCGTCAAAGGCTGCGAAGAGAGCAATATCTCCGAGTCGAACCTCTACAACATGACCACGGGTCAGTACGACCCGCGACTGACCCAGTGGTTGGGCATCAGTGAAATCGACACTGCCCTGCCCCCCATCGTTGGCTCAGCAGAAATATGCGGGGAAATCACCGCTCAGACAGCCGCCATCACCGGTCTGGCGGCGGGTACGCCCGTCGTCGGCGGTCTGTTTGATGTGGTTTCCACCGCACTCTGTGCCGGTATTGAAGATGAACACACCCTCAACGCGGTAATGGGAACCTGGGCCGTCACCAGCGGGATCGCTCACGGCCTGCGTGACCACGAGGCCCATCCCTATGTTTATGGCCGCTACGTGAATGACGGGCAGTACATCGTTCACGAAGCCAGTCCGACCTCCTCCGGCAATCTGGAATGGTTTACCGCCCAATGGGGTGAACTCTCTTTTGATGAGATCAATCAGGCCGTCGCCAGCTTGCCGAAAGCCGGTAGCGCGCTGTTCTTTCTGCCCTTTTTGTACGGCAGCAACGCCGGGCTGGAGATGACCAGCGGCTTTTATGGCATGCAGGCTATACACACTCGCGCCCACTTATTACAGGCCATTTACGAAGGCGTGGTTTTCAGCCACATGACCCACCTCAACCACATGCGCGAACGTTTTACGCAGGCGCATACCCTGCGCGTCACCGGAGGTCCGGCGCACTCCGACATCTGGATGCAAATGCTGGCCGACGTCAGCGGCTTACGTATCGAGCTGCCGCAGATTGAAGAGACCGGCTGCTTTGGCGCAGCGCTTGCCGCCCGCGTAGGCACCGGCGTTTATCACAATTTCAGCGACGCCCAGCGCAGCTTACAGCACCCGGTACGCACGCTGCTGCCGGACGCCGCGGCGCATGCGAGCTACCAACGTAAATACCGCCAATACCAGAATTTAATTACCGCACTACAGGGCTATCACGCCCGCATTAAGGAGTACGAATGATGAGTCGACCATTACTGCAACTGGCGCTCGACCACACCAACCTGCAGGCGGCCCAGCGCGATGTCGCACTGCTACAAGAGAGTGTTGATATCGTTGAGGCGGGGACGATTCTCTGCTTAACCGAAGGCCTGGCTGCCGTGAAAGCGCTGCGGGCCCAGTGCCCAAATAAAATTATCGTCGCCGACTGGAAAGTGGCCGATGCGGGCGAAACCCTCGCACAGCAAGCGTTTGACGCTGGCGCTAACTGGATGACCATCATCTGCGCCGCGCCGCTGGCGACGGTAGAGAAAGGTCATGGCGTCGCGCAGTCCTGCGGCGGTGAAATTCAGATGGAACTGTTCGGCAACTGGACGCTGGATGATGCCCGTGACTGGTATCGCGTTGGGGTTCGTCAGGCGATTTACCATCGCGGGCGCGATGCCCAGGCCAGCGGGCAACAGTGGGGAGAAGCGGATCTGACGCGAATGACGGCGCTTTCCGATATTGGTCTGGAACTGTCGATTACCGGCGGGATTACGCCCGCCGACCTGCCGCTGTTTCGCGATATCAACGTCAAAGCCTTTATCGCCGGACGCGCGCTGGCTGGGGCGAAAAACCCAACGCAGGTTGCCGCTGAATTCCATGCGCAAATCGATGCCATCTGGGGAGCACAGTATGCGTAATCATCCGTTAGGTATCTATGAAAAAGCGCTGGCGAAAGACCTCTCCTGGCCGGAGCGTCTGGTGCTGGCGAAAAGCTGCGGTTTTGATTTCGTCGAAATGTCAGTGGATGAAACCGATGAACGCCTGTCGCGTCTCGACTGGAGTCCCGCTCAGCGCGCATCGCTGGTGAGCGCGATGCTGGAAACCGGTGTGGCAATCCCCTCAATGTGCCTGTCCGCCCACCGCCGTTTTCCGTTTGGCAGCCGCGATGAATCTGCACGCGTCCGGGCGCGCGACATCATGACCAAAGCCATTCGTCTGGCGCGCGATCTCGGTATTCGCACCATTCAGCTGGCAGGTTACGACGTCTATTACGAGGAACATGACGAAGGTACGCAGCAGCGCTTTGCCGAAGGGTTGGCATGGGCAGTCGAGCAAGCCGCCGCCGCGCAGGTCATGCTGGCGGTAGAAATCATGGATACCGCATTTATGAACTCGATCAGCAAGTGGAAAAAGTGGGATGAAATGCTGTCATCGCCGTGGTTCACCGTCTATCCGGACGTAGGCAACCTCAGCGCCTGGGGTAATGACGTCACTGCCGAATTGACGCTGGGCATTGACCGAATCGCCGCTATCCACCTGAAAGACACGCTGCCAGTAACCGAAACCCATCCGGGCCAGTTTCGCGATGTGCCCTTTGGCGAAGGGTGTGTGGACTTTGTTGGTATCTTCAAAACGCTGCATGAGCTGAACTATCGCGGGTCGTTTCTGATTGAAATGTGGACTGAAAAAGCGAAAGAGCCGGTACTGGAAATTATCCAGGCACGGCGCTGGATAGAAGCACGTATGCAGGAAGGAGGATTTCCATGTTAGAACAACTGAAGGCCGAGGTGCTGGCAGCCAATCTGGCGCTTCCGGCTCATGGTTTAGTTACCTTTACCTGGGGTAACGTCAGCGCGGTAGATGAAACGCGTAAATTGATGGTGATTAAGCCATCCGGCGTAGAATATGACGTGATGACCGCCGACGATATGGTGGTGGTGGATATCGCCAGCGGCGACGTGGTTGAAGGCAGTAAAAAACCCTCATCTGACACGCCAACCCATCTGGCGCTATACCGCCGCTACCCTGAGATCGGTGGGATCGTCCATACCCACTCACGCCACGCAACAATCTGGTCGCAGGCGGGTCTTGATCTCCCAGCATGGGGCACCACGCATGCCGATTATTTCTATGGCTCTATTCCATGTACCCGTCTGATGACCGTTGAGGAGATCAACGGTGAATATGAATATCAAACCGGTGAGGTGATCATTCAAACCTTTGAGCAACGCTCTCTTAATCCGCTGCAGGTTCCGGCGGTATTAGTACATTCGCACGGTCCGTTCGCCTGGGGTAAAGATGCCGCAGACGCCGTACATAACGCCGTGGTGCTCGAAGAGTGCGCCTACATGGGGCTGTTCTCGCGCCAGTTAGCCCCGCAGTTGCCGGATATGCAGCCTGAGTTGCTGGATAAACATTATCTGCGCAAACATGGCGTGAATGCGTATTACGGGCAGTAACGGGTCAGGCGCTATTAATATGCTCTTTGCAATAGCGCCGTTTCCACGCCGCGGGCGTCAGGCTGGTATGCTTGCGAAAGATTTTGCGAAAATAACCCACCTCATTAAATCCACATTTCATCGCCACTTCGGTAAGCGATAGCGAATCACTGATCAACAGTTTTTCTGCCGCCCTCACCCGCTGGCGATGCAACGCTTCGGTGAGTGTCAGCCGGAAAGCGCTACGGAATACACGCCCCAGATAGTCCGCATTGCAATGCAGCTCTTTCGCCAGCGTTGAGGCACTAATCGGCAGGTGGAATTGAGTGTGAATTATCTGCTGCGCTTTCCACGCCAGCGCATTACCTGGACTGTCTGGTGGTTGCTCGCTGGCAGCCGCGGATATTTGCTGCAAAATCAGCAGCAGGATCAGTTCCAGCGCTATGCTGCGATGAATATTTTCCTGCTCGCGTAAGAACTGACGAAACAACGAGATAATATATTGTGGCTCGCTCACCCGGGTATGTTGAGGGATAGCAAGTAACGGTTCAGTTATTGATGCGTCGCTTTCTGCCGTCACCTCAAAATGCAGCCAGTAAAATTTCAAATCAGCCGGAAATTGCCCAACGCCAATATGCGAGCGCTGCGGCCACAGCAGCAAACTTTCTCCGGCATTCACGCAAAAAACGGTCTGGCCTTCGCGAATCGTTAATGTCCCTTTTTCGACAAAGATAATTTCCCAGGATTGCAATCGTCGCGCAGGATGACTGCCCACACCCCGGGAAATAAATAATCCGCCATTTTGTACTTTAATCGGAAGAGACATGGATAATTCGAGCATATATATTCAAATTCCCGCTTTAAGCATTCTTTAAATCGGTCTTTATTATTGATTATTCACGATAAACCCAGGTTTCACCGGATCGAAATCACATTTTCTAAATGAAGTCGGAATTGTTATCTTTTTATACTTTTCTCTTCCCTTGTTGCTCCAAACATTTCGTGCAGAATAAATAACGTACTTTGCAAATTACCCACAAATAACCCGCAGTGTAGCGGGAATTTTTCTGAACATTCTCTCCGGGAGTTATTTATGACTTCGGCTCCGATTACAACAAGCGATTTAGCGCAACGTGCGCAAGACGAAAAACTCTCTCTGCGTGAAAAAATAGGCTATGGGTTAGGCGATGCGGGTGGAACGGTCATTACCTGTCTGATCATGAACTTCCTGACATTTTTCTACACCGACGTGTTCGGTTTAACGCCCGCACTGGTTGGTACATTGTTTATTGCCCTGCGCGTATTTGACGCCATTTCCGACCCGATAATGGGCGTGCTGGCCGACCGTACCCAAAGCCGCTGGGGGCGCTTTCGTCCGTGGCAACTGTGGGTCGCAGTTCCCATTGGCATCATTGGCGTGCTGACCTTTACCGTCCCGGACACCAGCATGAGCGTAAAAATCGCCTGGGCGTTCGGCACCTATCTGCTGCTTTCCGTCGGCTACACCGCCATCAACGTACCGTACTGTGCGCTGATCAACACCATGACAACCCGTCACAGTGAGGTCATCGGCTGCCAGTCCTGGCGCTTTGTGCTGTGCGGTGTGGCAGGATTCCTTGTCTCCGTCGGTCTGCCGTGGATGGTCGACGCTCTCGGTCAGGGCAATGCCGCGCAGGGTTATCAGTTCGGCGTAGGCATACTGTGCGCTATCGCGGTGGTGATGTTCCTGTGCTGTTTCTTCTGGGTGCGCGAGCGTGTGCCGCTGGCGATGATGGGGAAATTTACCCTGCGTGAGCATATCGGCGGGCTGCGCAAAAATGACCAGCTGTTGCTGATGCTGGTGATGTCATTCCTGCTGATCAACGTTTTAAATATTCGCGGCGGCGGGTACATGTACTTCATTACCTACGTGCTGGAAGGCAGCACCGCTTACACGTCACTGTTTTTCACCATGGTCACCTTCGCGTCCATCATTGGCTCGGTGATTGTCAGTCCGCTAACCCGTCGCATCGATACCGTCAAACTCTATTACTACACCAACCTGGTACTGGCAGCCCTGGCAGTGATGATGTGGTTCCTGCCAACCGGCCCGGCTTATCAGACATTGTGGCTGGCGGTGATCCTCGGTAACGGCATTATTCTGGGCTTCACGCTGCCGTTGCACTTCTCGCTGATGGCCTTTGCCGACGATTACGGCGAGTGGAAAACCGGTGTGCGTTCATCCGGCATGAACTTCGCCTTCAACCTGTTTTTCATCAAGCTGGCCTGGGCTTCCAGCGCGGGAATCATCAGCCTGTTGTTTATTTTTGTCGCCTATCAGCCAGGCGCTGGCAACCAAACTGCCAGTTCATTGCAAGGTATTACTGCCATGGAGACGCTGCTGCCTGCACTGTTCCACCTGCTGCTGGCACTCTCTATTCGCATCTGCAAACTCAATAACCCGATGATGTCGCGCATTGCCACCGATCTGCGTCAGCGTCATGTACAGCCTTAAGGAGCACGAAATGAACGTACTGGAAGTCGACCTGCATAAGCTCACGGTCAGCGATCCGTTCCTCGGACAATATCAGCAGCTGGTGCGTGATGTGGTGATCCCCTACCAGTGGGATGCACTCAATGACCGCATTGCCGAAGCCGATCCCAGCCATGCGATAGAAAACTTCCGTATTGCGGCCGGGCAACAAGAGGGCGAATTTTACGGCATGGTTTTCCAGGATAGCGACGTCGCGAAATGGCTGGAGGCCGTCGCCTGGTCCCTGTGCCAAAAACCCGATGCGGAGCTCGAGAAAACCGCTGATGAGGTCATTGAACTGGTGGCTGCGGCACAGTGTGAAGATGGCTATCTCAATACTTACTTTACGGTAAAAGCCCCGGATGAACGCTGGACCAACCTCGCCGAATGCCATGAACTGTACTGCGCCGGTCATTTAATTGAAGCGGGCGTCGCCTTCTTCCAGGCCACGGGAAAACGTCGCCTGTTAGACGTCGTTTGCCGCCTGGCAGATCATATCGACAGCGTGTTTGGGCCAGGTGAAAACCAGCTTCACGGCTACCCGGGACATCCGGAAATTGAACTGGCGCTCATGCGATTGTACGACGTGACCCAGCAACCACGCTATATGACGTTGGTAAACTACTTTGTTGAGCAGCGCGGCACACAGCCTCATTTCTACGACGAAGAGTACGAAAAACGCGGAAAAACCTCTTACTGGCACACCTACGGCCCGGCGTGGATGGTGAAGGATAAACCCTACAGCCAGGCTCATCAGCCCATTTCAGAACAGCAAACGGCTATCGGTCACGCGGTGCGCTTTGTTTATCTGATGACCGGCGTTGCCCATCTGGCGCGTTTAAGCCAGGACGAGGGCAAGCGTCAGGATTGTCTGCGTCTGTGGAACAATATGGCCCAGCGCCAGCTGTATATTACCGGCGGAATCGGCTCTCAGAGCAGCGGTGAAGCGTTTAGCAGCGATTACGATCTGCCTAACGACTCCGTGTATGCGGAAAGCTGCGCCTCAATCGGACTGATGATGTTCGCCCGCCGGATGCTGGAAATGGAGGCCGACAGCCAGTATGCCGATGTGATGGAGCGCGCATTGTACAACACCGTACTCGGTGGCATGGCGCTGGACGGCAAGCACTTCTTCTACGTCAACCCGCTGGAAGTGCATCCTAAATCGTTAAAATTCAATCATATTTATGATCACGTTAAACCCGTTCGTCAGCGCTGGTTTGGCTGCGCCTGTTGTCCACCGAATATTGCCCGCGTCTTAACTTCAATTGGTCATTACCTCTACACACCACGTCAGGACGCGCTGTATATCAATATGTACGTGGGCAATAGCATGGAGGTTCCCGTTGAGAACGGGACGCTCAAACTGCACATCAGCGGCGATTATCCATGGCATGAGCAGGTAAAAATCACCATCGACTCAGCCGAGCCGGTGTATCACACTCTGGCGTTACGCCTGCCAGACTGGTGTTCCGCGCCACAGGTCACGCTGAATGGCCTGCCGGTTGAACAGGATATTCACAAAGGGTATCTGCACATCAGTCGCACCTGGCAGGATGGCGATACGCTCAGTCTGACCTTGCCAATGCCGGTGCGTCGGGTGTACGGGAACCCACTTGTTCGTCATGTTGCGGGCAAAGTGGCCGTTCAACGTGGACCGCTGGTGTATTGCCTGGAGCAGGCCGACAACGGCGAAGAGTTGCATAACCTGTGGCTACCGAAAGAGAGTGAATTCAGGGTATTTGAGGGTAAGGGATTGTTCAGTCATAAAATGCTGATTCAAGCTGAAGGCGTGAAACACAGCACGAACGATGCGACGCAACAGCCCTTGTGGCACTACGATGTCTCACCTGCTTCCCGTCAGGCGCATACGCTGACGTTCATTCCGTGGTTTAGCTGGGCAAACCGTGGTGAAGGCGAAATGCGTATCTGGGTAAACGAACAGTAGCTGAAAGCGTGCCGGATGCCGATGCTTCGCGTCTTATCCGGCCTGCCACAGCGAAAAAATTGCCCTCCTCCCTGAGGACAAACGGGTGAGAATCAGAAGCGCCAGCTCACCCCTGACAGGAAAGTGAAGCTGTCGTCGCGATCGACCATTGGGCTATTCTTAATATCATCCGGTAGCACGCTATAGTTGGCGCTGGCGAGCAGCGTCAGGTTGCTGGTCAACGCGTATTTAGCGGACAGGCCAACATACGGTGTCCAGCTGTCCCCTGGGGAGTAGCTTGATAACCCGCTGCGGCGGGATTCATTGCCGGAGATGCCGTAATAATATTCGTTAAAGTTTTCGTCATAGTAGAGCACGCCAATCGCAGGCGTCAGCGTCAGCTTGCCCATTGGCATTTGACGGAACAGCGACAACTCCCCGACCCAACCATTGCTGTTGTCCAGAACATCTGCCGCCGCGGAGACTTTCACGCTGCCCCATTTCTCATGGTGATACCACGCGGCGCCCGCCATGGCGGTCGCATCGCGCTTATCCAGCTTTTTCATCGCATGATCGTCGTTATCACCTGGATCAAACTCAAGCGGCATGTATGAGGCAGTAAGGCTAAATTCATTACTTTCGTTTTTTGAAAGAATATAACCTAACGTTGTTTGCCTAAAATAAAATGATTCACTTTCATAACTGACAAGCGGTACTGCGTGAACATTATCATTATATCCACGATAAGGAGATTCATTATATACAGCGCCACCGCCAATAGAAAATTCTGCGGCTGTCGCACTTGCCATAAAAGAAAAGGCAAATAGCGCCACAATATTGCGTTTAATTAACATGCCAACATTCCATTTTAAAATAAGCTACAAAGCGCGTGCATAATAATGCTTACAATTTCATCGGTGCAACATCCATATTTATATAGTAATATATAAAAAATTATATATATCGGGCTTGGCGATGAATAAATTACAACTCAAACACCGGGAACTGAAGATTATTTCGGTCATTGCTGCCAGTGAAAACATCAGCCACGCTGCCACAGTTCTCGGCATTGCACAGGCCAACGTCAGCAAATATCTGGCTGATTTTGAATCAAAAGTAGGGCTAAAGGTGTTTGACCGCACCACCCGGCAGCTGACCCTCACGCCGTTTGGTACTGCGCTGCTCCCTTACATCAATGACATGCTAGACCGAAACGATCAGTTGAATAATTTCATTGCTGATTATAAGCACGAAAAACGCGGCCGGGTAACGGTATATGCCCCAACGGGGATTATCGCGTACTTATCACAACATGTTATTGCTAAAATCCATGATATTGGTGGCATTAGTCTTTCGCTAAAAACATGTAATCTGGAACGGAAAGCATTTTATGAAGGCGTCGAATTTCCTGATGATTGTGATGTTTTAATTACCTATGCGCATCCCAAAGACGAATCATTGGTCGCCAGTTTTATTACTAAATATGCAGTAACGGCCTTTGCCAGCCCGGAATATATTAGCACTCATCCGATAAGTGGCCCTGAAGATCTTGAACAGCACTCTTGTATTCTGATTGATTCCATGATGATCGACGATGCCAATATTTGGCGATTTACCTCCACCGGTGGCAAAGAGATGCACGACTACCGCGTGACGGGAAATTACGTCTGCGACAACACACAGTCTGCACTGGCGCTGGCTCGAAACCATCTGGGCATTGTTTTTGCACCGAATACGAGCGTGCAAAAGGATGTTCAGGCCGGGCTGCTGGTCCCATGTTTTTCTGAACAACATGAATGGTGGCTGGATTTGGTGGCGATTTTCCGCAAGCGTGAATACCAGCCCTGGCGGGTGCAGTATATTCTCGACGCAATGTTAACCGAAATACGTCTGCAGCTTACTCAGGCGCTACGACAGCCTGAGTAGGCAAAATAGCCGGCTTCTAGTGGTCGAGATACAGGTAGTGCACCCAGCTGGTCATCCTCAGCAAGACCTTGCGCATGACCGACACATGTTCGAAGTGGTCAGAGTAAACGGCGACCTGGGCGTAAATCCCATCAGGTAACGCGCTCACATCCGCATTTTCATTCAATTCGATTGTGGCAATCACCCCTTCTGAACCAGGCGTAGAATTCAACGATTGCAGCGCCCCATTCGACTGATACGTCCCTCCCGGAACGGCCGGACTGATAGCGGCCAGTTTTCCGCTAAACACTTTACCCGGCAGTGCATTAAACACCACTTCGGCTTCATCGCCGGGTTCCAGTCGCAGCAGCGAATTTTGGCGGAACTGGGCGATAATTTGCCGTTTTTGATCCGGAATAAACACCATTACCGGGCGCATCGGCAGCGCAGCGGCATAGGTTCCGGGGCGCATCAGCACCTGCGTAACGTAACCATCGCTGGGCGCACGAACCACGGTCTGATCCAGGTTAAACTCCGCTTCGGCCAACTGTGCTTTCAGGCTGGCAATTTGCGAATGCTCACCCTGCACCAGGCTGTCTAACTGACTCTGGATTTGCTGTTGTTCGGCAACGGAGGATTTTACCGCGGCTTCCTGCGCCAGATAGTTTTGTCGCGCCGCATCAATATCACGTTCAGAGAAAGGATTCACCTTCGCCTGACTCCCCTGCGCATAGCGTTGGTAATCTTTCGCCAGCTTGTCACGTGTGGCTTTTGCCCGCTGCGTGTTGGCTTGCATTTCATCCAACTGCGCAGCAAGAGCCTGCTCTTTATGCTGGGCCGTGACAATGTCGGCTTTCAGGCGGTCAACCCGCGCCTGATAACGTCCCGGATTCAGTTTAAACAGAACTTCGCCTTTTTTGATCAGCGTGTTCTTCTTATCCGTGACTTCCGTTACCACTCCCGTCACTTGCGGCACGACGGGAATAGAAATTACCGCCTTTTGTGCTTTAAATGTATACGGGTGGTTATAATTCATCAGTAATATAAGACCGCACACAATAAATATACCGCCCAATGCGGCGGTGGGTACTGTCCATTTATTTACAGGGATTTTAAAAATTTTAAATATTGACCATGCGCACGCGACATAGGTCAGAACAATCAGTAAATCCATCGATATTACTCCGCCGGAGAGGTCTTCGCCTCACCCAGTTTCTTTTCCAGATCGGCAACCCTTGCCTGAAGCTGGATCAGGGAAGAATCCGCGCTCTGCATGCCCCACCCGCGTTCCGGACGATAAAGCGTTGCCCAGATCCATAAAAAGGGCCAAATAACATGTAAGGTAAACAAACTAACCCAGCCCGCGACGTGTATTGCGTCAGCATGTGGATGGTTACGTTTCTTTGCAATTAGATAGGGAATATCATGCAGAATAATAATCCCATAAAAAATGACCAGGAATACAAAAATAAGCACTCCTAATGCAAAATAATCAAGGAACATATTTGCCTCAGGGATTTAAATTAAAAATTCGGCTGCTGTTTGATTTAAACAATAGCGTTGATAATAGTAGTGGAATGACCAGATTGGATGCAATGGTGTTATTTATATAACGATATATGGGTTTCTATATATACCCGTCGTCTTTCGAGCGGCAGGACATAACTTGATGCCCGGTACGCTAAACGCGCCCGGGCAGTAAGTGACGGGATATTAGAACAGTCCTAGCGGTTTATCCGAGTAGCTCACCAACAGGCATTTGGTTTGCTGATAATGCTCGAGCATCATTTTGTGTGTCTCGCGCCCGATGCCCGACTGCTTATAGCCGCCGAACGCGGCGTGGGCCGGGTAAGCGTGGTAACAGTTGGTCCAGACACGGCCTGCCTGAATACCGCGGCCCATCTTGTATGCCAGATTACCGTTGCGACTCCAGACACCGGCGCCAAGCCCATATTGCGTGTCATTGGCGATTTCCAGCGCCTCATCCATGGTTTTAAAGGTGGTGACCGCCAGTACCGGGCCAAAGATCTCCTCCTGGAAAACACGCATGTTGTTCTTACCGAACAGAATGGTCGGTTCGAGGTAGTAGCCTTCTTTTAGCTCCCCCTCCAGCTGCTTACGCCGCCCACCGGTCAGCACATCCGCCCCTTCTTTCTTACCAATATCGATGTAATTCAGAATGGTTTCCAGTTGACCATGGGAAACCTGCGCCCCCATTTGTGTGATGCTGTCCAGCGGGTTGCCGCTGCGGATACTCTCTACGCGACGAATCGCTCTTTCCATAAAACGTTCGTAAATGGATTCCTGAACCAGGGCACGGCTTGGACAGGTACACACTTCGCCCTGGTTAAATGCAAATAACGCGAAGCCTTCCAGCGCTTTGTCAAAGAACGCATCTTCTTCATCCATCACGTCTGCAAAGAAGATATTGGGAGATTTCCCACCCAGCTCCAGCGTGACAGGGATAATATTCTGCGTGGCGTACTGCATGATCTGCTGCCCGACTTCCGTTGAGCCGGTAAACGCCACTTTCGCAATGCGTTTAGATGTCGCCAGATATTCACCGATTTCTCCACCCGCGCCGTTTACCACGTTCACTACGCCTGGTGGGAGAAGATCGCCGATGACTTCCATCAACAGCAGTACGGACAGCGGCGTCAGACGCGCAGGTTTAAGCACCACGCAGTTCCCCGCCGCCAGCGCGGGCGCCATCTTCCAGCTCGCCATCAGCAGCGGGAAGTTCCACGGGATAATTTGCCCTACCACACCAAGAGGTTCATGGAAGTGATACGCCACGGTCTCGCTATCAACCTCACTGATTCCCCCTTCCTGCGCACGAATACAGGAAGCGAAATAGCGGAAATGGTCAATCGCCAGCGGCACGTCAGCGGCGCTGGTTTCGCGAATAGGTTTGCCGTTATCCCAGGTTTCTGCCGTAGCCAACAGCTCCAGGTTTTGCTCCATACGGTCGGCAATTTTGAACAGAATCGCCGCCCGGTCCTGCACCGAGGTATGCGCCCATTGATCTTTTACTTTATGCGCAGCATCCAGTGCCAGGTCGATATCCTTTTTGCCGGAAGAGGCCACTTCGCACAGTAATTGCCCGGTGACTGGCGTCAGGTTCTGGTAATACTCACCGTCCACCGGTGCGACCCAGTCGCCGCCGATAAAGTTATCGTATCGGGCCTTTAACTTCAGAGGGTAACCATACTCGCCGGGATAAATACGCGTTGAAGGGGGATTATTGGTCATGACCGTCTCCTTGCTGTAGGGGTATTACAAAGGTAGACGGGACTGGCGAATTATTCGCCAGCCTTTTACTGCTTTACGACAGATATCACGAATTACATGGCCGCGCGGTAGATCGCCATGATTTCCTCATGGGTCGCCTGGATCGGGTTAGTAAAACCACAGGCATCTTTCAGGGCGTTGGTCGCCAGAACAGCAAAGTCTTCTTCCTTAACGTTCAGCTCACGCAAACCTGCCGGAATATTCACTTTCTGCGCCAGTTCACGGATTGCCGCGATACAGGCTTCGGCGCCTTGCGCTTCGTTCAATTCAGCCACGTCGACGCCCATTGCCGCAGCGCAATCGCGCAGACGAGCCGCGGCCACCTTGCTATTGAACACCTGAACGTGCGGCAGCAGTACCGCGTTGCAGACACCGTGTGGCAGGTCGTAGAAACCACCCAACTGATGCGCCATCGCGTGAACGTAACCAAGAGAAGCGTTGTTGAATGCCATACCCGCGAGGAACTGCGCATAAGCCATCGCTTCACGCGCCTGAGCATTGGCGCCATCTTCCACGGCGATCGTCAGGTTCTCGGCAATCATCGTCACGGCTTTAAGCGCGCATGCATCGGTGATCGGCGTTGCCGCAATGGAGACATACGCTTCAATCGCGTGAGTCAGCGCATCCATACCGGTTGCCGCAGTCAGGGACTTCGGCATACCGACCATCAGCGAAGAATCATTGACGGACAGTAGCGGCGTAACGTGCTTATCCACAATCGCCATTTTGATATGGCGTACTTCGTCGGTAATGATGCAAAAACGGGTCATTTCAGATGCCGTTCCCGCCGTCGTGTTAATGGCGATCATCGGCAACTGCGGTTTTGCAGAACGGTCAACGCCTTCGTAATCACTAATATCGCCGCCGTTAGCCGCCACCAGCGCAATCCCCTTCGCACAATCGTGTGGGGAACCGCCGCCGAGGGAAATGACGCTATCACAGGCATTTTCTTTCAGCATTTGCAGACCTGCGGCAACGTTGCTGGTTGTCGGATTAGGATGCGTACCATCATAAATTACGCTGAAAATATCACGTTCCTGCAGCGCTTTTTGAATTTCACTCGCCATACCTAATTTCGCCAGCATGGCATCCGTGACAATTAACGTACGACGAAATCCATATTCCGCCATTGTATTCATTGCATCTTTTAATGAACCAGCGCCAATTACATTCACGGAAGGAATAAAAAATGTTGAAGCAGCCATTGTACGATCCTTAATTACTCAAAAGAGGCAGGAAGCATACGAGTGATAATCCCAACAAAATATGATCGTGATTGTTATTTTAATAACATCAGAGATTAAAAAGCACATTAGGTTCATAATCTAATGTGCTTATTTAAATCAATATTTATTTTGTATTAATTCATTCTATTCCTGAATTAATTGTTTCATTCCTTTTCAGGAAACAGTAATGCATCGCGTAATAAATGATCATTTCCCCGACGACGAGTAAAGCCGATACGGTCAAAATATTCCAGAATCTGGATAGCCAGTTTACGTCCGACATTGAGCCTGTCGCGGAAATCGGCCGCGCAGGTCGACCCTCTCTCCTGATCCAGTTCGCGGATCAGATTCGCAAAGGCCACAATCCGATCGTTACGGTAATAACGATCTTTGACGATCGCCGTAATAATGCCCTGCTGCGCCGCCTGCCGTAGCGCCAGACGCATCGCCTGCTCGTCCGTAGCCGTGGTTTTCGCCAGATCGCGCACCCACCACGGCTCATCACCAAAAAGCGGTTCTACTTTTTGCCAGATAGCCTGCTGCTCATCGCTGAAACCGGCCTTATGATCCGGCAAATGCAGCCAGCCATGATGGCTATGAATCGCGCCGCTATCGCGCATCTTTTCAATCAGCAGCAGGACCAGCGCTTCATCTTCCATTGGCAGGGCCATACGACGCAGGCGTTCACGTCCAGGTCCTGGCTCATCACGATGTTGCTCATGGTAGGTCGCCAGCGTATCCAGAATCTTACGTTGCCAGCGTGCAGCAACGGGCGCATTCAACAGACTATACCCGGCGCGAATAAATCCATGTTGCTCAATCAACGGACGCATGCCGTCGCCATTAAGCTGGCGTGCCCACGCGAAATCGGGAATGTTCACCGCGCCGCGCGTCAGGTGCAATGCCAGCGCTTCGCCGTCATTCTGCGTACTTTCCAGCGCCGACAGCCACTGTAAATACTCCGGCTTACGCTTCCCACGACGCGGCGGATTCAGCGTCACGACACGTGCGCCTGCCAGCGTCGTACGGGCAGAAATATCACGCAGCACCAGCCTGTCGTTATCGGCCAGCCACAGCGGTGTATCAAACACCAGTTCCGCCAGCGTCCCTTCGAGCAGTGAGATGCGTCCGGTCACATGGCTGGCTGCGTGGTGGATATGCAGCGGCTGCCACTGCATCAGCGGAGCCGAGTGTTCTAAAGAGACAATGACGCGTGAGAAGGCCTCCGGCGGCGCATCAGCCAGCAGCCAGTCACCACGGTTAATCTCTTCTTTTTGCGCATCACCGGCAATGTTCAGCGCAATTCGCTGTCCGGCGTGAGCGTATTCGGTCGGCTGATTTTGCGCATGCAGGCTACGTACGCGCATCGGTGTGTTAACTCCGGTCAGCCACAACGCATCCCCGACGTTCACCTCTCCGCTGAGCGCTGTCCCCGTTACGACCAGACCTGCGCCTTTTACCGTGAAAGCGCGGTCAATTGCCAGGCGGAAGGTGTGATCGCGAGCCAGCTCACGCGGCGTCAACTGCAGCAAGTGGTCACGCAGCGCTTCGATACCACGGCCTTCACTGGCGGCAGTCACGAACAGTATCGCATCGGCAAAACCATAGTTACCCAGCGCGGTTTGCACCTCGGCACGTACTTCGTCAATGCGTGCTTCATCGACGCGATCGGCTTTTGTGAGCGCCACGGTAAGCCGTGGATTGCCCGTCAGTTGCAGGATTTGCAAGTGTTCACGCGTTTGCGCCATCACACCATCATCACAGGCCACCACCAGCAGCGCGTGGTCGATACCACCGATACCCGCCAGCATGTTGGACAGAAACTTTTCGTGGCCAGGGACATCGATAAATCCCAGTACCCGCCCATCCGGCTGCGGCCAGTAGGCATAGCCGAGGTCGATAGTCATGCCGCGCTTTTTTTCTTCCGGCAGTCGGTCGGCATTCACGCCGGTAATCGCCTGTAATAACGTTGTTTTTCCGTGGTCAACGTGTCCGGCGGTTGCAATAATCATTTCAGCATCATCTCCATAAACCGGGTCTCGTCTTCAAGGCAGCGCAGATCCAGCCACAAGCGACCATCATAAATTCGCCCAATGACCGGCACGGGCAGCTGACGCCAGCGGGCGGCCAGCGCTTCGAGGCGGCTTCCACGCCCGTCATGCGGGGTAAAGGTTAGTGCCGCGCTCGGCAGCCTATCTACCGGTAATGAGCCGCTGCCAATCTGCGACAGGCAAGGCATGACATTCAACGCAAACTCGGCACCATAATGTTCTGCCAGTTGTGCCTGTAATCGTAGCGCCTGCTCGTGGATCGCCTCTTTCGTGCGGGTGAGCTGGCGTAGCGTTGGCAATTTCTCCGCCAGCGCTTCTGGGTGCAGATAGAGCCGCAGCGTTGCTTCCAGCGCTGCCAGCGTCATTTTATCAGCCCGTAACGCTCGTTTCAGTGGGTGCCGTTGTAAGCGGGCGATCATCTCTTTTTTGCCCACAATAATGCCAGCCTGCGGCCCGCCCAACAGCTTGTCACCCGAGAAACTCACCAGGCTCACACCTGCGGCAATGAGCTGCTGCGGCATCGGTTCCTGCGGCAAACCATACTGACTGAGATCGACCAACGAGCCGCTACCCAGATCCGCCACGACCGGCACATCCAGCTCCTGACCAATGGCGGCCAGCTCAGCTTCATCCACCGCTTTCGTAAAGCCTTCAATGCTGTAATTGCTGGTATGCACCTTCATCAGCAGGCCCGTATTTTCATTAACCGCCTGACGATAATCACTGGCATGGGTACGGTTGGTGGTGCCAACCTCGCGCAAGATACATCCAGCCTGAGACATCACATCGGGAATACGAAACGCGCCGCCAATTTCTACCAGCTCGCCGCGTGATACCACCACCTCTTTGCCCGCCGCGGTGGCCGCCAGCATCAACAGAACCGCAGCGGCATTATTATTGACGATGCAGGCATCTTCCGCGCCGGTCAGGCGGCAGAGTAAATCCGCCAGCGCCCGGTCGCGATGTCCACGCCCGGCATCATCCAGGCTGTATTCCAGCGTCACCGGCGTACGCATCGCCTGCACCACCGCCTCGATCGCTTCTTCAGCCTGCGACGCGCGACCAAGGTTGGTGTGCAGCACGGTCCCCGTCAGATTAATCACCGGGCGCAGCGCGCTTTGCGACTCTCGTTCCAGCCGGGCGCTGGCTTCTTGCGCCCAGTCTTCCCCCCATGCAGGAAGCGCCTGCGTGTCGCGAATCGCCTCTCTGGCTTCATCGAGCATATGACGCAGCAGGTCCACCACGCGGGTATGACCGTGGGACTCACGTAAAATCTGGAAGGCGCTATCGCGCAGTAAACGATCGATAGCAGGAAGCTGGCTGTAGAGTGAACGCATGTCGGTTGTCATGAAAGGGCCTGGCTGTTGGTGGCCCTCTCCACCGTGGAGAGGGATATCGATATGCAGAGGATTGTACCGTGACTTTACTCAGGCGGACATAATACGCATCAAGCCTTTGGCGGTTCCGTGCGGGCGAAGCTTTCTCGTTGAAAGAGTGTTTCCACCAGTTTGACCAGACGTGGACGGTCAACACACCAGCCAGGTGCAACCCGACGAAAATTGAGATAGCCCACGGCACAGGCAATCGCAATCGTTGCCAGATTAACCATATCCGTTTTCAGCGTACCGTCCGCCAGATAACCTTCCAGCACATCCAGGCTACGGGTAATTTTCTCACGCTGGCGTAGCAATTCAGTTTCTGACTGCTGCGCAGCAGGGCGCGCCTGCTCACGTACCGACACCAACCCCGCATCCATAATACCGTCCGCCAGTGCTTCCAGTTGCCGTACTTTCAGCGCTGCCAGCGGCTCACGCGGGAGCATAGCGGGTGCAATATCCAACAGCTCTATATATTCAGCAATGATCGGGGAATCAAACCAGTACTCTCCCTCATCGGTGACCAGCGCGGGCACTTTGCCTAACGGGTTATACCGCGCCACGCCGTTCTCCGCGTTATAGGGGAGTTCATTAACGAATTCGAAGGTGATGCCCTTTTCCAGCAACAGAATAGAAATTTTACGCACAAAAGGGCTGGTATAGCTGCCAATGAGTTTCATGCCGGGTCCTTTTTGCCAACAAAAAAGCGATGTCCTACGAATATCTGGACACCGCTTAGTATGGCTCAGGCCACGACAAATGGCAGGTGATGCTGGTCTCAATGATCTAAATAAAGATAATGCATCCAACTGGTCATACGCAGCAGCACTTTACGCATCACCGAAACGTGGGCGAAATGGTCGGAATAGACCGCCACCTGCGCGTAGATCCCATCAGGTAAAGCATCCACATCAGCATTCGGTTCCAGTTCAATCGTTGCCAGTACACCATCCGTTCCCGGAACAACGGTTAAGGACTGCAACGCTCCCTGCGCCTGATAAGACCCTCCCGGCACAACCGGCAGGATGCTGGTCAGCTTACCGGTGAATACCTGACCCGGCAGCGCATTAAACACCACCTCCGCTTCATCACCCGGCTCCAGACGGAGCAGAGAGTTCTGGCGGAACTGCGCCACAATTTGCCGTTTCTGTTCAGGTATAAATACCATTACGGGTCGCAGCGGAAGAGCGGCAGCATAGGTCCCCGGTCGGATGAGTAACTGCGTCACGTAACCGTTGCTGGGCGCCCGTACCACGGTCTGATCCAGATTGTATTTCGCCTCTGTCAGTTGCGCGCGCAGGCTAACAACCTGTGATTGCTCACCGTTGACCATGCTGTCTAACTGGCTTTGAATTTGTGATTGTTCAGCGACCGACGCTTTGACCAGCGCATCCTGTGCCAGGTAGTTCTGGCGTGCATTATCGATATCGCTTTCAGAGAATGGATTGACTCGCGCCTGGCTGCCTTTCAGGTAGCGCTGATAATCTTTGTACAGGCGGTCACGTTCGGCTGAAACACGCGTGGTATTGGCCTGCGCCTCAGACAATTGCGCTTTTAAGGTCTCAATATTATGCGTTGCCGTCACCAGATCGGCCTGTAGCCTGTCGACTCGCGCCTGATAACGCACCGGATCGAGCTTAAAAAGCACTTCGCCTTTTTTAATCAGCTGGTTATTTTTATCGGTTACCTCACTCACAATACCCGTGACCTGCGGGGTAATAGGAATTGAAATAACGGCTTTTTGCGCGGTAAACGTATAAGGGTGGTTATAGTTCATTAATAAGATGAGTCCCGCCACAATAAACACCCCGCCTAATGCGGCAGTCGCCAGTGTCCATTGGTTTACCGGAATACGGAATATCTTGAAGATGGCCCAGGCAAACGCCACGTAGGTCAGAACAATCAACAAATCCATGATTAAATCTCCGGGAAAGTGGAGTCATCAGTTTTTTTCTCCCCAGCCAGCCTTTTTTCTAACTGGGTAATGCGCGCGGCCAGCGCGGCAATTTCAGGGTCTTGTTCCCTTCCGGTCGGCGTGACATGCGACTGCATCCCCCAGCCCTTTTCAGGCTGGTAGAGTGTGGCCCAGATCCACAGAAACGGCCAGATAACATGCAGCGTAAACAGGCTTACCCACCCAGCGGTATGAATGGCTTCCGCATGCGGGTGGTTACGCTTTTTAGCCATGTTGTAGGGGATGTCATGGATGGCAATGATTCCGTAAAACAGAACCAGAAAAACGAAGATCAGCACGCCTAATGCGAAATAATTTAGAAACATACCTGCCTCGAATTCACGCTAATTAGAGTTTTTTTGTGCCGGCAGCCGTATGCATCCTGGCTGATATTTTGAACATAACTGGAGATCGGGATTTTCGCCATACCACAAAATAAATATTTTTTCTGGTGAGAAATTGCTCTCTTGTGCGAAAAAAATGCCAGAGTAGAAGCTGCTGAAGATCACATCCAGGGAATCCCCAATGAAAATACTTTGCGATCTACTTCACAAAAATCCAACAAACAGTGAATTGCAAAACGTGAACTAATTCACATTTCATCGCCATTTTTAGCAAATTCCTGGCTGTCGATGTTTTTTTGTACCGGTATTTTGTGATGAAAATCACATTAACTAACGCCGCACACCCTATATTTACGTGATGCAAGTCACATAAAAGGCCATCGACTGGACAGTTGAACGATTCAGTGCCAGATTTCGCAGTATCTACAGGGTCCGGCTACCTCCTGCCGCTACATTAACAAACCTCGGGCTTTCAGCCTGCGCGATAGCAAACATAAGAAGGGGTGTTTTTATGTCATCCGATATTAAGATCAAGGTGCAAAGCTTTGGTCGATTCCTCAGCAACATGGTGATGCCAAATATCGGCGCGTTTATCGCGTGGGGTATTATCACCGCATTATTCATTCCGACAGGGTGGTTGCCGAACGAAACGCTGGCGAAGCTGGTCGGCCCGATGATCACCTATCTGCTGCCGCTGCTGATCGGTTATACCGGTGGTAAGCTGGTAGGCGGCGAACGCGGCGGCGTCGTGGGTGCGATTACCACCATGGGCGTGATCGTCGGTGCTGATATGCCGATGTTCCTTGGTGCGATGATTGCAGGCCCGCTGGGCGGTTGGGCAATCAAACATTTCGACGGCTGGGTAGACGGTAAGATCAAATCCGGTTTTGAGATGCTGGTGAATAACTTCTCCGCTGGCATCATCGGTATGATCCTCGCCATTCTGGCCTTCCTCGGCATTGGCCCATTGGTTGAAGCCCTGTCCAAAATTCTGGCGGCCGGCGTTAACTTCATGGTTGTCCATGACATGCTGCCGCTGGCGTCTATCTTCGTTGAACCGGCGAAAATCCTGTTCCTCAACAACGCCATCAACCACGGTATTTTCTCACCGCTGGGCATTCAGCAGTCCCATGAGATGGGTAAATCCATCTTCTTCCTGATTGAAGCAAACCCAGGCCCGGGTATGGGTGTTCTGCTGGCGTACATGTTCTTCGGTCGCGGTAGCGCTAAACAGTCTGCGGGCGGCGCGGCTATCATCCACTTCCTGGGGGGTATTCACGAAATTTACTTCCCATACGTGCTGATGAACCCACGTCTGATCCTGGCCGTTATCCTCGGCGGTATGACTGGCGTATTTACCCTGACTATCCTGAACGGTGGTCTGGTGTCTCCGGCTTCTCCGGGTTCTATCCTGGCCGTGCTGGCAATGACGCCGAAAGGGGCTTACTTCGCTAACATCGCGGCAATCTGTGCGGCAATGGCGGTCTCTTTTGTGGTCTCGGCGATTCTGCTGAAAACCAGCAAAGTGAAAGAAGAAGATGATATTGATGCGGCAACCCGTCGTATGCAGGACATGAAAGCAGAATCTAAAGGCGCTTCTCCGCTGTCTGCTGGCGATGTCACCAACGACCTGAGCCACGTGCGTAAAATCATCGTCGCCTGTGATGCTGGTATGGGTTCCAGTGCCATGGGTGCAGGCGTACTGCGTAAGAAAGTACAGGATGCTGGTCTGTCGCAGATCTCCGTTACCAACAGCGCAATTAACAATCTGCCGCCGGATGTGGATCTGGTCATTACTCACCGTGATCTGACCGAACGTGCGATGCGCCAGGTTCCACAGGCTCAGCACATTTCGCTGACCAACTTCCTCGACAGCGGCCTTTACACCAGCCTGACTGAGCGTCTGGTCGCGGCGCAACGCCACAACGTCAACGAAGAAAAAGTACGCGATCACCTGAAAGACAGCTTTGATGAAGGTGATAACAACCTGTTCAAACTGGGTGCGGAGAATATCTTCCTTGGCCGTAAAGCCACCAACAAAGAAGAAGCCATTCTGTTTGCCGGTGAGCAACTGGTGAAAGGCGGCTACGTTGAGCCGGAATACGTCCAGGCAATGCTGGACCGCGAAAAACTGACCTCTACCTACCTGGGTGAGTCCATTGCGGTACCGCACGGCACCATCGAAGCGAAAGATCGCGTGCTGAAAACCGGCATCGTGTTCTGCCAGTACCCGGAAGGTGTGCGCTTCGGTGAAGAAGAAGATGATATTGCCCGCCTGGTCATTGGTATCGCTGCGCGTAACAATGAGCATATCCAGGTGATCACCAGCCTGACCAACGCTCTGGATGATGAATCTGTCATCGAACGCCTGGCGCATACCACCAGCGTGGATGAAGTCCTGGCGCTGCTGGCAGGTCATAAGTAAGCGTTATTGCCCGGTGGCGCTCACGCTTACCGGGCCTACAAAATCCTCTCCCACCGGGAGAGGGTTAGGTTGAGGGGAAATCTATGCAGTCCCTCACCCCAGCCCTCTTGGGTAAAAACATTAATGAAGGTTAATACTATGAAAGCATTACATTTTGGCGCAGGTAATATCGGTCGTGGCTTTATCGGCAAATTGCTGGCGGACGCGGGGATACAGCTGACGTTCGCGGATGTAAACCAGGTCGTGCTCGATGCCCTGAATGCCCGTCATAGCTATCAGGTTCATGTTGTCGGTGAAAATGAGCAGGTTGATACCGTTTCCGGCGTTAACGCCGTCAGCAGCATCGGCGATGATGTCGTCGACCTGATTGCCCACGTTGATTTAATCACCACGGCTGTGGGGCCGGTTGTACTTGAGCGTATCGCACCGGCCATCGCCAAAGGGCTGGTCAAACGCAAAGCTCAGGGCATCACCACTCCGCTGAATATCATCGCCTGTGAAAACATGGTGCGCGGAACCACACAGTTGAAAGGCCACGTGATGAACGCGCTGGCAGATGAAGACAAAGCCTGGGTTGAAGAACATGTTGGCTTTGTCGATTCCGCCGTGGATCGCATCGTGCCACCATCGGCTTCTGCGACCCACGATCCACTGGAAGTCACCGTCGAAACCTTCAGTGAGTGGATTGTCGACAAAACGCAGTTCAAAGGCGTGCTGCCGAACATCCCAGGAATGGAATTAACTGATAACCTGATGGCATTTGTCGAACGTAAACTCTTCACGCTGAACACCGGGCATGCTATAACCGCGTACCTCGGAAAATTGACCGGTCATCAGACCATCCGTGACGCGATTCTCGACGAGAAAATCCGCGCAGTGGTAAAAGGTGCAATGGAAGAGAGCGGCGCGGTACTGATCAAACGCTATGGCTTTGATGCAGCAAAACATGCGGCATACATTCAGAAAATCCTCGGTCGTTTTGAAAACCCGTACCTGAAAGATGACGTTGAGCGCGTGGGTCGTCAGCCGCTGCGTAAACTGAGCGCAGGCGACCGTCTGATTAAACCGCTGCTGGGCACGCTGGAATATGGTCTGCCGCACGTTAATCTGGTGCAGGGTATTGCTGCAGCGATGCATTACCGCAGTGCAGAAGACCCGCAGGCGCAGGAACTGGCTGCACTGATTGACGAAAAAGGCCCACAGGCCGCGCTGGCGCAAGTGTCCGGACTGGATGCCAACAGTGATGTGGTGGCGGAGGCGGTTAACGCATATAACGCAACCAAATGATACAGAATACGGCGCAGGCCATCCTGCGCCGACATGACAGATTGTCAGATATGCAGGCAATAATGGAACAAACACAGGCCTTTGAAAATCGTGTGCTTGAGCGTCTGAATGCTGGCAAAACCGTACGCAGCTTCCTCATCACCGCCGTAGAATTACTCACCGAGGCGGTGAATATCCTGGTGCTTCAGGTATTTCGCAAAGATGACTATGCGGTGAAATATGCCGTAGAACCGTTACTCGACGGCGATGGCCCGCTGGGCGATCTTTCAGTGCGTCTGAAGCTCATCTACGGCCTGGGCGTACTCAGTCGTCCGGAGTATGAAGATGCGGAACTGTTGATGGCACTGCGTGAAGAGTTAAATCACGACGGCAATGAATATGCGTTCACCGATGACGAAATTCTTGGGCCATTTGGTGAGCTGCACTGCGTGACGGCGCTCCCGCCCCCCCCACAGTTTGATACCTCAGACTCGGGTCTGCACGCCATGCAAATCCAGCGCTACCAGCAAATGGTACGCTCCACGATGGTGCTTTCCCTGACCGAGCTGATTTCTAAAATCAGCTTAAAAAAAGCCTTTCAAAAATAAAGCGGTGCGCTTTACTTCTCTTCCTGCTGTGGCCGGTACAGCTGTCGATAGTACGCCAGGCGTTGCAGATACAGCTCGGCATTCTCTTGCGGCACTTCAGAAGGGACAACGTTGCGCGGCGGCGTTTTATTCAAATACTCGCGGAAAGCCTGGCTTGAAGCCATAAAATCGATAGTTTTATCAATAAGAATAGAAACGTTCTCACCTATTTTCGCCATGATGACCAATCCTCCATGTATTCTCCGCGTACGGCCTACGCGGTCGATGATTTAAGTTTAGGATCGGTTGGGCAATTACATTGAGGAAAACGTGCTTCACTATGAACCTGCAAATAAAAAGCACCATCGCCGATCTTATCGCTTAAAATTCCATATTAATCAAAATACTAGCATTATCATTAGCGGAGTAATACTTGCGGTATTTGATTATTTATCTTCGATTAGTTGTGAATAATCCCGCTCTGCGCGCATACTATAGAATATTCATCCTATTTTTATCAGAAGCTATCCTATGAAAGAAGTCGAAAAAAACGAAATTAAACGTCTCAGCGATCGTCTGGACGCTATCCGCCACCAGCAGGCTGACCTCTCGCTGGTTGAAGCCGCCGACAAATATGCCGAGCTGGAGCAAGAGAAAGAAACGCTGGAAACCGAGATTGCGCGTCTGCGTGAAGTCCATGGCCAGAAGCTGAGCAAAGAAGCGCAAAAGCTGACGAAACTTCCGTTCCGCCGCGCCATCACCAAAAAAGAACAAGCAGACATGGGTAAGCTGAAGAAAAGCGTGCGCGGTCTGATTGTTGTCCACCCGATGACCGAACTGGGCCGTGAAATGGGCCTGAAAGAGATGACGGGCTTTTCAAAGACTGAGTTTTGATTACCCTCCGGGCAACGTCCGTTTGCCCGGCCTCCTGCTTCCCCGTCAATTGGCCCTACCAATTATCACCAGATCCGAATACCCCCTCACATTTCGTTAAAATTAGCCTACAATACCGTTGCCAATAAATAACATCTGGTTAACCATTCGTTGTCATTATCCCTACACAACAATATTGGCAGGGCCACTTTTACACATAATGTGACGAAGAGATGAGCAAAGACTCATTCCATTATGTTGAAGGCCCTCAGGAGACCTGCAATGAATCTCTGGCAACAAAACTACGACCCGGCGGGTAACATTTGGCTTTCCAGCCTGATAGCATCGCTACCGATCCTGTTCTTTTTCTTCGCGCTGATTAAGCTCAAGCTGAAAGGTTATGTTGCGGCGTCATGGACGGTCGTAATTGCCCTGTCGGTTGCCCTGTTGTTCTATAAGATGCCGGTCGATCACGCCCTGGCCTCCGTGGTATACGGATTCTTCTATGGTCTGTGGCCGATAGCCTGGATCATCATTGCAGCGGTGTTTGTCTATAAAATCTCGGTGAAAACCGGGCAGTTTGACATCATCCGCTCATCCATTCTCTCAATTACCCCTGACCAGCGCCTGCAAATGCTGATTGTCGGTTTCTCCTTTGGGGCATTCCTCGAAGGGGCCGCGGGCTTCGGCGCACCGGTGGCGATAACCGCCGCACTGCTGGTTGGTCTTGGTTTTAACCCACTGTATGCAGCAGGCTTGTGCCTGATCGTCAACACCGCGCCGGTGGCGTTTGGCGCGATGGGAATCCCTATTCTGGTTGCCGGTCAGGTTACCGGGCTGGACAGCTTTGAGATTGGTCAGATGGTTGGCCGCCAACTGCCGTTCCTGACGATTATCGTACTGTTCTGGATCATGGCGATTATGGATGGCTGGCGTGGCGTGAAAGAGACCTGGCCTGCGGTGATGGTCGCTGGCGGTTCGTTCGCTATCGCGCAGTACCTCAGCTCTAACTTTATCGGGCCAGAACTGCCGGACATCATCTCTTCTCTGGTTTCGCTTGTCTGTCTGACGCTGTTCCTGAAGCGCTGGCAGCCGGTACGCATCTTCCGTTTTGGCGATATGGGCGCTTCTCAGGTCGATATGGACCTGTCGCGCACCCGCTACACCGCCGGGCAAATTATCCGCGCCTGGTCTCCGTTCCTGTTCCTGACCGCCACCGTCACACTGTGGAGCGTACCGCCGTTTAAAGCGCTGTTTGCACCTGGCGGGGCGATGTACCACTGGGTCGTCAACATTCCGGTTCCGTTCCTCGATAAGCTGGTTGCCCGTATGCCACCGGTGGTACACGAAGCCACAGCGTATGCCGCAGTGTACAAATTTGACTGGTTCTCAGCGACCGGCACCGCCATCCTGTTTGCCGCCCTGCTGTCTATCGTTTGGCTGAAGATGAAACCCTCTGCCGCTCTGCAGACCTTTGGCAGCACGCTGAAAGATCTGGCGCTGCCTATTTACTCCATCGGGATGGTACTGGCATTCGCATTTATCTCTAACTACTCCGGGCTGTCTTCAACCCTGGCATTGGCCCTGGCGCACACTGGCAGCGCGTTTACCTTCTTCTCGCCGTTCCTCGGCTGGCTGGGGGTATTCCTGACGGGCTCTGATACCTCATCAAACGCACTGTTTGCCGCCCTGCAGGCCACGGCCGCTCAGCAAATCGGCGTATCAGACGTACTGATGGTGGCGGCAAATACCACCGGCGGCGTGACCGGCAAGATGATCTCTCCGCAGTCTATCGCCATCGCCTGTGCGGCAGTGGGACTGGTTGGCAAAGAGTCTGATCTGTTCCGCTTCACCGTCAAACACAGCCTGATTTTCACCTGCATGGTGGGTGTGATCACCACACTGCAGGCCTATGTCTTAACCTGGATGATTCCATGATTGTGATGCCCAGACGCCTGTCAGACGACGTTGCATCTCGTGTGCGGGCGCTGATTGAAGAACAACAGCTGGAGGCGGGCATGAAGTTGCCCGCTGAGCGTCAGCTGGCCGTACAACTGGGCGTATCACGCAACTCGCTGCGTGAGGCGTTAGCCAAGCTGGTGAGCGAAGGCGTGTTGCTCAGCCGCCGCGGCGGTGGGACGTTTGTCCGCTGGCAGCATGAGGCCTGGTCTGAACAAAACATCGTTCAGCCCCTGAAAACGCTGATGGCAGACGATCCCGATTACAGTTTCGATATTCTGGAAGCCCGTCACGCCATCGAAGCCAGCACCGCCTGGCATGCCGCCATGCGTGCCACTGCCGCCGACAAAGAGAAAATCCGGCTCTGTTTCGACGCCACGCAAAGCGAAGACCCCGATCTCGCCTCACAGGCTGACGTGCGCTTTCACCTCGCCATTGCTGAAGCGTCGCACAACGTGGTGCTGTTGCAGACCATGCGCGGTTTCTTCGACGTCCTGCAGTCTTCGGTAAAACAGAGCCGCCAACGTATGTATCTGGTACCGCCCGTCTTTTCACAGTTGACGGAGCAACATCAGGCCGTACTGGATGCCATCGTTGCCGGGGATGCCGACGGCGCACGGAAGGCCATGATGGCGCACCTTAGTTTCGTCCACACCACAATTAAACGATTTGATGAAGATCAGGCCCGCCAGGCGCGTATCACCCGCCTGCCCGGTGACCCTGGTGAGAATAGCAGGGAGAACAACACATGATTATTTCAGCAGCCAGCGACTATCGCGCCGCAGCCCAGCGCATCCTACCCCCTTTCTTGTTCCACTATATTGACGGTGGAGCGTACGCAGAACACACCTTGCGCCGTAACGTGGCAGACCTGTCGGAAGTGGCGCTGCGCCAGCGCGTGCTGAAGAACATGTCCGACCTGAGTCTGGAAACCACCCTGTTCAACGAAAAATTGTCGATGCCGGTGGCATTAGCCCCGGTCGGTTTGTGTGGCATGTATGCGCGTAGGGGTGAAGTTCAGGCCGCCGCCGCCGCTGACGCCAAAGGTATTCCGTTTACGCTTTCTACGGTTTCCGTCTGCCCGATTGAAGAAGTCGCCCCGACCATCAAACGCCCAATGTGGTTCCAGCTGTACGTCCTGCGCGATCGCGGCTTTATGCGTAATGCCCTGGAGCGTGCCAAAGCGGCAGGCTGCTCCACGCTGGTCTTTACTGTCGATATGCCCACGCCTGGCGCCCGCTACCGTGATGCCCATTCCGGTATGAGCGGCCCGAATGCGGCGCTGCGCCGTTACTGGCAGGCGGTCACCCATCCCCAGTGGGCATGGGACGTTGGTCTGAATGGTCGTCCGCATGATTTAGGCAATATTTCGACGTATCTTGGCAAACCTACCGGCCTTGAGGATTACATCGGCTGGCTGGCAAATAACTTCGATCCGTCTATTTCCTGGAAAGACCTCGAGTGGATCCGCGAATTCTGGGACGGCCCGATGGTGATCAAAGGGATCCTCGATCCGGAGGATGCCCGCGACGCCGTGCGGTTTGGCGCAGATGGCATTGTTGTTTCTAACCACGGTGGTCGCCAGTTGGATGGTGTACTGTCTTCTGCTCGTGCGCTGCCTGCCATTGCCGATGCGGTCAAAGGGGATATCGCTATCCTGGCCGACAGTGGGATACGTAACGGTCTGGACGTCGTGCGTATGATTGCACTGGGCGCGGATAGCGTGCTGTTGGGGCGGGCCTATCTGTACGCGCTGGCGACCCACGGCCAGGCCGGGGTGGCGAATCTGCTGAATCTGATCGAAAAAGAGATGAAAGTGGCCATGACCCTGACTGGCGCGAAATCCATTAGCGAAATCAGCCGCGACTCGCTGGTTCAGGAACTGGGCAAAATGCTGCCCGCCGCACTGCCTCCGCTCGCTCGGGGTGATGCTGCATAATCACACCCTCATACAGCCTCTTCTCTTAATGGTCGGCCTGTTTTTCAGTCCGACCATTTTTTATGCAAAAGTAACGACCGCTTAACATTTATAACCAATATATTTGACAACTTTTTATCCGCCTGCCAAATGTATATACAAGCTAATACAACAGCAATTTATACATGTACCCTAAATAATTCGAGCTGCAGGAAGGCGGCAACGTAGCGAATCTCAGGAGCGTACATAAGTACGTGACTGGGGTGAGCCAGTAAAGCCAACGCACATGCAGCTTGAAGTATGACGGGTAGATAACAACCATCATAACGGGTGAGGGTAACATGGTTTATTCCGGAAAAGTGAATATCCAGCAGGCGATAGATGACAGTCGTTTTTCACGGTTTCACTGGGTCATTATTGTCCTGGGCTTTCTGGTTTTAGCCATTGACGGCTTCGATACGGCGGCGATGGGTTATATTGCTCCCACGCTCTCAGCCGACTGGGGCATCAAGAAGCAAGATCTCGGACCGGTGTTAAGCGCCGCGCTATTGGGACTCTCATTTGGCGCACTGCTGGCCGGGCCAATTTCCGATCGTATGGGACGTAAGCGCGTACTGGTCTTTTCCTGCCTGTTCTTTGGACTCGCCAGTCTGGGTACAGCGTATGCCGAGACGCTAAATATGTTAACGTTCTGGCGGTTCCTCACCGGCCTTGGACTCGGTGCCGCAATGCCCAATGCCATCACGCTGGTCTCAGAATTTGCCCCTAAACGCTGCCGTTCAATGGCCATTAACACCATGTACTGCGGCTTCCCTCTTGGTGCTGCGGGTGGCGGAGTTATCTCCTCCTGGCTCATTCCCAGTTACGGCTGGCACAGCGTACTGCTGGCTGGCGCAATCGCCCCGCTGGCGCTCACCGTGTTATTGGTACTGTTCCTGCCAGAATCGGTGAAGTATTTGGTTCACCGTGGCAAAGAGATCGCACAAATCAAACGCATTGCCCAACGCTTTATGTCGGGGAGCCTGGAGCAAGTCACCCAGTTTTACCTGGAAGAAGATCGGGTAGCGGTCAAAAAAGGCAGCGTAGCGCAGCTATTCAGTATGCCCTGGTTACCGGGCACGCTGATGCTGTGGATGACCTACTTTATGGGGCTGGTTATCTATTACGTACTGCTCAGTTGGATGCCAACGTTAATGCTGGGAATGGGCTACCCGCTGGCAGAGTCCGCCTGGCTGACATCGCTATTCACCTTCGGTGGCACGGCAGGGATCCTGCTGGCCGGCTGGTTGATGGATCGCTGGGAAGCACACAAAGTGGTTTCACTTGGCTTTATGCTGACGATGCTGTTTGCCCTCGCACTCGGCTTTGAGCATAACCACATCGTTCTGTTCGGCGCACTGATCTTCCTGATGGGGATTACCATGAACGGCGCACAGTCCGGGCTGCAGACGCTGGCTGCAACGTTTTATCCCACTCATTGCCGCGCAACCGGCATTGCCTGGATGCAAGGTGTGGGCCGCTTTGGTGGCGTAGCCGGCACCATGATGAGCGCCCAACTGCTCTCCCTGCAATGGCAGGCCGACAGCATCCTGATGTTCCTCAGCCTTCCCGCGCTGGTCGCCGCTGCCGCGACGATTTATAAGCTGCAACGCTATAAACCGCAGTCTCTGACCGTCGCATAGTCCCCCTCATTTCTGCTATTCTGCCCCCCGCTATTAAGGGGGCAGTATGCTTAACATCGTATTATTTGAACCAGAAATCCCGCCAAACACCGGTAATATCATTCGCCTTTGCGCCAATACCGGTTTTCGTCTGCATATCATTGAGCCAATGGGCTTTGCCTGGGACGACAAGCGCCTGCGTCGCGCGGGGCTGGACTACCATGAATTTACCGCCGTGCTACGCCACCCTGATTACGCCGCCTTCGTCGCCGCAGAAAATCCGCAACGTCTGTTCGCCCTGACGACCAAAGGTACGCCTGCACACAGTGCGGTAAGCTATCAGGATGGTGATTACCTGATGTTTGGCCCGGAAACGCGCGGTCTTCCAGCCAGCATTCTTGATGCCTTGCCTGCCGAACAAAAAATTCGTATTCCGATGATGCCGGACAGCCGCAGCATGAATCTGTCAAATGCAGTGTCGGTGGTAGTGTATGAGGCCTGGCGCCAGTTAGGTTATCCCGGCGCGGTATTACGTAGTTGATTTTAGTCGGATGCGGCTAGCGCCTTATCCGACCTACATTAATTTGATGTTATTCGTTTCGAGCGTTATCGGCGCAGACAGATTGAACACGGACTGCGCTTGCCGACCTGCGCGTACACGCAGTACGTGAGGATGACGAGCACAGCCCAGGTTCAATATGGCAAGTAAGATAGCTCGAAATCAGATGCCATCACCGTATTCGAACGTATGATGTATCCCATTGAAATGCTGATCCATATCCATGGACGGTTTATCGCTGTCAGGCTTGCCGACGATGCGGGCCGGAACGCCTGCGGCGGTAGTGTGCGGCGGCACAGGCTGGAGAACGACAGAGCCTGCGCCAATCTTCGCGCCGCGTCCAACCTCGATATTACCAAGGATTTTCGCGCCAGCGCCAATCATCACGCCTTCACGAATTTTCGGATGACGGTCGCCGCCTGCTTTACCGGTCCCGCCAAGCGTGACGGATTGCAGAATAGATACGTCGTTTTCAATGACCGCCGTTTCACCCACCACAATGCCTGTAGCGTGGTCGAGCATAATTCCGCGACCAATTTTTGCCGCCGGGTGAATATCCACCTGGAAGGTAACAGAGACCTGATTTTGCAGGAAGATCGCCAATGCCTGACGCCCCTGATGCCATAGCCAGTGGCCGATGCGGTAGGCCTGCAGCGCATGGAAGCCTTTCAGGTACAGAAGTGGGGTGGAATATTTATCGACTGCCGGGTCACGCGTGCGCACAGCCTGGATATCGCAGGCCGCCGAGGCAATCATTTCAGGATCGGCCGCATAAGCCTCTTCCACAACTTCGCGAATCGCAATGGCGGGCATGATCGGAGAAGCAAGTTTGTTCGCCAGCATATAGCTCAGCGCACTGCCGAGATTCTCATGCTTGAGCAGCGTTGCGTGGTAAAAACTGGCCAGCATTGGCTCACATTCCGCCAGTGCCCGGGCTTCCGCTTTAATATTTTTCCAGACAATATCCAGTTCTTCACACGGCATTGCGTACTCCAGAAGGTAGCAAAACGACCGACCCGTTCTTCGCGGGTCGGGTCGTTATATTCAACAGTTTCCTTGCAGCTAGTGGCGACTCAGCTCGTCCTTGCGTGCACGACCTAGTAACGTCAATGCTGCCTCGCGCGCGTTTTTTCCGCAATACAATACTTGATAAATTTCCTCGGTTATTGGCATTTCGACACCAAAACGGTGTGCCAACTCACGAACTTCTTTCGTATTGCGATAGCCTTCAACCACTTGACCAATCTTGTCCTGCGCGCCCTGCACATCCATACCCTGTCCGAGCATCATGCCAAAGCGGCGGTTACGCGACTGGTTGTCGGTACAGGTCAGCACCAGATCGCCTAAACCAGCCATCCCCATGAAGGTGGCAGGATCAGCGCCCAGTGCCGCACCAAGCCGCGACATTTCGGTAAGCCCACGGGTGATCAATGCCGTTCGTGCGTTTGCACCAAAGCCGATGCCGTCAGACATCCCCGCGCCAATCGCAATCACGTTTTTCACCGCGCCACCAAGCTGCACGCCAATGAAATCCGGGTTGCTGTAGACGCGGAAGCTTTTGCCACAGTGCAGTAACTGCTGAAGATCATCAGCAAACGTCTCGTCCGTTGAGGCCAGAGAAATCGCCGTCGGCATGCCCGCCGCCAGTTCTTTGGCAAATGTAGGACCGGAGATAACGGCCAGCGGAATTTCATCCCCCAGCGCTTCACGCGCGACATCCTGCAACAGGCGTCCCGTTTCTGCTTCCAGTCCTTTTGTCGCCCAAACCAGTCGCGCGTCAGCACGCATCAACGGTTTAATTTTGCGCAGCACCTCACCAAAGACATGGCTCGGCACCACCACCAGAATGTTACGGCTGGCGGCCAGCGCAGTAGCTAAATCACTTTCCAGGCGCAGCGTTTCAGGAAAAGGCACATCAGGGAGGAACGCGACATTGCAGCGATCGTGCTCAAGGGTCGCGATATGTTTGGGATCATGGCCCCACAGGACAACCTGGTGGCCGTTTCTTGCCAGGGTGATGGCAAGAGCGGTGCCGTACGAGCCGGCACCAATCACAGTCATTGAAGCATTACTTTGGTTCATCAGGCATCCTGATGTTCTTCAGTACCTTCGCCAGCCTGCTGCTGTAAATAGTTCATGAACAGCGCATCAAAGTTGACCGGCGCAAGGTTCAGTTGCGGGAACGTACCGCGTGAAACCAGGCTGGTGATGCATTCGCGGGCATACGGGAACAGGATGTTCGGGCAGTATGCACCCAGGCAATGCGCCATCTGAGTCCCTTCAATACCACTGATGGAGAAAATACCGCCCTGCTGAACTTCGCACAGGAACGCAGTTTCTTCGCCCAGAGAAGCCGTAACGGTGACACGCAGCACTACTTCATACACATCATCTGCCAGTTGGGTAGATGCGGTATCAAGATCCAGTTTAACCTCTGGCTGCCAATCTTTCTGGAAAACATGCGGTGCATTTGGCGCTTCGAAAGACACATCCTTGGTATAAATACGTTGGATCTGGAAAGCCATTTCAGTGTTATTTTGTTCTGACATGTTTAGAAAACCCTTAGTGTTGTCCTTTAAATACTTCGGTACGCCTTAACGCAGCAGGGGATCCAGTCCACCACGCGCATCCAACGCATACAAGTCGTCACAACCGCCAATGTGCTGTGCATCAATAAAAATCTGCGGAACCGTCGTACGGCCACTGCGCTTGATCATCTCTTCACGCTTCACGGCATCACCGTCAATCGGAAGTTCCTGGAAACTCACACCCTTACTGTTCAACAGCGCCTTTGCGCGATGGCAAAACGGGCAGGTTGCTTTGGTATAGATCTCAATATTGGCCATGACTTATCTCCAGTGTTCTTTTTACCCTGCGGTACGAAAGAAGACGGGTAAATTACTTGCCGCGAACCAGTGGCAGATTCTCGCCACTCCAGCCCGCTACGCCGTCTTTCAGTACAGATACCTGCTCAAAACCGGCTTTAATCAGCGCAGTTGCGGAATCCTGGCACTGCATGCCTGAGCCATCAACCACAATAACAGGTTTGTTTTTGTGTTTTTCCAGCTCGCCAAAATTATTGGCTTTGATTTCGCTCGGCAGCAGGTTCGTGGAGCCTGCGATATGACCTTTGCGGAAGTCGTCACGCTGACGTAAATCCACAATCACCGCATCTTCTTTATTGATTAGACGTGTCGCTTCGCCGCGTGTAATTACCTTCACTTTTGAGGTCAGGCTCTTAAACGTGGTAAACAATACCGCCGCCAGTAACGCAATCCAGGCGATACTCAAGACAGGGTGGCGGCTAACAAATTGCATAATTTCTTGCATGGGGGGTAACAACTCCCGACTCAGTGATTAAAAAAACCAGGAAAGGAGTATACCTGCGCGTTGGCGCAAATACAGCCAGAGCATGCATTGGATTGCATTTTTGCGGGGCGCTACGGAAAAAAAAACACAAATCGCCCCCCTACCCGAACCGCTCTGGTCGATTATTTGATCTTCTGGGGCTACTTTATCGATTCAGCTGTAGTAAAATTACGCAATTATTTTTTATCTATTAAGTGTGAGGTTGTCGCAATGTCGGTTTCTAAAAAGCCTATGGTACTGGTGATTCTGGATGGCTACGGCTATCGTGAAGACAGCCAGGATAACGCTATTTTTAATGCCAAAACCCCGGTAATGGATGCCCTGTGGGCAAAACGTCCGCATACCCTGATTGATGCGTCTGGCCTGGAAGTCGGCCTGCCCGATCGCCAGATGGGTAACTCTGAAGTGGGTCACGTTAACCTGGGCGCGGGCCGCATCGTGTATCAGGATCTGACCCGTCTGGATGTGGAAATTAAAGAACGTACTTTCTTCGCTAACCCGGTGCTGACCAACGCGGTCGACCAGGCAAAAAATAGCGGCAAAGCGGTACACATCATGGGCCTGCTGTCTGCCGGTGGCGTACACAGCCACGAAGATCACATCATGGCGATGGTTGAACTGGCGGCTGAACGCGGCGCGGAAAAAATCTATCTGCACGCTTTCCTTGATGGCCGTGATACCCCGCCGCGCAGCGCTGAACATTCACTGCAAAAATTCGAAGAGAAATTTGCCGCGCTGGGCAAAGGTCGCGTAGCGTCCATCATCGGTCGTTACTACGCGATGGACCGCGACAACCGCTGGGATCGCGTTGAGCAGGCTTATGACCTGATGACGCTGGCACAAGGTGAATTCCAGGCCGATACCGCGGTAGCGGGTCTGCAGGCTGCCTATGCTCGCGACGAGAACGACGAATTCGTAAAAGCGACCGTGATCCGCGCTGAAGGCCAGGCTGATGCCGCAATGGAAGATGGCGATACGCTGATTTTCATGAACTTCCGTGCTGACCGTGCGCGTGAAATTACCCGTGCGTTTGTAAACGCTGATTTTGATGGCTTCGCACGTAAAAAAGTCGTTAACCTCAACTTTGTGATGCTGACTGAATACGCTGCCGACATCAAAACCGCGGTGGCTTACCCACCAGCGTCTCTGGCCAACACCCTTGGTGAGTGGATGGCGAAGAATGACAAAACCCAGCTGCGTATTTCTGAAACAGAAAAATACGCGCACGTGACCTTCTTCTTTAACGGCGGTGTAGAAGAACCGTTCAAAGGCGAAGACCGCATCCTGATCAACTCGCCAAAAGTCGCTACCTACGACCTGCAGCCAGAAATGAGCTCTGCAGAACTGACTGAGAAGCTGGTTGCTGCGATTGAGAGCGGTAAATACGATACCATCATCTGTAACTACCCGAACGGCGACATGGTTGGCCATACTGGGGTGATGGAAGCGGCGGTTAAAGCGGTTGAAGCGCTGGATCACTGCGTGGAGCAAGTGACTAAAGCCGTTGAATCCGTTGGCGGCCAACTGCTGATCACCGCAGACCACGGGAACGCAGAGCAGATGCGCGATCCGTCTACCGGTCAGGCACATACCGCGCATACCAACCTGCCGGTTCCGCTGATTTATGTTGGTGGCAAAAACGTCAAAGCAGTTGAAGGCGGTAAACTTTCTGATATCGCCCCGACAATGCTGACGCTGATGGGTATGGAAATCCCGCAAGAGATGACTGGTAAGCCGCTGTTCATCGTGGAATAATCCCTCCCCATGAGGGGAAAGGCGATTAATACCATCACATGGGCCGTGAAACCGCGTAAGTTTTCAGTCAGGCCCTTGTTCTACGCCAGCGCGCTTAGCGCTGGCGTATTGCTGTGCGCCTTTTCCGCCCACGCGGACGAGCGCGATCAGCTCAAATCCATTCAGGCCGATATCGCGGCAAAAGAACGCGCGGTACGCCAGCAGCAGCAACAACGCGCCACCCTCCTTGCTCAGCTTAAAGCTCAGGAACAAGCCATCGCCGCAGCGGCACGACAGCTACGCGAAACGCAAAACTCCCTGGCACAGCTGAATGCACAAATCGCCGAGATGAACGCGTCTATCGCGAAGCTGGAAAAGCAGCGGGCAGCGCAAGAGCGCAGTCTGGCAGCCCAGTTAGATGCGGCGTTTCGCCAGGGTGAACATACTGGTATTCAGTTGATCCTCAGTGGTGAAGAGACTCAGCGCGGACAACGCCTGCAGGCCTATTTCGGCTATCTGAACCAGGCGCGCCAGGAGACTATCGCACAGCTGAAGCAAACCCGCGAAGAGGTCGATTCGCAGAAAGCCGAGCTGGAAGATAAGCAAAGCGAACAGCAGACGCTGCTGTACGAACAGCGTGCTCAGCAGGCAAAACTCGAGCAGGCGCGTAATGAACGCCAAAAAACGCTCGCGGGCCTGGAATCATCCATTCAGCAGGGCCAGCAGCAGTTAGGCGAGATGCGAGCCAACGAATCCCGTCTGCGCAACAGTATTGCGCGAGCCGAAGCCGCCGCGAAAGCCCGTGCAGAACGTGAAGCGCGTGAGGCGCAGGCTGTACGTGATAAGCAGCAGGAAGCATCACGCAAAGGCTCAACCTATAAGCCAACCGAAAGCGAGAAATCACTGATGTCTCGTACCGGCGGGTTGGGCTCACCACGCGGTCAGGCGTACTGGCCCGTTCGTGGTCCAACGCTGCATCGCTATGGCGAACAGCTGCAAGGTGAGCTACGTTGGAAAGGGATGGTTATTGGCGCCTCCGAAGGTACCGAAGTCAAAGCCATCGCCGATGGTCGCGTCATTCTGGCAGACTGGTTGCAGGGCTATGGACTGGTCGTCGTGGTTGAACACGGTAAAGGCGATATGAGCCTGTACGGTTACAACCAAAGCGCATTGGTCAGCGTGGGTACGCAGGTTCGCGCCGGGCAGCCTATTGCACTTGTGGGTAGCAGCGGTGGTCAGGGCAGGCCAGCACTCTATTTCGAAATTCGTCGCCAGGGTCAGGCGGTCAATCCACAGCCGTGGTTGGGAAGATAAGTTTTGCCTCAGTTTCGTCGTACTTTGCTCTCACTCGCCAGCCTGCTGGCATTCGCAACACCTGTTTTCGCCGGCAAACTTGCTATCGTCATTGATGATTTCGGTTATCGTCCGCAAACGGAAAACCAGGTGCTGGCAATGCCTTCCACTGTCTCCGTTGCCGTTCTGCCAAACGCGCCACATGCACGTGAAATGGCGACTAAAGCGCATAACAGTGGACATGAGGTGTTGATCCATCTGCCGATGGCTCCACTGAGCAAGCAACCGCTGGAGAAAGACACGTTACGCCCGGAGATGAGCAGCGAAGAAATTGAACGGATTATTCGCGACGCGGTAAGCAAAGTGCCGTATGCAGTGGGACTGAACAACCACATGGGGAGTGCGATGACGTCCAGCCTGTTCGGCATGCAGAAAGTGATGCAAGCTCTGGAACGCTACGACCTCTACTTCCTCGACAGTATGACCATCGGCAACAGCCAGGCCATGCGCGCGGCGGCAGGAACCGGGGTGAAGGTCATCAAACGCAAAGTCTTCCTCGACGATACACAAAACGAAGCGGATATTCGCCGTCAGTTTAATCGTGCAGTCGATCTTGCTCGCCGTAACGGATCAGCGATTGCCATCGGGCACCCTCACCCTTCGACGGTACGCGTACTGCAGCAGATGCTGTATAGCCTGCCAGCCGACATTACGCTGGTTCGTCCGAGCAGTCTGCTCAATGAGCCGCAGGTCGATACCTCCAGGCCTAATCTCACTCCACCGAAAAACGGTACGCCAGATGCGCCCCGTAATCCTTTCCGTGGGGTGAAACTGTGCAAACCGAAACAACCTTTGGAGCCGGTTTACGCCAACCGATTCTTTAGCGTGCTAGGGGAAAGCATCACACAAAGCACGCTGGTGCAGTATATGAGACTGCAGTGGCAGGGCTGGGGGAACACATCTTCACCCAGCACCATGAACGCTAACGTAGATTAAGCGCTTTTCGGGCAATACGCGAAGGCGTTGATGTTTTATCGCGCCATTTCCATAAACGGAATGACCATAGCAGTGCCTGATACAATACTTTGGCACTGCGTACGTTAGTTATCATGCGCTTATACATACCCGAGACAAAAATCTCTGCGATCATACGCTGACGAATATGCACATCCTGTTCTTTACGGACCGCATGGCATACGCGTAATGCTTCATAGGTGACTTGCTGATGAAATTCAGGATAAATAGTAATCCGATCGGCATATTCACGATTCAACCTATCCAATAACCGCGTAATTTTAATATAGTGCCGCTGGTAGTTGAGATTTTTTAAACCTTGTCGTTTAAGACGGCTGATTGATTGATCATGTAAGTAGTATTTATATAAAGATTGCTCGGTATATCGCACACGTACAGCGTTAAACATAAACTCCGTCGTCCAGACAATATCCTGGTGATGTAACCCCGGAATAAATGTTATTTTATTTTTCTCAATAACATCCCGGCGATAAATTCCCATCCAGACCACATGTGTCCAGCGGCGTGAAGCCAACGCCATACGTAACCAGTCAGGGCCGGTTAACACCCCCGTAGACCGAAGACGATCCGTCGGTATTGATTGCCAGGTGTGTCCCGTTTCGAGAATGCACCAGTCGGAATTACACTGGGCTAAATCCAGGTCATCCTGAATTGCCATGGTCATCAGGGTTTCGTACATATTGGGATAAACCAGGTCATCGGCATCGACAAATGCAACATAATCCCCTTTGGCCGCTTCCAGGCCACGGTTACGCGCTACGGATGCCCCTGCGTTAGCCTGATGCAACAACCGCACGTGGGAATAGTTATCCGCATAATGTTGTGCAATATCAACAGAGTTATCCGTTGAACCATCATTCACAATGATGATCTCTAGCGCAGTCCATGTCTGTGCGATCAACGATTCCATGCAATCCCGAAAACTATCACCCACGTTATACAACGGAATAATAACACTCAACATATTTGTGCAGTTTCTCATCAGCTAACCCAGGTTTGTCATTACGCTGATGACTTTTACTACAGTTTCATTAAGGAATTATTAAGGTTAGAACGTATTTATGGGCAGATACGCTGCAGCGAAAGCGTCCGGTTTGAGAAAGATGCCCTGCCACGCCTGCGTTCAGCAGGTTGATGATAGCTCAGATCGTCTACATATCGGGGTGCACAACCTGTATACTCTATCCCTATGAATTAACGTACTCTATAGGCTGATATTGAGGGAAAAGATGGCCATCAGTAAGACACATGAAAAAGGTTATACGGTCTATTGCAAAGAGACCAGAAAAGACCTTAAGTCACTGATGAATAAATACATCAAAAAAGAAATCAGTGGCAAACCGCTGAGCAGTGGTAACGCATTGCGCAGCGTGGAGTTGGTCGAGTACAACTCACAAAAATTTATCATCAAAAATGACCGTGAAGTTGATCCTCGATTTGAGAAAAAATTACAGAGCTTTATCTCCGGCCCTTTCTATTCCCGACTGATCAGGAAGCTGGACAAGCTCCCGCCGGAAATGCGCATCTGTACTGCCGATCTCTATTATGCTGCTGAGAAAACACGTTTTCGCCAGTGCTATGATGTTTATACTATTCATGAATATATTGAAGGGGTTCCTTTAAGGGAAATTAACCAGCAGAATGCTGACGAGGTAAAACAATGCGTGCTGCGTCTTCACAAAGCAGGACTGGCATCAAATGATATTCACCCGGGGAATTTCATTCGCACACCAACGGGTGAGTTAAGGATTATTGACCTGTCCTGTAAGGGAAATATGAAGGTTTGTCAGGCTAATGACATTCTGGCATTACAACGAAAATATAATATTAACGTTAAAGGCAGAGGGTTAATTTATAAACTCATCCTGCTTAAAGAAAATATAAGATCGTTATCCAGAAAGATCCGCGGAAAATAAAATCTATGGTTTATACGGCCAGATAGCGATATCTGGCCGTAATTAACATTGAATGCACGCTGCGCACTCAATCCCAGCTCAGGATCACTTTCCCGGACTGGCCTGAACGCATGGCATCAAAGCCCTGCTGGAACTCATCAATCGAGAATCGATGGGTGATGATCGGCGACAGATCAAGACCGGACTGGATCAGTGCAGCCATCTTGTACCAGGTTTCAAACATTTCACGACCATAGATACCTTTAATAAACAGACCTTTAAAGATAACTTTCGTCCAGTCTATCGACATGTCTGATGGCGGGATCCCCAACATGGCAATACGGCCACCGTGGTTCATGGTGTCCAGCATGGTGCGAAACGCTGGCGGCGCCCCAGACATTTCCAGACCCACATCGAACCCTTCGGTCATCCCCAGTTCGGCCATCACGTCGGTCAGATTCTCTTTCGAGACGTTGACTGCGCGGGTAATACCCATTTTACGCGCCAGCTCCAGACGGTACTCATTAACATCGGTAATCACTACGTGGCGTGCACCAACGTGCTTCGCTACCGCGGCAGCCATAATGCCAATCGGACCCGCACCGGAAACCAGCACATCTTCGCCAACCAAATCAAACGACAGCGCCGTGTGTACCGCGTTACCGAATGGATCGAAGATGGAAGCTAAATCATCGGAGATATTGTCCGGGATTTTAAAGGCGTTAAACGCCGGGATCACCAGATATTGTGCAAAACAGCCTGGACGGTTTACGCCGACACCGGTCGTATTGCGGCACAGGTGAGTACGGCCACCGCGGCAGTTACGGCAATGTCCGCAGGTAATGTGGCCTTCACCAGAAACGCGATCGCCGATTTTGAAGCCTTTAACTTCCTGGCCGATGCCAACAACTTCACCGACATATTCATGCCCTACAACCATTGGAACCGGGATGGTTTTTTGCGACCACTCATCCCAGTTATAAATGTGAACGTCAGTCCCGCAGATGGCTGTTTTACGGATTTTAATCAGCAAATCGTTATGGCCGACTTCCGGTTCAGGAACGTCGGTCATCCAAATGCCTTCTTCCGCTTTCAGTTTGGATAACGCTTTCATTTCACATCCTCAGGCAATTACGCCCAGTTGTTTACCAATGCGTGTGAACGCGTCGACTGCACGCGTAATCTGCTCAGGGGTATGTGCCGCAGACATCTGGGTACGAATACGCGCCTGGCCTTTTGGAACCACTGGATAAAAGAATCCAGTTACGTAAATCCCCTCTTTTTGCAGTTCGCGGGCAAACGCCTGCGCAACAACCGCATCACCGAGCATTACCGGAATAATCGCGTGATCGGCCCCTGCCAGCGTAAAGCCTGCTGCGGACATTTGTTCACGGAATTGACGCGCATTCGCCCACAGACGATCGCGCAGGTCGCTACCCGCCTCAACCATCTCCAGCACCTTAATGGAAGCGGCAACAATTGCCGGAGCCAGTGAGTTAGAGAACAGATACGGACGAGAACGTTGACGCAGCCACTCAACAACTTCTTTACGTGCCGCAGTGTAACCACCCGATGCGCCACCGAGTGCTTTGCCCAGCGTGCCGGTGATGATGTCCACACGACCCATCACGTCGCAATACTCATGAGAGCCACGGCCGTTCTCACCCACAAAGCCTACCGCGTGAGAATCATCTACCATCACCAGCGCATCATATTTGTCTGCCAGATCGCATACGCCTTTCAGGTTAGCGATAACGCCATCCATAGAGAACACACCATCGGTGGCGATCAATACGTGGCGGGCACCTGCTTCACGCGCTTCTTTCAGACGCGCTTCCAGTTCCTGCATATCGTTGTTGGCGTAGCGGAAACGCTTCGCTTTGCACAGGCGCACACCATCGATAATAGAGGCGTGGTTCAGGGCGTCAGAGATAATGGCATCTTCTGCTCCCAGCAGCGTTTCGAACAGGCCGCCGTTGGCGTCAAAGCAAGAAGAGTAAAGAATGGCATCTTCCATACCCAGGAACGCAGCCAGTTTTTGCTCCAGTTGCTTATGGGTGTCCTGAGTGCCACAAATAAAGCGCACCGAGGCCATACCAAATCCGTGAGAATCCATACCCGCTTTTGCCGCTGCAATCAGTTCCGGGTGGTTAGCCAGCCCTAAGTAATTGTTCGCACAAAAGTTAATAACATGGCTTCCGTCAGCCACGGTGATATCAGCCTGCTGAGCAGACGTAATAATGCGCTCTTCTTTAAACAACCCTTCCGCGCGTGCGGTTTCCAGATCGTTCGTTAACTGCTTATAAAAATTCCCACGCATTGCAATTCTCCAGACTGGGCAAATTTCAGCACATATTACCCAATGCTATTGGTTTGTACGAGATGACTCATCATGACTTGTCTAAAATGCAGCATAAATCACGTGTACCCACATAACCTTTCAGGAATGACAGGCCTGGCATCACAACCTGACTTACGTTGTCGCGTCATCAATGACCTGAGACGCTGATGACGGTGCCAGAGTAAATCCTGCCATAGCAAAGGCCTTATTAACCTTAATGATATAGTTGTCTTCGTAGAATTCCTCAATCGCCTGCTGAATCTGCTCGCCGGCTGGTAACGCTTTGCCATCAACGATTTCCTGCAGCAAGGAAACTAATTTTTCTGGTTCATCAGTCGGGTATAAATTACCGTTTATCCCTTCTCTGATAATGTCTGCTGGCCCCGTTTCACAATCAGAGCTAATGGCATAAACACCGTGAGCGCTGGCTTCAGCCAAAACCATACCAAAACCTTCAAAATGAGAAGTTAATAATAAACAGGTAATATTTTTTAGCGTATTTTGAATATATTCCCACGGTGATTTCTGCCAACCATGCCAGTGAATGTTTTCGCTAATCCCCAGTGTTTTTGCCAGTGCAACTAGTGTCTCAACATCCTGGCCGGTGCCGATAACGTCCAGAGACCATGCTCCTTGCAGCTCCGCCAATCCATTGAAAAGTCCTCGGACATTCTTTTGACCATCGGCAACAACCCTACCTACATAGACAAAGCGGGCATGATTCTTGGGAGCAGGAATGCTGACATCATGCCGAGTAACCGGATTGAATATCGTCGCGATACGCTGTCTGTCTATGCCCACTTCAACAAGTTGTCGGGTTATTCCAGAGCTGATGGAAAGATAATAATCAGCTTTATTTATATATTTTATTTTCTTTTTATAATTATTTTTATAAAAATCAAATATAGAAAAATGAAACCATGAGAATATCTTAACCTGCTTGTGAGTATATTTTCTTGCAACGTGGCTGATATAGCATGAGAGTGTATCCAGAGATATAATTACATCAGGAGATTCTCGATTGATGATTTTCCGCAAGGAATAAGCAAAACTCAATCGTCTTAATTTCGTTATTTTTATATTCGAAGAAAGACGACAATAGCGCTGCCCTGCAAGCCACTCATCATTGACATGACCGCCATTATTTTTCTTAAGAAATACAAAAGAGATATCGATATCGGGGCTTTGCATTCGCAGCAGCTTCACCAAATTAAGGCAAACGGTCTCTGTCCCTCCAAGTCCACTGATTTCGTAACCTGTAATAATAATTTTTTTAAGTTGCATATACAATTTTCATTCCAGCGACTATTGTCAGCCCCAACACAGTGCTCTACCTTGCTTATTCATTCGTTGATGGCTCCGAAAAAGCCGGCACCGCGCGCCTGAACACTCATTCACGGAACGAATCATACACTACCAAACCATAACTATTTCAATTAAGAATGACTGAAGCAATAATCAGTACACAGGTCACACGCCACATGGCGCGACGTACTGCTGAAGCCGACGCCATGTAGTGATATGATTAGAGACATTCGTGTCTGAGATTGTCTCTGACTCCATAATTCGAAGGTTACATTTATGATCATCGTTACCGGCGGCGCGGGCTTTATCGGCAGCAACATCGTTAAGTCCCTGAATGACAAAGGCATCACCGATATTCTGGTGGTGGACAACCTAAAAGACGGCACCAAGTTTGTGAATCTGGTGGATCTGAATATTGCTGACTATATGGATAAGGAAGACTTCCTGATCCAGATTATGGCTGGAGAAGATTTCGGCGATATTGAGGCAATTTTCCACGAAGGCGCGTGTTCTTCCACGACCGAGTGGGATGGCAAGTATATGATGGACAACAACTATCAATACTCCAAAGAGCTGCTGCACTACTGTCTGGAGCGTGAAATTCCTTTCCTGTATGCCTCTTCTGCAGCAACGTACGGCGGTCGTACCTCTGACTTCATCGAATCTCGTGAATATGAGAAGCCGCTGAACGTCTATGGCTACTCAAAATTCCTGTTCGACGAATATGTACGCCAGATCCTGCCAGAAGCAAATTCTCAGATCGTCGGCTTCCGTTATTTCAACGTCTACGGGCCACGCGAAGGTCACAAAGGCAGCATGGCGAGCGTAGCTTTCCATCTCAATACTCAGCTCAACAACGGCGAAACACCCAAGCTGTTCGAAGGCAGTGAAAACTTCAAACGTGATTTCGTCTATGTCGGCGATGTTGCAGCAGTAAACCTGTGGTTCCTGGAAAACGGCGTTTCCGGCATCTTTAACCTCGGTACTGGTCGCGCAGAGTCTTTCCAGGCCGTCGCGGATGCCACGCTGGCATACCACAAAAAAGGCAGCATTGAGTACATTCCGTTCCCGGAAAAACTGAAGGGCCGCTATCAGGCATTTACTCAGGCGGATCTGACTAACCTGCGCGCTGCGGGCTATGACAAACCGTTCAAGACCGTTGCCGAAGGCGTGACGGAATATATGGCCTGGCTAAACCGCGACAACGCTACAAATTCACAAAATCATTCGAGCGGTATCAAGGCGGCAACTAAGTGAATCTCCGGGAGCTTACAAGAGTAAGTGACCGGAGTGAACGCAGGCAGCCAACGCAGAGACAGCTTGAAGGATGAAGTGAATGAAGATTTTGGTGGTAGGCCCGTCATGGGTGGGCGACATGATGATGTCGCAAAGTCTCTATCGCACGCTCAAGGCGCGCTATCCCCAGGCAATAATCGACGTGATGGCACCTGCATGGTGCCGTCCGTTATTATCGCGCATGCCTGAAGTCAACGATGCTATCGCCATGCCGCTTGGACACGGCGCACTGGAGATTGGCGAGCGCCGCAAACTGGGCCACAGTTTGCGTGATAAACGCTACGATCGCGCGTATGTCCTGCCGAACTCATTTAAATCCGCACTGGTACCCTTCTTCGCGGGTATTCCTCATCGTACCGGCTGGCGTGGCGAGATGCGCTATGGTCTGCTGAACGATGCACGTGTACTGGATAAGGAAGCCTGGCCGCTGATGGTCGAGCGCTATGTCGCGTTAGCGTACGATAAAGGCGTGATGCTCACAGCCAAAGATTTACCACAGCCGCTGCTGTGGCCACAATTGCAGGTCAGTGAAGGCGAAAAGTCACTTACCTGTAGTCAATTTTCCCTCTCGGCTGAACGTCCAATCATCGGCTTCTGCCCTGGTGCAGAATTTGGTCCAGCGAAACGTTGGCCACATTACCACTATGCTGAACTGGCAAAGCAGTTGATCGACGAAGGTCATCAGATTGTCCTGTTTGGCTCGGCTAAGGATCATGAAGCTGGCAATGAGATTCTGGCTGCACTGAGCGTTGAACAGCAAGCATGGTGTCGGAACCTGGCTGGTGAAACGCAGCTGGAGCAGGCGGTTATTCTTCTCGCCGCCTGCAAAGCCGTGGTCACCAATGACTCCGGTTTGATGCACGTGGCTGCCGCACTAAATCGTCCGCTGGTCGCTCTGTATGGCCCCAGCAGCCCGGATTTCACTCCACCGCTCTCCCACAAAGCTCGCGTGATTCGCCTGATTACGGGGTATCACAAGGTGCGTAAGGGGGATGCTGCACAAGGGTATCACCAGAGCCTGATTGACATCACGCCTCAGCGCGTACTGGAAGAACTGAATGAGCTGTTGTTACAAGAGGAAGTCTGACGGATGCGGGTTCTGATCGTTAAAACATCGTCAATGGGCGATGTGCTGCATACATTGCCCGCATTAACAGATGCGCAGCAGGCCATTGCGGATATTCAGTTTGATTGGGTAGTGGAAGAAGGGTTTGCTCAAATCCCCTCCTGGCATCCGGCCGTTGACCGTGTGATCCCGGTGGCGATTCGCCGCTGGCGTAAAGCCTGGTTTTCCGCCCCCATTAAAGCGGAGCGCAAAGCTTTTCGCGATGCGGTGCGTTTACAAAACTATGACGTGGTTATCGATGCGCAGGGGCTGGTAAAAAGCGCCGCACTGGTAACACGTCTGGCGCACGGCATTAAACATGGTATGGACTGGAGTACCGCGCGCGAACCGCTGGCGAGTCTGTTTTACAATCGTAAGCATCATATCGCCAAACAACAGCATGCTGTTGAACGTACTCGTGAGCTGTTCGCGAAAAGTCTGGGATATGCCAAACCCCAGTCGCAGGGTGATTACGCGATTGCACAGCATTTTCTGAATGAACGCAATGCCGATGCAGGGCAGTATGCCGTCTTCCTGCACGCCACCACTCGTGATGACAAGCACTGGCCGGAAGCAAAGTGGCGGGAGCTCATTGGATTATTCAATCACGCAGGAATACGTATTAAGCTCCCCTGGGGTGCTCCGCATGAAGAAACGCGAGCCAGACGACTGGCAGAAGGATTTGATTACGTAGATGTTTTACCGCGCATGAGTCTTGGGGATGTCGCCCGGATATTAGCCGGCGCTAAGTTTGTGGTATCCGTTGATACCGGATTAAGCCACTTGACCGCCGCACTGGATCGGCCGAATGTTACGCTATATGGCCCTACGGACCCGGGGTTGATTGGGGGATACGGGAAGAATCAGGTCACATGTCGTGCCCCGGAAGGAAAGCTTGCTTTGCTTGAACCCACTCAGGTTTATTCTCACATAGCGCGGCTGTAATTATTCAGGTTTCGCAGATATGTTAAATTCGTTCTTATACAATCGCTTTGCTATTTAACATATCTGCAGCTGACTAAAACTATGCACTATATCGTATTTCATCCACGATTAAGCATTGTTGCATTCATCTACTTCCACCAACATAAACCAAGAATAATTCGTCGGGCATGCCAGTATGAGGAGGAAATTTTACGTCTGAAAAGTGATTTTTTCTTTTTCTTGTGACTCTTTATCTCTTTACGTTCTTTCTCTAACCAGCTCCCGGACAACTCTTCAGGGTGATGGACAAAGTTTGCCAGGTATATATCAGAAAAATACCCCTGGCGCATCAGATATGCCCATTCGTCTATGATGAAAAAGTTATTTTCAAAACGGGAAACAAGTTTTTGAGCTGTTACAGAATTCATTAAATAACCGCAGGCTCGCAAAACATATCCATGACCAAATATGACTTTGCCGAATGTCTGGCCACCAATTTTCTTGAGTTTAAGCAAATTTAAGACAACTTTATTCTTATACCTTAAACCATCCTGCCCACCAAGTAGGTATAACGCGTCTTTATTGAGAACACTTTCATCGACAGTCGATATAAATTCCTTAAAATTCTGATCGATAATTGCGTCATCTTCAAGAATACAAACCCAATCTTGCCCACTCTGCCCAAACTGTTTAAATGCTTTCATATGGCTTAGTGAGCAACCCAGTTCACCATCAGTAGGCGTATGGTTTTCCCTGTGCTGAAAGTCAGTTAACGGTATCTTGCGCTTTTCTTCGGCAGACAAATTCTTCCCATAGATAGCATCAACAAACGAATACTCGATATTTAATTCATTCATTATATCTGATACGCGTTTTCGTCGGGCATCGTCAAAAGGAAGCGAAATGACCAGCACGTGCATGAGTTCAAACCCTCTAATATAATTAAGCCAGAACAGTCATCGTGAAATAAAGATTAACAATTACTGGCCTGCTGAATAAGCTTAATTAACTATTCTATGTAGCTATACAAAGCCTATTTTTTCATATTTATAGTTTATTCTTTGACGTATGATTAATAATCTTATCGGTTTTTCTTGCATAGGTTGCAAAGAGTTCAGACTCATCACGAATAATTTGATTAATGTCTTTTTTAAAGTATATCTTCAGAAATCTGAAGTAGTCTCTTTGCGTTAACCCGATGTTTAACGAGGAGAAGTACAAACCAATCAGATCTTTATTGCGCCAACGAATAGGAACCGCATTTCTTATCTGAGCCCGGTGCAGATCAATAACCGACAGTTTGAACGCATTATCCTCAAAATTGGCCGGTTGATGCAATAAGAAGTGACAGAGATAGCAATCACGGTGATTAACGCCTCCCTGATGCATCCTTCTGACCATAATGGCAAGACGCTCAATTAATGCCATCTTAATTTTTCGCGCAGGTGGATTCACCAACCAATTTGCGCAATAGTCTTCCAGGCTAACCGCCGGACTCAGATCTTCAGTTATAATAAATGAGATACGGTTGAGCGGATTTATACCTTGTTGCCCGAAACCAACACCGTGCATTGTATCAACGTCCAGTTCCTGCAAACGGTGTATCGCATTCCATTCTCTATCAGCTCCGAGTACCGGCAAACGTAAAGAGAATAAGTTTTTGATAACTTCCTTCAGTTTAGTTCCCTGGTGCCATTTCAGGAAATAGCTTCTACCTGCAATCTCAAACCTTATCGTTCTGCGCGTTTCGAGCTGCCTAAATGTTTCTCCCTGCAGCTTCTGCACTTCAGAAAAAGCATCTTTCCCTTTCCACAAGGATAAAAATGGTTCTTTTAACTCAACCATGGGCACCACCTATAATAATATCAGCTGCTTTCTCAGGTAGACTATAAAGGTCTTGAGTATCAGCAAAGTGTTGTGCATTCTCTTTCCATGCTTTTCTCTGCCCTGAGTCAGTTAAAGATAAATAAACAGCTTCATTTAATAATTTTTGTTCAAACGGTTCATCAATAACAATCCCGCACTCAGCATCTCTAACATAATGAGCATATCCGCATACTGCCGTTGTTATGACAGGTAAACCTGCTGCAATTGCTTCAACCAGCACGATCCCTGCGGCTTCCTGGTATGCCGGATGAATCAATAGATCGGCTGCTGCCATTAACTCTGAGACATCATTACGGCCAGGGAAGAACTTGATATTGTCAGCAACAGCATACTCTGTTGCCAGCTTTATATAGCGATCAGGCTTATCCTGACCCACAACAAACAGAATCGTTTGTTTACGGACAGCTTCCGGTAAGGAAGCGATCGCCTTGATAGTTCTGTCGACACCCTTACGGGTAAAATCAGAACCGATTTGTATAATTAAATACTGGGAATCACTGATATCATTTTCTTTCCTGAAGCTAGCTCTACAATTTGTTGGCTGAGAGCTGTATTTTCTGTCAGGATAAATCCCCGGCGGAAGGATATGAAAACGCGCTGGCTCAGTATGATAGTGCTTCTGAAAATCCGCAATTTGCTTATCTGTTAGCATTAACAGCTGTGTTGATTTTCCCTCAGCAAATGTAGCTTTTTCAAAGGCGGCATAATGCCGGTATCGCGGTGTCAGACGATAGAGCAAACCTTTTTCTTGCGCGACTTTTTCTGCGTAGCAGACATCAGCAGCATAATAAACATCTAACCCAGGCATTTTATTGAACCCAACGATCCGGTCTGCTGGATTACTCTCAAGATGTTTACTTACCCACCGATGATACTCAGCATTTTTCCCGTTGTTGGAGCATGACCTCACAGGAACAATGATGATCTCCAGGCTGTCTGGAATATTTCCTTGCCATGATTGTGTGTAAACCCGAACATGATGTCCACGTGATGCGACTGTCGACGCTATACGCAAAAAATCACGCTGTAACCCACCAAAAGGGAAATATTTATACAAACAGAAAGCAATAACCATTTTATATATCCGGATGCTTTATTAATCGAGTTTAGGTAACCGTAACGCTATGGCTGCAATCACGTCTTCCGCAGGTATAGCTGATAAATATTTCTTACTTCGATCAAGTTTTTCACGCACAGGCATTGGTTGGTAATCACCAGCCCAAAATTGAACCACATCATCAGACCATGGTCGCCAGGCGATATGATCGGTGGCGCCGAAAAGACAAATAATGGGGGTTTTAACAGCTGCGGCAATATGCATCGGGGCAGAGTCGACACCAATAAAAAGCACAGCATGATCAATTAATGCAGCAAGCTCAGGGAATGTTGTCTTCCCGGCAATTTCAGTTAACGGTTTGGTTTCACATGCCCTGGCAATCTCATCGACGCAGGCAATATCGCTGGCACCGGGTCCAGAAGTCAGTACAACCTGATACCCCAAATGATGTATCGCATCAATCACCAGGGAGAATCTCTCATTCTCCCACGACTTGAATTCTTGTCTCGCCGTAGGCTGTATAACAACATACTTCTGGGTATCAACCTGAGGAAGTTTTTTCCGAACAGATTGCCAGACTTGCTCACCATAAACCATTTTCAGTACCGGGACTGATTCTTTTAGATTTAATGGCGTCAGCACAGACAAATTACGTTCGACCCAATGATCGCCACTTAGAGGAACGTGATGAGTAAAACTGTCGCGCCAGAACTTCTTATTTCTGTGCGAGAAATCATGTGTCAACTTTATGGGGCAATCCAAACAACGACACAGTAAAGCAACTATCCACTGATCGGTGAGGTTGACCACTAAATCATAATGATTGCCACGTAGTACCTTGATCAGCGCTAAGAAATTTTTTGCCTTCTCAAAAGCAGAGCTCTTTTTATTTTTTATCCCATACAAAGCATGGATATCGGGGTTTTCAGATAAAATAGGAATGGTATCTTCGTAGAGTAAAACATCAATATCAGCATCAGGATAATTTTTTTTAAGCGTGCTGATGACCGGTGTGGTTAGCAACATATCGCCGTGAAAGCGCATTTTTATTACCAGGATCTTTTTCACACTCTACCCTTTCAGGTTATTGTTAATTTTCAAATCACGCTACCGCCCCAGGCTCAACAGCTACCTGTGCACTGCAGAACACATCATCTTATTTTATCGCTTATATTGTACCACTATTCACTTGACAATTCGATATCTATGAAAATTTTCTATGTGAATTAGAGAACAAATAAATATTTACAGTATATGAGACTATCTATCATGTTATGAATATTGAGCCTATATTCTCAACTACGTCACATAGGCTCATTTTAATCTTAATTCGTTACCCTGCCGACTCATTTTTATCATACAACATCAGGATAGCTATGCTGTATAATAAAAAGACATTTATGAACATCTTTTCAAATAAACAATATACCAGAATATAGCCAACAAGAGAGCACAGTAATGAAATGCTAAAAATATCTTTTTGGCTTCTGGCTCGGATATATATGTCTTTAAATGTAATGAAAAAAGCCGCAGTAAACAAGAAGAGACCAATTACCCCAACATTATAAAGAATTATAATAAAGAATGGTTCATCTATATTATAGCCATTGTTCCGTTCAGAATATACCCCGTCATTTTTCGGCGCATTATGGTCCTCTAAATACTGATTGTATGTAGAATTTCCATATCCAATACCAAAGACGGCATTGTTGATATTTTCCATTACTAACGGGAAACGGTCTAAGATAATTTCATCACGACTGGATGTGACGTTATTCATTTGCAGCGTTTGATCGACTTTCATTTTTACCTGACCCACTGTGTTGTAGGCCCCGATAAGCAAAACAACCATTATAACTAGCAAGCCAAAGGCAGCAGCCATAAATCTCTTGATGGTTTTACCCACCAGAAATGAAATCAGGAAAATCTCTACAACAACTGCTAAGATCCCTGCCCGACTCCCGGTGTATGATAAAAAGACAAATGCAAGTGCGGAAATAATATATAATACTGTTTTCAGGAAGTGATTATTGAATAAGATCGCCCCTGTTAATACAAAAGGAAATAGCATAACAACATAGAATGCGAAACCATAGCGAAGCTGTAGATACAATTCCTGCGGGTTATTTTTTATAATTCTTAAAATCGGCACCACTAAGATAATATAGGATAGAGTAAGTATCGCACCAATGACAAAGACCTGTCTCAGTGAGGTTGTATGCTTACTGAATGCGCCAAAAAACAACATCATCACTAACGGGTAACGCCAGTCTTTTATCAATATGATAAAAGCATCAAGAGACTTATCTTCGTAGGTGAAAAATACTATACAGAAAACACACCATAACGTGAAGAGTAACAATAATTTTCTCTTCTGCATGAGATCGAGCACAATGTTTTTAATATCTATTTTATTGGCTTTAATATAGTAAATAGATAAAACTACAGCGAGCACAGAGGTCATATTTAGCACCCCTTGATTATCTATCGTAAATAACCCAAAAATCATTAAAACCAATACAACTTTGCTTAAAATCAAGATATTACCGTTTTGACTGTATCTTACTTGATTCATAAAATTCAAATCTCACTTCTTCAAATTGCCTTGTTAATCAACGACAAACACTCGCTCGCACGATTTATGGGGCATATCTTATTATATAACATCGTAAAAATCCCCCATTAATTTTAGTCTCTTCCTCTCACCGTGTACCTTCATTCAAATCACAGAAAGATTCTCACATAACATAATGATTAATAAAGCAAATTTAGTCATAAAGTATCTCTTTCCTTCCTTTACAGTTTGTTCTATTCTATGCCGACAGGAGAGCCATTTTGTCTTACATAAACACACGTGCACTCTGAAAGAATCAAAAGGAAAAAGATGTGAAAGAAAATATAATAAAATATATTAAGAATGCACATATTGAAAATGACGATAAAAAAAGTACATGTGTCAATATTACCTATGGCGCTGACAGACCTTTTCTTTACGGTACGGGCGTTTCAATAACATCGGTACTTTTAAATAATCGTGATCTGAATTTCCATTTCCATATTTTCACTAATTATCTTGATGAACATCAACTTCATCTTTTTTCTGTCCTGGCAAGCCAATACAACACCCGTATTACGTTTTATGTACTGGATGATAATGAATTAAAAAATCTACCTACTGCATCTAAGGCATGGAATTATTCAATCTATTTTAGACTTATTGCAATCGATTATTTTGCCGATAAACTCAGCAGCATTATATATCTTGACTCTGATATTATATGTAAAGGAAGCCTTGCCTCGTTACTCACGAAAGAATTTAATGGCAATGTATTAATGGCTGTCCATGATAGCTTTGTCGATACATCTGCTGTTGCCGGCATAAATCCAGGCCTGTACTTCAACTCAGGCTTCATGTATTTTAATCTTCCAGAATTAAAAGATACTAATTTGACTCTACAGGTCATTTCAAAGGTCAATGAAAATCGTTTCTCACATCCCGACCAGGATGCGTTGAACGTCCTCTTTAATGATCGCGTAAAAATTCTGGATCATAAATTCAATTCATTCTTTAACATCGATACGTTAGCCAAGAAAGGGGGGGATGCCTTTAAAATCACATCACAAACGGTATTCATTCATTATGTCGGCGTCACTAAACCCTGGCATGACTGGGCGCAATATTATGCTGAAGTAGAATACTTCAAAATAGCCAGAGAGAATTCGCCGTGGAAAGATATTCCTTTATTGGCACCCACTACGTATAAACAGCTATCGCGAAAAAGCACACATTTAAAACACAATGGTCAACTCCTCGGTGCTTTTATTTTCTATGTTAAGTATTTAGTTAACAAGTACCAAACACAGAAAAAACGCTAATGCATTGATATTATTGTTTTTTCAGGAATGGTTATGTCTCCGGCATATTCCATAAAAAGATCGGTTTTTACGACCATAACCATTCCGTTTTTAGCCTTCCACTGCAGAGATTACCAAGCGGGACAACACAACTCAGGCCCCCTTTCTCGTGATCCGTACAGTTTCCTCAAAAAATCAGCAAAAATGATGGTAAAGCCATAGTTAAATACATAGAATCCCCAGCACATCCATAAGCCAGCTACTATTATGCTAGAATTGCTTTACACCGCTCTTTTCTACCTTATTCAGCCTTTGATCTGGATACGGCTTTGGGTGCGCGGACGTAAAGCTCCGGCGTACCGTAAACGCTGGGGTGAACGCTACGGTTTTTATCGCCGCCCACTGAAACCAGGTGGCATCATGCTCCATTCAGTTTCCGTGGGTGAAACGCTGGCAGCAATCCCATTAGTCCGCGCTCTGCGACATCGTTACCCGGATTTGCCGATCACGGTAACCACCATGACGCCAACCGGTTCTGAGCGCGTGCAATCTGCTTTTGGCACAGACGTTCAACATATCTATCTTCCCTATGATTTACCGGATGCGTTGAACCGTTTCCTGAATAAAGTTGACCCCAAACTGGTGTTAATTATGGAAACCGAGCTCTGGCCAAATCTGATCGCCGCTCTGCATAAGCGCCATATCCCGCTGGTCATCGCCAACGCACGCCTTTCCGCGCGTTCAGCCGCTGGCTACGCTAAATTAGGGAAATTTGTGAGCAGGCTATTACGCCGCATTACGCTGATTGCTGCACAAAACGAAGAAGATGGCGCTCGCTTCATTACATTGGGAGCCAGAAGCAATCAGGTCACCGTCACCGGTAGCCTGAAGTTTGATATTTCCGTCACCCCACAGCTGGCCGCTAAAGCAGTTACGTTACGACGCCAGTGGGCACCGCATCGCCCGGTATGGATTGCGACCAGCACGCATGACGGGGAAGAAAGCATCATCATCGCAGCTCATCAGGCGCTGTTACACCAGTTCCCGAATCTTTTATTGATTCTGGTTCCCAGACACCCTGAGCGCTTCCCGGATGCCATTAACCTCGTACGCCAGGCTGGTCTAAGCTTTACCACACGCTCTTCTGGCGAAGTTCCGTCCTCAAGTACCCAGGTGGTTATTGGCGACACGATGGGTGAGCTGATGCTGCTGTACGGCATTGCCGATCTTGCTTTTGTTGGCGGCTCTCTGGTTGAGCGTGGTGGACACAATCCACTGGAAGCAGCGGCACATGCTATTCCTGTATTGATGGGCCCGCATACCTTTAACTTCAAAGATATTTGCGCCCGACTGGAACAGGCAAGTGGGTTGATTACCGTCACCGACGTCACCACGCTGGTGAAAGAGGTTTCGTCCCTACTGACCGATGAAGATTATCGTAATTTTTATGGTCGCCATGCGGTTGAAGTACTGTATCAAAATCAGGGCGCGCTACAGCGTCTGCTGCAGCTGCTGGAACCTTACCTGCCACCCAAAACGCATTGAGGGCTGTCATGCAAAAACGGGCGATTTATCCAGGAACCTTCGATCCCATAACTAACGGCCATCTTGATATCGTGACACGCGCGACAAGCATGTTTGATCACGTGATCCTGGCAATTGCCGCAAGCCCCAGTAAAAAACCGATGTTCACGCTGGAAGAACGCGTTCAACTGGCCCAGCAGGCAACGGCGCATCTGGGTAATGTAGACGTCATGGGATTTAGCGATTTAATGGCAAACTTTGCCCGCGATAATCAGGCTAATATTCTGATTCGTGGCCTGCGTGCCGTGGCTGATTTTGAGTATGAAATGCAGTTGGCGCACATGAACCGCCACCTAATGCCGCAACTGGAAAGCGTCTTTTTGATGCCATCTAAAGAGTGGTCGTTTATTTCATCATCGCTGGTTAAAGAAGTCGCCCGCCACCAGGGTGACGTGACCCACTTCCTGCCGAAAAATGTTCATCAGGCGCTAATGGATAAGCTGAAGTAGCGCATTTAGCCGGGTAAGCCGACAAGGTTTATCCGGCCTGCAATGGATGTTATTTCTGACAGCGGCGGCAGTAGAACGTCGTTCGCTGAGCGTGCTTAGTCGCAACGATTGGCGCTCCGCATACGCGGCAAGGCTCACCTTCACGTCCATAAACCTGTAATTCCTGAGCAAAATAGCCTGGCTTACCGTCACTTTGCAGAAAATCTTTCAGCGTCGTTCCACCCTGCTCGATAGAGCGCAGCAATACAGCCTTAATAACGCGTACCAGCAGCTCACACTCATCTTTCGACAGCGATGATGCCAGGCGGTCAGGATGAATGCCAGCCGCAAAGAGAGACTCACTGGCGTAGATATTTCCCACCCCCACCACCAGCTTGTTATCCATCAGCCAGGGTTTTATCGCCGTTTTCTTCTTTGCGCATTTCTGCTGGAGATAAACGGCGTTGAAATCGTCGCTCAGCGGCTCTGGGCCAAGATGAGCGAAGACATTATGTCCATCCAGTTCTTTCGTCCACAGCCAGGCGCCAAAACGCCGAGGATCGGTATACCGCAGGACTTTGCCATTACTCATCACTAAGTCGACGTGATCATGCTTTTCTGCGGGAAGTTCTTCAGGAAGAATACGCAGACTACCCGACATCCCCAGATGAATGATAATCCAGCCATCCGTCAGTTCCAGCAGCAGGTATTTCGCGCGGCGCTGTACGCTGAGTACAGGTTTATCGCTCAGGCGATAGATTTCCTCAGATACCGGCCAGCGCAAACGACCATTACGCACAGTGGCGTGTAGAATCGTCGCCCCTACCAGATGCGGCTCAATACCACGGCGACTGGTTTCGACTTCAGGTAATTCAGGCATAGCATCTCCGGCGCTGTAACAGGTCTCATTAATATGGGGACGGCCAGAAAACAAAAAACCCCGCCGAGGCAGGGTTTTTCTTTACATCAAAACGAAAATTATTTGATTTTCGCTTCTTTGTATAAAACGTGCTGACGAACAACTGGATCGAATTTTTTCAGTTCCAGTTTTTCCGGCTTAGTACGTTTGTTCTTCGTAGTGGTATAGAAGTGACCAGTACCAGCAGAAGAAACCAGCTTGATTTTCTCACGAATACCTTTAGCCATGATTTATTTCCTCTTAGTACTTAGTACTTTTCGCCACGGGCACGCAGTTCGGACAGAACTGTTTCGATGCCTTTCTTATCAATTACACGCATACCTTTAGCAGATACACGCAGGGTGACAAAACGCTTCTCGCTCTCAACCCAAAAACGGTGAGAGTGCAGGTTAGGCAGGAAACGGCGTTTAGTCGCGTTCAGTGCGTGGGAACGGTTGTTACCGGTCACCGGACGCTTGCCAGTAACTTGGCAGACTCGGGACATGTCTATTCTCCAAAAATCAAATTAGCTCGAGCTTCGTATGGGGTATCGGCGCCTCGTCAGGCTTTACAGCCCGGTCATCGCGTAGTTCTAAGTGAACTCTCGATTGCCAGGCCCAAATGCCAAACCCGAGATTCTCAAAGGTGGCGTAGTATACGCTGACCCGGCGTTATGCTCAAGTCCCGAACAGACAAAGATCCCGATGGATCGCGTAAAGTGCGTTAAATCCAACCGCGTTCCGCAAAAGAAACGTACTCTCCGCGCCCAATGACCAGATGATCAAGCACCCGGATATCCATGAACTGACAGCATTTCACAACACGCTCGGTGATGAGTTTATCTGCTTTACTCGGCTCTGCACAACCCGAGGGGTGATTATGTGCAAGGATCACCGCTGACGCATTCATTTTTATCGCTTCACGCACAATTTCTCGCGGATGCACCTCAACATGGCTAAGCGTGCCGGAAAAAAGTTTGCTGTGTTTAATCACGCGATGTTGAGAATCCATAAAGATCACCAGAAAGATCTCGCGTTCCTCTTGCGCGAGCTGGCTTTGCAGAAATTCTCGCGCCATTTCCGGGCTAAGTAACGCGCGCTCCTCCATCATTCGCACGTTATGGTAGCGCCTTGCCAGTTCGGCAATCCCTTTAAGCTGTGCATACTTCGCAAGGCCAATGCCGTGAACGTGGCTAAACGCCATATAGTCTGCTGATAACAGGCCATGCAGCGAACCAAAATGCTGAATCAATTCTTTTGCCAGCGTCAGCACATCTTTACTCAGAATCCCGGTGCGTAAAAAAAGCGCCAGCAGCTCAACATCGCTAAGTGAACCAGCCCCCTGCGCCAACAGTTTTTCCCGGGGCATCATACGTCCTGTATTTTCCATGCTTCCCCCTCCTTTCGCGTCCGCATAGTGGCATAACGCCTGTCGCGAATCGACGCTCTGTTTTCACTTCTTCGTAGCGGCTCGCAAACTGAAGCGCGGGCAAAAGCACGACTCATTGCGGATTGTGATAAAATATCCGCCTTCTGGTGTAACCCAACAGGAAAGATCATGATGAGCCTGGCCGGTAAAAAAATCGTACTTGGCGTCAGTGGCGGCATTGCTGCGTACAAAACCCCTGAACTGGTGCGTCGTTTACGGGAACGCGGCGCTGACGTCCGCGTAGCAATGACTGAGGCGGCAAAAGCCTTTATTACTCCCCTGAGCTTACAGGCAGTTTCGGGCTATCCGGTATCTGACAGCCTGCTTGACCCCGCTGCAGAAGCCGCAATGGGTCATATTGAACTGGGTAAATGGGCCGATTTGGTTATTCTGGCTCCCGCCACGGCAGACCTGATTGCTCGCGTCGCAGCAGGTATGGCCAACGATCTGGTTTCAACAATCTGTCTGGCGACCCCTGCCCCTGTTGCAGTGCTGCCAGCCATGAACCAGCAAATGTACCGCGCCGCCGCAACCCAACACAATCTTGGCGTCCTCGCCTCCCGCGGTTTGCTTATCTGGGGACCCGACAGTGGTAGCCAGGCATGTGGCGATATCGGTCCTGGCCGTATGCTGGCTCCCTTAACAATTGTGGATATGGCGGCAGAACATTTTTCGTCTGTAAACGATCTGCAACATCTCAATATCATGATAACCGCGGGCCCAACGCGCGAACCGCTGGATCCCGTGCGTTATATTTCCAACCACAGCTCCGGGAAAATGGGATTTGCTATCGCCGCCGCCGCAGCCAAACGCGGGGCGAATGTCACACTGGTGTCGGGTCCGGTTTCGCTGCCCACTCCCGCTTTTGTAAAGCGCGTCGATGTCATGACGGCATTAGAAATGGAAGCCGCCGTGCAATCTTCAGTGCAGCAGCAGCATATTTTTATTGGCTGCGCCGCGGTTGCTGATTATCGCGCGGAGACCGTCGCCCACGAAAAAATCAAAAAGCAGGCGACGCAGGGCAATGAATTAACAGTAAAAATGGTCAAGAATCCGGATATTATTGCCGGCGTTGCCGCACTGGATGCTAACCGTCCTTTTGTCGTTGGGTTTGCCGCCGAAACAAATAATGTGGAAGAATATGCCCGGCAAAAACGCCTCCGCAAAAACCTTGATGTGATCTGTGCGAACGATGTTTCGCTTTCTACTCAAGGATTTAATAGCGATAGCAACGCATTACACCTTTTTTGGCAGGATGGAGATAAAGTCTTACCGCTTGAGCGCAAAGAACTCCTGGGCCAATTATTACTCGACGAGATCGTGACCCGTTATGATGAAAAAAATCGACGTTAAAATTCTTGACCCGCGCGTAGGGAAACAATTTCCGCTCCCGACGTACGCCACCTCTGGTTCTGCCGGACTTGACCTGCGTGCCTGTCTTGATGACGCCGTAGAATTAGCGCCTGGCGCAACGACGCTGGTGCCAACTGGGTTAGCCATCCATATCGCCGATCCCTCACTGGCCGCGGTGATGTTGCCACGCTCTGGTCTGGGTCATAAGCACGGTATCGTACTGGGTAACCTGGTCGGTTTGATTGATTCCGACTATCAGGGTCAGCTGATGGTGTCCATCTGGAACCGTGGCCAGGATAGCTTCACCATTGAACCTGGTGAACGTATTGCACAGATGGTCTTTGTACCGATTGTGCAGGCTGAATTTAATCTGGTGGAAGAGTTTGAAGCCACCGATCGTGGCGAAGGCGGCTTCGGCCATTCCGGGCGCAAGTAACCCGTAAAGAAGCATCCCGCAGCGTAATAACGCAATAACATACCGCAAACAGTCGTTTGCGGTCGCTGTGTGGATGCCTGCCTGGCAAGTGCTTATTTTCAGGGGTATTTTGTAACATGGTAGAAAAGCAAACTGCGAAAAGGAATCGTCGCGAAGAAATACTTCAGTCGCTGGCGCTGATGCTGGAATCCAGTGATGGAAGCCAGCGTATCACAACAGCAAAACTGGCAGCCTCTGTGGGCGTTTCCGAAGCGGCATTGTATCGCCATTTTCCCAGCAAGACCCGCATGTTCGATAGCCTGATTGAGTTTATCGAAGATAGTCTGATTACCCGTATCAATCTGATCTTAAAAGATGAAAAGGACACCAACGCACGTCTGCGCCTGATCGTTCTGCTGATTTTAGGGTTCGGTGAACGTAACCCCGGTCTGACGCGCATTCTGACCGGGCATGCGCTCATGTTTGAACAGGATCGTCTGCAAGGCCGTATTAACCAGCTTTTTGAACGCATTGAGGCACAGTTGCGCCAGGTTCTGCGAGAAAAAAGAATGCGTGAAGGCGAAGGTTACACCGTAGATGAAACGCTGCTGGCCAGCCAGTTGTTGGCTTTCTGCGAAGGTATGCTGTCCCGGTTTGTACGTAGCGAATTTAAATATCGTCCAACGGATGATTTCGACACCCGCTGGCCGTTGGTGGCTGCTCAGTTGCAGTAACGGATTCGTTTAGTCCGGCCTACGGGGTTACGTAGGCCGGATAAGCGCAGCGCCATCCGGCAGTTCTTAAACGCCGAACTCTTCGCGATATGCTCGCACGGCTGCCAGATGCTCTGCCATTTCAGGCTTCTCTTCCAGATAGGCAATCAGGTCTTTCAGGGTAACAATAGAAATCACCTTGCAACCATAGTCTCGTTCTACTTCCTGGATAGCTGAAATCTCGCCACGTCCACGTTCCTGACGATCGAGAGAAATCAATACGCCAGCAAGCCGTGCGCCATTCGCCTGGATAATCTCCATTGACTCACGAATCGCTGTCCCGGCGGTGATCACATCATCAACCAACATCACACGACCTTGTAGCGCGCTCCCTACCAGGTTACCGCCTTCGCCGTGGGTCTTAGCCTCTTTACGGTTAAAGCAGTACGGCAAATCTTTGTCGTGATGCTCCGCCAGTGCAACAGCTGTTGTGGTAGCGATAGGAATACCTTTGTACGCCGGGCCAAAAAGCAGATCAAAATCAATACCGGAATCCACCAGCGCCTCGGCATAAAAACGGCCTAGCAGTGCCAGATCGCGCCCGGTATTAAACAGCCCGGCGTTGAAGAAATAGGGGCTTTTGCGCCCGGATTTCAGCGTAAATTCGCCAAACTTTAGTACCTGCTTGCTAAGCGCAAACTCAATAAACTGGCGCTGATACGGTTTCATGGATTCGCTCCTCATCTCACTTTATTACAGACAAAAAAAAGGCGACTAATCAGTCGCCTTTAAAATCAATTTTCTAACGCCGCCTTCTGCGTCGCTACAATGGATTCGATTCCCCCTCGGGCCAATGCCAGTAGGGTGAGTAGCTCTTCGTGGCTGAATGGCTCGCCTTCTGCCGTACCTTGCACCTCAATAATGCGACCGTCCTCGGTCATCACTACGTTCATGTCGGTCTCTGCAGCAGAATCTTCAACGTATTCCAGGTCGCAGAGTGCTTCGCCATTCACAATACCTACGGAGACCGCCGCAACCATCCCTTTCATTGGGTTGGTTTTCAGCTTACCGCTTGCTACCAGTTTGTTCAGCGCGTCAGCCAAAGCGACACAAGCACCGGTAATGGATGCGGTACGCGTACCGCCATCAGCCTGGATAACATCGCAGTCCAGCGTAATGGTGAACTCGCCAAGGGTTTTCAGGTCAACTGCGGCACGCAGCGCACGCGCAATAAGACGCTGAATCTCCATGGTGCGGCCACCCTGCTTACCTTTCGCCGCTTCGCGCGCGTTACGGGTATGCGTGGCACGAGGCAGCATGCCATATTCGGCGGTGATCCATCCCTGGCCCTGGCCTTTCAGGAAACGCGGAACACCTTCATCAATAGACGCGGTACACAGCACTTTGGTATCACCAAATTCGACCAGCACGGAGCCTTCAGCGTGTTTTGTATAATTACGGGTCAGGGTGACGGGACGCACCTGATTGGCACTACGACCTGCTGGACGCATGATAAAATCTCCGGCTTGAAACGAATGTGGCTGCGCATTATACGGACTTCCGACGGTTATTCCTATCCTGACAAGACGTGGATGGCTATAATCCTCTCATCTCATCGTCAAAAACAGGAACGTCTATGATCCGCAGCATGACCGCCTACGCCCGGCGTGAAATCAAGGGTGAATGGGGTAGCGCTACCTGGGAAATGCGCTCGGTAAACCAGCGTTATCTGGAAACCTATTTTCGTCTGCCGGAGCAGTTCCGTAGTCTTGAACCTGTTGTGCGTGAGCGCATCCGCACACGTCTGACACGCGGTAAAATCGAATGCACGCTGCGTTTTGAACCTGATGCCAGCGCACAAGGCGAGCTTATTCTGAATGAAAAGCTCGCTAAACAGCTCGTTAGCGCTGCTAACTGGGTCAAGATGCAGAGCGATGAAGGCGAAATTAATCCGGTCGATATCCTGCGCTGGCCGGGTGTAATGGCCGCTCAGGAGCAAGACCTGGATGCTATTGCCGCTGAAATCCTCGCCACGCTTGACGGTACACTGGATGATTTCATTGTCGCACGTGAAACTGAAGGTCAGGCGCTGAAGGCGCTGATCGAGCAGCGTCTGCAAGGCGTCAGCGCTGAAGTGACGAAGGTACGTGCGCATATGCCGGAGATTCTGCAATGGCAGCGTGAACGTCTGGTGGCCAGACTGGAAGATGCTCAGGTGCAACTGGAAAATAACCGTCTTGAGCAAGAGCTGGTGCTGATGGCACAGCGTATCGATGTGGCAGAAGAGTTAGATCGTCTGGAAGCCCACGTCAAAGAAACCTACAACATTCTGAAGAAAAAAGAGGCGGTTGGTCGTCGTCTGGACTTCATGATGCAGGAATTCAACCGTGAGTCGAACACCCTGGCATCCAAGTCTATCAATGCCGAGGTGACGAATTCCGCGATTGAGCTGAAGGTATTGATCGAGCAAATGCGCGAGCAGATCCAGAACATCGAGTAATTTTGCATACCACGCCTATGCTATCGTAAATCACAAGATAGCCTGCTAAATGCGGGCTATCTGTACCGTCAATAAGTGCTAACTGATATAAAATTAGAGTAATTATTTCTCTGGCATATACTTGTCGTTATAAATACTCTTCAGAATATCAACCCGAACAGCGTTGCTGCTGTTCATCTTCACTACTGTCAGTACTTCATCAGATCCCCTGTGGCGCCAGCATTCTCCCTCTATATCGCATTTTTCCTGTTTTTCATAGCCCACCATTGAGAGATATTCACTAATTTTCCACGTATCCCTGGTATTATGGAACGTCACACTCCATACATCGGCCTTAGGGCCAGAAATGTTCGTATAATTAAAGTCATACACCTGGGATATTCTCGGCATTCTTTTTAAAACTTGGGGAGTGTAATAATCATATTTGGCTTTATCAAACTCTGTATATTGTGCGTTACCTGCAAGTCTCATTTTAATATTAGGCCAGAAATAAGAGCCGCATATAACTATTACCATCAGCACTATTATGGCTGCCTGTTTCATATGCTTCCCTTTTTTACCAGTTAACGACCGTTCCATCTCTGGAAACTATTTTAACGTTACCAGACCTAAAGTCGCTGTAAGGTATCACTGTTCTCATGAATGAGGGTAAAACACCTTTTACAGGATGAGCTAAAGCTGATTTCATCGGATCGGGAAATAAAATCGGTTGGAATGAGGTGTTTTTAAAAGAGCCGATTGGACCATAATAATCCCAACGTCTGAGGGCTTCCTCTTTGCTGACGGGCTGCAATAGCGGGAATGGGTTACTATATGAGACTACGCGGTAGAACCCCAGCAAATCGGATACTAAATCCTCACCACTGAAACCGCTGACGGTGTAAAGATAAAAGGGGAAATTTGACTGTAAACCTTCAAAACGATGAGCAAGCGCCATCATCATGGAAAGCGCTATACTATATCGCTCAAATAAGCTGCGCCCTTTTCTAATTCTCCATCTGATGAACTTCCCAATGGTGAGCCCTCCTCTTCCCATACTCTGAGTGTATTTTATATCGTAATAATCCTTTACTGAATGCTCGCCTTGGTGCATATCCGAGAGTAACTTTCTGACATCATCTCCTCGAGCATGTCCCATATCTATCCACCCCAAAACTTCGGTGTAGATTATCCCACTTCTTAAAATTCCAGCCTCTCTGCCATCCTGAATTTCTTCTCTTACGCTCATGTCTATCACTCCGACTGACTAAATGCTGAAGATTTTGCTGTAAATGCCCCTACACACATAGAAGCGATAGCTGAGGGGGGCTATTTTTCAGAATAGAGGCCGCTGAATATCAGAGTTTACTCATGATGACTTCCCTAATGGCTTCTGGCGTGTCAACTTGTCCTATGGTTGGGGAGTGATAGCTTGATGAAATATCATACGTAGCCCGCCAGTAAACGGCGGCGCTACGTGTTTTTACCGATGCGTTGGTACTTCCACATTCAATCCGAATTATATTTTCTCATCATTTATTATCACCACTCATAACTCAAAGCGCATACCATAACGCGTTTACAGCAAATTCGCATTAGCTGTAGTTATTAAAATCACTTCACCTTAGAAAATCTCAATCGTGACAATGCGCACAAATCGTTAACCTTAGCCCCCAGCAAATCAGGGGGAAGACATGCTGTTACACGTTTTATATTTAATTGGTATCACTGCTGAAGCCATGACGGGTGCGCTTGCGGCAGGTCGTCGTCGTATGGATACATTTGGCGTTATTATTATTGCCACCGCGACGGCCATTGGCGGTGGATCAGTGCGCGATATTCTTCTCGGCCATTATCCGCTCGGCTGGGTGAAACACCCTGAATACGTCATTATCGTAGCCACTGCCGCAGTACTGACAACGATTATTGCTCCCGTGATGCCCTACCTGCGTAAAATCTTCCTCGTACTGGATGCGCTGGGCCTGGTGGTCTTCTCTATTATTGGCGCACAGGTGGCGCTGGATATGGGACACGGGCCAATTATTGCCGTGGTTGCAGCGGTTACCACCGGCGTCTTTGGCGGTGTATTACGCGATATGTTCTGCAAACGTATTCCGCTCGTATTCCAGAAAGAACTTTATGCCGGCGTGTCATTTGCCGCTGCCGTGCTGTACATCGTGCTGCAACATTATGTCTCCAGCCACGATGTGGTGGTGATATCTACCCTACTGTTCGGCTTTACAGCACGTTTACTGGCACTGCGCCTGAAGTTGGGACTACCGGTGTTTTATTATCGCCATGAAGGCCACTAAGGCATAAAACCCGCGATACGCTGAGCAGCTAACCAGTTGCTCAGCGCAGTGATTTCTCGATCCTCCAGCCACTGAATAACCCGTCGTGTCCTCTGCCCCCCCATGGAAGGAAGCTGCCGCCAGCTTTGTTCATCGCGGTCCTGCAATTGTTGCCACGAATCATCCCGACTGGCATTCAGCGTTACCTGTGTTAACGGTATTCCCATGGCGATAACCCAGCGCGTGAACGGGAGATGGCGCGACAGGTTAAACTGATGCCATATCTTCTCCCCTTTGCTCACGCCTAATGTGGACTGGATCTGCTCCTGAGTTAATCCGAGCCATGAAAAGATATGCTCAAAACGATACGCCTGATGCAGTTCCCGCCACCCCGCTTCGCCAATACCTTCTAATTCCAGCACCTCTTTTGCGCCCAGCCAAACCAGTCTGGCAATAAACTGCTCGTAACACCCCGGCGTGGCATAAAAACAGGTCATTGAATTGAAGCGACCCTCAGGCGGCTTTGGCTTAGTGCGTTGAGTGCTACGCCAGACCACTTCGTCGATACGGGGGATCCCCTGACCTGCCAGACTTATCAGAATATGATCTCCAGGTGCGATATCCCATTCATTCCAGCGACGTACAGAGCCAATATTGACGCGTTGCACTCGTTTATCGTCCAGCATGACGGGCTCCAACATAGCAACAACGGCAATTTTCCCACTTTTACCAACTGAAAACTGAATATCTGTAACCTCTGATACCTGAGCCACCGGGGGATATTTCCACGCTGCCAGCCAGTCGCCCTGCCCGGGTACCCAGTATCGCGCCTGCGGTTCTTTCCCCGATCGCACCACGACACCATCCGTCACAAAAGGGAGCGCCGAAGTCCACCACCTGACGCGGGCATGCTCTACGTCATCCGCATTCTTCACAGCCTGAGTATAGCGCTGTGCAAAACTGAACCCGGCAGCGGTGAGTTGCTCCAGCCTTTCCGACATGACCGCCGGACCATCAGGCCAGGCCCAGATAAATATGTTCAGAGAGCGTAATAACTCCGGCGTGTGCTGCCGCATCATCATTCCGGCAACCTTAGAACGGGCATTTATACCGCCTTTCTTTTGCTGGATATGCCCATCCTGCTGCAAAAAAATCTCCCCCTGCAGCGTGCTGTTAGCAAGCAGTCCTCTGACGGTCCGCGGTATTGAAGGCATCTGGAGAACCTTTTGCGTCCAGTCCTCACCTTTGAGGCCGTTACCACGGCTAATCGCCTTAATCAGATTGCCATCCCGATAAACCAGCGTTACCGCAACACCGTCTACCTTTGGTTGCACCCAGAGATCGCTACGCGTCTGCATCCATTGCTGCACCGCTTGCTTATCCGCCAGCTTACGAACCCCCGTATGAGGAACAGGGTGCAATATTGAGCCGCTTATCGGTGGCGCAGACAGGTCTGTCTGTGAATCACCGCCGAAACAGCGCTGCCATTGGCGTAGTTGCGCATTCAACTGATCATAAATACCGTCATCTACGACACTCACACCCTGCTGCCAATAACTATCATCCCATTGCGTTATCTGCTGTTGTAGTCGCGACATTTCCTCGTTTGCCCGATCCGCAGACCAGGCGGGACACGCGGCCCCAGCCCGCAAATGGCAGAACAGTAACGCCAGCACAATGCTTTTCCATAACCCCATACCGCCTCCGCCTGAAAATGCGTTTCCCGGCAGGTATAGCGCAAAGCCTCATCGAAACAGAGCGGCAAAAATTCATCATGCGAACAGCTTTCCTGGCATTTTCACTTTTTGCAGCAAACCGCCAGTAAAACAGGAAACTGGTACGCAAAACGCAATAAACATGCGCAAAAAGTGTGACAAGGGCTACGTCACATAGCGGCTACGTGTATAATAAGCCCGTATGTAGGCTCTCTTTCGACAATCACATACATTAAGATACTCATGGCTCAAGGCACGCTTTATATTGTTTCTGCCCCCAGTGGCGCGGGTAAATCCAGCCTGATTCAGGCTTTATTAAAGACCCAACCGTTGTATGACACCCAGGTTTCTGTTTCACACACCACGCGCGCACCGCGCCCGGGGGAAGTGCATGGTGAACACTATTTCTTTGTGAACCATGACGAATTCAGAACCATGATTGGCAGAGATGCGTTCCTGGAACACGCTGAGGTATTCGGCAATTATTACGGCACTTCGCGTGAGACGATTGAGCAAGTATTAGCATCCGGTGTAGATGTCTTTTTAGATATCGACTGGCAAGGTGCACAGCAAATTCGTGAAAAAATGCCGCATGCACGTAGCATTTTTATTTTGCCACCTTCTAAGATTGAACTGGACCGCCGTCTCCGCGGCCGCGGGCAGGATAGCGAAGAAGTGATCGCAAAACGTATGGCGCAAGCTGTTGCAGAAATGAGCCATTACGCCGAATATGATTATCTTATTGTGAATGATGATTTCGATACTGCCCTGGGCGATTTGAAAACCATCATTCGCGCCGAACGTCTGCGCATGAGCCGCCAAAAGCAGCGTCATGACGCTTTAATCAGCAAACTGTTGGCAGACTGAACCCACATTCAGTATCATGCCCAGTCATTTCTTCACCTGTGGAGCATTTTAAGTATGGCACGCGTAACTGTTCAGGACGCTGTAGAGAAAATTGGTAACCGTTTTGACCTGGTACTGGTCGCCGCGCGTCGCGCTCGTCAGATGCAGGTAGGCGGAAAGGATCCGCTCGTACCGGAAGAAAACGATAAAACTACCGTAATCGCGCTGCGCGAAATCGAAGAAGGTCTGATCAACAACCAGATCCTCGACGTACGTGAGCGCCAGGAACAGCAAGAGCAGGAAGCCGCTGAATTACAAGCCGTTACCGCTATTGCTGAAGGTCGTCGTTAATCACAAAGCGGGTCGCCCTTGTATCTGTTTGAAAGCCTGAATCAACTGATTCAAAACTACCTGCCGGAAGACCAGATTAAGCGTCTTCGGCAGGCGTATCTCGTTGCACGTGACGCTCACGAGGGCCAAACACGTTCAAGCGGTGAACCCTATATCACGCACCCGGTAGCGGTAGCCTGCATTCTGGCCGAGATGAAACTCGACTATGAAACGCTAATGGCTGCACTGCTGCATGACGTGATTGAAGATACCCCTGCCACCTACCAGGATATGGAACAGCTTTTTGGTAAAAGCGTTGCTGAACTGGTAGAAGGGGTATCAAAGCTTGATAAGCTTAAGTTTCGCGATAAGAAAGAGGCGCAGGCCGAAAACTTCCGCAAGATGATTATGGCGATGGTGCAGGATATCCGCGTCATTCTCATCAAACTTGCCGACCGTACCCACAACATGCGCACACTGGGCTCATTACGCCCGGATAAACGTCGCCGCATCGCCCGTGAAACCCTCGAAATCTACAGTCCGCTGGCACACCGTTTAGGTATTCATCATATAAAAACCGAGCTGGAAGAGCTGGGGTTTGAAGCGCTGTACCCGAACCGCTATCGCGTGATTAAAGAAGTGGTTAAAGCCGCTCGCGGCAACCGCAAAGAGATGATCCAAAAAATCCTCTCAGAAATCGAAGGGCGTTTACAAGAGGCTGGCATTCCATGTCGTGTAAGCGGACGCGAAAAGCATCTGTACTCTATCTATTGCAAGATGGTACTCAAAGAGCAGCGTTTTCACTCGATCATGGATATTTACGCTTTCCGCGTTATTGTTCATGATTCCGACACCTGCTATCGCGTACTCGGCCAGATGCATAGCCTGTACAAACCTCGTCCTGGTCGCGTTAAAGACTATATCGCCATTCCGAAAGCGAACGGATATCAGTCTTTGCACACCTCAATGATCGGCCCACACGGCGTCCCGGTAGAAGTACAGATTCGTACTGAAGACATGGACCAGATGGCGGAGATGGGGGTCGCAGCGCACTGGGCGTATAAAGAGCACGGCGGTGAAAGCAGCACCACTGCACAAATCCGCGCTCAGCGCTGGATGCAAAGTCTGCTGGAACTGCAGCAGAGCGCCGGTAGCTCGTTTGAATTTATTGAAAGCGTCAAATCTGATCTCTTCCCGGATGAGATTTATGTTTTCACACCGGAAGGGCGAATTGTCGAATTGCCTGCCGGTGCAACACCTGTCGACTTCGCCTATGCTGTGCATACCGATATCGGTCACGCCTGCGTTGGTGCCCGCGTCGACAGGCAGCCTTACCCACTTTCGCAGCCGCTCTCCAGTGGCCAAACCGTTGAAATCATTACCGCGCCGGGCGCACGTCCGAATGCTGCATGGCTCAACTTCGTGGTCAGTTCGAAAGCGCGCGCCAAAATTCGCCAACTGCTGAAAAACCTTAAGCGCGATGATTCCGTCAGTCTGGGTCGTCGTCTGCTCAACCATGCCTTAGGCGGTAGCCGTAAACTGGCAGAGATCCCGCCAGAGAGCATCCAGCGTGAGCTTGAGCGCATGAAGCTCGCCACGCTTGACGATCTGTTAGCTGAAATCGGCCTGGGTAACGCCATGAGCGTGGTCGTTGCGAAAAACCTTCAGCAGGGTGAGGTGCCGGCAAATGCGCCAGCACAATCTGGTCATGGTCATCTGCCAATTAAAGGCGCAGACGGCGTGCTGATCACCTTCGCAAAATGCTGCCGTCCAATTCCTGGCGATCCAATCATTGCCCACGTCAGTCCGGGCAAAGGTCTGGTGATCCACCATGAGTCCTGCCGTAACATCCGTGGCTACCAGAAAGAGCCTGAGAAGTTTATGGCGGTTGAATGGGATAAGGAGACCGAGCAGGAATTCATCACTGAGATTAAGGTGGATATGTTTAACCACCAGGGTGCTCTGGCAAACCTGACGGCGGCAATCAACACGACCACCTCCAATATTCAAAGTCTGAATACTGAAGAGAAAGATGGCCGCGTCTACAGCGCCTTTATTCGCCTCACTGCCCGCGATCGCGTGCACCTGGCGAACATTATGCGCAAAATCCGCGTCATGCCGGACGTGATTAAAGTCACCCGTAACAGAAACTAGTCTTTTATGAATGAACAGCGTTATGCACGTATCCGCGAAATGCTCGCGCGGCGTCAGCCTGATCTGACTGTCTGCATGGAGCAGGTCCACAAACCTCATAACGTTTCTGCGATCATTCGTACCGCGGATGCCGTCGGCGTGCATGAAGTCCACGCCGTCTGGCCGGGTAGTCGTATGCGCACCATGGCTTCCTCTGCCGCGGGCAGCAACAGTTGGGTGCAGGTGAAAACTCACCGCACTATCGGCGATGCGGTCACGCAGTTAAAAAGTCAGGGCATGCAAATTCTGGCCACTCACCTCTCTGACAAAGCTGTCGACTTCCGCGAGATTGATTACACGCGACCAACCTGCATCCTGATGGGCCAGGAAAAAACCGGTATCACCCAGGAAGCATTAGATCTGGCAGATCAGGACATCATCATTCCGATGATTGGTATGGTGCAGTCGCTGAATGTCTCGGTCGCCTCAGCGCTGATTCTGTACGAAGCACAACGCCAGCGGCAAAACGCCGGGATGTACCAACGAGAAAACAGCATGCTGCCGGAAGACGAACAGCAACGTTTGCTGTTTGAAGGGGGATATCCAGTGCTGGCCAATGTGGCGAAGCGCAAAGGACTCCCCTATCCCCACGTGAATACGCAGGGCGAAATTGAAGCCGATGCAACGTGGTGGGCCACTATGCAGTCTGCGAGATAAACACGATGAAAGGCGGTTTACTGGATGCTATCCCACTCAACTCTCTGACGGGCGTTGGCGCAGCACAAAGCAGTAAACTGGCTAAAATTGGCCTGTACACCGTGCAGGATCTCCTGTTACACCTTCCTCTGCGCTACGAAGATCGTACTCATCTTTACCCAATTGGCGAACTCTTGCCTGGCGTCTACGCCACCGTTGAAGGCGAAGTGTTGAACTGCAATATCACCTTCGGTGGCCGCCGGATGATGACCTGCCAGATAAGCGATGGTTCGGGTATTCTGACGATGCGCTTCTTCAATTTCAGCGCCGCGATGAAAAATAGCCTCGCGACCGGAAGACGGGTGCTGGCCTATGGCGAAGCTAAACGTGGGAAATATGGCGCCGAGATGATCCATCCGGAATATCGCGTACAGGGCGATCTCAGTACGCCAGAACTCCAGGAAACGCTCACTCCGGTTTACCCGACAACCGAAGGCGTGAAGCAGGCAACGCTGCGTAAACTGACCGATCAGGCGCTGGATTTGCTTGATACCTGTGCCATTACCGAACTGCTACCACCGGAATTACTACAAGGGATGATGAGCCTGCCAGAAGCTCTGCGCACGCTGCACCGTCCACCACCGTCACTCCAGCTAAGCGATCTGGAAACCGGACAACATCCGGCACAGCGACGTTTGATTCTGGAAGAACTGCTGGCCCACAACCTCAGCATGTTGGCGTTACGCGCCGGAGCCCAGCGTTTTCACGCCCAGCCGCTGAGCGCGAACGATACGCTGAAAAATAAGCTACTGGCAGCCCTCCCCTTTAAGCCAACCGGCGCACAGGCGCGGGTAACCGCCGAGATTGAACGCGACATGGCGCTGGATGTCCCGATGATGCGACTGGTACAGGGTGATGTTGGTTCCGGAAAAACGCTGGTTGCGGCACTTGCTGCTCTACGGGCAATTGCACATGGCAAGCAAGTTGCGCTGATGGCCCCCACCGAACTGTTGGCTGAGCAGCATGCAAATAACTTCCGCAACTGGTTTGCACCGCTGGGAGTTGAAGTGGGCTGGCTGGCCGGCAAGCAAAAGGGTAAAGCACGTCAGGCACAGCAGGAAGCTATTGCCAGCGGCCAGGTACAGATGATTGTCGGCACTCACGCTATTTTCCAGGAACAGGTTCAGTTCAACGGTCTGGCATTGGTTATCATCGACGAACAGCACCGCTTCGGTGTGCATCAGCGTCTGGCGCTGTGGGAGAAAGGTCAGCAGCAGGGTTTCCACCCACACCAGCTAATCATGACCGCCACGCCAATCCCACGCACGCTGGCGATGACCGCCTATGCCGATCTCGACACATCAGTGATTGATGAACTGCCTCCGGGACGTACACCGGTCACCACCGTCGCGATTCCGGATACCCGCCGCAGCGACATTATTGACCGTGTGCGTAACGCCTGCACGCACGAAGGACGTCAGGCGTACTGGGTCTGCACGTTGATCGAAGAGTCTGATTTACTGGAGGCCCAGGCAGCAGAGGCCACGTGGGAAGAACTTAAACTCGCTCTGCCGGAGCTTAATATTGGTCTGGTGCACGGGCGCATGAAACCTGCAGAGAAGCTGTCTGTCATGGCTGCGTTTAAACAGGGCGAAATGCATCTGCTGGTCGCCACTACAGTGATTGAAGTTGGCGTAGACGTACCTAACGCCAGCCTGATGATTATTGAAAACCCGGAGCGTCTGGGTTTAGCGCAGTTACACCAGCTGCGCGGCCGCGTCGGTCGCGGTGCAGTCGCTTCTCACTGCGTCCTGCTGTACAAATCACCGCTGTCAAAAACAGCGCAAAAGCGTCTGCAGGTGCTGCGAGACAGCAACGACGGATTCGTTATTGCGCAAAAAGATCTGGAGATCCGCGGCCCCGGTGAGCTGCTGGGTACACGCCAGACCGGAACGGCGGAATTTAAGGTGGCGGATTTACTGCGCGATCAGGCAATTATTCCGGAAGTTCAGCGCATTGCCCGCCATATTCACGAACGTTATCCACAGCAGGCAGTGGCGCTGATAGAGCGCTGGATGCCGGAAACTGAACGCTACTCCAACGCATAACCCTCTTCATCGCGGCGGTTATCACACCGCCGCACGGCCTTTATTGCGCAAAAATCGGCAACAGCAGATACAGCTTAATTACCAGTGCATTGACGATATCGATAAAGAACGCCCCCACCATCGGCACCACCAGAAACGCCATATGTGATGGACCAAAACGTTCGGTAATCGCCTGCATGTTAGCAATCGCTGTCGGCGTTGCGCCAAGGCCAAAGCCACAGTGCCCGGCAGCCAGCACCGCCGCATCGTAGTTCTTACCCATCAGGCGCCAGGTGACAAAAATCGCATACAGCGCCATGAAAATGGTCTGTACGACAAGGATTGCCAGCATTGGCAGCGCCAGCGAGGCCAGTTCCCACAGCTTGAGGCTCATTAACGCCATTGCCAGGAACAGCGACAAACTGACGTTACCAAGCACCGAAACCGCACGCTCAAACACCCGATAAAAGCCCAGTAGCGCCAGACCATTACTCAGGATCACACCGACAAACAGTACGCAGACGAAAGTCGGCAGTTCCAGCACCGTTCCCACCAACATTTGCGCAACGATTTTGCCCACCGTCAGGCAGATAGCAATCAGCGCGATAGTTTCAATCAGCACCAGCGAGGTGATCATGCGCCCAACATCTGGCTTTTCAAACGCAGTCGGTACTGCCTGATCGTCCGGCATACCGTCCGGAGTCGTGGAGTGTTTTACCAGATAGCGCGCAACAGGCCCACCGATCAAGCCGCCCAGCACCAGGCCGAACGTTGCGCATGCCATTGCCACTTCAGTTGCATTAGCGAAACCATAGCGTTCAATAAACAGCTTGCTCCACGCCGCTCCAGTTCCGTGCCCACCAGAGAGCGTTATCGAACCGGCAATCAGGCCCATCAGCGGGTCGAGACCCAGCAGGCTTGCCATCCCGATACCGATAGCGTTCTGCATTAATAGCAGCCCAACAACCACAATCAGAAAGATGCCCACCACGCGGCCACCCGCGCGCAGGCTGGCAATATTGGCGTTCAGGCCGATAGTTGCGAAGAACGCCAGCATCAGCGGATCGCGCAACGTCATATCAAAATTGACCTCCCAGCCCATGCTTTTTTTCAGCACCAGCAACGCGATCGCCACCAGCAATCCACCTGCTACAGGTTCGGGAATCGTATATTTTTTCAGGAAAGAGACAGACTGGACGAGCTTACGCCCCAGCAGCAACACCAGGGTTGCAGCAACCAGTGTTGATAATGTATCGAGGTAAAACATATACAGCTCCATTAGTGCGCTTTGCAGTTCTGCTACGCACGATTCATTCCAGGTCGATTTTTAGCTCTTAATGAGTTATCGGGGTGGATTTTAAGCAGAAAATGATGAAAAGTTATATAAAAATGTTTGTTTATCCGTTTTAAATATTAAGAATAGTTACTCGCAAACGTTTGCTTTTCTGTCCTGGTCAGATAAAATCACCGCTTTTCCACCATGGGATTGCCTCTGATGTCCGTTAACGCCGTAGAGTCGACAAATGCGCAACCGGTTGCGCAGACTCACAACAGTGAACTGATTTACCGTCTTGAAGATCGCCCCCCGCTAGCCCAAACCCTGTTTGCCGCCTGTCAGCACCTGCTGGCCATGTTCGTCGCGGTGATCACGCCTGCTCTGTTAATCTGCCAGGCGCTCGGCTTGCCGGCTCAGGATACTCAACACATTATCAGTATGTCGCTGTTCGCTTCCGGCGTGGCTTCTATCATTCAGATCAAAGCCTGGGGACCGGTAGGTTCAGGGCTGTTATCCATTCAGGGCACCAGCTTTAACTTTGTTGCGCCGCTGATTATGGGCGGTACGGCGCTAAAAACCGGTGGCGCCGATATCCCAACCATGATGGCGGCGTTGTTTGGCACACTGATGCTGGCAAGCTGCACCGAGATGGTTATCTCGCGTGTACTACATCTGGCTCGTCGTATTATTACTCCGCTGGTCTCAGGGGTGGTAGTGATGATCATTGGTTTGTCACTGATTCAGGTGGGCCTGACATCGATTGGCGGCGGCTACGCGGCAATGAGCGACAACACCTTTGGCGCACCGAAGAATTTGATGCTAGCTGGTGTCGTGCTGGCGCTGATTATCATTCTTAATCGCCAGCGCAACCCATACCTGCGCGTTGCGTCACTGGTGATTGCCATGGCTGCAGGCTACCTGCTGGCCTGGTTTATGGGCATGTTGCCGCAAAATACCGCGCCGGTAAGTCAGGATCTGATCATGGTACCAACGCCGCTGTACTACGGTCTGGGTATCGACTGGAGCTTACTGCTACCGCTGATGCTGGTCTTTATGATCACCTCGCTGGAGACCATCGGTGATATTACGGCAACCTCCGATGTCTCCGAACAACCGGTCTCGGGTCCGCTGTACATGAAACGTCTGAAAGGCGGAGTACTGGCGAACGGCCTGAACTCGTTTGTTTCCGCCGTATTCAACACCTTCCCGAACTCCTGCTTCGGTCAGAATAATGGGGTCATCCAGTTAACCGGCGTTGCCAGCCGCTATGTTGGTTTTGTGGTGGCGCTGATGCTGATCGGGCTGGGTCTGTTCCCGGCAGTCAGTGGCTTTGTACAACATATCCCTGAACCTGTTCTGGGCGGGGCAACGCTGGTGATGTTCGGGACTATCGCCGCCTCCGGGGTACGCATCGTGTCACGTGAACCGCTGAACCGCCGCGCCATCCTGATTATCGCACTGTCGCTGGCTGTTGGTCTCGGCGTCTCCCAGCAACCGCTGATCCTGCAGTTTGCGCCTGACTGGGTAAAAAACCTGCTCTCTTCCGGCATTGCTGCTGGCGGTATTACCGCTATTGTTCTGAACCTGATTTTCCCGCCAGAGAAAGCGTAAGCGAAATGCGGCGTTGATTCTGAATCAACGCCGCTGTAACGCTCTTTCACCATTCCCGCCTTGAGGATTGCGCGTAAATCGTGCATAACTTGACTATGTGCACTTCGCGGGATGGAAGACCATGAAATTTATTGGAAAGCTGCTTATTTACGTGCTGATCGCCTGTGCAGTGGCGATCCTCGGCCTTTATTTTCTACTGCAAACCCGTTGGGGTGCGGAGCATGTCAGCGCCTGGGTATCAGAGAACAGCAGCTACCACCTGGCTTTTGATGCCATCGATCACCGATTTTCCTCCCCATCCCATATTCTGTTGAAAAATGTCACTTTTGGTCGTGATGGGCAACCTGCCACGCTGGTCGCAAAAACGGTTGATATTGGCCTGAGCAGTCGTCAGATCACCGACCCGTTGCACGTTGACACCATCTTGTTGCAAAACGGTACGCTCAATCTTTCTCAACACACTGCGCCGCTTCCGTTCCAGGCCGATCGCCTGCAGTTACAGGATATGGCACTAAACAGCCCCGGCAGTGAGTGGAACCTGAGCGCGCAACGCGTGAACGGCGGTGTTATTCCCTGGAACCCTGAGGCGGGTAAAATTCTCGGCAACAAAGCGCAAATTCAGCTCAGCGCCAGTTCATTAACGCTTAACGACGTTCCCACCACCAACGTGCTAATCGAAGGCAGCATCGACCATGACCGGGTGACGCTTAGCAATATTGGCGCAGACGTGGCGCGTGGGGCATTAACCGGCGTGGCGCAGCGCAATGCTGATGGCAGCTGGGTCGTGGAGAATCTGCGGTTAAATGATATCCGGCTACAAAGTGATAAATCACTGGTCGATTTTTTCGCACCGCTAACCACGATTCCGTCCCTGCAAATTGGTCGTCTTGAGGTGACTGATGCCCGTCTGCAAGGTCCTGACTGGGCAGTAACAGACCTCGATCTGAGTTTGCGCAATATGACCTTCAGCAAGGACGACTGGCAAACTCAGGAAGGGAAGCTGTCGATGAACGCCAGTGAGTTTATCTACGGTTCACTGCACTTTTTCGATCCCATTCTGAATGCCGAATTCTCACCGCAGGGCATTGCACTACGCCAGTTCACCACGCGCTGGGAAGGCGGTATGGTCAGAACATCCGGTAACTGGTTGCGTAGTAACAAGGCGCTAGTCCTCGACGATGTTGCCATTGCCGGGCTGGAATACACGCTGCCGGAAAACTGGAAGCAACGGTGGATGAAACCCCTGCCTTCCTGGCTAAACAGCCTGACGCTAAAAAAATTCAGCGCCAGCCGTAACCTGATTATCGATATCGATCCTCTGTTCCCATGGCAGCTCACCGCACTGGACGGTTATGGCGCCAACCTCGGGTTGGTACAAAATAATCAGTGGGGTATCTGGAGTGGTAGCGCCACGCTCAATGCCGCAGCTGCGACGTTTAACCGTACCGACGTGCGCCGACCTTCTCTGGCCCTCGCCGCGAACAGCAGCACGATCAATATCAGCGAGCTAAGTGCCTATACGGAAAAAGGGCTGCTGGAGGCGACCGCCAGCATTTCGCAACTGCCTCAGCGCCAGACGCAGGTCAGCCTGAACGGGCGCGGCGTGCCAATGACGATCCTGCAGCAGTGGGGCTGGCCCGCACTGCCGCTTTCCGGCGATGGCAACATCCAGCTTACCGCCAGCGGCAATATTCAGGCCGATGCGCCGCTCAAGCCAACGGTCAACGGTCAGTTGCATGCGGTAAACGTGGAGAAACAGCAGGTAACGCAAACCATGCAGGCGGGCGTGGTATTCGGTAGTGAAGTCACAGCGCCACCACTTGCGCAGTGATTATTGCCCGGTGGCGCTTCGCTTACCGGGCCTACTCCCGCTCATAAACGAATATATTCACTGCACAACAACCATTTCACCGGCTCGTCCTCTTCTATCGCCGGGAAGCGTCCCCCAGGCTCAAGAAAGTGGTTATCGTGCCGGTCGTCATTCACCATTGAGATTTCCCAGCCCAATACAAACGCTTTCTCAGCCCAGAAACGATGATACAGACGGGGTGGCAGACAGATGCCTTGCCCTGGTTTCAGCACCAGCGTTTCGCCGGGCTTAACGGTTCGCCGCTGACCATCCACACTAACCTCAATAATACGCTGCGCGTCATACTGCGCATCGGGCGTGGCCCATGCCAGCTGCATACATAAATCACCGCCGCCGCGATTGACAATATCTTCCATTTTATGGGTGTGAAAATGCCACGGCGTTTGTTGATCCTGCTGAATTTGCAGCATCTTTTCGGCATACGGTTTGGGGTAGTTTGCCGAACCCAACACGCCATTGCGCAACGTCAGCAGCGTGAGCCCGGTTTGCGCAAAATCACCACGACCAAAATCGGTGACATCCCAGCCCAGCTGGAGATCGCGCACTTCACGCCACAGAGTTTGATCCTGTTGCCGCCAGGCATCGACCGTAAAATACGCAAAATCAGGCAAACAGATCCGAAAAGTTTCGGCGATGGCATGCGCTTTATCGACGGCATAATTAATGTGTGAACGCTTCATTCCACTTTTCCTTGTTGCGAAAGAGGCGGGTTTCCCCGCCTGCATGCCGTTAGTAAAGTGATGCTTTGCCAGTAGATCCAAACAGCTTCATTTTATGGCGGATCACATCCCGTGCGGCGCTAATCGCTTCCGGGTAAATCACGTTCGGGTCCCACCAGGTTTCTTTCGCCAGAATTTCACGCACCTTCTGGAAGTAGGCATACTTCATATCGCTGGAAATATTGATTTTGCCCACGCCCAGCGTGACGGATTCGGCAATCTCCGCATCCGGGTTCGCCGAGCCGCCGTGCAGCACCAGCGGAATATCCAGCCGCCCGGCGATATCACGCAGAATGTTCATTTGCAGTTCTGGCTGCATTCCTTTCGGGTAGATCCCGTGGGCAGTACCAATCGCTACCGCCAGCGTGTCGGCGCCTGTACGGGCGATAAAGTCCTGCGCCTGAGCAGGATCGGTGTAGGTGACTTTTGATACGCCGCCTTCCACTGACGTTCCGGTCTGGCCAATCGTTCCCAGCTCCCCCTCAACCGAGACACCTACCGCATGCGCCAGTTTGACCACTTCGCGGGTCAGGGCCACGTTTTCCTCATAAGGCAGCAGCGAACCGTCGATCATCACCGAGGTAAACCCACACTGAATCGCCCGCAGGACATGTTCCACCGACGCCCCATGGTCCAGATGCAGAGTAAACGGTACAGGGCTGCGCATCGTGATATCGCGGACATAGCTAAAAAACGCATCGCCGACGAAATCATGCTCGCTGGGGTGAATCGAGATAATCGCCGGCGTATTGGTTGCTTCCGCCTCTTCGACCACTGCACGCACAAAGCAGCTATCCGCCACGTTGAAGGCGCCAATGGCAAAACCGTGCTGACGGGTAGGCTGCAGTAATTCTTTCATCGAAACTAACATGTTAACTCTCCAGTTTCAGGGTGTAGAAAGCCCTGCCAGTGCGTTATCGCAGAGGCATAGAAGGCGTTACAGAAAATGAATCAGGCTTTGCCGATAGCGCCGCAGGCCTGCAGGTACGGAATAATGGCTTCTTCGCAGGCCTGTTCCATCAGGGCCAGGGCATCAACAAGTTCACAGGATTTGTCGCGACACAAGGTATGGAGCAATGCTGCTTTTCCAGCTTCAAAAACCGCTGCGCCAACGTTAATTTTGGCGACACCAAACATCGGACAACGCTGTAGCTGGTCAAACGGCGTCCCGCTGCCGCCATGTAGCGCCAGTGGCACCGTCGATAAACGGGCAATCTCTTCAAGACGCTGGAAATCAATCGCCGGTGTCACACCCGGCGCGTACATGCCGTGTGCCGTACCGACCGACACCGCCAGCACGTCGATCCCGGTCTGCTGGATAAACGGCCCAACGTCAGCAGCCTGGGTCATCAAATCAACGTTCGTCGCGTGGTCGTAGCGTGGAGCATCGGCAAGATGGCCCAACTCACCTTCCACACACAGCGAGACGCTGGCAGCCAGATCCACAACCGCACGGGTCTGACGAATATTTTCTTCCAGCGCAAACGCCGAAGCGTCGATCATCAAGCCACTAAACCCGGCGCGAAAAGCCTGGCGGATGCGTACAGGATCTTTGCCGTGGTCCAGTGCCAGCACAACTGGCACCGAGGCTTCCTCCGCAAGCGTTTTGACGACCGCAGCGGCTATCGGGGCCGGAAAATGGTCCAGATGCCCCTGATACAGATTCAGAATAATGGGCGCACGGTGTTTCTCAGCCACCCGTACCGCCGCACGGGCGCTTTCCAGGTTCATACAGTTGATGGCCAGCAGCGCGTACTGCTCGCGCCAGGCTTTGGTCACCATGCTTTTCATATCGGCAAACATACGGCCTCCGGTTATTCCAGGGTGAAGGTGATTTCTTCGTCTTTCAGCTTCTGATCGCTGAGTTCGTCAAACTCCTCGTCACGCTCAGTCACCGGTTTCTTCCACAGTGAGAGCATCACACCGCAAATCACCGTACCGATCCCCAATGCCAGACAAAACAGTAGCGGGTGCGTGAAGAGTGGGACCACGAACATGCCGCCGTGCGGAACCGGACTTTCGACACCCCATACCATAATCAAGCCGCCCGCCACCGCTGATGCCACCACACAGGACCCGACCACGCGCAACAGGTCACGCGCCGCAATCGGTATAACGCCTTCGGTAATCATGCAGATCCCCATCGGGAATGCCGCCTTCAGCGCCTCGCGCTCCGCACGGGTGTACTTGTGGCGCGTCAGCAGGAAGGAGAGCGTAATGCCGAACGGTGGAATCATTGACCCGACAAACTTGACCGCTTCAGGACCATACACGCCGCTAACCAGCATGCCATCCGCAAACAGCGACATGGTTTTATTTACCGGTCCGCCGAAATCGAATGTCGCCATTGCGCCGATGATCGCCCCCATCAGAAAACGGGACCCACCCTGCATGGACTCCAACAGATGAATCAACGCATCCTGCAGCCAGGCAATCGGCTTGCCGATCAGCGTCATCATCAACAGGCCGCCAATCACGGTACTCAACACCGGTAGCACCATGATGGGCATCAGACCCTGCATTGACTGTGGTAAACGGATATAACGTTTCAACAGCAGAACGGTGTAGCCAACCAGAAACCCGCCAAGCATTCCGCCAATAAAACCGGTATGAATTTCGCCACAGACAAAACCGACAATCAGACCCGGCGCGAATCCGGGGCGATCGGCAATGGAGTAGGCAATCGCCGCGCTAATCAGCGGTACAATCAGCCCCATCCCCCAACCGCCTATCTGGTTGAGCATCCAGGGTATGGTCCCTGTTTTTTCACCCACGTTAGTGCCACCAAGTATTTGCCCGAGAGCAATACAAATCCCGGCGGCAACAATTAACGGGATCATCCACGAAATTCCCGTTAATAAATGTCTTTTTATTTCCTGAGATAGCGGAATTTTATTTTCACTCATGTGAAACCCCTCCAGAATGAGGATCGCTACTGGTTTGTGTTAACTAATGATTTTTCAACCTTTTCAAGAAACTGAATCGGTGATTTTATGACGATTTCGGTTTTCACTCGCACAATGCGTTTATTTGAAAATCGTTCCTCCCCTTTTATTTTTACATCGACAGCAAGAATCACGACATCAGCCGCAGAAATATCTTCTGTCAGCAGTTCGTTTTCTGTACCAATGGTGCCCTGGGTTTCAACTTTTATATTATGACCAAGCGCTTTGGCACCTTTAATTAACTTCTCACGGGCAATATAGGTGTGCGCAATACCCGCCGTACAGGCGGCAACACAAACAATATTCATAACATGCTCCACTTTTTATTTAGCAGACATTGGATTCAGCATATTGGCTAAATAGCTCAATAATTTTTTGTGGACTGCTTTCGACAAGTAATTGTTCAATAATATCTTCGTCAGCCAGTGCTCCGGCAACCTGCGAGAGCAGACGAATATGCGTGGTGTTCTGATCTTCAAGACGGACGGCAAACAAAATAATGCAGCGCACGTTGCTGCCGTCCAGGGTTTCCCAGGGAATATCCTGCCGGGTACGCCCAATAGCCAGCGTCGTATTGATCACCGCTGATGATTTTCCGTGCGGGATCGCAATATGGTTTTCGAAGCCGGTTGAGCCCTCAGATTCACGCTGCCAGACATCCTGAATAAACGTTTCCCGACAGCTGATAGCACCATCTTTTTGCAGAATATCTGTCAGTTCCTCAATCACCTCCGTTTTGTTTGTCGCTTTCATGTCCAAAATAACGCGATTCGTATTGAGTATTTTCGTTATATCCATCAATCATACCTCATGGAGTTCAGACATTAATTTTCAACGACCAGTGACGTCGCCCGATGTAATTTTTCAGTAATAACCGTTTCCGTTACCCGCTTAATATCCGCATCATTGAAGAAGGCGGTGACATACACGACAGGCATAGCAATAGCGGGTAAATTAATGGTCGACACCACCAATTCAATATCGTCCGTCAGCACTGAGGGCAAACTACCTGCCGACACCACGCCGACAATGGTCCAGTCCGGAAAGGCACGCAGAATGCGGCTCTTGAGTAGATGGGAGGTGCCAATACCGGTCGAACAGACCAACAGCACACGCTTACGCGCCATCTGGCGCTCCATTGCCGCCTGAAAGTGGACGGTAAGATATCCCACCTCATCTTCCGATACCGCCCGCTCGCCCCAACGGCTAAACACCCGATTCACCGCGCACTGGGTCAACCGCCAGACGTCCTGCAGCTCGCCTTTGATATCCTCCAGCAGCGGATTGCGGATACGGATCTGATAGTTAAGCCGGTTAATCAGCGGCTTAATATGAATCAGTAATCCGTCATATAGCGCACTATCCTGACTGAGATTGCTGTCGACCATCTCGGCGAAGGTGGCAATCAGTCGATGGGTAATCAACCGCGCTTCATCACTGGAGTGCATATGGCCAATCACACTTACATCGTTATGCTCTTCAATCACCACACCAGAAGAGATAATATATTGATAAATAAACCAAACTTCGTCTTCCGGCAGCGAATGGGCAATGCGTTTTTCGATATGTTGAATCATACGGCTGGCAATCGAGAATATGCTCTCATCACATGAAGTGATATTTTCATCTTTTCGCGGTAAGGCATTTCCGCGCGTGATGCGATACATCATGATCAGAATATGGGTAAAGATATTGACGTAATAAGGTTCGCCTAACGACCAGCACAGATCATTCTCCATTTCCTGCAACAGCGTCTGGACAAATAAAACGTCTTCCTCACCGAAGTAATGTACTAACGCTTTATAACTGCCCGGATCCAGGCGTGAATAAATCAGACTACCGGGTTCATTATGGTTAATCACACCGTTGATCAGTGACGCCATCGCCTGGCGCACGCCGCTCTCGCTACCTTCAATGTGCGTACCGCTCTGGCTGCGAATCAGCGACAGGCCCAGCGGGGTGATCCAGGACTCAATCACTTTCAGATCGTTAACAATCGATGCGCTACTAATGAAATAACGTTCGGATAATTTACTGATCGAGGTTTCATGCGGAGTTTCACTTAATAGTTGTGAGGCTATCTTGACGCGTCGTGAGTTATTCATCATGCCATCAGCGTCATCACCCTCCGTCCCTAATAACTGGTCTAAATATAAAAGATCGGTAATATTATCGGCACTTAATATCACACCTGCGCCAGCACGTTTATCAATGGCTATTTTCCATTCCGACAACCACTGTTCCAGCAAACGCAGATCGCGTTGTACTGTTTTCTCTGAAACAGCTAAATACTCGGCAATTTTCAGCAGCGTGACATATTCCTTCCGGGACAGAAGAAACCTTAATAATCTGTTTTGTCGCGAGGTAATCATTTGCATTATTTACCCTTATTACATACCAGATTAAATATCTATACCCGTCATACTTCAAGCTACATGTACGTTGGCTGTTGAGTTACTCGTCTCATCCATGAGACTCGCCCTTAAGGGCCGTCGCTCCGCGACGTTCAAATCTGTTCCCGACAGATTTGTCGCTCACCCCAGTCACGTACTTATGTACGTTCAGGGGATTCGTTGTGTCGCCGCCTTCCTGCAACTCGAATTATTTAGGTTATAAAGAAGCGTTTATGCTCCACGTGTAATTCGTGATGATAAATATAAGAGGGCTACGATGCGCCAACAATACTAAATCGTGTCCTGTAATCCGGACAGAAATAAGACAAAAAGAGGAAATAGTGAGATATTTACGGCGCAGATCACATTTTTCTCATGTATTAGAGTGACAGCGCTCGCAAATATGGATAGGTAAAAATTTAAGTCAGAATATTTTTTCTTTTCAGATCTGGAACGCTGTACGCATCGTAGGCCAGATAAGACGCAATGCGTCGCCATCCGGCACCACGTTCACATGCGCTTATAGGGTTATCGTCAGCCTATCCGCCTCCGGCGTGACAACCACTCCCCACTCACTGCCCACAGATGAGCCGCCCTTCACGCCGCTAACCTGCGCAATATTACGCAGGCACAGCGTCCAGTTACGCGCTTCGCCACGACCTTGCACGGTGAGAGTATTACCCGCGCGCGTCGCCTTCAGCGTGAAGATAACCGAACCGTCAGCCGCCGGAACTTCACAAATCGCCTCCCGATCCTCCTGCAGATGGAACAGCTGGAACGCCGTCCCTTCGTGCCAGGCGTAGTCCGGCTTCTGGTTATTGCTACCCAGCGCAAGCAGTGTGTTGTCGCGCACATAAACCGGCAGACTCAGGAAGTCATGCTGCTGCTTATGCCAGCGGCTGCCAACCACTTCATCATTACGCCACAGATGCGTCCAGCGTCCTTCCGGCAGGTAGAACTGCACATCGCCCGCCTCGCTAAACACCGGCGCAACCATCACGCTATCGCCCAGCATGTACTGGCGGTCGAGATAATCACATGCGGGATCGTCCGGGAACTCCAGCATCATTGCGCGCATCATCGGCGTGCCTTGCTCATTGGCGCGTGCCGCTTCGCGATACAGGTACGGCATCATGCGGCATTTCTGTTCGGTGAAGTAGCGCACCACATCGCAGGATTCGTCATCGTACGCCCATGGCACACGATAGGATTTACTGCCGTGCAGGCGGCTGTGGCTGGAGAGCAGCCCGAACGCACACCAGCGCTTGTAGACGTGCGCCGGGGCGGTATTCTCAAAGCCGCCAATATCGTGGCTCCAGAAGCCAAAGCCGGACAGGCCGATAGACAACCCGCCGCGCAGGCTTTCGGCCATCGATTCATAGTTGGCGTAGCAGTCACCGCCCCAGTGCACCGGAAACTGCTGTGCGCCCACGGAGGCCGAACGGGCGAACAGCACTGCCTCTTCTTCACCGACGGTCTCTTTCAGCACATTCCATACCAGTTCGTTGTAGATGTACGCATAATGGTTGTGTATTTTCTGCGGATCGGCACCGTCAAACCACTGCACGTCCGTGGGAATGCGTTCGCCAAAGTCAGTTTTGAAGCAGTCAACGCCGATGTCCACCAGCCCTTTCAGCTTGTTGGCATACCACTCGCAGGCTTGCGGATTGGTGAAGTCATAAATCGCCAGGCCCGGCTGCCATTTATCCCATTGCCATAGGGAACCGTCCGGACGTTTGAGCAGATACCCTTTCTCTTTCAGTTCATTGAACAGCGGGGATTTCTGACCGATATAGGGGTTTATCCAGACGCAGACCTTCAGCCCTTTCTCCTTCAGGCGACGGATCATGCCTTCCGGGTCCGGGAAGGTCACCGGGTCCCACTCAAAGTCGCACCACTGGAAAGCCTTCATCCAGAAGCAGTCGAAGTGGAAGACGTGCAGCGGCAGATTGCGCTCGGCCATCCCGTCGATAAAACTGTTCACCGTCGCTTCATCGTAATTGGTGGTGAACGATGTGGTCAGCCACAAACCGAACGACCAAGCTGGCGGCAGCGCCGGACGGCCGGTAAAGCGGGTATAGCGATCCAGCACCGCTTTCGGCGTAGGGCCATCGATGACGAAATATTCCAGATACTCACTTTCAACGCTGAACTGCACTTTCGACACTTTCTCAGAGCCGATTTCAAACGACACGCACTGCGGATGGTTCACCAGCACGCCGTAGCCGCGGTTGGTGAGATAAAACGGGATGTTCTTGTAAGACTGCTCGGTACTGGTGCCGCCATCGCGGTTCCAGGTTTCCACCGTCTGGCCGTTACGTACCAGCGCAGTAAAGCGCTCGCCCAGCCCGTACACCGTTTCACCGACGCCCAGATCCAGGCGTTCAAACATATAGTTTTTCCCGCTGTTGGTGTCCTGCACGTAGCCGTTATTTTTCAGCTGGCTGCCGGTAATACGTTCACCGTTACGCAGGAAATCCAGCGACCAGAACTCGCCTTTAGTGACCCGCACGCTCAAATTACCGCTCTTCAGTTCGGCAAATTCAGCGGCGTTTCGCATCTCGACGCTGACGTCCTGCCGCACGTTCAGCGGGTAATGCGGGCCGGTATCCAGCGCGCCCTGGAAGTGTTCCATACGCACCCCAACCACGCCTTCCTGCGGCGAGAAGAAGCGCAGGGTGAAGAGTGGAGTATCCAGTTGCCAGGTACGTTCACGCACATCGCGCGGCGCAACGTAGACAATCATCTCGTTACCCAGCTGTTCAACCTCGAACACCTGAATCGGGTGAGTTAAATTCAGGCCAGGCTGCGTCAGCCAGTTTCCGTCGCTAATTTTCATCGTTGGTTCCTTAGTTCTGTAATTCTTTCGTCGTAAAATCCTGTTGATTGCGGCGCGCGCCCTGAGCCAACTGACTCATAATTTCCGTCAGATACGGCGTTTTCAGGGTGTAGAAACGTTTGGCAATCACGGCACTCAGCAGGTAACAAATGGCCGGGACAATCGTGAACAATGCGATAATGATGCTAATGGTGGCGCTGTTTTGGGTTTTCGCTGCGGCATCGTAGCCGCCGCCCGCCAGCATCCAGCCGATCATCGCCCCACCGAGCGCCAGACCCAGCTTGAGCACGAACAGCGTGCCCGCAAAGCTGATCCCCGTCAGACGTTTTCCGTTGCACCACTCGCCGTAATCAACGGTGTCGGACATCATTACCCACTGGATGGGCGTCACGAGCTGATGCAGTACGCCAATCACGAAGATGAAAGCGAACATGGTGAGGTTGGCGTGCATCGGCACGAAGAACATTGCCAGACTGACGACCGCCAGCAGGGCGTTCGTCCACCAGAAGACGCTGACTTTGCATTGCCAGTCAGTCAGCGGTTTTGCCAGCGCAGAGCCGATCAGGTTGCCGACGCAATAGGTGGTGAGGAAGGCGACAAACACTTCCGGCTTGCCCAGAATCCAGGTGACGTAATACATCATCGCCCCGCCGCGAACGCAGACGGCAAGAATGTTGAGAATGGTCAGCAGGCCGACGATGCGCCATTGGTCGTTTTGCCAGATATCACGCAGGTCTTCACGCATTGAAGTGCTGCCCGGCGGCGCTTTCACACGTTCTTTGGTGGTGAAGAAGCAAAACGCCAGCATCAGGAACGCCACGACCGAGAGCACGGCAATCCCGCCCTGGAAGCCCAGCGCTTTATCTTCACCGCCAATCAGATTAACCAGCGGCATCATCAGCACGGTGGAGAGCATGCCGCCCGCCGTCGCCAGCACGAAGCGCCATGACTGTAGGGAGATGCGCTGCGTGGGGTCATTAGTGATCACGCCGCCCAGCGCACAATAGGGAATGTTCACCACGGTATAAAGCAGGGTCAGCAGCGTGTAGGTGATTGCGGCATAAATCATTTTGCCGTGCAGGCTGAGATCCGGCGTGCTGTAGGCGAGCACACAAACCAGACCAAACGGCAGCGCGCCAAACAGCACCCACGGGCGGAATTTCCCCCAGCGTGAACGGGTGCGGTCGGCGAGCAGTCCCATGCAAGGGTCTGAGATAGCATCCAGCGCGCGGGCCAGTAAGAACATGGTGCCGACAAATCCGGCCGGAATACCAAAAATATCGGTATAGAAGAACATCATATATAACATAACGTTATCGAAGATAATGTGGCTGGCGGCATCACCCATGCCGTAGCCAATCTTCTCTTTAACGGACAAAATCTCACTTTTCATTACGCATCCTTGTTAGCACTTTCACACGCACTGATACCGGTTACAGTTCTTGTAAACCATCCCTGTGAGCGCGGGTATTCCGATATCTCGTTATCAAATTACGATTCTTGTTTTCTGTGATCGGGGTAGCGTCGAAAAATGTGTCGAAGTGTAAGCGATGGATTTTGTAGAGATTTATTTGAAACTGGTCATGGTAAGGAGAAAGGGAAGTTAAAAAAGTGAGTGAGGGGGTGTGGAAACCGTAGGAAGTAGCTATAATGCGCCCCGCCTCCATGTAGCAATCGAGGCGCGGAAGATCGTCATCTCCGGTGAGGTGGCTGGACTTCAAATCCAGTTGGGGCCGCCAGCGGTCCCGGGCAGGTTCGACTCCTGTGATCTTCCGCCAAAATCCTTCCATAGCAGTCCATACCCGTCCATTTATAATTACAAAAACAACAAGTTAAAATAATTATCGTCCATATGTGACCATAGTCGGTTTCTGAAATCCGCTCAAAAAATGTATAGTAATCTGTATAGGATTTCGTGGCTAACACAGGGCTATACATATGGCACTCACAAATCTTGAGATAAAGCGGGCTCAGCCAAAAGAAAAAGCATATTCGCTAAGCGATGGTTTGGGCCTGGCGCTGCTGATTGAACCCAACGGGAGCAAGGGTTGGCGCTTTCGCTATCGTTTTGATAACAAAGCCCGCTTGATGTCCTTCGGCTCTTATCCACTAGTCTCCCTCTCCGAAGCCAGAGAAATGCGCGACAAATCGCGCAAACTTGTCATATCTGGTGTAGATCCAATGGCCGAACGTCGTACACAAAAAGCGCTGCGAGAGCAGGCTAAAGCCATGACTTTTGAGGTAGTCAGTAGGGAGTGGCATCGTAGCAAAGCCGATCGCTGGACTCTGGGCTACCGTGATGAAATCATCAAAACCTTCGAACAGGACGTGTTTCCTTTTATCGGCCAGCGCCCTATGGGGGACATTACGCCGCAAGAATTGCTACAGGTTCTCAAGCGCATCGAGCAACGTGGCGCACTGGAGAAAACGCGGAAAGTACGCCAGCGCTGTGGTGAAGTTTTTCGTTATGCCATCATCACAGGTCGTGCCAAATACAATCCAGCCCCGGATCTTGCAATGGCACTGGCTACACCGAAAAAACAAAACTATGCCTGGCTGCCCTCGAACGAGATGCCTTATTTTATCCGCGATTTGGAAGGGTACACCGGGAGCCTTATTACCAGAAACGCAGCAAAACTGGTCATGCTTACAGGTGTCAGAACCCAAGAGATGCGTTTCGCGACATGGGATGAAATTGATTTTGAGAATGCCCTCTGGGAGATCCCACCAGAGCGAATGAAAATGCGTCGTCCTCACCTTGTACCTCTCTCACATCAGGTGATTGAACTCCTCAAACAACTGGAACCGATCACCAAAAATTTCCCGTACATCTTTATTGGCCGCAATAGCCGTAAGAAGCCAATCAGCAAGGAAAGCGTAAATCAGGTTATCGAGCTACTGGGTTATAAGGGACGCGCTACAGGGTATGGTTTCCGGCATACCATGTCTACAATCTTGCATGAACATGACTTTGATAGCGCATGGATTGAAACACAGCTCGCACATATTGATAAGAATGCGATTCGCGGAACGTATAATCATGCGCAGTATCTGGAGAAGCGGCGAGAAATGATGCAATGGTATGCGGATTTCCTTGATGGCATAATTGCAACTAACTGACCATCTTTAAAAAAATAATCGCCCATAATATAGCATGGGCGATTAATGTGTGACATTTAAGCTGCCAGTTGACGTGACAAACGCAACTCTTCAATCCTGCATGCACGACAGTGAGACTGAGGTTTCTTCTGCCCTCGTAACATACGGAAGCCAAAAGCATATTCAATCGACAGAACACCTTGTGCTTCTTTATGACAACGAGGACAAACCGTAACTATTTCGTTAAACAATTTCTTACCCGCCGCGTAACTCAGGCTTTTTGTCTTTTACTGGGATCTTGAACATCCCCCCGTTTGGTCGAGTAATTCTTCTTCCCTTCACAGTAATGTAGGGCCTGAAGATAAACTCTTGTTCATCATCAACTTTACTCATTATCATTATCCTTTAGACCACAAGTGAGTTGATTTTCCAGTAAAAAGCTGTACTGTTGTCACCAACAAATCTTGTGGCTTGCTGCTTGTCATAAGCACTTAAGGTGAGAGTTAAGTGCCACTCATTTCTCGATTTGTACTAATGGGCTGAGAAGCCCATTAGGCTATTTTTCTTTCCTAACCCCTTTAAATGGCGTTCCATCCTGTTTGATATCCATAATGCGTCCCGTTTCGGCGTCCCTTTTTGCCCATAATCCAGAGGGAGTCTGAAACTGCGAGCGATTCTTTACGGCCCCAATGCGATGATTGTCACCATATGGTTTATTTGTTGCCATTAAACATCTCCTTTATTGTCTCTTTATGCTAAACTCATCATTATGATTACAGATCTTGAGTATCAGATCAAGCATTGAACAGCATAAAAACTAAGGGTATATAGCATGAACAAAAAACACATTAGAAATCAGAATGTTATTGATAGGCTTTGGTATATAGAGTGGCTTTTGATGTTCAAAGGATGGCTCTCACGAAGTGAGCTGACTGAAAAATTCGGCATCCAAGAGGCCGCAGCCACTAGAGATATTCGTCGTTATAGAGATCTAGCGGACCATAACTTACGTTTAAACCACAGCGTAAAGAGATATGAGATTAACCTTGATACGTTCGAGACTACATACCCATTACGTGTCGAGACAGCATTATCTCGTTTAAGAAGTCCTGAAACATCGCAAGCAATGGGGTATGAAACGACGGGTATCGAAACCATCCCTAGACTACATAACCCAAACATTGAGGTATTAGCAGCACTATCGAGAGCGATACTTAACAAAGAAAGTCTTTTTATCAATTATCAATCCGTAGAAAATGGAACTTCAACTAAAGAGATTGCGCCGCATACAATGTTTGATAGCGGTATAAAAACATACGTTAGGTGTTTCGATTTCGAAAAAGAAAAATTCATTGATCTAGCTATAAATAGGATTAGTAAAACATCGCAAGGAAAACTACTCCCTGATCATGCTTCTAAAAATAATGATGAAATGTGGAATAGAATTATTCAACTTGAACTTACAGTTCATCCAATGGTTGGGAAAATACGTAACAAAAAAACTATTGAGGATGATTTTCAGATGACTAATGGTGTAAGGAAAGTATCGGTAAGAGCAGCGCTGGCTCAATATTGGTTGCAAAGGTGGAATGTTGATTGCTCTAAAGATGCCAGTTTAAAAGATAAAATTTACCAAATTCATCTTAGAAACAATAATGTTTTAGATAGCGTTAATGGTTTTTTCCCCGGAAGAAGCTAGTAATCAAATGCGAAGCACAGATTATATGAATATAATCTGTGCCGCCCCGTAAGATCATATAGAATTCTTAAAATTCATGCTGAGTTAATAAAAATCTTTCTAATAAATTAAATTTATGGCCTATATGGAGCATTAAAATATACACCTAGTAGTAGCCACCAAGACAGTAATCCTCCCGAATATTCGCTACCAATGAGCCCAGAAGCTTCTGGTGTGTGAACGCTACTATCCCTATACCACCTTTTGCATCATCTTAGAAGCAACATAGCACAGCCTTAACTACATAATATTAATACAATTTAAGTAAAATAATGATGAAATGTCACCAATATCTGTAGCCTATAGAGAGGATACTCACAAAACGAAAAAAAAACAAATGTATCTGTATATTGAATTTGGCATGAGTATTATCATGTTATCTCATAGAATAAATTAACAGTGGTGAAAATGCCAATGACAGTGAATAAAACCTCTCTTGAATGGGCTATTGATTTTGTCAATCATCATTCTGATGGAGATCTTTTTCCTAAGAGTATAGAAATTGAATCTATTGTGAATAACAAGGATGACTTTACATCGATGATTGTCGACCATAATCTTAATGAATTTCCACCAGGTAGCTGCAGGCGATTCATCGTACCAAAAGATGAGGTATCATATAGGCAAGCGACTCAATTAGACCCGCAAGACTCAATAATTCTTTCTGCATTAGTTTATGAATATGGAAAAGATATTGAAAAGTTAAGATTATCAGATAATGTGGTATTTAGTTATAGATTTAATCCTAACATTAATGATGGCTTGTACAGCAACAAGACTGGCTGGAATGATTTTTGGATAAAAGCTGAAAAGTTAGCAAGAGGTTCAACTCATATTTTATATTGCGACATAGCCGATTTTTATAATCAAATATATCATCACACAGTCGAAAACCAATTAATTTCTGCGAATTGGCCAAATCAAGCGATCAAGTGGTTGATATCACTCTTAGAGTCAACAACTGCCGGAGTTTCTAGAGGCGTTCCTGTAGGTCCGCATCCAATACACCTTATAGCTGAAGCTACATTAATACCCGTTGATAATAGCTTAAAGAGTGCAGGTTATCAATTTATTAGATATGCAGATGATATATTGATTTTCTGTAAATCAGAAAAGAAAGCAAAGGTTGCCTTATCTAATTTAGCAACCATATTAGATCGCCAACAACGATTAACATTACAGAGACATAAAACAAAAATATTAACCCCAGTTGATTTTTTTCCGATCTGTAGAGAAATGATTGAAGATAGGCCGATAAATAATCATGAGGCAAGTTTACTAAGTATAATTAAAAAATATTCTGGTGGGAATCCATATAAAACTATCTCATACTCAGAAATTTCTACTGATGATTGGTCTTTAATTTCAAACATTGCCATAGAAAAAATAATCAATGAATATATTGATGCTATACCAGTAGATTACATCAGATTACGTTGGTTTTATCGTCGAATTGCTCAGATCGGGCACCCTGGCGCTATCAATGTATCTTTGGAAAATCTAGAGAAACTTGAGCCATGCTTTGCTAATATATGTTTTTATTTAGGATCAATACAAACGATAGCACCAAACGAATGGAAGAAGATTGGTACAAAACTATTAAAACTGTATAAAATACCAGAGGTGCAATCAAACGAATATTTTAGATTATTAATCCTTAGCATCTTCAGTAAGAATAAGCACATCAATCATTTTTCAAAATTACATGAACTCTACCAAAAATCAGATCCATTTATTAGGCGAGAGATTATTTTGGCAGCAAAAATAAATGAAGCTTATGATTGGGTTAGAGAATTAAAAGAACATTTCCCCTCTATGGATCCGTGGCAACAAAGAGCAATGATATATGCAGTTTCAGGGCTTGCTAAAGATGAGAAAAAATATTTCCTCCAACGAATTTCCGCAAAACGCCCCTTTGAAGTAGTATTATCTAGATGGTCTAAAAGCATTTAACCCCATATCACAACAGCTATGTGCTCATGGCTGTTGTGATAACTGATAAAAAAATTACAGACTCTAATTATCTATTTCAATCATTCCCATATCTCTAAAGCGTTCAAGCACAATTAAACTGTGTTTGAGCAATAATGCACTTCTTTTAGGGTCGAACCAAGTTCCATTAAATTTACCTCCATGAAATAAATTATTCCTTACTCGTCCTATATGACCAAATAATGCCTGAACATTAACCTCTTCATTATTGACACTTTTCCACACTATCATTTCATTTTCAACCACTTGCGATTTAGGAGGTTCCCTTAAAATATACTCAGCAGATATTTTATCTTCACCTAATAAATCCATAAAATTTTTCCCTACTATCTTATTGGCATAACAGTCCCAATCAACAATAATCTTTCCTCTGATAGATTGGAAAAAACCTTGTTTCTTTAAAAAATATTCGTATTGTGCAAATAGTTTAAAAAAATTAAACGCAAGATTGTCTATCTCAGTACTAGTAATTTCACTTTCTATTATTTCTTCCATCATAATCTCCAGATGAGAAAAGTTGTAACACATTATCAAAAACCTATAATTATTGGCTCTTAATCTGTCATATAGGTAATTAGCTATCATTACCTGTAGTTTTTAGATTGAGTTTTCTTTATAGTGCGAGTGTTGCGGCAAAACCGCAACCGGAATTGGCGTTCCGAATTATCACGAGTGTCGGTAGCGATGTTTGCAGTGCTACTGGCGCGGCCTGCGCTCGCCCCTTCAATGGTGGCTCAGGCAGGGGCTTCGAAAGAAGCGCCGGGTCGTGATAACCGGTACGCCAACCCTGTCTGGGTCACCACCAGTGAGCCTGGCGTCTCCGGTGGTGGCGTTAACCTGCTTATCACGAAGCGGAGCGCTGCGTATGTTTCCTGTCCTACTGTCACCCGTCGCCTCCGCCGGAGGTATCTATGAAAATTACGATAGAACAACCCTCAGCCCGAGAGCTGGTCGATCGCTCGCGAGTGCTAGTGCATGTGATGGTTGATAATCCTGATGATATCGGTCCGAACTATGTACTATTGCTCGTTCTGGCTGAACAGTTACAGCAGCTACGCGATATTTTTGAAGAGGATGAAGTCCGGCGACTCAGGGACGAAAAATTACCTCAATAGCAATTTACCTCTTACAGCATCAGGGAAGATGCTGTTATATTTCATCCCGACTTCCCCCGTTTGATCCCCCACTTTCTTTTCCCTGGCTGGCTCCCCCACTTTCTGTAAAACGAAAGAAAAAAACCTGCTGCGGCATATGGTTACATGAAATCCCCCACCTTTCACGGCTAAATACGAAAATAGTGGGGGACAACGTGACTTTCCGGCATATTTCCCCCACTGTTCAGGTATCCCCCCATTATTCCCCCACATCAGCCAGTCGGATCTCTTCACCATCGAGAACAATCAATTGTTCTCGCAGCAGCTTTTCAAGCCAGCGGGAAAATTTCTTATCCACGTTCATACCTCTGGCACGCAGGTCGTCGCGCAGCAGTGCCCGCGTACAGGACTGGTTCCGACTGATACGCTGATTTATACATTTCCAGAGAGCGGCATGGTTATGCGTCATATAGGGCACACCGGATGTGGCGGGACTGTCATTGTCGTCCGGTTGCCGGGGCACATCATTCAGCACCAGAGATGTCACTGGCTCACCATCATCATCAATACAGATTTCCGCTTCACTAAGGTCGTAGGCGGTAACTTCCGGCATTTCTGCGTCTTTCATTTTGGTACAGCTCAGGGTGATGGCGTTGCGGCGACCTTCACGACGAACATTGAACTCCGCGTCTAGTGCCGCCTGAAAGGCACTGGAGCCACGAGCACCACGGTCCTGATCCTTGCCGGAATGATGAACAATCAGCATGGTGGAATGCGTATGGTAACGAATAGCATCGCAGCCCTGAATAAACGCCCCCATATCCCGCGCGGTATTCTCGTCTGAACTGCCAAAACAACGGGCCAGTGTATCCAGGATAATCAGCCTGACCGGCATCCCTGTCAGTTGCAAAATATCCTGCGCCGCGAGGATGACTTGCTGAACGCTCCCGGGGGTGGCCGGAAATACCGGGCAGTCAACACGAAACAGATTATCGAGCGCCATCTCATCATTTACGCAAAGTTCCCAGGCGCGGATACGGCGTGACACGCCGGTTCCTCCTTCTCCGGCAATAAACAGCACTGCGCCCTGACTGACACGTCTGCCACTCCATGGTTTTCCGCTGGCAACATGACATGCCAGTGAAACAGCCAGAAAGGACTTAAACGAGCCACCTGGGCCATAAATGCTGCACAGCGCCCCGGCGGGGATCAGTCCTTTCACCAGATAGTCCTGACTGATGTTAAACCCTTCCGAGCCTCTGCGCAGCGGAAGGGAGGTGGTTAGTGCGTGGGTGAGTTCGGACATCACTATAGCCTTTAATTATTGAAGAGTTCCCGGGCGAAAGCATTACACGAAGCAGCTTTACCGTGGTGTCGGTAAAATTCATCCCAGTCGCTCATTTCATTACCGGGAGGCATCGCCAGCCTGCCATTTACGGCAATGGCCGCAGCCTGCGCATTCAATAGCCCGGTATTATTCTGGCTACGGAAATCATTATCGCCAGCCAGGATAAAGCAACAACCCGGCCACTGTGCCCGGCAGGCCACCGCAACATTTTTCAGGTTATTTGCTGACATTGCCGCGACAACAGGGAAAGGGTGAAGACAGGAGACAGCCAGTGCCGTGGCATACCCTTCCGTAATGATGAGACCTTCCGGCGGTGTGAGGTCCGGCTTCCAGGGCTCGGGAAAACCGTTATCGGTCGCCTGGTGAACCGGGCAAAAACATGCTTTCAGCAGGCTACCGGGCAGCAGGTATTTTTTCCCTCCCGGATGAATGAACTGGGCCCCCGTTAGCCGCATGCCAGTATCTCTGAGCGGCAGTACCAGCGTTCCGGCACCAAAGTGAAACCCGCCGATAGTCCGGCTGCTGTGTTCTGTCAGAAGCCACTGGCGGCGCTGCCAGCCACGTTTTGCCAGGTATGGCGCTTCGCCAGGCTGGCAGTGACGCAGCAGGGCTTTTACCCGGGCATCCATGTTTCCGGCCTGCCATTTTTCCCTGGCTGGCGGAACCAGAGGTTCCGGACTCAGCTCCCATATTTTGCGTGCCGCCCGGATCAGGTTACAACCGAAGACCCGGGCGACCAGATCCAGTCCGTCACCTGCGCCACACTGGTTACAGAACCATGTCCCGCGCCCGTCCAGGTCATCCATCCTGAAGCGATCCTTTCCCCCGCAACAGGGACAGGGGCCGTGACGATGGGCAGGTGGCACAACGATACCCAGTTGCTCATATATCATCGGCCACTGATGGCGGGCACTGGCGGTAATATCCGAAACGTAACGGCTCATTTTGCCCTCCTGTATTTTTTCCTGTCATGGACAGCCGCACGACTCTTTTCAGGCAGGCTGCTATTACTGACCTGCTGTTTGATCCATTCTTCAATGTCGCTTTCCAGCCAGGCGACATGGGTTGAGCCGATACGAATGGCAGCCGGAAATTTCTTCAGGCGCATCTGCTGATAAATCCAGGATTTTTTAAAGCCAGTTTTTTCTTTCACCTGGTGTAAACGTAAAAACCGTTGGCTGTTATTCATCATGTTTCTCCGGATAAGGCTGATGACACGATTTTGTCTTAACGCTTCATTCTGTCTGTTCTCCATATACCCGCTGGATATAGCGGCCACGGCCATCACCATGGCCGAGATCCATGGCGACCATCGCCCTGGCTTCTTTCATGCTGAGTCCCTGCTTCCGGTAGGCTGTCATCGCCTCCTGCGCCCAGGCATAGCGTAGGCTGTGAGGGGCATATGGCCCGGTTAACCCGGCACGGGAGGCGCTTGAGCGCCAGTAATTCATGGCGCTGCGCAGGTCTGGTTTATCTATAAGACGTCCGTGGCGCTGCTCTGCCAGCGGTATGGCCCGGCTCAGGATCTCCCGTAAGCGCTCTGGCTCCAGCGCCAGTGTCTTCCGGGGGCGTGAGCCTTTGGTGCCAAACACCACCTGTAGCCGTTCGTCACCACGATCAAGCGCAGCAGCCCAACTTTTCAGTGACTGACAGCACTGTACCGCTTCCTGTGAGCGCAGCCCCATCGCGCGGGCCAGCTCCAGAGTAACCGCCAGACCTTCATCCCTGCCGCGAAAATCAGCCAGTGCAGCCTGCCAGCGATCCGGCGTCAGCGCCCGGTGAGTTCCGGCCCGGCTGGCGTTACCCAGGCCAAGCGCTTTGTTGCTAATACGTTCTGAATGCGCGAATTTTTCACGCCCGGCCTGCGCAAGGATGGTGCGCAGCGCCGCCATTTCGTTCTGAAGCGTGCGCGACGTAATACCTGAATCCAGCCGCGCTTGGATATAACTCTCGATATGCGATGATTTAAGATGCTGGAGATCCTTAATCTGGATATTCAGCCTGTGCAGATGCTGGCTTAAACGTCCGGCAATGCGGATGCGGTCATGGATGGTTTTAAAACTGCCGCCAGCCAGCAGGGCGAGTTTTTCCATGCGTTGCGTAAGTCTCGGCATAGCATTTCTCCACTCAGTCCTCCGGCGCGCGGTCTGGTCACAGCGTGCTGTGTCGAAAGATACCGGTGCGCCGGAAGATGCGCGGATGAGGTATGACGGGGTACGGTGATGCACGAATGCAGCCGCCTGCCAGAGCAGGTAAATCCCCACAGGCACGATTGCCTGTCCTCCGGTATCGGTTCGGTAAAGCGGTTTTCTCCTCTGTTTTTGGGTTGAAATTCTGACAGCCGCTTTAGGTGTCAGTCGGATTGTTGCAGTGATTTTGCAGACAGGTATTGGGCTGAAGCGGTGTTGCGCACTGGCGTCACTTTCACCCGCTTACGCGTATTAAAGTGACGCCGCGTTTTACCTCTCCGGCAGGAATCTGGACGCAAAGCCTTCGGCAATGCCGTCCTGATTTCCTGCCTGCCCTCTGTCTGGTCGTTGTGCCTGCAACAGCTCAACGATAAAAGGATGTGGTCGCCTGTATCAAAGACAGACAGTCAGTTTCAGACCACGCTACTTCCGTATTGACCTGCGGGATTGATCGCCATCAGCGCTTCTTTCAGATCACCGCTCATCCTGGAACGGGAAGCTTTCGGGCGCAGCATCGCTGCTATGTGTTGCGAACAGGCTAGATCAGGAGAAAAGAAAAAGATGTAGGAAACTGTATTTGGGATTTGAAGAATTTATTTATTAATAAAATCAGTGAATAACAGAGGTATGATTATGACACCATTTCCATAATCGGCAGGAATGTTTGTTGATGCCTGGATATCACCAAAATAAGAAATCGACGGCTGGAGAAGGATGAAAAGACCTTCGGATCAAGCAACCATCAAGCAAATTTCAGAACGGCAAAGATTCTATCTTTTTGTTTTCAATAATGAAAATATAAATCACGCTTACAACCAGGGGCCAAAATCAAGCAACCATCAAGCAAATCCCCAACTACGCCCAGAATGGGATGTAGCGCATTGCCTTGGTTCCTACTGATGAATCGTATTGTTTGATACGACCTTCTTTCATTGCTTCCTTGATGATACGGCTAATCATTGCGCTGTTTTTTTCATCAACACCAAATCTTTCCCGCAGCGTGGTGTTGTTCATCGGAACCTTTTCAAGGTACTTCAATACACAATGAAGGTAAGTCGCTCTGACTTTTTCCTCATTATCCATATCCTTAAAATCGCGATGAGCAAACAAAGTGACTTTCGTATGCTCCTGATAAACTTCAAACTGAGGGGCTGGTAGCTGATAAATCTCAGTTTCAATAACAACCTTATCGATGCCACTTCCCCGCTCTTCACAGATCCCCATCCTGCGCATGAGAGAGGCTATTCTTTCATTACGGCTACGCGGGGGAGAATCAAGAAGGCGATCAATCGCCACTAAGGGTATGCCAGGATTCGAAATTTCCATGCGATCGGCGAACAACTCAAGCATTGGCCCCGTCCCGCCAATGTTGAAATCCTGGTGAATCAGCGAGTTGGCAACCACTTCTCGTATAGACAGCTCCGGATACATTCTTACTTCGCTGCGAAAAGCCTTCCCAATCACCTCATTTGATGGCAAAAGGTTATTAATATAATCAATCAAGCCTTCAAAACCGACGGCATAACCTTTATGGCCTTGTAATTCCTTTACCGTTTTAAAACGATTATTTGCATCGTACTGGATTAAACGAATGGCTTTGCGGGACAAATTTTTAAAGGCATCTAATTCTCGTGCAAAAAGTATTGCACCAAGATTGGTAATATCCCAGGACCCCGCATCATTTCTCTCAACAACAAAATCCTTTGCAAGGTAATCCATTATCGAATCTTTGTTTTCTGGTAACGGTTGAGATAAGAGCGAGAAGAACGATGGGTAGTCGATTAACTGCAACACCTCATCAATAGAGCACTTGTCCCGTGCTACGCGGTATTCCCAGGGTTTCCGATCAAAGACACGCCAGAGGGCACGCTCTTTTTCTGGATGTTTACCCAGTGGTTTTTTATAAGAGCCAATACGAATAAATTCTGTTCCCGAAAAACGCACAGGAGTATGGCAATTTGCATTTATCTCCAGAATGACAACAGCATCGTTCTCAGGTGACGAAAATTCATGAAATGTAAAATCAATCTTTGGTTCCAGGCCCTGCAACAGCCAGCTTTCCAGCTCCTGCTGTTTGTGCTTAGCGAGAGAGGGGGTGAAATCCGTACCGATTATAGAATGAGTCTCATCATCAACACCCCACACCATATAGGCTGTTGGTTTTCCAAGCAAAGCAGCCGAATTTGCCAGTGCCGAGATATACTCTCCGAGTTCTTCTGGTTTTATCGCATTATGCTTAAATTCTGCCCACTCAGTCTCTTTCGGCAATGAAACCAGCTCTTTCAGCAAAGAACGCAAACCGACTTCCTCTTTAGAAACAGACATTTAAGCACCGGATAATAGTTATACCAAGTTACAAGGATATGGCTTTAGACTGCCCATGGCAATGTTCCGCATCACATCGCCTGATTCTGAGGACAGCCAGTGAAAAGTAATCTCAATGAACGTCCTAGCCCCACTGCTGGCATAGCCTGACATTCAAGGGGTCCGTTGATATTGCGGCCAGAGGTAGTTCGTATAAGAACTGTAGACCTTACATTGACCGCCATCATCCAATAACACATAAGAATATGATTTTAAATAAAAAAACAAAGAAAACATAGTAAATATATAAACGGAAAAAGAATTTATCTACGTCCTGTTGGTGCATTACTGCATAAACAGCAAAACGTGCGTTAACCTCATGAACTTCTTCTTGAATCATCTTGCTAAATGTGAGAGCGTTATAAAGCCAGACCTAGCAATTTATGGGTTAATAGCCCATCGGGCCATGAGTCATGGTTCCGCCTAGTATTTTAGCAATGCCCGTCGTTCAGTTCGCTGAGCGGCGGCTGGGGGCCACCGATCAGCGAACTGAACGACGTGCTCAAGTAGGTTTGGTTTTTTCTTCATCCTCAAATATTAAGATGGATAAGGACCTTTCAATGTTAACCCAGCTAAAAAAAATTGGTACAGAAGTGCATAGAGCTACCAATTTATTTTCATTTTACTTTGATAAAAACAAAGTGAAGTGCCCTGGGGATGTAAAAAAATTCATATTTCTTTGTGGAGCCAATAAGGAAAGTGGTGGACCTTCCGCTAGGCGTTTAGAATTAATAAATTTTTCTGATAAATATTTAAAGAACTGCCACTTTTTTCTTGCGGAATTAGTTTTTAAAGAACTAAGTAAGGACGAAGAAGAGTCATCTTCTGATAATTTATTAGATATAGAGGCTGACCTTTCTAAACTCGCTGATCACATCATTATTGTACTTGAAAGTTATTCTTCTTTTACTGAACTAGGTGCCTTTGCATATAGTAAGCATTTGCGAAAAAAATTAATCGTAGTAAATAATACCAAATATATTAATGAGAAATCATTCATTAATATGGGCCCCATTAAGGCTGTCACTCAACAATCTATACAATCTGGATATTTTTTGCATTATAAAATGGCTGAAGATGGTGAAAGTATAGAGCGCTCAGACGGAATTGGAGAAATCTTTCCAGCTCTTTATGATATTCTTTCGAAAAATAATAGGTCAATTGCTCGTACGTTAAAAAAAGAAGATTTAGATCCCTCACGAAATTTTAACAAAGATTCCGTACGATTCATTCATGATATAATTTTTGCATGTGGCCCATTATTACAGAATGAACTAATAGAAATAATTTCAAACTTATTTGGACCGGATAGCCATTACAAGAAAGACCTACTGAAACATTTAGGGATACTGATGGCTATAAATATAATAGCCTGTAAAGAAAACCTATATTACTCTCTATATGGTGAATATTATTTTAAATATGACTTTGACATAGATAATATATCATCAATGTTTAAAATATTCTTCCTTAAGAACAGACCTGAAAGGATGAGAATTAATGGAAATATATAGCATTATTGATTTTGAAACATTGATGAGATCAGGCTTTACTAGTGAGGTAATGCGTTCACCCGAGCCACCAAAAAAATGGGATATCCCCAAGAAAAATGGCGGTGTTCGCACAATATATCATCCTGCATCAAAGGTGAAATTAATACAGTACTGGCTAATAAATAGTGTACTAATTAATTTACCTATACATGAAGCTGCTTATGCTTTCATAAAAAACCGTTCAATTAAAAAAAACGCTCTACGTCATGCTTCAGAGCGTAACAAATATTATGTGAAAATTGATCTTAAAGATTTTTTCCCCTCGATTCATTATGATGATTTCGAATATGCCTTTAAGAAATATCGGGATCACATTGATTATCCAGAGAAATTAGATTCTGAACTTCTGCCTTTAATAAAAGGGGTATGCTTTATTTCTGACCTAACTTTACCAATTGGGTTCCCTACATCTCCATTTATTGCAAATTTTGTTGCTAGAGAATTTGATGAAAAGTTAACAAAAAACCTTAACTCTATTGATAGATTAAACGCAACTTATACGCGTTATGCAGATGATATTATCATTTCAACTAATAAAAAAGGAGCAAGTAAGCAAATAATCAACTCAGTGAAAAGTACATTACGAAACATAAAGCCAGATTTTAAAATAAATCCTAAAAAAATTAAAATATGTAGTGCTTCAGGTGGAAGTATAATTGTTACTGGTCTGAAAGTATGTGATGATTTTCATATCACATTACATAAAAAGACTAAAGATAACGTTCGCCTATTACTATCTCTGTTATCTAAAGGTAACTTAAAAAAAGACGATTACAATAAACTTTCTGGCTATATTTCATATACAAAAAGTATTGACCCACATTTTTATACCAAACTAAATAGACGATTTTTCAAAGAAATTAAATTCCTTGAGAATTACCATAACAAAACAAATTAAGAACCCCACCAATTAATCTTAGATTATATGGGGGAAACGAAAGGTTGTTACATTCTCAAAAAATGGAAAACTGATTATGTATAGAAATATGTATATATTGATTCCGACTTATTAAATAAACCCTATAAATTCAGTACATTACACTCAGAAATTGACTCCTGTGATCTTCCGCCATTTGCCATATCTTCTCCATTCACGAATTCCTATATGATTCTCAGCTCAAAATTCTAAATACATCTATTTACTATGAGTAATCTTATATGAGCACAGCGCTTACTATTATAGCCATTACAGCTACTGTAATTAGTCCATTATTAGCGGTTCAAACTCAGAAATTCATTGAAAAACATTCACAAAAAAAATCATTGAAAATTGACATATTCAAACAACTCATGGCGACACGCTCTCAGAATGCCAGATTATCCAATGAGCATGTTCACGCGCTAAATATGATAGACTTAGCATTTTATGGTAAATTAAAAAAAGGAAAGACAAAGAGGAGCGATTCTGAGGGTAGAGTATTATCTTCATGGAAGCTTTATTTTGCACACTTGAATACTTCATACCCTGGTAACGATAATGCCCAGGGCGCTATATGGAATCAAACAAGTAATAATTTGTTTCTGGATTTATTATCAGATATTGCAAAAGATATTGGCTATGATTTTGAGCGAGTCCAATTACAAACAGCCACATATTCTCCGGTTGCCCATGGAGCAATCGAGAGCGATCAGATAAAAATAAGAAAAGGTTTAGCTGCAATATTTTCAGGAGAAGATGCTTTAAAAATGGAAATTATAAATATTCCAGCAAGACAGGACAGTTAATCGAGTCACTACTTATCTTGAGGCTCAATACCTAACCTCTTAAGTTCCTTTCTCCCCAAGGTTTTGAGCCAATTCCCCAAACTCATCCCTTCTGCTTTTGCCGCAGCCTCAAACTGCGCCTTTAACTCGGGTGTGATACGAATCTGGAAAGTTGGTGCTTTCCCAGATTTAGACTGATTTGGGTCGCGTTTAGCTGTTGACATGTACGTACCTTTGTATCTGGCGACCTGACTTATAAACGCCCTCGCCTGGTATTCGCAGTACCCGACGAGAACTAACCTCACCAACTATCAAGGAGTTGATTATGGCTGATTCGCATTCTACCCCAGACACCGACCAATCCGGAACCGAACGTTCGGTAATTGTGGGATATCGCCCGAATGTTTTCGACAAATCCACACCCAAAATTATTCTTTCCGGCAAGTGGCTACGCGAAGCGGGGTTTGATACCGGCCAACAGATTACCGTAAAAGTGATGAACGGTTGTATCGTCCTGATGGTCTATGGCGAGCAGGAACAACGGTTGCAGGATGAACTGAAAGAGGCCAGTCAGAAGCTGAACAGAATCGAGAGCACGCTGGCGACTCTCCAGTGAAGTGCGGCTGAACCTGCAAGCGGTACTCACAGGTTCACTTGGTGCCGGATGGCGCTTACGCTTATCCGGCCTACTTTCACAATACCCTCTGTCTGACCCTCCTCCTCATAGTGACCCCCAGAAAGATATCGACTATAATGAACGAATCGAACGATTCATGCGAAATGGTGACAATATGCATACTCTTACGGCAAATGAAGCCAAAACCCAGTTTGGCGATATGCTACTTAAAGCGCAGCGAGAACCTGTGCAAATTAACCGTAACGGTAAACCTGTTGCAGTCGTCGTTTCCATTGAGGACTATGAACAAATGGAAGCCATGAAGCACCAGTTACTGAAGGCTAAAATTCAGCGTGCTCAAAACGATATTCATTTGGGCAATACTGTTGATGGTGATGCTTTTTTTGATGAGTTGATGGATCAATACAAAGGATAAAAAGTGAGTTACAAACTTACTGGAGAAGCACAGCACGATATTATTGAAATCCGTGATTACACATCAAGAAATTGGGGCGCTAAACAGTCCAGGGATTATCTTAGAAAATTACAGGTCGTTCTCTCCCAGTTAGCTGAAATGCCAGGCATGGGTCATCATCGAATTGATGATTTTGGTGAAGATATTTACAGCTTTCCTTATGTTAGCCATATGATTTACTACAGTACACAAGACACAAATATTGTTGTACTGGCAGTCTTACACCAAAGACGAGTACCAAAAAAACATCTGGGACAACATTTGTAGCCCGCCACCTTATTTGCCGGATGGCACTTGCGCTTCTCTGGCCTACTTTCAAAATGAATTAATCCTCCATAACCAATCACCCTACTTATATATAGATATTTTAAATTGAGCCGTGGAATAATTTATTTATTTTTCTCTATTATTAATACCTTCACTATTGCAAACCAATCGTAAAAACCCTCATATATTATTTTCTCAACAAAATGGATTATTAAAATGGCAATTCCTGCTTATCTCTGGCTCAAAGACGATGGTGGCTTACTTATAAAGGGATCTGTTGATGTAACCAATCGCGAACACTCAATCGAGGTGACATCGTTTAGCCATAACCTTTACATCCCAACGGATGGCAATACAGGAAAGCTTACTGGCACACGTGTGCACGGCGCACTGATTTTTGAGAAGGAATTCGATAGCGCTTCACCTTATCTTTTTAAAGCCGTTGCCACAGGGCAAAGCTTGCAATCGGCAGAATTTAGGTGGTACGAGATCAATAATGCAGGTCAGGAAGCAGAGTACTACAACATGCTCCTCGAAGGGGTTAAAGTTGTATCCGTAACACCGATGATGCATGACACTAAAACTGTCATCAATGTTGGTCATAGAGAACAAGTACAGCTGCGTTACGATAAAATTACTTGGCATTATCTCGATGGTAACATCCAATATTCGGATGCCTGGAATGAACGCATAACCGAATAAGTGAAATCATATGGACACTATCGAAGAGCTTAACGGTACATATTTTTACAGAGGGTTTGCTAATCTTTCAGCAGGAGAACTTCTTTTCTGGATTTTCCTGGATGAAACAAGTGAACAATTTGGCGTAAATGATTACATGACCTTGGGTCTAATTTTACTTGGTCAACCTACGATCGCAACCAGAGGTAAGCCGATAGGGGCAACAGCAGGCACATCACCACTGAGCTCTCAGCTACGACACTGGTTAAATATAGAAACCAGACGTTTACCCCCCCTAACTACAGGAAGTATAAGACGATTAAAATTTGCATATGTAACAAATCTGGGCGCTTTTGTTGGAAGATGGATTCCAATATTGGGAATTGTCATAATGGCTTATGACGTGACTGCGATTTCATACAAAGCCACAATTAAATACAACACTATAGCCATAGGTAAAGATAAGCTATGGTAAGTGATAATGATGTCATCGCCTGGTACGATGAAACATTTAATAAACCCAGCTTATTCTTTAAAAAGCGTTGGCCAGTCACCCTCGATACCAGTCTTTCAACGGGAGATTATGTGTGGGCCAGTGAAACGGGCGCAGACATCATGGATGCCTACTTTGCAGCTTTCAATGTTGATTGCGCCAATTTCGATTTCTATAAATATTGGCCTATTGAGACATTCATACTTTATGCAATTTTTACCTGTAGCAGAGATGACGATGAGCCACAGCCATTAACACTCCGCATGCTGGCAGAGTCTGCAAAAGCAGGTAAATGGCTTTATGACTGAGGCTTATTGATGGATGCCATTTATCCGACCTACCGCTTCCAAAAAATAAAGCCGCCGATCGGTTAATCAGCGGCTTTTACATTACTGCATTACATCAGAAGTTATATTTCACGCCCAACATACCGCGGGTATCGCTGTAGCCTTTGTCACCAACCTGTTGAGCCACGTTGCTCCACACATTGAGGCGCGGAGTGATTTGACCTTCAACGCCGACTTTCAGCTCGCCGATATTTTTGGTGCCGCGCATGTCGTTGCTCACATCGTCCATCTTCACGCTGGTCGTCTGCGTGTTGTGGATCCAGTTGGCTTCCACGAACGGCTGAAACTCGCGAGATTTACCGTCATCGATGGCGTTATGACCGTTGATATAAGCCTTCACACCCAGACGGGTCATCAGGTTGCCATCAGTGTTGTCCTTCACGCGGGTACCGTTCGCTTCGCGGTGGTTGTCGGCCTGCACGTCCATCCACACCACCTGCGCTTTTGGTTGCAGCCAGTAGCTGTTGCGCTCACTTTCACCCAGCTTGAAGCTATAACCGGCTTCGACCGAAGCGGTTATTCCGCTGGATTTATATTTCTCCGTCGCCTGCTCCTGGCCCATCACTTTGTTATCAAACCAGTTGTACAGCGCCCAGGTATCCACATAGGTACCTGACTTGTCAGCCTCATTGGCATACCAGGTACCGTACAGCCCCACACTGTAGCCAGTAATCTGACCACGCGAATAGTAGCCGGTCAGGCTGGACTGCGTGCGGCTCTGGCTGTTGGCATAACCGGCCATCGCGCCAATGTGCCAGCGATCAAGACCATCACTACTCCACTGCGCCAGATCGCCGCCTAACTGCATCACATAGCTGTTGCTTTGGGTGTTTAGTTGCCCGCTACTCTCTTTGAAACGGGTATGCGCCCCAACGTTACGCAGCCACAAACTGGTGACTTTTTTCTCGCCAGTCAGCATGTCGGTGTACTGTGTTTCACCCAGACGGTCGTGCAGTCGGGTCATAAACAGCGTGTTAGCAGCATAGTTGTTCGCCAGATAGCTACCCGCTTCCGGGCGGTACTGCTGCTCGGTAACCGGAGGCACATCGGGTTCTTCCGGTTCAGGAATAATCGGGTCCACAGGATCGACCGGGTCTGGACTAACCGGATCAGGGTCATGCGGATCGACGGGGTCCGGGTCTTCCGGCTGAATAAAACTGGTCAGATACCAGTTGTTACCCTTCTGCACCACGTTATAGTCGTACGCCCCGGCAACAATACGGCCCGCTTTCTCAAAAGTACCGTCAGAATTACCAGCCACTTCGATAATCTCAATACCTTCAATGGTCTGCGCCCCGGCCCCGCCAATGTTATTTACCGCCACAAACGCATTACCCGCGGTGTTGCCGAGCACTTTCAGCTTGTCGGTTTCGGAGGTATCGTCATTCAGGACGGTATTGAAAACCAGTTTGCCGCCGTTCCCGGTGAAATCTTCATTGATGGTAAGCGTCTGCCACGGTTCACCGTCAGCATGGCCAAAGTTCACGACTGCTCCACCGTTCAGCGTCAGGTCAGTCAGCGTTGAGCTGTTGGTCATGTTCCAGGTTGCATCGCTCATTTTAAGCGAGATAACGCCCGTCCCGGCAGTAGCGCTGGTGATATATGACGCGCCTTCCCACAGCGAGTTATCGGTCATATTGAGCGTAATGGTGCTATTTTGCTGTGGCAGGCTGCTCGTTGCGGCAGTCGCACTGGCGGCGTGAAGATCGCCGTTGATGAGGAAGCGCCCGCCAGCAGAACCATCCACAATGCCACCCGTTTCGGTGCTGATGGCATAGCTTTCATTGCTGTGATTGCCCGCCATGGTAATGGCGGCACCGCCTGCGAGGTTTATCGCACCGCGTGAAGCTGCATACAGGCCGCGCGGGGCTTTGCTGTATGATGCCGCTTTCGCCGAACTGTTGACGTTGATTGTTGCATTTTCGCCAAGATTCACGGTCGCGTTGGTGGAATATACCGCATGTGCGCTGACGCCGTTGACCGTAATCGTCGCGTTGTTACCCAGTTCCGTTTTCGATGATGAGGCAGCATAAATCCCCGTGGAGGAAGCACCCGACGTCTCAATGGTCGCGTCATTGCCAAGCAGGATCGAGGAACCGCTCTGCCCGGTGCGAAGACCTTCTGAACTGTCACCTGTCGTCACAATGTGTGCCCGGTCGCCGACGACAATAGTATTTTTGGCCTGCGTGGCGTCTTTCATCGCGTTTGCTGTGATACCACGGCCCTGGGAACCGGTGGTTTGAATATACAGATCGTCGCCGACGTAAATGCTGGCCGAGCCTTTCCACCCCTGGCTATAGGAGTTGTAACCGGCGTTAATACCGTCACCATCCTGACCGTCGACATAAATGCTGGTACGATCCCCGGTGATGATAAAGACCGGGTTATCCGGCGTATTGGCCCCGTGTGTGCGGATACCGTCAACTTCTTTACCATTATTGGCGGCATTCTTCGACTGCGTGCGAATCGTCAGGTCGTCACCGAAAATAACGCCCGGACTACCCGTGGGGCTGTTCTGAATAACGGTAACAGAGTGCTCAAAAGCTTCAGCACCCGGTCCATTAATCGTTAATCCATTACCATAAACGGGAATAGTGCCCGCACTCCATTGGTAAACATAATTTGGCATGGCGCTGGTTTTTGCGAAATTCGCATTTGCCTGAGCTGGGATTATAGCCTGCAATTCCGGGGGCAGACTGCTCACCAGCCCGCTGGAAGGAAGACTATCAACGTCAACCCAGGCGGCATGGGTTGAAAATATCATTGAGGCCAACGCGGCTGATACCGATATAGCAATACGTGAGTAATTCCTGGGGTTTGGCATAATAGCCTCCTGCTTTTGGGCGTAGAGCGTCCGTCACATCGCCATGATGTGAAAATAATAAAATGAAAATAGATTTATAAAATATTAGAGAGAATTTTATGAATACTTAGACCCAGCTTATCTTCAAGCCGAAGTTTATATACATATATTCTTTTAATATCTATATTGTCTATCTTGGTTATTTGCTGAATACTAATTCCTGAAACAAATCGCTTCAGTAATATCATTTCCGTGTAGTTTAATGAGCGTCCGCGTTTGCTATTGGCGAGATGGCCAGTAAACAGTCGGCGGATTTTCTGATGTTGGATATCCTCATCATCGTCAGAATAAATAATACCTTGTATTTTATTACTTTTTGCAAGCCAGTAATTGGCTAGCGGCGTCAGGATCCTGTCAGATATCAGAACGATATGCATACCACTTTGCGTCAGGCGATCCACCCAGTGCGGATCGGCAAACAGGCGTAAATTTGGGAATGAAAAGTCAATAAAAATAAACCCATGAGATAAATAGTTCTGATTATTAAGCAGGAGTTTTTCGATAATTCCTGTTTTCAGAAAACGATTTCCCTCTGGCCAGATTGCAAAAGCGGCACGGTGACAGTACTGTGCTCGTACCGCAGCATCCGGAAATAATTGACAGGATAATTCACAGCTTATGCAACGAACACTCTGTAGCGGTTTTATCTTCATCAACGATGACCCCTGCTATTTTTCCCTAAATATTTCATTGGTAAATAAATGTGTCAATCCAACACATTGTGAGTTCCATGTCAGTTAATAACAGAGAGTCATTAGAAATGTTATAAACTCCTGGGGAGTAAATTAACATTGGCTATAAATAACATGATGCAGCGTAGTATCCCGACGTTTTATATCGGATTATTCGCCAGTTCATTAGGATTTTTATGCATAAACCCGGGCTATAGGATAAATCTGAATATAGCACTATTTGCTAAAACACAACCTTAATGAACGATACTTATTAATAACACAATTCTGATAACTCAATCACCCTTGTGATGCTGAGGATAAATATAATTGTCATTCAGATAAAACTGTAATGAATTCTTATTATTTCACCTTAGCTAATTCTCACCTAAGAAATAACAAGGATAACTTATTGTATTTAAAGACATTTTCAGGAAAACAAAAATTTCTTATCTTCGAACATGTACAAAGATAGAGGCGCGCTATCAATTTGCATGTAGTATTAAAAGGTGCACTACAGCACTCCGTGGTGCGTTACGTTACAGAGGGTCGGGTAATTGTACCTTATCAATCAGTTGGTCGAATTCAATCCTGATAACAAAAGCCTGGTCAACCGGCAGACCGGGCGATCAATTCAACTGCAACTTCCTGCCTCACTGTGTTTTCTCTATTTAATTACTCACGCGAGTGACATTGTTTCTCAGAACACGCTGATAAAAGTAGGCTGGGGAGAGAGAAATAATGTCACGACGACCAATACTCTCTACCAGGCTATTCTGACGCTGCGTAATGCACTGGCGGATGTCGGGCTGCCCCGAGATACGGTGAAAACTATTTCCCGCCGCGGACTTACATTGAATGAAAATACGCAGGTAGAGACAATTACGCTTTCTCCTGGTGATGTTTCTTTGTCAGCCAGTATTCCAGGAAATGACGCTTCTGAGGTAATACTCCCCCCGGCACAGACAACGCAGCTCGCGTGGGGGAACCTTTTATTTACCGCCAGCGCGGTTATCGTCATCCTGATTATCTGGCTGGTGTGGTATCAGACGCGCCCGACCATGCCGTTTAACAATTTTGTGTCCATCTCTATGCAGATTCCATCGCGTCAGAGCTGCAAGATTTATTATTCACCGAATGAGCAAGATCACGAGGGCTATTTCAGCCTGATGCAGTTACATCCCGAGCTCTGTGAAAAAAACAAACATGTGTTTCTTACCGGTTACCGTAAAGCAGAAAGAGTAGTGGCATTTGTATGCGATAAAGATGCGCGGGTTGATGCTCGCGCATTTTGTACCACCCATTATTACTGGATGCGCGAGACGAGAAATGAAAAAAACACGTAATCAGACCCTGCTCGTAGCCGTGCTGGTCGTGATGTTCGGTTCAGGTGCCTGGTTATGGCACTCGCGGTATGCAGACCAGCCACTGAATTGTGTGGGAAACGTTGAATGGAATATTGGCAACAAGCGTTTTACCGGCACAGTATCGTTTCGCATGCGCAATGATGAAGGGCTGGCGACCATCACCGGAAAGTTATATGGGCATAACACCACGGATATCAGCAGAAACATTTATTTTAGCTATACCCGGCAGCACGATGCGCGATTATTGCAGGCGATGCAGGTCGTAAAAACCTTTGCTGACACAGCAGATGAGGCCGATATCAACACGACTCTGCCAGGGTTTTATCGCCAGACCGGACGGAGTCTGAGCCTGGTGATGGAGGAGTATAAAGGCGCATGGATTTTTGCGAGTTCAAGTGTTCCCTCACTGTACTGCCGTAAAAAGTAACATCAGATTCAGATACAAAAAATACCGTTCTTCCGTGGAGATGCATATTTGTCATCATTGACTTACGAGACATGTGTCACTGAATACACCAATAACCCATTGCTATTCTTTCCCCCGAATCAGGAAACCTCCTGAATACCTTGATATTCATTGCGTAATAATTAAGCGAAATGGACGCGTTATTTCGTCCCGAAGACTTCAACAGACCAATGGATATTTGGAGAAAACGTGGGCAGGGACGTTTATCTCTCCGGCGAGCAATGTCTGACCAGTCAGACGTTTTCGCATTTCAGGAAACAATGTGTTTCCGATGTATTTATGGCGTACTTATCGAGGGATATTTAATGTTTACGTTTAAAAAGTGCCTGATTGCACTTTCTATTAACCTGGCCGTCGTTTCATCGGGTTTTGCCTGTACAACCCTGCTGGTTGGCAATGAAGCATCAGCGGACGGATCGATGTTGGTTGCCCGTAGTGCCGACAGCGATGCCCTGAAAGCTCAACATTTTGTCATTCATCCGGCAAAACAGAATCAGACCGGTGTTTACAGCACCAAAGCGCATAATGGCGCAAATGATTTTACCTGGCCCCTGCCGAAAAACTCCCTGCGTTATACCACCGTTCCTAACTGGAAAACCCAACTGCACGGCGCAACCGGGTTTAACGAAGTGGGTGTTGGCGTAAGCGGTACAGAATCTATTTTTGCCTCGCCAAAAGCACTGGCAGTCGATCCGTACGTTGAGGATAAAGGGATCACCGAAGACGATATCCCGGACATTCTGCTGTCACAGAGTAAAACCGCGCGGGAAGCCGTAGCACTGCTCGGCCATATCGTTGAAACCGCCGGTGCAGGTGAAGGCTTTGGGGTCGCCGTCGTGGATGATAACGAAATCTGGTATCTGGAGACCGGTAGCGGCCACCAGTGGATGGCGCAGAGATTGCCCAACAATCAGTACTTTGCCACCGGCAATCAGGGGCGTTTACAGGATTACGATCCTAAAAACCCGGACATGATGGCATCGAAAAACCTGGTTGAGTTCGCCACTGAAAAAGGTCTTTACGATCAGGCAAAAGATGGCAAATTCAACTTCTCCAAAGTCTATACCCGTGATGATGAACGCGACCGTAGCTATAACGATCCCCGTGTCTGGACCATCCAGAAAGAGTTCAATCCTTCTGTAAAACAGGATATGGCTAACGGTCGTGAATTCCCGGTCTTCATGACGCCAGAGAAGAAAATGACGCTGGATGATGTGAAGGCGGTACTACGCAATCACTATGAAGGCACCAGCCATGATCCCTATACCAACGGTCTGAACGGTAAAGAGCCGTGGCGTCCTGTCAGTGTGTTCCGTACCTACGAGGCACACGTCATGCAGGTCCGTCCGTGGTTGCCAAAAGAGATTGGTGAAACGACTTATATCGGTTTGGGTATGGCCGATCTCACCGCTTTCGTTCCGTACTACAGCGGTCTGAAAGCCTATCCGGCCAACTATACGATGGGTACAGATAAGGCGGACGATCAGTCTATCTACTGGAAATATCGTAAATTGCAGACGCTGACGATGACCGATTATCCGAAGCTCGCGCCAATCGTTAAAAAAGCCTACAAAGCGTGGGAAGATAAAGTGGCGAAGGAGCAAAAAGAGGTCGAAGCAGAATATTTGAAGATGGCGAAAACTGATAAGCCCGCCGCGGATAAGATGCTGAATGACTTCAACCTGCGCATCATGGCCGACGCCGAGAAGCTAACGGAAGACCTGACCAATCAGCTGTTCACCCTCCGCACCAAAGACATTCAGTCTGATATCTTCTTTGCTAACGCCGCGAAGAAAGACTGAGTAACGACGCGAAAATGTTCTGGCGTAAAGCGCGTATTAGCTTTGCGCCAGCATTTCACACCGCGCCTTCACCGCCTCGTGCAACAGGCGTACCGCCGTTGAAAGCTGCTTCCGATGCGGGCAAATCATATTCAGCGGGACTTTCTCTCCCTGATAATCCGTCATCAGCAGTTGTAATCGACCGTCACGCACATCTTCACTGACATCCAGCCACGACTTGTACGCTATCCCCTCACCGGCAATCGCCAGTCGGCGGATCACTTCAGCATCGTCGCTCATAATGGTGCCGGTTACCTGCACACTGCTGACCTCGCCGTTACGCGTAAACGTCCAGCGATCGTGCAGGCGCCCACGTAATACAAAGGTCATGGTATTCAGCTGTGCTAAATCATCCGGACATTGTGGCTCACCGTTTTGCAAAACCCACTCCGGAGAAGCCACCAGCACACGTCGGTTACCCGATGCAACGGGCAGCGCGATGTAAGACGCGTCTTCTGTATTGCCATAGCGAAACGCGACATCGACGGGGTCTTTAAAGACATCCGTGACCTGATCGGAGAAGAAGATCCGCAGACGCAGCGCAGGATAGCGGCGTCGAAACGACTGAAAAACCGGCAGCAACAAATTCCGCCCGAGATCGGAAGGAACGGCAATTTGCAGTGTGCCTGAAATTTCATCTTCCGGCGTCTGGATTTTTTGTAACCCGGCATGCATCACATCCAGCATCTGGCGGGCATAGGGCAACCAAACCTCGCCTTCCGGCGTCAGCCGCAGACTGCGTGTGGAACGGGCAAACAAGCGGATGGTCAACGTGGATTCCAGACGCTTGATGGCAGAACTGACCTGAGCGGGCTGGACACCAGCTTCGCGTGCGGCATCGCTAAAACTATTCAGCGCCGCGGCGCGGACAAACAACGTGAGATCTTCAAGCCGGAACATTTTCACTCCCCGAGTATAAGTCCTGTCGCCGTAGGGCTATTTTTCCCGTTCTGCTGCCGGTTTACCATCGAATTATTCAACTGATTCCTGTAACCGGAGAGACCATGAAAGCCATCGCCATTACCCGCGCCGCAACCCACGGCAACAACATTGAATTTTTACACGAGATAGATCTGCCTGTTCCGGTTGCCACTGGACATGACCTGCTGGTTGAAGTGAAAGCCATTTCCGTCAATCCTGTCGATACCAAAGTTCGCGAAGGTTTCAATGCAGACGTGCCTCGCGTGCTGGGCTGGGATGCTGTGGGTGTCGTGAAATCCGTCGGTGAAGCGGTGACATTGTTCTCACCAGGTGATGAAGTCTGGTATGCCGGTGCGCTGGGTCGAGCCGGGAGTAACAGCGAATTTCAACTGGTTGATGAGCGCATTACCGCGCTGAAGCCGCAATCACTGGATAACGCATCTGCCGCAGCCCTGCCGCTGACCGCGATTACCGCATGGGAAATGTTGTTCGATCGCCTCGGCGTAGAGGAAGACGGCAACGAAAATGATATTTTATTGATTGTTGGCGCGGCTGGCGGCGTCGGCTCTATTCTGACGCAACTGGCCAGTAAATTGACGAAAATGACCGTGATCGGCACAGCATCACGCGCAGAAAGCCAGAAATGGGTCCGTGAAGCGGGTGCGCACCATGTGATTGATCACAGCAAACCGTTAACGGATGAGCTGGCGCGGATAGGAATCAAGGACGTAACACACGTTGCCAGCCTGAATAACACCGAGCAGCACTACCAACAAATCATTGCAGCACTGGCTCCGCAGGGAAAACTGGCGTTGATCGATGATCCGCAAACGCTGGATGCACGTCCGCTAAAAGCCAAAAGTATTTCGCTGCACTGGGAATTTATGTTCACCCGTTCGATGTTTACCACCCATGACATCATTGCGCAGCACCAGTTATTAACGCGTGTAGCGCAGCTTATCGACAGTAACGTGATCCGCACGACACTGGGCAAACATTTTGGCGCGATCACCGCGGCGAATCTGCAAAAAGCCCACACGCAAATTGAAACCGGTCGCTCGGTCGGCAAGATTGTGCTGGAGGGGTTTTAACATGTCTGATTCAGAAGTAATTTCAATTATTGCGGTACTGAAAGCCAGACCGGGGAAAATCGACGCACTGAAACAGGCGCTGCAGGCCCTGCTACTGCCCACACGTCGGGAACCAGGAAATATTGAGTATGACCTGTTCCAGTTGCGCGACACGCCAGATGTATTCTACGTGCGCGAATCCTGGCGCGGTCAGGCCGGCCTGGACGAGCATATCGCTCTGCCACATTTCCAGGCCTTTATTCTGCAAATGAACGAACTGCTAGCCGAACCGCTACGGCTGGATTATCTGACGCCGATTGCACCTTGATATTATCGCCAGCCCCCTGCCGAGCGGGGGGCATTGCCAGCCATGCCCCCCTCGCTTCGCTATCTCTGCTATGATGCCTGCACACAAATAAGACAAAACAACATGTAGAGGAAAAGATGAGTTCCACCAGAAGAGGGATGATGAACGTCCTGATTGCCGCCGTATTGTGGGGAAGTTCAGGCGTTTGTGCACAGTACATTATGGAGCAGAGCCAGATGTCGTCACAGTTTCTGACCATGACGCGCCTGATTTTCGCCGGACTCATTCTGCTGATGCTCTCTTTTGTGCACGGCGACAAAGTCTTCTCCATTATCAAAAACCGCAAAGATGCCATCAGCCTGCTGATTTTCTCGGTGGTTGGCGCACTCACTGTCCAGCTAACCTTCCTGCTGACCATTGAAAAATCCAACGCCGCGACCGCGACAGTACTGCAGTTTTTGTCACCAACCATTATCGTGGCGTGGTTCTCCGTGGTGCGCAAAGCGCGACCGGGGATTCTAGTGCTGACCGCGATCTTCACCTCGCTTATCGGCACCTTCTTGCTGGTCACCCACGGTAACCCGACGTCGCTGTCCATTTCACCTGCCGCACTGTTCTGGGGTATCGCTTCTGCATTCGCCGCGGCTTTTTATACCACCTATCCTTCCACACTAATTGCACGGTACGGTACGCTGCCGGTCGTCGGCTGGAGCATGTTAATCGGCGGTCTGATCCTGCTCCCGTTCTATGCCGGGCAAGGAACAAACTTTGTGGTGAATGGCAGTTTGATTCTGGCGTTTTTCTATCTGGTGGTTATCGGCACGTCGCTGACGTTCAGTCTGTACCTGAAAGGTGCGCAGATGATTGGCGGACCGAAAGCGAGCATTTTGAGCTGCGCGGAACCGCTGAGTAGCGCGTTGCTGTCTCTGTTGTTGCTGGGCATTACATTCACCCTACCTGACTGGCTGGGCACACTGCTGATCCTCTCTTCCGTGGTGCTGATCTCAATGGACTCCCGCCGCCGCGCCAAAGCGGTTTAATACCCACCGGCGCGGCAACGGGCTACGATTACCAGCCCGGAACCGCGCCGCCGTTAAAGATAGTTTCTGCCGCCTTCGCCACTTCCGGTGACTGATAAGATTGCAGGAATTCTTTTACATTCTCGGCATCTTTATTGTCTTCTCTAGCCACCAGGATATTCACGTACGGTGAATTTTTGTCTTCTATAAACACGCTGTCATGCACCGGAGAAAGTCCGGTTTGCTGAATATAAGTGGTACTGATAATCGCCACATCCACTTTCTGATCGTCCAGCACACGCGGTAACTGCGCACCTTCCAGCTCCATAATATTCAGATGCCGTGGATTATCGGTGATATCCAGCGCCGTTGGCAGCAGGCCAGTATCCGCTTTCAGAGTGATTAATTTCTCTTTTTGCAGCAGTAACAGCGCCCGTCCGAGGTTAGTCGGATCGTTAGGAATGGCAATCGTCGCACCGTCTTTCAGCTCAGCAAGGGTTTTGATTTTTTTCGAATAGCCGGCCATTGGGAAAACAAAGGTATTACCCACCGCCACCAGCTTATAACCGTGCGCTTTATTATCTTGTTCAAGGAACGGACGATGCTGGAAGACATTGGCATCCAGTTCACCGTGATTGGTGGCATCGTTGGGCAGCAGTGAACCACTAAATCCAACCAGTTCGACATCCAGGCCGTACTTCTCTTTAGCCACTTTCTTCGCAACTTCCGCGACATCCTGCTCTGCGCCGTTAATTACGCCGACTTTGATATGTTTCGCATCGCTGCTTTGCTGATCGCAACCAGCCAGCAGTAATCCCGCCAGCAATACTGCCGCCCCGGCCCCGAAATGAGGTATCTTCAGTTTCACGTTTTATCCTTTTGCAATAACCGCCTGATGGGTAATGAAATGACTATAGCGGGAAGGCCGCTGCGGTTTAAAAAACGAAAAAGCATCAGCAAGAAGAAAAAAGCATAACGGGAAAAAGATAAGTTAGTCGGAAGATGCCGTTAGTTCATCACTTGAAAGCCCGGTGATAATTAGCACCAGTTCACGATCGATTCCCTTCTCAAGCATGGCATGGGCTATCCGCAACGCTTCGTCCTTTTTACCTTCGCGTTTGCCTTCGAGTTTGCCTTCTAGCCCCCCTGTCCTTCGCCCCGACTCACGTAAGCATTCTGCAATTGTCATTAATCTCTCCTTATGTTGGGGAACGCGCAGGGCAACTTCTCGAATAAACGCCTCAAAACGCGGTGCGCTGCCAGACTGCACCAGGTAATTAAATAGCGTTTCTACCTGACTGTCATTAGCGTGTCCCTTAATCAGCAGAGCAACCAGTTTATCGACCAGCACCATCAAATCGCGCTCACGTATATGCTTCTGGACAAGTTCCAGTAGCGCACACAACATCAGGGAATAGCGTTCGCAAAAATGCCCGGAAAGCGTGAGCACCTCCGGGCATTTTTTATGCGCCATCCGGCGATAGCGACATCACACCAGGGCTTTGACTATCTCCATCAACCTGACGACATCTTCAGGTCGGGTATTGCCGGTCTGTGGGTCGATAATCGAGCTGTAAACATGCGGCATGACGCGGGGTACTCCCGCCTGCAGACAGGTTTGCAGGATAATGCCGAAGTTATCAAGATCGATTCCACCGGTCGGTTCAATCAATGTCATGCCGTTTCGCGCCGCGGTCGTCGCCAGTGCGTACAGCTCAGGCAGAGACTGCTCACCGCCCATCGGGAAGAACTTCGCCGCGTGAGCCCCTGAATCGAGCATCATACGTACTGCTGCATCGCAGGAAACGCGGGCTGGTGTGCCCTGGCTGCTACTGACACCGGTCGAGATCAACACTTCCCCCGGCGTGCCCGTCGGGCTGACCAATGCGTTGATATGGGTCTGTTCACCGCCCGTTGCCGCCAGGGCGCCTGCCGCAAACCCACAGCCGGTAAAGGTCTGGTTGACGTGTGCCGGATGGACCTGTGAGGCAATCATCGCCGCTTTATAATACTGCGCCGGGTCGCCCGCCCCCAGCCCTACAGAGATTGACGGCACATCTTCCATCCAGCGTTTAACTTCGCGGACCCCTTCCTCCACCGAAGCAAATTGGGCGGAAAGTATGCCGATCACCGCATGGCCTTCAGCAGCCTCATAGATCTCCCGCGCATTGGCGATATCCTTCGCCAGTACGTTAATGGCCACTTTATTACGATAAAAATTAATCTGCTGCATGCTCTGCAATCTCCTTTAATCGTGCCACGATCAACGCCATTTCCCCTTCGGCGACCGTACGCGGGTCAAGGCTAAAAACCCCCTGATGAAGGTTGTAACGGCGAGCGTAAATCGCGATTTCACCCTCTCGCAGTTGCGCTTCTACGGCGTAAGCATCCAGCCCCAGCACCCGCGCATTCACCCGAATACGAATCCGCCAGATGGCGCGTCCAGCCTCATCCTGCTCGATATCCGCATCCAGTCCACGGATCTCTGAAATCGCCTGCACCACGGGGCGGAGCTCTTCGGCGGTGACCACGGTTTGTCCCTGATGGTAGTTTTCCAGGGCATACACCAGCCCAACCATATTCTCTTTGCCGATTTTCATCGCCCGGGCAATTCCGTGATGCTGAGCCTTACAGGCCGCAATCCACTGTTTCTTCCCGGTGATAAATCCGGAGGTCGGCGCGTTAAAGGCTTTTGCCCCGCTGTAGACCACCATATCCGCCCCGCTTGCTACCCAGGCGTGTAAATCTTCCTCGGCGGCGGCATCGACAATCAGCGGCAGGTTGTGAATCTGCGCAACCTGCACAAAATCGGCAATACCCAACATGCCTTTCTGCACGCAGTGGTGCGATTTCACGTACAGCAGCGCGGCGGTGTTGTCGGTAATCGCGCTCTCCAGCTGCCAGCGGGCCGCCAGATTACTTGAGCCAACCTCCACCACCCGCCCGCCGCCCAAACGGATGGCGCTGGTGATGGGCGCACCGTAGTCCACGTTGTGCCCGCGCAATATAACCACTTCATTAGCCATACCCGCGCTGTCCGGCATCATCGTGACTCTTGCCTGGTCACCGCGGGTAATGGCCGCGGCAACAGCGATGGCAATACCCGCCGACGCACAGGAGGTGACATAGCTGTCTTCCGCGCCGGTATAGCGGGAAACCAGCTCGCCGGTACGGTCCACCAGCCGATCAATTTCAACAAAGGCTGAGGCCGCTCGTGCGGTGGCCTGCATCACTTCCGGGGCCACGCTGGAAACACCCAAAATGGTCATCTTGCCGCAGGCGTTAATGACCTGTTTTAGCCCCAACTGTTGATAGATATTTTGCGTCATGGCTTACAGCACTCCCAGCAGCGAACAGACCACGCTGAGCGCGACAATCGACAGCAAAATCGTGGTATAACGCGGCCCTTTCTTCACCAGGTAGAAGTAAATGGCGAACACCGCCGCCAGCGGTAACAGACCGGGGGCAATAGAGTCGAGGATTTGCTGAACCACCACTTCAGAACCTTTCAGGGCACTGAGTTTTAACGGCGTGGTGATCTTGACGTAGCTAGCAGAAAGCGCCCCCATCATGATCAAGCCCAGCACGTTCGCGCCGTAGATAAGCTCCTTTATTCGCCCTCCCTGCAGCAGGCCAATAATCGAGTCACGCCCCAGCGTATAGCCTTTGTGAACCATGCCATAGCTGATTGCCAGCGTAATAGCAGGATAGAGAATTAACGGCACAATTCCGCCCATCGCGCTGCCATTGGCGGCGAACGGGATGAATATAGCAATTAACAACGGCATCACGGCGGCCCAGATGATGGAGTCCCCCATCCCGGCCAGCGGTCCCATCAGTCCGGTTTTAATCCCGGTGATGGAGGCATCGCTGATCGGCTCGCCGCGGGTTTTCTGTTCCTCCATCGCAATGGAGATCCCCTGAATCACCGCCCCGAACGTCTGCTCCGAGTTGAAGAAGTTCAAATGGCGTTTCAGCGCTTCAACCTGCTCCTCTTTTTGCGGGTAGAGTTTTTTGATGATCGGCGTCATTGAGGCGCAGAAAATCAGGCTCTGCAATCGCTCATAGGAGCTGGAAACTTCCGCGCCCAGCCAGTAGATAAACCAGGCTTTGGTGATGTCGGCTTTGGTCAGCGTGCCGCTTTCACGCGCACGCTCCACCAGTTCATGCTGCATTACGTCGCTGCTCATCATGCTGCTCCTTCATTTTTCGCCAGACCTTTAATCAGGAAGGCCACGCAGGTACCAAAGATTGCCATCGCCATGATGTCCACCTTCAGGTACAGCACCGCAAAGAAACCACCGATAAACCATGGCAGCAGGCTCTTTTTACCGATCACCATAATGGTGATGGCGAAGCCCAGCGCCGGCAGAATGCCGCCCATAATTTCAAAGGAGTGCGTCAGCCAGTGCGGCATCAGCTTCAGGAAGCTTTCCACTACGTCCTGACCAAAATAGTTAGCGGCGAAGACTACCGGAAAACGCAGCACCAGCCCGAGCAACGCCGGGTAGAGGAATGCACAGCGCATAATGCCCGCCATGTTTGCCGTTTCCGCATGCTTGTCGGCCATATGTACCCACGCGGCGTTTAACGTGCGACGCAGCTGGTCGAGGAACACGCCGATAACACCGAACGGAATAGCCAGTGCGATAGCCAGGTTCGGGTCCATGCCAGCCTTCACGGCGATAGGAATTGAAATACAGGCAGCCAGCGCTGGATCAGAGGGCACGTTGCCGCCCGGTGTAGACGTCACGCCGAGGTAGACCAGCTGCATACCTGCGCCAATAATCATCGCCGTTTCCATGTTGCCCAACAGCAGGCCAACAAATACGGCAATCACCACTGGCTGTAGCAGCATGGCGGAGAAGGTGTAGCCAAGACGTAATCGGGCAAACCAGTAATACAACCCCATCAGGCTTGCAAAGACTAAAGTATCCATAATTATTTACCCTGTTATCAGAGGATTAGAATTTTTTCAGGATATCGTCCAGAGACTGCGGCTTATCTTCCGGGATAGTCTGGAAGAACACCTGAATCCCACGATTTTTCAGGTCGCTCAGAATGCCGACGTCTTTTTCATCCAGCGTAATGTTCTGGAATACCGCTTTGCGGTTTGGCCCACCGCCCAGCCCACCGACCTGAATGGTGGTGACGTCAAAGCCCAACTGGACCGCTTCCTGAACCGCCGCCAGGGAGGGGAACAGCACCAGCACCTTGCCGTCACCCAGCTGATTCTCTTTCCAGGCTGCAGCAAAACTTTGGTTACCGAAGCAATCCACTTTGATGTTCGGCGGCGCGGCCATCAGGTAGATATTTTTCATAAACGGATCGGCATCCAGCTCATCGCTGACCACCGCAATCCGGTTTGCCTGAGATTGCCCAACCCATTTGGTGACCACTTGTCCATGAATCAGACGGCTATCGATACGACATAAGACGATGTTTGCCATGGTGTTTATTCCTTATTGTGATTGTTGTAATTGACGTACGTGGGCCACAACGTCCAGGCAGCTGCTACGCCCGGCCTCGACCAGATCGGCCACGCAGGTGGTCAGTTGGCCATGCTCGCGTTTGTCGAGCGCCTCCAGCAACAACGAGGCATTGAGCCCGGAAATCACTGCCACCGGGTAATCGGCGCTCAGCCGTGCCGCCACGTTAGACGTGGTGCCGCCAATAAAATCGGTCAGGATCAGTGAGCCTTCCGGCATAGCTTTCACTACGGCTTCGACGCGCTGATAAAATTCGCCGAGCGTATCAACGGGCATCAGCGCAATTTCCGTCACGCCTTTGATTTCGCCCATCACCATGCGCAGGCTGTTGCAAAGCTGTTGCCCCCAGCCGCCATGAGTCAGCAGCAGGATCTGGGGCAAGGATTCAGTGGTAGTCAAAATGGCCTCCTGGCTCGATTACATAGACATAGGTAAACAGAGCAAAGGTTGTGCCAGAATTTGTGTCACGTGGGGGAGTCGTGGGTGCCGACGGGGCGCAAAGCCCCGCAAGTCTTGGGATTAGCTATACAGCAGTTCGTAAATATAAAAATATTCCGCGTCCGATAAGCGAATGGCATAGGCCTCTTCGATCGGCAGGAAAGCAGATTTAATGACACTAAACGCACGAACATCCAGATCTGGCTTGTTCTCCAGCGCCATCTGTAATGGTTTGCGGTTAATCACGATACGCTCGACCATACAACAGCAGTGGATCAGGAAGCGCAGTGTCACCTGACGGCTCGGTTTGAGCGAAAGCGTGGTGGTCAGGTGATTCAGCACGCCTTCCATCTCTTTCAGAATCCGCTGCGGGTTGAGCACCGAAATATGGTTAATGATGCTCTCCATGGTCAACGCGCTAATAAAGCGCATCGCGCTGCGCTCCATCTGCAGACGGCGTTCGCTGCTGGAGAGATCCGGCGTCAGCAGGCTGAGCACCAGTTCAGGGCCTTGCTCAGAGAACAGCTCCTCGAGCGAAATAAACGGAATATCCGGCAGTCCCGGCTGGAATGTCCCCACGATGCCCGCCAGACGTTCACTGGCGTTAATCGCCTGTTGCACGCGCTCCAGGCTGCGAACTTCGTTGTAATCGAGGATCACCATCCGCGTATCCTGCGACATCAGCTCGCCGAAGCTCTCTTCCAGCACCTTTTTGATTTTTTCTGCCGTTCCCATCCCGGTGATGCAGGAGATAACCAGCACTTTACCGTTATTTTCCTGCTGCGGCGTACAGAGCTGACAGGGAATATTTTTGCTCTGCATCAACGCCGCCAGCTGCGGCAAGTCACTGGTTTCGTAGCTCAAATCCAGCCCTATCTCCAGCAGACTGGTGAGCGTGATATTGGGCATCAGCAGAACGTCTATCTGGAATAATTTGCTGATCGTACTGCCAAAATGGACCAGTGAGCCAATATCCACCATCAGGATCAATCGGCGATATTGCCGGGTCTGGATCATCTGCGTCAGGGCTTCCAGCGTGTCATGCACCGACTGCTCGAAAGGCATATCAATAGCGCTGAACACCTCGCGCTCCAGCACGCGATTCACGTACTGCGCCTGGCTTGTGGCGGTCGTCGCGCCGTGGGCAATCAAAATCACCCCGCAGTCCGGACTGGCGTCAATCCGTTGGCGGTAATGACGGCACTCTTTGAGGAACAGGCACAGCCAGACCACTTCCGTCGCCGGACACTGAATATGCAGCAGTTCATTGATTTTTCGGCATAACAGCGTGGCGTTTTCATATTCATCTTTGCAGCGATCGAGGATCAGGCTGGAAGAATAAAGTTGCGGAATAAGGCCGCGCTGCACGTAGCCAATCAGCGCCAGGAAGTGTTTGCGCAGCGGGTTAACCAGATTTTCCGGCAGCGTAAAACCAAGCACCTGCTCAACGCAGCCAATCAGCAGCGTGACCCGCTCTTCAATCTGATCGCCATAGCGCGGGGGATGCGCCACGCTGTCGCGGCTGTAGAGACCATATTCAAAAATCGAGCTGAGTTTGTTTTTGAGGATTGCCAGCGTTTCGGCTGGCGGTACGTTGCTGTTACGCAGGTTGATATATTCCCGGGTCAGGAAGCTGTAAAAGAGATCGCTCTCCTCAATTTCGGCTCCGGTGGCCAGCGAATTTTTCAGTGCGGGCAGCGTGCGGGCATCGATGCTCAGGTGCTCTTTGCCTTCGAACAGCGCCCCAACCAGCAGACGTTGTTCCGGCGTGGCGTTAAACGGGATTTCTGCCAGACGTTTATCCAGTTGTAGCGTATCGCTGTGCTCCGTCATTCCCGAGGCCCAGGCCTGGGCGCAGAGAAACTGAATGTCGCTCTTGAGCTGACCAATATTACCTTCCAGCGGCTTGTTCAGCAGCCAGAGCAGCAGGGTACGGTCGATGCTTATCGTGCGCTCGATTTTACGACTCTCACGCTGTAAGAAGCCGACAATCAATTCAACCTGCTCTTCTACCGAACGCTGGCGGATGCCGGGGAGATCGATACATACCTGAATACGCCGCTGGAAGGTGCGCAGCAATGCCGAACTGACAGGTTCGGTGGTCGCACAAATCAGACGAACCGAAATAGAACGCGCCATGGCGCTTGAACCCAACGGTCGATACTCGCCTTTGTCGAGAATAGAGAACAGCTTTTCCTGGCCTTCATACGGCAGACGATGCACTTCATCAAGCAGCAGATAACCGCCGTCGGCCTGCTCGACCAGACCGGGTTTATTCTCGTTTGCGCCGGTAAACGCCCCCTGTCGATGACCAAACAGATGTGAAGAGAGCAGCTCCGGGTTATGGGCGTATTCCGCGCAGTTGAAATAAACCAGCGGCGGGGGCGTACCCGTGGCGCGTTCACAGGCGAAACGGTGCATCAGCTCGGCAAAAAAAGTTTTGCCGACACCAGAAGGACCGGTCAAAAGAACGTGGAGTCCGTGGGGATAAAGCACCGCCGCGCGGCCTTTTTCCACCGCATCGCGCAAACTGCGATCGTAACCAATCAGGCCCAAAAAGGGATCGTCTGCAGCCTGATTTTCCTGGGCAGGCAACAGATCGGCAACGGTTTGTACTTCACGCTCGGACTCATCCAGTTTGCGCCCCAGCAGCGTTTCAATCGCCTGACGATGCAGAAAGAACACCGGGCGCCCGCGGCTTTTAATCGCCAGGCCGTCGTTCCAGAGCTGATTGAGATCTTTACTGACCGAGTTGCGCGCCAGCCCGAGGTTAAAGCCGATGGCCTCCGCCGTAAACGCTGTTTCCTGCGCCAGATGGGCAAGATTCAGTCCTCGCGTCAGCCGTTCCAGCTCTCCCAGTATTATCTCAATCCGTCTCATCTCTTTACCGCTTAAGAAATAAATGATTGTTCAGAACATACACTATTCTGCTGCGCAAGAAAGTGAGGCGGCGTCCAGACCTTCCGGTCATCAAAACGTTTTTGACAAATAATGGCGCGCGGAACCGGTTTCCGGGAAGTTATCGAGGGTCATTTGCAGCTGATAGCCGTTTTTCTGATAAAACGGCAGCGCCTGGAAGCTCATGGTATCCACCAGCGCATGCAGGCATCCTCTCTCACGCGCCGTCTGTTCTGCAGCCTGCATCAATTTTGTGCCGTAACCGCCTTTACGCAGCGAGTCATGCATCCACAGGAAATCAATGCACAACCATTCACCTTTGATTTTGCCGATCAGCCCACCCACAATTTCATTGCGCTCATCGCGCCAGTACACTGCCAGGTCGCCAAAATTGGTCGTTTTCAGAAACTGGCGATTGTAAGCGCGTAGTCCGGCAAGCAGGGCATTTTGATCGTCTTCGGTAATCGTATCGGTAATCTGTATTTGCATCCTATCCTCCTGAAATACTACAACTTCTGGCTGATTTATTTTTAAACGTTAACACAGGCTGATGAGTGAGCCGTATGCCGTCTACACTTACTCTTGAGATGATGCGCATCAACAACAAGGATTATTATCATGAAACGAGTCATTTTTCCGATTATTGCCGTCCTTTTCACGCTACCAGGCCTGGCGCAGGCTGACTCAGCTTACGGCGGGTTACAGTCGGTTCACGAAAAGAACACCGTACTCAAGGATTTGCGCAAACTTTGCACCCCACAGGGGTCACCATCGGATGAAGTGTGGGAAAAAACAATTATGTCTGATACGCGCAATCAGCAGCACATCCGTGAAGCTATTGTGGCGATAGAAAGAAACAATCAGAACAACTACTGGGAAGCGCTTGGCAAAGTTGAGTGCCCGGATTTATAGCCATTATGTTGGAAAATGAGCACTGTAACCGGTTTCTGTATCGCAAAAACACGTATTGTTGCCACAACGAATAAAGAGTAAGGGAGCAACAATAATGCGATACCGTTTTCCTGCGAACTTCTGGTGGGGCAGTGCCTGCTCCGCGCTGCAAACGGAAGGTGATAGCCTCAACGGCGGCAAAAGCCAGACCACATGGGATGTGTGGTTCGACCGCCAACCGGGTCGGTTCCATCAGGGAATTGGTCCGGCGAACACATCCACGTTTTATCAGCATTGGAAACAGGACATCGCCCTACTCAACCAGCTGAAACATAACAGCTTTCGTACATCGCTGAGCTGGTCACGCCTGATCCCAAACGGCACGGGTGAGGTGAATCCAGAGGCCGTTGATTTTTATAACAACGTCATCGACGAGCTGCTGGCACAAGGTATTACACCCTTTATCACCCTGTTCCATTTTGACATGCCGATGGTGATGCAGGAGAAAGGCGGCTGGGAAAACCGTGAAGTGGTCGAGGCATTTGGCCACTATGCACAGACCTGCTTTAACTTGTTCGGCAATCGGGTGAAGCACTGGTTCACCTTTAACGAACCGATTGTCCCGGTAGAAGGCGGTTATCTGTATGATTTCCACTACCCTAACGTGGTGGATTTCAAACGCGCCGCGACGGTGGCGTACCACACCATTCTGGCACATTCGATGGCGGTTCGGGCGTATCGTGACGCAAACCATGACGGTGAAATCGGCGTGGTGCTGAATTTAACGCCTTCCTACCCGCGCTCGCAAAACCCGGCCGATGTGAAAGCCGCACACTATGCAGACCTGCTCTTTAACCGTAGTTTCCTCGACCCGGTGCTGAAGGGTGAATACCCGGCAGATCTGGTGGCATTGCTGAAAGAATACGATCAGCTTCCGACCTGCCAGCCCGACGACGCGCAGTTGATCGCCGACGGCAAAATCGACCTGCTGGGGATTAACTATTACCAACCGCGTCGCGTGAAATGTCGTGATAGCGCAGTCAATCCGAACGCACCGTTTATGCCGGAATGGTTATTTGATTACTACGAAATGCCGGGACGTAAAATGAACCCTTACCGTGGCTGGGAAATCTATGAGCCGGGTATTTACGATATTATTACCAACCTGCGTGAGAATTACGGCAATCCGCGCTGTTTTATTTCTGAAAACGGTATGGGTGTCGAAAATGAGCAGCGTTTCATCGAGCAGGACCAGATAAACGACAGCTATCGTATTGAATTTGTATCTGAACATCTGAAATGGCTACACAAAGGCATTAGCGAAGGCTGCAATTGTCTTGGCTACCATATGTGGACCTTTATTGATAACTGGTCATGGCTGAACGGATACAAAAACCGCTACGGTTTTGTCCAGCTCGATCTGGAAACGCAAAAACGCACGGTGAAAAAGAGTGGCGAATGGTTTGCTCATACCGCCGAAAACAATGGTTTTGATTAAAACCAACCTGGATGCCGGATAGCGATCCGGCATACCGAGCTTTAGTTTATTGCATACCTTTTATGCGAACTTTCGCCGCCACCAGAAGCGCCGTTAGCAGCATCAGGCTGCCGGAGAGCATCAGGGGCGACAGCAAACCAAGGTTATCGAGCGCATAGCCTCCCACCGCTGCCCCGCAGGTATTGGCAAGCTGGATCACGGCGACCTGAACGGACCCGGCTTTCTCTGCCTGATCGGCCAAAGAACGGGTGATCCACGTCGACCAACCGACCGGTACCAACGCAAACGCCAGCCCCCAGATAATCGCAATTGCGGCCGCCACCACTTTGTCACTGCCCCATAGAATCAGCACCAGCGCGCTGAGCGCCAGCACCAGCGGCGCACCGGCTAAGGCCAGTTTTACCGAGCGCTTCAGAATTACCGAGGAGAGCGACGTCCCGACAAAGCTGGCAATGCCAAAACTCAGCAGCACCAGCGTCAGGCCATCAACGCCAAAGCCCGCCAGATTCATGTAGATCGGGCGAATATAGGTAAAGAAGGCGAACTGCCCGGCAAAGGACATGAAGATGGCAATCATCCCGGCCATCACCCCTGGACGCTGCAACAGGCTGAACATGTTTTGTTTCTGATGCGAAGGTTCGCCAGGCAGCGAAGGCAACGCTCTCACCACCCAAATAGTGCACAGCACGCCCATCACCGCCGCGGCATTAAAGACGTTGCGCCAGCCAATGATGCCACCTAAGAAACTCCCCAGCGGGGCGGCAATGACCAGTGCGATAGAGACTGCGCCAAAAATCACCGACAGCGCTTTCGGCACCGTACGTGCAGGGACCAGACGCATGGTCAGCGACGCCGACATCGCCCAAAAGCCGCCAAGAGCCAGACCGAGGCAGGCGCGGCCAACGAGCAGCAGCGAAAAAGAATTGGCAAAGGAAACCAGCAGACAGGAAAGCGTCAGCAGCACCGAAAAGAGGATCACCACATAACGACGATCGGTCGCCTGAATAATTTGCGTCACAAACAGGCTGGCAAACATAGCGACAAATGCCGTCACGGTCACCGATTGCCCCGCCACACCTTCAGAAGTCCCCAGATCCTGCGCCATCGGCGTCAGCAGGCTAACAGGGAGAAATTCAACGGTTATCAGGCAGGCAACGCAGAACGCCACGGCGAATACCGCCGACCAGTTCGGTCGGGCATTTGCCTCAGCGCGGGATTTTTGTTCAACAGCGTCACTCATTTTGTTACCTGCGTGGGGTTATTGTAGAAAAGTTACGCAGTGTAACATTAAATTTGTGACGCATTTAACGTTTCAGCAACTGTTTTTCATTTACTGCAAACGCCAGGCTATCGGATTCCTAAAGATGGAACGCGACTCTTTTACCTGTTGGCAGCTTAACATCAATGCTCAACTCACCACCCAGCGCAGCGACATAACGCTTTAGAGTTGACAGGCGTGGATCGTTATCAGCCTGTTCCATTTTTGCAATTGTTGGCTGCTTGACGCCCATTGCTGAGGCAAGTTCAGCCTGAGAGAGATTCAGTTCTTCCCTTAACATATTTAACGCAACTGCCTGACGTAGCACTTCTACTTTTTCAGCAATGCGCTCCTGGCTTTCGGGGCTTTGTTTAGCCATCAATTCTTTAAGGGTAGCCATAATTTTTCCTTACTTATTAAGGTGCTTTCGGTACTCAATATCTGCAAACTTGATCATATCTTTATAGAATTTCTTCTCGTTTATCCCTGTTTTATCCCCGGCACATAACACGATGCCATGACGGGAAGGATCAAACGCAAAGAACGCCCGAATGGGATTGCCCTGATGTTGTACCCGTAACTCTTTCATATTTGAAAAAGCAGAATCATTCACCGTATCTGCAAACGGCCTGCCTAACTGGGGTCCATATTCGGACAAAATCATCATCGCTGCGAGCATATCCTCCTTGAGCGCTTCGGTTTGTACATCAAACCACTTGTCGAAAGCATCCGTTGTTTCCACATCCCACATCAGCGATCCCTCATAGCTAATAAGCCATAGGTAAATTATAGCCTATTAGCTATTAAATCAATGCTTATCACGCACTCATTATTCGCTAATCGACGCAGCCCTTGCCAGCCCGGTTATCCACTCCTGGTGACCGTTAATCATCGGATTGGGTAGCGTACGTGCCAGCTCCTGTGCCGGAACACCACGCTGCGACTCCTGGGTCAGAATACGTACGCGCCCGCCGGGTAAATCCTCAAAGAGCCAGGCGTGGATCACATCCAGGCGTGTAGTGGCATCCCCTTCCGCCCAGCCGTGCCAGGCAATACGTGCAGCCTGACCATCGACCGGTGGCGCATATTCGATGATTTGCGCTTCAATCGGGAAGCCAAAGGTTGTGAAACGGAAACGAGCGTTCATGCTCAGTAACGGTCCGGAGCCATCGTGAAACCGGATATCCGCCACGTTGCTGTAATACGTCGGCCAGCGCGTTGTGTCGTTGAGCTGCGCCCAAACGGCGCGGGTGCTCAGTCCGGCAACAATGATTTCATTGGAGGCAAAGTTATCAGTCGTCCCTGGCAAATACGCTTGCGGCCAGATAATCGCACTTTGTTGAGTCGCTTGTTTCATGGTGAACCTCGTCGTGTAAGTTAACGAGGTTCATCATGCGCGGGAGAGAGATATAAATATAATGACGATTAAAAATATCCGTCATCACATATTTTGATATCAGTGCAACCAGTGCACCCCATCCTCAGGTTGAAAAAAGGCGTTATAGCGCATCTGAAACGCATTTATCTCCTGCATATCCGGCTCCATTTCGCGCAGAAAACCGAGCGCCAGGCGTACCTGTGCGTCGGTAATCGGCGCGGCCAGCCGGGCTTTTTGCAACACCCGGTGCCACTGCAGCAGATTCTGTTCATTACCGTCAACAATGACGATTTGCCAGATTAGCAGCACCTGGGCGGCATTTTGCAGATGCGATTCGTCAGGTCGATGGAGGTACTGTAAAAACGCCTCTCCCTGCACTTTCCCCATCTGATCGATCATCGATTCTACCGGCACGACATCAATACTCAGACGTTCGCTCAGACGGCGAATCGCGCGCCGTGACCCGGACGTCAGTACCCGAAAACCCACAACAAAAACAACGACCAGCGTGGCCAGCATTATCCAAATCATGCGCACATCCATTACCCGACAGGACGCCCATCATAGCGGCAAATTCACCAGTGTCGACGACTGAACGTGTCATAATGTGACTTATCGAACCCATGAGCAGACATCATGAAATCTGATATCAGAACCCTCGATCTTAATCTGTTGAAAACGCTGGATGCCCTGCTGGATGAACGCAACGTCACCCGGGCGGCGCAGCGGCTGTCGCTCACCCAACCAGCGGTCAGCGGCATGCTAAACCGTCTGCGTGATTATTTTGACGATCCGCTGTTTGTCCGCACGCCGCACGGTATTGTCCCGACGCTCCGGGCTCGCGAAATGGCGGCGCCCATCAAACAGATCCTCAGCGACATTGATATCCTGCTTAAGCCCGCGCAGTTCGACCCACTCACCGAAACGCTCACCTTTACCGTCGCCGCTACCGATTACGCCCTTAAAGCGGTGATCGTGCCGTTTATCGCCGCGCTTCGCGCACGTGCGCCAGGTATTCGTGTGCGGGTCGTTCCCGTTGAGCCAGAGCAGCTAACAACACAGTTTGAGCAGGGTAAAATTGACCTGGCGCTGCTGACGCCGGATTCAACACCGGATAATCTGCACAACCGCTCGTTATATAACGAAGAGTATGTCTGTCTCATGCGTCATGATCATCCCGATGCCCACCAGGTGCTAACACTCGATCGCTTCTGCGCGCTGGAGCATGTGCTGGTTTCTTATAAGGGAGAAAGTTTCTGGGGGGTCACCGATGATGCGCTGGCAGAGGTTGGACGAAAACGACAGATTGGTTTGTCAGTCAGCAGTTTTCTGGTTCTGCCGGATATCCTCGCGATTAGCGAGATGATTGCCGTCGTCCCTGCCCGGCTGGCCTATACCGATCCCCGGATGCACGTTGTGTCGCCGCCGCTGCCCATTACTGGTTTTACTAAAAGTATGGCCTGGCACGAACGCACGCACCGCGATGCGGCGCATCAGTGGCTACGCAATCTGATGCATGAAACCAGTCAGTCTAAACCATAAAAAAACCCGCCATAAAGGCGGGGAAAAGTTACCACTACACACTTAAGCGACTTTCAATTGCTGGATCTTTTTCTCGCGGCGAATTTTACGTTCTTCAAACACGGCCACGATAGCCATCAGGCAGATACAACCGATAGCGGCAGCATCCAGCGCGGCGAAGGTACCTGCCCAGCCAGTCAGACCGAATACCGGTGTACCATCAGCAATCATCCCCAGACCCAGCTTGGCGAAGCTGTCACCAATCAGATAGGCAAATGTCCCTTTAATCCCATCGGCAGCGCCGATCGCTTTTTTCGGTACGAAACCAACGGCTGCGACACCGATTAACAGCTGCGGACCAAACACCAGGAAGCCGAGGGCAAACAGCGAAGCCAGATAGACATACTGGTTGCTGGCATGCTGGTAAACACCCAGTGTCGCAATGATTAATGCCAGTGCCACACAGGCCACCAGCGCCCGGCGACCGTTTGCCAGGTCAGAGAGCCAGCCCCACAGCAACGTACCGACCAGCGCCCCCACTTCAAACAGGGTAAAGCCCTGAATCGCCACTTCTTTGGAGAGCTTCAGTTCCTGGAACGCGTACACGGTAGACCACTGGTCGATACCAATACGCACCACGTACAGGAAGATGTTGGAGAAACACAGCAGCCAGATCACTTTGTTTTTCAGCACATACTCAACAAAGATCTGCCACTTGGTCATGTCATTTTCTTCGGTCTCTTTGTCTTCTTCGCTGATCTCTTCACCGAACAGCTCTTCAGCTTTCCCCAGACCATAAGATTCCGGGGAGTCGCTGCCATAGCGCAGGCCGATAAAGCCAACAATCAGGGCGATAATCGACGGGAAGATAAACATACCAATGACGTGACCGTCGAACAGGTAGTTGGCACCAAACAACGCCACGCCCGCCGCACCGGCACCACCGAGGTTGTGGGAAATGTTCCACATACCGAGGTAAGAACCCCGCTTGCGACGCGGCGTCCATTTGGTGATGGTGGAATAACTACACGAACCGCCGGTACTCTGGAAAAAACCGCTCAGCGCGTAGAAGGTAATCATCAGGAACAGGCTGGTTGAGCCTGCGCCCATGCTGGCGCTGAAGCCGAGCATACAGATAGCCGAGAGGATCAGCATAAATGGCAGGAACTGTTTGGTGTTTTTGCCGTCCGCGTAGTAGGAAACCAGGGTTTTACCCACGCCGTAGGTGATAGAGAAGCCCAAGCCAATCATCCCCAGTTGCGTCATGCTCAGCCCGTAGGTGGAGATCATGTCGTTCTGCGCGATATTGAAGTTTTTGCGGATCAGGTACATGGTCAGATAGCCGATAAAGACCACCAGATAGGACTGCATGAACGGTTTGAACCACATTTTGCGCCGCACATCGAGCGGCAGATCCAGGGTCGGCTTGCGCACCTGGTTGAGAAAGGCCAGCATTTGACACTCCCGAGCTAATTTTTATACCTGCGAATGGCAGGCATTGTAAAAATCAGCCCGGGATCACGCCTGAGACAGCGTCCAGGTGAAACCGGGAAAATTTCTTAGTTTTACCCCACTCGGGGCAAAAAGGTGAGGTACATCACGCTTCACCAGGCTCACGCGGTGCCTGGGCATTCAAAAATGGCAGCAGCAGCAGTGCGGAAATCCCCGCCGCAATGGCGATCACCACAAAAAATCCGGTCCAGTGCCAGACCTCCATCACCTTCGCCAGCGGCCAGCCGGAGAGTGAAGCGCCCAGATAAGCAAATAGCCCGACAAACCCGGTTGCCGCACCCGCCGCCTCTTTGTGCGAGCACTCCGCCGCCGCCATACCAATCAGCATTTGCGGGCCAAAAACGAAGAATCCGGTGGTGAAAAAGCACGCCGCTTGCATCACGTAGCTGGCGAACGGCATCAGCCACAACGAACCGACGGAAAGCAAAATCCCGGCGGCAAAAATCAGGTTCATTGGCCCACGATTGCCGTTAAACAGCTTGTCCGAGCCCCAACCCGCCACCAGCGCGCCGACAAATCCGCCCAGCTCAAACATGGTCACCGCGGTATTGGCGGTCACCAGATCGACCCCCAGCGTTTCTGACATGTACAGATTACCCCAGTCGTTGATCGCCGCACGTACTACGTACACCAGCACATAACACAACGACAGCAGCCAGATGTAGGGATTCAGCAACACATAGCGGGTGAGAATTTCTTTGCGGGTTAAGCCTGCGCCCTCCTGCTGCTGGGCTATTTCTAACTCATCGTGTCGCCAGTCGCCAACCGGGGGTAAGCCAATCGCCTGCGGCCTGTCGCGCAACCGCCAGCACAGGAAGAATCCCACCACAATCGCCAGTATTCCGGCAATCATCATTCCTGCACGCCAGCCATAATGCAGCGCCGTCGCCGCCATCACCATCGGGATCAGCGCCCCGCCGACGTTATGCGCGGTGTTCCATAGCGCCCACCAGCCACCGCGCTCGGTACGCGAATACCAGGCAGTCAGCAAACGGGCGCATACCGGCGATCCCCAGCCCTGGAAGAACGCATTCAATGCCCACAGTAACGCAAAGGCCCAAAGCGAGGTCGAGAAACCGAACAGGATGTTTACCACGCCGGTTGCAATCAAACCAATGCCCATAAAATAGCGGGCGTTGGAGCGATCGCTGACAATACCAGAGACAAACTTCGACAGGCCGTAGGTGATGTAAAACAACGTCGCCAACAGGCCAATATCGCTGCGGGTCAGTACACCGCTGGTCAGGATATCCGGCACCGCCGCGTTGAAGCTTTTGCGCGTGAAATAAAACAGCGCGTAGCCAAGCCAGATGGTGGTCAGAATATGCCGCCGCCAGTAGCGATAACGGGCATCTACCTCACTTTTATTGGTAATGAGTGGCGCATTCGCCGGGGCTTTTAGAAACTGAAACATTGCCATTCCTTACACATAACGCTGAGGCAAAGAGACGCTGACCCGCGTACCGTGCGTACAGGATATCGAAAGCTTACCGCCGAGGGCCGTAATGCGCTCGCGCATCCCGGTGAGGCCAAATCCTTGCTGATTCGAACCCGGCGGCAGGCCGCTGCCATCGTCCTCAATCACCAGCATCAACCGCTCATTCTGTAGCCAGCCCTGCAACGTCACCGCACTGGCATTGGCATGCTTAACAATATTGTTCAGTCCTTCCTGGCAGACGCGAAACAGCGTCACCCGCTGGCTTTCGCTGAGTGCAGATTCATCAATATGCCAGTCGAGATGGCTGACGATACCGCGACTTTCCAGCTCCATTTCCCGCATCAACGAACGGATAGCCTGCTCCAGCGTTAAATCATCTAACTGGCGCGGGCGTAAACGCCCCAACAGGCGGCGTACCGAATCGTATACCCCGAGTGAAAGCTGCTCGATATGCGCCCCACTGCGCTTCACGCCTGCGTTTTCCGGCGCCAGTCGCTGAACGATACCGGCCTGAGTACGAATCGCGGTAATGGTCTGCCCGATATCGTCGTGCAGTTCACGCGCCACGTCGCGGCGCACGCTTTCTTCGGTTTCCAACAAACGTTCCGCCAAACGATGATTACGCGCCAGCTCGTTTTGCAACGACTGGTTGAGTTCACGCAGGCGCTGAATACCCGCGCCGAGCAGCAGCCCGGTCAGGCTCTGCGCCAGCAAGGAGAGCAGCAAGTCGACGGGATGGTCGTGCCAGGTCTGGCTGGCAATCAGCGCGATGGCATTCATTAGCGTAGCGATCAGCGCCCCCTGCCAGCCATAGTGCCAGGCAAGTGCAATGATCGGCAGCGCCAGGCAAAACGGCGTAAAACGTGACAGCTCATTCGGCAGACCCAACTGCAACCACAGGCTGACACTGAACAACAGCAGATACCAGACCAGATGTCGTCCGCGCCAGTTCACGGGTTGAGAAACCACCGCAGGTCCCAGCGGCAGCCAGGTGGTGCTGGTCAGATAGTGCCAGAATACCAGGCAGATCGGCGCCAGCGTTAACCCGCCGGTGAGCGTCAGCAGCAGCACGGTCCACGCCGCTTCACCTTGCCCAATCCAGGGCAACGATTGCAGCAGTGCCGCCGCGGTCAGTGCCGCGCCCTGCAACAGCAACGTGCGCCAGTCGCGCTGATGGCGGTATCGCGAAATCAGCATCACCGGGAGTAGCGTGAGGGCACTTCCGATTATCAAAAGTGGCAAATGGGCCAGCGCCACTTCCTGCGCCAGCCAGAAAAGAAGCAGCCATTCCGCGCCCAACAGCACCGGCCAGTAGCCACGCGGACATTGCAGCATCAAGCCCAGGCGCAGGCCAAACGGAAACAGCAATACCGCCAGTTCCGGGCGCTCAACCAGATGCAGGCTGATGCTCCACAGGCAGAACCACGCGGCAGAGAAGATAAAGAAGCAGGCAACAACGGTGATTAACCGGGAAAAGAACGTGTTCATTGCCAGCCGTCAAACATCCGGCGGGCCAGTTCGACGTCGTTGCTAACGCCCAGCTTTTCCATCAGGTTGGCGCGGTGCACGTGTACCGTTTTTGGTGACAAGCCCAGTTCAGCCGCAATCTCTTTGACTGCCATGCCTTGCGCCAGTTTTTCTGCCACCTGACGTTCGCGTTTGGTGAGCGGGTCCTGACGTCCGGCCGCCAGTTTGACGGCGATGTCCGGCGTTAAATAGCAGCCGCCGGTCGCCACGGTACGCACCGCGGCAATCAGCTCATCGGGGCTACAGCGTTTTGAGAGGAAGCCTCGCGCCCCTGCGTTCAACGCCTGCTCCACCAGCGCCGGGCTGTCGTGGACGGAGAGCATGATAATCGCCATGCCTTTTGGCAACTGGCTTAACAGTTCGAGGCCGGAAATGTCAGGCATGGAGATATCGCAGATACAGACCTGCACGCCGCGCCCCGGCAATCCTGCCAGCGCCTCGCTACCTGAGCCAAACTCAGCCACCACCTGCAAATCAGGTTCCAGCCCCAGCAGTTGGGCAAAGCCGGAGCGGACGATAGTGTGGTCGTCGATAAGGGCGATGGTGATCATGGGTTTGTCCTGGTGGATAAAAAAACGCGCTTACCTTAACGATAAGCGCGTGGCTGTTCAAGCCTTGAGCGAATCACTCAAAGAACACAGTGATTTTGTTAAACATCGACGGATCAGACTGGTTGCGCGCCACTTTCACCACATCTTCCAGTTTGTCGATCTGGCTTATCATCTGCTCCAGACGCTGGTCGTCATTCACCAATAGCCAGATACGGCTCTTATCACTGTCCTGAATCGGTAGACAGAGGATACCTTCCACGTTGAACGCACGGCGGGCAAACAGTCCACAAACGTGGGTCATTACACCCGGGTGGTTGCGTACGGTGAGTTCCAGGATTACGTTGTCATGAGTCTGCTGTTGCATGGCTTATTCCCCCACCATTTCAGTGTTTGCCGCACCCGGCGGTACCATCGGGTACACTTTTTCTTCTGCATCAATACGTACGTGGATCAGCGCAGGTCCTGGACGATTAATTATCTCCTGCAGCGCCGCCTGTGGATCCGCTTCATGATTTAAATCGCAGGTTTCGAGACCAAAACCGGCGGCAATCTGCATAAAGTTAATCATCCCCGGATAGGTCGCAGCAAATACGCCTTGTTTATAGAACAGGCTCTGCTGCTGATACACCAGACCCAGCGCTTCGTTATTCATCAGGATGATTTTAATATCCAGCTGATTTTCACTGGCAGTCGCCATTTCCTGAATATTCATCATCAGACTGCCGTCGCCGGAGAAGCACAGCACTTTCTTGTCCGGGTTCGCCAGCGCCGCGCCAATCGCTGCAGGCAGACCGAAGCCCATGGTCCCCAGACCACCAGAAGTCAGCCACTGACGTGGGCGATTCAGCGGGTAGGCCTGCGCCGCCCACATCTGATGCTGACCCACGTCGGTAGTGATGATGGCGCTATCGTCTACGCAAGCCGCAACGGCGTTAATCAGCCCATAATGGCTGAGCGGATCGCTTTCCTGTGGAATGGTACACGGGAATTCACGCTGCAAATCCGCCACCATGTGATGCCATGCGTCGCGCGACTGCACCTCAATCAATGGGATCAGCTGTTCCAGCACCTCATTCACATCCGCCTGAATGGCCACGTGCGGCTGTTTGATTTTACCCAGCTCGGCACGATCGATATCCACATGAATAATCTTTGCATTCGGGCAGAACTGCTCGGTTTTACCAATCGCCCGGTCATCAAAACGTGCGCCCAGAACAATTAATAAATCAGCCTCTTGCAGTATAAAGTTGGTGCTGCGTGCGCCGTGCATGCCCAGCATACCTAACGACAGCGGATGCGCTTTTGGCAACATACCCAGCGCCATTAAGGTCATGGTGGTGGGCAGCATCGCTTTTTCCGCCAGCTCACGTACGCGCTCAGGTGCGTTAATCACGCCGCCGCCGAGATATAACACCGGACGTTGTGCCGCATTAATCATAGCGGCAGCATCGCGAACGCTGTCCGCGCTAAAGGTTGGCGCAGGGGCTTTTTCTGCTGGCTCCGGCATCTCTTCAATGTCAAATACGGCTGTTTGAATGTCCTTAGGTATGTCTATCCACACCGGGCCAGGGCGTCCTGACTGCGCAATGCGGAAGGCATCGCTCATGACCTGCGGTAATTCATTGATATGGCGAACCAGATAATTGTGTTTGGTGATGGGGATAGAGATGCCGTAGGTGTCAACTTCCTGGAAGGCGTCGGTGCCGATCATAGAGGCCGGAACCTGCCCGGTGATACACACCAACGGAATAGAGTCCAGGCGCGCATCGGCGATAGCAGTAACCAGGTTAGTTGCCCCCGGCCCGCTACAGGCCATACACACCGCCGGTTTACCCTCGGTTCGCGCCATCCCCTGGGCGATAAACCCCGCACCCTGCTCGTGGCGCGCCAGGATATGACGGATTTGCGTGCTTTGGCTTAAGGCGTCGTAGACGGGGAGAATTGAGCCGCCAGGAATACCGGTGACCACTTTAATTCCCTGACGTTCCAGGAAATGAACGATGAATTCAGCGCCCGTAAAGCGCGTACGCTTGGATGTGATGCCCGAACTTGCCATGCTCCAGTCCTTTTATTCTGGGCCTTTGCTCCGGGCAGGTCTCTTATACGAAAAACCCCGCCCGGTTTGCGCCGGCGGGGTTTTGGAATCGTGTGTTGTTCCGGACCCTACGGCGCATTGCCGACGACCACCACCACACGCACGACGACCGCTGCGCGAGATGGCGCAGTTTTTAGTAGGGTCGCAGTCAGCATGGAAGGGTTCATTAGGGACCTTGTCTGTTTGTTGGTTAACAGGATTTATACAAACACAGGTTTTTCAGCGTGACAATGGAAAATTTTTCATCTGCGCAAAAATGCGTCAAAGATCACGTTTAGCTGTACGCAATGTAAAAACAAAAAACCCCGCCGGGGCGAGGTTTTTTTCAGGGTTTACGGCTGGTAACCGCAGAACACACTGTGTTACGTCAACGCAAGAAGTATACGCGATCGGCAACGAACGCGCAATTTAAGGCACGGATTTTGACGTTTCTGAGTATGGATCGCTTTGCGGATATTGTCCATAAAATACTGTTCATACATACAGTATTTATCTATAATGTGAATGTTCGCAGTGCGCGAGGGGGCCGCTGTTTTACCGGCGCATCAAAGTCCTGGCTGAAACGGGTGGTGCCGTCAGCGCCTTAACCCCCGAAGTGAGCACACTGTGTTACGTCAACAAAGGTGCTGGCAACAGGCAGCGGCGAGGTACGCCAGCACCGTGCTCCTTGTACCAAAAGGAGAGCGTATGAGCCTCGTGGATATCGCTATTCTTATCCTCAAACTCATCGTTGCAGCACTGCAACTGCTTGATGCTGTTCTGAAGTATATAAAATAGTTCAGATTCAAGTCGCACTTAAGGGGAGCGGGTTATCACCTGCTCCCCTTTCACCGTTGCCCTGGTGCGCATACCGCGCCAATATGTTACGTTTTTATGACATACTCAGGGACGAAGACCGCTATGACGCTTTCTGTTTTCTGCATTTTGCTGTTCGCCGCGCTGCTCCATGCCAGCTGGAACGCCATTGTTAAAGCAGGAAATGACAAGTTGTATTCCGCCATCAGCGTCAGCGGATCGGCTGCCGTCATGGCGTTGATTTGTCTGCCTTTTGCACCTCATCCTTCTGCCGCCAGCCTGCCGTACTTAGCGGTCTCAACCGCATTACAGGTGGTGTACACCGTACTGGTTGCCAAAACCTACCAGGTTTCGGACATGAGCCAGACCTATCCCATCATGCGCGGCACCGCCCCATTGTTGGTCGCTATCATCAGCGTCCTGTTTCTCGGCGATAGTCTGTCAATGCTGGCCTGGGTGGGAATTGCCACAATCTGCCTGGCGATCCTCGGCATGGCATTTAATGGTCGCAGTAGTTCGCAACGAGGGATCGTTCTGGCGCTCATTAATGCCTGTTTTATCGCCGGCTATACGCTGGTTGATGGCACCGGTGTCCGGCTTTCAGAAACTGCACTGGGCTACACGCTGTGGACCTTCTTTCTGAACGGCTCCTGCTTGTTGAGCTGGGCGATGATTGCCAGACGCCGCGAAGCCTCCCGCTATCTGGCGCACCAGTGGAAGAAAGGTATTCTTGGCGGGATTGGCACCATGGGTTCTTACGGGCTGGCACTGTGGGCGATGACTCAGGCCCCGCTGGCGGTGGTAGCCGCACTGCGTGAAACATCCATTCTGTTTGGCGCACTGCTTGCGTGGCTGCTGCTGAAAGAAAAGGTTGCCGGAATACGTCTTGTCGCGGCCGCAGGCATTGCCGCTGGCGCAGTATTACTACGCTTGTCGTGATCGCACGGTAAACCCGACGCAATCCGGCAACATTTGTTGCCGCTATTTGTTTACATTTCCTGCCGTTCATCGTTTAAACATTCCAGCCCACTATCTGGCCTTCTTTTTCTGTTGTGGTAGATTCCACGCGCATTTATGGGAAAGTGCAGCACCTTATTCTTATTTTTTCTTCATTTGAAAAGTAATCAGCGAAATGAAAAGGCATAGAAGCGTCAATTTGTTGTTGATGTTGGTATTACTGGTGGCGGTGGGTCAGATGGCGCAAACCATTTATATCCCCGCGATTGCTGATATGGCGCGTGAACTGAACGTTCGCGAAGGCGCGGTGCAAAGCGTAATGGCTGCCTACCTGCTGACCTACGGCGTGTCACAACTGTTTTACGGCCCGCTTTCCGACCGCGTAGGTCGTCGCCCGGTGATCCTCGCCGGGATGTCTATTTTTATGCTGGCTACGCTGGTCGCCATTACTACCCATAGTCTGACGGTATTGATTATCGCCAGTGCCATCCAGGGGATGGGGACAGGCGTCGGCGGTGTGATGGCGCGAACCCTACCGCGAGACCTGTATGAGGGTACTCAGCTGCGCCACGCGAATAGTTTGTTAAACATGGGTATCCTGGTCAGTCCGCTGCTGGCACCGCTGATTGGCGGTATGCTGGATACGCTGTGGAACTGGCGCGCCTGCTATATTTTTCTGCTGATTCTGTGCGCGGGTGTCACGTTTAGCATGGCGCGCTGGATGCCGGAAACACGGCCTGCTGGCGCGCCACGTCCACGGCTGATTGCCAGCTACAAAACCCTGTTTGGCAACGGCGCATTTACCTGTTACGTGCTGATGTTGATCGGCGGCCTGGCAGGCGTTGCGGTCTTCGAAGCCTGCTCCGGGGTATTGTTGGGCGCACGGCTCGGTTTAAGCAGCATGGTGGTCAGTATCCTGTTTATTCTGCCCATCCCGGCGGCGTTTTTCGGCGCCTGGTTCGCCGGTCGCCCGAACAAGCGTTTCTCGACTCTCATGTGGCAGTCGGTTACCTGCTGCCTGGTTGCCGGGTTGATGATGTGGATCCCAGGTTTGTTTGATGTGATGAACGTCTGGACACTGCTGGTTCCTGCCGCGTTGTTCTTCTTCGGTGCGGGGATGTTGTTCCCACTGGCAACCAGCGGCGCAATGGAGCCTTTCCCGTTCCTGGCAGGTACTGCCGGCGCGCTGGTTGGTGGCTTACAGAACATTGGCTCTGGCGTGCTGGCGTGGCTCTCCGCGATGTTACCGCAGACCGGACAAGCCAGCCTCGGGCTGCTGATGACCCTTATGGGGCTGCTGATTTTTGTGTGTTGGCTGCCGCTGGCGTCACGTATGTCGCATCAGGGACAGGCGGTTTAAGCGCATGATGGCCCGGCTTATCGCCGGGCTTTTCACATTCAGGCGCAATCATCGTATTAATCAACGGCTCCAGTGCCGGACGCCAGGCGCCTTCTTCACCATCATAAAACTGCGTATCAGCATTGATTGCATAGGGGATTTTAGCCTTGCGCAGTTCACATGCCATAAACCGTGCAAACGCTGTTTGCGCGGCAGAAGGCGTGTTTTTGATGGTTTCTCCCGGTGACCAGCCCCCTACCCAACTGACGTGCCCCGTTTTCTGTTGCCAGTGAATGGCCGTATTAATACGGGCGCGAATGGCGGCTTTTTCTGCCGCAGTCCCCGACGTCCAGGGGTACTTACCGTTATTTTTTAGCGGCCCCCACGGGAAGATATGCCATTCGGCCAGCACGGTATTCTGGCTTTGCGGCGGTAATTTCAGATTAGGCAAATCTTCCGGTGCAGCCCGCAGTCGCGGCGCAATGAAAATCATCCGCTGCGGGTCGATGGCATGGATGGTACGAATGGTTTTGTCATACACCCGATTGAGCGAAGTCTGATTGTGATTAAGCTTCTCGGCAGGCTCATAAATCAGGTCAAAACCCAGCAACGGCGAGCTTTGACCAAAGTAATGCGCCACTGCGACCCACCAGTTAACCACCTCTTTTTCGTTGCCGCTATTGGGGTCTTTTTTATATTCATCGGCCTGATAAGCAATAATCGGGATCACGCCGTATTGCTCGCAAGCCTCTACCAGCTTGCGCAAATGGATAAGCCTGGCTTCTGTTGGCTCACCCGCCACACGAATACGCACATGAGAGATCCCCTTCGCCTTGAAATCCCGTACCACCAGCGGATCGAACTCGCGGATACCGCGATCGGTGCGAGCCCAGTCTACGTCCATTCCAACCCCAAGCTGCTGCGCATACAGCGCCGCCGTCAGCGCAGGGGGTGCGGCATACACGGTGGCACTGGCTAACAGTAAGAGGGAAACAATCGGCTTTAACACGGTCGTCCTTACGCAAATCATCAGGTGTGATATCACGTATTTAGCATGATTTTTGATACCTGGTGTAGAGAGAAAGCGTAAAAAATATTCACGGCCCGCTTATTTAACCTGCTCCTGCAGCCAGCCAATAAATGCCTCGATTTTTGGCCACTGCCTGCCGGGTAACGTGGTGATGTAATAGTGTTGATGGCATTTCAGCGCCATATCACCGAAAGGCGCGACCAGTTCCCCGCTGTCGAGGCGCTTTTGTACCAGTCTCTTTCGTCCCATCGCTACGCCGATATGGTTCATTGCCGCAATCACCGCTAAATCTGAACGATCGAAGCCAATACCCGACGATGTCGGCAAATTCACTTCATAATGTTGCGCCCAACTGTGCCATTCATCGGTCCCGGAGTCGTTGCTCCATGCCTGTCTATCGTGCAGCAACGTGCAGTGCGGCAGATTCACTAACGACCCCGTAAGATCATAACGACGGGCATAGTCCGGGCTGCATACCGGCAGGATCTCTTCATCCATCAGGAAATGGTGGGTGAGCTGTGCAGAGGGGGCATCGTCAAAATAAATGGCCAGATCAACCCCGGCACGTTGCAAATTGACGTTGTCATTCCCGGTCAGCATGGTCAGCGAAATCGACGGATAGCGACGGGTAAAGTCACCAAGCGCCGGAACCAGCCAGCACTGGGCGATGGAGGGGCGTGAGTACACAGTGAGCGTCCCGGACAGCTCCTGGTTTTTGATATCGAGGATTTCCTGATTCAGCGTATCCAGCGACGATTTCAACGCCCAGAACACCCGTTTGCCTTCGTGGGTAAGCTCCACTTTGCGGTGCGAGCGCACAAACAGCTGAATGCCCAGCTCCTCTTCCAGCTGGTTAATGCGGTGGCTGACGGCGCTGGGACTTAACGACAGTTCGTCTGCTGCCAGCGCAAACGACTGATGCCTGGCCGCCACTTCAAAGGTATACAGCTTCGACAGCTGCCAGCCGTTAAGCAGCCGATTTCTGACTTCGCGAAGGGGGTCCATATTCACCTCTTTCATCCTGACTCTTTCGCCGAAGTGTAAAAAAATCCGCTGTAAAAATCAGCGTAAAGATGAATCAGAGTGAACCATATCGCATTACCAGGCCATTATTTGAGGTGAATCACTCTTTTGATTCAATCTGGCTCACGTGAAAGGGGATTTTTATCGTTTGTCAGACCCTGCCCTATTTTTGTCCAATAACCCCAGGTTAATCACAGGGCAAGGTGAGTTATGCACTCTCAAATCTGGGTTGTGAGTACGCTGCTGATAAGCATCGTATTAATCGTTTTGACCATCGTGAAGTTCAAATTCCACCCGTTTCTGGCACTGCTGTTAGCCAGCTTCTTCGTGGGGACGATGATGGGCATGGGGCCGCTGGATATGGTCAATGCCATCGAGAGCGGTATCGGCGGCACGCTCGGCTTCCTCGCAGCGGTTATCGGTCTTGGCACCATTCTCGGCAAAATGATGGAAGTGTCAGGCGCGGCTGAACGCATTGGCCTGACGCTGCAGCGTTGTCGCTGGCTTTCTGCCGACGTCATTATGGTACTTGTCGGGCTGATTTGCGGCATCACGCTGTTCGTTGAAGTGGGCGTGGTGTTATTGATTCCGCTGGCATTCTCTATCGCTAAAAAAACCAATACCTCACTGCTGAAGCTGGCGATCCCGCTGTGTACAGCGCTGATGGCGGTGCACTGCGTCGTCCCACCGCATCCGGCGGCCCTGTTCGTGGCCAACAAGCTGGGTGCCGATATTGGTACAGTGATCGTTTACGGTTTACTGGTTGGCTTGATGGCCTCGCTAATCGGCGGACCGCTGTACCTGAAATTCCTCGGCAACCGTCTGCCGTTTAAACCGGTTCCGGCTGAGTTTTCCGACCTGAAGGTTCGCGACGAGAGTACACTGCCCTCGCTCGGTGCAACGCTGTTTACCGTGCTGCTGCCGATTGGCCTGATGCTGATGAAGACCGTCGCTGAGCTGAATATGGCGAAAGGCAGCGCGGTTTATACGCTGCTGGAGTTTATTGGTAACCCAATCACCGCGATGTTTATCGCCGTTTTCGTGGCCTATTACATCCTCGGTTTGCGTCAGCATATCGGTATGGGCGCGCTACTGACGCATACCGAAAATGGTTTTGGCTCCATTGCCAATATTCTGTTGATTATCGGCGCAGGCGGCGCATTCAACGCTATCCTGAAAAGCAGTGGGCTGGCGGATACTCTCGCGCAGATCCTCTCGAACATGCATATGCACCCGATACTGCTGGCCTGGCTGGTGGCGTTAATCCTGCACGCCGCTGTCGGTTCCGCTACGGTGGCAATGATGGGCGCGACGGCAATCGTGGCACCAATGCTGCCGCTCTACCCGAACGTCAGCCCGGAGATCATCGCTATTGCCATCGGTTCTGGCGCCATTGGCTGCACAATCGTCACCGATTCCCTCTTCTGGCTGGTGAAGCAATACTGCGGCGCTACCCTGAATGAGACGTTTAAATACTATACGACCGCGACATTTATCGCGTCGGTGATTGCACTGGCGTGCACATTCCTGCTTTCCTTTATCATCTAAGCGCAAAGAGACGTCCTATGGAAAACATGCAAAAACTTATCGCCCAGTATCCGTTAGTGGAGGATCTGGTCGCACTGAAAGAAACGACCTGGTTTAACCCTGGCACCACCTCTCTTGCGGAAGGTTTACCTTATGTTGGCCTGACTGAACACGACGTTCAGGATGCTCACGCCCGTCTGGCGCGCTTTGCGCCGTACCTGGCGAAAGCCTTCCCGGAAACGGCGGCGACCGGCGGCATTATCGAGTCTGAGCTGGCCGCCATTCCCGCCATGCAGAAGCGGCTGGAAAAAGAGTACGGACAGCCTGTCAACGGCGAAATTCTGCTGAAGAAAGACAGCCACCTGCCGATTTCCGGCTCGATTAAAGCCCGTGGCGGTATTTATGAAGTGCTGACCCACGCCGAAAAACTGGCGCTGGAAGCGGGTCTGCTGACCACGGAAGATGATTACAGCGTACTGCTTTCACCTGAATTCAAACAGTTCTTCAGCCAGTACAGCATCGCCGTCGGCTCCACCGGTAACCTGGGGATGTCGATAGGTATCATGAGCGCCCGCATCGGCTTTAAGGTGACGGTACACATGTCTGCGGACGCCCGCGCATGGAAAAAGGCTAAGCTGCGCAGCCATGGCGTGACGGTTGTCGAGTATGAAGAAGATTACGGTGTGGCAGTTGAACAAGGACGTAAGGCGGCAGAGTCCGATCCGAACTGTTTCTTTATCGATGATGAAAACTCCCGCACGCTGTTCTTAGGCTATGCGGTGGCCGGACAGCGCCTGAAGGCGCAGTTTGCCCAGCAGGGGCGCGTGGTGGATGCCGATCATCCGCTGTTTGTTTACCTGCCTTGCGGCGTCGGCGGCGGCCCTGGCGGGGTGGCGTTTGGCCTGAAGCTGGCGTTTGGCGATAACGTTCACTGCTTCTTCGCAGAACCGACTCATTCACCGTGCATGCTGTTGGGAATTTACACCGGACTGCACGATACCATTTCCGTGCAGGATATCGGCATCGACAACCTGACGGCGGCAGATGGGCTGGCAGTCGGTCGCGCATCGGGCTTTGTAGGCCGGGCGATGGAACGTCTGCTCGACGGTCTGTACACGCTGGAAGACCAGACCATGTATGACATGCTGGGCTGGCTGGCGCAGGAGGAAGGTATTCGTCTTGAGCCGTCAGCACTGGCTGGCATGGCTGGCCCGCAGCACGTTTGTGCCTCCGCTGATTACCAGCAGATGCATGGATTCAGCGCAGAACAGCTCAAGAACGCCACTCATCTGGTATGGGCGACCGGCGGTGGTATGGTGCCGGAGACCGAAATGGCGCAATACCTGGCAAAAGGACGCTAACCCCCGCTGATCTCAACGCAGCATCGCCATCAGCTCCATCGGTGAGCGATGCTGTTTAATCAGATCGCGCATGACGCGCATATGGGGTGATGAGTGTTCAAAGAAGGCCTGATATCCCGCACACAGCACATTTTCCCCGTGAGTATCCCCATGCACCGGACAATCACCACGGTAAAATTGCGATAAGGAACATGACCGGCAACGCGCGCTCTGCGGTGAGGTCGATTGCCGTTCAATTTGCACCGTCAGACCGCACCATCGACGCAGCGTTTTATCAAAAAGCTGAATAGATACCCGATTAATATCTTCACGAACCCAGATATCAAATATCGTATTTAAAAACTGTCCCCACCCTTCTGGTGTGACAGATTCAGCCGTCAGGTTGCCTGCTTCATCGCGCTTAATCAGGGGGATAAACTGGACGAGACGAACATCTCCTTGTCGTAAATCACGGTACAATTCAATAGGTTGTAAACTCTTCTGGTGATCAATCACCACCTTTAAAATACCCTCACTAACATCCATGTCCTCACATACTGTCATGCAAAATTCCCGATATATACGATAAGTTGGCGAACGTGTGTTACAGCAAACAGTATTGCAAGGGATAACACCGCGAGGGAGATCATAAATTTGTCACGCACCGCACGAGATTCAGAAAAATCGCTATGCGTAACATCCATCAGGTTACGGCTGCGGGTATAGCGCCAGAGAATAATCGCCACAATTGCCAGCACTGCTATCGAAACCCAGAATAACGCTCCCGCCTGATGCCAGTTATGCTTAATCGCCAGCGCCATCAATGCGCCATAGCCTAGCAACGTACGAAACCAGGCCAGCGATGTCCGTTCCGGTTGTAGACCAGGGTCGGACTGGCGACGAGCCTTACGACTATCCGGCATACAGCACCAGCGCCATAACAATCACCGCCACAAGCGTCAACATAACGCTGATAATCAGCAGGCTGTTGGTGTACGGCATGTCCTCTTTCAGACGCATCGCCTTTTCATTTCGCAACCAGCGCAGATAACCGTAGATCGCCAGACCGCCCGCAAACAGACACAGCAACAAAGCAAGCGCCTCACGGATGACCGGCGTAGCAAAGTCCGGGGCCAGTTGATCAAGACCAACGCCCGCCGCCAGAAAACCCAGCGCAGTGCGGATCCACGCCAGAAACGTACGCTCATTTGCCAGCGAGAAGCGGTAATCCGGCGCTTCCCCAAGGCGGGAAATCTTCATGACGACTCCTTCAATATTGTCGTCTGGTCGTTATACCGGAACAGTGAAGAAGTATGAACCTGATTCGCCAACGAAAAGGAGCGTAATGTGATGAGGCAATGGAAAAGAGAGATGTGCTTGGTAATGGCGACTGGCGTCTTATCCGGCCTACAGTGAACGATGTAGGTCGGATAAGCGCAGCGCATCAGGCACTCCTGGATATGCTGGCTGGACAGGTCAGTTTTAACCTAATCCCCAGAAGAGCACCGCCAGCAGTTGCGGGGTAATAATGCGCAGGAACATCACCAACGGATAAACGGTGGCGTAGGAGAGCGCTGCTGCGCCACTGGTGGCATGCAGGTTGTTAGCAAATGCCAGCGCAGGAGGGTCCGTCATCGACCCTGCCAGCATGCCGCACAGCGTCAGATAATTCATTTTGGCAAAGATACGTGCCAGCAAACCGACAGTAATCAGCGGAATGGCGGTAATGAAAATACCGTAGCCCACCCAGCTCAAACCATCGCCCTGCGTCAGCGTATTCACAAAATCGCCGCCGGATTTCAGACCAACCACCGCGAGAAAGAGCACAATACCTAGCTCACGCAACGCCAGGTTCGCGCTGGGAGGCATAAACCAGTACAGCTTACCGATACTGCCAATACGCCCCAAAATCAGCGCCATAATCAGTGGTCCACCGGCCAACCCCAGTTTTAATGCCACCGGGAAACCGGGGATAAACAGCGGGATTGAACCCAACAACACCCCCAGCCCGATCCCGATAAACACCGGCAACATCTGCACCTGCTGCAGTTTTTGCTGTGCGTTACCCACAACATTGGCAACGGCATCAATCGACGAAGGTCGCCCCACCAGATTCAGGATATCGCCAAATTGCAGACTGGCATCGCTGCTGGCGACCAGCTCAACGCCCGCGCGGTTCAGACGGGAAATCACCACGTCGTAACGTTCTTTAAAGTGCAGGTCACGGATCCGCTTGCCAAGCACCTGTTCGTTGGTCACAACGACACGTTCAACGCGCAAATCCGTACCCCGCGTTGACAGTGAAGTGTCCACTTCCTGCCCAATAACCACCTTCGCATTATGCAGATCGCCAGGCTGTCCGACCAGGTGGAGCAGATCGCCCATCTGGATAATCGTCCCCGGCGACGGCACCATTAACGTTTCATCTCGCTTCAGGCGCGAACAGATGATTTTGTCGCTGTTCAGAATGGGGACATCCTGAATCGCCATATTGTTGAGGTTCGGGTTTTCCACACGAATGTTCATCGTCTGAATCAGCGTATGACCGTTGGTCAGCGTTGATTCATGCTGCTGAGCTTCGGACTCAACGTTCACGCGGAAAATGAGGCGCATCAGCCACATCGTGAGCAAAATACCGCAAATACCGAAAGGATAAGCCATGGCATAGCTCATCCCCATCTGATCGACCACATCCCCCGGCGTACCCAGATCGCGCAGAATTTGCTGCCCGGCACCCAGTGCGGGCGTATTGGTGACCGCGCCGGAGAAGATCCCCAGCACCACGGGCAGCGGAATCGCGAAGATCTTATGCAGAAGCGCGGTAACCAGCCCCCCGATAATCACGATCAGCACTGCAAACAGGTTCAGACGCAGTCCCGAAACACGTAGTGAGGCAAAGAAACCCGGCCCGACCTGGATACCGATGGTATAGACGAAGAGTATCAGGCCAAACTCCTGAATAAAATGCAGCATATCGCCGCTCAGGGTCATCCCTGCCTGATCGACAAAGTGTCCGACGATGATACCGCCGAACAGCACGCCTCCGATGCCAAAACCAACGCCCCGTACTTTAATGTTGCCGATCCATAACCCGACAACCGCCACCAATGCCAGAACGCTGACCGTCAATGCTATATCACTCATTCTTCTGTTCCCTGTGAATAACATCATTAAGTAAATGGATTCTCGCAGAGTACAGGCGCAATGTATGGGTGGTAAAGCACAAAAAAGCCCCGTCATTTCTGGCGGGGCAAAGGCTTGGAGCTATTTAGCTATTTAATGCGGGACGTTCGCTGATGACGATACGTTGTGGAGCGATGGTTTCAGGCTCATTTCGGGTCAAATCAATATGCAGCAAGCCATTGGTGAAGCTTGCGCCGGAGACTTCCATATTTTCAGCCAGCGTAAAGCTCAGGCTGAATGATTGAGTGACCAGCCCCTGATGCAACCATTTGATCTCTTTTTCCGGCTGCTGCGGCGTACCTTTTACGGTCAAACGCGTGCCTTCCAGTTGAATATCCAAATCTTCCTGGCGGAAACCGGCTAACGCAAGGGTAATGCGGTAGTGGTTATCATCGCTCTTTTCGATGTTATAGGGTGGGAAGCTTTGGCTTTCACCGGCGTTTTGTAATGCATTGGCCAGTTTGTCAAAACCGATCCATTGACGCAGCAGTGGGGATAAATCGTAGTTACGCATAATATTCTCCTTCTAAGAAGCGAGTAAGTACCTTTCGGCTCCCTGACGGCAAGCCTGTGTTTAGCAGGGCCGCGCAAGCGGCCCGACAGATAAATTAGTTGATTTCGATGCGGCGCGGTTTGTTCGCTTCAGGGATCACGCGCTCAAGCTCGATATACAGCAGACCGTTTACCAGGTTTGCGCCGCGAACGTGGATGTTCTCCGCTAACTGGAACTTGCGTTCGAAGTTGCGTTCGGCAATCCCCTGGTACAGGTAAGTACGTTCTTTTTGCTCGTCCGCATGCGCGCCTTTCACCACCAGCAAATTATCCTGCGCGGTAATTTCCAGCTCGCTTTCAGCAAAGCCCGCAACGGCAATTGCAATGCGGTAGTGGTTTTCGTCTACCAGCTCAACGTTGTACGGAGGGTAGCCACCATTGCTTTGGCCCTGGTTGTTTTCCAACAGGTTAAACAGACGATCAAATCCAATAGCAGAACGGTATAGCGGGGATAAATCAAAGTTACGCATAATCAATAGCTCCTGAAATCAGCGAGAATGTTGGACCTTCCATCTTGGACAGGTCAGGTAGCCAGGACACCCATCAGGCATGCCCTTCATTTGTCTACACCCTAAAAATGGGTCTTAATACAAACTTTTCAAGCGTACTCCTCTGACTTTTTTTGCAGTTTGTTGTCTATTGCATACACTGGGGGGAGCAGTCGTTATCGTTAAATCGCGATTGCCGCCACAGTGCGACAAGATGGTGATGTTATTTTCGCAACGGATCGCTTTAACTCACCATGCAAACACGATGATTAGCAGATGAAATAATGATGATAAAAAAAATGGTGTTAACACTGATGATGTGCAGCGGGATGGTTTTTATCAGCGGCTGCTCCAGCGTGATGTCACATACCGGAGGGAAAGAAGGGACCTATCCAGGCACCCGTGCCAGCGCCACCATGATTGGCGATAGCGATACGAACTGGGGAACAAAGTCGTTGGCTATTCTGGATATGCCTTTTACTGCGGTTCTGGATACGGTACTACTCCCGTGGGATCTCTTTCGCAAAGATAACTCGGTCCGATCTCGCGTAGAAAAGAGCGAGGAGAAAACGCAAGCCACCAACGCCGTTATCCCCCCAGCTCAAATGCCTGCGCCTTAAGTTAACGTCCGGTTTCTGTCACCCATAGCTGGCGGAAACCGTCGACGTCTTCCATCCATGCAACCTGTCGGCCATCAGGAGAGAAGACAATCGCATCTGCTGAAGGTGGGTTGCCATGGCTGGTCGTTAAAAATTCAATCTCTCCCGTCTGCGCATCGCAGCAGGCAATTCGGTTTTCCAGCACAAATCCCAGCCATCGCCCCGACGGATGCCAGTTGAATGCCGACTGAATATCCGTGGCGCTCCGGGTGAGTTGACGCGGCTCCCCCCCTTGCACGGCAATGAGCCATAACTGCACGATACCGTTGTCATCACGCATCAGAAACGCAATTTCGGCTGCCTGTGGATTGCTGCGTACCCAGTGGCGTGGTTGATTCACCAGCCCCGGGAAGGCGCGATCGTGAGTAAACGTCAGGCGGCGCTGAACGATGCTGGCTGGTGGCGCAGGCATTGTTGCTTCCGTTCCCTCCAGAGGCGCCTCACCAGGCTGTTTCCAGCCGCTTTCATGGCGTGGCAAATCAACGATAAACAGTTCCGGTACTTTTTCACCACTGACAGACAACGTATCGCCGATAAAGGCCAGCGTATGATTTCCTACCCAACCCTCTTCATAAGCACGGTTAATCTCATCGCTGCCCGGTTTGGGTTCCGGCGTAGTCTGACTGACCAGCACACACCAGTGGCTACCGCTGTACTCACGCGGGTGATCGGCTGACACAGTCACCGGGCCATAGGGAACCGCCACGCCAACGTTACGTAAATCCAGTGCCGGAGAACGCTCATGCAACACATGGTCGTTGTAGGTGAAGCTCACACACTCACCGTTCGGACTAAAGACATGCACATGACTACCGCCACGCAGCGCGCCTGGAGTATACGGCGCGGTAATATCCATCGCATCCAGATTCGCCACTGCGGTCTGGGTCGCAATCACACCACGGCGATGATGAAAATCGTAATGCCATGTTTCATCTGGGTTTTCTGGCCCATGAATAAAGACATACTGCTCAGACTTAGGATGAACGGTCACCACGCCGACATGTGCGCCTTGCGTAGCACGGTAAATGACCTCAACCTCGCCGTCCTGCACATTCACTCGCTCAATAGTTTCACCCGTAAATGACGCACCGGAAGGGCGCACGTCATAGACCAGCCACTGGCTGTCCGGTGTCCAGGTGTTGATATTGGTAATCTGATGATTACGCGCTGCAAAGGTGATTTGTTTCATGGCGGTGTCCCGGACAAAAAATACCGCTCCTTTTTACCACGCACAGCGCGTATCCCATAAGCCTTTAGCGGGCAGCAAGCGCATCAGCTTGCTGAGCGTTCACCGCCAAAGCGGGGAAGTCCTCGAACGTATAGTAACGAATGGGCGGCGGTAACCGCTCCATTGCTGTACCCGTCCACAGTTGCAGCTCTCCGACAGCATTGAGATCAACGCCCTGCCAGTGGTGCGGCAGCGCCAGTCGTTGCAGAACAGCCTGCTCGCCGGGCACGCGTGTCGGCAAACGATTATCCCCCATCTGATAGTTACGCCGCAGCACCAGATACTTTTCCGGCACCCGACGCCGACTGTTCCACCAGCGGCCGTCCAGCATATCGAAATGGAAACGGGTGAGTTCCGGCGACTGAGCGCCAAGATGGACCAGTGCCTGGCGAAGTGCCGTTCCCATCGCCACCTCGTATACCCCCTGAGAAACCGTTTGCCCCGCCAGAATCAGCGACACCGCCAGGCGGGCACCAAGCAGGTTGGAGTAAAGATCTTCTGGCGAAAAAGCAGAAACACCTTCAGAAAATCCGGGAACAGACTCAAAACCGTACCATTGCGCAATTTCATGCCACTCCGCGACCTGAAACGCCAGATGAGCGGCCAGCCAGGCTGCCAGCGTGTAACGTGCGACAGGATCGGTTGGTGGTCTAAAGGCATTAAACACTAACCGACGCTGAGCCAGTTCGCTATCCAGATCGAGCGTAAACGCCTGCCCCAGTTTCGGCAGGATCTGACTAAAGATATAGACCGTCATATCAGCGGTATCACGCACGTGGGCGGTATCAATAAAGCCACCGTGAGCGGTGTAGAGAATGCCGTTATTTTCACGGCTTAAGCCGGTCAGGTTTTCCAGCCCGGCCAGCATGCTATCGTTGTACTGATGCAATCCAAGGTGGTCCGCCGGGACCACGTTATCCAGCTGATAAAACGGTACCGGCATGCCCAGCAATTGTGCATGCAAGTTGTAGCCAAATGCACAGCAAGGACGTAACCCTTTAGGCAGTGGCTGTGGCGGCATAGCAGGCCACGCGGTGGTCGCCCTCGCTGTTGCCTGCGAAGCCAGATCTAATGCCACCGGTAGTGCCGCCCCAGCGCTGCCTGCGAGAAGTAATGCCAGTAACGACATGGTTTTCAGCAACCTGCTCAAAATGCCTCTCCGACCTGAAAATAGAAACCGCTACTGCCTTTACCGATGCCGTAATCCAGGCGTACGTTGACGCGTGGCTTGAATTCAAAGCGATAACCGACTCCTGCCGAGGGCAGCCAGCGTCCGTCGTCCAACGCACTAAATGATGGCCCCATGGTACCCGCGCCCAGCCAACCGACCACGCCGTGCCGCCAATCGAGCTTGCGGCGATACTCAAGTTGTCCGCTGACGACATTCTTATCCCGATAGCGCCCTTCGTAATAACCACGCATGCGTTGATTGCTACCGAGCAGCGGCATCATGTTCCACGGCACGTCACCCTGAGTAAAGGCACCGTCCATCTCCCATGCCAGTACGTCCTGGTCGTCCAGGGAGTGGTAACGACTGTAGTGCAACTGGTACTCATCAAACCGGGTATCGCTTCCCACATCGGGCGTATAACGGGTATAGCGTACGTCGGCATACTGCCCTTTACGCGGATTAGGGACGAAATCACGATCGTCCCAGCTCAGTTCCACGCTACTCCCGGAACTGAGAACCGATGCCCCCTGCGGCGTATTTTCAATTTTCGGTGGATCGTTGTCGTCCATTTGCGCAGCATGCTGCGCATTCAGCGACCAGCCGACGCCCAGATAGACATTAGGCGCAATCCGACGATACAACGTGGGGTGTAGATCCAGCACCTGAGCCGTATATTGCTGTTTTTGGCTGTCTTTATCTCCGGCACTAAATCCCTGCCCCCAGTACCAGGTTGGCGTATCGGTTAATGCGCCATTGAGAAAGAAACGCCAGCGATCGTCGGCGAAAAAAGCATAATTCTGCATCGTGATGCCAAAGGCCCCCGTTGAGCTAAAGTAGCCGCTCAGCGTCAGCGTCGAGTTTTGACTCACCGTATCGTTCGGATCGGGTCGATACATCCCCACCACTGCCGTCCCGATCCCCAGCCCCAGTTCCGGGGTATAAAACGGCCCCGGCATTACGCCCCAGTCGATACCTTTACTGGCGTTAAAGTTATCGCTGGCGCCCAGTGTATTCAGCCAGCCGTCAACCTCGTTGCGGGTCGGTAGCGCCGACTGAACGCATCCGGCAAACAGGCAGAAAAACAGAAGCAGGCCGATGCGCGTCAAAAACGGTACTCTCCCGCCATGAAAAAGCTATTACGGTCGGCGAAGCCAATTTCGGTGGTGATATTAACGTTGCGGGTCAACTCATATTGCGCGCCTACCAGCACGTTCCAGGGGGATTGCAGGTGCTGTTTAACATCGAAGCGACCATTGCCATCCTTGTTCGCAATATCCACCATTTTTTGCAATGCGGCAGAAGGCATTGTGAGATCGTTCAGGCTGCCGCTAAATTCTTGCTGCACATCCTGATACATGCTGCCCACCCACAGATTTAACTTGCCGGATGGCATGTGCAGGGCCTCCACGCCGGGAGTGGTAAAGCGATAACCTACACGTGGAGAGACGGTAAAGGCATTAATACTGCCATCAAGGATATCGAACTGTGTTTGCGTGTAGTTGGCATCAAAAGCCGTAAACCAGTTACCCACTCCGCCAACCAGAGTCGTCCCTACACCGTAGGTTGTGCCTTTAAAGTCGAGCTGAAATGCCAGATTCTGCAAATTGGCTGGTGTGCGGTATTTACGTGGTCCTTTGATTCCTACACCTATCTGCGAAACAGAGTGCCCGTCGGTATAGCCAATCAGACCATAGACGTTCATAAAGGGCAGCAGCCAGGCATCCAGTTTTAAGGTTTCGGTTTTACTTCTCTCCCGGGTGTTGCCGACGTTGATTTTAAACGCGTTATCCAACGAGTGACCGCGCAGGGAAAGACCGTTGAAATTGATGCTGTCTACATTAATGTTTTGCCTGATATTCATGTAGTTAATATTCACACCAAACGGCTCAGGCAGCTCATAGCCACGTTTACGTGCCTCCTCACCTAAAAACGGCAAAACAGAGTGGCTTGCGGTTGGTTTAGCCACGGGTTTTGTCGGCAAAGAAGTAGCCTGACCATCGTCCTGATAGTCATACAGCGGTGTCAATGTTGAGCCAGAATCCGTCGCAGCCCAGGCGTGAAAAGCCAAACAGGAAGACGTCATCAACACCAGGCGGATGCGTGTGTTAGTCATAAGGAAACATGGTTGCAGGCAGAAATCGCCCGAATATAAAAGAAGGGGGGAGAGTATAGAAGTTACGTGCTAAGTGGGGGGATTAATGTGCGATTTCACATCTGATAATACAAACATGATTTTTATAACATTCTTAATGTTTTATGCCTGGCCGAAGCCAGGCATAACGTGTATCAGGAGAGAACGTATTTCTCAATCGCCCAGGCTACACCATCTTCAAGATTGGATTTCGTCACGAAGTTAGCCACTTCTTTCACCGACGAAATAGCATTATCCATTGCAACGCCTACGCCTGCGTATTCGATCATCGCGATATCATTTTCCTGATCGCCAATCGCCATAATCTCTTCCGCTTTAATGCCCAACGCATCAGCCAGCGATTTTACGCCCGTTCCTTTATTGACGCGTTTATCCAGAATTTCGAGGAAATACGGCGCACTTTTCAGCACGGTGTACTTCTCTTTTACCTCTGCTGGAATACGCGAGATGGCTTTATCGAGGATCTCTGGTTCATCAATCATCATCACTTTCAGAAACTGGGTCGCCGGGTCCATGTTCTCTGCTTCACAGAACACCAGTGGGATGGTCGCGACAAAAGACTCATGCACCGTGTAGTAACTGATATCACGGTTGGCGGTATACAGCGTATTGCGATCGAGTGCGTGGAAATGCGAGCCGACCTCCCTGGAGAGTTGCTCCAGGAAACGGTAATCATCATAGCTCAGCGCGGTTTGCGCGACGGTACTCCCGTCTCCGGCTTTCTGCACCAGTGCACCGTTGTAGGTAATGCAGTAATCACCGGGTTGTTCCATATGCAGTTCTTTCAGATAGCTGTGAACGCCAGCATACGGGCGCCCCGTGGTCAGTACCACATTCACACCTCGCGCGCGTGCCGCGGCAATCGCCGTTTTAACCGCAGGTGAAATGGTGTGATCGGGCAGCAGAAGTGTGCCATCCATGTCGATAGCAATAAGTTTGATAGCCATGAGTTCCCCGGATTAAATGAGTCCGTCCTCATGCTAACGCGATTCCGCTCAAAAAACAGCTACGAAAAGGGGGATAGAAAGGGGAATCGGGATTCCCCTTTTGTAGATTGGTTGTCGTTTGTAGGCCTGATAAGCAACGCGCCATCAGGCACAATACAACGTCTTGCCGGATGGCGGCATAAACCGCCTTATCCGGCCTACAGATTGGCTTAAATATCGATATTCGCCGCTTTCAGGGCGTTTTCTTCGATAAATGCACGACGCGGTTCAACAGCATCACCCATCAGGGTGGTGAAAAGCTGGTCAGCGGCAATCGCATCCTTCACCGTAACGCGCAGCATACGGCGGCTTTCCGGATCCATCGTGGTTTCCCACAGCTGTTCCGGGTTCATCTCGCCCAGACCTTTATAGCGCTGAATCGCGAGGCCGCGACGGGACTCTTTCACCAGCCAGTCCAGCGCCTGCTCGAAGCTGGCAACCGGTTGACGACGCTCGCCACGTTCGATAAACGCATCGTCTTCGATCAGGCCACGTAGTTTCTCACCCAGCGTGCAGATACGACGGTATTCGCCGCCGGTCACAAACTCGTGGTCCAGCGGATAGTCGGTATCAACGCCGTGCGTACGCACGCGGATCACCGGTTCGAACAGGTTCAGTTCAGCGTCTTTACGCACAAAGCTGTTCCAGGTGCTGCCGTGTATTTCGTTTTCATTCAGCACGTTAACCAACTGGGAAACCCAGGCCGTCACTTTCGCTTCATCAGCAAGATCGGCTTCAGCCAGCGTCGGCTGGTAAACCAGTTCCTTCAGCAGTGAGCGCGGGAAGCGGCGCTCCATACGACCAATCATCTTCTGCGTGGCGTTGTACTCAGAAACCAGTTTTTCCAGCGCCTCACCCGCCAGCGCCGGCGCGTGGGCGTTGGTGTGCAGCGTGGCACCATCAAGGGCGATAGAAATCTGGTACTGATCCATCGCTTCATCATCTTTGATGTACTGTTCCTGCTTGCCTTTCTTCACTTTGTACAGCGGCGGCTGCGCAATGTAGACGTGACCGCGTTCCACGATTTCCGGCATCTGACGATAGAAGAAGGTCAACAGCAGCGTACGGATGTGCGAGCCGTCGACGTCCGCATCGGTCATGATGATGATGCTGTGATAGCGCAGTTTATCCGGGTTGTATTCGTCGCGGCCGATGCCGCAGCCCAGTGCGGTGATCAGCGTCGCCACTTCCTGAGAAGAGAGCATCTTGTCGAAGCGCGCTTTCTCAACGTTAAGGATCTTACCCTTCAGCGGCAGAATGGCCTGGTTCTTACGGTTACGTCCTTGCTTTGCAGAGCCGCCCGCAGAGTCCCCTTCCACCAGGTACAGTTCAGAGTGGGCCGGGTCGCGTTCCTGACAGTCTGCCAGTTTGCCCGGCAGGCCCGCTAAGTCCAGCGCGCCTTTACGGCGGGTCATTTCACGCGCACGGCGTGCCGCTTCACGGGCACGTGCCGCATCAATAATTTTACCGACGACGATTTTCGCGTCAGACGGGTTCTCAAGCAGGTATTCGCTCAGCAGCTCGTTCATCTGCTGTTCTACCGCCGATTTCACCTCTGAAGAAACCAGTTTGTCTTTGGTCTGAGAGGAGAATTTCGGATCCGGTACTTTTACCGATACGACAGCAATCAGGCCTTCACGGGCATCGTCACCGGTGGCGCTAACTTTCGCTTTTTTGCTGTAGCCTTCTTTGTCCATGTAGGCGTTCAGGGTACGGGTCATCGCCGCACGGAAGCCTGCAAGGTGAGTACCGCCGTCACGCTGCGGAATGTTGTTGGTGAAGCAGTAGATATTTTCCTGGAAGCCGTCGTTCCACTGCAGCGCGACTTCCACACCGATACCGTCTTTTTCGGTGGAGAAATAGAAGATATTTGGGTGAATTGGCGTTTTGTTCTTGTTGAGGTATTCAACAAACGCCTTGATGCCGCCTTCGTAGTGGAAATGGTCTTCTTTACCGTCGCGCTTGTCGCGCAGACGAATAGAGACGCCGGAGTTCAGGAAGGACAGCTCGCGCAGACGCTTCGCCAGAATGTCGTATTCAAACTCAACCACATTGGTGAAGGTTTCGTGGCTTGGCCAGAAACGGACCTGGGTACCGGTCAATTCTGTTTCGCCTGTTACCGCCAGCGGTGCCTGCGGCACACCGTGCACGTAAGTTTGCTGATGCACTTTGCCTTCGCGGCGAATCACCAGCTCCAGCTTCTGCGACAGGGCGTTAACCACGGAGACACCTACGCCGTGCAGACCGCCGGACACTTTATAAGAGTTATCATCGAATTTACCGCCTGCGTGCAGCACGGTCATGATAACTTCCGCTGCCGAAACGCCCTCTTCCGGGTGGATACCGGTTGGGATACCACGGCCATCATCGGTAACGGACACGGAGTTGTCAGCGTGAATCGTTACCACGATATCTTTACAGTGACCCGCGAGCGCTTCGTCGATAGCGTTATCTACCACCTCGAATACCATGTGGTGCAGACCGGTGCCGTCATCCGTGTCGCCGATATACATACCCGGGCGCTTACGCACCGCATCCAGTCCTTTCAGGACTTTGATACTGGAGGAGTCATAAGAATTCGACATCAACGTTTCTCGCTCATTTTATCTTGGGTTAATCCGTTATTTTACCCTTTTCCACGGTAAACATCTTCGAATTTTCATCGGACATGTCTATAACGTGTTCAGCGCTGATTGCGCTGACAAAGACCTGAGATTGCGTGGCTTTTAAGCGGCTGGCCAGCAGTCCGCGACGCGCATCATCCAGTTCAGAGGCAAAATCATCTATCAGGTACAGGCAGCGCCGACCGCTTTCACGGGTCAGGTACTCCCCTTGCGCCAGACGTAAGGCGCACATCAGCAGCTTTAGCTGCCCACGCGACAACGTGTCTTCCACCGGCGCACCATCGGCGCGTATACGGAAATCCGCCTTATGCGGGCCGTGCGCAGTGTAGGTCAACATGCGATCGCGTTCAAAACTACGTTCCAGCACTTCAGCGTAGTCGCTCTCTTTCTCCCAGCCGCGCTGGAAAGAGAAAGAAAGGGAAAACTCAGGAAGAAACTGCTGACAGGTATCCGCCATATCCTGTGCGATACCGGCGCTGTACTCCGCGCGCCAGGTGCTGATCTGTTCCGCCAGCGGGATCAGTTCTTTATCCCACGGACGCAGTTGCTCATAACGACTCACCTGGCGCAGCGCCGCGTTGCGTTGCTTGAGCAGACGCTTCAGGTTGCTCCAGGCGGTGAAAAATCCAGCTTCATTGTGAAAGCATCCCCAGTCAAGGAACGCTCTTCTGTATTTGGGGCCGCCGTTGAGTAAAGTAAACCCTTCAGGCGTTATCAGTTGCATCGGCATCAGGTGCGCCAGTTCCGCGACCTTATGCCCGTCAGTGCCATCAATGCGTACTTTACTGTCGCCCTGTTTGTCTTTCGTCAGGCCAATCGAGGTCTCACGTTCTTCCCCCTGTAAACGCCCGTGGAGGACAAACGATTCCTGCTCGTGGCGAATCACGCGGCCAATTTGCAAACTACGAAACGCGCGGCCATGGCCAAGCGTGTAAATTGCCTCCAGCACGCTGGTTTTGCCACTGCCGTTAGCGCCAACCAGAAAGTTAAAGCCGGGAGATAAAGCGAGATCCGCATTTTCAATATTGCGGAAATCTTTAATCAGGAGTCGGGATAGCGACATATCAACTCATAACCAGGGCGTTATCGTCGCAGTTAGTCTGGTTACGGCCAGCGCACAGCAACCGGAGCGTACTGAAGTACGTGAGGATTGCGAGCACTGCCCGGAGCCAGAATAACAAGTAAGATAGCCCGATATTCTTTACAGGCGCATAGGCATGACGACATAGGCTGCAGATTGTGACGCTGCATCTTCAATCTGTACGCTCGATACGGAGTCGGTCAGCATAATGCGCACATTTTCACACTTCAGCGCATTAAGTACGTCCAGCACGTAGCTGACGTTAAAACCGATTTCCAGTTCAGTGCCCGGATAGGTGACGTCGAGGATCTCTTCCGCCTCTTCCTGTTCCGGGTTGTTAGCCGTGATTTTGAGCTGATTTTCACTGACATACAGACGCACGCCGCGGAATTTCTCGTTAGAGAGGATTGCCGCACGAGCAAACGCCTGTTTAAGGATATCGCAACCGGCTTCCAGATGTTTGTCCGGATTCTTCGGCAATACGCGGCGATAATCCGGGAAACGACCGTCAACCAGCTTGGAAGTGAAGATAAAGTCGCCCACATGTGCGCGAATGTTGTTGCTACCAATCTGCACGCGCAGCGGATTGTCACCGCCGTCGAGCATACGCATCAGTTCAATAACACCTTTACGCGGTACGATCACCGAATGGTTAGGCAGGGACTGACCAACCGGCATAGAACAAACGGCCAGACGGTGACCATCGGTCGCCACGGTACGCAGCTCTTCGCCTTCGGTTTCAAACAGCATACCGTTTAAGTAGTAACGCACGTCCTGATGCGCCATCGAAAACTGCGTGGCTTCAATCAGGCGCTTCATCGTAGCCTGCGGCAGGGTGAATTCGACTTCGCTCTGCCAGTCATCCAGATTCGGAAAGTCAGCAGCAGGTAATGTGGACAGCGAGAAACGGCTGCGACCAGAACGCACCAACATACGGTCGCCTTCCAGTTGAACGGCAATTTCCGCACCTTCCGGCAACCCACGACAGATGTCGAAGAATTTACGCGCCGGAACGGTGGTTGCACCAGGCTCATGCGCCTGGATCAGCGCCACGCGTGCCACCATCTCCATTTCGAGATCGGTACCGGTCAGAGAAAGCGTTCCATCCGCAACCTGTAGCAACAGGTTTCCGAGGATCGGCAGTGTAGGACGACCACCCAGCGGGCCGCTGACCTGCTGAAGCGGTTTTAATAAATGTTCACGTTCAACGGTAAATTTCATAGCGTCACGAAGATAATGTTCTGATTAAATTGGAGAAATCTTCTTTAATATCATGGCTTTCTTCACGCAACTGCTCAATCTTGCGACAGGCATGAAGCACGGTAGTATGGTCACGCCCACCAAACGCATCGCCAATTTCCGGCAGACTGTGGTTAGTGAGCTCTTTTGCCAGCGCCATCGCCATCTGGCGCGGACGAGCTACCGAGCGAGATCGACGCTTAGAAAGCAGATCCGCAATTTTGATTTTGTAATACTCCGCCACCGTCTTTTGAATATTGTCGATGGTGACCAGCTTTTCCTGCAAAGCCAGCAGATCGCGCAGCGCTTCACGCACAAAATCGATAGTAATCGCCCGGCCAGTAAAGTTAGCGTTGGCGATCACGCGGTTCAGTGCGCCTTCCAGTTCACGCACGTTAGAGCGTAGGCGCTTGGCAATAAAGAACGCCACCTCACCCGGCAGACGAATGTCATTTTCGTCGGCTTTTTTCATCAGGATCGCGACGCGGGTTTCCAGTTCAGGTGGTTCGATCGCGACGGTCAGCCCCCAGCCGAAGCGGGATTTCAGACGATCTTCAACGCCATTGATCTCCTTCGGATAGCGATCCGATGTCAGGATGATCTGCTGATTACCTTCCAGCAGGGCATTAAAGGTGTGGAAAAATTCTTCCTGCGATCGTTCTTTATTGGCAAAGAATTGAATATCGTCAATCAGCAACGCATCAACGGAACGGTAATAGCGTTTAAACTCTTCGATCGCATTGTTTTGCAGGGCTTTAACCATGTCCTGCACAAAACGCTCGGAGTGCATATACACCACCTTTGCGTTCGGCTTACGCGCCATAATGCCGTTACCTACCGCGTGCAGCAGGTGGGTTTTACCCAGACCTGTACCGCCATAAAGGAATAACGGATTGTAGGCGCCACCAGGATTGTCCGCCACCTGACGTGCCGCCGCGCGCGCCAGTTGGTTAGATTTACCTTCAACGAAGTTATCAAACGTATGTTTGACGTTGACGTTAGAGCGATAGGTAGGCTCTGCCGGGGCCGGCACGTTATCCCAGCCGGGGCGCGCCGCCGGAGCGGCTCGTTGCGGTTGCACTTGTTGAGCCACATGCGCAGGCGTAACAATGTTATTCACCGGCGTCTTCAGCGTTTGCGTGACAGGTTTAGTGCCAACTTCAAAACGCAGCTGTGGGGCATCCGCTCCGCAGAAATTATTCAGCAATCCATTAATATTATTGAGGTATTTATCCCTTACCCAATCGAGCACAAAACGGTTTGGCGCATACAAAGCCAGCGTGTTATCGCTCAGTTCCGCCTGCAACGGGCGTATCCACATACTGAATTCTGTGGCTGGTAACTCATCCTGCAATCGGGCAAGACACTGCTGCCAAAGCGAAAGTGACACGGCGGACTCCACTCGAACAAAAGTCGATAAATGACAAAGGCTGAAACATTCATGATTGTTGACGCACATCGACAAGACCCTATGCAAAGGGTGACGTGCGAATTGCTATCTGCAATTTTTACCCGATCAGGATCCATTGAAACGATCAGGACCGCGGATCATAGCGTAAACTGAGAAAGAGATCTTCTGTTTCTCACAGATTCTTCCCGATTTATCCACAGGATGATCCAGAATCGGCTAAGTGTAAACGATCCTGGAGAAGTGCTGCAGGTTTTCGCGCGCATATTGAAAAAATTAATGAGTAAAGATGCTTTACTGCTTAAACGATCTAATAAAGATCCCGAGCGATCCTTGCGCTTTATCCACCAGCCCGTATAATTCTTACCCCCAGCGAGTAATGGCCGCCTTACGGCGTCAACGCTGCCTGTTTTTTACACAAAACCACGTGAAAAAAAACGGGATATAAGGAAAGAGAATTGACTCCGGAGTGTACAATTATTACAATCCGGCCTCTTTAATCACCCACACTGTGGCGTAAGTCGTTCGAAATTCGTTCGGGTATACGCAAAAGTCAGTGAATTTATTCAAGTTTAGGTAGAAATCGCCATGAAACGCACTTTTCAACCGTCTGTACTGAAGCGCAACCGTTCTCACGGCTTCCGTGCTCGTATGGCAAATAAAAATGGTCGTCAGGTTCTGGCACGTCGTCGTGCTAAAGGCCGTTCTCGTCTGACCGTTTCTAAGTAATAAAAGCTAGCCCCTGAGTGGTTAAGCTCGCATTTCCCAGGGAGTTACGTTTGTTAACTCCCACTCATTTCACATTCGTCTTCCAGCAGCCACAACGGGCTGGCACGCCGCAAATCACCATCCTCGGCCGCCTGAATTCGCTGGGGCATCCCCGTATCGGTCTTACAGTCGCCAAGAAAAATGTTAAACGTGCGCATGAACGCAATCGGATTAAACGTCTGACGCGTGAAAGCTTTCGTTTACGTCAGCACGAGCTTCCAGCAATGGATTTCGTGGTGGTGGCGAAAAAAGGGGTTGCCGACCTCGATAACCGTGCTCTCTCGGAAGCGTTGGAAAAATTATGGCGTCGCCATTGTCGCCTGGCTCGCGGGTCCTGATAGCCCTCATTCGGGTCTATCAACGCCTGATCAGTCCGCTGCTTGGGCCGCATTGCCGTTTCACTCCAACCTGTTCGAGCTACGGAATTGAGGCATTGCGCAGGTTTGGAGTGATAAAAGGCAGTTGGTTGACGGTGAAACGCGTATTAAAATGCCACCCTTTACACCCTGGTGGTGACGATCCCGTCCCGCCCGGACCATTTGATACCAGAGAACACTAACGATGGATTCGCAACGCAATCTTTTAGTCATCGCTTTGCTGTTCGTGTCTTTCATGATCTGGCAAGCTTGGGAGCAGGATAAAAATCCGCAACCTCAGGCCCAACAGACCACGCAGACAACGACCACCGCAGCGGGTAGCGCCGCCGACCAGGGCGTACCGGCCAGTGGCCAGGGGAAACTGATTACGGTTAAAACTGACGTGCTTGATCTGACCATCAACACCCGTGGTGGTGATGTGGAACAGGCTTCACTGCCAGCTTACCCGAAAGAACTGGGTTCTACCGAACCGTTCCAGTTACTGGAAACCACACCACAGTTCATCTACCAGGCACAAAGTGGCCTGACAGGTCGTGACGGCCCGGATAACCCGGCTAACGGCCCGCGTCCGCTGTACAACGTCGAAAAAGACGCCTTTGTACTGGCAGACGGTCAGAACGAACTGCAGATCCCGATGACCTATACTGACGCAGCGGGTAACACATTCACGAAGACGTTTGTTCTCAAACGTGGTGAATATGCTGTCAACGTTAACTACAGCGTGCAGAACGCCGGCGAGAAACCGCTGGAAGTCTCCACCTTTGGCCAGCTGAAGCAATCCATCAATCTGCCATCTCATCGCGACACCGGTAGCAGCAACTTTGCGCTGCACACCTTCCGTGGCGCGGCGTACTCCACGCCGGATGAGAAGTATGAGAAATACAAATTCGACACCATTGCTGAAAACGAAAACCTGAACGTCAATGCTAAAGACGGCTGGGTTGCAATGCTGCAACAGTATTTCGCCACGGCATGGGTTCCGCGTAACGACGGCACCAACAACTTCTATACCGCTAACCTGGGTAACGGCATTGCCGCTATCGGCTATAAATCACAGCCGGTACTGGTACAGCCTGGCCAGACTGGCGCGATGACCAGCACCCTGTGGGTCGGCCCGGAAATTCAGGATAAAATGGCGGCCGTTGCACCGCACCTGGATCTGACCGTGGACTACGGCTGGTTGTGGTTCATCTCTCAGCCGCTGTTCAAACTGCTGAAGTGGATCCATAGCTTCCTGGGTAACTGGGGCTTCTCCATCATTGTTATCACCTTTATCGTTCGTGGCATCATGTACCCGCTGACCAAAGCGCAGTACACCTCCATGGCGAAGATGCGTATGCTGCAGCCGAAGATTCAGGCTATGCGTGAGCGTCTGGGCGATGACAAACAGCGTCAGAGCCAGGAAATGATGGCCCTGTACAAAGCTGAGAAGGTTAACCCGCTGGGCGGCTGCTTCCCGCTGATCATCCAGATGCCAATCTTCCTGGCGTTGTACTACATGCTGATGGGCTCCATTGAACTGCGTCATGCGCCGTTCGCTCTGTGGATCCATGACCTGTCTGCACAGGACCCGTACTACATCCTGCCGATCCTGATGGGCGTGACGATGTTCTTCATCCAGAAGATGTCTCCGACCACCGTGACCGACCCGATGCAGCAGAAGATCATGACCTTTATGCCGGTCATCTTCACCGTGTTCTTCCTGTGGTTCCCGTCAGGTCTGGTGCTGTACTATATCGTCAGCAACCTGGTAACCATTATTCAGCAGCAGCTGATTTACCGTGGTCTGGAGAAACGTGGGCTGCATAGCCGCGAGAAGAAAAACTCCTGATTCGGTGTTTGCCGGATTAGGCGAAGCCGCCATCCGGCAAACGGAACATAAAGTAAAGGGCGGTCATTTTAGACCGCCTTTTTTATTGTATTAAGAAGAGACAAACCATGAGCCATAACGACACCATCGTCGCTCAGGCCACCCCTCCAGGACGTGGTGGCGTGGGTATCCTGCGTATCTCCGGCCTGAAGGCGCGTGAGGTCGCAGAAACCGTACTGGGGAAACTGCCAAAACCACGCTATGCCGACTACCTGCCGTTTAAAGACGCGGATGGCAGCGTGCTGGATCAGGGGATTGCGCTGTGGTTCCCTGGCCCGAACTCCTTTACCGGTGAAGACGTCTTAGAGCTTCAGGGTCACGGCGGTCCGGTCATTCTCGATCTACTGCTTAAACGTATTCTGACCATTCCCGGGCTGCGCATTGCCAGACCCGGCGAGTTCTCTGAGCGCGCATTTCTTAACGATAAGCTCGATTTAGCCCAGGCTGAAGCCATTGCCGATCTGATCGACGCCAGCTCTGAACAGGCGGCACGCTCGGCGCTGAACTCCTTACAGGGCGCATTTTCTGCGCGAGTTAATCATCTTGTGGAAGCGCTCACTCACCTGCGCATCTATGTGGAGGCGGCGATTGATTTTCCGGATGAAGAAATCGACTTCCTGTCTGACGGCAAGATTGAAGCCCAGCTCAATAGCGTTATCAGCGATCTTGATGCTGTGCGTGCCGAAGCGCGCCAGGGCAGCCTGCTGCGCGAAGGGATGAAGGTGGTGATTGCCGGGCGTCCTAACGCCGGGAAATCAAGCCTGCTGAACGCGCTGGCAGGCCGTGAGGCGGCCATTGTCACCGACATTGCCGGGACTACCCGCGACGTACTGCGTGAGCATATCCATATCGACGGTATGCCGTTGCACATCATCGATACCGCCGGTCTGCGCGACGCCAGCGATGAAGTTGAACGCATCGGTATCGAACGCGCCTGGCAGGAGATCGAACAGGCCGACCGTGTACTGTTTATGGTTGATGGCACCACCACCGACGCAGTTGACCCGGCAGACATCTGGCCAGACTTTATTGCGCGTTTACCGGCAAAACTGCCGATCACCGTCGTGCGAAACAAAGCGGATATCACGGGTGAAACGCTGGGTCTCAGCGAAGTAAATGGCCACTCACTGGTTCGCCTCTCTGCGCGTACCGGCGAAGGCGTTGATGTGCTGCGTAACCATCTCAAACAGAGCATGGGCTTTGAAACCAATATGGAAGGCGGCTTCCTGGCGCGTCGTCGTCATTTGCAGGCACTGGCAGAAGCGGCGGAACATCTTCAGCAGGGCAAAGCCCAACTACTCGGAGCATGGGCCGGAGAATTGCTGGCAGAGGAGCTGCGTCTGGCACAACAGAACCTCAGTGAGATCACTGGAGAATTTACTTCCGACGATCTGCTGGGGCGGATTTTCTCAAGTTTCTGTATTGGTAAGTAATTATTCAGATATTGGCCATTAATGAAAAATCCCGCCAGCACGTTCTCTGGCGGGAACTACGTAAATCATCATTTCATCGACAGCAATTTTTCATAGCTGGGATA
>NZ_SZXJ01000035.1:349226-349451 GCF_005281345.1 Citrobacter sp. wls619
GATGAATTGAGTATTCCTAAGCCGAAAACGCCTGCGCCATTTTTCGGGGCCGGTATTTCCACCAAATAATTTCAATGTTGTTTGATTAAATAAGTGGCTAATAAATACTTCAGGGAAATAATCCGTTTTTAAGTCAAGATCTCCACTGACCTCTTTTGCCCTCCCTGCCCCATACCCATCACTGAGGCCATAATCTCCAAAATCAAAGATATAACTGGTCTCAAT
>NZ_SZXJ01000044.1:0-218 GCF_005281345.1 Citrobacter sp. wls619
ATACAGTCTGCGACACACGACAACCCCAGCGCCGCAGATGCCTGGCGTATGGTTGAACGAAGCCGCCTTATCGGTCAGCTTCACTCTTTATAAAACCCCACTTCGGCGGGGTTTTTGCTTTCTGGGCAGGCTAAATGAATGACTGTCCACGATGCTATGCTCAAAATAACGCGGCTTATTGGTCAGCTCCAACTTCGTCTAAAACACTACATTAGTGT
>NZ_SZXJ01000044.1:336-181284 GCF_005281345.1 Citrobacter sp. wls619
TGATTCGGTCAGTGCCGCAACAGTCTTTATACCTTCACCTACGCCACCAGGTCGAAACATTGCCCGTACAGCAAAACCTTTGATACTTCACAAGGTGAATCAAAAATCAGGAAATGTTCACCCTGAAAATTATTTAAAACACAGTTTTACTTTAAGTAAAAATAACTTCCTGCGTGTGGTTGTTATTTGTACAATGAATGTTGGGCACGGATAAACTCACAGCAAGTAGAGGGACTTATGAAGCAGTATACCAACGAACTTACTCCAGAGATTTTGGCTTCTTTTGATAAACCCGCTTTCAGTTATGAGCAACTTTCCGGAATGACTGAGGAATCGCAGGAGTTCCTTGCTAAACAGCAAGCTGACTTGAAACAGCATCCAGTTATTGAGATCTACCGCATCGCGGTTGAAGGAAGTCTGACTCGTGACGGCGGCATACTCAAAACCGCAACTGTTACTGCGGAAATAGAGATTAGCAACGGTCAAAAACTGCGAGTAGCTCAAACTCTGGATACTGTTGTTTATCCCGATGGCGCAAAAGCGGCAGTAATCAGTGGCGCAGGAGACGCTGGACATAATGGCACTGGTCAAAGCGTTGCACTTGTTGGCAGTTGCCTCAGTAATGGTGATGAAATAATAAGCACACCACAAGGTAGAGCAATACTGGTACTTCGCCGTGGTATCCCGGCAGCTAAAGGATTTCTTGTTAACCATTTCAAAGTAGAAAAAGTATCTGAAACAGAGCTTACTCATTGAGGGATCAAAGATGGTTACGCAAAGAACGCTTGCAAAGCTGGGGAATAAAACGAGGTACGGGCACATTATTTCCGCCTCATCAACTATTTTTGATGAAGACCACAATCCATTGGTGAGGGCTGGTGATAAAGCATGGTGTGATGTTTGCAAAGGTGCTTTTGAAATCAATGCAACCTATACCGGATTCCTTGAAGCGGGTTTCATCGCGGGTGATGGGGATCTGGTTTTATGCCACTGCAAAGATAACTTTGTGATCGCTATATCTGGTTTTACAGGCGAACGTCATCCGGGAATGATGAGCGCTAAACCAGCAGCCTTTGGTATAGCCCCGGAACAACAAACTCAGCAAGAGCCAGAACAACATGCCCAGACAGCCAAAAAGAAACGCATTGGTGTAGATGCTGGTTTTTGTGTAGTCCCTCGACAATCGACAACCGAATCTTTCGAAAGCATCCTGTTTGCTGGCGGTCAGCCAGAAGGAACCCGAGAACTTTACCGCTCATTGAATGGTGCTGGTAAGGAATACAAAGCGGGATCTATTCTGCTGGTGGTTGACCCTGATATGCAGGACAACGAACAGATCGCCCACATGCAAGCTGCGAAACAGCGTATTGACGCAGCATTAGCGCCGCTCTCAATCCAGCAAGCCAACTTCCTTTTCAAACACAAAGACACCATTGAGATGTTCGCCGCTGCTGCCAGTACGGCGAGCGATACTTATGGATACTCAGGACAAGCAACCGAAGCCGCGAAAGGGTATTTCGAACAGGTAGAAAAAATCCTTGTCGAGATCGAGAAGACCTACAAAAACCAGTACATCACCAGCGGCACACTGATTGGCGAACAATTCTTCGTTGAACGCCGCCGCTTGTTTGGTCAGCTTGATAGCGTTCTTAAGATGTTCATGAAACATCGCTTCATGTTCAACGAGTACGCAGATCTAAAAAGTGCCCTTGGCCTCTCAAGCCGTTCAATCACACACCGCTGGAACGAAACAGGCGTAAGCGATATTGAAGGTTACGCAACCCATATCGAGAAGCTGGCAAAGTACGTCAAGTGGATGGAAACCGCCGGGAAGATCGGCATTGGTCTGTCTGCCTTTGATACTGCCGCAAAAATCACCGAAGCCTGCACCGTGGGCAGGGACTGTGCGAAAACGTCGTTTACTTCCATTGGGGAGTTTTCCGGGAGCCTGATCGGCGGAGCGATAGCTGGAAAAATTGCGGGTACAGTCGCAGCAAATACCGTCTGTGCGATAGTGCTTGGCGCTGCAACCATAGAAGCCGCAGGTGCCGGAGCATTACTTTGTACGCTTGGCGTAAATGGAGCTATTGCATATGGGAGCGATAAAGCCACATCCGCGTTCGGTGGCTTCGTTGGTGAATCGCTATATGAGGTTACAAGCAATGACCATTGATGACCTACTTAGCGCCAAGGCAACAGTAATTATTGGTGCACTTGCTTTCGGCTTCGGTATAGCCAGTATCATAGCCTCAGTTCTGAACAGGGATAGATTTAAAGAGATCTGCATCCTGTACAAAGAAAGATACGGTAGTTTGCCTGATGCTGTATTGCTGTTCGAGAACGTCAACACGCTTTATGTCAAAGTGGCATACAGCACAAAAGTGAGTTTTATATACATGCCGCTGTTGTGGAATAAAAGCTCAATCCTGACCAAAAACGATGATAAGGACTTTATTCGTGGGCTACCAAAACGGCTTATTGGCCCATTCTACGCGGAGATATACCTAGCGGTTGTCAGTCTGTTGTTTTTTGTCGTTGGTGTGTTACAAATGTTAGCAATTAGGCATGGTTGGGTGTGAAAGGAGCTTCACTCGGTGGACTTTGCACTGTAACACAAACTGCGATACAGTCTGCGACACACGACAACCCCAGTGCTGTAGATGCCTGACGTATGGTTGAACGAAGCCGGCTTATCGGTCAGCTTCACTCTTTATAAAACCCCGCTTCGGCGGGGTTTTTGCTTTGTGAGGCGTAGCCCGCAGGAAGTCATCGTTCTATCTGTTGTAACATAAATTATGTTCCCTCTTTTGAATCACACCCTTCTACTTTATCCATATCAGAAATGCCCGTTTTTGGCGTGATAAATAGGTGTCTTTAAATTACTCATAATTGTTAACATTGAAACAACACCATCAACAAAAAAGTACATTATTAATAAACGATCGTCGTGGTTTTTTTCCTGATTATTTTAGTGTCGCCTTTGTTTTATTCAGGTCGAATAAAAGGGGACAGAGTCAATTACCGATAAAATGGTTAAAAAGTGAGCAAAAAAACCGCTCAAAAAAAATTGATCAATTATTATTTTTGATTGTTGTCACAATAATGGACATTTCTATTCATAACAATGGCCCACGAATTCAGTACGAATTTCCACTTATTGCAAAATTTTAAATTAATAGGAAACCATTATGGGAACAGTAAGCTCAGGCTCTGCTCATAAAATGGGAGTCATTGCCCTAACGTTAGTGACCGCATCAAATATGATGGGGTCTGGCGTATTTATGTTGCCAACTAATCTCGCAGGAATAGGCTCCATCTCAATATGGGGATGGGTATTTACCATCATCGGCGTTATTGCACTTGCATTAGTTTTCGCTAAAACCAGTTTAATTACACCTCGTACCGGCGGTATCGTGGCTTATGCCAGTGATGCCTTTGGCCCATTCATTGGGTTTCAGACAACAATGTGCTATTGGATCAGCGCATGGGTAGGTAACGTTGCACTATTGGTCGCAGGTGTCGGCTATCTCAGTTTCTTTTTCCCAGAGCTTAAAAATCCAACTTACGGTTGTATTGCCGCAATTATTATTCTGTGGGCATTTGTTTTCCTTGCTAGTTTTGGTGCCAAAGTTGCGGGGCGGGCACAATCCTTTACCGCAACCTGCGGGTTAATCGTAATATTAGGCGTAGGATTTATTGGGTGGTTCTGGTTTAACCCGTCGCTCTATACTGAAGTTTATAATGGAACGGGTCATAGTGATTCCTCAGCAATTATTTCTGCTGCGTCGATTGCGCTATGGGGCTTCCTTGGTATTGAATCTGCAGTCGTTTCTACCGGTCAGGTCGAAGATCCTGAACGTACGGTTCCTCGGGCTACCGTTATGGGGTTATTAATCGCCTCCGTATGCTATGTCGGTAGCTGCACCGTTATTATGGGGTTAGTACCACATAACGTTCTGGTCGATTCAGCAGCACCTTTTGCTGATGCCGCACGCTATATGTTCGGTAATACGGCAGGGAACATTGCTTCCGCACTGAGCATCATTGCCTGCTTTGGTTCCATTTCGGGTTGGCTGATACTTCAGTCAGAAGGCCCGCGCGCAGGTGCTCAACAAGGACTTTTCCCGAAATTCTTTGAAGAAACCAACAAGCAAGATGTCCCGATGAAAAGCCTCATTTTTACCGGTGTATTAATGAGTATTGTCTTGCTTCTGACGGCCTCTCCGAATCTGGCGAAACAATTCCAGGCTGTCATCTTAATGTCGGTATTTGCTTCACTTCTGCCATATATGTACGCCCTGATTTCGCTTCCAATTATCCTTGTTTCAAAGAAAGCCAATCGTGGAAGATCGTTTATGTTTTACTGCACGTTGGTTGTTATTGGCATGATTTACTGCATTTTTGCTTTGCTTGGTTCTGGCAGCGACTCCATATTCTGGGGCATCTTGATGATGATGGTAACCATTCCATTATTCTCTTTTGTTGCTGCCGGGCGCAGCAAGAAAGGTCAGGATATTCTTTATTTAGATAAACGTATCTAAACGTATCCAACTGTATTAGTTTCATCCACGGGAGTTTAAAATGACATTATCTATTGTCGATCAGAATAAGCTCGATGCTTTTTGGTCATATTGCGTAAAAAATCAGTATTTTAATATAGGTTACCCGGAGTCAGCCGACTTCGATTACACGATACTGGAACGGTTTATGCGTTTCTCTATAAACAATTGTGGCGACTGGGGAGAGTATTGTAATTATTTGCTGAACTCGTTTGATTTTGAAAAAGAGGTAATGGAGTATTTCGCCAGTATTTTTAAAATCCCATTTGAGGAAAGCTGGGGCTACGTTACCAATGGGGGAACTGAAGGTAATATGTTTGGCTGCTATCTGGGGCGTGAACTGTTTCCAGAGGGTACGCTTTATTACTCGAAAGATACTCATTATTCCGTTGCGAAAATTGTTAAGTTGTTGCGCATCAAATCAAGTCTGGTGGAATCACAGCCGAATGGCGAGATGGACTATGATGACTTGATTCGTAAAATTCAACGCGACAACGAAGAACATCCGATTATTTTTGCAAATATCGGCACAACCGTTCGTGGCGCTATTGATAATATTGCTGAGATCCAACAACGGATTGGTCAATTGGGTATCAAACGTGACGATTATTATCTACACGCTGATGCTGCGCTGAGCGGTATGATTTTGCCGTTTGTGAACGATCCGCAACCTTTTAACTTCGCTGATGGTATTGATTCTATTGGCGTTTCCGGCCACAAAATGATTGGCTCGCCTATTCCCTGCGGCATCGTGGTAGCGAAAAGGAAAAACGTTGACCGGATTTCTGTCGAAATTGATTACATCTCTGCACACGATAAAACCATTTCTGGTTCTCGTAACGGCCATACGCCGCTAATGATGTGGGAAGCGATTCGCAGCCACTCCTGGAGCGACTGGCAACGCCGCATTGAACATAGCCTGAATATGGCGCAATACGCAGTCGATCGCTTACAGGCTGCGGGTATTGATGCCTGGCGCAATAAAAACTCTATTACCGTGGTTTTCCCTTGCCCGTCAGAAGCCGTCTGGAAAAAGCACTGTCTGGCCACCTCCGGTGACATCGCTCACCTGATTACCACTGCCCACCACCTTGACTCCAGCAAGATTGATGAGCTGATTGACGATGTCATTGCCGACCTGAACCAACAGGCCGCATGAAGAAAGGGCAGTGATAATCATCACTGCCCTCAGGAGCGCCGCAACCGATGCCGAGACCAATCATTATCGGTTGCGTCTGTCAGGCTCTGTGCTTACAGAGCCTGCAACGAGATTACCGCTTTACCGATGGGTTGTAACGACAAACTTTGGCCCTGAACATGCGCGGGAGAAGTCCCGTTCATCTCACCATGATCTATTAAATGAGGACTGGCATGGATAAATGTTGCGCGAAGACAAACCAAATGGGCCTGCTTGCGCTGACCATGATGACAGCATCAAATATGATGGGTAGCGGTGTGTTTATGCTGCCTGCCACGCTTGCGAGAATAGGTTCAATCTCTGTCTGGGGATGGGGGCTCGCGTTTTTAGCGATTGCTGCCCTGGCACTCATTTTCTGCAAAATGAGTGAGTTATTTCCGCGCAATGGCGGCATCATAGCCAGTATTACTGCCAGCTTTGGCCCCTTTATCGGCCTACAAATGACATTGTTCTATTGGTTGTCAACGTGGATTGGCAACTGTGCGCTGCTGCTAGCCGGCGTGGGATATCTCTCTTTCTTCTTCCCGGTATTACACAACCCACTTTATGGCACGACGGCATGCATTGTGCTGCTTTGGTGCTCTGTTCTTTGGGGATTACGTGGCGCAAAACGGGTTGGCTATATGCAAATGTTCACGGGCAGTTGCATGGTGCTGGTGATCCTCAGCATCGGCGTCATGGGCTGGGGGCATTTTGACGTTGCTCGTTATCAGGCAGCCTGGAATCTGAGTGGCGTCAGTGATCATCAGGCAATCATTAATGCGGCAACCATTTCATTATGGGGTTTTCTGGGGATTGAGTCTGCATCTGTCTCGTTTAGCCAAGTGAAAAATCCACGCCGCACTATACCTCTGGCCACCTTGTTAGGGTTGGGGATCGCTGGGTTATGTTATGCCAGTTCAACCAATGTCATGATGGGGCTGCTCCCCCATGATGTGCTGATGAACTCTTCCTCACCTTTTGCCGACAGTGCAAAAGCAATGTGGGGCAGTACGGCTGGGGCGATTATTTCAGCCATGGTTGTTATCGCTTGCCTCGGTGCGATGCCTGGTTGGCAAATCCTGCAAACGGAAGTCCCCAGGGCTGCGGCGGAAGATAATTTGCTCCCTGCTTTTTTTGCCCGTACTAACCGCCATGGTGTTCCCTGGTGTGGGTTGGTTTTTACTGCAGCGCTGATGACTGCACTCCTGCTATTCACATTGTCGCCAAATCTGCAGAACCAGTTCCAGAGCGTGATTACATTGGCTATCTCTGCCAGCTTACTCCCCTATGCATTTGCTGCAGTCTCACTGCCGGTCATGATGGTTGTTCATCGCCGGGGAGGCGATGCCAGTTTCTGGACTTATTGCTGCCTCAGTCTGGTTGCGTTGAGCTTTATTGCGCTGGCGTTAATGACAGAGAGTGCCTCCACCGTGGTATGGGGAATTATTTTACAGATGATCACCATCCCTCTTTACCTTCTTTATGTTGCCCGGCGCCATCGTCTGAACAAGAGTGTCCCGCAGCACAATTTAACTGAACAATCTTTTTCTTTATTAAGCAAGGAGTTGTCATGAGCAAAATTCAGGCCATACGAGGTATGCGCGATGTGCTGCCTGACGAAACACCAATGTGGCAGTGGCTGGAGCGTAAATTTCATCAAATGGCGTTTCGTTATGGATACCAGGAAATGCGTCTGCCGCTCCTGGAACCCGTTGCGCTCTTTGAACGTGCGGTGGGTGAAGCGACCGATATCGTCTCAAAAGAAATGTACGACTTTACCGATAAAAGCGGTGAGCATATTACCTTGCGCCCGGAAGGGACCAGCGGATGTATGCGGGCGGTCCTGGAAAATAACATGTGTTACAACAAGTCACAGCGTTTGTGGTATCAGGGGCCGATGTTTCGTTACGAGCGTCCGCAAAAAGGGCGGCTACGCCAGTTCACGCAGTTTGGCGTCGAAGCCTTCGGAATGTCCGGTGCCGATGTTGATGCTGAACTGATCTTTATGGTGCGCGATCTATTTGAAGATTTAGGCATATCACAGAACGTCCGGCTGGAAATTAACTCATTAGGGACGCCGGAAGAACGCCAGGCACATCGCAGGGAACTGGTGAGTTGGTTTACTCAACATAGAGACATGTTGGACGAAGACAGCATCAAGCGCCTGGACGTAAACCCACTGCGTATCCTTGATAGTAAAAACCCTGAAATGCAAGAAATGATAGAGAACGCACCTCGCTTACTGGATTTTTTGGAGGATGATTCACAGCGGCATTTCAATACGTTGCGGACTCTGCTCGACAATGCCGATATAACCTATCACATTAACCCACGACTGGTGCGCGGGTTGGATTATTATTCACGCACTGTTTTTGAATGGATTACCGATGACTTAGGTTCTCAGGGGACAGTTTGCGGTGGTGGTCGTTACGATGGTCTGGCTGAGTTATTTAATGGTAAGAAATTGCCCGCCTGTGGGTTTGCCATAGGTATCGAACGATTGTTGCTTCTGCTGCAGACGGTTTATGACGGCCTGAATCCTCAGTGGCAATTCCATCCTGATGTTGTGATTACCAGTGAGCTGGAGGATGGGGGGATACAGGTGCAAGTGCTGGCTTGCGCGCTTCGTCGAGACCTGCCTGGTTTACGTGTCCTCACTGATTGTAGCGGTACCAAACTTAAACGACAGCATCAAAATGCCCTTAAGAGTGGTTGTCGTTTTATTCTGACCATTAATGCTGATCAACAAATTCGTCTTTGGGATTTACAAAATAACCAGCAAAATTTACTAGCGATTCAAGATATTGCATTACGACTTGATGAGCTTAACCAGAAATAAGTGAACTGGGCTATCAAAAGGGCATCTTGTTGTCTTTTGGTAGCTCCTGTAAGATTCTTTAGAAATCGTAATATATTAACAGACGTGGCTTATGCACTAATAAAAAACACTATTTAGCCCACTTAAATATTATTTACACATTATTCCTATGCCACGAAAAAACCGATTATTTATCGATGGAATTCCTCACCTCGTGCAATTGTGCGGGCATAATGATGAAACTATTTTTAAAGGTGAAGAAGATTACCAGTATTTTTATCAATGCGTCGATACCGCAATGAGTATCTATGCGATAAAATTACATGCGTATTCACTTTCATCAAAGAAAATATTTTTATTTCTCTCCGCTCCTGATAAAGAATGCCTCGGGCGTTTTATGCAATATATCGCCAAAGGTTACACCCACTACTTCAACCACCGTCACCAACGCCACGGTACGCTTTGGGATAGCCGGTACAATTGCTGCCCCGTCGAACCCAACGCCTATTTCTTACTGACAAAAAAATACGTTGAATGCCATTGTGTGGATGAAACACCGCATCATAGCTTTGCTGATTCCCCCGAAGTGCGGATTACTCCCCATGAAGAGTACCTGCGCCTCGGAGAAAATGCGGCGCAGCGTTCAGGTGCCTATCAGCGCTTTTGCCTGGGGATGATTGTTCCAGCCGTCATTACGCGTATTGAGTCATCACTGGTGCAAAACTGCCTGCTGGCAACGACGCCTTACTCTCAGTCGCTGGAAGAAAAATATCAGCGAAATCTGCGGCCACGAAAAAGTGGTCGTCCACGTAAGCATTACCAGAACCCCGCCGCGGACTGGGAGTGGCTGGAAAAAAAAGCGGAGTATTTATTGCAGCAGTATTGCTACAAGGAGATCCGCATGCCGCTTCTTGAAAGGCTGGAAGAAAACGCGACGAGGTCTTTTTCCGGTGAAAGTGATGAGCTAATGCTTAATCATCAGGCGTTATTTCGTGGTGATGGAACGATGGGCTGCCTACGGCTTTTATCGCAATATCAGAATTTACAAATCGGCACACGATTATGGTATCTGGGGGCAATGTTCCGCCGTCAGAACCAGCAGAACATCAGCCAATTTCACCAATTAGGCGTGGAAGCGTTTGGCTATCCAGATATTGGCATTGAGATTGAACTCATTTCCTTACAGTACGATTTTTTCAAATCACTACAGCTGTTGCCGTTTGTCGAACTCAAAATCAATGCATTAGGCAATGTCGAGGAGTTCACTCAATTTCGCCGTCACTTGCAGCAATACTATCAGCCGCTGGCATCACTGCTTAATGCCAGGCAGTTAGCTTGCCTGGAGCAACATCCAGAGCGTTTACTGAGTGATAAAGATAATTTGATGCTGCGGCTGGCAGAAAAAGCGCCGCAACTTGAAGCATGCCTGTCATTACAATCCCGTCAGCGTTTTACGCATCTTTGCGACTCACTGACTGCACTGAATATTCCTTTTACCCACGATAAAAATCTCTTCCCCGTAAATGACTATAACGACCAGCTTTTCGAATGGTATGCGGATTCGTTGCATCACAATAAATTACTGTGTCGGGGCGGGCGTTACGACAATAGCGCCAGTCGGCTAATTGGGCATCCTGTCTCTGCATGTGGCTTCGCTTTCATGCTGGAACCGATTATGCAGTTGCTCACCGCGACGAAAAAAAGCAGCGATTACGCTAAGCATGTCGATGTTGTCATCATACCCAGCCAGGAACGGGCACGGGATCAGGCAATACTGCTTGGCCGCCGGCTCAGGCGTAATTTCCCGCATTTGAGCATTGTCAATGATTGCTCCACGCTACGCTTATCGACCCGGCAGAAGAACGCGCAACGGCAGGGGGCGCGTTTTATTTTGCTGATAGACGGTAGCGACAATGAGGTCACTTTTTGTGATGAAGAAAGCCATTGCTGGGTGCAAATCCCCCTTCATGAAGCGACAGCGCATTTAAGTATGGCGTTAATGATGTAACCCGGTGGCTCGCAATGAAAAGTGGCTTTCCCTTTATTGAAGGGGATAACTTTCTTTTTCTGGCAAAAGGTACTGGTGGATATTTCCCGTTTTGTGACAAGCAACACAAAACGCTGTGCGATACGTTTTTCTCGAGAATAAATGAACGCAATCGATCGCCATCACAAAATTACTCGCTGATAAATCGTACAAAAACAGTGTTAATGTAATGTTGCATATGATAATTTTATGTGTTGTTTAATTTAAATATTAATAAATGCAATGTTTCTTTACAAACAAATAAGGCGAAAAAATGTGATGCATGGCGTTATTTATTCATGGTTACAATTAAAATATAATTAAATTTGATAAGTTGCTTATTAAATTTAAGCATCATTTTGCCGGATAATTGCTCTGTAATTGATTGAAATATAGCCTTTCACGATTTTTGGAAATAGCGAAAAAAACAGGTGTGTTATTGCCATAAAATTCCGTTATCCCCCCATCTTTTTTTGATTAAAGTCAGGTTAAAGTGAGATCATGTTTTTGTAATCTATTGATTACAAAGTATTTTATTGTTTCATAATAATCTTACAAAATGTAAGTGAAGGGGATTTGTGAGTGGTCGCACATATCCTCGATTGCCTAATTTGGTACACTTCCTGCCGTCAACAAAGTAATTAACGCAGGTCGATATGAATACTATTACTCTCCCTAAAACACAGCATTTAGTGGTCTTTCAGGAAGTCATTAGAAGTGGTTCTATCGGCTCGGCTGCAAAAGAATTAGGTTTAACTCAACCCGCTGTCAGCAAAATCATTAACGATGTTGAGGCTTATTTTGGCATTGAGTTAGTCGTACGTAAAAATACCGGAGTGACGCTGACCCAGGCAGGTCAGGTGATGCTTTCATGGTCTGAATCCATTACCCGCGAAATGAAAAACATGGTTGATGAGATGAACAGCATGACCAGCAACGCGGTCGTTGATGTGTCGTTTGGCTTTCCTTCACTGATTGCCTTTACCATCATGTCCGGCATGATTAAAAAATTCAAAGAAGTGTTCCCGAAAGCGCAGGTTTCTATGTATGAAGCTCAGCTCTCTTCCTTCTTACCGGCGATTCGTGACGGGCGTCTGGACTTCGCCATCGGTACGCTAAGTGATGAGATGAAACTGCACGATCTGCACGTCGAGCCGCTCTTTGAGTCAGACTTCATCCTGGTTGCCAGCAAGTCCCGAACATGCACCGGCATCACCTCGCTGAGCGCGTTGAAAAACGAACAGTGGGTGTTGCCACAAACGAATATGGGGTACTACAGCGAACTTCTCACCACGTTACAAAATAATGGCATCAGCAGTGAAAACATCGTTAAAACAGACTCTGTCGTTACGATTTATAATCTTGTTCTCAATGCTGATTTCTTAACAGTAATTCCCTGCGATATGACCACACCGTTTGGCTCAAACCAGTTTATTACTATCCCGGTAGAAGAAACCTTACCCGTCGCGCGTTATGCCGCCGTATGGTCGAAAAATTATCGAATTAAAAAAGCAGCATCTATTTTGGTGGAATTAGCCAAAGAATATTCATCATATAATTGTCGGAGACGAAGGCAATTAATTGAAATTGATTAAAGATTGAATTTGTTTTAACACAAAATAAACGCCATCTGTCTATATCTGACAATGGTCACGGCTATCTATTTACTTTAATACCCTAGTAAGAGGTTCTAATGCACATTACATACGATCTCCCAGTTGCAATTGAAGATATCCTCGAAGCGAAAAAAAGACTGGCGGGGAAAATTTATAAAACGGGAATGCCTCGCTCTAACTATTTTAGTGAACGTTGCAAAGGGGAAATTTTCCTCAAATTCGAAAACATGCAGCGTACGGGCTCATTTAAAATCCGTGGTGCTTTTAATAAGCTCAGTTCATTAACCGAAGCCGAAAGACGCAAAGGTGTGGTGGCGTGTTCTGCGGGTAACCATGCGCAGGGCGTTTCTCTCTCCTGCGCTATGCTCGGTATCGACGGCAAAGTGGTGATGCCAAAAGGCGCGCCGAAATCTAAAGTGGCGGCAACCTGCGATTACTCCGCAGAAGTTGTGCTGCACGGCGACAACTTCAACGACACCATCGCTAAGGTCAGCGAGATTGTGGAAACTGAAGGCCGTATCTTTATTCCGCCATATGATGACCCGAAAGTGATTGCTGGTCAGGGCACTATTGGTCTGGAAATTCTGGAAGATCTGTACGATGTCGATAACGTGATTGTGCCAATCGGCGGGGGCGGACTGATTGCGGGTATTGCCGTAGCAATTAAATCTATCAACCCAACAATTAGAATTATTGGTGTGCAGTCTGAAAACGTTCACGGCATGGCGGCATCTTTCCACGCTGGAGAAATAACCACGCACCGAACGACCGGCACCCTGGCGGATGGTTGTGACGTCTCTCGCCCGGGTACTTTAACGTATGAAATCGTTCGTGAGTTGGTAGATGACATTGTCCTGGTCAGCGAAGATGAAATTCGCAACAGCATGGTGGCATTAATTCAGCGAAATAAAGTTGTGACTGAAGGTGCCGGCGCGCTGGCATGCGCAGCATTATTAAGCGGGAAATTAGATAGCTATATCCAGAACAGAAAAACAGTCAGCATTATTTCTGGCGGTAATATCGATCTTTCTCGTGTATCCCAAATTACTGGTTTAGTTGACGCTTAATATACTTCGTTGAGGATAGGATATGAGTACTACTGATAGCATTGTATCCAGCCAGACAAAACAATCGTCCTGGCGCAAATCAGACACCACCTGGACACTGGGTTTATTTGGTACAGCCATCGGCGCCGGGGTGTTGTTCTTCCCTATCCGCGCAGGTTTTGGCGGCTTGATCCCCATTCTGTTGATGCTGGTGTTAGCATACCCCATCGCTTTCTACTGCCACCGTGCGCTGGCACGCCTGTGTCTTTCCGGTTCTAATCCTTCCGGCAACATCACAGAAACGGTTGAAGAGCACTTTGGTAAAACGGGCGGCGTGGTTATCACGTTCCTCTACTTCTTTGCGATTTGTCCGCTGCTGTGGATTTACGGCGTCACCATTACCAACACCTTTATGACCTTCTGGGAAAACCAGTTACAGATGCCTGCGCTGAACCGTGGCTTTGTCGCCCTGTTCCTGCTGCTGCTGATGGCATTCGTCATCTGGTTTGGTAAGGACCTGATGGTTAAAGTGATGAGCTACCTGGTATGGCCGTTTATTGCCAGCCTGGTGCTTATCTCTCTGTCATTGATTCCTTACTGGAACTCTGCGGTTATCCAGCAGGTTGATCTCAGCAATATCGCGCTGACGGGTCATGACGGTATTCTGGTCACTGTGTGGCTGGGTATTTCCATCATGGTGTTCTCTTTCAACTTCTCGCCGATTGTTTCTTCCTTCGTGGTCTCTAAACGTGAAGAGTATGAGAAAGATTTTGGTCGTGAATTTACCGAGCAGAAATGTTCTAAAATCATCTCCCGCGCCAGTATGCTGATGGTTGCGGTGGTAATGTTCTTCGCCTTTAGCTGCCTGTTCACACTCTCTCCGGCCAACATGGCTGAAGCGAAAGCGCAGAACATTCCAGTACTGTCTTACCTGGCGAACCACTTCGCGTCACTGTCCGGTACGAAGTCCACCTTCGCCACCGTTCTGGAATACGGTGCTTCTATCATCGCACTGGTTGCTATCTTCAAATCTTTCTTCGGCCACTATCTGGGCACGCTGGAAGGTCTGAACGGTCTGGTGCTGAAGTTTGGTTACAAAGGCGATAAAACCAAAGTTTCCGCCGGCAAACTCAACACTATCAGCATGATCTTCATCATGGGTTCCACCTGGGTTGTAGCTTACGCCAACCCGAACATCCTGGACCTGATTGAAGCAATGGGTGCGCCAATTATCGCCTCACTGCTCTGCTTGCTGCCGATGTATGCCATCCGTAAAGCGCCATCACTGGCGAAATACCGTGGCCGTCTGGATAACGTGTTTGTTACCGTGATTGGTCTGCTGACCATCCTGAACATCGTTTACAAACTGTTTTAATCCATAAGCTCAGGATGAGCGGAGTAGTGAAATGAATGAGTTTCCGGTAGTACTGGTTATTAACTGCGGTTCATCTTCCATTAAATTCTCAGTGCTGGATGCAGCAAACTGTGAAGTTTTAATGGCGGGAATTGCAGACGGTATTAACTCTGAAAATGCGTTCATAGCCATTAATGGAGGTGAGCCAGCTAAGCTGGCTCACCACAGCTACGAAGATGCATTAAAGGCTATTGCCGTTGAACTGGAGAACCGTAATTTAATGGACAGCGTGGCCTTAATTGGCCACCGTATTGCCCACGGCGGAAATATCTTTACCGAATCAGCAATTATTACTGACGAAGTTATCGAGAATATTCGCCGGGTCTCTCCTTTAGCACCGTTACATAATTATGCGAACCTGAGTGGGATCGAGTCCGCTCAGCACCTTTTCCCAGGCGTGCAGCAGGTCGCGGTATTTGATACCAGCTTCCACCAGACAATGGCGCCTGAAGCGTATATGTACGGTTTACCGTGGAAATATTTTGAGGAGCTGGGTGTTCGTCGTTATGGCTTCCACGGCACGTCGCACCGTTATGTTTCTCAACGTGCGCATGAGCTGCTTGAGCTACCGCATGACGATTCTGGCCTGGTTGTGGCTCACCTCGGGAACGGCGCGTCTATCTGTGCGGTTCGTAATGGACAGAGCGTGGATACCTCGATGGGGATGACGCCGCTGGAAGGCCTGATGATGGGGACTCGCAGCGGTGATGTGGACTTCGGTGCGATGGCGTGGATCGCCAGTGAAACCAACCAGACGCTAAGCGACCTTGAACGCGTAGTGAATAAGGAATCTGGCCTGTTGGGTATTTCCGGTTTGTCGTCCGACTTACGTACGCTGGAAAAAGCCTGGCACGAAGGACACGAACGCGCACAACTGGCGATTAAAACGTTTGTGCATCGTATTGCACGCCATATCGCCGGACATGCCGCATCACTGCATCGTCTTGATGGGATTATTTTCACCGGTGGAATAGGTGAGAACTCGGTATTAATTCGTCGTCTGGTGATTGAGCATCTTGCCGTTTTAGGTGTGAATATCGACAGCGAGATGAATAGTCTGCCAAATTCTCACGGCGAAAGAATTATCTCTAATAAAGATTCTCATGTTATTTGTGCGGTAATTCCCACAAATGAAGAGAAAATGATTGCTCGTGATGCCATTGCGTTAGGCAAAATTAATACACCAGTAGAATTTGCATAATTAATTTTCAGCAGAGAGATTATTTTTCATGAAGGTAAATATCGATACCAGCGATATGCTGTATGCCGAAGCCTGGAATGGCTTTAAAGGTACGGACTGGAAAGAAGAAATTAATGTCCGTGATTTTATTCAGCACAACTACACGCCTTATGAAGGGGATGAATCTTTCCTCGCCGAAGCAACGCCTGCGACCACTGCACTGTGGGAAAAGGTGATGGCGGGTATTCGTATTGAAAACTCGACGCACGCGCCGGTTGATTTCGATACCAATATTGCAACGACAATTACCGCACACGATGCGGGTTATATTGAACAAGAACTGGAAAAAATCGTCGGTCTGCAAACGGATAAGCCGCTCAAGCGCGCTCTGCATCCGTTTGGCGGCATCAACATGATCAAAAGCTCTTTTGATGCTTATGGTCGTGAGATGGACGCTGATTTTGAATATCAGTTTACAGAACTGCGTAAAACCCATAACCAGGGCGTATTCGACGCCTACTCTCCGGATATGCTGCGCTGCCGTAAATCCGGCGTACTGACGGGCCTGCCGGATGGCTATGGTCGTGGCCGCATTATCGGTGATTATCGCCGCGTGGCGCTGTACGGTATCCGCTACCTGGTGCGTGAGCGTGAACTGCAATTTGCCGATCTCCAGTCGAACCTGGAGTGGGGGCAGAATCTTGAAGCCACAATTCGCCTGCGTGAAGAACTGTCTGAACACCGTCGCGCCCTGCTGCAAATGCAGGAAATGGCGGCGAAGTATGGTTGCGATATCTCCCGCCCGGCGCGTAATGCGCAGGAAGCGGTACAGTGGGTGTACTTTGCTTACCTGGCTGCGGTGAAATCGCAAAACGGCGGCGCGATGTCGCTGGGTCGTACCGCATCGTTCCTCGACATCTACATTGAGCGCGATTTCAAAGCGGGTATCTTAAACGAGCAGCAGGCGCAGGAGCTGATCGACCACTTCATTATGAAGATCCGTATGGTGCGCTTCCTGCGTACGCCGGAATTCGACACGTTGTTCTCAGGCGACCCTATCTGGGCGACCGAAGTTATCGGCGGCATGGGGCTGGATGGCCGCACGCTGGTGACGAAAAACTCGTTCCGCTACCTGCATACGCTGCACACCATGGGCCCGGCGCCTGAGCCGAACCTGACGGTGCTGTGGTCTGAGCAGCTACCGATTGCTTTCAAAAAATATGCCGCCCAGGTGTCTATCGTCACGTCATCTTTACAGTATGAAAACGACGACCTGATGCGTGCAGACTTTGACAGCGATGACTATGCCATTGCCTGCTGCGTCAGCCCGATGGTTATCGGCAAACAAATGCAGTTCTTCGGCGCACGCGCCAACCTCGCCAAAACGTTGCTGTACGCAATCAACGGCGGTGTGGATGAGAAACTGAAAATCCAGGTCGGACCGAAAACCGCACCGTTGATGGATGACGTGCTGGATTACGACACGGTGATGGAGAGCCTGGACCACTTTATGGACTGGCTGGCCGTGCAGTACATCAGCGCGCTGAACATCATCCACTACATGCACGACAAGTACAGCTACGAAGCGTCGCTGATGGCGCTGCACGATCGTGACGTCTATCGCACGATGGCGTGTGGTATGGCGGGCCTCTCCGTAGCGGCGGATTCTCTGTCAGCGATTAAGTACGCCCGCGTGAAACCAATTCGTGATGAAAATGGCCTGGCTGTCGATTTCGAAATTGAAGGCGACTATCCGCAATACGGTAACAACGACGAGCGCGTAGACAGCATTGCCTGCGACCTGGTTGAACGCTTTATGAAGAAAATTAAAGTGTTGCCAACCTATCGTAACGCGGTGCCGACGCAGTCCATTCTGACCATCACCTCCAACGTGGTGTATGGACAGAAAACCGGTAATACGCCGGATGGACGTCGCGCGGGCACGCCATTCGCGCCAGGGGCGAACCCGATGCACGGCCGCGATCGTAAAGGGGCTGTCGCGTCATTAACGTCTGTTGCCAAACTGCCATTTACCTATGCCAAAGATGGTATCTCGTACACCTTCTCCATTGTGCCGGCTGCGCTGGGCAAAGAGGACAGCGTACGTAAAACCAACCTGGTCGGTCTGCTGGACGGATATTTCCATCACGAAGCGCATGTGGAAGGTGGGCAGCATCTGAACGTTAACGTCATGAACCGTGAAATGTTGATGGATGCCATTGAGCACCCGGAAAACTATCCGAACCTGACGATCCGCGTGTCTGGGTATGCGGTGCGCTTCAATGCGTTGACCCGTGAACAGCAGCAGGATGTTATTTCCCGTACTTTCACCCAGGCGCTTTAACGCCGGAGGGGCTATGAGAAAAGTTATTGCAACTGAATGTGCGCCAGGGGCCATTGGTCCTTACGTACAGGGCGTGGATCTGGGCAGCATGGTGTTCACGTCGGGTCAAATCCCGGTGTGCCCACAGACCGGTGATGTGGCTGACAACGTGGTCGATCAGGCACGTCAGAGTCTGGAAAACGTGAAAGCGATTGTCGAGTCCGCCGGTTTGAAAGTGAGCGACATCGTGAAAACCACCGTTTTCGTGGCCGACCTGAATGACTTCGCCACCATTAACCAGGTGTACCAGCAGTTCTTTGATGAGCACAAGGCTATCTACCCCACGCGCAGTTGCGTGCAGGTCGCCCGCTTACCGAAGGATGTAAAGCTGGAGATTGAAGCCATCGCCGTACGTGGCGACACGGTGTAATCCCCTGCGGGGCGATCGTGCGGATCGCCCCGATCCTTTAATGAGTGTGAAACCTGGTCTTCACTGAACGGCAATCCGAGGGTGTGGATATGATTAGCGCATTCGATATTTTTAAGATTGGCATTGGACCTTCCAGCTCCCATACCGTGGGGCCAATGAACGCAGGTAAAAGCTTTATCGATCTGTTGGTCAGCAGCGGGGAACTCTCCAAGGCTACGCATATTGTGGTCGATCTTTATGGATCACTTTCCTTAACCGGAAAAGGTCATGCGACAGATGTCGCCATCATGATGGGGCTGGCCGGTAACAGTCCGCAAAACGTTAATATAGATTCAATCGCTGGTTTTACTCAGGAAGTGGCCCGTACCGGACGTTTACCGGTTGCTGAGGGCACACATGTTGTCGATTTCTCTCCAGATGAAAATATTCTCTTCCATAGCGAAACGCTGCCGCGCCATGAAAATGGCATGCGTATCACCGCGTGGAATGGCACCGAAACGCTATTAAGCAAAACCTATTACTCTGTCGGCGGTGGTTTTATCGTTGAAGAGGAGCAATTTGGTCAGGCACATGACGTTGAAGCACACGTGCCCTACAACTTTCATTCCGCCAGCGAACTGCTGAAACTGTGTGAGCGCAACGGGCTGTCTGTTTCCGGCCTGATGATGCAAAACGAATTGGCGATGCGCAGCAAAGAAGAGATTGATGCTGGCTTTGCCGCCATCTGGGATGTCATGCACGCTGGTATTGAACGCGGCATGAACACCGAAGGCGTTCTGCCTGGTCCACTCAACGTTCCGCGTCGCGCCGTGGCACTGCGTCGGCTGCTGGTCTCCAGTGATAACTTGTCCAGCGATCCGATGAACGTCATTGACTGGATCAACATGTTCGCGCTGGCCGTGAGCGAAGAAAACGCCGCCGGGTGTCGGGTTGTGACCGCACCGACCAATGGCGCATGCGGGATTATTCCTGCCGTGCTGGCTTATTACGACAAGTTCCGCCGTCCGGTGAATGCCAACTCCATCGCCCGTTATTTGCTGGCTGCCGGGGCGATAGGCGCGCTGTATAAGATGAACGCCTCGATTTCTGGTGCCGAAGTCGGCTGCCAGGGCGAGATTGGCGTAGCCTGTTCCATGGCGGCAGCCGGGCTGACAGAATTGCTGGGTGGTAGCCCTGCGCAGGTCTGTATTGCAGCGGAAATCGCGATGGAGCATAACCTGGGGCTGACCTGCGATCCGGTCGCCGGACAGGTGCAGATACCGTGTATTGAGCGTAATGCGATCAACGCAGTAAAAGCCGTCAACGCCGCACGAATGGCGTTACGCCGGACGTCCGAGCCACGCGTGTCACTCGATAAAGTGATCGAGACCATGTACGAGACGGGCAAAGACATGAACGACAAATACCGTGAAACCTCACGTGGCGGCCTGGCAATTAAAGTGGTTTGTACCTGAGGTTAAAAGCCGAGCCTAATGGCGCCCAGCTTTCAGGCCTACGGTTTGTGCGCGTTTGTAGGCCGGATAAGGCGCAAGCGCCGCCATCCGGCAATGAATGAATTAATCAACATAGCAGAACAAAAAAGGTGCACTTTAGTGCACCTTTTTTGTTGTGATCGGCTTCAAAATTAGAAATTACATTCTTTATTTGAGTTTAAAAGAGAAAATATTTCTTAACTTTTAGAAATTACAGGGGTTTGTTTGTGAAGTTTTTCTCTGACCCTGCGCGTATGATTTCTTCATTACTCCAATAGCTCGCCTGCACCTAAGTACTGCGTATCGCCTTGAAGCAGTGCGATAAAATAAAAAAAACCTCTACCTACACATTAAGCGGGAAATTATGGAAACGGCAACGAATAGTAGCGTAATACTCGACGCATCAGCGCCTGCGCGTCGGGCGGGAATGACCGAAAGTGAATGGCGGGAAGCCATTAAGTTCGACAGCACGGACACGGGCTGGGTCATTATGAGTATTGGTATGGCAATTGGTGCGGGGATTGTTTTCCTTCCCGTCCAGGTAGGGCTGATGGGGCTGTGGGTTTTCTTGCTCTCCTCCATTATCGGCTATCCTGCGATGTATTTATTCCAGCGCCTGTTTATCAACACGCTGGCGGAATCCCCGGAATGCAAAGACTACCCGAGCGTAATCAGCGGCTATTTGGGTAAAAACTGGGGCATCCTGTTAGGCGCATTATATTTTGTGATGCTGGTTATCTGGATGTTCGTGTACTCCACGGCTATCACTAACGATAGCGCCTCTTATCTGCACACGTTTGGCGTCACTGAAGGGTTGCTGTCTGACAGCCCGTTCTATGGCCTGGTGCTGATTTGCATCCTCGTTGCCATCTCGTCACGCGGAGAAAAACTGCTGTTTAAAATCTCTACCGGTATGGTACTGACCAAGCTGCTGGTGGTCGCGGCGCTCGGTGTATCGATGGTCGGGATGTGGCATTTATATAACGCAGGTTCGCTGCCGCCGATGGCGCTGCTGATCAAAAATGCAATTATCACGCTGCCGTTTACCCTGACTTCAATTCTGTTTATTCAGACGCTAAGCCCGATGGTTATTTCGTACCGCTCTCGTGAGAAATCGATTGAAGTGGCACGCCATAAAGCTCTGCGTGCCATGAACATCGCGTTCGGTATTCTGTTTGTCACCGTCTTTTTCTACGCCGTTTCCTTCACGCTGGCGATGGGCCACGACGAAGCGGTTAAAGCCTATGAGCAGAACATCTCCGCTCTGGCGATTGCCGCGCAGTTTATCAGTGGTGATGGTGCAGGTTGGGTAAAAATCGTCAGCGTTATCCTGAACATTTTCGCCGTGATGACCGCCTTCTTCGGCGTTTACCTGGGCTTTCGTGAAGCCACTCAGGGGATCGTGATGAATGTGCTGCGCCGCAAAATGCCAGCCGAGAAGATCAACGAAACGCTGGTTCAACGCGGCATCATGGTCTTCGCTATCTTACTGGCCTGGAGTGCAATTGTGCTCAATGCGCCGGTACTGAGCTTCACCTCTATTTGTAGCCCAATCTTCGGCATGGTGGGTTGTCTGATCCCGGCCTGGCTGGTCTACAAAGTTCCTGCATTGCACAAATACAAAGGCGCCTCTCTGTACCTGATTATCGTCACCGGCCTGTTGTTGTGCGTTTCTCCGTTCCTGGCATTTTCCTGAGTTATCTGAGCAAGGGTTGTTGTTATGTTTGAGACTACATTGAATCCATTATGGGATAGTTTTATTCGCGCTGTGCAGGAAGAAGTGAAACCTGCGCTGGGTTGTACTGAACCTATCTCTCTGGCTCTGGCGGCGGCCGCCGCTTCTGCTGAGCTGGACGGCGCGGTGGAACGCATTGATGCGTGGGTCTCACCAAACCTGATGAAAAACGGCATGGGCGTTACCGTGCCGGGTACCGGAATGGTCGGGTTACCTGTCGCGGCGGCGCTGGGTGCGCTGGGGGGAAATGCCGGGGCTGGGTTAGAAGTATTGAAAGACGCGTCGCCACAAGCGATTGCCGATGCCAAAGCGATGCTGAGCGCCGGGAAGGTGGCGGTGATGCTGCAGGAGCCTTGCGAGGACATCCTCTTTTCCCGCGCGAAGGTTTACAGCGCTGAAGGATGGGCGTGCGTGACGATTGTCGGCGGGCATACCAACATTGTGCATATCGAGACCAATAACGGCGTGGTGTTTACTCAGCCTGAGCAGGTTCAGGCTGATGAGCAGGAATCCCCGCTGGCAGTGCTATCCCACACGTCGCTGGAAGAGATCGTGGCATTTGTGAATGCTGTGCCGTTTGACGCTATTCGCTTTATTCTTGATGCGGCAAAACTGAACGGCGCGTTGTCTCAGGAAGGACTAAGCGGTAGCTGGGGCTTGCATATCGGCACCACGCTTGAGAAACAGTGTGCACGTGGTCTGCTGGCTAACGATCTCTCCACCTCTATTCTGATCCGTACAAGTGCGGCATCGGATGCGCGAATGGGCGGGGCGACTCTGCCGGCCATGAGCAATTCCGGTTCCGGCAATCAGGGTATTACTGCCACTGTTCCGGTGATGGTGGTGGCTGAACACTTTGGGGCCGATGAAGAGAAACTGGCACGTGCGCTGATGTTATCTCACCTGAGTGCTATCTACATCCATCATCAGCTTCCGCGTTTGTCTGCGCTGTGTGCGGCAACGACCGCAGCAATGGGCGCCGCGGCAGGTATGGCATGGATCGTAGATGGTCACTACAACACCATCGCGATGGCGATCAGCAGCATGATTGGCGACGTGAGCGGAATGATATGTGATGGCGCTTCAAACAGCTGCGCGATGAAAGTCTCAACCAGCGCATCTGCGGCATGGAAAGCGGTACTCATGGCGCTGGATGATACTGCCGTAACCGGCAACGAAGGGATTGTGGCGCATAACGTGGAACAATCTATCGCTAACCTGTGTGCGCTGGCGTGTCGTTCAATGCAGGAAACCGACAAGCAGATCATTGAGATTATGGCCAGCAAGGCACATTAATCTGGCGACTGACTGCCTGATGGCGCGCAGATTTCCGGCCTGCGGGGGCGCATCGTTACAAAACCGTAGGCCGGATAAGACGCATTAGCGTCGCCATCCGGCATAACGCTAAGCCGCCTTTTCAGGCGGCTTCTTCTTCTTCCAGACGCAGCTCGGCATCTGCAACGATTGCTTCCAGTTCCGTTAGCATCTCCTCGTAGCCAAAGACGACGCTTTCCTGTTTTTTGGCCTCAACTCGTGGCTGGCGTTTTTTTGATGACTTCTTGCTCAATAGTCGTACTCCCTTGATTCCAATGACTATACGGGCAAATCTATCAGCAAAGCGCGCAATGGGGTATCGGCAACTAACGTTATGTTAGTTTCATCACGAATAAATGCGCCATCACCGCAGGTAAGCGCTTCTTTTTCGGCACCTGAAGTGACCGCGTGGAACGTGCCATGGATCGACTGCAAATATGCGCGAGGTCCATGCAATTGAAAACTCAGCGATTCACCTTGCTGCAGCTCAACGTGGTGCACCCATACCTGTTGGCGCAGATGCAGGCTGCCTTGTTCACCGTCAGGTGAAGCAAGCAGTTGATGCTTGCCGGCATTCAGCGTCGCTTTTTGCACGCAGGTGTTTTCTCGCTGCGGGCAGGCGTCCAGCCAGAGCTGCATTCTGGTCAGGGGCTTGTCTTTGCTGATATTGTGCTCGCTGTAGCTGATCCCAGGTTGCGTAGCGAGCAGTAACACCTCTCCGGCTTTGGCCTGAATATGGTTACCTTCGCTGTCGCGATACTCTGCTTCCCCTTCGAGGATCAGATTGACGATATCAACCTTTGGATAGGTACGTGGCTGGAAAGAGGCCCCCGGTGCCAGAACTTCCTGGTTCAGAACACGCAGCGAGGCATAACCCAGCAATTTAGGATCAAAATAGTGTCCAAAGGAGAAGGTATAACGGGCCTGCAGCCAGCCGTAGTCTGCTTGCCCGCATTGTTTGGCTGTACGGGTAGTAATCATAGTTCTTGACCTCTCTTTACTTCCTTTTATGTTAAATGGCTAGACGCTGCATTGTTAGCCAGATATTCTGCCCGGTATGTTCAAATTTCCTGAATGAGAACGAGATGGCCAAAGAACGGGCTTTAACGCTTGAAGCGTTACGCGTCATGGACGCAATAGACAGGCGCGGCAGCTTTGCCGCGGCGGCGGATGAACTGGGACGCGTACCTTCCGCCCTCAGCTACACCATGCAGAAACTGGAAGAAGAGCTGGATGTTGTGCTGTTTGACCGCTCAGGTCACCGCACAAAATTTACCAACGTCGGGCGTATGCTGCTTGAACGCGGCCGCGTGTTGCTGGAGGCTGCTGATAAGCTGACGACCGATGCTGAAGCGCTGGCCCGTGGTTGGGAAACGCATCTGACCATCGTCACCGAAGCGTTGGTGCCAACGGCGGCATTCTTCCCGCTTATTGACCGCCTCGCTGGAAAGGCAAACACGCAGCTTTCCGTTATCACTGAAGTGCTGGCCGGGGCGTGGGAGCGTCTGGAGCAGGGCAGAGCGGACATCGTGATCGCGCCGGATATGCATTTCCGCTCATCATCAGAAATTAACTCGCGCAAGCTGTACTCGCTGATGAACGTTTATGTGGCGGCACCGAATCACCCGATCCACCAGGAGCCGGAACCGTTGTCAGAAGTCACTCGTGTGAAATATCGGGGCATAGCGGTGGCGGATACGGCCCGTGAACGCCCGGTGCTGACCGTTCAGCTTCTCGATAAACAACCGCGTCTGACCGTCAGCACTATTGAAGATAAGCGTCAGGCGCTGTTAGCCGGGCTGGGTGTAGCGACCATGCCGTATCCGTTGGTCGAAGAGGATATTGCCGCAGGCCGGCTGCGTGTGGTTAGCCCGGAATCGACAAATGAAATAGATATCATCATGGCCTGGCGTCGGGACAGTATGGGCGAAGCGAAGTCCTGGTGTTTGCGGGAAATCCCGAAACTGTTTGCGGGTAAATAGCCTGACTGTTACGCCGGATGCGGTGCAATTGCACCTTATCCGGCCTACAAAAGGTGTATGACGTCAGGACAGCTGTTTAGGGTCAGCGCCGAAGCGGTTGCTACCCGGCGTGCCGTTTTGACAGTTGAAAAGGATGATGACCAACCAGCCAATGATGGGGATCAGCAATACTAACAGCCACCATGCTGAACGGTCGGTGTCATGCAAACGCCGAAACTGAACGGCCCACCACGGTATAAAAACCAGAATTGCATAAATCGTTGTTAATACGCCTTCTCCCCCGGCGCGTTGCCAGCCAAACATCCTGTCTAACACGCTCAGCACGAACGTAAAGATGATGTTGACCAAAATAAACATCCAGTACTCTTTGCGCCGTGCACGACCACCAAAACCAAAGTAGTTCTTTAATACGTTTAAATACCAATCCATTTTCGCCTCGTTCTGCGTTCAATTACTTGTTTTTAAAGCAATCAAAATAAGAATAGCTGCGAATATAATGATGGTAAATATTTATGGTGTGAATTATTTGGCCCCCAAAAGGGGACCCGTGTAAATTACGCGAAACGCTCGTCACGCCCGTGGGGTTCGCTGAGGTCCTGCCACGGCCCAACAGAAATAATGCCGGTCGGGTTAATGGTTTTGTGGCTACGGAAGTAGTGATTGCGGATGTGATCGAAATTGACGGTGTCCGCAATGCCTGGCATCTGGTAGATATCACGCAGAAAACCGTACAGATTCAGATAGTCACTGATCCGATGCTTGTCGCATTTGAAGTGGGTGACATACACCGGATCAAAACGTACCAGCGTAGTCCATAGGCGAATGTCAGCCTCTGTTAACTGGTCGCCAGTCAGGTAGCGATGCTGGCCGAGAATCTGCTCCAGTCGCGCCAGTGATTCAAAGACTTTTTCTACTGCGCTGTCATACGCTTCCTGGCTGGTAGCAAAACCGGCTTTATACACACCGTTATTGACGTTGTCATAAATCCAACTGTTCAGATCGTCAATTTTGCTTTGCAGGGCCGGTGGATAGTAATCCCCGGCTTTTGCGCCCAGCGCATCAAACGCGGTGTTAAACATGCGGATGATTTCAGCCGATTCGTTGCTGACGATGGTGTGATTTTTTTTATCCCACAGCACCGGAACCGTTACCCGGCCGCTGTAGTGCGGATCGGCGTGTAAATACAGTTGATAGAGAAACTCGTGCTGGTAAAGCGTATCGCCGGTTGCTGCCGGGAAGTTGTTATCAAACGTCCAGCCGTTTTCCAGCATCAGCGGATGCACTACGGAAACGGAAATGAAGGGTTCCAGACCTTTGAGTTTACGCATAATCAGCGTGCGATGTGCCCACGGGCAGGCCAGAGAAACGTACAGATGATAGCGGTCTTTTTCGGCGGCAAAACCACCTTCGCCAGTTGGGCCAGGCGTGCCATCCGCGGTGAGCCAGCTACGGAAAGCCGATGCAGAACGTTGAAATTTACCACCGGTTGATTTGGTATCGTACCAGGTGTCATGCCAGACGCCGTCAATCAGTTGTCCCATTATCTCTCTCCCGGAATGCAAAACGAGGAGTTAATCCCCTCGTCTTTTAATAAGTATATACCCTAAATAATTCGAGTTGCAGGAAGGCGGCAAGGGAAAGACAAATTCGTCTGGAACGAATTTGAACAGCCAAAGGTTGCCTTCGGTGAGGGACATGGATGTCCCTCATTAAACGCCCAGGAGCATAGATAACTATGTGACTGGGGTTTCTGAGTGAAGCCAACACACCTGCAACTTGAAGAATGACGGGTATAGTTTGATTACCACTTTTTATTCAGTACACGGTCGATACTGAATGCGCCCGGACCAGTGATAGCCAGCAGCAGGAAGCCGCCTGCGATGGTCAGGTTTTTCATGAACATCAGAGAGTTCATCCCTTCCGCAAAGTTGCTGTGGAAGATGAACGCGGTCAGCAGGGTGAAGCCTGCGGTGAACAGCGCGGTAGTACGGGTCAGGAAACCAAACAGGATTGCCAGACCGCCGCCGAACTCAAGCAGAATAACCAGCGGCAACATAAAACCAGGGACGCCCATGGCTTCCATATACTGTTGGGTACCCGCATATCCGGTGATCTTTCCCCAACCTGCAGTAATAAACAGGATTGGCATCAGAATGCGCGCTACCAGTACACCAACATCTTCTAATTTTTTCATCGTACTCTCCAGGAAACCACTCAGGCGGATTGTTTTGTTTTTTGTGCATTAACGCTGCAGAGCGCGTCGTTGCTGTCGATGGAGAGAATCATAGACGTACAGAATGACAATTGTTAGCAAGGAAAACTGTCAGTAATTTTCAAAAAATTTGAGGAACCCGCAAAATAGGGGATCGGCAGGGGTTAACCGCGCAATTGTTGCTGTCTGATTGTCGATTTAATCAAACGCCATGCGCTCCAGACGCTAAAGCCGCGTTTGGCCCAGCGGACCAGCAGATTAGGATTACGAATGGTCCGTACAGCCATAATACTGCTGCCGACCAGCACCCAGGCGCGCAGGTTCAGCAGCGTTTTCCAGCCACGATCGTATACGTCAGTCGCCTCCAGCCAGTCGCGGCGGGTGGCAGACAGATCCAGCCGTTGCTGCTGGATCTGACCAAGCAGTTGTGCCTTACGTTTTTGGCGCTCGACTTTACTGCTCATTAGACATCATCCTCCAGGGCCTGCCTGTCATTAGCGAGTTCGTGGCGTGTATGGCGTAACAGTGTTGATTTACGGGCTTTACGTAATGTCCATATCCCGCCAACGAGCGCCAAAAGCAACAGCACAACGGTGGTGGCAATCATCGCGTTCAGGCGGTACTGAGGGTCAATGGCCCAGATGATAAGCACCATCAGACTCATCAGCCCAAATGCCGCAAAGAGCATAGTCAGTCCCAGCATCAGTACGATCTGGACAAGGTTAGCTTTTTCCTCTTCCAGTTCAACGACGGCCAGCCGTAGTCGGGTCTCTACGATCTCAACGAGAATCGTGAGGACCCGTTGTCCAATCCCCAGGACGCTTTTGCCTGGACCTTGTGCGTGTTGAGAGTCAGCCATTGTTAGCGGCGCGACAGCAGTACACCAAGCACCACACCAACCGCAGCGCCAATACCAACGCCTGTCCATGGGTTTTCGCGCACATAGTTATCGGCTTTGGCGGCCGCTTCACGGGTTTGCTTAGCAATCACATCGCTGGTCTCGCTCAGACGATGGCGGCTCTCGCGCAGCGCATGTTCGGCTTTGCTGCGAATTTTACTCATCTCTTCCTTCGACTTATCGCCAGAGGAGCTCAGTACTTCTTCGAGCGTATCCGCAAGGGATTTCAGCTCAGCGCGCAGATTTTCCGTAGCGTTATCTTTCGACATAGTTTTCTCCAGGTGAGTGGGTAGTTACCGTACTTAGTAATCGCGGGTCTCAAGTTCCTTCAGCTCTTTCTGAGCCTCTGCAAGCTTACGTTCGCGTTTTGCGATTTTATCCGCATCGCCTTTTTGTTTCGCTTCGGCTAAATCACGCTGACGTTCGGCTATCTCATTTTTCTGCTCTGCGATTTTTTTCTGGTGATTCGCACGCAGTTTGCTGTCTGTACAGTTTGCCCGAACCTCACTAAGCGCTTTGTTTAACCCATTGATGCGGCTATGATTGTTGTGTTTTTCGGCATAGCTAATTTCCCGCTGAATATCTTGTTCTTTTTCCTGACAGAGGGAGTTAGCGTAGCTGCCGGCACTGAGAGCGAAAAGACTCATTGCCAAAGCGATGCGGTATTTCATTCTTGAACCTTCCATTGTGATGCGACCCGATGTTTTGTAGTCGATGCTCCAGAATAATAAAGCTGTAGGTCATAACTTCAGTTTATTAATCATAGGCACTAAACGGTGAAATCACCAAAGTGAGTGATCTAATTCAGATTCCTGGAGATTAACCAAAGCGGTGCGGCGTATCCCGTAAACGAGATAACCACTGCACTGCCTGATTGTCATCATCCTGTTGAGCAATAACGAAGCCGTGTGGCAACGTTCTGTCCAGTACAGCTTTTGCGGCTGCGCTCTGCGCGCTGGAATCAAAGGTGATCAGCAGCGCGTCATTTTGCGGAGTAATACTTTTAAAACGAATGCCGTTGGCATCCAGATGATGCCAGATAGAGAAGCCGTCTGGCATGCTGGCACCCTGGTTTATGGCGCGAATGGCAAGCGTCGATTCCTGCTGGCGAATGACCGACCAGGTCAGGATTAACGCGCCCAAAAACAGCATAAAGGAGGTGGTCCAGGCCAGTCGTCGGAGCGTTATGCGTGATTTCAGCATAATTTACCCTCGGTTCCCGTATTTCTTTTTCCAGAGTACAACCAGTGAGCCGGCCAGGCCAACCACCAGTAATACGACAGGAAGCAGCATCAGGCAGGACATGAGCTGATCTTCATACTTTAGAAAAACCGGTGTTTTGCCCAGTAGATAGCCCAGCGTGGTCAGAATCAGTACCCACAATAGCCCGCTCATCCAGTTGAAGAACTGAAAACGCGCATTATTCAGGCCTGACAGCCCGGCAATGGTCGGCAGTAATGTTCTGACAAACGCAATGAAGCGACCGACCAACAGCGCGGATAAGCCATGCTTGTGGAAAAGATGATGCGCGCGTTGGTGATAATGAGCCGGAAGATGTGAAAGCCAGTTCTGCACGGTGCGGGTATTACCCAACCATCGGCCCTGAATATAGCTGAGCCAACAACCGAGGCTGGCTGCGGTGGTGAGTAGCAGTACCGTTTGCGGAAAACCCATTGCGCCTTTGGCAATAAGTACGCCGACCAGTACCAGCAAACTGTCGCCAGGTAAAAAGGCCGCGGGTAGCAACCCATTTTCCAGAAACAAAATTGTAAACAGTACAAAATACAGCATACCAATCATGGAAGGATTGGCCAGAGTTTCAAAATCCTGAGCCCATAAAGCATTCAGTAATTGAGTCAGTAGTTCCATTCAGTATTCCTGGAGAATCGGTTATGGTCACGCCGTTGTTCTTGAGTTTGTAATGCCACGATTTTATTGGTGTTTTTTGCATGGATCGCGGTCTGCACAAATTCACGGCCTGAACTGTTCCCTGTTAAGTTGTGAAGTAAGCAAGCACTAACACATAAAAAATTCAAAACGCTTTTAATTGTAACAAAGGTCAACGTAGTCCGTTATATAAATTACGGTGGTTGAGCTCTGATTTTGCTTATCGCAAGGGAGTGAGGCGAGAGGATTTACACAGGCTGACACTTTATACCTAATGCTTACCGAGCGTCAGAAACAGGCGCTGTTATCACGCCTGTGAAAGTCAGAACGTTTATTTTGTGCTGTTTGCAGCGGTATCCAGATGAACGACCGGATTTTCCGTGAAAAGGTAACGGTCCGCGTTGAACTCGAAATCATCGCTGGTTTCGTTAAACAGCATCTGTTTCGTGTTCTCAAGGTGCTGCCACATCGCCAGTTTGGCTGCATGCGGATCTTTGCGAATTAATGCCCGCAGGATCTGGTCATGGTCATCACACCAGTTGTCTACCGTGCGCAGATCAATGTGATCGTGCAATTTCTTCCAGTAGGGGTTGTGAACACGCTGAGTCCACATTTTTTCAACAATGGCGGCCAGAGCTGAGTTTTGTGTCGCCAGTGCGACCTGAACATGGAACTGCAGGTCCCATTCGGAGTCACGAAAGCTTTTTTCGTTGCGCGACTTCTCCTGGATTTCCATCAGTTTCATGATGTCCTGCTTGGTCACCTGGGTGGCGGCAAACTCGGCGATGTTGCTCTCAATAAGCTGACGCGCTTGCAGCAATTCAAAAGGACCGTAGCTGGCGAATTCCAGACCTTCGTCGGGCGCAACATAATGTTTGGGTTGGTTAGAGATGACGTGGATACCTGATCCTTTACGCACCTCAACGTAGCCTTCAACCTCGAGCATGATAATCGCTTCACGAACCACGGTACGACTGACGTTCTTTTCATCGGCAATAAAGCGCTCGGCGGGAAGTTTATCGCCCACCAGATAGACGCCTTGCTCGATGCGTTCTTTTAGATCGGCAGCAAGTTGTTGGTACAAACGTCGTGGTTCAGTGATTTCCATATGCACTCCAGGCATGATACGGCAGACTATATTTGTTATACCACTTTTGCGATGGCGGCTCTACTCGCACCGACAAAAAAGCCGCCAGTCAACTGGCGGCTCTGCATTATATACCTATGACGACTCGCGTCAGGTTAATTTTGCGTAGCGGGAGAGCCGGTTTGCGGGCCCGAATCAATCTCGCTTGCCGACTTGTTCTGCAGTACCGTCCAGATGACTAACGCACCAAGCAGGTCGAATACTGCCAGTACGGCGAACAGTGGGCTAAAGCCGATGGTGTCAGCCAGGGCACCAACGACCAGGGCAAACAGAGTACTCGCCAGCCAGGCAGACATCCCCGTCAGGCCGTTAGCGGTCGCGACTTCATTGCGGCCAAATACGTCAGAAGAGAGCGTAATCAGCGCGCCAGACAGTGCCTGGTGAGCAAAACCACCGACGCACAGCAGGGCGATAGCAATATACGGGCTGGTGAACAGACCAATCATCCCTGGGCCAATCATCAGCAGTGCGCCCATGGTGACGACCATTTTACGGGACACGATCAGGTTTACGCCGAACCAACGCTGGAACAGTGGCGGTAAGTAACCCCCGATGATACAGCCGAGGTCAGCGAACAGCATTGGCATCCACGCGAACATCGCAATCTCTTTCAGGTTAAAGCCGTAGACTTTAAACATGAACAGCGGGATCCAGGCGTTGAATGTACCCCAGGCCGGCTCTGCCAGGAAACGCGGCAGCGCGATACCCCAGAACTGGCGGTTACGCAGGATCTGGCCAAGCGACATTTTCTTCGCGGTACTGTTTTTATGCTGTGATTCCTGACCGTTAAGGATGTAATCACGCTCTTCGTCAGACAGTTTTTTCTGGTCGCGTGGGTGTTTGTAGAAAACAAGCCAGGACATCGCCCAGATGAAGCTCAGGGCACCAGAAATAATGAACGCCATCTGCCAGCTGTGCATGACGATAGCCCACACGACCAGCGGCGGAGCAATCATCGCGCCGATAGAAGAACCAACGTTAAAGTAACCGACAGCAATAGAACGCTCTTTTGCCGGGAACCATTCAGAACTGGCTTTCAGACCCGCTGGGATCATCGCGGCTTCTGCGGCACCGACTGCACCTCGTGCCAGTGCCAGTCCACCCCAGCTACCAGCCAGCGCCGTGGCACCACAGAAGACGGCCCACAGAACGGCGAACATCGCGTAACCTACTTTGGTGCCGAGCACATCCAGCACGTAGCCAGCAACGGGTTGCATTACGGTGTAAGCAGCAGAATACGCTGCGATGATATAGGAGTACTGTTGAGTGGAGATGTGTAACTCTTCCATCAGAGTTGGCGCAGCTGCCGCCACAGTGTTACGTGTCAGGTAACCCAGCACGGTGCCAAGCGTCACCAGTGCGATCATGTACCAACGTAACCCTTTAATTTTACGCATGTAAAACCTCATCGTTTTGTTATGTCCGCTAACGAGCGGTCATCTTCCAGTCCAGGGCGGAGGATGTTCTTTTACGAAGGGCGTGACCGAAAAAAAACCGGCACTGCCCCGAACTTTGCCATGTCAATGATTGTGCTAATTCGGTTTCCGTACCGGTCAATCCGATGGTGGACCATCGGTAATTTGCATTCCGTCGGCTTATGTATCGCGACGGCAAAAAGATAACTTGTCATACAGCTTTAAAAGGTGAGTGCCATCACAAAAGTGTGAATCTTCGTGTGGTCATTAATTCGATTCAGCAAAGCCAGTGCTGGCGCGGCTTGCCATGAGTTTTACCTCTTTGAGAGTAATTTTTTTGTCATCATTTGTTGATCTAACTCACGAAAATATCTTCAGTGTATGGAAATTGGTGTGATAACTTTGACAACATCAAAACATAAGCAATCTGACGCACTCGCTGAGAGGAAGACGATAATGACCCCGTTTATGACTGAAGATTTCCTGCTGGATACCGAATTTGCCCGCCGTCTGTATCATGATTACGCCAAAGACCAGCCAATCTTCGACTACCACTGCCATTTGCCGCCGCAACAAATCGCTGATAACTACCGTTTTAACAACCTGTATGACATCTGGCTGAAGGGTGATCACTACAAGTGGCGCGCCATGCGCACTAACGGTGTCGCTGAACGCCTGTGTACCGGTGATGCGTCCGATCGCGAGAAGTTTGACGCCTGGGCCGCGACGGTCCCGCACACCATCGGTAACCCGCTCTACCACTGGACGCATCTTGAACTGCGTCGCCCATTTGGTATTACAGGTAAGCTGTTGTCTCCTGTGACTGCCGATGAAATCTGGAACCAGTGCAACGAATTGCTGGCGCAGGATCAGTTTTCCGCGCGTGGAATCATGCAGCAGATGAATGTAAAAATGGTCGGCACCACTGATGATCCGATCGATTCTCTGGAGCATCACGCTGCGGTCGCGAAAGACAGCACCTTTGCTATCAAAGTGCTGCCAAGCTGGCGTCCGGATAAAGCCTTTAACATTGAACTGGCGACCTTTAACGATTACATGGCGAAGCTGGGTGAAGTTTCTGACACCGAGATCCGCCGCTTTACCGACCTGCAAACCGCGCTAACTAAACGTCTTGATCACTTTGCGGCTCACGGCTGTAAAGTCTCTGACCACGCGCTGGATGTGGTGCTGTTTGCTGAATCTAGCGAAGCTGAACTGGATAGCATCCTGGCGCGTCGTCTGGCGGGTGAAACCCTGAGCGAGCACGAAGTTGCCCAGTTCAAAACTGCCGTACTGGTGTTCCTGGGCGCTGAATACGCACGTCGCGAATGGGTGCAGCAGTACCACATTGGCGCATTGCGTAATAACAACCTGCGCCAGTTCAAACTGCTGGGCGCGGATGTCGGTTTCGACTCCATTAACGACCGCCCGATGGCTGAAGAACTGTCCAAACTGTTAAGCAAGCAGAATGAACAGAACCTGCTGCCGAAAACCATCCTGTACTGCCTGAACCCGCGTGATAACGAAGTGCTGGGCACCATGATCGGTAACTTCCAGGGTGAAGGCATGCCGGGCAAAATGCAGTTCGGTTCCGGCTGGTGGTTTAACGACCAGAAAGATGGGATGGAACGTCAGATGACACAACTGGCACAGCTCGGTCTGCTGAGCCGTTTTGTGGGTATGCTGACCGATAGCCGTAGCTTCCTGTCATACACGCGCCATGAATATTTCCGTCGCATCCTGTGCCAGATGATTGGCCGTTGGGTTGCCGCGGGTGAAGCACCTGCAGATATTCAACTGCTGGGTGAAATGGTCAGAAATATTTGCTTCAACAATGCGCGTGATTACTTCGCCATTGAACTGAACTAAGGCCCGGGTGAAGGTATGCAATACATCAAGATCCATGCGCTGGATAACGTCGCGGTAGCGCTCGCTGATTTGGCTGAAGGAACCGAAGTCACCGTTGATGGGCAGGCGGTAACCCTGCGTCAGGCGGTAACACGTGGCCATAAATTCGCTTTACGCGATATAGCGCAAGGCGAAAACGTCATTAAATACGGTTTGCCAATTGGCCATACGCTGGTGGACGTTGCGGCGGGTGAGCATATTCATGCTCACAACACGCGCACCAATCTGAGCGACCTGGACACGTATAGCTACCACCCTGATTTTCAGGCGGAAGTTGCACAACCGGCGGATCGCGATGTGCAGATCTACCGTCGTGCCAACGGCGATGTTGGCGTGCGCAACGAACTGTGGATCCTGCCGACCGTCGGCTGCGTCAATGCGATGGCGCGTCAGATGCAAACCCGTTTCCTGAAAGAGACTAACGACGCCGAAGGAATCGACGGCGTGCATCTCTTCAGCCACACCTACGGCTGTTCACAGCTCGGCGACGACCACATTAACACCCGCACCATGCTGCAAAATATGGTGCGTCACCCGAATGCGGGGGCGGTGCTGGTGGTTGGCCTCGGTTGTGAAAACAACCAGGTTGATGCTTTCCGTGAAACGTTAGGGGAGTATGATCCTGAACGCGTTCACTTTATGGTCTGCCAGCACCAGGAAGACGAAGTGGAAGCGGGGATCGAACATCTCCATCAGCTGTACAGCGTGATGCGTAACGATAAGCGTGAGCCGGGTAAACTCGGCGAGCTGAAGTTCGGTCTGGAATGTGGCGGATCTGACGGCTTGTCTGGGATCACCGCTAACCCGATGCTGGGGCGTTTCTCTGACTACGTGATCGCGAACGGCGGGACTACCGTGCTGACTGAAGTCCCGGAGATGTTCGGTGCCGAGCAGCTATTAATGGACCACTGCCGCGACGAAGAAACTTTCGGTAAGCTGGTGACCATGGTCAATGACTTCAAGCAATACTTCATTGCCCACGACCAGCCGATCTACGAGAACCCATCGCCGGGGAACAAAGCGGGTGGCATCACCACGCTGGAAGATAAATCGCTGGGATGTACACAGAAAGCGGGTTCCAGCAAAGTTGTCGATGTACTGCGCTACGGCGAACGCCTGAAAACGCCAGGTCTGAATCTGTTAAGTGCTCCGGGCAATGACGCCGTTGCGACCAGTGCGCTGGCGGGGGCCGGCTGTCATATGGTGTTGTTCAGCACCGGTCGCGGAACGCCGTACGGCGGTTTCGTACCGACGGTGAAAATTGCCACCAACAGCGAACTGGCCGCGAAGAAAAAGCATTGGATCGATTTTGACGCCGGACAGCTGATCCACGGCAAAGCGATGCCTCAGTTGCTGAACGAGTTTGTCGATACCATCGTTGAGTTTGCCAACGGCAAACCGACCTGTAACGAACGCAATGATTTCCGGGAACTGGCTATCTTTAAAAGTGGTGTAACGTTGTAATTACCCTTCATCTTTTGCCCCACTGCGGTGTTGGCTGCGTTCGCCCACCCCGGTCACTTACTCATGTAAGCTCCCGGGGATGTGCGAACTTGCCGCCTTGCTGTGGCACAAAATCTTTTGGGTAAGATTGTTTATGGTGGAATCTAAAAACGGCGTTTCATAATATGGAGCGCCGTTTGTTTTCGCATTACCTGACAAGGATCATTCATGACCGCGTATTGGCTGGCCCAGGGCGTAGGTGTCATCGCCTTTCTGATCGGGATTACCACTTTTTTTAATCGCGACGAGCGCCGGTTCCGGCTACAGCTCGCCGTCTATAGCGCCACCATTGGCGTGCATTTTTTCCTGATGGGCGCCTGGCCCGCGGGAATGAGCGCCGAGCTCAACACTATCCGCACAATCGTTTCGATGCATACCCGCAAGCTGTGGGTCATGACGGTTTTTATTGTCCTCACCCTGGTTCTTGGCTTGGCAAAATTGCAGCATGCTATGGAGCTACTGCCTATTATCGGCACGCTGGCCAGCACCTGGGCACTGTTTCGTTGCAAAGGGTTAACCGTGCGCTGCGTGATGTGGTGTGCAACGGGCTGCTGGGTCATTCACAATTTCTGGCTGGGATCGATTGGCGGGACGATGATCGAAGGTAGCTTTCTGGTGATGAACGGCCTGAACATTATTCGCTTCCGGCGCATGCAAAAACGCGGCATTGATCCGTTCAAAATTGAAAAAAGCGTACAAGAAGAGAACCCCTCCGCCCGATGACGGAGGGGCACAGAGATTAGCCGCGCAGGGCGTTATTTGCCAGACGCTCGTCTTCTGCCTGGCAGGCTGCAGCGGTAAACAGGACGTCTGTCGAAGAGTTCAGCGCCGTTTCACAGGAATCCTGCAATACGCCGATGATAAAGCCAACGGCGACCACCTGCATGGCGATGTCATTCGGGATACCGAACATGTTGCACGCCAGTGGGATCAGTAGCAGAGAGCCCCCCGCGACGCCCGATGCGCCGCAAGCACACAGCGATGCCACCACACTCAGCAACAGCGCCGTCGGTAAATCGACCGGAATACCCAGCGTATTCACCGCCGCCAGCGTCAGAACCGTGATGGTAATCGCCGCGCCTGCCATATTGATGGTGGCGCCCAGCGGGATAGATACCGAATAGGTATCACGATCCAGGTTCAGCTTCTCACACAGCGCCATATTCACCGGAATATTGGCAGCAGAGCTGCGGGTAAAGAAGGCGTACACGCCGCTTTCGCGCAGGCATGCCAATACCAGTGGGTACGGGTTACGGCGAATTTTCCAGAACACCAGCAGCGGGTTGACCACCAGCGCAACCAGCAGCATACAGCCAACCAGTACGGCCAGCAGTTGCGCGTAGCCCCAGAGGGTGGCAAAACCCGTCGTCGCCAGTGTGGAAGAGACCAGACCGAAGATACCTATCGGTGCAAAGCGGATAACCAGTCTCACCATAAACGTGACGGCATCGGACATATCATTGACCAGATTCTTGGTCGTCTCATTACCATGGCGTAGCGCAAAGCCAAGGCCGACTGCCCATACCAGAATACCGATATAGTTAGCATTCAGCAGCGCATCAATGGGGTTAGAAACCATGCTCATCAGCAGGCTGCGCATCACCTCAATAATGCCGGATGGCGGCACGATATCGCTGGCGCTGCTGGAAAGATGCAGCGTCGAAGGGAAGGCAAAGCTGAACACCACGGCGGCTAATGCCGCTGAAAATGTTCCCAGCAGGTAAAGGAACAGAATGGGACGGATATTGGTTTTTTGCCCGTGCTGGTGGTTGGCGATAGAGGCCATTACCAGCATCAGCACGAGGATTGGGGCAACGGCTTTTAATGCGCCGACGAACAGTGTCCCCAACAGGCCGACGGCTTCTGCCGCAGGTTTTGAAACCAGTGCCAGCAAAATCCCCAGTACCAAACCGACCAAAATTTGTTTAACCAGGCCCCCCTGCGCCAAACGCGAGATCAGCCCCGATGAACGTAGCGTAGTCATGTAGTCATCCTTTGAATTGTGTTGTTGTTCACCCGTTGTGCGTTCTCATGACGCATCTTTCTGGATGTAACAAAGTGTTTGCATGGCTGAGTATAAGGAAAGATGCCGGTTCTGGAAGATAAATATCCTGGTTTCCGCGCTCAGATCATATTTTATAACTTTAAATTAACATTGTTTTGACATGTCCAGCAAAAAGCCCGACGCACGCAATGTGCGGTCGGGCTTTATCAACTAGCTAAGTAAAAGTTACTGTATTTGCTGCTTTTTATCGTGCTGGTGGTTGACCCACGCATTCACAACCAGCGTCACAAACAGAATACCGAAGACCACACCTAACGAGATAGCGATTGGGATATGGTAGAAATCGACGATCAGCATCTTGATACCGATAAACACAAGGATTATCGACAAACCATATTTCAGCATCGAGAAACGCTCCGCCACACCTGCCAACAGGAAGTACATCGCACGCAGACCCAGGATAGCAAACAGGTTAGAGGTCAGTACGATGAACGGGTCGGTGGTGACGGCAAAGATTGCCGGAATACTGTCGACGGCAAAAATCACATCGCTCAGTTCAACCAGGATCAATACCAGCATCAGTGGCGTTGCAAACAGCAGACCGTTTTTACGCACGAAGAATTTTTCGTCTTCAATGGTATCGGTCATACGTAAATGGCCGCGCAGCCAACGCACTAACGGTTTGTCGCCAATACCGGAAGCGTCTTCTTTCGCCAGCGCCATCTTCACGCCGGTAAACAGCAGGAATGCGCCGAACACGTACAGCAGCCATTCGAACTGGGCGATAAGCCAACTGCCCGTGAAGATCATGATCGTACGTAATACAATCGCGCCCAGTACGCCATACACCAGTACCCGACGTTGCAGTGCCGCAGGTACGGAGAAGTAACTGAACAGCATCAACCAGACAAAGACGTTATCTACCGCCAGCGATTTCTCGATCAGATAGCCGGTCAGGAACGCCAGCGCCTGCGGGTCGGCAACGGCACGGCCCTGAGTCTCAGCCAGGTACCACCAGAATGCCGCGTTAAACAGCAACGACAACGTTACCCAGACGATTGACCAGGCCGCGGCCTGCTTCATCGACATCGTATGTGCGCCACGACGACCCTGTAGCAGCAGATCGATGGCCAGCATAATGACCACCACGACAGCGAAGCCACCCCATAACAACGGTGTGCCAACAGTATTCATTTTATTTCCCCATGCATAAAAAAAACGGCCAACGCCGAATGACGTTAGCCGCTGCTTTTTATGCATAGACCTTGCCATTCGGCAAGGTCTCACTTACAACAACAAAGGAATACGACAGCGTATTCCTTTGTTATCGCCCGGTGACCGGATGTGGTTTTTCACACATCGTAATGACGATCAACCGACAACGAAGTTACTCCCCTTTGCGGGTTACAAAATATTACAGGCCATGCCTTCAGTCAATGGCCTGCAACATTCGTTTTACACACTTTTACGCAGTCAGCGGTATCTCAGCATCATCTGCGGGGAAAATAACGCCGGTCTGGCGGCGAATCTCCGTTTGCAGTTTGGCGGTAATGCGGCTGACGGCCAGTGCCGGATGATCCACTTCGCCGGATTCAACCAGATGAGCAAAAGCCTCTGCCTCATAAAGCATAGTATTGATGTGCTGAGGCACCGTAAGATCCTGCGTTTTGCCACCGCGCGGAATAAAGCACACTTTCTGACACTCGGAAATTTTCTCGACAACCAGCGACCCTGATTCGCCCTGAATTTCGCTGGCCAGCACGGAATCACTGACTTTCGAGTGCTGCAACGTGACGCTAAAATCGCCGTAATTGAGTACGACCACGCCGTGGGCATCGACGCCGCTTTCCAGCAGGCTGGCACTTGCCTGAACGCTCAGTGGTTCACCCCAGAGCGCAACCGCAGCGGCCAGACAGTAAAAGCCGATATCCATAATCGAACCGTTAGAAAACGCCGGATTAAACGTATTGGGATTTTCACCGTCCAGATAACGCTGATAACGTGAAGAGTACTGGCAGTAATTGATCAGCGCTTTCCTGACTCGCCCGATTTTGGGGAGCGATTGCTGTAATAGCAGGAAATTAGGCAGGCTGGCGGTCTTAAACGCTTCAAACAGCACCACCTGATTTTCGCGCGCACAGGCGATAGCGGCTTCGACTTGTGCCAGGTTCGAGGCCAGCGGTTTCTCGCAAATGACATGCTTTTTGTGTTGTAGAAACAGCGTTGTCTGCGGGAAGTGCAGAGAGTTCGGGCTGGCAATGTAAACGGCATCAATGGCGTCACTTTGCGCCATTGCCTCCAGCGAGGTAAACAGATGCTCGACGGGATAATCATTGGCGAAGGTCTGTGCCTGTTCAAGGCTACGGGAATACACTGCGGTTAACTTATATTTGCCGGTTTCATGGGCGGCATCCACAAACTGGCGGGTGATCCAGTTTGTGCCAATCACTGCGAAACGTATCATAAATGCCTTCAGGCTGCGAAAAGGGATCCTTGCGTCAATTTAGCATGCCCTGAAGACAAAGCCAGTGCGCGACTACGCAGTTTGCTTCAGCGATTGTTGCGTGAGCCACAGGCGGGTATCAAACTCCAACTGGTGGTACTGCGGTTCCATATGACAGCACAGCTGGTAAAACGCTTTGTCGTGCTCTTTTTCTTTCAGATGCGCCAGTTCATGCACCACGATCATGCGTAAAAAAGGTTCCGGGGCATTGCGAAAGACGGTCGCAACGCGGATCTCCGCTTTGGCTTTGAGCTTGCCACCCTGCACGCGGGAGACGGCAGTATGCAGTCCCAGCGCATTTTTCAGCACGTGTATCTTACTGTCATACATGACTTTATTCAGCGGTGGGACGTTGCGCAGGAACTGATTTTTCAGCGCCTGGGTATATTGCCAGAGCGCTTTGTCAGTCGCGAAGTCATGTGTACCGGGATAACGCTTTTCCAGCACCGTTCCCAGACGCTGTTCAGCAATCAGCGTTCTCACCTGAGAAAGCAAATGTTCTGGGTAGCCCTGGAGGTAAGTTAGTTGGTTCATTCATGTCCACGCAAATCATAAAAGTGTATACTCACGCACCCTTTTCAGGGATACGCCGAAATTTTACCATTCAGGAGGGCCGATGAGCCACATAGACAACGGTTTCCGTTCGCTGTCACTTAAACGTTTCCCGGAAACGGATGACGTTAACCCGCTGCTGGCGTGGGAAGCTGCAGATGAATATCTGTTGCAACAGCTGGACGATACCGAGATTAGCGGCCCGGTGCTTCTCCTGAATGATACTTTCGGCGCGCTGGGCTGTGCACTGGCGGAACATACACCATACAGCATTGGCGACTCCTATTTAAGCGAGCTGGGGACGCGTGAAAACCTGCGCCATAACGATATCGAGGAATCCAGCGTCAAGTTTCTCGACAGCACCGCTGAATACCCGCCGGCACCAGGCATTGTACTGATTAAAATTCCCAAAACGATGGCGCTGCTGGAACAACAGCTCCGTGCGCTGCGTCAGGTTGTCACGCCGCAAACGCGCATCATTGCGGGGGCGAAGGCGCGTGATATTCATACCTCAACGCTTGAGTTGTTTGAAAAGGTGCTAGGCCCAACCACCACCACGCTGGCGTGGAAAAAAGCCCGTCTGATTAACTGCACCTTCAGTAATCCAGAACTGGCTGATGCCTCGCAGACGCTGAGCTGGAAACTGGAAGGCACCGACTGGACTATCCATAACCATGCCAACGTCTTCTCCCGTACCGGGCTGGATATCGGCGCACGTTTCTTTATTGAGCACCTGCCGGAAAATCTGGAAGGGGAGATTGTCGATCTCGGTTGTGGCAACGGTGTGATTGGCCTGACGTTGCTGGAGAAGAACCCGCAAGCCAGCGTGGTGTTTGTGGATGAATCACCGATGGCGGTGGCATCAAGTCGCCTGAACGTCGAAAGCAACATGCCTGAAGCGTTGGATCGCTGTGAATTTATGATCAACAACGCGCTGTCTGGCGTGGAGCCTTTCCGCTTTAACGCCGTGCTGTGTAACCCGCCGTTCCATCAGAAGCATGCGCTGACGGATAACATTGCCTGGGAAATGTTCCACCACGCCCGCCGCTGCCTGAAAATCAACGGTGAGCTGTACATTGTGGCTAACCGTCACCTCGACTACTTCCACAAGTTGAAGAAGATTTTCGGCAACTGTGAAACCATCGCTACCAATAATAAATTCGTGGTGCTGAAGGCGGTTAAAACCGGTCGTCGTCGCTAATTGCGTGTGCCGGATGGTGGCGTGGCCGCCTTATCCGGCCTACGAAAGACATGACGTTAAATTTCCAGCGCCAGCCTTGTCCCTTGTGCAATTGCGCGTCGGGCATCCAGCTCCATCGCCACATCACATCCCCCGATCAGATGTACTGTTTTACCCGCAGCATGCAGCGGATCAAGCAGCTCCCGGCGTGGTTCCTGGCCGGCGCAAATCACCACGTGATCCACATTCAGGATCTGTAGCGCGCCGTTGATCATCACGTGTAGCCCGTCATCATCGATCTTCTGATAGCTCACCGCCGGGATCATTTTTACGCCGCGTGAAAGCAGGGTGGTGCGGTGGATCCATCCCGTTGTTTTACCTAAACCTTGCCCCGGTTTGCTGGCTTTACGCTGCAACATCACTATCTGGCGCGGGCTGCGGGATAAGTGCGGACCTTCCGGGCGTAAGCCGCCAGGCTGTTGCAGGCTGGTGTCGATACCCCATTCCACGCAGAACTCGGCAATATTCTGGCTGGTGGGATCGCCGGGCTGACTCAGATACATGGCGGTATCGAAACCGATCCCTCCGCAGCCAACGATCGCCACGCGTTTCCCTACCGGCGTTTTATCACGCAGGACATCGAGATAGCTCAGCACTTTAGGGTGTTCAATACCGTCGATCGGCGGCATGCGCGGTTCGATCCCGCTGGCGAGGATCACTTCATCAAAGGCTTGCAGTTCGTGGGCGCTAACAAACTGATTGAGTTTCAGCGTGACACCCGTTACGTCGATCATCCGACGGTAATAGCGCAGTGTTTCATAGAATTCTTCTTTGCCGGGGATCTGCTTGGCGATATTAAACTGCCCGCCAATCTCACCATGCGCGTCAAACAGCGTTACGTGATGCCCGCGTGCGGCGGCGTTAATGGCAAAAGCGAGACCTGCAGGACCCGCACCGACAACCGCCAGATTCTTCAGGTGAGTGGCTGCAACAATGGGCATTTTGGTTTCATGACAGGCGCGTGGGTTCACCAGACAGGAGGTAACTTTTCCCACGAAAATCTGATCCAGGCAAGCCTGGTTGCAGCCGATACAGGTATTGATCTCATCGGATCGTCCGCTTTGCGCTTTTGACAGCAGCTCTGCGTCGGCCAGGAACGGCCGGGCCATCGATACCATATCGGCATCGCCGCGTGCCAGAATGTCATCCGCAACGGTCGGATCGTTAATGCGGTTAGTGGTGACCAGTGGGATCGTCACATGACCTTTCAGCTTGCGTGTTACCCAGCTAAACGCACCCCGGGGGACCGGTGTGGCGATGGTGGGGATACGTGCCTCATGCCAGCCAATACCGGTGTTTATAATGGTGGCTCCGGCGGCTTCTATCGCCTGCGCCAACTGAACGGTTTCGTCAAAGGTTCCGCCTTGCTCCACCAGGTCGAGCATCGACAGGCGGAAGATAATAATAAAGTCACTGCCGGCACGCTGGCGCACCGCCCGCACGACTTCCACGGCAAAACGCATACGGTTGGCATAGTCACCGCCCCAGTCATCATTACGCTGGTTGGTGCGCAGGGTCAGGAATTCGTTGATCAGATAGCCTTCCGAGCCCATCACTTCCACGCCATCGTAACCTGCCTCCCGCGCCAGCTGTGCACAATGGGCGAAATCTTCAATCAGTTGCAGCACTTCATCGTGCGTCAGTTCATGCGGCGTAAAGCGGCTAATAGGGGCCTGAATGGCTGAAGGCGCAACCAGATGCGGTTGATAGCTGTAGCGACCGGTGTGCAGGATTTGCAGGGCGATTTTGCCGCCTTCATCGTGAACCGCATCGGTAATGATACGGTGGTGCGCCAGCTGGCTGGTGTCGTTCAGCATCGCGCCGCCTTCCATCCCCACGCCCGATAGCGCGGGCGCAATTCCTCCAGTCACAATCAGGGCTACGCCGTGACGAGCGCGTTCAGCATAGAACGCAGCCAGCCGTTCTGCACCGTCGGGATACTCTTCCAGACCGGTATGCATTGAACCCATCAGCACGCGGTTTTTAAGCGTGGTGAATCCCAAATCGAGCGGGGCGAACAGCGACGGATAGCTCATAAAGGTGTCCAGTATGTAAAATTATTGTTATGTGGTCGGATGAGTTACTAATTTAGCCGTCGCCGCGCAAAAGGGAAAAGGGGAATGCCGTGATTGTGATGGGATTCAAAAAAGGAGCGGGGCCAGAGAACGATTTTGCCGGATGTCAGTGCCAGCACCTTATCCGGCCGGTGAAAATGTGGCTTTGTCGGCCGGATAAGCAAAGCGTCATCCGGCAAAATGCCACCGATTACTGTTTTTTAAGAAAATCGTTATACAGCATGTAGAGATGCGCAGCGCTCCAGGAGAAGTTCGGTGCGCCCTGCTGTGCGCCGGTCAGTGGGTTGTAGTTTTCCTGAATTGGACCTTCTGCCGTCAGCCCTTTGGCATGCTGGAAGAACGTATCGGCCAGTTTTAGCGCTTCATCGCGATAGCCATAACGCTCCATCCCTTTTAGCCCGAACCAGAACTGATCCACCCACACGCGCCCGCGCCAGTATATGTCCGCGCCGAAGGCCGGATTGGTCAGTGCTGCGGTGCCAAGTGGAACATATGTGTTGAACTCTTTCGGATCGAGCATCACGCTAACTACCGCATCCGCGTGGGATTGTGTAGCCGCGCCGTTAAACAGCGGTGACCAGCCTTCCGGTCCTTTGCCACGCTCAACAATCGGTTTTCCTGCGCAGCCGTTTGCCAACGGCTGGTCTTCGATCCTGATGTCGTAGAAGAACTGTGTGGTTGAATCAAACATGCAGGTATTGATGTAATCCGCCAGCTTCTTCGCTAACGTTTGATAGTGCTTCGCGTCTGCTGGTTTACCGAGGATCGTTGCCATCTCTGCCAGATAATGGTTATCACTGTACATGTAGCTGGTCTGATCGACAGACTCCTGAAGCAATGAGTAACCGACCAGATTGCCATTTTCATCCCGGTTTTCAGCAAAATTGACCGTCCAGTCACTGCGTTTCCCCCCGTTGGAAATGTACTTATCCAGCTGATCTTTATCGATAAAACCAAATACGGCGGCATCATCACGTCCGGATTCCCAGCCAGCGGCTTCCTGTGCCGGGATCGTCAGACTGTCATACTGACCCTTACCGATGACAGCTGCGTAGTGACTCAACCCGGAGAGCGTCTCTTCCTTATCGCCCTGTTTCACCGTGAACAGCATTTCACCGCTGTCGGTGTTGTGAGCCTTATCCCGTGTGGCGCCGTACTCAGGGATACCGTTCCCATTGTGATCGCGGTTACGTAACCACCAGTCGTGGTACGCGACCAGCTTCGGGTACATCTCTTCGAGCCAGGCCTTATCTTTGGTGACGTTGTAGACTTCCATCACCGACCATGCCGCCAGGCTGGGCTTGGTGTTGCGTTCGTTCCAGTTGCCGCCGTCACCACCGCGCTCAGGGATCGTGTTCCAGGTCACTAAGTCGAGGATCATCCCGGCATCTTGCGGGCGTATCGGATCGCTGAACTGGATTTGCCAGTCAAAGAGCGCACGAATGCTGTCTTTGGCAATCTCTGGGTTGAAGTGCACCATTGCCGAGGCAATTTTCCAGCTATCCCAGGCATAGGTCTGGTTACCGGAGAACCAACGGGCCGTCACCGACGGCGTTACGGTATTGTGTTTTACTGCGCCTTCCGGGACACGCCAGTTGCCGGTTAAGGTTTCAATCGCTTTTACTGCGACGCGAGTTTGTTCCACCGTGGCATCCGGGTTGGTTAATCCTTTCTGGAGATAACCTTCCCAGCGCTTTTGCGATGACGCAAGATAGTAGCCTGGGCGCGCAAGGATATCGCGGATCTGCGGTTGCTCTTTTGCAACATCCAGGGCGGTAAGCAGGTGAGAATAGGTGGTGTAAAGGGTCGTAGAACCGTTGATATGCGCTGTGCTGGTAAAATGGTAGCCGTTGACGGTCGTTTGCATGGCCAGAGATTTGTGTACCTGATACTCCGAACTGCCAGAAGTCAGCAAATCCCAGGTTGAACGCACTTTCCCGAAAGTGACTTTCAGGCCATCATGCGTTGTGAGGATCTTCCGTTGATAATTTGGGTATTCCTCATCAATCGTTTTATCTGACGTCGCTTTTCCATCTTTCGCTTCCAGCTTATTCAGTAATTCCCCATCCCACACCAGAGCCAGCGGGGTATTGCTGGTAATTTTGGTTTCTAATAGCGAGGTATGTGCGCTGGCAAAACGCAACGTCATATCAATCCGAATGCCTGGCGCGGTAAGCTTTTGTATTAATGCACCAGGGATGCTGTAAGCCTGCATGGCAAAATCAACTTTCTTCCCTTTTTGGTACACCGTCAGGCGATCAAAGTTAGTCGCCATAAAATTGATGTACTCTTCAGTTAGCAGAGCGATACCGGGGAAGCCCCCCATGGTATTTGGGCCGTCTGGCAGCAAGTGCCCATGCCATGAACCCAGATCGAAGAAAGGATTAAAGCGCTGATGGCTGTCGTTATTGGTATCACGCATAAATTCAGGTGCGCCGTGGCGATCGATAACATCTTTAAAATCGGTGGCGGTTGCTGCATGCGCTGACATGCTAAATAGTAACGCGCAGGCTAGCGGGGTTAACGAATATATTTTTTTCATAATGACGAAGCTCCTTTTCACATTTAGCGAAATAAACCGAGAAATTAATGACCCCAGTAGTAATACTGCATCAGGAATATTTTGTTATCTGAATCGTCAGTACTGTTACCCAGGTTGAATCGGCTATCAAAAGCCGTGGCGAATTTACCGCTGCCATATTCGTACCAGATGCCGAATTGCGCATAGGATGTGGTTGTGTCGGGATCGTTATCCAGGTTGTGTTGCGCGTAGCTGTAGGCCGTAGAGAGGTAAACACCTTTGAAGGCTTCATACATGGCGCTTATCATCGCGCCGGTTTCTGTTCCCGGATTGTCGAGGCCATCGCCACGCCCGGTATGGTGCCAGGCACGTGCACCGAAGTTCGGCGTCAGAATACCGGTGACAAAAAGCTGGCCGGTGCCATCGGTAATTTCTGTCCCGCCCATCCAGGTGACATCTTTCATAAAGTCATACTGGATATAGCCGTTTGCCATTGCAGGGTAGATATATTTATCGGAGTAGCGATCGTATTTACCGAAATGCAACCAGGCCTTACTTTCATCATGGTGACCGGCGGGGGTTGCGGTCACGCTATAGCGCAGAGGACCGGTCAGGTTCTGTACCTTAATGGCGGTCATGATGTCGCGAGTATTGGGAATGACATAGCCGAGGTCAGGCGTGAAGTCGCCCCACCATTGCAGGTCATCAAGTGATGAGTCCTGGCGTAAACTGAGCATCATTTCTGTACCATTATCGCTACGATAGCCGCCGTAAAATCGGTTGAGCCCGCCTTCGAATCCGCCCCAACTATGGTCGGGAACCCAGGCGTTACCGTTATGATCGGCTTGCACGGTCCAGCCTTCACCGTAAATAAGACCAAACCAGTGACCATATTTCCCTTCAAGACCGCCTTCGATATAGGTGCCGTCGCTGTATTTGTGTTTATCTTCACCTTCCAGATCCATATAACCCCCCATTCCCATCTCGCCATAAAAACGATATGAAGGTTCGGTATTCGTGATTTCTGGCGTTTTGGTGTCGTCATGTTCGGCCGGAATGCTTTCTGCTGCGACAACCAGAGGCAAGTAACAACAAAAGGAAAAGGCGAACAGTGCCCTGGCGGCATTAAAATTAAATGTCATTTTTCTATTCCATCAGAAGAAATTATTATATTTTTATATTGGTCACGCCGTTATATTATTCATAAGCCCACCACGCTGTCATGTTATTGATAGCGCGGTGGGCTTTAAACGATAAATCTATAACGGGAATTACAATTAAACTTTATTAAAGAGTGAGTTGTCGTGAGGGTTTTTGATCCTCCAGCGGTTATACATAATACTGCAATAATAGAACACGGCAATGATACTAACCGGTCCAAGAATGACCTGAATTAATGAACCCATAAAGTTTGCACTCCAGTCTTCTGGTCCTGGAATTAATGCCGCAACCGTAGAGGCAGTAAAAATAATAACTATTGGTGCAACGGATAACAGTGCCCAAAAACGCCCTTTTCCCAGGAAGTGGAAACCCCGGACGTAGTCATGGTGGTTGGGCTTCATACGTAGCTTGATATAGCCTGCAACCATAAACAGCACAGGAATTGTTGCCGCCCCGCCATCAAGATTTTTAACGGCTACGAGGATGGTGTTCATTTCAGAGTTAAACTGACCCAGCATAAACAGGATAATGATAATTGTGACCACGACACCCTGCATCTTCAGGGCATTGACTGGCGTACCCTCACTGTTTACCTCAGAGAGTTTATGGCCAAAGATACCTTTGGGCGCATCAACAAACAGCATTTTAACCGGTGCGGCGGTCCATAACATCAGCGAGCCACACAGGGTGGTGATCATCAGGAATAAGGCGATGACGTTGGTCCACCAGTCGGGGAAGCCTAACTGTTGGAAGGCCACGTAAATAGCGGATAACAAGCCAAGGTTGGCGGCCTGATCTGCAGGTAAAATAAAATTCATCAGGATAGATGAAATAACAATAATACCTGAGAAGATAAATACGTTAAGAATTAACCCGGTTCTGAAATTACGATCGCCACCCCGAATGTTACGTTTGTATGCCGCTAATGCTTCCAGCCCACCTAACGATTGCAAGGCCCATGACATTGAGGCTATTTTTGACCAGGATAAATCAATGTGCTGTAAATACTCTGGCGCAATCGGCGTTCCGTTAAATGTGACCGTACCGGAAGATAGCTTCCAGGTTGCCGCGATGATGAACAACATCGTCAGTGCAAATCCGGCGTATCCAGAGAACGACAGCGCACGCGATAGCCATTTTGGCCCCTTCATCGATACCCATGTTGCCAGCCAGAACAGCGCGATTGAAGTGATACTGATCACCGGCTTAAACCAGGTTTGATTGGTTAATGCGGTAACAAAGGCAACATCGCTGGTACAGGTGTAGATAAAATAGGTAATGATGTTAGGTAACAGGTCAACGAAATAAAAAATGTTAACGTAGAAATAGAAAAAACCGGCAATAAATCCCAGTTTTCGACCCAAAATCAGGTTCAACCATGTCTGATATCCACTCTCAGATTCACGTAGCTTTTTAATCGATGACAGCTCAATGATCATGAAGGTGTAAGGAATTGCATAAAATAATGAAGCGAAAGCATATAATAACCAGGAGTTATACCCCCAGTCAGTGTATTGGCTTACAACGCCTTTAAGAACAAATCCTCCTCCGGCAATGGAGAAAAACAGGAATGTTATTAATGACATCTGATATCTTGCATCGGATTTTTCAGACATACCATTTCCCTTTACTTATGTATCAATATAGTTCTATTTAGAAGCGAATTTCGAATGCCCGGTAGCGGACATTCGAAAAGGGGAGAAATAAAAATCACCTTACGTATTGCGACGTACCGGGCGTAAATAAAAATCATAGTGATAAGGTTGGGCCGGTAGTTGATAATCCTTGGGTGGCAAAGAACCCCATGAATTTTGACCACCTGTGCCCATCTGCGCTAAATCGATGTTCCATGTGGTGATATCTCCTGGCTGAACATCAACGCCATGTTTGCGTGATAATGGTGTTAACCCGGATGCGCTACTGCCGTTATTGTCTGCGACAAAATCGAGCTCACTGGCGGCGAAAGGCCAGGCACTGGTATTTAATAATTGCGAGTCGGCAATGGCCTCCAGACCAAGCCCATCGTGATTGACAATACGCACCCAGCGAACATCCGTTTTATTGCCGCTTTCCTGTGGTCGCGGGTAAGCATGAAATTGCGCCCAGGTCGTTCCGCCGTAGATACCGGCTTTGGCGCCTTTTCTGTCCGCATAGGTTTCCACCGGACCACGGCCAAACCACTGGATATAGTTAAATTCGCTGGGCAATGTCAGCTGAGTACCCATTCGCAGTAAAAGAGGAAGCTCGCGAGTGCCCGGTATAAAATCAACGCTGACACGCATCTCACCGGTCGAATAGATGGTGTAGGTCAGCACATATTTGCAGTCCACGGTGGGGAGCGAGAATTCACTGGTCACGATCGCTTCGTGGCTGGCGGTCTGCGATACGTTGAGGTCGGATAATACGCGCTGCTTAGCAGCATCTTTCCAGACTGCAGACTTTTCGAAAAGTCTGGCGCCCAGATCGTTATCTGTGAGCCCACGCCAGAAATTTGGTTCGATACCGTTAAGGAGAAGATCTTTTCCGCTAACGGTAAAGCGATCCATACGACCACTGAGGCGATCAAACGCAAGAGAGAAATAAGATCCAGTGATCTCAATAGCAGAAGACGTTTCTTGTACCGAGAGAGCAAGGGAATGGGCTTCAGGGGAGATATGAAACGTAGCGGGAGGCGTGATGCTGAACTGCTCCCAGGCAATTTCATAGCCACTGCCAATAAGCGGTGTTTCGTTTTTAGTGACGGCACTGAGTGTCACCAGATACTCTTTATTCTCCTGACGCGCCAGGTTTGCTACGGGAACATTAACTGAATGGCGCAGGCCAGGGGCAAGGGAAAGGGAACCCAGACTGCCGTTGGCGATTTGCTGCCCGTCTTCAGAGAGGCTGTACTGAATATCGAGGTGGCGCAGGTCGATAAAATCGTATCGGTTTTCTATTTCAAACAGGCCTGATGCCGGATTTATTGCATGGAAATAGACAGGCTGATAGACCTTTTTCACTTCCGCCATATGAGGATGTGGAACCCGGTCAGCGGCGACCAGACCATCGTTCAAAAAATTGCCGTCACTGGGTTTATCCGGGTGATAATCTTTACCGTATCCCCAATATTTTTGGCCACGCTCGTTGGTTAATGCCAGCGCGTGATCCATCCACTCCCAAATAAAGCCCCCCTGCAGATTGTCGTGGCTGTCGATTATGTTCCAGTAATCGCGCAGAATACCGACGGAATTACCCATGGCATGGGCATACTCAATCATAATCATCGGGCGATCGTTACCTTGCCGGGCAAACTGTTCCAGGCGTTCAAGGGTCGGGTACATCGGGCACACAATGTCGCTATAGTGTGCTTCACCGGCAGGTTCGTACTGGACTGGGCGGCTATCGTCCTTCTCTTTTATCCATTGATATAGCGCTTCAAAGACACGTCCGGTTCCGGCCTCATTGCCCATCGACCAAACGATAACGCAGGCATGGTTTTTGTCGCGTTCAACCATAGCCTGTACACGATCTAAGTGTGCGGGTATCCAGGATTCGGTATCGCCAATTTGCGTTTCTGGCTTTAGCGCCAACGGGTGCGATTCGATATTGGCTTCATCAACAATGTAGATGCCATATTCATCACATAGCTGATACCAGCGTGAATGGCAGGGGAAATGGCTGGTGCGTACCGCATTGATATTGTGCTCTTTCATAAGCCGAATATCGGTCAGCATGTTTTCTTCCGTAGGCACATGCCCTAGCGTCGGGTGCAGTTCGTGGCGGTTAACCCCTTTTATTTTGATCGCTTTACCGTTTACCGTAAGCTGGCTGTTGATGATTTGTACTTTGCGAAAACCTATTTTATGGCTGGTCGCTTCGATGGTTTCACCGTGCTGATCGGTGAGTGTCAGTAATAATGTATAGAGGTTAGGTGTTTCTGCGCTCCACAAACGAGGGTTCTGCAGGCGATCGCTAAAGCTAAACTGTTGTGTTGTTCCGCTACGTGTAAATGGCTGATTGTACTCTATTAATACAGACAGATTATTTGCGTCGTCCAGCAGTTTGATATTCAGTGACAGATTATCTGGATGGCTATCGTAGTGAGTCAGGCTCACGCTAACGCTAACTATTCCCTGGGTAAAATCATCGTTCAATTCTGGCTTGCAATACACATCATAAATACGTGTTTTCGCCGTCGAGTAGATAAAAACTTCCCGTTCAAGGCCAGACATATCCAGCATGTCTTGTTTTTCTACATAACTGGCATTAGACCAACGATAAATTTGCAGCGAAATCGTGTTTTCACCCACCCGAATATAGGGAGTGATATTAAATTCAGCCGGGTTTTTCGCATTCTGGGTATAGCCTACGCGCTGACCGTTAATCCAGATAAACGATGCGGTTCTGGCTCCGGCCAGTTGCAGGAAAATTTCACGTCCAGACCAGCGTTGGTCGAGGTAAAATGTACGGCGGTAAGACCCCACCGGGTTGTAGTCGCGTGGTATCTCTGGCCAGTTGGTGGTGAATGGAAAACGCTCGTCAATATAAATCGCTTTATCAAACCCTTGTGCTTCCCAATTGCCTGGAACCTGAATGGTATCCCAGGTCGAAACATCATAATCTTCTTCATAAAACGTTTTGGGTCTGGACTGTGGATTGCTCGCGCAGTTAAATTTCCAGATCCCATTCAGAGACAGAAAATTACTGGCCTCGGCGGGGATATTCTTGATTGCCAGATATTGGCTGGTAAAGGGAAACAGGTATGGTCGTGGCAGCTCTTTGTTAATTCCATTGATACGATGGTCTTCCAATACAGCAGGAACATGATCGTGTTCTGTATATAAAGAAATAATCTGTTGCTTGTCAGAGACAACGACGCTCATAATACATCTCCAGATATTATTTATGGCATTATTAATTTTGAAACTATCAATGATATGAATTAGTTATGCGATTTATTTATGTAATTCAGATGAAATATAAATAAATGCGTTTGCCATGCACTGGCGTAATAATCTGTTTATACCAGTCTGGTGTTCTCTTCCGTGATGATTTTAATAACCAATTTTTTCACGATAGCGTGGGTAATGAATCGATATGCCTCGTCAGTATCACAGATGAATACTTGTCCAGCACTGACCTGTACGGTTTGCCCTAAACCTTTCAGGTATTCACGGTCGGTGTCTTGCCGGTAGTAGTCAATTTCCTGTAGCTGGGTTTTCGGCGCGTATTCGATTTTTTGTGTGCCCTGTAAAAAGTAATGCACCTCAATGCAACGGCGATGGCCGATAAACAGGGCATCCGTTGTGCTGTCGATTCTGACGTCGTAGTTCAGCGTCTCTCCCTGCGAGTAAACCACACCGGGAGAGAGACTATCGAGCTTTCCTATCACCTCTGCGCAACGCTGCCAGTGATTTTTCGTATGCGCATGTTGTTGGAGCTGTTCTACGTTATCGATAATCCCCATTTTCTTTCCTTACGCATGAATCGACCGTTAACAGCCTGTGCTCAACGACATCATAGGTAATTATTTTAGTAAACTTTTTACTAAATAAAATAGAGGAATTCGATTTACTTTAACTCGATCACGAAATAGAGAAAATTGACGGGATGTGAGGAGGGGAGGATTTGCCCGACGACACTATCGGGCAGAGCGAACGCTAGCGGGTTGTACCGCGCAGTTTCAGCTGGCTGGGGACATAGACCTGAAGCGGCAACACGCGGCCATCGCGCGCTTTTTCAATCAGCAGGTTAACACCCTGAATGCCCATCATCTCAGAGTGGATACGCACGGTGGAGAGTGGGGGAAAGGTGAAACGCGCGGTAGGGATATCATTGACGCTGATGAGCGAAATTTGCTCCGGAATCCGGACCCCATTTTCATGAATGGCCCGTAATACGCCGATAGCGATGGAGTCAGAAGCAACAAACAAGGCTGACGGATAGTCCTGTTTTGCCAGCATTTTTTTGGCTAGCTCATAGCCAGATGCGCTGGAGAAACCGCCCCGGTAGATATCCATTTCTGAAACGACACCTTTCTGCTGTCCGTATCTCACAAAGGCAACTTCGCGGATATCCGCTTCCCCTGGCACGTCCTGACCACCAATAAAACCGATGCGTGTCGCACCCTGTTTGATGAAAAAGTCGATGATCTCCTGGCTAATGCGTACCAGATCGGTATCAACGAAATCGTAACCGCCACCCGGAGGTTGAAAATCAATAAAACAGATATTGTCCGTTAACGCCGTGGCGGTCTGGCGTATTGCATCGCTGGCCTTCCCAACCACAAGGACACCCGTCAGTTTTTTGATACTGGGGGGCACATGATGTTCATAGCAGTTAGTGAGCTCAATACCCAGCTTTTCACACTGCGTTTCAATACCGTGGCGGATAGACAGATAATAGGGATCGTTGATCTCCAGCTTCTGCTGGTAACTGTAAAGCGCAAGAATGTGGTGCTGACTGGCAACACTCACCTGCATTTTGTGGGAAGAACTGCTCCTGTACTCCAGTTTTTCTGCAATCTCCAGAATACGATGCCGGGTTTCCTCTTTCACATTCAGGTTTGGATCGTCATTCAGGACGCGGGATACCGTTGCCAGAGAAACGCCTGCTTCCGCAGCTATATCTTTAAGTGTTGCCATATTTGCCTTTCATTCCACCATTCGACCGCATGGGCTGTTTATTGTAAATGAAGCCCCATGAGATGCATCTGTTTTTAGTAAATTCTTCGCGCTTTATCTTCCACGAAAAATCGACTATTTTTTAGTAAAAGTTTACTAAGGAGAGAGATATGGATACCGTAGCCTTTGCCGATTTTGCCCGGATGGAAATACGTGTTGGAAAAGTAGCGCAAGTGAAGCGCCACGCGAATGCCGATAAGCTCTATATCGTGCAGGTTGATGTCGGCGATAGAACGCTGCAAACGGTAACCAGTCTGGTGCCGTATTATCGCGAAGAGCAGCTAATGGGGAAAACGGTAGTGGTGCTGTGTAACCTGCAAAAGGCCAAAATGCGCGGTGAAACCTCTGAATGCATGTTGCTGTGCGCCGAAACTGATGATGGCAGTGAAAGCGTGCTGTTGACGCCTGAACGCATCATGCCGGCGGGGGTACGGATTGTTTAAGTTTAGGCTAATTGCCGGATGGCGGCTACGCCTTATCCGGCCTACAAAAGGGTGTCTTTTATAGGCCGGGTAAGGTTGTTACACCTGCTCCACGCTCACCCGTAATGCGGCCAGGGCTTTGCGGGTTGATCGCAATACCAGTTCGCATTGCTCGATCGTTAATGTTAACGGCGGTTCGATACGGATCGTCTTCGCGTTATTCAGCGTTCCGGCGACCAGCACTCGTTGACGGAACATTTCACTGGCAAAGCTGTAGCCAATCTCATTATCGACAAACTCAATCGCCATCAGCATGCCTTTACCGCGAACGTCGTGTACCAGATCCGGATATTCACGCGCCAGATGACGGAAACCATCCAGCAACATATCGCCTTTCTGCTCTGCCTGAGCGGGTAAATTTTGCTCCAGCAGGACGTTAATGGTTGCCAGCGCCGCCGCGCATGAGAGCGGGTTGCCACCGAACGTGGTGGTATGCAGGAAAGGATTGTCGAACAGGACGGAGAACACTTCTTCGGTGGCAATGGTCGCGCCAATTGGCATCACGCCACCCCCAAGCGCCTTGGCCAGACACAGAATGTCAGGTTGCACGTTTTCATGTTCGCAGGCGAACATCTTGCCGGTGCGCCCCATGCCGGTTTGCACTTCGTCGAGGATCATCAGCGCGCCAAACTCATCGCAAAGTTTACGTACCGCGGTTAAATACCCTTGCGGCGGCAGGATCACGCCTCCTTCCCCCTGGATTGGCTCCAGAATCACGGCGGCAACATCGTCGCCGGTCTTTTTGCATTCGCTCAGGACGGTGCGCATGGCATCAATATCGCCAAAAGGAACATGGCGGAAGCCCGGCAGCAGCGGCATAAACGGTTTGCGGAAGGTTGATTTAGCGGTGGCGGATAGCGACCCCAGCGATTTACCGTGGAAGGCTCCGCTGGTGGCAATAAATGTGAATTTACCGCGCGGCGATTGATACGCTTTCGCCAGTTTTAGCGCCGCTTCAACCGACTCGGTCCCGCTGTTACTGAAGAAACTGTATTTCAGCTTTCCGGGAGCCAGTGCAGCAAGCGTTTTTGCCAGCATGGCCCGTAATGGGTCCAGTAATTCCTGGCTGTGCAGAGGTTGTTTCGCGAGTTGATTCTGTACGGCGGAGACCACTACTGGATTACGGTGCCCCACGTTGAAAATTCCAAAACCTCCCAGGCAATCGACAAACTCCTGTCCCTGGGTGTCGACAAGCGTATTCAGGCTTCCCGCTTGCCACTCTACGGCTCCGTAATCCCCGCCGGCAGTTACAGATTTTCGATACTCTAAGAACCCCGGATTGACATGCTCTTTGAAGTAATCAATCACCTCTCGGTTTAGTGCTTTCATTTCCTCATGATCAAGCGTTCGCTTCTCGATGAGATTCAGTGCGTGTGCGCTGCAGGCCAGAGCCGATGCGCTGGAAGGTAACCTGTTCAAAATATGCTCCCGGAGCTCGCGTATCACATGATACTGAATTAAGTATTGCAGGGATTGCGCCATCCCGACGCGCTTAACGAAAATCGGGATAAACACCAGGGAAGATCTTGCTTGTGCAACATTTAATCTCAAACATTAACATTTGCTGGCATTTTGCCCAGGTTTACGTGCGTAAAACCGACGGGAAAAACGCGTTATTGCGCTAAAAGTGGGCGAAAATTGCACTATTGCGGTGCGCAGAGTGAAGGCGTGTTGAATAGTTACGTAATGAAAGTATTTTAAATCAATGAATTAGAAAACATACAAATTTTGAGGTTTAATCGCAAATTGCGATCTAAATCAAATTTAACAACTAAAGTTAAAAAGATTAGCGCCGAAATAACATAAGCCGAAAGAGTTAACAACCAGATAACCTGCACAGGACGCAACCATGTCTTCTCATCCCTACGTTAGTCAGCAAAATACACCGCTGGATGATGATATCACCCTCATGTCGACCACCGATTTACAAAGCTATATCACCCATGCGAACGATACCTTTGTCCAGGTCAGCGGCTATCAGCTGAATGAATTGCTTGCTCAGCCGCATAACCTGGTTCGTCACCCGGACATGCCGAAAGCGGCGTTTGCGGATATGTGGTACACCCTGAAACAGGGGGAACCGTGGAGCGGTATTGTGAAAAACCGACGGAAGAATGGCGATCACTACTGGGTGAGGGCCAATGCGGTGCCGATGGTGCGGGAAGGGCGCGTAACCGGGTATATGTCGATCCGTACCCGGGCGACGGAAGCGGAAATTGCGGCGGTCGAACCTTTATATAAAGCACTCAATGAAGGCCGTTGTCATCGGCGTGTCCATAAGGGGCTGGTGGTACGTAAAGGCTGGTTGGGTAAACTCCCGTCGCTTCCGGTTCGCTGGCGGGTGCGCAGTGTCATGGCTTTCATGTTTGTCATCCTGGCAACTGCGCTACAGCAGATGGGTGCTGAATGGCCGCAACTGTTGGTGAGCGCACTGGTGATGATGCTGGCGACGGTTATTTTCGAATGGCAGATTGTGCGTCCAATCGAGAATGTTGCTCAGCAGGCACTGAAAGTAGCGACTGGCGAGCGCAACAGCGTGACCCATCTTAACCGTAGCGATGAACTGGGTCTGATGCTACGGGCGGTGGGGCAGTTAGGGCTAATGTGCCGCTGGCTTATTCATGACGTGTCGAGTCAGGTCAGCTGTGTGCGTAACGACAGTGAAACGCTGGCGAAAGGCAGTGATGATTTAAACAAGCATACACAGCAGACGGTAGAGAATGTGCAGGAAACGGTCACCACCATGAATCAGATGGCGGCATCGGTGAAGCAAAACTCCGCGACAGCAGCGGCAGCTGACAAGCTGTCTATTGCCGCCAGCAGCGCGGCGACACAGGGCGGTGAGGCGATGGATACCGTCATTAAAACAATGGACGATATTGCCAACAGCACCCAACGGATCGGCACTATCACGACCCTGATTAACGATATCGCCTTCCAGACAAATATTCTGGCGCTGAATGCGGCGGTTGAAGCAGCCAGGGCCGGTGAACAAGGGAAAGGATTTGCGGTGGTGGCCGGAGAGGTACGCCATCTTGCCAGTCGTAGCGCAAGCGCAGCAAATGACATCCGTAAACTGATTGATGCCAGCGCCGACAAGGTGCAGTCCGGCTCCGATCAGGTTCATGCCGCAGGGCGGACAATGGATGATATTGTGGCGCAGGTCCAGAATGTGACGCAGTTGATTGCTCAAATCAGCCATTCAACGCTGGAGCAGTCAGATGGGCTTTCCAGCCTGACCCGTGCCGTAAATGAGTTGAGCAATATTACGCAGAAAAATGCCGAACTGGTCGAAGAGAGCGCGCAGATTTCAGCAATGGTAAAACATCGTGCCGGTCGCCTGGAAGATGCGGTGACCGTGCTGCATTAATTCTCACCCCATCCCATTTTCCCGCCAAACGCTTATCGTCCCCGGTAGGCGTTTTTGTAATAATTTTGTTAATTATATATTAAATAATACCACTTTGGTATTACGATTCTATTTTCATTATTCCGTTTTGACGGCGATCGCCCTGTTTTTAAATATTGTTAATTATCGCTTATATAACGATCGGTCTTGCTTGATTCATCGTTAAAAACTATTTAGTAACATCGGTGTAAATTAAAAAACGATCAATATCATAAAGTTAGGTGAGTACTGACCGATAAGGATATCTGTCTGAAGAAAACTGTCTCCAGGGAGAAAATATGTTCTTGCATAACGTAAAGATTCGCTCGAAATTATTTATCGCGTTTGGTTTGTTTATTGTACTGATGATGGTGAGTTCGGGCCTTTCGCTGTTGAGTCTGGATCGTAGTAACAGTGGGATGCAGAACATCATTACCAATGACTATCCGATTACGGTAAAAGCCAATCTGCTCATTGATAATTTTCAGGAGTTTGTCAGTACTCAACAATTGATGTTATTGGATGAGGAAGGTAAATGGACCCAGGCGTCCCAGAAAAAGCTCGATACCATCAGCCAGCAAATTTCTGCTCTGCTGGATGCGCTGAGTGCTGCGCCTCTGAATGATGCTTCCAAAAAAATTGTTGCGGATATCCGCGATGTGCGTGAGCAGTATCTGGCTTCCCGATTCCGCATTCTGCAGGCGCTGCAGAATCACGATCGCTCCGGCGCGATGCACGAGATGATGACCCGCACGGTGAATGTGCAGCAGGCGTATAAAGCAAAAGTGCAGGAATTGATCGCCATTGAAGATGCCCAGATGCAGAAGGCGGGCGCTCAGGTGGAATATGATTTCCACACCAATCGTGCGCTGTTGATTACTCTGGCGCTGAGCAGCATTGCCGCTGGTTGTGTGATGGGTTGGTATATTGTGCGCTCAATTACCCGACCCCTTAATGAAGCCGTGCAGTTTGCCGAGGCGATTGCGCAGGGCGACCTTACCCGCAACATCAGTATGGAACAGAAGGATGAGACCGGTGTGCTACTGCAAGCGCTGATGGCAATGAAAACCCGACTGCTAGAGATTGTCGAGGAAGTGCAAAACGGCTCCGAGAATATCTCTGCGGCGGCGGCGCAGATTGTCGCGGGTAATCAGGATTTGGCTGCGCGTACCGAAGAACAGGCAAGCTCGGTAGAACAGACCGCGGCGTCGATGGAACAAATTACCGCGACGGTCAAAACGACGGCAGACCATACCCATGAAGCGACGAAGCTGTCTACGGGAGCGGCGACGGTCGTGAAAAACAACGGTGAGATGATGAATCAGGTGACGCAGAAAATACGCGTGATTAATGAAACCTCTAACCGTATGTCAGAAATTATCAACCTGATCGATTCGATTGCTTTTCAAACCAATATTTTGGCGCTGAATGCGGCTGTCGAAGCGGCGCGCGCCGGTGAGCACGGGCGTGGTTTCGCGGTAGTTGCCGGAGAAGTGCGTCAACTGGCGCAAAAAAGCGCATCGTCTGCCAGTGAGATCCGTAATCTGATTGAAGACTCCACCAGTCAAACCCGGGAAGGACTGGCGCTGGTTGAAAAAGCCAACGCGTTGATCACTGGAATGGTCACTAACGTTGAAGAAATGGATGTGATATTGCGGGAAATCGGTCAGGCCAGCCGCGAGCAGACGGACGGTATTTCGCAGATTAACAGTGCGATTGGCCTGATCGACACCACCACGCAACAGAACTCCTGTCTGGTAGAGGAGTCCGTTGCGGCAGCGGCGTCATTAAACGAACAGGCATTACACTTAAAAGAGATGATTAAGGTGTTCCGCGTGCGTAAAGAGGACGCGCAGCCTGCTTAATCAAGCTGGGTGATATCCAGCGATGCGCGATCGATAATACCGATGATCTTCTTGATTTGCGCTTCGCTGGTGTCACCGTGATTGACCCGCAGATCCAGCACGGCTTTAAAATTCTCCAGTGCTCTTTTCATCTGTGGATTTTTGCGTAATTCAAAACCGACACAGCGTGCTTTAATACGTTCGTGGATATGTTCCAGGTGTTCCTGGTTCTCTTCCAGCCATTGCAGGCCTTGCTCCGTGATTGTGATTTGCTTACGTCCTCCTTCCTCGTCACGGATGGCGATAAGCGACTGATCCTGCAAGAAATCCAGTGTCGGGTAAATCACGCCCGGGCTTGGGGTGTAATTACCCTGAGTCAATGTTTCAATGGCTTTGATTAGTTCATAACCGTGACTGGCATCGCGGGTCAAAATATCCAGAATCACCAGACGTAATTCGCCGTGGCCGAAGAAACGCTGACGTCGACCGCCACCACCGCCGCGACCGTGGCGGTGTCCGCAGCCATGCTCATGGTGGTGTTCTTTGTTACAGCCTTCGTGATGACGCTCTTCACCTTTACAGCAACCTTCGTGGTGTTCACTGTGATGACCTTCGTGGCGATGTCCTTCACCCTTACAGCAGCCTTCGTGCTGGTGTTCTGCATGTTTGCAGCACCCTTCATGATGATCTTGCATCATTCATCTCCTGATGTTGTTTAGATATATCTAATTTATATCTAAACTTTTTCTATTTGCAAGTCCACGCAGAAATATTAATTTAATTTATTGATTTATATATACTTATTATTCATTGTAACGCTTGTGATGCGCTATCCGTACTCTATCAAAAAAGTTCTTGCAATCTTCTCAATTAGCAATCATTATCATTTAAAATCTATTTAGATATATCTAATCTCTGTCACGAAGGCGAAAAAATGACAAATAACACTTCACGCTATCCACAGCGCGTTCGCAATGAGCTGCGCTTCCGTGAACTGACCGTCCTGCGGGTTGAACGTATCAGCGCGGGTTTCCAGCGCATTGTACTGGGCGGTGACGCTCTGGATGGTTTTAGCTCACAGGGTTTTGACGACCACACCAAGGTCTTTTTCCCTGAGCCGGGCAGTCACTTTGTGCCACCCGTGGTGACGGATGAGGGGATTGTCTGGCCAGAGGGTGTACGCCCGGTATCCCGTGATTACACGCCGTTGTATGACCCGGCACGCCATGAACTGGCGCTGGATTTTTATATCCACGATGGCGGGGTGGCGAGTACGTGGGCGATGAATGCGCGTGAAGGTGACAAATTGACGATTGGCGGACCGCGTGGCTCGCTGGTGGTACCAGAAGACTATGCGTACCAGGTTTACGTGTGTGATGAATCTGGAATGCCAGCGCTACGTCGTCGGCTGGAGGCGATCGGTCGTTTAGCGGTACGTCCAAACGTGACGGCGCTGGTCAGCGTACACGATGCAGCGTATCAGGATTATTTCGCTCATCTCGACGGTTTTACGATTCAGTGGTTTGTCGGCCATGACGAACAGGCGGTGAATGAGCAGCTTTCACAGCTGACCGTGCCTGCACAGGATTATTTCATCTGGATAACTGGCGAAGGAAAAGTAGTGAAAAACCTGAGCGCCCGCTTTACTACTGAGGCTTTCGATCAGCAGTTGGTGCGTGCCGCGGCTTACTGGCATCAACGTCGGAACGTTAATTAATAATGTGACGGTGAAACGCCAAACGCCTGGCGGAATGCATAACTAAACGCTGCGGTGCTTGAATATCCTACATCGAGCGCCACGGCGGTTACGCTTTTATTTTTCTTCAGCATGAGTACAGACTCCAGAATTCGCATTTTTTGCTTCCAGACGCTGAAGGGTAATCCGGTTTCTTTTTTGAAATGACGCGAAAAGGTACGGGCAGACATACCCAAATGTTGTGCCCAATACTCTACTGAATGTTCCAGCGCCGGAGACGCTTGTATTGTTCGGCATACATTGGTTAATTCGCGATCCTGCGGCCAGGGTAATACAAAGGCGACCTCTGGTAATTGCAGAATAATGTCCACCAGCACACTGACCAGTTTGCCTTCTTTTGACTGGCTATCATAATGGCCTGAAATTGAATTCGTGGCGTAATGAATAAACTCTCTGGCGAAATCACTGATCGCCACGACTTTACACTCATGGATACTTTCTTCGAGAAAGCCCGGTTTAATATCCAGATTCTCTAAATGCACATCATCCAGCGCCCAAACGGCATGCTCAGTATTATTGGGGATCCAGATGCCGTAATGCGCGGGGATTATCCAGCACTTGCCGGCGACATCAATACGCATACTGCCTTTGCGGGCAAAATGAAACTGCATAAAAGCGTGCGAGTGCTGCGGAACATGGTGGTTGGCTTCAAGGACATAAGAGCGAAAGTAAACGTCCTGCGGCAGTTCTGCCATGGAATCGTCCGGGAAGGAATTCCAATGTTTATGTATGAGAGTTTCCATATTGAATTCGATTCTGCTTCCGGTGAGGTGGCCGCTGCTCGATAGATCTTGTCCGCAAATCATAATACATACATTCTTTTTTCCATAATAATCTTGCGTAATAATTAATAGCCCACTTTTGGTAAATACCATGAACACGCTTTGTTCAGACGCTGTCATCGTCAATGAAACAAATGATAACTGGACCCGAATGGGAAAAGAGCTGCTCCAGCAAGCAGATATTCAGATCAATGGTTCCCGCCCCTGGGACATTCAACTTCATCATGCCGGTTTCTTTAAACGGGTGCTGCAACAAGGTTCCCTGGGGCTTGGCGAAAGCTATATGGAAGGCTGGTGGGACTGTGAACGCCTCGATGTTCTGTTCTGCAAAATCCTGAAAGCAAAACTCGACCAGCAAATGCCGGGAAATCTGAAGGATATATTGCGTATTGCCAGCGCCCGCCTGTTTAATTTGCAGTCTCGCAGTCGTGCGTGGATTGTCGGTAAAGAACACTACGATATTGGCAACGATCTCTTTGCGCTCATGCTGGATCCCCACATGCAATATTCCTGTGGCTACTGGAAAGAGGCTACCACCTTAGAAGACGCGCAAAACGCCAAATTAAAAATGATTTGCGAGAAGCTGCAACTGAAACCGGGTATGCGTTTACTGGATATTGGTTGCGGTTGGGGTGGACTGGCCGAATATGCGGCGCGCCATTATGGCGTGGCGGTAGAAGGCGTCACTATCTCGAAAGAGCAGCAAAAAATGGCGCAGCAGCGCTGTGAAGGCCTGGATGTGACCATCCTGCTTCAGGATTATCGTGACCTCGACAAGCACTACGATCGTATTGTCTCCGTGGGGATGTTCGAGCATGTGGGGCCAAAAAATTACGATACCTATTTCAGTATTGCTGACCGCTGTTTGAAATCGGACGGATTGTTCCTGCTGCATACCATTGGTAGCAATAAAAAAGGGATGAGCGTTGATCCGTGGATCAATAAATATATTTTCCCGAATGGCTGCTTACCGGCGATTTCTCATATTGCTGAAGCGAGCGAGTCGCGATTCGTGATGGAAGACTGGCATAACTTTGGCAGTGACTATGATAAAACGCTGATGGCCTGGCATGCGCGGTTTAATCAGGCGTGGCCGGAGCTGTCATCGCGTTATTCCGCGACCTTCAGAAGGATGTTCAATTATTACCTGTGCGCTTGTGCCGGTGCGTTCCGCGCCAGAGATATTGAGCTGTGGCAAGTATTGTTTAGCCGGGGCGTAGAAGGCGGTATTCGCGTCTATCGCTAATATGCAGCCGGATGGCGGTGTAAACGCCTTATCCGGCCTACAAAGGTTTGCACTCGTAGGCCTGATAAGCGAAGCGCATCAGGCACTTATGGCTTAACCCAACTCACACTCTGCCAGTGCTTTAAATACCATGGCGACGGCGTGTGCGCCGGGGTCCATATTGCCCAGCAGGCTTTCACCGCTGAGATACGACGCACGACCCGCGTTGGCTTTGCTCGACAGACAGGTACGTTCTGCACCTGCCTGTGCGGCGTCAAAAGCGGCTTGCAGGTTTTGCGGTTGTGCCAGCAGAGACGTCAGCGCGGGTTGCAGCGCATCAATCATCGTACGGTCACCCTCGTCTGCACCACCGTAGAATTTCATCTGCGCCAGCCCAGTGTTCAGGGCTTCGGCAACATCAGCCCCTTGCTCCAGCTTCTGCCCGGCGGCGGTAAAGAAGATTGACATCAGTACGCCGCTGGACCCGCCCATCACCACGGTCAGGCGTTCGCCGATCAGGGCGAACAGCGTGGCGAGGTTATCCAGTGGAAGCTGCTGGCGATGCAGCAGGTCAGCGATTTCACGTGCACCAGCGGCAAAAGTTGAACCTGTATCACCATCGCCGACTTTGGCATCCAGCGCGTTGAGGTGTGTTTCCAGATCGGAAAGCGTTCCGGTGACCTGCTCAATAATCCCGGCGACCAGCGTGTTGGCTGAAGGCTGGAATTCGACGCGCGCGCTGCGCTGCGATGATGGCACACAGTTGATTTCGCGTGGTGGGACAGGCGTCGGCCAGCTGCTGGTTTCGACTTCGGTTAACAGTGCTTTTTCGATGCTCTCTTCCAGTACGATGGCGGTCAGCGAGAAACCTTTCATATCCAGGGCGGTGACCAGCGAGGCCGGGCCAATCAGCCAGTCGATACGCGGATGCAGTGGGCTGTTTGCCAGTTCACGAGTGATAATAGCCATTTCAGCAACGGACACGCCGCCCAGATTATTAATCATCACCGCCAGACGGCCGGTTTCCGGCAGTGCCGCCATCAGTTTATCGACCATCAGAGTCACCACCTGCGCACTGTTTTGGGTAGCGATAACCGAGGCGCCAGGCTCGCCGTGAATGCCCATGCCCAGTTCGGCATGGCCCGCATGATGGCGCGGTGCGGCGTCGGTTTCCTGCGGCAGGTGGCAACTGGAAATGGCGACGCCCAGGCTGAAGGTGTTACTTGCCGCATACTGCGCTTCACGCAGGACGGTCGCGAGGTTGTAACCGCGTTCAGCGAAATAGCCTGCCACTTTATGAACCAGGATAGTGCCCGCAATCCCGCGAGGGTGCTTGTTATCCGGCAGGGAGATATCGTCGCCGACAATCAGCATTTCGACGTTATAGCCAAGGCGGCGTGCTTTTTCGGCGGCGAGGCCGAAGTTAAGACGATCGCCGGTGTAATTTTTAACGATCAACAGACAGCCTGCCTCGCCAGTTACCGCCTGGATTGCGGTCAGCACTGCATCTACGCTCGGGGACGCAAACACGTCGCCACAGACTGCCGCGGTCAACATCCCTTTGCCGATAAAGCCAACGTGGGCGGGTTCGTGTCCTGAGCCGCCACCGGAGATCACCGCCACGTTATCTTTGTTGAGATCGCGACGAACCACGATGCGAATAGCCGGATCGCTTTCCAGACGCGCCAGATTGTTCCACGGACTGGTGATAATCGTACCGTCGATGACGTCGTTAACGAGTTGGGTACGCTGATTAAAAAAGAATTGAGACATAACGGCTCCTCGAGGTTGAGTGTAAGACAAACCCCCGAATGCATTGTCATGGTGCGGAGGCGATGGGGAGATTCTGGCGGAGTCAGCGTGGAAAAAAACAGCGGCAAAATGAGTTTCATTACGGAACGTAATTGTTATTTTTTGTTCCGTAATGGAACGTATTTGTGCGAGGAACGATCACAATGCGAGCCCGCTCGACTTTTTTATCGCCTTTTCAGTGTTGGCCACACTGCACAGTAAACGTTTTGTTACTGCTTTTAACGGCGTCAGAGAGGGGCAAAGGGAATTTGATTTTCGCGTTCTGTAAGGATTTGTCGGTAAATGAACGGATCGGGATCGCAAACCCCAGTATTTTTATGGTTAATCGTTTCAATATGGAACGCATGTTATTTTTATCTGTTTCATATCAGAACAAAAAGACGAATGATTTTTTTGTTCCCGCTTCGCCATACAGTTATTGCATCGCTCCGGTACCTCCCGTTTTCGCCGTTCGCAACAGGCTAAACAGGTTAACGCCAGGGCTCACCATGTAAAAACATGTACTTATTTGAGGATGAAAGGAATGCTAAAAGTTATTCAATCTCCAGCCAAATATCTCCAGGGTCCTGACGCTTCTACCTTATTTGGTCAATACGCTAAAAATCTGGCAGACAGCTTTTTCGTGATTGCAGATGACTTCGTCATGAAACTGGCGGGAGACAAAGTACTCAATGGCCTGCACAGCCACGGTATTAGCTGCCACGCGGAACGCTTCAATGGCGAATGCAGCCATGTTGAAATTAATCGCCTGATTGCCATTCTGAAGCAGCACGGTTGCCGTGGTGTGGTTGGGATTGGCGGTGGGAAAACGCTGGATACCGCCAAAGCGATTGGCTACTACCAGAAACTGCCGGTGGTGGTGATTCCAACTATCGCCTCAACGGATGCGCCAACCAGTGCGCTGTCTGTTATCTATACCGAAGCCGGTGAGTTCGAAGAATATCTGATCTACCCGAAAAACCCGGATATGGTTGTCATGGATACGGCAATTATCGCTAAAGCGCCGGTACGTCTGCTGGTGGCCGGAATGGGCGATGCGCTCTCGACCTGGTTTGAAGCAAAAGCGTGTTTTGATGCCAGAGCGACCAGCATGGCGGGGGGACAGTCCACGGCGGCAGCCCTGAGCCTGGCGCGCTTGTGCTATGATACGCTGCTGGCAGAAGGTGAAAAGGCGCGTCTGGCGGCGCAAGCTGGCGTGGTGACCGATGCCCTGGAACGTATCGTGGAAGCGAACACCTATCTCAGCGGCATTGGCTTTGAAAGCAGTGGTCTTGCGGGGGCACACGCCATCCATAATGGCTTCACCATTCTGGAAGAGTGCCACCATTTGTATCACGGTGAAAAAGTGGCGTTTGGTACGCTGGCGCAACTGGTACTGCAGAACAGCCCGATGGAAGAGATCGAAACGGTGCTGAATTTCTGCCAGAAAGTGGATCTGCCGGTAACGCTGGCGCAAATGGGCGTGAAAGACGGCATCGACGCTAAGATTATGGCCGTTGCGAAAGCCACCTGCGCGGAAGGTGAAACCATTCACAATATGCCGTTCCCGGTGACGCCTGAAAGCGTCCATGCCGCTATTCTGACGGCAGACCTGCTGGGACAGCAGTGGCTGGCGCGTTAATCAGACGTCGGTAAGTCCTTTATTCGGCATCTTCTCCCCCTCTGACAGTCTCTGCCGGAGGGGTTGTCTATGGTAAAACAGCGGAAATGGATATGACGGCGCACACTCATGGCATCGGGAAGGAAGTCTCTTCGGTCATTGCTCAGTCATGGCATCGTTGCAGCAAGTTTATGCAACGGGAAACCTGGCAGGCACCGCATCAGGCGCAGGGACTGACTTTTGCGTCGATTTGTCGTCGTAAGACTGCGCTGCTGACGATTGGACAGGCCGCGCTGGAAGATGCCTGGGAGTTTATGGATGGACGTTCGTGCGCGCTGCTGATTCTGGATGAATCGGCTTGTATTCTCAGCCGGTGCGGCGATCCGCAGACGGTGGAACAGCTGGCGGAACTTGGCTTTCGTGACGGTAGCTACTGTGCGGAAAGCATTATCGGCAGTTGTGCGCTATCGCTGGCAACGATGCCAGGGCAGCCGACAAAAACCTCTGGCGATCAGCATTTTAAGCAGGCGCTGCATCCGTGGTCGTTCTGCTCTACCCCGGTCTTTGATAACCATGGGCGGCTGTTTGGCTCCATTTCCCTGTGCTGCCTGGTGGAGCATGAGTGCGTTTCCGATCTCTCCCTGACGCTGGCGATTGCCAGAGAAGTCGGCAACTCTTTGCTGACCGACAGCCTGTTGGCCGAATCTAACCGCCATCTGAATCAGATGTATGGGCTGTTAGAGAGCATGGATGATGGCGTAATGGCGTGGAACGAGCAGGGCGTTCTGCAGTTTCTTAATGCCCGTGCCGCTTTGCTTTTACATCTGGACGCGCAGGCCAGCCAGGGTAAAAACATTAATGACCTGGTTAATCTGCCCACCTTGCTGCGCAGGGCGATCAAACATGCTCGCGGCCTGAATCACGTCGAAGTGACTTTCGAAAGCCAGCACCAGTTTGTTGATGCTGTTATTACTCTGAAACCCATCGTTGAAGAACAGGGCAACAGCTTTATTCTGCTGCTTCATCCCGTTGAACAAATGCGCCAGTTGATGACCAGCCAGCTCGGGAAAGTCAGCCACACCTTTGAACAGATGTCGACGGATGACCCGGAAACCCGTCGGCTGATCCATTTTGGTCGCCAGGCGGCGCGAGGGAGTTTCCCTATTCTGTTGTGTGGTGAAGAGGGGGTGGGTAAAGAGCTATTGAGCCAGGCTATTCACAATGAAAGTGAACGCGCCAGCGGGCCATATATCGCCGTTAACTGCCAACTGTATGCCAACAGCGTGCTGGGGCAGGATTTTATGGGCAGTGCGCCAACCGATGATGAAAACGGTCGGCTGAGCCGCCTTGAGCTGGCGAACGGCGGTACGCTGTTTCTGGAAAAAATTGAGTATCTGGCACCCGAGTTGCAATCCGCGTTGTTGCAGGTTATCAAGCAGGGCGTACTGACCCGGCTTGATGCCCGCCGCCTGATCCCGGTCGATGTGAAAGTGATTGCCACTACCACGGTTGATCTCGCCAACCTGGTGGAGCAAAACCGCTTTAGCCGCCAACTGTATTACGCGTTACACTCCTTTGAAATTGTTATTCCACCGCTGCGGGCACGGCGTAACAGCATTCCAGCGCTGATTCATACCCGCTTAAATAGCCTGAAAAAACGCTTTTCATCCAGTCTGAAGCTGGACGATGACGCGCTGGCACAATTGGTTGCCTACTCGTGGCCAGGCAATGATTTTGAGCTCAACAGCATTATCGAAAATATCGCCATCAGTAGCGACAATGGCCATATTCGCCTGAGCAATCTGCCGGATTATCTGTTTGCCGAACGTCCGGGCCTGGAGACTGCATCATCGCTGCTGCCAGCCAGCCTGACGTTTACCGCCATCGAAAAAGAGGCGATTATCCATGCCGCCCGCGTCACCAGCGGACGTGTGCAGGAAATGTCGCAACTGTTGAATATTGGCCGCACCACCTTGTGGCGCAAGATGAAACAGTACGACATCGATGCCAGCCAGTTTAAGCGCAAACATCTGGAGTAGTTTCTTCGATCCTCGCCATCGAGAAGAGGGCATCTGACAGACGATTGATGTAGCGCTTAAGCTCATCACGCAGCGTCAACGTTCTGTCCATGGCGATGAGGAGTCGCTCCAGCCGACGTGCCAGCGTGCGCGCAACATGCAACTGTGCCGATGCGAGGTTTTTCCCCGGAACAACAAACTCTTTTAGCGGACCGCTTTGCGCCATATTGCGGTCAATACGCTGCTCCAGCGCCTGAATATCCTCTTCGCCAATACGCTGTTTTAAGCGAGTAAGTCCTTTCTCATCGCTGGCAAGTTCCGCGCCGAGCACAAACAGCGTTTTCTGGATGGTATGTAAATCCTGGCGAAGCGCTGTCAGGCGCGTGCTGGCGTAGCAGACGCCAAGCTGGGAAATCAGTTCGTCCACGGTGCCATAGGCATTCACGCGGATATCGTCTTTGTCGATACGGCTGCCGCCAAACAGCGCGGTCGTGCCCTTATCGCCAGTGCGGGTATAGATACGGTACATTTATTTTATCTCGCTGAAAGGAAGCACTTTGACCAGTTGACCAGCATTGGCGCCAAGCGTGCGGATCTGCGCCATTCCGGCGGTGATATGACCACGGACCAGCGCCCGATCCTCGGGCAACTGGGCGTGGGTTAAAGCAATATCACCCGTGGCGTTGAGACCAAGACCGACACGTAGCGTTGAGCTTTTGGCCGCAAGTTTGCTCAACGCCAGCGCACAGTCATTCTCGTCGCAACAGACAGTCCGGCACGGGACGCCTTGCTCTTCCAGTCCCCAGCACAGTTCATCAAGCGCGCGGGTATCCTGCCAGCGTGGGTGATAAAACAGATGTACGCCCGGTGATGAAAGTGACATTGCGCCCCCTTTGGATTAGAAAGCCTGACGGAAGATTTCAGCGATCTCTTTCTCGTTCCCTTTACGCGGGTTCGAGAACGCGTTGCCGTCTTTCAGCGCCATTTCCGCCATGTAAGGGAAATCGGCTTCTTTGACGCCCAGCTCCTGCAAATGCTGTGGAATACCAATATCGGCGGAAAGACGGGCGATGGCGTGAATGGCCAGCTCTGCGGCATCCATGGTTGACAGCCCGTCGGTGTTCTCGCCCATAAACTCAGCGATATCGGCAAATTTCTCCGGGTTGGCGATCAGGTTATAACGGGCTACGTGTGGCAGCAGTACCGCATTGGCCACGCCGTGCGGCATGTCGTACAGACCACCGAGCTGGTGTGCCATCGCATGAACATAGCCGAGGTTGGCGTTGTTGAAAGCCATACCGGCCAGCAAAGAGGCATAGGCCATATTTTCACGGGCTTTCAGGTTGCTGCCCAGCGCGACGGCCTGGCGCAAGTTACGGGCGATCAGACGGATCGCTTGGATCGCGGCGGCATCGGTGACCGGGTTAGCATCTTTGGAAATGTAAGCTTCCACGGCGTGGGTCAGCGCGTCCATCCCGGTTGCGGCGGTAAGTGGTGCTGGTTTGCCGAGCATCAGCAGCGGGTCGTTAATGGAAACCGACGGCAGGTTACGCCAGCTGACAATCACAAACTTCACTTTGGTTTTGGTATTGGTCAGCACGCAGTGGCGGGTGACTTCGCTGGCGGTACCCGCGGTGGTATTGACCGCCACGATTGGCGGCAGCGGATTGGTCAGCGTTTCAATCCCGGCGTAGCTGTAGAGATCGCCTTCGTGCGTGGCTGCGATACCGATACCTTTACCGCAGTCATGCGGGCTACCGCCGCCGACGGTAACGATGATATCGCACTGCTCTTTACGAAATACCTCCAGACCGTCGCGCACGTTGGTGTCTTTAGGGTTCGGCTCTACGCCGTCAAAGACGACCACCTCAATCCCGGCTTCACGCAGATGCGCCAGCGTTTTATCTACCGCACCGTCTTTTATCGCCCGCAGACCTTTATCGGTGACCAGCAGCGCTTTTTTACCGCCTAACAGTTTGCAACGTTCGCCGACAACGGAAATAGCATTTGGGCCAAAAAAGTTAACATTCGGCACAAGGTAATCAAACATACGATAGCTCATAATATACCTTCTTAGATTTAAATTATAATTCAGAGAAACAATTCAGTGCGGTCTCAGCCAATAATCTATCTTGTTCCACAGTACCGCCACTAACGCCGACAGCACCGATTAATTGTCCGTTAAATATAACAGGTAAACCGCCGCCAAAAATAACAATCCGCTGTTGGTTGGTGAGCTGTAAACCATATAGAGAAGCACCAGGTTGTACTGCGTCGGTAATTTCATGGGTGCCCTGGCGCAGACAGCAGGCGGTCCAGGCTTTATTGAGAGAAATATCACAACTGGTGACAAACGCCTCGTCCATGCGCTGTATCAGTAGCGTGTTTCCGCCGCGGTCAACCACGGAAAAGACCACCGGAACGTTGATTTCAAGCGCTTTTGCCTCGACGGCAGTCGCCATTTTCTTTGCGGCCGCCAGCGTAATGGTGGCGATTTGTTGGCTCTTATTCACAGTATCTCCTGACAAGGTTGTAGGGCTGAGGTCGCAGAAAATATCGCGCTACAGCTATTTTTTCTCATTGGGTTTTCTGTATTTTCTCGCGACACGTTATTAAGTCAATAGTGTGTATTTTTCTAAAATATTAATTTTCTTCCTGCGTTTGGCATTTATTGATAATGATCATTTAAGCACGTCACAGTTCTTCGTGGATATTCCCGTGGACCGTTTCAATATGAAACGTTGACATTTAAATATGTATCAAATTGGAACGTAATTAATTTTATTTTTTTATCGGCCTGCTCATTTAAAGTTCGGCTATTGCTGATAAAGGCGATTGCTGGGGGGGTAGAGCACCAGCGATACAGCCTGGCGTCCCTATTCTTTATCTTTTGAGTCTATAAACTATGAGAAGATCAAAACGATTCGAAGTCCTGGCGAAGCGTCCTGTAAATCAGGATGGGCTTATTGGCGAATGGCCAGAAGAAGGTCTGATCGCTATGGAAAGTCCCTACGATCCGGCCTCTTCTGTGAAGGTGGAAAAAGGTCGTATTGTTGAGCTGGACGGCAAGAGCCGCGCACAGTTCGACATGATTGACCGCTTTATTGCCGACTACGCGATAAACGTCGCTGAAACCGAGCGCGCCATGCAGCTCGACGCACTGGAGATCGCCAGAATGCTGGTGGATATCCACGTCAGTCGCGAAGAGATCATTGCCATTACTACCGCTATTACCCCGGCGAAAGCGGTGGAGGTGATGGCGAAAATGAACGTGGTAGAGATGATGATGGCGCTGCAAAAAATGCGCGCCCGACGCACCCCTTCTAACCAGTGTCACGTGACCAACCTGAAAGATAATCCGGTACAGATTGCTGCCGATGCCGCTGAAGCGGGGATCCGTGGTTTTTCCGAACAGGAAACCACGGTCGGGATTGCCCGCTATGCGCCGTTTAACGCCCTGGCGCTGTTGGTCGGTTCTCAGTGCGGTCGTCCTGGCGTACTGACACAATGTTCCGTTGAAGAGGCTACTGAGCTGGAGCTGGGAATGCGCGGGTTAACCAGCTACGCCGAAACGGTGTCGGTCTACGGAACAGAATCGGTATTCACTGACGGCGACGATACGCCGTGGTCAAAAGCGTTTCTCGCCTCGGCCTATGCGTCCCGTGGGCTGAAGATGCGCTATACCTCCGGTACCGGTTCGGAAGCCTTGATGGGCTATTCCGAGAGTAAATCGATGTTGTACCTGGAATCCCGCTGCATTTTCATTACCAAGGGCGCGGGTGTGCAGGGGCTGCAAAACGGGGCGGTCAGTTGTATCGGGATGACGGGCGCAGTGCCGTCGGGTATTCGCGCAGTGCTGGCGGAAAACCTGATTGCGTCGATGCTCGACCTTGAAGTGGCCTCGGCCAATGACCAGACCTTCTCACACTCCGATATTCGCCGCACCGCCCGCACCCTGATGCAGATGCTGCCCGGCACCGACTTTATCTTCTCTGGCTATAGCGCCGTCCCCAACTACGACAACATGTTTGCCGGTTCTAACTTCGATGCTGAAGACTTCGATGATTACAACATACTGCAACGTGACCTGATGGTTGACGGCGGTCTGCGCCCGGTAACCGAAGAAGAAACCATCGCCATCCGTAACAAGGCGGCGCGGGCTATTCAGGCGGTATTCCGCGAACTGGGCCTGCCGACAATCAGTGATGAGGAAGTGGAGGCGGCCACCTATGCTCACGGCAGCAAAGACATGCCTGCGCGCAATGTGGTGGAAGATCTGGCGGCAGTGGAAGAGATGATGAAGCGCAACATTACCGGGCTGGATATCGTCGGGGCACTAAGCGGGAGCGGATTTGAAGATATCGCCAGCAATATTCTCAATATGTTGAGACAGCGCGTGACCGGTGATTACCTGCAAACATCGGCCATTCTGGATCGTCAGTTCGACGTGGTCAGCGCCGTGAACGACATCAATGATTATCAGGGACCCGGTACCGGCTATCGCATCAGTGCCGAACGCTGGGCGGAAATTAAAAATATTGCGGGTGTGGTTCAGCCCAGCTCGATTGAATAAGGCGGTACACCGTGGAATGCACAACTGAACGTAAGCCCGTTTTTACCTTGCAGGTCAGTGAAGGCGAGGCGGCAAAAGCAGACGATCGCGCTGACGAAGTGGTGATTGGCGTCGGACCGGCCTTTGGCAAGCACCAGCATAAAACCCTGATTGATATGCCGCACAACGCGATTCTGAAAGAGTTGGTGGCGGGGATTGAAGAAGAGGGACTGCATGCGCGAGTGGTGAGAATTCTGCGCACTTCGGATGTCTCTTTTATGGCGTGGGATGCGGCGAACCTGAGTGGCTCCGGCATCGGGATTGGTATTCAGTCAAAGGGAACCACAGTTATCCATCAGCGTGATTTGCTGCCCCTGAGTAACCTTGAACTCTTCTCTCAGGCCCCGCTGCTGACGCTGGAAACCTATCGCCAGATTGGAAAGAACGCTGCGCGCTATGCACGCAAAGAGTCGCCCTCGCCGGTTCCGGTGGTCAATGACCAGATGGTGCGACCCAAATTTATGGCCAAAGCCGCGCTGTTTCATATCAAAGAAACCAAACATGTGGTGCAGGATGCTGCGCCTGTCACGCTGCATATTGCATTAGTAAGGGAATGACCATGAACGACAACATCATGACCGCGCAGGATTATCCTTTAGCTACCCGCTGCCCGGAGAAAATCCTGACCCCCACCGGGAAACCGTTAACCGATATCACCCTTGAGAATGTGCTGGCGGGACATGTAGGGCCGCAGGATGTGCGTATTTCTCAGCAAACGCTGGAGTATCAGGCGCAGATTGCCGAACAGATGCAACGCCACGCCGTGGCGCGCAACTTCCGCCGGGCGGCGGAACTGATTGCCATCCCGGATACCCGCATTCTGGAAATTTACAACGCGCTACGTCCGTTTCGCTCTTCATTCGCGGAGCTACAGGCGATTGCTGATGAGCTGGAGCATACCTGGCACGCGACGGTGAACGCCGGATTTGTGCGTGAGTCGGCAGAGGTGTATCAGCAGAGAAACAAGCTGCGTAAAGGCAGCCAGTGACGGAGGGAATATGCCGTTAATTGCAGGGATTGATATCGGCAACGCCACCACGGAAGTGGCGTTGGCACAGCATGGCCGGTTTATCGCCAGCGGGATTGTCGCGACCACGGGCATGAAGGGAACGCGGGACAATATTGCCGGGGTGGTCGCTTCTCTGCAGCAGGCGCTGGAAAAAACGCCATGGTCGCTTAAAGATGTGGCGAAAATCTGTATCAATGAGGCCGCACCGGTGATTGGTGATGTGGCGATGGAAACGATCACGGAAACCATCATTACCGAATCGACGATGATTGGTCATAACCCACAAACGCCCGGCGGCGTTGGCGTGGGAATGGGAACCACCATTGCAGTGGAGAAGCTGGCGGCATTGAGTGAGGATCGGTTTGCCCAGGGCTGGATCCCATTGGTGGGTGAAGAAATGGATTTCCTCGAAGCCGTTTGGCTGATCAACGACGCGTTGGATCGCGGCGTGAACGTGGTGGCGGCGATCCTGAAAAAAGATGATGGCGTGCTGGTGAACAATCGTCTGCGGAGAACCATGCCGGTGGTTGATGAAGTCACGCTGCTGGAAAAAGTGCCGGAGGGGGTGTTGGCAGCGGTCGAAGTCGCGGCCGCGGGCCAGGTTGTTCGTGCGCTGTCTAACCCTTACGGCATCGCCACGTTCTTTGCCCTGACGCCGGAGGAAACGCAAACCATCGTCCCTATTGCCAGAGCGCTGATTGGTAACCGCTCCGCCGTGGTGCTGAAAACGCCGCAGGGTGATGTGCGCTCAAGGGTGATCCCAGCGGGTAAGATTTTTATCCGTGGAGAAAGGCGCGGCGGCGAAGCTGACGTGGCGCAAGGGGCGCAGGCTATTATGCAGACGATGAGCGCCTGTGCGCCAGTGTGTGACATTCGCGGTGAAGCGGGAACGCATGCAGGCGGTATGCTGGAACGCGTGCGTAAGGTGATGGCCTCACTGACCGGGCATGATATGAACGCGGTGCATATCCAGGATTTGCTGGCGGTTGATACGTTTATTCCGCGTAAGGTGCAGGGCGGCATCGCCGGGGAGTGTTCGATGGAAAATGCTGTCGGCATTGCGGCGATGGTGAAATCCGATCGTTTACAAATGCAGGCTATTGCCAGCGAGTTGAACGCGCGATTAAACACCGCTGTTGAAGTGGGTGGTGTAGAGGCCAATATGGCCGTGGCTGGCGCGTTAACGACGCCTGGATGTGCTGCGCCGCTGGCGATCCTCGATTTAGGTGCAGGTTCCACTGATGCAGCCATCATCAATAGCGAAGGTGCAGTAAAGGCGGTACATCTGGCCGGCGCGGGGAATATGGTCAGCCTGTTGATTCAGACGGAACTGGGTCTGAGCGATCCGTTTCTGGCCGAGGAAATAAAAAAATACCCGCTGGCGAAAGTAGAGAGCCTGTTCAGTATTCGTCATGAGAACGGTGCGGTGGAGTTTTTCCGCGAACCACTCAGCCCGTCGGTGTTTGCCAAAGTGGTGTATCTGAAAGACGGCGAGCTGATCCCCGTGGATAACCAGACTTCGCTGGAAAAAATTCGTCTGGTGCGACGTCAGGCTAAGGAGAAGGTCTTTGTGACTAACTGCCTGCGCGCATTGCGCCAGGTGTCGCCTGGCGGCTCCATTCGCGATATCACTTTTGTGGTGCTGGTGGGGGGCTCATCGCTGGATTTTGAAATTCCGCAGATGATCACCGACGCGTTGGCCCATTATGGTGTCGTCGCGGGACAGGGCAATATCCGGGGGACCGAAGGGCCGCGTAATGCGGTGGCAACCGGTCTGGTTTTAGCCGGGGAAGCAAAAAAATAGCGCAGAAAACAGTCGCCGCAAGCGTTTAGCTGCGGGGTAAATCAAATAAAGGCAACGTTCTCTTTGATATCCCGGCTGAGTTGGGTACATAGTATAAATGTGTCTCTCACGTGGTTAATTTTAAGGATAAGAGCATGCCAACAGCAATTGAGAAAGCATTGGATTTTATTGGTGGTATGAACACCTCAGTGTCAGTACCCCATTCAATGGACGAAAGTACCGCTAAGGGAATCTTAAAGTATTTGCATGACTTAGGTGTGCCAGCGAGTCCGGAAGTTGTGATGGCACGGGGTGAGCAGGAGGGATGGAATCCTGAGTTCACGAAAAAAGTGGCTGGATGGGCAGAAAAAGTTGCCTCCGGTAACCGTATCCTTATCAAAAATCCAGAGTATTTTTCGACCTATATGCAGGAGCAGCTCAAAGAACTCGTGTGAGCTGACTATCGAATAAAACGCTAACGGACGTTTCCATCCTCGGGATGGCAGCGTCCAAAAGCGCCGCCACAATTCTTATTAATCCCGATTACCATCCTGGTGCGTTTAAAACGCGTGGCTAACTCTGTATCTTAAAAATAACCACGTTTTTATTATCTGGTTAACCTCTGACGATCTCCATTTCATAAAATACGCCATTTCGTTTTGTCCCTCTGGGCACAATAAAAATATGAACATAATCAGGTCAGCGGTGCCTGCGGAATCGTTGTGATCGCAGCGCAACCTACTGTGGGCGGCGTCTGCTCAGCAACACGAAGTGTGTTTTTATACTTTCCCGACTGGAATCATCGTTTTTTCATGAATGTGTCACTATAGCTAAAAGCCTTAATGACGAATATCTCATTATTCAGCCATTCGTTACCCTAGGAATATATCTATGTCTGCTAAAACGCTGTATGAAAAATTAGTTGAATCGCATACCGTTCGGGAACTTGATAACGAAGGGCATGTTTTACTTTATATCGATCGTTCGATACTCAATGAATATACCAGTCCACAAGCATTTAGCGGGTTAAGGGAACAGGGACGGCCGGTGCGGCATCCGGAAGCCTTTCTGCTGAATGTTGATCATGTTAATCCCACCCGGCCGCAGCGCGATATGCTGATGACGGATCCCGGCGGTCAGTTACAGGTTGATTATTTTCGGGAAAATGCCGCTGATTTTGGTATCACGTTATTTGATGTGCTGGACCCACGGCAAGGGATAGAACATGTCGTTGCCCACGAGCAAGGGCTGGTCATGCCCGGAATGGTGATTGCGGCTGGCGACAGCCATACCACCACTTACGGTGCGTTTGGCGCTCTGGGATTTGGTATCGGTACGTCGGAAATCGAACACCTGCTGGCGACTCAGACGCTGGTGTATCGTAAGCTGAAAACCCTGCGTGTCAGCGTTAAGGGTGAATTGCCTTTTGGTTGTTCTGCAAAAGATATCGTTCTTGAATTACTCGAACGTACTGGCGCAGATGGTGCGACAGGATATGCCATCGAATTCGACGGTGAAACAATCAGTGCCCTGAGTGTTGAGGGGCGAATGACGCTTTGCAATATGGCCGTGGAGGCAGGAGCTCGCGGTGCGATTATTGCGCCGGATGAAAAGGTTTTTGACTATATCCACGGGAAGCCGCAAATGCCCGCAGGTGAACTCTGGCAACAGGCATTGCAGGAGTGGTCGCAGTTAAGTAGTGATGCCGATGCGGTTTTTGATAAGACCGTGACGATCGACTGTCTCGATCTTGAACCTAAAGTGACCTGGGGGATCAGCCCGGATCAAACCTGTGCGATCACCGGCCATGTCCCATCCCCGGAACACGAAACGCATCCACTTAAACGCCTCGCGCTTGAGAAAGCTCTCCAGTATATGGATCTGCTGCCCGGTACGCCGGTGAGCGACATTCGTATTTCGCACGCTTTTATTGGCTCATGCACGAATGGCCGTATTGAAGATCTGCGGGCCGTCGCGAAAGTCGTGGCAGGACGCAAAATTGCCAGCCATGTGCGCGGGATTATTGTGCCCGGTTCAACGCAGGTCCGGTGCCAGGCGGAAGACGAGGGGCTGGCGAAAATCTTTATTGATGCTGGTTTTGAATGGCGTCAGTCGGGTTGCTCAATGTGCCTTGCGATGAACGAGGACGTACTGGCAGCAGGCGATCGCTGTGCATCGGGTACGAACCGTAATTTCCCTGGGCGGCAAGGCGCAGGGGCAAGAACGCATTTAATGAGCCCGGCGATGGTCGCGGCAGCAGCGGTAGCAGGGCATCTGGTCGATGTTCGGACATTACTTCAGGCGGGGGAATGAGATGGATACGTTTAAGCAAATTAGCGGGCGAATTGCGCCAATGCTGGAACCGAATATCGACACCGATGTGATTATGCCTAAACAGTTCCTGAAAGGGATCGATCGTCAGGGGTTGAATAAAGGGGTATTTTTCGATCGCCGTTTCCTGGGCAATGGTCAGCCTAATCCCGATTTTATTCTCAATATGCCGGGCTGGCAGGACGCGACGTTTTTGCTGGTCGGCCCCAACTTTGGCTGCGGATCGAGCCGCGAACATGCCGTTTGGGGATTAAAACAGTTGGGCATCCGGGCGCTGTTAGGTTCCACTTTCGCCGGGATTTTTGATGACAACTGCCAGCGCAACGGGATCCTGACAATCTCTTTGGATGACGCGTCTCTGGCTCGTCTGGCACAGTTAGCTGCGAAGGCTGACAGCAATCTGATCACGGTTTCTCTTGAACGCTGCGAGATTGAGACTGCAGATGAAACACTTCCTTTTGTCATTAGTGAACTCAAACGAGAGATGTTGGCCGCTGGCGAAGATGCGATTGCCTGGACACTGCAATATCTGCCAGAGATCGAAAATTTTGAGGCGCAGCATTACGCGCGGCGCCCATGGTTAAAGTGTCCGGTATCCGCACGTGGCTAAGAAAAGAGCTGGCGATGAAACGGGGGCAATGTCGGGCAAGCAAAGAAGGCAGGAGACAGTGATGAGTACAGTTATTGAATACGGCGCTTCTCCGTTCATTCCTGGGTTTGCATTAAAGGATGTACGGCTGCCAAATGGTTTAACAATCCGGGTCGCCATCGGAGGAAACGGTTCACCGTTGGTGCTCTTACATGGCCATCCGCAGAACCACATCACATGGCGTAAAGTCGCGCCGGAATTGGCGAAAAGCCACACGGTGATTTTGCCGGATTTGCGGGGCTATGGAGACAGCGACAAGCCGGCGAGTGACCCGGCGCATCGTACCTATTCAAAGCGTATGATGGCGCAGGATATTGTCATGCTGATGGAGATTCTGGGTTATCCGCGGTTTGCTTTTGTCGGGCATGACCGTGGAGGACGGGTGGGACATCGGCTAGCCCTTGATTATCCTGACAGTGTGACGTGTTGCACGTTCATCGACATAGCCCCGACAGCCACAATGTACGCGTTAACCAATAAGGCGTTTGCCACGCGCTATTTTTGGTGGTTTTTCCTGATCCAACCTTTTCCATTACCGGAAACAATGATCGCGCACGATCCGGCATTTTTTCTGCGCAAGCATATTGCAGGTCAGTTAAAAACTGCAGGGGCGACATCAGAAGATGCGTTCAATGAATACCTGCGCTGTTACCAGAATCCTGAGATGATCCATGCGGTCTGCGAAGATTATCGTGCCGCGGCATCGATTGATCTTGAAGACGATGCTGCGGATGCGTCTGCGCGTATTGAGTGTCCGCTACTGTTGCTGTGGGGGGCTCAGGGCACGGTAGGGCAGTTATATGATGTGGTGGATACCTGGAGAGAAAAAGCGATGCGCGTGCAGGGAGAAGCATTGCCTTGCGGGCATTCTCCGCAAGAGGAGATCCCAGAGATCTTCACGCAGAAACTGCAGTCATTTTTGCGATCGGTGTTATAACATTGTCATTTTCCGTCATCTCGCTGCGATGTTATGAAAACGACGCCTGTAGGTAAAAAGCATCGCCAGCCCCTTGAGGGCTGGCCTTCTGTTGAAGATCTTTTCGTTTTTGTCACCGTTGCCCGCAACGGTGGATTTGCCCGGGCAGCGCTGGAGCTGGGGCTATCCCCCTCCTACATCAGCAAACGCATCGCTATCCTTGAAAAATGCCTCAACGTCCGGCTTTTTTTCCGTAATAACAGAGTGATGCGTCTCACACCGGAAGGCGAAAATGCGCTGGATGGGGCGATGCAGGTCGTCAGTGAAATGAATGGCTTTGTCAGTCGTTTGGATAATCAACGTGGCGTGTTGGCGGGTCATATCACCCTCAACTGCTCATTTGGTTTTGGGCAACAATATGTCGCAGAGGCGCTGTCGTCATTTATGATCGCCTATCCTGATATCACGGTAAAACTCACGCTAACGGATCGTGAAGTGGATCTTGTGGAGGAGGGCGTCGATATTGAGATTCGCGTTGGGGATGACATCAATGAATGGTATATCGCACGGCAGTTGGCCACTAATCGCCGGATCCTTTGTGCTTCCCCTGAGTACCTGGAACGCCACGGTAAACCAGAGTCTGTTAGTGCGCTTGTGCAACATGATTGCCTGATGATTCAGGAAAAAAACTCGGCATTTGGCAACTGGATATTAACGGATGGCAGGCAGCAGACACATTGCCGGCTAAACGGTTTTCATTCTTCCAACAGCGGCAGCGTGGTGCTTATTTGGGCACTAAAAGGTCATGGCATTACATTGCGGTCGGAATGGGATGTTGCGCAGTATATTGCACGCGGTGAGCTGGTTCACGTGTTGCCCCAGTGGTATCAGGAAGCGAATATCTGGGCCGTATATACCCGGCGTTCATCAAGCTCTGATCGTATCAAAACCTGCATCGATTTCCTCACTGAATATCTTGCACAATGCTTGCCGGGCGGTAAAGCACCGGACGTGTTGTGAGCAATAGGCGCTGGGTGAGGGGCTGTATTGGGTTTGTTTGGTATAAACGATTTTTTATCTCTAATAGCTCAACTTGACACTTTTGCGCAAAATATTGCGTTTTATAAATCAATTTTGTTGCTACTCAGTAGCTGTTCCCCGCGCGCAATCCAGGCATAAACGGTCTGGCGGCTGACACCCCCGGAATTTGGCGTATTCGGCTTTACCCATCATCATGTGTTGTGCTCTTGATTGTGTTGCTAATGATGCAAAGGCTGGATCTATTGTTGCTAACTACAGCGGGGAAGGTAAGAGGAACCCGGCTAGCATGACCGGGCTGGTACTTAATCGTGTTTTTTCTTCTGCCTGGCGATAACAAAAATCAACAGCGTGTTGATGAGTACTGACACACAAAGGACGGTTAGCATAAACAAATCATTCCAGTCCTGTTCGGTAATAAAACCAACCATATCGCTGAAACTCTCGAACAAATATACCTCAGGCAATAGCAGGTAACATGCTGAAAAAATAAGGATAAATGACAGAAACTGAATGAGCCATAACCCTGCTTGCTTCGCTGGTGTCATCGTTAATACACCTGAATTGTGCCATACGCTTTGAGTGACGCCGTTACCAATACGGTTGGGGTTCTCATGAGCGCTTCACGCAGCACAGCAAAATGAGATGGAGAAGGCAGTGTTATGCAGCCGTTACTGATCCCCTCATATCCTGCCGGGTGAAGCCTAAAGTTTCCCCTTTCTACCTGAGCGACGAAAGTGTGGTCGTCGATGTTGCTGTCCACTCTGTACAGGGCAAACCAAATTGAGTGATCCGATCCTGTGTATGCCGTAGCAAAGACATCTCTTACGCGAGTGCTCAGGCTGCGGGGGCGGTCGACAATATAATATTTTCCTGGCGGCAGCGGGCCAATATTCTTTACCGTGATTGAGTCCGAATTATTACGATGTTGCCCTGTATTACCGGAGTATGCGGGGAAGAAACCTATCCCAGGGCAGCTCAGGTTTGACAGCGCATTCCCGTTCAGCCGAAAGGTGCAATGGATCATCGCTCGTTCCACGTATCAGTGAACATGATATTCCCATCACAGTGCTTCCAGGTAATTTTCTCATAGCGCAGCGACACGGCCTCGAGATGATTATGTTTTTCGGTACCGGCATTTTTGCAGTTATGCATCAGTGGGCAGACCGAGACGACCTTTACACCTTCCAACAGCATGTTGAAGTATTCAACCTCTTGTCCTGCGTCATTGATGCGGTACCACTTAAATTCGGCGCTTTTCAGCGTCTGGCCTTTTGCCACAGCTTTGTAGAGGTAGGGGCTTCCTTTTCGAACGTTAACGCGCTATGAACGCGGGTACCTGTAATTTTACCCGTCATGTTGTCTGTGGGAAGATGCAACCCGTGCGCGAAACTATGAATCTCGATACTGCCTTCTCTATTCTGAACATCAACAGAACCTTTAATATCTGCATTGCCGTCATCTTTTAGCCAAAGATAAGCCGGTATAGCCATGTCAAAAACTCCACCTTTGAATTTTTCTAAATATTAATAACCCCCTTGAAGGTAAAAAATTATCACATAAAGTGCTATAAATTTTATTTATATAACATTGGTATTTATGAAATGAATTATTTTTCATAAAATATTATGGAAATATATCTTATGAACATATAGATTGAACTGATTATTTTAGAGGGAGGTCTCTATTTTATTACATTCGTAACCACAAAGTTCGGACTGATATGTTTGATAGTGATAAATTTTTTATAGTATTAGAATGGGTGGATATTTATAGATCATATCACAGATGTTACGCTATATATGTAATGAGTTTATATGTCATTAGCTCAGAAAATGGGAATACAAAATTTAAAAAAAGTTAAGAACACCGAAAATTATTTGGTGAAGTGAGAAGTTCCTGACTGCGGTTCTTGGGATTGTTGATCTGAAACTGTGATGCAAAAATAAATTGAGTTCTACGAAGGTAAATTGTTGCCCTATCTAGAATCAACTAATGTCTCAGATCTGAGTGGGAGTTTTACTTTTTTCTCTGTAGCTGAAGAGCTTGCGACTAGGCCAACAAGGAAGACGTACAGCAGCGTTGAGCAAGCACTGAATAGCGTTCTGGGCTAGTTTCTAGATTTTGTTCGCTTGAGTTAAGGCTGCATGGTACTCAATCGCCTTGAAATTTTCTCATTTACTTAACTTAGGATTACTTAGTTGCAGTACCCATGAAAAAACTAAGGGCTTACGTTTTCCCGCAAGCCCTTGAAATTTGGTGGCCCCTGCTGGACTTGAACCAGCGACCAAGCGATTATGAGTCGCCTGCTCTAACCACTGAGCTAAGGGGCCGTGGCGGTGGATTATAAAGTAACTCCGCGTTGCAATCCAGACATAAGCGTACGGATGCTGTTTTTATAAACAATGTATTTTCAGTCCGTTATACTTGTCCCTTGATGTATTGTTCGGAGTAATTATGGTTAAGGACATACTGGCGCCGGGGTTGCGGGTGGTGTTTTGCGGCATCAATCCGGGGCTGTCTTCCGCAGGAACAGGATTCCCCTTTGCACACCCCGCTAATCGCTTCTGGAAGGTCATCCATCAGGCGGGATTTACCGAACGCCAGCTAAAGCCGGAAGAGGCGCAACACCTACTGGATTTCCGCTGCGGCGTCACCAAATTCGTCGACAGGCCAACGGTGCAAGCCAATGAAGTGAAGCTACAGGAGATGCGTAGTGGTGGCCGTAAGCTCATCGAGAAGATAGAAGAGTTCCAACCAGCCGCGCTCGCTATCCTTGGTAAGCAGGCGTTTGAGCAGGGCCTCAGTCAACGTGGCGTGCAGTGGGGGAAACAGACGCTGACGATTGGTACGACGCAGATTTGGGTACTGCCGAATCCCAGTGGGTTAAGCCGGATCACGCTGGATAAACTGGTGGAGGCGTATCGGGAAGTGAATGTGGCGTTGAAGGCGCGCGGCCTGTAGGGCGGATAAATGAAGCGCCATCCGGAAGAATTTGTACAGATTGCCGGATGGCGGCGTAAACGCCTTATCCGGCCTACGGGTTACTCCGGCAGGTAGCCCGGCCAAGCGTAGCGCCGCCGGGGAATGCTTCGATTAACAGGCGAAAAAAAAGCTCCCATCAGGGAGCTTTTTCACGTTTAAAACCTTGAGATTAATCGTCGAGGAAGCTACGCAGTACTTCAGAACGGCTCGGGTGACGCAGTTTACGCAACGCCTTCGCTTCAATCTGACGGATACGTTCGCGGGTAACGTCGAACTGTTTGCCGACTTCTTCCAGCGTGTGGTCGGTGTTCATATCGATACCGAAACGCATACGCAGAACTTTCGCTTCACGTGCGGTCAGGCCAGCCAGCACGTCGTGCGTTGCGGCACGCAGGCTCTCGGTGGTGGCAGAGTCCAGCGGCAGCTCGAGGGTGGTATCCTCGATGAAATCACCCAGATGCGAATCTTCATCATCGCCGATCGGCGTTTCCATGGAGATAGGCTCTTTCGCGATCTTCAGCACTTTACGGATCTTGTCTTCCGGCATCAGCATACGTTCAGCCAGCTCTTCCGGCGTCGGCTCGCGACCCATCTCTTGCAGCATCTGGCGGGAGATACGGTTGAGCTTGTTGATGGTCTCAATCATATGTACCGGGATACGGATGGTACGCGCCTGATCCGCGATCGAACGGGTGATCGCCTGACGGATCCACCAGGTTGCATAGGTGGAGAACTTGTAACCACGACGGTATTCAAATTTATCAACCGCTTTCATCAGACCGATGTTGCCTTCCTGAATCAGATCCAGGAACTGCAGACCACGGTTGGTGTATTTCTTCGCGATGGAGATAACCAGACGTAAGTTCGCTTCAACCATCTCTTTTTTCGCACGGCGGGCTTTCGCTTCACCGATGGACATACGACGGTTGATGTCTTTTACCTGCTCGATGGTCAGGCCGGTTTCTTCTTCAATTTGCTGCAGTTTCTGCAGGCCGCGGTGAACATCATCTGCCACATCGTGCAGTTTTTCAGACCACGGTTTGTTCATCGCGATTGCCGCGTTGAACCAGGTTTCGCTGGTTTCGTTGCCGGTGAACAGAGTGATGAAGTTCTTCTTCGGCATTTTGCACTGCTCAACGCAGAGCTTCATGATCAGACGTTCCTGAGTACGCACGCGGTCCATCATGACGCGCATGCTGTTGACCAGGTAGTCGAACTGTTTTGGCACCAGGCGGAACTGCTTGAATACTTCAGACAGCTTCTGAATTTCTTCCTGCGCGGCTGCATGGCTGCGGCCTTTCGCTTTGATAGTGTCGCGGGTGATTTCGTACTGGGTACGCAGTTCACCGAATTTCTCGCGCGCTAATTCAGGGTCGATGCTGTTGTCGTCGTCGCTGCTGTCGTCGTCGCCGTCTTCTTCATCTTCGTCTTCGTCATCATCCATCTCTTCCTGAGAAAGTTCAGAGCCGACGTGGGTCGCGGTTGGCGCCATGTCTTCTTCTGCGTTCGGATCGACAAAGCCGGTGATCAGATCGGAAAGACGTGCTTCTTCAGCTTCTACGCGATCGTATTGCTCAAGCAGATAGGTGATGGCTTCCGGGTATTCGGCAACGGAGCATTGAACCTGGTTAATCCCGTCTTCAATGCGTTTAGCGATGTCGATTTCGCCTTCACGGGTTAACAGTTCAACGGTACCCATTTCACGCATGTACATGCGGACCGGGTCAGTTGTACGGCCGATTTCGGACTCAACGCTGGACAGAACCTGGGCAGCCGCTTCTTCCGCGTCTTCATCGGTGCTGTTGGAGGTTTCAGCAAGCAGCAGATCATCGGCATCCGGTGCTTCTTCCATCACCTGAATACCCATGTCATTGATCATTTGGATGATGTCTTCGATTTGATCTGAATCGACGATATCTTCCGGCAGATGGTCATTGACCTCGGCATAGGTCAGATAGCCTTGCTCCTTACCACGTTGGACAAGAAGCTTCAGCTGTGACTGCGGGTTTTGCTCCATAAGACGGTATCCACACTTAATTCGTTTGATTGGTGTTGGGCGGTAAAACCGCCAACGGCAAAACGAGGGCATACTTATATTTTGCCGCTGCCTCTCCGTGCGGCTGTCGGGGGCTTCCCGATCGATATTCGGCAGTTAAGCCGTTAAATACTTCATCCTTCACGTTGTCTCTGCGTTAGCTGCGTTCGTTACTCGGCTCATCCTGAGCCTCGCCCCTTACGGGGCCGCCGCAAGCAGCGTTCAAATCCGCTCCCGGCGGATTTGTCATCCTGGTCATGTATTTATGTACACTCCCAGGCGTTCGTTCACTGACTACCTTGATACAACGCGAATGATTTTGTCTTTGTTTTGTCTTTCGCTTATTTTTTTGCCAGTTCCTGGTTCAGCGTCCAGAGTTCCCGGCGTTCTTCGCTGCTTAAACCGTGTGTGCGCTCACGAGCTATCAACTCTTCCTGGCGCAGTTCAAGCATCGAATCAAACATATGGTTGAGTGAGTCGGTGAAGGTTTTTTCTGCGATATCTTTATCTGCTATATCGTCCCACATCGACAGTTTTTCAAGGGTCGCAGCATCATTTGTACCGCGATAGTGCTCTAAAAGTTGTCCGGTGGTCAGACCTGGCTGAGACAGACAAGTGTTGACCAGTTCTCTGAATAAGCCAAGTCCAGGCAGCTTATTTTGATCCAGTGCGCCTAACGGCGGAACCAGCGGGGCCAAATCCGGGTTTTGCACCAGTAACCCTATAAGTATACGCATGGTCGTACGTTTTAGCTGTGGAACAGGGCGGGAAGCCCCATTTTCTGCCAGTTTTGGCATTAAACGTTCAAGCTGGCTATCATCCAGGATGCCGAGCTTGTTCCCTAACTCCTGTCGCAGATAAATGCGCAACGTTTCGCCTGGTACCTGAGTAATCAGCGGCAATGCCAGCGTGCTGAGCTGTGCGCGTCCGTCCGGGGTACTCAAATCGACCTGCGGCAACAGGCTGTTAAATAAAAACGCGGAGAGCGGCAGCGCCTGCTCCATCCGGGCTTCAAAGGCCTCTTTCCCTTCTTTACGCACCAGCGTATCGGGGTCTTCACCGTCAGGTAAAAACATAAAACGTAGCTGGCGACCGTCTGTCATATAAGGCAGTGCGGTTTCCAGCGCACGCCATGCTGCGTCGCGCCCGGCGCGGTCGCCGTCGTAGCAGCAGATGACGTTGTTCGTTGCACGGAACAACAGCTGAATGTGATCGGCGGTGGTTGACGTCCCAAGGGATGCCACGGCGTAGTTAATGCCGTACTGTGCCAGGGCGACCACATCCATATAGCCTTCGACCACTAACAGACGCTGCGGATCGGCGTTATCCTGTTGGGCTTCATAAAGGCCATACAGCTGGCGGCCTTTATGGAAAATATCGGTTTCCGGGGAGTTCAGATATTTCGGCAGGGCATCGCCCAGCACGCGTCCACCAAAACCAATGACCCGACCACGTTTGTCGCGAATGGGGAACATCACCCGTTCGCGGAAGCGATCGTAACTGCGTCCCTGATCGTTGGTGACCAACATCCCCGCGTCGATCAGCGATTTGCGATTCTCGGGATTGCCGCCAAACCGTTTCAGGACGTTGTCCCAACCGGGGGGCGCAAAACCAATGGCAAAACGGGTGATCACGTCGCTACTTAATCCTCGCTTTTCCAGGTACTGGCGCGCAGGGGTAGCGGCGGGTTGCATCAAAGACTGTTGATAAAAAGTGTTCAGGCCGTCCATCAATTGATAAAGACTTTGCCGTTGATGGCGCTCTATCTGACTGGGGCCACTGCCTGCTTCATAGGGCACTTCTAAGTTGTGCATTGCGGCCAGTTCTTCGACGGTTTCCACGAACTCGAGCTTGTCGTAGTTCATGAGAAAGTCGACGGCGTTACCGTGTGCACCGCACCCAAAGCAGTGATAAAACTGTTTTTCACCGTTTACGGTGAAAGAGGGGGTTTTTTCGTTATGGAACGGACAGCACGCGTGATAATTTTTGCCCTGCTTTTTCAGCTTTACCCGCGCGTCGATGAGATCGACGATGTCGGTTCTTGCCAGCAGGTCATTGATAAAAACGCGAGGAATTCGTCCAGCCATAAGCCCCTGTTTTTTGATGACTCATATACACAAAATCATTCAGGATGCATCAAGGCGGCAAGGAAGCGAATCCTCAGGAGCGTACAGCAGTACGTGACTGGGGTGAGCGACTGCAGCCAACACTGAGGCAGCTTGAATGATGACGTGTATAAACGAAAATAAGCCGCGCATTCCTTCCGGAAGCACGGCCTTACAACTACAACTCAGTCTGAATTGAGAGCGTTGGCTCTCAATGGATTAGTACAGACGAGTACGGCGTGCGTTTTCGCGAGCCAGTTTCTTCGCGTGACGTTTCACAGCAGAAGCTTTAGCGCGCTTACGTTCGGTAGTCGGTTTTTCATAGAACTCACGACGACGAACTTCCGCCAGAACACCTGCTTTTTCGCATGAACGCTTGAAGCGACGCAGTGCTACGTCGAACGGCTCGTTTTCACGTACTTTAATTACCGGCATGTAACTCTCACCTTTAATAAATTCGGTTTGCCGCTGGCATCAACGCCAGCTTATTTCAAAATGGTGCGGAATTTTACTGCAATTGCTGCTGCTTTGTAAAGCACCGACGCGATTTTGAAAGGGACTTTTATAAGGACAAGGAGTATACACGAGCGAAACTCCTGGGGCGAACAAAGTTTTACATCAACCCGCATTGGTCCTACACTGCGCGGTAATAAAGCGAGGTAAAACAAGTCATGCGTGTACTGGGTATTGAAACATCCTGCGATGAAACCGGCATCGCCATTTACGACGATGAAAAAGGTCTTTTAGCCAACCAATTGTATAGTCAGGTGAAATTACACGCTGACTACGGCGGCGTAGTGCCAGAACTGGCCTCGCGCGATCACGTACGTAAAACCGTACCGTTGATCCAGGCCGCGCTGAAAGAAGCGGGACTGACGGCCAAAGAGATTGATGCGGTGGCGTATACCGCAGGTCCTGGTCTGGTTGGCGCGCTGCTGGTTGGCGCAACCGTAGGACGTTCGCTGGCGTTCGCCTGGGGCGTACCGGCAATTCCTGTGCACCACATGGAAGGGCATCTGCTGGCGCCGATGCTGGAAGAGAATCCCCCTGCGTTCCCGTTCGTCGCGCTGCTGGTTTCCGGCGGTCATACGCAGCTGATTAGCGTCACCGGAATTGGCCAGTATGAACTGCTGGGCGAATCGATTGATGATGCCGCTGGCGAAGCATTCGATAAAACGGCCAAGCTGCTGGGGCTGGATTATCCTGGCGGTCCAATGCTGTCAAAACTGGCTTCGCAAGGCGTTGAAAAGCGTTTTGTCTTCCCGCGCCCGATGACCGACCGTCCAGGGCTGGATTTCAGCTTCTCCGGTCTGAAAACCTTCGCCGCAAATACCATTCGTAATAACGAAAATGACGATCAGACCCGCGCAGACATCGCCCGAGCCTTTGAAGATGCGGTCGTCGATACGCTGATGATCAAGTGCAAGCGCGCACTGGATCAAACCGGTTTTAAACGTCTGGTGATGGCGGGAGGCGTCAGTGCGAACCGTACGCTGCGTGCAAAACTGGCCGAGATGATGCAAAAACGTCGTGGTGAAGTGTTCTATGCGCGTCCGGAATTTTGCACCGACAACGGGGCAATGATCGCCTATGCCGGCATGGTGCGTTTTAAAGCGGGCGCGACGGCCGATCTTGGCGTGACGGTACGTCCACGCTGGCCGCTGGCGGAATTACCGGCGGCATAAGCTCATAATATCGTAGGCCCGGGAAGCGCAGCGCCACCGGGCAATACGCTACATCCGCAGCATTCCCTTCTCTTCCAGGAACGCGATAATTGTTTCCAGACCCTCTCCGGATTTTAAATTACTAAACGTCCATGGCCGCTCGCCGCGCATGCGCAAGGTATCGCGCTCCATCACCTCCAGCGAGGCACCGACGTAGGGCGCCAGATCGGTTTTGTTGATCACCAGAAAATCAGACTTTGTGATCCCCGGACCACCTTTGCGCGGGATCTTTTCTCCCTCGGCAACGTCGATCACGTAGATCGTCAGATCGGCCAGTTCCGGACTAAAGGTAGCGCTCAGGTTATCGCCGCCGCTTTCCACAAAAATCAAATCCAGATTACCGAATTTGTCGCTCAGTGCTTCTACTGCCGCCAGGTTCATTGACGCATCTTCACGGATTGCGGTATGTGGACAGCCGCCGGTTTCCACGCCGACGATCCTGTCTGGCTCCAGTGCGCCAGCCTCGGTGAGAATGCGCTGATCTTCTTTGGTGTAGATATCGTTGGTCACCACCGCCAACTGATAGCTGCTGCGCATGGCTTTGCATAGTGCCTCCAGTAGCGCGGTTTTTCCGGAACCCACCGGGCCGCCTACGCCCACGCGCAGGGGATGTTTGTGTGTATTCATGTTTTCTCCTTAGGAGCGGAATAGTCGGGAATATTGCGTTTCGTGGCGGGCAGAGGCGATGGCGGCCAGTGGCGTTGCGGAGCCGAGACCAATGTCTGGGCAAGCCAGCGCCTGTGCCAGACCCTGCGCATAGCGATCGCAAAGCGAGATAATCAAGCGCTGCGCCGCCTGCTGACCAAAGGGGACCAGTTTGACGCCGGCCATCACCGCGCTTTCAATCCAGCTGTAGCCGAAGCTTAACGCCAGCTCTGTCAGCGGGATTTTCCAGCGTACGCCCAGCCAGGCCATGCCGCAGAGCTGGCTTTCACTAAAGAGCGCGCGCCATTGCGGGGAACAATCGGGCTCCCAGTCGGTGATCAGGCGCGTAAAAGCGGCGCCCCGGCTGCGTTCTTCATCCCGCAATTCACGGGTTTCCCGGCAGGCCAATAACCAGGCCGTCCAGCGATGTGCCGCCGTAAGATCGTCCTGCTCGCAGGCACGATAAAGTCTCGCCAGTAGCGGCAGGTCGACGGTAAAAAAGTTCTGTTCCATCTGCTGGATTTGCCAGCCAGAGAAGTCATCGACGCTTGTCACCCAGCCGATCTCGACCGCCCACTCCAGGCCCTGGGACCAGGTAAACGCTCCGACCGGTAAACTGCTGCTGGCAAGCTGCATCAGGCGCAGCTGTTGGGTGTTATGCATCAGTGCGCATGACCGTGATGATGGCCGTGTGACTCGCTGGCATAAGCGCCTGCCTCTGGTTCAAACGGCAACTGGGCGAACGTGACCTCGAGGTTGAACTGGCGCAGCATATCGTCCAGCACATGATCGTGGTGGTAGCGCAATTCAGCGGGCAGGATTTGCAGAGGAACGTGGCGGTTGCCGAGGTGATAACAGGCTTTAGCGAGCAGGAAAGGATCGGCGCAGCGCACAACAGAAACCGACTCCGGCGCGGCGATGACTTCGATGACTTCGCTGCCTTCGTCGTTGGTCAGCAGATCGCCGCCGCGCAACAGTAAGCCTCGCGGCAGCATCAGCCCGGCTTCGCGGCCATCGTTCAACGCGACTCTGGCGCGACTTTTTACCCGAATATCAATGGGCAGCGTGACGCTTGCAGTGACAGGATGGGCGTGGTTAAGGCGTTGGGTCAGGTAGATCATCATCACTCCTTAAAACAGGAAATAGCGTTGCGCCATCGGCAACACGTCTGCCGGTTCGCTGGTGATAAGTTCACCATCAATACGCACCTCGTAGGTTTGGGCATCGACGGTGATATTGGGCTGTAGGCTGTTGTGGATCATGTCGGCTTTTTTCACCGTCCGGCACCCCTTAACGACAGCGATGGCGCTTTGCAGATTGAGCTGTAGCGGGAGGTTTAGCGCATCAGCAGCCTGAGAGATAAATGTCAGACGACTGTGATGTCGCGCTGCGCCGAGCGCGCCAAACATCATGCGGTAATACACCGGCTGCGGAGTCGGGATCGAGGCGTTGATATCGCCCATTGGTGCGCAGGCAATCATCCCGCCCTTAACGATTGTTGCCGGTTTTACACCAAAGAATGCCGGTGACCACAGCACCAGGTCAGCCAGTTTGCCAGGCTCAATGGAACCGACTTCGTGGGCGATACCGTGGGTCAGCGCCGGGTTGATGGTGTATTTGGCGATATAGCGTTTAACGCGTTGGTTATCGTTATCGCCGGTTTCTTCCGCCAGCGGACCGCGCTGGACCTTCATGCGGTGCGCCACTTGCCAGGTACGCAGGATCACTTCGCCCACACGCCCCATGGCTTGAGAATCAGATGAGGTCAGGGAAAATGCGCCAATATCGTGCAGCACATCTTCGGCGGCGATCGTTTCCCGACGAATACGCGATTCGGCAAAAGCCACGTCCTCGGCGATATCCGGGTCGAGGTGGTGGCAGACCATTAACATATCGAGGTGCTCGTCGATGGTGTTGACGGTGTAAGGCAGCGTTGGGTTGGTAGAAGAGGGCAGGATATTCGCGTGTGCGCAGGCGGTGATGATGTCCGGCGCATGGCCGCCACCCGCCCCTTCGGTGTGAAAGGTATGAATCGTGCGATCGCCAATTGCCGCCAGCGTGTCTTCGACGAAGCCAGACTCATTCAACGTGTCGCTGTGCAGCGCGACCTGAATGTCCATTTCATCGGCGACGGTCAGTGCGCAGTCGATAGCCGCCGGGGTGGCACCCCAGTCTTCGTGGATCTTCAGGCCAATTGCCCCCGCGCTGATTTGCTCGCGCAGGGCGTCAGGATTTGAGCCGTTGCCTTTGCCCAGCAAACCGATGTTAACCGGCAGCGCATCAGCCGCCTGGAGCATACGGGCGATATACCATGGACCTGGCGTACAGGTGGTGGCATGGGTTCCTGCTGCCGGTCCCGTGCCGCCGCCGATCATTGTCGTCACGCCGGATACCAGTGCTTCTTGCGCCTGCTGCGGGCAGATCCAGTGAATATGGGTGTCCACACCGCCGGCGGTGACGATCTTACCTTCTCCGGCGATCGCTTCCGTGCCAACGCCGACAGGGATCGTGACGTCAGGTTGAATATCCGGGTTACCGGCTTTGCCAATGGCGAAGATCCTGCCGTTCTTGATGCCAATATCCGCTTTAACGATCCCCCAGTGATCGACGATCAGCGCGTTGGTTATCACCAGATCCACACACGCTTGCGCGCGCATTTGACCCTGACCCATACCGTCGCGGATCACTTTTCCGCCGCCGAATTTGACCTCTTCGCCGTAGGTGGTGAAGTCTTTTTCTACTTCGATCCACAGTTCCGTATCTGCCAGCCGTACTTTATCGCCGGTGGTCGGGCCAAACATATCAACGTAAGCCTGCCGGGACAGTTCACTCATTGTCTGCCTCCAGTGCACCCATGACTTCACCGCGAAAACCCACGATCCGCTGTGCACCGGCCACACGCACCAGTTCGACTTCCCGCTTTTGTCCGGGTTCGAAACGTACTGCGGTACCCGCAGCAATATTCAGGCGAAAACCGCGTGCGGACTGACGGTCAAAATGTAGCGCCGGATTGGCTTCGTAAAAGTGATAGTGCGATCCCACCTGGATGGGGCGGTCGCCATGATTTTCCACCACGATCGTGCGGGTTGTCCGGCCCGAATTGATCGCGATAGTTCCCGTTGAGATCTGATATTCACCAGGGATCATTGCTGCTCCTTAAACGATCGGGGTATGGACGGTGACCAGCTTAGAACCGTCCGGAAACGTGGCTTCTACCTGAATATCCGGGATCATCTCCGGAACGCCTTCCATCACTTGATCGCGGGTGAGAACGTGGCGGCCGTCTTCCATCAGTGAGGCAACAGTTTTGCCATCGCGCGCACCTTCCATAATAAAAGCGCTAATCAGCGCCACTGATTCCGGGTAGTTCAGCTTTAGCCCGCGGGCCAGGCGACGCTCTGCCACCAACGCAGCGGTAAACAGCAACAGCTTGTCTTTTTCTCGGGGGGTCAGTTCCATAAGGGTTCTCTTAGGTTTGCCAGATTCGCGGGAGTACGGGAGATTTCTGCGTAAGCAGTGGGCGTACAAATTGCCAGATATCGCGCATCACGCGCTGAACGACCAGGTTGTCATCTGCCAGAAAACGTAGCGTAAGCAATGCGTCGTTAAGCGTGGCTCCGGCGTAATTTCCCAGTGGAGTGAGCCGTTCACGTACTCCTTCCAGCATATTTTCGTTCGCCGGGTAGCACAGCAGTGTGCCAACCCAGGGATGCCGGGCAATGCTGCTCAAGTCTCCACCCTGCAACTTCAGGCGTTCTATCAGGAGCGGTTGTCCGTCCCGCCATACTTCCAGACGGTTCTGCAGCGTGCCGTGACTGAACGTTTCCTGCAGTACCGGTCGTCCGAGACACAAGAGATCCCAGGCAAACAGATGACTTTCATGTGTCAGGTGAAAGACTGACTGGAGAGTGGCATTGGCGCCGGGAAAGAGGATCGTGTCCTGCGGTAGCCACTCCAGCGTGGCGTGTGGGGCGAGGGTAAAATGCTGGCGTAGCTGCGCCTGCGGCCCAGGGCTACGATAGAACTTGCTCGCACCGGGCATGGTTATTAAGGCATGGCTGTGTTCGTTGAGTGAAACGGAAATATGCAACTCGTCACCGCCGACAATGCCGCCGGGAGGATGCAGTAAATAGAGATGACAGACGTCGTTTTCCGGGTAAAACGGGCGCTGGACCGTTAACGGGCCGTGATGACGCGACGAGGCAAGCACCGTTTTGTGTGTGGTGCGGGTAAACTGCAGATCCAGTTCGGCCTGCCAGCCCCGTGTATGTGTCTCGTGCGCAACGGTATCCAGAGCGTTTCCCTTATCGGCATGAGGGTATTTGCATACAAAAAAGTATGCCTCAGCGCAGTGGGAAAAGGGTCATATGAGAAGCTTATGGAAAAAGGGGCGACAATACGCCGCCCCAATGGGGTTTACAGTAAAACGAGGGGCATCCAGACCAGGCCGGTTATTACCAGCAGCACGAGGAAGATCAGGCCGAAAATGGCACCTAATCGCCAGTAATCTACCGTCGGTAAATAGCCGCTACCGTAGTAGATAGGGCTTGGGCCGGTTGCATAGGGGGTCAGAATGCTGCCCAAACCAATCGCCGCACCCACCATCAGGCAGAAGACGGGTAGTGGGATAGCGGGCATCGCCAGCGCGGCGGCAATCATCATCGGCGCCAGTGCCGAGGTATAGGCCGTGGCGCTGGCAAAGAAGTAGCGCAGCAGATAAAACACCACGATCAGTGCCACCATCACCATCATCGGCGAATAGCCGCTCAGCCCGTTTGCCAGCAGCTTGCCAAACCAGGTAATAAAACCGGTGTTATTGAGCCCGGTGGCGAGCGTTATCAGCGAGGCCAGCCAGAAAAAGACGTTCCACGCGGCTTTATTACTGACGATGTCATCCCAACTGATGATGCGCAGCACCAGCATCAGTGCTACCACGCTGTAACCGACCATCGCGGCATCGATATAGTCACCGCCGAAGATCCACAGCACCAGCGCGCCAACCATCAGCACCAGCATCTTTTTCTCACGTGCGCACAGCGGCCCCATTGCTTTTAGCTCGGTGTCTGCCCAGCGCGGTACCTGGTCGCCGGATTTTAGCACCGGCGGGTACAACACGTACGCCAGCCAGGGCACGATCAACACCAGCAAAATGCTCAGCGGCAGCATCCCTAAGAACCAGTCGCCCCAGCTTAGCGCCGTGTGAGATGCGCCTTTCATCAGACCGATTAGCAGCAGGTTTGGTGCCATCGCCGTTAAGAAAATAGCGCTGGTAACGCAATCAGCGACAATCCCCATCCACATAATGTAAGAGCCGATAGAGCGGGCGCTGGGATCATTGGGCTGTGAGTTATACAGCGGCGGCAGGTTGCGGATAATCGGGTAGATTATTCCGGCCCCGCGCGCGGAGTTGGAAGGTGTGACAGGAGCAAGGATCAGTTCAGAGAACATCACCGCGTAGCCGAGAAACAACGTACGGTGCCCCATCTTTTTCACCAGCATCAGCGCAATACGTCGACCAAGTCCGGTTTTCTCATAGCCGGTGCCAAACATAAAAGCAGCGAAAATCAGCCAGATAACCGAGTTAGAAAAACCCGATACCGCCCATGACAGCGATTTGGCGGTAAATTTAAAACCGTCCTGCGCGAGTTGCTCCGGGCTGAACAGGATCCACGGCGACAGTACCGCGATAATCGAAATACCTATCATCGCGACTACTGCACCCGGTACAGGTTCCAGAATGAGCCCGACAATCACACCGGTAAAGACGGCAAAATAGAGCCAGGTGTGGCTCTCAAGACCGGTGGGAACGGGCAGAACAGCAATAATGGCGATAACCACCAGCGGAGCCAGGTATCGCCACCAACCAGCTAAAGGTGCCATTGTTGTATCCCTGCGAAAGGGGGAGGAGCGCAGCGCCCCTCCGGAAGGGTTATTTGATGTAGTGCACGTGCTCGCAGATTTCTTCCACGATCGGGTCGCGGCGTTCAGCGAACAACTTTTTGTTTTCAGCGATCAGGTTATTGCCGTGGGTGTCGATGGAAACAATCAGCGGGCCGAACTCTTTTACCCGGCATACCCACAGGGATTCCGGCATGCCTAACTCCGTCCAGTGCACTTCTTCGATCTCTTCAACCTGGGTTGCCGCGACGACTGCGCAGCCAGCCGGGAAGATCACGTGCAGCGCTTTGAACTGCTTGCAGCCTTCTTCCGTCAACGGCCCCATACCGCCCTTACCGACCACCAGTTTCACACCTGTTTGCTCAATGAACTCTTTCTCAAAGGCTTCCATACGCATGCTGGTGGTTGGGCCAACGGAAACCATCTCCCATTTTTCACCGTTCTTACGTACGATTGGACCTGCGTGGAAAATGGCTTTGCCGCTCAGGTCATACGGTATCGGGCGCTTAAGTTCGATCAGGCGGCGGTGGCACACGTCGCGACAAGTCACCAGCGTACCGGTCAGGTAAATCACATCGCCAACGCGGATGTCTTCCAGATCTTCGGCTTTGATCGGGGTTGTCAGGATCTTTTTCATAACGCGCTCCGGGTGTGAGACAGATTTTCGAAGGAGAGGTCAGCATGAACCAGCAGCGTGCCGCGACGGTGCGCCCAGCAGCCAGTGGAGACGGCAACGCCGATAGTGGAGGGATGGCGCGCGGCAGATTCGATATGTACGCCCATGACGGAGCTATTCCCGGTCAACCCTTGTGGGCCAATGCCCAGGCGGTTAAGTCCCTCTTCCAGGCGCAGTTCCAGTTCTGCCGCTTTCGGGTTCGGGTGACGTGACCCGATAGGACGCAGTACCGCTTTTCGTGACAGCACGGCAGCGGTTTCGACGGAGGTCGCAATACCGACACCGACCAGCACCGGCGGGCAGGCGTTGACCGCCAGCGTGGAGATATTTTCGAAGACAAATTTCACTACGCCTTCGTAGCCTTCAGAAGGCATTAACACTTTGGAGCGTCCCGGTAGCGTGCAGCCGCCGCCCGCCATGTAGACTTCGATTTCTGCATCGTCGCCGTCAGGGATGATATCCCAGGTAACCCATGGAACACCGGTACCGGTATTTTTACCGGTATTCACTTCGTCAAAAATTTCTACTGCATTGTGACGCAGCGGCGCTTTGACGGTCGCGTCTTCAACGGCTTGTTTCAAAATGCTTTGCAGTTCGCCCAGTAGCGGAAAGCGGGAGCCGACTTTTACAAAGAACATGATTTCGCCGGTGTCCTGGCAGGCCGGGCGATTCAGGTCGATAGCCTTCTGCATGTTGTCAAACATGGTGTGGTAAATGATTTTACCCATCGGCGAGGTTTCTCCTTCACGCAGCTGTTTTAATTTATCCACGACGTCGTCAGGCATGCGGGTAGAAATCATGGCGGTAAAGTCCGCGACAATGTTCGTCAGCGTAGTTATCGCATTTTGGTTATTTTGCTTGCTCATCTTGTTAACTCCAGTTCTTTTATTTATCTGGAAATAAATTCTCCGGAACAAACTACCACTAAAAATGTGGTTTTATATTATTTGCCACTGTGAATATCCAATTAACAGTTCGTGAATGATGTCCTGCTAAGGCAATAAAAATTGCGCAAGGGCAGGGTTTAATTCGCATCGGAGAATTACACTGCGGTTAACAACATTACGGATATACCGATCATGCTGAACACGTATCCCCTGGCGAAAGACCTGCAGGTGCTGGTTGAGATTGTTCATAGTGGCAGCTTTAGCGCAGCCGCCGCGACGCTTGGACAAACGCCTGCGTTTGTGACAAAACGCATTCAGATCCTCGAATCTACGCTGAGCGCGACACTGCTTAGCCGCTCTGCGCGCGGCGTGGCACTCACGGAAAGCGGGCAACGCTGTTATGAACATGCGCTGGAGATCCTTGCCCGTTATCAGCATCTGGTGGATGACGTTACACAAATCAAAACGCGTCCGGCAGGGATGATTCGTATCGGCTGTAGTTTTGGATTTGGGCGTAGTTATATTGCCCCGGCAATTACCGAATTGATGCACAGCTATCCTGAATTACAGGTGCATTTTGAGCTTTACGATCGGCAAATTGATTTAGCTCAGGATAATATCGATCTGGATATTCGGATTAATGATGATATTCCTGATTATTATATTGCGCATTTGTTAACGAAAAATAAAAGAATATTGTGTGCCGCACCGATATATTTACAAAAATATGACCAGCCGATGGCGTTACAGGAATTAAGTCATCACGATTGCCTGGTAACGAAAGAGCGTGATATGACCCACGGAGTATGGGAGCTCGACAACGGTCAGGAGAAAAAAACGGTTAAGGTGGCCGGGCACCTTTCGTCCAACAGCGGTGAGATTGTGCTGCAATGGGCGCTGCAAGGAAAAGGGATTATGTTACGCTCCGAATGGGATGTGCAGCCGTTTCTGGCCAGTGGTGAGCTGGTTCGCGTACTGCCAGGCTACGCGCAGAGCGCCAACATTTGGGCGGTTTATAAGGAGCCGCTGTATCGCAGCGTGAAGTTGCGTGTGTGCGTGGAGTTTCTGGCCGCATGGTGTCAACACAGATTGGGTAAGCCAGTTGAGGGGTATCAGATCCCACAAGCCGGATAAGATGCGTTAGCGTCGCCATCCGGCAAGAAAATCACTCAGGGTCTTTTTCGCGCCTTTTCTTTAGCTTGGTCCAGATTTTTGTCTCCTGACGACGCCACAGACGCTGAATGTTGTCATGGTGACGTAGCAGAATTAAGCACGACAGCATGGACACCGGAAAGGTGAACTGAGGGTTGAACCACCAGACGTAGAACGGCGCAATCAGTGCGCTGACGATAGCGCCTAATGATGAATAGCCGCTCAGCAGGACGGTGAGCAGCCAGGTACCGGCCATTACGCCAGTAAGATCCCAACCAATCGGCGCAATCGCGCCAAAGGCGGTGGCGACGCCTTTTCCACCTTTAAAACCGAAAAATATCGGCCAAATATGCCCCAGGCAGGCCGCGATAGCGATCAATCCCAGCCAGAAGGGGCTGACGCCTAGCGCGTATGCCCCCCAGACGGGTAACATACCTTTCAGGACGTCGAAAATCAGCACGGCGACGGCGGCTCCTTTGCCTCCAATTCGCAGCACGTTTGTCGCGCCCGGATTCCCAGAGCCGCTTGTACGCGGGTCCGGCAATCCAGCGAGGCGGCATACCAGAATGGCACTGGAAATTGAGCCGCAGAGGTACGCGAAGATGATCATTCCAGGCGCGATTGCACTCATAAGCTGTTCCGTTTTGAAAATGTCGTGTAAAACGCTACTTCTGTGGATAATACGCATATTTCGCCGGAAGTGGTATCCGGGTTAGCCAAAAAGCAGGCAGGTCGTGATGGATATTGTATTTATAGAGCAACTTTCAGTAATCACCACTATCGGTGTTTATGACTGGGAACAAACTATCGAACAAAAACTGGTGTTCGATATCGAAATGGCATGGGATAACCGTAAATCTGCCAAAAGTGATGATGTCGCTGATTGCCTGAGCTATGCTGATATTGCTCAAACAGTTGTTAATCATGTGGAAGGTGGGCGTTTTGCGCTGGTAGAACGTGTGGCGGAAGAGGTGGCGGATCTCCTGCTCAGCCGCTTTAATTCTCCATGGGTGCGCATCAAGCTGAGCAAACCTGGTGCGGTGGCCCGTGCGGCAAACGTCGGGGTTATCATCGAACGTAGCAATAATCTGAAAGAAAATAATTAACTTAATAATATCTAAACCAAACAGGTATAAAAGAGTCCTGACGTCGGCTCTTTTTTGCCGTGCTTTTTCTCTTTCGTTAGGGGTTTATTGATGAGTGATATGCACTCGCTGCTGGTAGCGGCAATTTTGGGTGTGGTCGAAGGGCTGACGGAGTTCCTGCCCGTTTCCAGTACCGGCCATATGATAATTGTTGGCCACCTGTTAGGTTTTGAGGGCGATACCGCAAAAACGTTTGAAGTCGTGATCCAACTGGGTTCCATTCTGGCGGTAGTGGTAATGTTCTGGCGACGTCTGTTTGGTTTAATTGGCATTCACTTTGGCAAGACCCCGCATGAAGGTACTGGCAAAGGGCGACTGACCCTCGGGCATATCTTGTTGGGGATGGTTCCTGCTGTGGTTCTGGGGCTGGTCTTCCACGACACCATCAAGTCACTGTTTAACCCAATCAACGTGATGTACGCGCTGGTGGTGGGGGGCGTGCTGCTGATTGTCGCAGAGTGTCTCAAACCAAAAGAACCGCGCGCGCCGGGTCTGGATGATATGACTTACCGCCAGGCGTTTATGATTGGCTGTTTCCAGTGTCTGGCGCTATGGCCCGGTTTTTCCCGCTCTGGAGCGACTATCTCTGGCGGTATGCTGATGGGGGTGAGCCGTTATGCGGCATCTGAATTTTCATTCCTGCTGGCGGTACCGATGATGATGGGCGCGACGGCGCTGGATCTCTACAAAAGCTGGTCGTTCCTGACTGCGTCAGATATTCCGATGTTTGCTGTCGGCTTCGTGACGGCATTTGTTGTGGCGCTGGTGGCGATCAAAACCTTCCTGCAACTGATTAAACGGATCTCGTTTATTCCGTTTGCGATTTATCGTTTTGTGGTCGCCGCCGCCGTTTACGTGGTGTTCTTCTGATGACTTTCCGTGGTGCCGGATGGCGGCGTTCCGCCTTATCCGGCCTACGGGTTATATCCGTTTCGAAGCTGTAGGCCGGATAAGCGCAGCGCATCCGGCAATGCATTTCCTACGCTTTTGGGCAGCGCTGTTCCTTCCAGCTAGCCACCGCCGCAATGCGACGTCGGGTTAGCTCCTCGCGAATTTCCGGCCCTTTGAATCCCGCCTCAACGACGTCTTTCGTTGGCACCGCCTGTGCAACCTGCCAGGCTTCGCGCAGCAATCTGCCCTGCGGATAATCTGCTGCTTCAAAACCGGTTCGGCCACGCACGTCGGCCTCGCTGGTCAGGGCGATTTGTTCCACACGTTGCGGTTTACGCCAGGCGTCAATGGAATCAAACAGCTTCACGATGGTTTTGGGCTGCAGGATCGGGAAGGTATGAATCAGATCGTGAAATTCGGCTACCAGTTTGGCTAAATCGCGGATGTCATTGGGCACGCGCATGCGTTGGCACAGTTGTTCTACCAACTTAACGCCTGCCGGGCCGTGACCATGGTGGCGCGGCCAGAGTGCTTTGGGTGTCAATGCTTTACCGAGATCGTGACACAGCGTGGCGAAACGTACGTCGACCTCCGGGCTTAACATGGCCGCCATCGACAGCGTCATCAGCGTGTGAATGCCGGTGTCGATTTCCGGATGCCATTGTGCGGGGGCCGGAACGCCAAACAGGGCATCTACTTCCGGGAACAGCACGCGCAGGGCATCGCAATCGCGCAGGACCTGGAAAAATACCTGCGGATTACGGGTGGTTAAGGCGCTTTCTGTCTCTTTCCACACGCGTTCTGGCGTCAGGTGTTCCAGCTCGCCAGTAGCGGCCATGTTGCGCATCAGCGTCATGGTTTCATCAGCAACACGAAAGCCGAGGTGTGCATAGCGGGCAGCGAAACGCGCCACGCGCAGAACGCGCAGCGGATCTTCACTAAAAGCAGGGGATACATGGCGCAACAAACGATTTTCCAGATCGCCACGGCCGTTATACGGATCGATAATCTCTCCGTCGTCGTCACGGGCCAACGCGTTGATCGTCAGATCGCGGCGCTGAAGATCGGCTTCCAGCGAAACGTCCGGCGCGGCATAACAGGTGAATCCGGTGTAGCCTGAGCCCGATTTTCGTTCGGTGCGCGCCAGCGCATACTCTTCCCGGGTGCGTGGGTGGAGAAACACAGGGAAATCGCGACCTACCTGCTGATAGCCCGCGTCAAGCATCTCCTGCGGCGTGGCGCCGACAACGACCCAATCTTTATCTTTAATCGGTAGCCCTAATAACGCATCCCGAACAGCACCACCGACCAGATAAATCTTCACACCACATTCCTTTTGAAAAACAGTATTCCTTAATCATATGTCAGTGTGGCGGAGAAGGCGATTCAGTTCATCCAGCGATCTTTGCGCTTCCGGCTTGGGATCATGTGTGGCAGAACCAGACCGAGAAGCAGGCCGAGTCCGAGCACGCCGCCGCCATACATAAACCACTGCATGATGATGGTGCGCTGTTTGTCATCAAGCTGCAGGTTAGCGGCGCTGACTTTCTTTTGCGCCACGATAAGCTCATTCTTCAGCTTCTGGTTTTCTTCCTTCAACCCGTCGATCACGCTGTCGCTTTGCGCTACTTTTTGCTGCATATCGGCGGTGCGCTGGTTCCACGTGGTATCGATATTATTGAGCTTATCGGTCAGTGTCTTAACCTGGTTTTCCAGATCGGGTACACGGGTACGCAGGCTTGGCGTACTGTTCAGCTCTTTAAGTGGGATCCACGCGGTACGTCCAGTGCTGTCTTTCACCTGGGCGTAGTTGGTGTTGGCGTCAGTCTGTAAAAGCGTAACTTCCTCGCCGGCGTTAACCGTGCCCACGAGGCGATAATTATCGCCTGGACCGCTGCGGACCCAGGTGTTCAGTTCATCAGAGACATAGCGCTTCTCTTCGGCATGAGAGACTGCAGTGGCGCTAAGTGCGAGTAAAGTTAATCCAATCAGGCGTAATTTTGGCATCAGGCTGTCGTTATTGTCATAGAAAGTGGAACGATAGTAGTGGCATCAGTGTCTCTACGCAAAGCATTCGACATCAATCGGAATCATCTGTGTCCTTTTTGCCACCACCCGAAACTTTTACGCCCGTCAAATTGCACGTTGCATGGCAATTTGGCGCAAAATACTATCTACTGACAATAAAGAATGCACTTAGTTCGCAGTCTGTTTTCTCAACTGTGACATAACCCATAAGTACAAGACCATGGCCCAGGAAATCGAATTAAAGTTTATCGTCAATAGTGATGCTGTAGATGCGCTACGTGAACGTCTGAATACGTTGGGGGGAGAGCATCACGCCCCCAGTCAGTTGCTGAATATTTACTACGAAACCTCGGATGGCTGGTTGCGAGGCCATGATATGGGGCTGCGTATTCGTGGTGAGAATGGTCGTTATGAAATGACCATGAAAATTGCCGGACGGGTAACGGGCGGTCTGCATCAACGACCAGAATATAATGTCGCCTTGAGCGCGCCGGAACTGGATCTCACCCTGTTTCCTGCTGAGGTTTGGCCCAATGGTGAACTGCCGGCCGATCTTGCCTCTCAGGTGCAACCGTTGTTCAGCACCGACTTTTACCGCGAGAAATGGTTGGTTGATGCCGACGGCAGCCGGATTGAAATCGCTCTCGATCTGGGGGAAGTGAAGGCCGGCGAGTTTGCAGAACCCCTCTGCGAGCTTGAACTTGAGTTGTTGAGCGGCGATACCCGTGCGGTACTGCAGCTGGCAAGTCAGCTGGTGTCACAAACCGGTTTACGCCAGGGCAGTCTGAGTAAAGCGGCGCGCGGTTATCATCTGGCGCAGGGGAACGCGCCGCGTGAACTCAAACCGACGCGCATTTTGACCGTTCCGGCGAAGGCGAGCATTGAACAGGGGCTGGAAGCGGCGCTGGAGCTGGCATTATCACAGTGGCAGTATCATGAAGAGCTGTGGGTGCGCGGCGTCAAAGGCGCGAAAGCCGAGGTGCTGGCGGCAATGGGCCTGGTGCGTCACATTCTGATGCTGTTTGGCGGTCATGTTCCGCGAAAAGCGAGCGCTCACTTACGTGATTTGCTGACCCAGTCGGAAGCGATTATTGCATCGGACGTTTCTGCTATTTCGGCGGTTTACAGCACGCAAACGGCAATGGCTAAGCTGGCGCTGACAGAATGGCTGGTGACCAAAGGATGGCAGCCGTTCCTTGATGCAAAAGCGCAGGGAAAAATTGCCGACTCCTTTAAGCGTTTTTCTGACACCCATCTTTCACGTCATGCTGCTGAACTGAAAACCGCTTTTGCGCAACCGCTGGGCGATCAGTACGCCGATCAACTCCCTCGTCTGACGCGCAATATTGATAGCATGCTGATGCTGGCGGGTTACTACGATGAGAATGTTGCATCGGAATGGATTGCTAACTGGCAGGGGCTGCGTCATGCCATCGAAACCCGCCAACATATTGAAATCGAACACTTCCGCAACGAAGCGATCTCTCAGGAACCGTTCTGGCTACACAGCGGTAAACGATAACCAGGACCGAGGCCGGGATGCCTGATGGCGCTGCGCTTATCAGGCCTACGCGATGGATGTCAGTGTCATGTAGGCCGGATAAAGCGAAACGCCGCCATTCGGCACCATTCAAAGGATAACCCGTAAATGAAGCAGCTCTCTTCACCGTTACAGCAGTACTGGCCGACCGTTGTTGAGCGGCTGCCAGCAGCAATATCTGAGTCTTCACTGAGTGTGCAGGCGAAGTCAGTGCTTACATTCAGTGATTTTGTTCGCGACAGTGTGATTGCCCATCCTGAGTGGCTGGTGGAGCTGGAAAGCGCCGCGCCACAGGCTGATGAATGGCAACACTATGTCACCTGGTTACAGCAAGCGTTGTACGACGTCAGTGATGAAGCGACGTTGATGCGTGAACTGCGCCTGTTCCGCCGTCGCATCATGGTGCGCATTGCCTGGGCGCAGACGCTGTCGCTGGTGGCTGAAGAGAGTATTTTGCAACAGCTAAGTCACCTGGCGGAGACGCTGATCATTGCCGCACGTGATTGGCTGTATGACGCCTGTTGCCGTGAGTGGGGAACGCCCTGTAATCAGGAAGGCACCCCGCAACCGCTGCTGATTTTAGGGATGGGAAAACTCGGTGGCGGCGAGCTGAATTTTTCTTCCGATATCGATCTGATTTTCGCCTGGCCGGAACATGGCTCTACACAGGGTGGACGGCGTGAACTGGATAACGCGCAGTTCTTTACCCGTATGGGCCAGCGGCTCATCAAAGTGTTGGATCAGCCAACAATGGATGGGTTTGTTTATCGGGTAGACATGCGCTTACGTCCGTTTGGCGACAGCGGTCCGTTGGTGCTGAGCTTCTCCGCGCTGGAGGATTATTACCAGGAGCAAGGGCGCGACTGGGAACGCTATGCGATGGTCAAAGCACGTATTATGGGCGATACCGACGGTACTTATGTCAGCGAGCTTCGCGCCATGCTACGACCGTTTGTCTTCCGTCGCTACATCGATTTCAGTGTGATCCAGTCCCTGCGTAACATGAAAGGAATGATTGCCCGTGAAGTTCGCCGTCGTGGTCTGAAGGACAACATCAAGCTCGGCGCGGGCGGTATTCGTGAAATCGAATTTATCGTTCAGGTATTCCAGCTGATCCGCGGCGGGCGTGAGCCTTCTCTGCAATCCCGTTCGCTTTTACCCACACTGAGCGCCATCAATGCGCTGCACCTGCTGTCTGATACCGATGCGGAACAACTGCGAGCAGCCTATCTCTATTTACGCCGCCTCGAAAACCTGCTGCAAAGCATCAATGATGAACAGACCCAAACGCTTCCTGGCGATGAACTGAATCGCGCGCGGCTGGCGTGGGGGATGAACGTCGATGACTGGCAGCAGTTAACCGATGTTCTGGCAAATCATATGAACAACGTGCGCCGGGTATTTAACGAGCTGATTGGCGATGACGAAGCTGAAACCCAGGAAGAGTCGCTCTCAGAACAGTGGCGCGAGCTGTGGCAGGATGCGTTGCAGGAAGATGATACGACGCCAGTGCTGATGCATCTGGCGGATGACGATCGCCGCCGTGTGCTGACGCTGATCGCCGATTTCCGTAAAGAGCTGGATAAGCGCACGATAGGCCCGCGGGGGCGTCAGGTGCTGGATCATTTGATGCCGCATCTGCTGAGCGACGTCTGTTCCCGCGATGATGCTTCCGTACCGTTGTCGCGTATTACTCCGCTGCTGGTGGGCATTGTCACCCGCACGACTTATCTGGAACTGCTGAGCGAATTCCCAGGGGCGCTTAAACACCTGATTTCGCTGTGCGCTGCCTCACCCATGGTGGCCAGCCAACTGGCACGCTATCCGCTGTTGCTCGATGAACTGCTGGACCCCAACACGCTGTATCAACCCACGGCGACTGACGCCTATCGCGATGAGCTACGTCAGTATTTACTGCGCGTACCGGAAGATGACGAAGAGCAGCAGCTGGAAGCCCTGCGTCAGTTTAAGCAAACGCAGTTGCTGCGTATTGCAGCGGCTGATATCGCCGGGACGCTGCCGGTCATGAAGGTAAGCGATCACCTGACCTGGCTGGCGGAAGCCATTATTGATGCCGTAGTTCAGCAGGCGTGGACGCAAATGGTCGCCCGCTACGGGCAGCCAACGCATCTTGGCGATCGCGAAGGTCGCGGTTTTGCCGTTGTTGGCTACGGCAAACTGGGTGGTTGGGAGCTGGGCTATAGCTCCGATCTCGACTTGATCTTCCTGCATGACTGTCCGATGGACGTGATGACGGACGGCGAACGTGAGATTGACGGGCGGCAGTTCTATCTGCGCCTGTCGCAGCGCATTATGCATCTTTTCAGTACCCGCACCTCATCTGGCATTTTGTATGAAGTGGATGCACGACTGCGTCCGTCCGGTGCGGCGGGAATGCTGGTGACCTCAACAGATGCTTTTGCTGACTACCAGCGTAACGAAGCCTGGACGTGGGAGCATCAGGCGCTGGTGCGGGCTCGTGTGGTGTACGGCGACCCGCAACTGACCTCTCAGTTTGATGTGGTGCGGCGCGATATCATGACCCTCGCCCGTGATGGAAAAACATTGCAGACAGACGTGCGTGAAATGCGTGAGAAAATGCGTGCCCATCTGGGCAATAAGCATCGCGATCGTTTTGATATCAAAGCAGATGAAGGCGGTATCACCGATATTGAGTTTATTACGCAATATCTGGTGCTGCGCTATGCCCACGAAAAACCCAAGCTGACGCGTTGGTCGGATAACGTGCGCATTCTGGAATTACTGGCGCAAAACGACATTATGGACGAGCAGGAAGCGCTGGCGCTTACCCGCGCTTACACAACGCTGCGCGATGAACTTCACCATCTTGCCCTGCAGGAACTTCCGGGCCATGTCGCGCCGGAGAGCTTCAGTGCTGAACGTACGCTGGTGCGTGACAGCTGGCAGAAGTGGCTGGTTGCCGAGTGAAGTGTGTTATTATCGCGCGCAAATTTTAAGACCCTCAGAGAATCTCTCAGGAGACAGGAATGAAAGTAACGCTGCCAGAGTTTGAACGTGCAGGAGTCATGGTTGTCGGTGATGTGATGCTGGATCGCTACTGGTACGGCCCTACCAGCCGTATCTCCCCGGAAGCGCCGGTCCCGGTGGTAAAAGTGGATACCATTGAAGAACGTCCTGGTGGCGCAGCAAACGTGGCGATGAACATTGCCTCTCTGGGAGCGAATTCGCGTCTGGTGGGCCTGACCGGCATTGACGACGCGGCGCGTGCGCTGAGTAAAACGCTGGCGGACGTAAACGTAAAATGTGACTTCGTTTCCGTGCCGACGCATCCGACGATCACCAAGCTGCGCGTGCTTTCCCGCAACCAGCAGTTGATTCGCCTGGACTTCGAGGAAGGCTTTGAAGGTGTTGATCCGCAGCCACTGCATGAGCGTATCAATCAGGCGCTGGGATCTATCGGCGCGCTGGTGCTGTCGGACTACGCCAAAGGTGCGCTGGCAAGCGTTCAGCAAATGATTGCACTGGCACGTAAAGCAGGAGTTCCGGTACTTATCGATCCGAAAGGGACCGATTTTGAACGCTACCGCGGCGCAACGCTGCTGACGCCGAACCTGTCTGAGTTTGAAGCGGTCGCGGGTAAGTGCAAGAGCGAAGATGAACTGGTTGAACGCGGCATGAAGGTGATTGCGGATTTCGGCCTTTCTGCACTGTTAATCACGCGCTCCGAACAGGGCATGACGCTGTTGCAACCGGGCAAGGCGCCATTGCACATGCCGACGCAGGCGCAGGAAGTGTATGACGTGACCGGTGCGGGCGATACGGTTATCGGCGTGCTGGCGGCGACGCTGGCGGCAGGTAATTCGCTGGAAGAGGCGTGCTATTTTGCTAACGCGGCAGCAGGTGTTGTTGTCGGTAAGCTGGGGACCTCTACGGTTTCACCGATCGAGCTGGAGAATGCCGTGCGCGGTCGCGCTGATACCGGTTTTGGCGTGATGAGTGAAGATGAGCTGAAGCAGGCTGTCGCCAGCGCCCGCAAGCGCGGTGAAAAAGTGGTAATGACCAACGGTGTCTTTGACATCCTGCATGCGGGGCATGTCTCCTATCTGGCAAATGCGCGCAAGCTGGGGGACCGTCTGATCGTCGCGGTTAACAGCGATGCGTCCACCAAACGTCTGAAAGGCGAAACGCGCCCGGTCAACCCGCTTGAACAGCGTATGATCGTGCTGGGTGCGCTGGAGTCCGTCGACTGGGTCGTCTCTTTTGAGGAGGATACGCCGCAGCGTCTGATTGCCGGTGTTCTGCCGGATCTGCTGGTCAAAGGCGGCGATTACAAGCCGGACGAGATTGCCGGCAGCAAAGAGGTGTGGGCCAACGGCGGAGAAGTGTTGGTACTCAACTTCGAAGATGGTTGTTCGACGACCAATATCATCAAAAAGATCCAGAAAGACAGCGATAAGTGAACGCTGACCTGATTGCCGGATGGCGCGTCGCCATCCGGCATTTTTACGCTTTATTTTTCCGTCACAGCGCTACTTTCCACTGCTTTCATCGGTTCGGCAAGTGCCGACAGCGAACCACCGGACAAGCCAATTTCATTTAACAGCGAGTCGATCAGCGGCGCTTGTGTACGATAGGTAAGGGCTGCGGATAATGCCTGCTCTGCGAGATTCCCACCGTTTACGTTACCTGCGGTCACTTCACCGACTGCGCCGCCGCGATTGAGACCATCAACCTGAATAATCTTGATCCCATCGATAGACTTCATTGGCTCAACGGATTTCTCAATAACCGCTGGCAGGGACTGCAGCAGCGCCAGCTTAAATTTCAGGCTGGTCTGTTCATCGGAAAGCACGTTGATGGCATCGTTAAGTGCGCGTTGTGCTTCTGCTTCCGCGAGGCCTTTTTTCCGCGTTGCTTCGGCGAGTTCAACAATCGCTGCCGCCTGCAATTCTGCCGCTTCTTTCTCCGCTTTCGCGCGTACGGTCAGCTCAACAGCTTGGGTTTCCGCATCTTGGGCTGCGGCAATCAATGCCACCTGTTTGGCACGATCCGCTTCTGCGGTCTGGCGGGTGGTTTCTACGTTCTGCTGGGCGCGAACCGCATCGGCCAGGGCATCGTTAGCGCGTGCTTCAGCCTGAGACTGCTGTTCGGACTTGGCGGCAATGGCGATGGACTTGGTCTGGTTGGCTATCTCTGTTGCCTGCTGCTGTTCGATCTCTTTGATGCGAACTTCACGCTCGGCCTCGACTTTTCTTGAACGCACCGCCTGTTCGCGATCGATTTCTGTTTCCTGAATTTGGCGTTCGGCAAGGATACGCGTCTGTTCAGCTTCGCGATGACGCTCGGCTTCAAAGGCGGCAATTTTGGCGTTTTGCTCAGCTGTGCGGGTTTTCACCTGCTGCTCCTGCTCGAGCGTCATGAAGGCTTCCTGCTGCTCGATCTCCAGCTTGCGCGACAGCGCATCACGATTTTTCTCACGAACGGCAACTTCTACGTCCTGCTCGACTTCGTTACGTTCGCGACGACGACGTTCCGTTTCCTGGGTCAGTTTGGTCAGACCCTCGGCATCAAAGGCGTTGTTGGGGTTGAAATGGACTTTTTCGGTCTGGTTAAAGTTGGTGAGTGAAACGCTCTCCAGCTCCAGGCCGTTTTTGGACAGGTCTTCCGCGACGGTGTTTTGTACGCCCTGAACGAAGTTTTCACGCGTATCCTGCAGCTCGTGCATGGTCATCTGCGACGCAGTGGCACGCAGGGCATCGACAAACTTATCTTCGATAAGCACACGTAAATCCTCTGGTGACAGCGTCCGCTGTCCCAGCGTCTGTGCGGCGGTTGCAATCCCTTCAACAGACGGTTTTACACGCACGAAAAAGGCGACGACGACATCTACGCGCATACGGTCTTTGGTGATGAGACTGTCGACAGTAGAACGGCTCACCTCAAGTTTGAGGGTGTTCATGTTGATAGGAATGATTTCGTGGAAGATAGGCATGACAATTGCGCCGCCGCTCATCACCACTTTTTGCCCGCCAAGGCCGGTACGCACAAACGCTTGTTCAGCAGACGCACGACGATACAGGCGGGCAAAAATAATCCCGATAATTACTAAGACGACCACCGCGACAATGGCGGTAAACATCCATGAAGGTAACATGCCAAAAACATCATCCATTTATGAGATCCCTCTGTGTAAAATTATAAAACAGTCGGCCAGGGGTTTAACTCGGCCAGGTAACGCGTTGCGGAGAGTCGGCAGATAATCAGTACCTTGTCTCCTTTTTTGAATTCTTTGCCTGCTTCAGGCTCCAGCAGCACATAGTGGATCTGCCCGAACTTGTCGGTAAATTTGCCTTCGCAGGGCGTTCCGGCACTTGCAGAATGTCCGGTAATGATTGCCATGCTGCCGATAAATTCATCTTCAGCGAGGGCGGTGGTTTCATCCCGCGGTAGCCACGGGGCGATGATTTTTCCGCTGTAATGCACGGCAAAGACCGCAAGAATGAAGCTCACCGGCGCGAGCAGCAGGTTGCTGAGCGGAGCCTGCCACAGCGTGACCCAACCATGCTGAAGAAGGATACCGAAGAGCCCAAAGAAACCTGCGAGTAAGCACAGCACGATCAGCGCGGGGATTCGCCCAATATTGAGATAGTGAAGCGCCTGGCCGATATTGCCGGAGGTCAGGGCATCGTAGTGTTCAAGGTGAGCATCAAGCGCGCCTGAAAGGAAATGGCCGCAAATAAGAGAGATGATTTCCAGTAGGCCAATCAGCAGTACAAATGAAATAGCAAACAGGTAGGGGTCGTTATAATCCGCAAATAGAACCAAGTATTTTCCTCCTGTTACTGCGTTCCCTGTCCGTGTCAAAAGTAATAGTTTTACCTCTTACTTTTACATGACGTTACAATAACATGCGTTACCCTGGTCTTAAATCCGAAAAGGGGCTCATCTCCCTCTTAGATTTCGTAGGAAACTGTGAAGCAGGCGGTTTTTTTGCGCACAATATGTACAGAATAACTTCGTATCCAGGGAAATACTGAAATCAGAAAAAGCATATGGCCTTAACAGATATTCAATAACTGGAGGGTATGCTCATGAACAGCAATATGTATTCACTGAACAATTTCGATTTCCTGGCCCGGAGTTTTGCCAGAATGCAGGCTGAGGGCCGACCCGTTGATATCCAGGCTGTCACTGGAAATATGGATGAGGAACATCGCAGCTGGTTTTGCAAACGCTATGCACTTTACTGCCAGCAGGCAACAGAGGCGAAAAAATTAGAACTGGAACACTGACATATTAACGGGCCTTACGGCCCGTTGTCGTTTTTACTCTTGCGGATCGACTGACGGGATCGCGGGGGCAGGTTTAACTTCTGCCGTTTTTTCACGCGATTCCAGCTCCGTCAGACGTTGCTCAAGCAGCGCCAGTTTTTCACGGGTACGCAGTAAAACCTGGGTTTGTACGTCAAACTCTTCGCGGCTTACCAGATCCAGACGTGTCAGCTGCGACTGCAGCGTTTGGCGAATTTTCTTCTCAACGTCTTCGCCAAACTCCCGGATCCCTTTCGGCATCGACTCATGAACCTGACGAGCAATCTGCTCAATTTTTTTCGGGTCAATCATTATGGTTTCCCTGAACTGGTACGTGTTGCTGCCTATTGTAGTGCGAACTGCCCCAGGCATAAACCAGAATTGTGTGAAGCTAAGTCGAGTAAAGGCGTTGATGAAGGTAATCAATAGCGTTATAGTTAACCCGCTTATTCTCAGGGCGGGGCGAAATTCCCCACCGGCGGTAAATCAACGAATGTTGAAAGCCCGCGAGCGCTTTTTGTTACGGCAAAAAGGTCAGCAGATCCGGTGTAATTCCGGGGCCGACGGTTAGAGTCCGGATGGGAGAGAGTAACGATCCAGTCGGGCATGGACCCGCTCACGTTATTTTTTTGCCGCTTTGACGGCACTCCTAAGACTGCCCTGATTCTGGTAACCATAATTTTAGTGAGGTTTTTTTACCATGAATCAGACGCTACTTTCCTCTTTTGGTACGCCTTTCGAACGTGTTGAACATGCGCTTGCTGCGCTGCGTGAAGGACGCGGTGTGATGGTGCTTGACGATGAAGACCGTGAAAACGAAGGTGATATGATTTTCCCGGCAGAAACCATGACTGTTGAACAGATGGCGCTGACCATCCGTCACGGTAGCGGTATTGTTTGCCTGTGCATCACTGAAGACCGACGCAAACAGCTCGATCTGCCGATGATGGTGGAAAATAACACCAGCGCTTACGGTACGGGTTTTACCGTGACCATTGAAGCGGCAGAAGGTGTGACTACCGGTGTTTCCGCAGCAGACCGTGTCACGACCGTTCGCGCGGCGATTAAAGATGGCGCTAAACCTTCCGATCTGAACCGCCCGGGTCACGTTTTCCCGCTGCGTGCTCAGGCTGGTGGTGTGTTAACTCGCGGCGGCCATACCGAAGCCACTATCGATCTGGTGACGCTGGCTGGTTTTAAACCGGCTGGTGTGCTGTGCGAATTGACTAATGATGATGGCACCATGGCGCGTGCGCCGGAGTGCATTGCGTTTGCCGGCAAGCACAATATGGCTGTAGTCACTATCGAAGATTTAGTGGCTTACCGTCAGGCGCACGAGCGCAAAGCCAGCTAATTGCTGACTACCGCGACAACCGCGGTAGGGATAAAAAAACCGAAGTCAGTTTTCTGGCTTCGGTTTTTTGTTGTTATAGCCGGAGAATTTAGCTTTAGTCCGATGGGATGCTCTGGTACTACGTATCAACACTAAATAATAGTTATTAATATATTTTTCTTATGCTGATGCGTTGTCATAATTAAATGGTATAGCCCGTAAATGTTTAAATAAATATCCCGCTCCGCGAGAAATTTATTAATTATCAGTGGGTAACATTTTTATTATTCTTTGAATGACAATGAGGGACGTTGTTCTGGATAATGAATTTTTATTTAGTCGCGTAAATGTGATGATATTGTTTCCTTTTTAATGCAGGTTTTTCGATTAGCGTTATCCGTTACGTTATATGATCGAAATCATATATTTGTTTTCATGTTATGCCACTATAGAGGTAGGTCAGAATATAGTTATGTAAAATTTTAACGTTAAATGTTTAATGATGTTAAATTTTAAGGGTAAAAGAATGTTTATTGCCTGGTATTGGATTGTATTAATTGCACTCGTTGCTGTCGGTTATTATTGCCATATGAAACGTTATTGCAGAGCGTTCCGGCAAGACAGAGATGCATTACTCGAGGCGCGCAACAAACTGTTTCGCCATACGGGCGAAGGTGGTACCACCGTCAAGGACCACGAATAGCGGCCCTGCCACCATGAATGAGGCGGATGTTCTGAATCGCAGAGCCGCATCCGCCATCGGCTTCACCCGATTCCCATAGATTGCAGGATAACCAGGCTGAGGCCCATTACCGACATTCCACACAGTACCCCATAGCTGGGATTATTATTGGGGTCGATCTCTTTTGCCAGCGGCATCAGCTCATCAACGGATAATGCGACCATAATTCCGGCGACCGCGGCCATAATTGCCGCCATCACCACGGGCGAAATCAAACTGCCCAGAATTAACCATGCCAGTACCCCACCTAATATTTCCGCCATGCCCGAGATCCCTGCCCAGAATATAGCGGTACGTTTGGAGCCTGTGGCAGCATAAACGGGCCCGGCAACGGCTAAACCTTCAGGAATATTGTGCAATGCGACGGCCAGTGCAATACCAAAACCCAGCTCCAGGTTGCTGCTGGCAGTAACAAAAGTCGCGATCCCTTCCGGAAAGTTGTGCAGGCTGATACCCAGAGTTAATAAAATCGCGGTACGCTTAATGGAACCGGGCAACGGCTGTGTGGTTTTTTGGACTAAATCCTGAGGGTGAGCGTGCGGCAGTAAACGATCCAGGCCAAAGTAGCCCAGCAAACCAACGATAAACATCCCGTAACCCAGCACCGGCGACATTCCCTCTGCTGCCAGTGCCGCTGGCAACATTTCCATCAGGGAGATCAGCAACATGATGCCTGCGGCAAAACCCAGAGAAAACGCGAGAACGCGGTTAGAGGGTTTTTGTCCCAGCACGCCAAGAAATGCACCGATAAATGTAGCGGCGCCTGCCAGTAAGGTCAGAAGTAAAGGTACTGACATCGACAAATAAAACTCCTTATCAATCTGCTGTTCGGGGCGGATCGTCAAAATAACTGATGATCTTCATCATGGTTATCTGAGTTCTTCATCAACCGAAAAAGCGTATTGTGGTGATATCAAAATGGCTCCCTCAGTAAGGATATCATCATGTCTTCAACTCGTATGCCAGCATTGTTTTTGGGACACGGCAGCCCAATGAATGTTCTGGAAGATAACGTTTATACCCGCGCCTGGCAGCAACTGGGGGAAACGTTGCCGCGCCCGAAAGCGATTGTTGTGGTCTCGGCACACTGGTTCACTCGTGGGACAGGTGTGACGGCGATGGAAGCACCAAAAACGATCCACGATTTTGGTGGTTTCCCGCAAGCACTGTATGACACGCATTATCCGGCCCCGGGGTCTCCTGAACTGGCCCAGCATCTGGTGGATCTGCTTTCTCCAGTGCCAGTCACGTTAGATAAAGAGGCGTGGGGATTTGACCACGGCTCATGGGGCGTGCTGATCAAGATGTACCCGAACGCGGATATCCCGATGGTGCAGTTGAGTGTCGATAGCACTAAACCTGCGGCCTGGCATTTTGAAATAGGCCGTAAACTGGCAGCGTTGCGCGATGAAGGCATTATGCTGGTGGCCAGTGGCAACGTGGTGCATAACCTGCGTACAGCACGCTGGCACGGTGAGAATACACCATACCCGTGGGCGACTTCATTCAATGATTATGTGAAAGCCAACCTGACCTGGCAGGGACCGGTTGAACAGCATCCGCTGGTGAATTATCTCGAGCATGAAGGCGGATCGTTGTCGAACCCGACGCCGGATCACTTCCTGCCGCTGCTGTATGTACTCGGGGCATGGGATGGTAAAGAACCTGTAACAATCCCGGTCGATGGCATTGAGATGGGTAGCCTGAGTATGTTGTCGGTGCAGGTTGGATGATGAATGCCCGATGGCGCTGCGCTTATCGGGCATTAAATTCGTGTCGTAGGCCGGGTAAGGCGAAGCCGCCACCCGGCACTCTCAATTATTCGACAAAAATATGCGGATAGAAGCGTGAGAGATCCTGGGTGATCAACGCGCGGTCTTCACGAATGCCGATCCCGGCGGGTTGATCGTTGATCAGCCAGCTGCCGATCAGCATATAGCTGTCGCCAAACTTCGGTAGCTGATGGAACTGCTGCACGATCATACCCTCTTCACCGTACGGTCCTTCCACGGATTCGATGGTTTTACCGTTTTCGATAATGGAAACGTTAGCCCCTTCACGCGAGAAGATCGGTTTCACGACGAATTTTTCCATCTGCGGATAGTCGTCTTCGGCGAAATATGCCGGTAGCAGATTCGGATGATCCGGGAACATTTCCCACAGCAGCGGCAACAACGCTTTGTTGGAGATAATGCTCTTCCAGGCCGGTTCCAGCCAGCGAACGCCAGCGTCTTCCAGCTTGGTGGAGAACATTTCACGCAGCATAAACTCCCACGGATACAGCTTGAACAGGTTGGCGATCACCTGGTCCTGCATGTCCGTGAACTGACCTTTTTCACCGAGTCCGATATCTTCGACATAGAGAAATTCAGTGGCAATTTCAGCCTCAGCCGCGCAATCCTGCAAATACTGGATCGTTCCACGATCTTCGACCGTATCGCGACAGCAGGTCAGGTGTAGCAGTTGAAAACCGTACTGTTCACGCAGCTCAGTGAAACGTTCGATCAGTTTTTCCTGCAGGCTGTTGAACTGATCGCTGCCTTCCGGCAGGTTGCCCGCATTAAGCTGATCTTCCAGCCAGATCCACTGGAAAAAAGCCGCTTCATATAATGAGGTTGGCGTATCTGCGTTGTTTTCTAAAAGCTTAGGTTCACCCGCGCCATCCCACGCCAGATCGAGACGCGAGTAGAGCGACGGCTGCTGTGTCTGCCAGGACTGGCGGACGAAGCCCCAGGTATGTTTTGGAATGCGAAACTTGGTCATCAGCTCATCGCTGTTGATGACCCTTTCCACCACTTTGAGGCACATTTGATGCAGCTCTGCGGTGACCTCTTCCAGTTTTTCAACCTGGGCCAGCGTGAGCTTGTAGTAGGCATCTTCACACCAGTACGGCTCGCCGTACATGGTGTGAAAGTTGAAACCGTATTCGGTGGCTTTGTCGCGCCAGTCCGGGCGCTCAACAATACTGACTCTTTCCATAGGGATCAGCCACCCATCGAACGTGTCGTGGTGCCGCTGGCGCTACGTTGCATGGTGCTCTGTTTTGCCACCGACTCACCAAATCCGCCGCGCGTAACGGTAGACGTGGTGGCAGGTTTTGGTGCCATCGCGGTTTTCGGCACGGTCATGGTGCGGCCCGGTGTGGCGGCACCGTAGTTTTTACCGCCGGCATCGGTGTATTTGCCATATGCCGGGCTGGCCGGATTTTTCGAACTGAACAGCGGTTGTTGCGCGCCCATGCCGCCGCCCATCATCCGACCCATCATGTAACCCGCCATCAGCGGCATCCAGAAGCTACCACTGCTTTGATTCTGCGCTTGAGCCTGGCCTTCGCCCGTAGGCGCCATTCCTGCCTGGGCAGGTGCCTGCTGGCACTGACCTTCACCGAACTCGGCAATACAGTCTTCGCGCGTAGCGTATTTTGGCGCCGTGCGTTCAGCTTCTTTCAGTGCGTTGTTGAATGCGGTCGTACATTCAGCGCTTTTACCCGGATTCGCCGCAGAGCAGTCGTCCGCATTCTGATAAAGCGAAACCGTTTCGTCACTCTTTTCACAGCCTGCCAGCATAAAAACAGCGGTCACAGCCAGTGCGACAGGAGTCAGATGGCGTGCGCTCCAGCTTTTGCGGAACGACGCGTGATGTATAGATTTTGTCCGTTTCATTTATGTCTTCCAGGACCCAGTGGTAAATACTGCTCAGAATAGAGGATGGCTGGTCGAAATTGAAGCGGGAAGAGGCGAGAATGCGGGAGAAGGGGCGGATCTTTACGTTGTCTTACGTTCAGACGGGGCCGAAGCCCCGTCATCAACATCAATTACGGAACGGGTTGTTGCCGTTACTGCTGCTGGTTGTACGTGCAGCTGCCGGTTTGACCGCCGGTGCCGCACTGTTCGCGGTATAACCATCTGCCGCGGCGTCTTGCTGGGTATTTTCCGGCGCAACGGCGTCAGGCGCGGTGGAAATAGGTTTGCCCAGCGTATTGTTCAGCGCTACCAGATCCTGCTCGTTAAGCGTACCGAGCGCAGACTTGATGTTTAACTGGTTGATAAGATAAGTATAACGCGCATTTGCCAACTGCTGCTTAGCGTTGTACAGCGTGGTGGTGGCATCCAATACGTCCACGATGGTACGTGTACCGACAGAATAACCTGCTTCCATCGCGTCCAGTGAGCTTTGCGCAGAGACAACGGCTTGTTTGTACGCATTAATGCTACTGATAGACGCATTAATGTTGTTGAATGATGAACGAACGGTCTGTACTACGCTGCGGTGCGCGCTTTCCAGTTGCTCGCTGGCGCCCACAAAGTTGTACTGCGCTTGTTTAACCTGCGAGTTAACCATCCCGCCCTGGTACAGCGGCAGCGAGAAGTTCAGACCAATTTTGTTCTGGCCCTGGTTGCTGTCGTCATACTGAGAGGTGTTAGTTTTAGAACCACTGTAAGAGGTATCAGAAACACCAGTCGAGGCGGTTAAACCCAGCGTCGGCAGATGACCATCCTGCGCCAGACGAATTTGCTCACGCGCCAGATCCTGGCTTAAACGTGCCTGCAATAACGTCAGGTTGCGGTTTTCTGCTTCTTTCAGCAGCGAATTCACTGCCTGCGGTTTGTTGGTTTTAAAACCATCCACATTCAGCGAGGCCAGTTCCGGGTAGTAATTGCCGGTGACCTGACGCAGCTGTTCAACGGCGTTGTCCAGATTGTTACGCGCGGTAACTTCGTTCGCTAACACGGTATCGTACTGTGAACGGGCGTTCTGTACGTCAGTGATAGCAACCAGGCCAACGTTAAAACGCTGGGTCGTCTGATCTAACTGACGATAAACGGCGTCTTTTTGTGCCTGGGTATAAGAGAGCACGTCAATCGCGTTCAATACGTTAAAATAGGCCGTGGCGGTATTCAGGATCAGCGTTTGCTGATCGGTCTGATAGGTCACGTCCTGGATGCCTGCTGATTTTTCTTGCAGCGTCAGGGCACGCCATTTTGACATATCGAACAGAGTCTGAGTCAGGCTTAACGAAGCACTGGTCGCGTTGGAGTTGACGCCGTTGGCATCACGAAAGCCATTGCTGTAGGTGTAATCGGCACCTAAGCCCAGTTGCGGCAGTAAAGGACTACGCGCTTCGTTAATTTTTTCGAATGCAGCATCGCGATCGGCGGCGGATTTACGCAATTCCGGGTTGCTCAGGCGTGCTTGCTGATAAACCTGCATCAGGTTTTCTGCCTGGCTCAGAGTACTGAACCCCGACAGGCTCAGGCCGATAAGGATGGGGAGCAATTTCTTCATTTGCATTCCTTGTTGTGAAGCAGTATTTAGCGCTGATCAAATTGTAAAAATAATTGCTGATTCTAGCAGAATCCGCCACTTCAAAAAGTTGGCGTTACGTGCCATACGGCGTTAATTTGCATCAATTTAACACAAGGGCGCTCAAACAGCAGTCAAACGACCTTGAAATTCACACTTTAATCACTATTGGTACCAGGACAGCACAATGCGTAAACCAGACAACTTGCCAATGACATTCACTAAAAATGATGTAGAAATTATTGCACGAGAAACACTATACCGCGGTTTTTTTTCACTGGATCTTTATCGCTTCCGTCATCGCCTGTTTAACGGTGGTATGAGTGGTGAAGTGAAGCGTGAAATTTTTGAGCGCGGACACGCGGCAGTCTTGCTACCCTTTGACCCTGAGCGGGATGAAGTTGTGCTGGTCGAACAGATCCGTATCGCGGCCTATGACACCAGCGAAACGCCGTATCTGCTGGAAATGGTAGCCGGAATGATCGAAGAAGGTGAAACCGTTGAAGATGTGGCTCGCCGTGAAGCAATGGAAGAAGCCGGACTGGATGTGAAGCGGACTAAGCCCGTGCTGAGCTATCTGGCAAGTCCGGGGGGCACCAGTGAGCGCCTGTCTATTTTGGTAGGTGAAGTGGACGCTTCGACCGCAAATGGTATCCACGGTCTGGCGGATGAAAACGAAGATATTCGTGTTCATGTGGTGAGTCGGGAACAGGCTTATCAATGGGTAGAAGAGGGGATAATCGACAACGCGGCTTCTGTCATCGCCTTGCAATGGTTACAGCTGCACTATCAAGAGTTAAAAACTGAGTGGAAAAAATGAAGCGTTACACACCTGACTTCCCTGAAATGATGCGCCTGTGCGAAACCAATTTTTCGCAGTTGCGCCGCCTGTTGCCACGCAATGATGCAGCCGGTGAAACAGTGAGCTATCAGGTTGCAAACGCACAATATCGATTAACGATTATTGAATCGACCCGATACACTACGCTTGTCGCGATCGAACAGACGGCACCAGCGGTTACCTACTGGAGCCTGCCGTCGCTGACTGTGCGTCTGTATCATGATGCGAGGGTGGCTGAAGTGTGTTCAAGTCAGCAGATCTTTCGCTTCAAAGCGCGGTATGATTATCCAAATAAAAAGTTGCATCAACGCGACGAAAAGCATCAAATTAATCAGTTTTTGGCCGACTGGTTACGGTACTGTTTAGCACATGGAGCGATGGCGATTCCGGTTTATTAGCGTCGTGAAACCTAAGGACACCATTTGGAAAGCCTGTTAACCCTTCCTTTGGCTGGTGAGGCCAGAGTCAGGATCTTACAAATTACAGACACTCACCTGTTTGCCGAAAAGCATGAAACCTTACTGGGTGTGAACACCTGGGATAGCTACCAGTGCGTACTGGATGCAATACATGCAGAGTCGCCAGAGTACGATCTCATCGTCGCGACTGGGGATTTGGCGCAGGATCAATCCGCTGCGGCTTATCAGCATTTTGCTGAGGGCATCGCAAGTTTTCGTGCGCCCTGCGTTTGGTTACCCGGTAATCACGATTTTCAGCCAGCGATGTACAGCGCGCTTCAGGATGCGGGTATTTCCCCGGCCAAACGCGTTTTCATTGGCGAACAGTGGCAAATCTTGTTGCTGGACAGCCAGGTTTTTGGCGTTCCTCACGGTGAGTTAAGCGAATTTCAGCTTGAGTGGCTGGAGCGTAAACTTGCCGATGCGCCTGAACGTAATACGTTGCTGCTTCTGCATCATCATCCTTTGCCTGCGGGCTGCAGTTGGCTCGATCAACACAGTCTGCGTAATGCGGCGGAGCTCGACAACGTGCTGGCGAACTATCCGCGCGTGAAGTATCTGCTCTGCGGGCATATTCATCAGGAGCTGGATCTCGACTGGAACGGCCGCCGACTGCTGGCGACACCGTCGACCTGCGTGCAGTTTAAACCGCACTGTTCCAACTTCACATTGGATACCATCAGCCCCGGCTGGCGGACGCTGGAGCTTTTTGCCGACGGGACGTTGCAGACTCAGGTACGTCGTCTGCAGGGTAATCGGTTCCACCCTGACACCGCTTCAGAAGGCTACTGATGTCTACGCTTCTTTACCTTCACGGATTTAATAGTTCTCCTCGTTCGGCGAAGGCATGTCTGCTAAAAAACTGGCTGGCGGAGCACCATCCGCACGTTGAGATGATTGTACCGCAGTTACCGCCGTATCCAGCCCAGGCGGCAGAGATGCTGGAGTCAATTATCCTTGAACATGGCGGCGAGTCGCTGGGGATTGTCGGCTCCTCATTAGGCGGTTATTACGCCACCTGGCTGTCGCAATGTTTTATGCTGCCAGCGGTGGTGGTGAACCCTGCCGTACGGCCTTATGAACTGCTGGTCGACTATCTCGGTCAAAACGAGAACCCCTACACGGGGCAGCAATATGTGCTAGAGTCACGCCATATTTACGATCTTAAAGTCATGCAGATTGACCCGCTGGAAGCGCCGGATTTGATTTGGCTGCTTCAACAAACGGGCGATGAAGTGCTGGACTACCGCCAGGCGGTGGCGTATTACGCCTCCTGCCGTCAGACAGTTATTGAGGGCGGAAACCACGCATTCACGGGCTTCGAAGATTATTTCAACCCGATTGTCGATTTCCTTGGACTGCACAGTTTCTGACGATCAATTCGAATTGCTAATTTAAACCATGACGCAAACTTATAACGCTGATGCCATTGAGGTACTCACTGGGCTTGAGCCGGTACGCCGTCGCCCTGGGATGTACACTGACACGACCCGTCCTAACCATCTTGGGCAGGAAGTGATTGATAACAGTGTGGATGAAGCACTGGCTGGCCACGCGAAACGCGTGGATGTGATCTTACATGCCGATCAATCGCTGGAAGTCATTGACGACGGACGCGGCATGCCGGTGGATATTCACCCAGAAGAAGGCGTTCCTGCGGTCGAGCTGATCCTCTGTCGCCTGCATGCAGGCGGTAAGTTTTCCAATAAGAACTACCAGTTTTCAGGCGGTTTACACGGGGTGGGTATCTCCGTGGTCAACGCGCTTTCAAAACGTGTAGAAGTGAACGTGCGTCGCGATGGTCAGGTCTACAACATCGCGTTTGAAAACGGTGACAAAGTGCAGGATCTGCAGGTGGTCGGTACTTGCGGTAAACGCAATACCGGTACCAGCGTGCACTTCTGGCCGGATGAAACCTTCTTTGACAGCCCACGTTTCTCTGTTTCTCGCTTAACGCACGTACTGAAAGCCAAAGCGGTACTGTGCCCGGGCGTAGAAATTACCTTTAAAGATGAAGTTAACAACAGCGAGCAGCGCTGGTGCTACCAGGACGGTCTGAATGACTACCTGAGCGAAGCGGTGAATGGCCTGCCGACGCTGCCGGAAAAACCGTTTATCGGTAATTTTAGCGGTGAGACGGAAACTGTTGACTGGGCGCTGCTGTGGCTGCCGGAAGGCGGTGAGTTGCTGACTGAAAGTTATGTCAACCTGATCCCTACTATGCAGGGCGGTACGCATGTTAACGGCCTGCGTCAGGGACTGCTGGACGCGATGCGCGAGTTCTGCGAGTACCGCAATATTCTGCCGCGTGGCGTGAAGTTGTCGGCAGAAGATATCTGGGATCGTTGCGCCTATGTGCTGTCGGTAAAAATGCAGGATCCACAGTTTGCCGGACAGACCAAAGAGCGCCTCTCTTCGCGTCAGTGTGCGGCATTCGTTTCTGGCGTGGTGAAAGATGCCTTTAGCCTGTGGCTGAACCAGAATGTGCAGTCTGCCGAGCTGCTGGCAGAAATGGCGATTTCCAGCGCGCAACGTCGTTTGCGTGCGGCGAAAAAAGTGGTCCGCAAAAAGCTGACCAGCGGTCCGGCTCTACCAGGGAAACTGGCGGACTGTACCGCACAGGATCTCAATCGCACCGAACTGTTCCTCGTCGAAGGTGACTCGGCGGGCGGATCGGCCAAACAGGCACGCGATCGTGAATACCAGGCGATCATGCCGCTGAAAGGTAAGATCCTCAACACCTGGGAAGTCTCTTCTGATGAAGTGCTGGCCTCGCAGGAAGTGCACGATATTTCGGTGGCGATCGGTATCGATCCGGACAGCGATGATCTGAGCCAACTGCGCTATGGCAAGATCTGTATTCTGGCTGATGCGGACTCCGATGGTCTGCACATCGCGACGCTGCTGTGCGCGCTGTTTGTGAAACACTTCCGTACGCTGGTGAAACACGGTCACGTCTATGTGGCGCTGCCGCCGTTGTACCGTATCGATCTCGGCAAAGAGGTGTATTACGCGTTGACAGAAGAAGAAAAAGCGGGCGTGCTGGAGCAGTTAAAGCGCAAGAAAGGGAAACCGAACGTACAACGCTTTAAAGGTCTGGGTGAAATGAACCCGATGCAACTTCGTGAAACTACGCTGGATCCGAACACCCGTCGCCTGGTGCAGCTCATTATCGATGATGAAGACGATCAGCGTACCAACGCAATGATGGATATGCTGCTGGCCAAGAAGCGTTCTGAAGATCGTCGAAACTGGTTGCAGGAGAAAGGCGACCTGGCGGATCTCGAAGGGTAATTGCATGTAGAAAAGCCGGAGACGGGTATAAAATGCCTTATCCGGCTCTCATCTGACGAAGCGATTTATGCCGGATAGCTAAGCGTCACCCGGCAAATCGACAATCTTAAATACCCGACTCCAGAATACGAATATTCATGTCCAGCACGTCACCTTTCACGGCTTCGCTGTAGGCTTTCATATGCGGGGTCTGCAAATGCGCTTCAAGATGCGCGATGCTTTCCCACTGTTCAACCATCACGATTGAATCTGGTGCTGTGGTCTGAAAACTCACACCCGCAGCATGATCCACCATCGGCGCATAGCCGTGGCAGCCTTCTTCCTTCAGTACGGTCGGAACGATTTTAGCAAACTGATCCAGTACCGCCTGGCGGTGATGTTGACCTGGACGTGTACGGATTTCTGCAATAACGGTAAGCATGGTTAACTCCTTCTAATTCCAGGTGACTAGTTAACCAAAAATCTCGGTCAGATGCTTGCGATATTCTGCGATATAACGCGGAACATCTGGCATTTTAATCACGTCATTGGTGATAAAGGTCGGCAGCGCTTCCATTCCCAGGAACTGATTTGCTTTATGGAACGGCAGATACACGCCATCAACGCCAACGCCATGGAAGAACTGGTCTTTTTCAGTGAAGGCTTCCATTGGTGCGTTCCAGGTCAGAGACAACATGTATTTTTTGCCCTGAATCAGCCCGCCGGAACCGTATTTTTTAGAGGCATCTGAACGTGTACGGCCATCGCTGGCGTACAGCGTACCGTGACCTGCGGTAAACACGTCATCGATGTATTTTTTCACCGTCCACGGTGCACCCATCCACCAGCCAGGCATTTGCCAGATAACCGCATCGGCCCAGACGAAATTCTGCACTTCTGTTTGTACGTCATAATCGCTGTCTGCCCGTACGACTTTAACATCATGCCCGAGGTCGCGCAGGATACCGTCCGCGACCTCGGTCAGGGTGTCATTCAGTTGACCATTAGAATGGCCGAATTTTTTCGCACCATTGATAATCAGAATGTTGCTCATTTTGTGTCCTCAAGGAAATACGTTTGAGGATGAGTGTACTCCCACCAGTGGTGCGGTGAAATTAGCAAAATGTGCAAAGTCTTTTGCATTATTAGCAATAATGCGGTCTTTACCAGCTGATTTTGGCATCAAACCCGCCTTCCGGGGCATTACCAAACGAGGCAGACATCCCGTGTAAGGTCGCTATACGACGAACGATCGACAGGCCCAAACCACTGCCGGTAACGCTTTGTCCCGGCGGACGATAAAAGCGTTCACCAATGTGCGTCAGGACTTCCGGTGCCACGCCCGGGCCGTTATCTTTGACGCTAAAATAGCGGGCGTTGAGCGTCACTTCCACAATGCTACCCTGCGGGCTGTAGCGAATCGCATTATCCAGCAGATTCCGCACCATCAGGCTAAGTAACAGCGGTTGTCCCATACGCTTGATATCGTGGGCGTTAATCTGCAATCGTACGTCAATATGCGCCTGCCGGGCCGAATGGTAGATATCCATCACCGAAGATTGCAGCAACTCCTCCAGCGAGATTTCCGCTACATCCTGAAGGTTGTCGAGGGAGTCAAGGCGCGAAAGCGTCAGTAACTGATCGACCAGACGCGTGGCGCGATCGATCCCGGCCTGCATCTGCATTAAGGCTTTTTGCCTTGCCTGAGGATCATCGTCAGACAGTTGCGCCACTTCGGTTTGCACTTTCAGCGCCGTCAGCGGACTACGCAGCTCGTGAGCAGCATCTGAAGTAAAGCGCCGTTCACGCACCATGGTGGTATGAATACGAGTGAAAAGTTGATTGAGTGATTCAACCAACGGGCGGACCTCGCCAGGAATGCCTTTCAAACTGAGCGGTTCTTCTGATTCCGGGTCGCGTAAACGTAGCGCCTGCGCCAGTTTTTTCAGTGGTTTAAGTTCAAGACTTAACAACACAATCAGGATTAACAGCATCAGCGGCAAAGCGACCAACCACGGCACCAATTGTGCTGTCACAATCGCTAAAGCCATATCTTCACGATATTCCCATTCCTGGCCGACAACGATTCGATACTTTTTATCTGCGGAAGTCAGCCAGACAAAACGCCATTTATCGTTGTCGCCATTCAGATAGCCATCGTCAAAACCTTCCCGGCGATAGCTATAGGGAATGTACTGGCCATTGTCGCCATCGTGAAGAACCATTTTCCCTTCTGGCGTGTAGGCCGCAAAGGTCAGAACATCGTCGTCAATATGACCATGTTTGAATTTTTTCGGGGTATGCGCTATGCGTTCAGAGGCTTTTAGTTCATCGAGATCCAGCGTGATAAGGCGTTTGGCGAACAGCATCTGTTGCGTGTCAAACATCTCATTCACGTTATCGGTTGTTTGCTTCCAGGCGACAAAGCTGGAAATCAGCCAGGTCACTAAAACCAAAATCATGAATATAAGCGTTAGTCTGACGCGCAGGCTGAGGCGTTGTGTGAGTTTCATGCGTCACCCAGGGTGTAGCCAATACCATGTACAGTGCGGATAAAGTCGCTGCCGAGCTTACGGCGTAAGTGGTGGACGTGCACTTCAACGGCGTTGCTGGAGACGTTTTCGTCCCAGTTATACAGTTTTTCTTCGATCAGTTTGCGCGGCAGCACGCGGCCTTTATTACGCATCAGTAGTTCCAGCAGGGCGAACTCTTTGGGTTTGAGTGACAAAGGTTCACCTGCGACTGTCGCGACCAGCGCGCCGGGATCAAGCGAGACCTGACCATGACTCAGAATGTTGCTGGCCTGGCCGCTGGCTCGGCGTACCAATGCTTCCAGTCTGGCGGCAACCTCGATGAGTGCAAAGGGTTTGCACAGATAGTCATCCGCGCCCAAGCGCAGGCCTTCAACGCGTTCTGTCAGCGCGTCCCGAGCCGTCAGAATCAGCACAGGCTCTTGCTTACCTTTTGCCCGCCATTCGCGCAGGATATCGCGCCCGTCGATACCAGGCAGCGTCAGGTCGAGGATCACCGCATCATAAGGGGCGCTGTACAGTGCTTCTTTCCCCTGACGACCTTCGGTAAACCAGTCGATGCTGAAACCCATTTTACTCAGGCCTGTTTTAAGGCCATCGCCAATCAACGTGTCATCTTCGATCAGTAAAATACGCATATGTTCTTCCCTGCGATAACGCTCTTTGCCGACAGTAAACCTTGTGATAACGGTCTCTGTACAGCAAAAAAAGTATCTTTTTTTGCCTTAAGAACTTGTTAAGGATTAACTTATTAAATAGTCGTAAACCAACATGAAAGGGAGACATGAAGATGAAAAAATTAGCTGCAATGGTTGCCGTGATGGCATTGTGTTCCGCACCTGTTTTTGCCGCACAGCAGGGCGGTTTCTCTGGACCTACGACGACGACGCAAAGTCAAAATGGCGGGTTTACTGGCCCGAACGGCAGCAGCACCACTGTTGAAAGTGCAAAATCACTGCGTGATGACACCTGGGTCACGCTACGCGGGAACATCGTTGAACGTATTTCCGACGATCTGTACCTGTTTAAGGATGCCACTGGCACGGTTAATGTGGATATCGACCATAAACGCTGGAACGGCGTAACCGTCGGCCCGCAGGATACGGTTGAAATTCAGGGTGAAGTGGATAAAGACTGGAACTCCGTTGAAATCGACGTGAAACAAATCCGCAAAGTAAATCCGTAATCCTACGAAGAGTGCGCAAGATCGGTCAGGATTCAATGCGGCCAGGTGGACAGAATAAGCCACAAGGAGGCAGTGATGAATGACCGATTCAGCGCGGCTTATGCCAGACGATTGCGGTGTGTTTGTGAACACATTGAGCGTCATCTGGATGAGCCCCTTACACTTGAGGCGTTAAGCCGAATGGCGCACAGTTCGCCATTTCATTTTCATCGGCAGTTTACTGCCTGGAGTGGCCAACCGCTTTATCGCTATATCCAGTGGCTTCGTCTGCGCCGTGCTTCATGGCGACTGGCGTTTAACCCGCAGGATAAAGTCATTGATATTGCGCTGGATGCCGGGTTTCAGAATCCGGAGTCGTTCACACGTGCTTTCAAAACTGCGTTTGGTAAAAGCCCTCGCCAGTTCCGGCAAACCCCGGACTGGCTGGACTGGCACCAGCGTATTCCTAAGCAGGTATTTCAGGAGCAGCACGTAATGGACGTAAAAATTGTCGATGTCCCTCGTATTCAGGTGGCGATGTTAACGCATCGGGGCCATCCGGATTTGGTTAACGCCAGCGCCGCAAAGTTTATCGAATGGCGACGCACGACGGGCTTGTCACCGGTTGCTGGCAGCCAGACATTTGGCATTGCCTGGCATGACCCACAGAGCACGCCGCCGGCAGAGTTTCGTTTTGATATTTGCGGTAGCGTCAGCCAGGCGGTCCCCGAAAATGCGTTTGGCGTCGTGAACAGTGAGATTCCCGCCGGACGCTGTGCGGTAGTGCGCCACGAGGGGGCGTTGGACACGCTTTCTGACAGCGTGTGGTTTCTTTTCCGGGAATGGTTACCGGGTAGCGGTGAAACATTGCGTGATTTCCCGGTCTATTTCCAGTATCTCAATTTCGTGCATGAGGTTGCCGAACACGAGTTACTCACGGATATTTATTTGCCGTTGGTATAGCGTTGTTCACAATCAATTCCTGGCGATGCATTGTTATTTCTGCGTCGCCAAATCCACTGAACTTTGTGACTCAACACGCCAGATAGGGTAGTATCTGCGGCAATATTGCCCTTCAATAGACGGGTATAAGTTGAGGAACCACGATTAATGAGCGATATGGCAGAGCGCCTTGCGCTGCATGAATTCACGGAAAACGCCTATCTGAACTACTCCATGTACGTCATCATGGACAGGGCGTTACCGTTTATTGGTGATGGTCTGAAACCTGTTCAGCGTCGCATCGTTTACGCGATGTCCGAACTGGGGCTGAACGCCAGCGCCAAGTTTAAAAAATCCGCCCGTACCGTCGGTGACGTATTGGGTAAATACCATCCGCACGGCGACAGTGCCTGCTATGAAGCGATGGTGCTGATGGCCCAGCCGTTCTCTTACCGTTATCCGCTGGTTGACGGACAGGGGAACTGGGGGGCGCCAGACGATCCGAAATCCTTCGCCGCGATGCGTTACACGGAATCCCGCCTGTCGAAATATGCAGAAGTCCTGCTGGGTGAACTTGGTCAGGGAACGTCGGATTGGGTGCCAAACTTCGACGGCACCATGCAGGAGCCGAAAATGCTGCCTGCGCGTCTGCCGAATATCCTGCTGAACGGCACGACCGGGATTGCCGTGGGTATGGCGACGGATATTCCACCGCATAACCTGCGTGAAGTGGCCAAAGCGGCAATTACGCTGATTGAACAGCCGAAAACGACGCTGGATCAACTGCTGGATATCGTGCAGGGGCCGGATTATCCGACCGAAGCAGAGATCATTACCTCGCGTGCGGAGATTCGTAAGATTTACGAAAACGGACGCGGTTCCGTACGTATGCGTGCAGTATGGACGAAAGAAGATGGCGCAGTAGTGATTTCCGCACTGCCGCACCAGGTTTCCGGCGCCAAGGTGCTGGAGCAGATTGCGGCTCAAATGCGCAATAAAAAGCTGCCGATGGTCGACGACCTGCGCGATGAATCGGATCACGAAAACCCGACCCGTCTGGTGATTGTCCCGCGGTCGAATCGCGTGGATATGGAACAGGTGATGAACCATCTGTTTGCCACTACCGATCTGGAAAAAAGCTATCGCATTAACCTGAACATGATTGGCCTCGACGGGCGTCCGGCAGTGAAAAACCTGCTGGAGATCCTCACCGAGTGGCTGGCGTTCCGTCGCGATACCGTGCGCCGTCGCCTGAACTATCGCCTGGAGAAAGTACTCAAGCGCCTGCACATTCTTGAAGGTTTACTGATTGCGTTCCTCAACATTGACGAAGTCATTGAAATTATTCGTCATGAAGATGAACCTAAACCCGAGCTGATGTCGCGGTTTGGTATTTCAGAAACTCAGGCGGAAGCTATTCTGGAGCTGAAATTACGTCACCTTGCCAAACTGGAAGAGATGAAAATCCGCGGTGAGCAGGACGAACTGGCGAAAGAGCGCGATCAACTGCAGGGCATTCTGGCCTCTGAACGCAAAATGAGTAACCTGTTGAAGAAAGAACTGCAGGCGGATGCGGATGCCTATGGTGACGATCGCCGTTCTCCATTGCGGGAGCGTGAAGAAGCGAAGGCGATGAGCGAGCACGACATGTTGCCGTCTGAGCCGGTGACCATTGTGCTGTCCCAGAGTGGCTGGGTGCGAAGTGCGAAAGGCCACGATATCGATGCTCCTGGCTTAAGCTATAAAGCGGGTGATAGCTTTAAATCGGCGGTGAAAGGGAAGAGCAACCAGCCGGTCGTATTCGTTGACTCAACCGGGCGTAGCTATGCTATCGACCCAATTACGCTGCCGTCGGCACGGGGTCAGGGTGAACCGTTGACCGGTAAGCTCACGCTGCCACCGGGCGCGACGGTTGAGCATATGCTGATGGAAGGCGACGATCAGAAACTGCTGATGGCATCTGATGCCGGTTACGGTTTTGTCTGCACCTTTAATGACCTCGTCGCACGTAACCGTGCGGGCAAAGCATTGATTACGCTGCCGGAAAACGCGCATGTTATGCCGCCGGTGGTGATTGAAGATGAAACCGATATGCTGCTGGCTATTACCCATGCGGGTCGCATGTTGATGTTCCCGGTTAGCGATTTGCCGCAGTTGTCGAAAGGCAAAGGGAACAAGATAATCAATATTCCTTCTGCGGAAGCGGCGAAAGGCGAAGATGGTCTGGCACAACTCTACGTGCTGCCGCCGCAAAGCACGCTGACTATCCACGTCGGGAAACGCAAAATTAAACTGCGTCCTGAAGAGCTACAGAAGGTAACCGGCGAGCGTGGTCGTCGCGGTACGCTCATGCGCGGTCTGCAACGCATCGACCGTGTTGAGATTGACTCGCCTCGACGCGCCAGTCACGGCGACAGCGAAGAATAACGCCAGCGTCTGGCTCTCCCTGTTTTCGCACAGGGAGAGCTTGTTTTAAAAATTCCCGTGAAACCGTTGTTTATTCGTGCGTTGCGATTAACAATACGCTTTTCCAGAGAGCCGCTCTTAACAATGCCCTAACCTGATGCAGTATTCGCAATCAGGTGACGTAGAATGCCAGGCTCTTAGGCCTTTAGAGGTTGTTATGCTATATATTTTTCGTTTAATTATTACTGTTATTTACTGCATTTTGGTCTGTATTTTCGGTTGCATATACTGTCTGTTCAGCCCAAGAAATCCAAAACACGTTGCGACGTTCGGCCATATGTTTGGTCGCCTGGCTCCCCTGTATGGCCTGAAGGTCGAATGTCGCATGCCGCCTGACGCCAAGAACTATGGTAATGCTATCTATATTTGTAACCACCAGAATAACTATGACATGGTTACCGCAGCGAACATCGTTCAGCCACCGACAGTCACAGTAGGTAAAAAAAGCCTGTTGTGGATCCCTTTCTTCGGACAACTGTACTGGCTCACCGGTAATCTGTTGATCGACAGAAATAACCGCGCCAAAGCGCACAGCACCATTGCGGCGGTTGTGAACCACTTTAAAAAGCGTCGTATCTCTATCTGGATGTTCCCTGAAGGAACGCGTAGCCGCGGCCGTGGTCTGCTGCCGTTTAAAACAGGTGCGTTCCATGCGGCAATTGCTGCAGGTGTCCCGGTCATCCCTGTTTGCGTTTCAACGACTTCTAATAAGATCAAATTGAATCGACTCAATAATGGGCTGGCGATTGTAGAGATGCTGCCGCCAGTGGATATCAGTCATTTTGGTAAAGATCAGGTTCGTGAACTGGCAGCGCATTGCCGCACGCTGATGGAACAAAAAATCGCAGAACTCGATAAAGAAGTTGCTGAGCGGGAAGCTGCCGGTAAGGTTTAATTCGCTCATTTCGGGTTTGTTACAGGAAATGATTTCCTGCGTGTTAATCGCCAGTTTTTCATGGAGCTTATATGTCATTCAGTCGGCGTCAGTTCATTCAGGCATCGGGGATCGCACTGTGTGCAGGTGCTGTTCCGCTGAAGGCTAATGCTGCCGGTCAGCAACAACCGCTACCTGTCCCCCCCCTGCTGGAGTCCCGTCGGGGACAGCCGCTATTTATGACGCTGCAACGCGCGCACTGGTCGTTTACGCCTGGCACGCGCGCACCCGTCTGGGGTGTTAACGGGCGCTACCTGGGGCCGACAATCCGCGTCTGGAAAGGCGATGACGTCAAGCTTATCTATAGCAACCGTCTGACAGAAAATGTCTCAATGACCGTTGCCGGATTACAGGTTCCAGGTCCTCTTATGGGCGGGCCGGCGCGTATGATGTCGCCAAATGCGGACTGGGCGCCCGTGCTGCCGATCCGCCAGAGCGCTGCGACCTTGTGGTATCACGCCAATACGCCAAATCGCACTGCCCAGCAGGTCTATAACGGCCTTGCCGGGATGTGGCTGGTTGAAGATGAAGTGAGTAAATCACTGCCGATCCCTAACCACTATGGCGTGGATGATTTTCCTGTCATTATTCAGGATAAGCGCCTGGATAACTTTGGTACGCCAGAATATAGCGAACCGGGCAGCGGTGGTTTTGTGGGGGATACTCTTCTGGTCAACGGGGCGCAAAGTCCGTATGTCGAAGTGTCACGTGGCTGGGTGCGTTTGCGTTTGCTGAACGCGTCAAATTCGCGTCGTTATCTGCTGAAAATGAGCGATGGTCGTGCGCTGCATGTTATCTCAGGCGATCAGGGGTTTTTACCCGCGCCGGTTTCGGTGAAGCAGCTATCGCTGGCGCCAGGTGAGCGACGTGAGATTCTGGTTGATATGACCAACGGTGATGAGGTTTCGATTACCTGCGGCGAGGCGGCCAGTATTGTTGACAGGATCCGAGGTTTCTTTGAACCTTCCAGTATCCTGATCTCCACGCTGGTACTGACTCTGCGACCAACCGGCCTTCTGCCGCTGGTAACGGATAGCCTGCCAATGCGTCTGTTACCCACCGAAATTTTGAGCGGCTCGCCGATTCGCAGCCGTGATATTAGCCTTGATGACGATCCCGGAATCAATGGCCAGCTGTGGGATGTCAATCGCATGGATATCACTGCGCAGCAGGGCTCCTGGGAGCGCTGGACCGTGCGCGCAGATATGCCGCAGTCGTTCCATATTGAAGGCGTCTCTTTCCTGATCCGTAATGTGAATGGCGCGATGCCGTTCCCGGAAGATCGTGGCTGGAAAGATACCGTTTGGGTTGATGGGCAAGTGGAGTTGCTGGTCTATTATGGACAGCCTTCCTGGGCGCATTTCCCGTTCTACTTCAACAGCCAGACGCTGGAAATGGCAGACCGTGGTTCTATTGGCCAGATGTTGGTAAACCCGGCGCCGTAACGCGCCGGGGTTTGCGTTACGCCCGCCAGAACATGCGCGAGAACAGGATCAGAATGGGGTAAATCTCCAGACGCCCCATGATCATGGCCGCGCACATCAACAGCTTTGCCTCCTCATTTAAGGTGCCAAACGTCGTGGCGGTGACGCCAAATCCCAGCCCCATATTATTGATACAGGCGGCGACGGTGGCGAAAGAGGAGAAAAGATCGTAGCCCATCAGATTGAGCGCCCAGATAAAAAAGCTGGTGAACAAAACGTAGAGAAAGAAAAAGCTCCATACCGAACGCACCACCCGGTCACTTACCACGTTATTGCCCACTTTGATGTTCAGCAGGGCGCGGGGATGCGCGAGCTGGTGTAATTCCTGACGGCACTGCTTGAACATAATCAAAAAGCGCAGCACCTTGATTCCCCCACAGGTCGATCCCACACAACCGCCGAAAAAACTGGCGCTGAGCAGCATGAAGATCGTGTGCGAGGGCCATTGCGCGTAATCCGCCGTCGACAGGCCATTATCCGTCAGCATGGAGCTGGCCAGAAAAAAGGCATGCACCAGGCTGTCCGTTATCCCGTACATGCCCGCCCGCCAGACCTGCCAGGTGGCGATCAGGGTGACAACCAACGCAATAAGCAGAAAGAAACGCAGCTCGGCATTACGACGAAAGGGCTTGAAGGTACGTTTCACGATAGCCACGTACCAGAGGGTGAAGTTAAACGCCGACAGCAGCGAAAACAGCCCGGCGACGAGCTCAATAGCGTGGCTGTTATAAAAGCCGATGCTCTCGCTGCGGGTGGAAAATCCGCCGAGAGAGACCGTCGACAACCCGTGGCATAAGGCGTCGAAGAATGACATCCCGGCAGCCCAGTAGGCCAGAGTACAGATAAGGCCCAGAATGACGTAGGTCAGCCACAGCGTACGTGCAGTATCCGCAAGCCTTGGTGTGAGGCGTTCTTCTTTAAAGGGGCCCGGCATTTCAGACTGATACAGCTTCATGCCGCCAATACCCAGCAGCGGCAATACCGCCACGGCGAGGACAATAACGCCCAGGCCGCCAATAAAATTGAGCTGGGCCCGGTAGTACAGATACGATTTCGGCAAGGCGCTGACGTCGTCAATTACCGTTGCGCCAGTGGTGGTGATGCCGGAAACCCCTTCGAACAGGGCATCGGCAAAGGAAAGATTTAAGCCATCGTCCATCCACATCGGCATTGCGCTGATAAACGAAAACAACAACCAGAACAGAACAATAATGACGAAGCCATCCCGGGTTCGCAGTTGAATACCCGCATGTTTGGTGGCCAGCCATGCCCCGCCGCCGAGGGTAAAGAAAGTCATAAATGTGCTGAAAAAAGCGAAAAAGCTCCGCTCTTTATTTAACAGAGCGATGGTCATCGGCGGCAGCATGGAGAAGCTGTAGAGAAGAACCAGAAATCCGCACAGGTGAACAACAACCCGTAACTGGGAAATATGCAGTGAATCGTTGAGTCGCAATGAAAAATCCCCCGCCGAAAAAGAGTTATCTCAGCTGGCCGGCATGGTGTTAATTATGATTGATAAAAATGGGCGTCGTAAAATTTAACAATTTATATAACTTTCTACTGGTCTGGCTCAGACTCCACTTCATTTCTTGCCGACATACAGCGTATAATCCCCGGCCTTTGATTATTTTTTTACCATTTTTTTGGAAGCATTATGAGCGCAATATCCCTGATCCAACCGGACAGAGACCTTTTCTCCTGGCCGCAGTACTGGGCCGCCTGCTTTGGGCCGGCACCATTTTTGCCGATGTCACGCGACGAAATGGATCAACTTGGCTGGGATAGCTGCGACATCATTCTGGTTACCGGCGATGCATACGTCGATCACCCGAGCTTCGGCATGGCTATTTGCGGCCGTATGCTGGAAGCACAGGGCTTTCGCGTTGGGATTATCGCCCAGCCGGAGTGGAACAGCAAAGATGACTTTATGCGTCTGGGCAAACCGAATCTGTTCTTCGGCGTAACCGCCGGCAACATGGACTCGATGATCAACCGTTATACCGCCGATCGCCGACTGCGCCATGACGATGCCTATACGCCGGACAACGTAGCGGGTAAACGCCCGGACCGTGCGACGCTGGTTTATACCCAGCGCTGTAAAGAAGCCTGGAAAGATGTGCCGGTTATTCTCGGCGGTATTGAAGCCAGCCTGCGCCGTACTGCGCATTACGATTACTGGTCAGATACCGTGCGTCGTTCCGTGCTGGTGGATTCAAAAGCTGACATGCTGATGTTTGGTAACGGCGAACGCCCATTGGTGGAAGTCGCACACCGTCTGGCGATGGGTGAAACCATTGATCAGATCCGCGACGTGCGGAATACCGCGATTATGGTCAAAGAAGCGCTACCGGGCTGGAGCGGGGTGGATTCCACGCGTCTGGATATGCCAGGAAAAATTGACCCCATCCCCCATCCGTATGGCGAAGACTTGCCGTGTGCCGACAACAAACCGGTGGCACCGAAAAAACAAGAAGCGAAAGCGGTAACCGTACAGCCGCCGCGTCCGAAGCCGTGGGAAAAAACCTACGTATTGTTGCCGTCTTTCGAGAAAGTGAAGAGCGACAAAGTACTGTACGCCCATGCGTCGCGTATTCTGCACCACGAAACGAACCCAGGCTGCGCGCGTGCGCTGATGCAAAAGCATGGCGATCGTTATATTTGGGTTAACCCGCCAGCGATCCCGTTGTCGACTGAAGAAATGGACAGCGTCTTTGCACTGCCGTACAAGCGCGTACCGCATCCGGCATACGGTAACAGCCGTATTCCTGCCTATGAGATGATCCGTTTCTCGATCAATATCATGCGTGGCTGTTTTGGTGGTTGCTCGTTCTGTTCGATCACCGAGCACGAAGGGCGCATTATCCAGAGCCGTTCTGAAGATTCGATCATTAATGAGATCGAAGCCATTCGCGATACCGTTCCGGGCTTTACCGGCGTGATTTCCGATCTCGGCGGCCCAACGGCAAACATGTATATGCTGCGCTGTAAGTCTCCGCGTGCAGAACAGACCTGTCGTCGTCTGTCCTGTGTTTATCCGGATATTTGCCCGCATATGGATACTAACCACGAACCGACGATTAATCTTTACCGTCGCGCGCGTGATCTGAAAGGCATTAAAAAGATCCTTATCGCATCCGGGGTGCGTTATGACATCGCCGTTGAGGACCCGCGCTATATTAAAGAGTTGGCAACTCACCATGTGGGCGGCTACCTGAAAATTGCGCCGGAGCATACCGAAGAAGGCCCATTGTCGAAGATGATGAAGCCGGGGATGGGCAGCTACGACCGCTTTAAAGAGTTGTTCGATACCTACTCTAAACAGGCCGGTAAAGAGCAGTACCTGATCCCCTATTTTATCTCTGCGCACCCGGGTACGCGTGATGAGGATATGGTGAATCTGGCTCTGTGGCTGAAACAGCGTCGTTTCCGTTTGGATCAAGTGCAGAACTTCTACCCATCACCGCTGGCAAACTCTACAACCATGTATTACACCGGGAAAAATCCGTTGGGCAAAATTGGTTATAAGAGTGAAGATGTGGTGGTGCCAAGAGGTGATAAGCAGCGTCGTCTGCATAAAGCCCTGCTGCGTTACCATGATCCTGCTAACTGGCCGTTAATCCGTCAGGCGCTGGAAGATATGGGGAAAAAGCATCTGATTGGCGGTCGTCGCGAATGTCTGGTTCCGGCCCCGACGCTGGAAGAGATGCGTGAAGCACGTCGTCAGAACCGTCATACCCGTCCGGCACTGACCAAGCATACGCCGGTCGCGCACCAGCGTCAGACACCTGCGGCGAATAAAAAACGCGGTAAGGTTGCGGGACGTTAAACGGTCTTACCTGGTGGTGAAGAAATGCCTGATGGCGCACAGCTTATCAGGCCTACGAACTGCACAGTTTTGTAGGCCGGATAAGGTGCCTGCACCGCCATCCGGCAGACGTGCTCAGTATTTATGCTTCGCGAATTCTGGCCGCTAATGCGGCCAGTTTTTCATCGTCAGCCCGTTCGTGGTCATGTGACGACAGATACCCTTCATATTGCTCGAAAAATTTAGTCTGCCGGGACTCAATCGGTTTCCAGTGCGTCAAATCACCTGTGCCATGCATAGGGCTGAGCTTACTGTGCACATGATCCACGCCGAAACCTTCGAAGAACATCCCCGTACGACTGACGTCCGGGAAGGCGTTATCCAGTTTTTTCGCCACTTTTTGGGTCGCCAGCATCAGGTCTGCCAGCGCCTGCGGCGGCATATCAAATGCATAGCTGGGATAGTGCTTTTTCGGGATCACCACGGTAAAACCGTCGGTGTTCGGGAAAATCGACAGAAAGGCCAGGTGATGCTCGTCTTCCCAGACTTTATGGCAGGGCGCTTTACCTTCAACAATTTGACAGAAAATACAGGTCATTCCTTTTCTCCGTAGATAAGACGTTTCGTCAGGACGCAGTGAGTTTAGTACAGACCCAGCATCTTCCACCACATCAGCCCTACGGTGATAAAGACGGCTTGATTAAACAGGCTGATGATGAATCCTGTGCGCCACCAGACGCCCGTTGGAACGTACCCGGCACCAAACAGAATCGGGCCGCGAGCGTGGGTGTACTGAGTGAGGGAACAGTACAGGCTGCTGGTGAAGGCCAGCATCAACGCCGTAGGCGCTGCAGGAATATTTAAATGCAGGCCGACGCCAAGGAAAACGGCGTACAGCGCCGCAATCTGCGCATTACCGCTGGCAAAAAAGTAGTGAGTATAAAAGTACGCGGCGTTGAGCAGCAGCAGGACAACCACCCAACTGGTCCCATGCATGGTACTGCTCAGGCTATCGCCAATCAGGTTGCCAAACCAGGTGGTAAAGCCCAGTTTTTTCAACTGGTTCGCCATCATCAATAGTGCGGCAAACCAGATCAACGTATCCCACGCACCTTTCTCGCTTTTGACATCTTCCCAGCTTAGAACGCCACTGAGCAGCAAGATGGATAAACCAACAAATGAGGCGGTGGTGGCGTCGACGCCCAGCGTATCACCAAAAATCCACAGCACCAGCAGGACACCGACGGTAGCCAGCATCAGCCACTCACCGCGTGACATACGGCCCATTTCCGCCAGTTCTTTACGCGCCAGATTCGGGGCATCCGGCGTGTGTTTAATTTCCGGGCGCACAATCCAGTAGACCAGTAATGGAACCAGCAGTAAGGAAACCAGGCAAGGCAGCAGCGCCGCCATAAACCAACTGCCCCAGGTGAGCGTGACCCCCGCGTTGGCTGCCAGTTTCACTGCCAACAGGTTGCCGGTATAGCCGGTCATAAAGAGCGCGGCGGTGACGTCGTTGACGTTGCCAATACAGGTGATAAGAAAGGTGCCGATCTTACTGCGGGATTCATCTTCCGGGTTCGAATGGAAACTGCGCGCCAGAGAGTCGGCAATCGGATAGATGACGCCGCCGCAGCGTGCCGTATTGCTTGGCATTGCGGGGGAAAGTATCAGGTCCGCAAACGCCAGTCCGTAGGCGAGTCCCAGCGTGCGCTTGCCGAGCAGGCGGATCATCTGCAGCGCAATACGTCGACCGAGGCCGGTTTTGATAAACCCGCGGGCAATCATAAAGGCGACGACAATCAGCCAGATCAGCGAACTGTTCAGTTCGCTCAGTGCAGTGGTAATGGCACCGCTGGCGGTTTTATCCCCGGCAGCATAAGCGAGGGCAAAAACGGTAATACCGATAATGCCGACTGCGCCAATAGGCAGAACTTTTGCCACGATAGAAGCAATGGTAGCAACGAAGATAATGGCTGAATGCCAGGCTGGCGCACTTAGCCCACTGGGTGGGGTAAGCTGCCAGAGCCCGGCAGAAATAAATAGTATAAGAATCAATGGGAACCATTTGACGCCTTGCTGTGTTTTTCCCGCCATGGTCACGCACCTATAGATATTTGTGATGTATTCATGAGATCAATATTATTACTGAATAATTAGTAAGTTATATTGCGTAATGCTGCACGTGGATGTGCCATAAATACATCTATAGTTGTGCGTTTATTGTTTCTTAATATTTCGGCAAGGGAAAAGCCCGACGGGAATGCCGGGCTGGAGAGGAGAGATTAACCACCGAACTGATCCGGGTCAGGGCCCAGGCGTTTACCTTGATCGAGTTTTGCGATTTCACCGAGTTCATCTTTGTCCAGGCGGAAGTCCCAGACGTTGAAGTTCTCTGCAATGCGGGCAGGGGTGACGGATTTCGGGATCACCACCAGGCCGCTATCCAGATGCCAGCGAATGACGACCTGCGCCGGTGATTTGCCATATTTTTCAGCGAGGTCACGGATGATCTTTTGATCAAATACATCTTTACCGCCTTGCGCCAGCGGGCTCCAGGATTCGGTCTGGATTTTATGCGTTGCGTTCCAGGCGTGAAGCTGGCGTTGCTGCATAAGCGGGTGAAGTTCTATCTGGTTAATCACCGGAGGTACGCCGGTTTCATCCATCAGGCGCTGGAGATGATTGATCTGAAAGTTGCACACGCCGATGCTCTTAATCAGCCCCTCTTTTTGCAGGTCGATCATGTTTTCCCACGCTTCAACGTAGTGATCGATCGCCGGGACAGGCCAGTGCATCAGGTAGAGATCGAGGTAATCGAGCTGGAGTTTCTCCATGCTTTCGAGCAACGCTTCCCGCGGACGTTTCTGGTCATCATTCCACAGCTTGGTGGTAATGAATAACTCTTCGCGCGGTACGCCAGCATCGCGTATTGCTTTGCCGACTCCTTCTTCGTTTTTGTACGCCGCAGCGGTATCAATTGAGCGATACCCTACTTCCAGCGCTTTATGAATGGCGGTGATGACTTCTTCGTTGCTTGCCTTCCAGACCCCCAGGCCCAGTTGCGGCATGACGTTACCATCCTGTAGCTTGATAATGGTTGGACCGGTCATAATTCCCCCCACACTTAATCCTTCAGGCTGCCTCTTTGTTGGCTGCTTGCGTTTACCCCGGTCGCGGACTTATGTACGCTCCCGGGGATTCACTCAACTGCCGCCTCGAAGCATCTGAATGATTGGGTGTAAATTGAGTACACCGGAGCAAGCCCCGGTGAGGTTTATGTGACTTAAGCCTGGTATAAATAGCCAAAAACGAAAGTCAGAGGTCAAAAAACCTTAGCGGGCAGCTTCGTAAATCCGGCGGCTGACGTCCAGCGTAATGTCCTGATGTTCGCCCAGTTTCGTACCGCCATGCGCTTCCAGTTTTTCCAGCAGTGCCGGGATGGAGCTGCCATCCAGACCGTAGTCAGACAGGCGAGTCGGTACACCCATTTGTTCGAAGAACTGACGGGTGGCGGCAATCGCGGCATCAATGCGCTGGTCTTCGGAGCCTTCGGTGATATTCCAGATGCGCTCTGCGTATTGCAGCAGTTTGGCACGCTTGGTATCGCGTTTTTCATTCCACAATGCAGGCAGGACGATTGCCAGCGTCTGAGCGTGGTCAAGTCCGTGCATTGCCGTCAGTTCGTGACCCAGCATATGGGTTGCCCAGTCCTGCGGTACGCCTGCGCCGATCAGGCCGTTCAGTGCCTGAGTGGCTGCCCACATGACGTTCGCACGCACATTGTAGTTTTCCGGCTCCTGCAACGCTTTCGGACCGTCTTCTATCAGCGTCAGCAGAATGCCTTCGGCGAAGCGATCCTGAATTTTCCCGTCTACCGGATAAGTCACGTATTGTTCTACGGTATGAACAAAAGCATCTACCACGCCGTTGGCAACCTGACGCGGTGGCAGAGTATAGGTGTAAACCGGATCGAGTACAGCAAATACCGGCTGGACAAACGGGGTCATGAAGGCCAGTTTGTCGCCAGTCGTTTTACGCGAAATTACCGCGCCAGAGTTAGATTCAGAGCCAGTTGCTGGCAGGGTCAGTACCGAGCCCATTGGGACGGCGCTTTGTACGTCGTTACCGCGAGTTTCCAGAATGCGCCACGGGTCAACGCCGTCTGCATAATGTGCCGCTGCGGCGATGAATTTTGTGCCATCCAGTACAGAACCGCCGCCTACCGCCAGCAGGAATGTCACCTTCTCATCACGCACGATTTTTACCGCGTTCATCAGCGTTTCATAGGATGGGTTCGGCTCAATACCGCCAAACTCGAGCACATCCAGACCTTTCAGTACGTCCTGAACTTGTGCCAGAACGCCTGTTTTTTTCACGCTACCACCGCCGTAGGTAATCAGTACGCGAGCATCCTGCGGGATTTGGTCGCGCAGTTCTGCAATCGCGCCTTTACCAAACAGAATGCGGGTTGGGGTATGGAGATTAAAGTTGTTCATTGCTCGTTACCTTGTGTGGGTAAAAAAGAGGGTAGGCGAGTGTCTGCCTGATGGTGAACATTGTGGTCGTCAGACGCGTTCCTCTCAATGCTCATTTCTGCCGATGTCTTGCCCATTTCTACAGACTACTGGAGAAAATGGATAAAAGTGCGCACTATATCAAGGTTGCAAATCAATGATGAAGTGGTGCCCTATGAACCGTGATGAGATCTGTCTCCTGCTGACAGATAAAATTAAGCAGCTGAAAAATAATGAAAATAAATTGAATGATCTGCTGCCTGATATTCGCTTACTGTACGGCTCTGAACCCGGGGTGCGCACACCCGTGATGTATCAGCCTGGCATTATATTTCTCTTTTCAGGATATAAAATTGGTTATATCAACGAGCGTGTCTTTCGCTATGATGCCAACGAATACTTACTGCTCACAGTACCTTTACCCTTTGAATGTGAAACTTATGCGACACCGGACGTTCCGTTGGCTGGTATCCGCCTGAACGTCGATATCCTGCAGTTGCAGGAATTGCTGATGGATATTGGTGAGGATGAGTTGTTTCAACCCGCAATGGCGGCAAGCGGGATCAATTCGGCGACTCTATCCGATGAAATTCTCTGTGCGGCGGAACGCCTGCTGGATGTGATGGAGCGGCCATTGGATGCACGTATTTTGGGAAAACAGATCATTCGTGAGATCCTCTACCATGTGCTGACTGGGCCACGTGGCGGAGCCTTGCTGGCGCTGGTCAGTCGCCAGACTCATTTCAGTTTGATAAGCCGGGTGCTGAAGCGAATTGAAACCAAGTACACCGAAAATCTCAATGTTGAGCAACTGGCGGCAGAGGCCAATATGAGCGTGTCGGCGTTCCATCATAATTTTAAATCAGTGACCAGTACTTCACCGTTGCAGTATCTGAAGAGCTATCGATTGCATAAAGCGCGGATGATGATGATTCATGACGGGATGAAAGCCAGTGCGGCGGCCATGCGCGTAGGTTATGAGAGTGCATCGCAGTTTAGTCGGGAGTTCAAACGTTACTTTGGCGTCACGCCAGGGGAAGATGCCGCCAGAATTCGGATGATGCAGGGGAGTTGATCGGCCTGACAGTTACACCGTAGGCCTTAACGCTGCGCGCCATAAGGCGAATGCCGGGGTTTACCCGGCCTACGGACGTAGCTCAGGCGCTACAGTATTTTTTTTTAATCACCACAAACAGCGTTCCCAGCAGACCTGCGGTTAGCAGGGCGATAGGCAGGATCATTAAAAAGGTCATTACCTGATCTTCGTGGCGTTTAACGAACGGGATCATGCTGAGCGCATAGCCGAAACTGGTGACCACAGTGACCCACAGCAGACCGCTCAGCCAGTTAAAAAACTGGAAGCGACGGTTAGGCAGCCCTGAAATCCCCGCCATGGTTGGCAGCAAGGTACGTACAAACGCCAGGAAACGTCCGGCGAGTAGTGCCATCAACCCGTGTTGGTCAAACATACAGGTAGCACGCTGATGATATTTTTCAGGTAATTGTGCCAGCCAGCCTTTCACTGTTCGTGTATTGCCCAGCCAGCGCCCCTGAATGTAGCTCAGCCAGCAACCGAGGCTGGCAGCGGCAGTCAGAATCGCTATGGTAGGTAAAAAACTCATCACGTCCTGAGCGATCAGCGCTCCTGCCAGTAATAGCAGGCTGTCACCGGGCAAAAAGGAAGCGGGCAGTAGGCCATTTTCTAAAAACAACGTGGCGAACATCACAAAGTACACCACGCTCACGACGTGTGGGTCCGCCAGCGCGGCAAAATCGTGTTGCCAGAGCGCGGAAATAATATCTTGAATGACTACCATGGACTTTCCTGTGGAACAGCGTTTATAAGTGGATTGTACTCCTGAATTGTCCGGGATGCCTTGATCCCGGACGCAACAATTGCAGACTTTTCCACCAGAAGTGTCTGCATATATGTCCATCTGCGGCAATGTTACTCGATTCGGGTAAATCCTGCGGCTAAATCGGCAATCAGATCGTCAACATTTTCTAAACCGATGTGTAAACGGATGAGCGTTCCGCTGAAGTCCACTTTGCCTTCGGGACGGATTGCCGCGATATGTTCCGGTTGGTTAGCCAGAATCAGTGATTCAAAACCGCCCCAGGAATAGGCCATGCTGAACAGGCTGAAGTGATCCAGATACGCAGACAGCTCTTCATTATTTAGCTTCTTATTCAGAACAAATGAGAACAGACCGCTGCTACCGGTAAAGTCGCGTTTCCAGAACTCGTGTCCCTTACTGCCGGGAAGGGCCGGGTGATTCACGCGGGCAACCTGCGGATGGTCAGCCAGCCATTCGGCGACTTTTAAACTGCTTTCATGGTGTTGGCGCAGGCGAACGCTTAACGTCCGCAATCCGCGGCTGGTCATATAGGCGGTATCAGCATCCAGCATTTGTCCCATCAGATAGGCGTTTTCACGCAGTTGATCCCAGCAACGGGCATTGGATACCGCTGTCCCAACCATGCCGTCAGAATGACCAATCAGATATTTCGTTCCTGCCTGAATTGAGATATCGATACCGAAATCCAGCGCGTTGAACAACACGCCCGCAGCCCAGGTGTTATCAATCATGATGATCGCGTCAGGTACTACGCTTCTGACTGCGGCAACAATGGCTGGAACATCATGAACTTCCATGGTGACAGAACCTGGAGACTCAAGAAAAACGACTTTAGTGTTCGGCTGTATATGCTTCACAATATCCGCGCCAACCAGCGGATCGAACCAGCCGGTTGTCACGCCAAGTTTGCCCAGTACCTTAGTGCAGAAATCCTGGCTGGGTTCATAGGCGGTGTTGGTCATCAGCACATGATCGCCTTGTTCAACAAAGGCAAGGATGGTGTTGGCAACGGCTGCTGCACCGCAGGGGAACAGGGCGCAGCCCGCGCCGCCTTCCAGTTCACACATCGCTTCCTGCAGTGAGAAATGCGTCAGCGTGCCGCGGCGTCCATAGAAAAGGGCACCGTTTGCGCGGTTATGCGTCGCCTGTTTTTTCGCCTCAACGGTGTCGAATACCAGTGAAGACGCGCGCTGGATCACGCTATTTACCGAACCCAGCGTGTATTTTTTACTACGCCCGGCGTGAACGAGTTTGGTCTCAAGCTGCTTATCTGCCATGTTGTATTACCTGTTTTTATACGTCTGGATGTCTAAACTAGCATGAATCTCATCTGCCGCGTCCTGCAGAATAGCCATAAAGTACAAAATATTCTCAAATCGATTTCTGGTGACTTTTTTACTGCGTGAGCGCAAGGAAAAGAAACCAAAGGTGCGGCACTATGTAAATAGTAATGAGAACGACTATCAATTCGACGTCGTTTTGATATGATTACGCTCAGATTTTGTGATTTGCGTCCTGGAGATACAGAGTGGGTAATAATTTGATGCAGACGGACCTTTCCGTCTGGGGTATGTATCAGCACGCCGATATCGTGGTTAAGTGCGTGATGATTGGGCTTATTTTGGCGTCAGTGGTCACCTGGGCTATCTTCTTTAGTAAGAGCCTTGAGTTCTTTACGCAGAAGCGCCGTCTTAAGCGTGAACAGCAAATGCTGGCAGATGCCCGCTCTTTAGAAATGGCAAGTGAGATTGCCGCTGGATTCGATGCCAAAAGCCTGGGTTCTCTGCTGATTAATGAAGCGCAGAATGAACTGGAACTGTCAGCAGGCAGTGATGATAACGAAGGGATCAAAGAGCGTACCGGTTTCCGTCTGGAACGTCGCGTTGCCGCTGTTGGCCGTCAGATGGGTCGGGGTAATGGATACCTGGCAACCATCGGGGCTATCTCTCCATTTGTCGGGTTGTTTGGTACCGTATGGGGCATCATGAATAGCTTCATCGGTATCGCACAAACCCAAACCACCAACCTGGCTGTAGTTGCTCCAGGTATTGCAGAAGCCTTGTTAGCGACCGCGATCGGTCTGGTCGCGGCAATCCCTGCTGTTGTTATCTACAACATTTTTGCTCGTCAGATTGGCAGCTATAAAGCGATGCTGGGCGATGTCGCGGCGCAGGTGCTGTTGCTGCAAAGTCGTGACCTGGACCTGAGTGCAAGCGCGTCTGCACACCCGGTACGTGCTGCGCAGAAATTACGTGTAGGATAATGTTCCATGGCAATGAGCTTTAATGAAAACCTGGACGATAACGGTGAAATGCATGACATCAACGTGACGCCGTTTATCGACGTCATGCTGGTATTGTTGATCATCTTTATGGTGGCAGCGCCGCTGGCAACCGTGGATGTGAAGGTGAATCTCCCTGCATCCACCAGTACGCCGCAACCGCGTCCGGAAAAACCGGTTTACCTGTCAGTAAAAGCCGATAACACCATGTTTATTGGTAACGATCAGGTCACCGATGAGACGATGATTAACGAGCTAAACGCGTTAACGGAAGGCAAGAAAGACACCACTATCTTCTTCCGGGCAGATAAAACCGTCGACTACGAAACCATGATGAAGGTTATGGATACGTTGCATCAGGCGGGCTACCTGAAGATTGGTTTGGTCGGTGAAGAGACCGTGAAAGCCAAATAATCCTTGTTGCCGGGTACAGGTGCGACCTTGCCCGGCAAGCTTCTCCTGATATCACACCCCTGCAAGTCTTTTGCCTTATCTGTTCTCGTCCAACGCCACCGTCGTGATTTTTGTGGGCTCGTAATTCCCTTCGGATAGCTTACGGGTCAGGCGCAATGTGGCGGTTTCACGCGCAAGCAGATGCTGGTATGTGCTTTCCAGACGGGCCATGATTTTGTCCCGCAATTCTGGCTGCTGAGCGATGATGGCCTCGATAGTGGCACCGTAAATCTCTTCTTTGGCTTGCAGTGCGTAGATTTCATGACGATTTTGCCATTTCATTCGCACCAGCGCGGCGGGTATAGAAACCATCTCTTGAGCAAGGCTTTCCAGCGTCGCGTTTTTATTGGCTATCAACACAGACAGATTTTGTTTTAAGACAAACTCATCACTTTTATGGTTATCTAAAGCCAAATAAACATTATTATCTTCAACATCTTTCATTTTATTTCTCTTCCAGAGAATAAAAAATAGGATCGTTGGTTTCGCGAGTAATTAAATTAAGCCAAATTTTGTTGCCTTGTTCATTTATCATGGCTGTTTTTTGGGCCAAAATTTTACTTAATTCCTGGGCGTTAATGTCGCCTTCCGCCTGTAATGAATTGAGCAGGCGAGTAAATGACTCGATTTTTGCGGCGCGGAAAAGACGCTCTTTTAAATGACGATCGCACTCTTCAAATAACATATTCCGGGACTGGCCGGTAGCTGCGGAACTAATCAAAATTTCTGATTCGTAATCACTTAGCGTTATCTTTCCCTGAGTCAAATTTTCACTATTTTCTGTGGTGTTTGTATTGTTCGGGGTTGCGGATAAATGAAAACGAGAGGGAACAAGATGCTCGGGAAGCATGTTGAAATATCCTTTGCTGCCAATAATATGATGTTTTTAATAAGGTAGGCCGCGTTGACAATAGCATGGGGTAATTTTAAAATCAAAAAAAATGGAGCCTGCTATGAACAGTATATTTTATTCTGTTATTACCCTGCTATTGCTTACCTGCGGGGTACTTTTGCTAATGCGTAGTGCAAATAAAAACCGTTATGCCGAAGATGTTAACGCACAGCACCAGCCGGAACTGCTAAGTAAAGAAGAGGGAGAAGATCATTTTTCTGCCCTGATGAATTCGATTACTCCGGTATGGTATTGGCGAGTCAATCACGAATATATCGATTTTATCCACTCCACAGTCAAGCGGATGACGATGGTGGAGCTGAATGAAACGCACGGGCTCTTTGACGCGCAGCGGCGCTGTAGCGATCTTAACTCTGCGGTTTATAAGTATTACGACAATATCAAAAAGCGCTGCCTCAGCGGGGAGAAAGTCCCGCACGCCGATCTGGATGTGCTTAACTTGCGACAGTGCTTCAGGGAGTTCAGCCTGGAAGCCTATCCTGCGCTTGTCGCGCTGGTGTGGCCGGAATACCAGCGTCCGTTGATTAAAGAGGACGAGGTGTGAGGCGAGATTGACGTGTCCACTCTCATCAGCAGACCATGACGCCGGGCAGGACTGCACCCGGCGTAATAGTCAGATCATTATTTGTCTGATGAGGCCTGCCACAGATTGAGCTTGCCGTCCGCGACATGTTTATCGATCTGTGCCAGTTCTTCGGCGCTGAACGTCAGATTAGCCAGTGCCTGAACGTTCTCTTCCAACTGCTCAGGCCGGCTGGCGCCAATTAATACCGATGTGACCCGGTTATCTTTTAGTAACCAGCTTAACGCCATTTGCGCCATCGACTGCCCACGCTGTTGAGCCATCTCATTGAGCAAACGCAGACTGTTAAGATTGGCTTCCGTCAGCATATTTTCCGTCAGTCCACGGACTTTTTTCCCTTCACGCTGCATGCGGGAACCCTCAGGAATGCCGTTGAGGTATTTCCCCGTCAGCAACCCCTGCGCCAACGGGGTGAAAGCAATACAGCCCATCCCGTTGGATTCCAGTGTATCCAGCAAGCCGCTGCTGTCTACCCAGCGGTTAAGCAGGTTGTAGGATGGCTGGTGGATAAGCAGCGGAATTTTCCATTCCCGCAGCAGTTCGGCCATCTTCTGCGTGCGCTCTGGCGAATAAGATGAGATGCCGACATACAGCGCTTTGCCACTTTGCACGGCATGGGCCAGCGCCGAGGCGGTTTCTTCCATTGGGGTGTTTTCATCAACGCGGTGCGAATAGAAGATATCGACGTATTCGAGACCCATACGCTTAAGGCTCTGGTCGAGGCTGGCCAGCAGATACTTGCGTGAGCCGCCAGAACCGTACGGTCCCGGCCACATGTCGTAACCCGCTTTGGTCGAGATGATCAATTCATCACGATAGTGGGCAAAATCCTCGCGCAGTAATCGGCCAAAATTCTCTTCAGCACTGCCAGGAGGCGGTCCGTAGTTGTTGGCTAAATCAAAATGCGTGATCCCTAAATCAAATGCTTTTCGCAGCAGTGCTCGTTGTGAATCCAGAGCGTGAACGTGTCCAAAACTGTGCCATAACCCCAGCGACAGCGCGGGCAAGCGCAAACCGCTGCGACCACAGTAGCGATAGAGCATTTGCTCATAACGTTCAGGATTGGCAAACCAGGCCATGAGATCTCCTTAGTGCAGGTGAATTTCAAAACAACGTTTCTATTCTAGCGGGTTCGTGGTGAATATCCCGTTCACCAGGTCACATTGGGATGAAAAACTGGGCAAAAACAGACCACTGTGCTTTGCTTAAAAAAACATCATTCAGGAGTGCGACCATGCCGCGTTTGACTGCTAAAGACTTTCCGCAGGAGTTGCTCGATTACTATGACTATTACGCCCATGGCAAAATATCTAAACGAGCGTTTCTGAATCTGGCGGCGAAATATGCGGTAGGGGGCATGACGGCACTGGCGCTATTCAATTTGCTGAAACCGAATTATGCTCTGGCAACGCAGGTAGAATTTACCGATCCCGATATTCTGGCAGAATACATTACCTTTCCATCGCCTGATGGGCATGGTGATGTGCGAGGTTATCTGGTGAAACCCGCGAAGGTGAAGGGGAAGGTTCCGGCAGTGGTTGTGGTACATGAGAATCGCGGTTTGAATCCGTATATTGAGGATGTAGCACGGCGGGTGGCGAAGGCCGGTTATATTGCGCTGGCCCCCGATGGATTAAGTTCACTGGGCGGTTATCCCGGCAATGATGATAAAGGCCGGGAATTACAGCAGCAGGTTGATCCCGTTAAGCTGATGAATGATTTTTTTGCCGCTATTGAGTTTATGCAGCGTTATTCGATGACGACGGGAAAGGTGGGGATCACCGGATTTTGCTACGGCGGCGGGGTGGCGAATGCCGCGGCTGTTGCTTTCCCTGAACTGGCATGTGCGGTGCCCTTTTATGGGCGTCAGGTACCGGCTTCCGATGTCCCTAAAATTAATGCGCCTTTATTATTACACTATGCAGAACTAGACACTCGAATTAATGAAGGCTGGCCCGCTTATGAAGCTGCACTCAAAGCGAATAAGAAAATCTATCAAGCATATATCTATCCCGGTGTTAATCATGGCTTTCATAACGATTCGACACCCCGTTATGATAAAGCAGCTGCTGATTTAGCCTGGGAACGCACTCTTGCCTGGTTTGATAAATATTTGTTATGAAAAACAACGCATTATTTACAGCTTTAGGTTAATTATCTGAATAATAATGCTACCTAATTTCATTAACATTCATATTGATATGACCCGCAGGGATAATAGATAGACTTAAAAAAGTAAAAAAATAAAGAACGTATTATATCTTCTCCATTGCCTGCCGATAACAAGGGAAAGTATCGCCTGATGGCGAATTCCTCATCAATGGCAAGGAAATTATTATGTATTTGCTGAAAAACTTCACTATTCGTATTGTCATGCTGGCAATACTTGGACTTTTTTGCCTGCTCTGGTCGGGCGTGGGTTTATTCAGTCTTCATGCTTTATCAAAAATATCAGAAGGGAATGATATTGACCGCCATCTCGTCAAACAGATGACGGTGCTGAGCCAGGGGAACGATCAGTACTTTCGCTTTGTGACGCGCCTGAGCCGCGCAGTGGATGTCAAAATTGGTGGTGGAACGCCTGATTTCACACCTGCCCAGCAATCGCTGGATAATCTGAGCCAAAAGCTCCAGGAGATGAAAACATTGTCTCCCGGTCCGATGGACCCGGAAATTTCAGCAGCAGTGCTGGCTAAGTGGCAAGCTTTGCTGGATAAAGGCGTGATACCGCAAATGCAGCTGGCTCAGCAGGGCTCGCTGACGGCGTTTTCGGAACATGCCAGCACGATTACGCCCGCACTGAGCCGAGAATTTGGTGCCAGCGCTGAGCGGTTTAATGCCGCTGCCGGCATGCGACTGGACGCGACGCGTATTATGGTAGACGGTAAAACGTCGATCATTCGGACACTGATTATTACTGCCGTTATCCTCGGGATCGCCCTCCTTTTCTTCACCGATCGTTACCTCGTTACCATGATGGTGAAACCTCTCGGCCGTATTCGCCAGCAGTTCCGCCAGATTGCCCAGGGCGATCTCAGCCATCCGATTGAAGAATTCGGCCGGAACTGTGTCGGCCAGCTGGTCCCTTTATTGTGCGCAATGCAGGACAGCCTGCGTGAAGCCGTAAGTACGATTCGTTCAGGCAGTGACAACATCTGGCGAGGCGCTACGGAAATTTCTACCGGCAATAACGATCTCTCTTCCCGTACTGAAGAGCAGGCGGCGGCGCTGGAAGAGACAGCAGCCAGCATGGAAGAGTTGACCGCAACGGTAAAACTTAACGCCGAAAATGCACGTGAGGCCAGCCAGCTTGCCGATACCGCAACAGAAACGGCAGGTAAAGGAAGTAAGTTGGTTTCTGAAGTGGTCGACACCATGGACGGTATTGCTGCCAGTTCTAAACAGATAGCAGAGATTACCTCCGTCATTAATAGCATTGCTTTCCAGACCAACATTCTGGCGCTTAACGCCGCTGTTGAAGCGGCCAGGGCTGGTGAACAGGGACGTGGTTTTGCCGTGGTAGCGGGGGAAGTCCGTAATCTCGCCAGCCGTAGCGCCGGCGCGGCAAAAGAGATTGAGACATTAATCGGTGAATCGTCGCGTCGTGTCGATCAGGGGGCGCGACTGGTCAAAGAGACCGGGTTAACGATGGAAGCGATTCTGCGCGGCGCGACCGAAGTGACCGTTATCATGAAACAAATTGCCTCTGCTTCTGAAGAGCAGAATAAAGGTATCTCGCAGGTCAGCGTTGCGATCACTCAGATGGACAGCGTGACGCAACAGAATGCCGCGTTAGTAGAACAAGTCTCCGCTGCGGCAGTAGCGCTGGAACGGCAAACGGAAGAGCTGCAACGCTCTGTACAGCAATTCCGGCTTTCAGCCAACGATGTGCAATATGCATCGATAAATACCGCGTCCCCTTCCGCAGAAAGCAGAACCTCTGCAGCGCCTAAAACGGACGAGTGGGTGTCCTTTTAATCTGGCACAAAAAAGTGCGTGATACCTCTGGCCTTTGCTTAAAAAATCGCTATATAATTTGTTATATAGCGATTGGAGGTTATGCATGGACAACCATTTTGGTAAGGGCCTGATGGCCGGATTGAACGCCTCAAGTGCGGACAGTGCTCGTTCAGTGGCGAATTTTTGTTCAGATTATAAACGCGGTTTTGTTCTGGGTTTTTCACATCGAATGTTTGAAAAAACGGGTGACCGACAGCTCAGCGCGTGGGAAGCGGGGATCCTGACGCGCCGTTACGGGCTGGATAAAGAGATGGTGATGGATTTCTTCAAAGAGAACCAGTCGAGTACAACAATTCGGTTTTTCATGGCCGGCTATCGGCTCGAAGCTTGATCCAAAAGGGGTATTATCTTGCTTTAATTAATTACACTATTGACCTACGCCTTCGTTTTGTTGCTCCGCCGAAGTATTATAATGCACATAACCATATAAAAAGTGTGGTAATGGCGCGCCGATCGCAATAAGCAACATGCGAATGGTGCAAAATAAAAGCCAGGTCTTCGCAACGGAATAACAATAAAATGACTGGAGATAATTCTCTCATCAATTCGAACGGCATCAATCGCCGTGATTTCATGAAGCTTTGTGCAGCACTGGCCGCTACCATGGGGCTCAGTAGCAAAGCCGCCGCAGAAATGGCCGAATCAGTTTCTCGTCCTCAGCGCCCACCGGTTATCTGGATTGGTGCTCAGGAGTGTACGGGTTGTACTGAATCGCTGCTTCGTGCGACACACCCTACAGTGGAAAACCTCGTTCTGGAGACGATCTCTCTGGAATACCATGAGGTACTCTCTGCCGCCTTTGGCCACCAGGTCGAAGAGAACAAACATAACGCTCTGGAGAAGTACAAAGGGCAATATGTTCTGGTGGTAGATGGTTCTATACCACTAAAAGATAATGGTATTTACTGCATGGTTGCCGGTGAGCCAATTGTGGATCACATCCGCAGAGCGGCCGAAGGTGCAGCAGCTATCATCGCTATCGGCTCTTGTGCCGCATGGGGTGGTGTCGCTGCCGCTGGCGTGAACCCAACGGGTGCCGTCGGCTTGCAAGAAGTTCTGCCAGGCAAAACCATCATCAACATCCCAGGCTGTCCGCCTAACCCGCATAACTTCCTCGCCACGGTCGCGCATATCATCACTTACGGTAAGCCGCCGAAGCTGGATACCAAAAACCGTCCGACATTTGCCTACGGTCGTTTGATTCACGAACACTGCGAACGTCGCCCGCACTTTGATGCCGGTCGTTTTGCTAAAGAGTTCGGCGATGAAGGCCACCGTGAAGGTTGGTGCCTCTATCATCTGGGCTGTAAAGGGCCAGAAACGTACGGCAACTGCTCAACATTGCAATTCTGCGACGTTGGCGGCGTGTGGCCGGTGGCGATCGGTCACCCTTGCTACGGCTGTAACGAAGAAGGCGTCGGTTTCCATAAAGGCATTCACCAACTCGCCCATGTGGAAAACCAAACCCCGCGTTCAGAGAAGCCTGATGTCAACATGAAAGAAGGCGGCAACATTTCAGCTGGGGCTATTGGGCTGCTTGGCGGCGTAGTAGGACTGGTTGCCGGCGTCAGCGTGATGGCGGTACGTGAACTGGGGCGTCAGCAGAAGAAAGATAACGCTGACTCACGGGGAGAATAACCGTGAACAGACGTAACTTTATTAAAGCAGCCTCCAGCGGGGCATTGCTGTTGGGCGCTGCGCCGTCCATCAGTCATGCGGCTGCAGAAAACCGTCCGCCGATCCCAGGTTCACTTGGGATGCTCTATGATTCGACGCTGTGCGTAGGCTGCCAGGCCTGCGTCACCAAGTGTCAGGATATCAACTTCCCGGCGCGTAACCCGGAAGGCGAGCAGACCTGGTCGAACAACGACAAACTGTCGCCGTACACCAACAACATCATCCAGGTGTGGCGTAGCGGAACAGGTGTTAACAAAGACCAGGAAGAGAATGGCTACGCGTACATTAAGAAACAGTGTATGCACTGTGTCGATCCGAACTGCGTCTCCGTTTGCCCGGTTTCCGCGCTGAAGAAAGACCCGAAAACCGGCATCGTCCACTATGACAAAGATGTCTGTACTGGCTGCCGCTATTGCATGGTTGCCTGCCCGTACAACGTCCCTAAATACGACTACAACAACCCGTTTGGTGCGCTTCATAAATGTGAACTGTGTAACCAGAAAGGCGTTGAACGTCTGGACAAAGGCGGTTTACCGGGATGTGTTGAAGTGTGTCCTGCCGGTGCCGTGATTTTTGGTACGCGTGAAGAGCTGATGGCTGAGGCGAAAAAACGTCTCGCACTGAAGCCTGGCAGCGAATACCACTATCCGCGTCAGACAGTGAACGCTGGTGATACCTATTTGCATACGGTACCGAAGTACTATCCGCACCTGTACGGTGAAAAGGAAGGCGGTGGTACGCAGGTTATGGTGCTGACGGGTGTTCCTTACGAGGATTTGGATCTGCCAAAACTGGATGACCTTTCAACCGGTGCGCGTTCCGAACACGTTCAACATTCCCTGTATAAGGGCATGATTTTACCCCTGGCAGCGCTGGCGGGCTTAACCGTGCTGGTTCGTCGTAATACGAAAAACGACCATCACGATGGAGGAGACGATCATGAGTCATGATCCTAAACCGCTGGGCGGAAGAATAATCAGCAAGCCGGTCATTATTTTTGGGCCGTTAATCGTCCTGTGTATGCTCCTGATCGTTAAACGTCTGGTCTTCGGATTGGGGTCAGTTTCCGATCTGAACGGCGGTTTCCCGTGGGGCGTATGGATCGCGTTTGACCTGTTGATCGGTACCGGTTTCGCGTGTGGTGGTTGGGCGCTGGCGTGGGCGGTGTATGTTTTTAACAGAGGACAATACCATCCGCTGGTACGTCCGGCGCTGCTGGCGAGCCTGTTTGGTTACTCGCTGGGTGGTTTGTCGATCACCATTGACGTCGGTCGTTACTGGAACCTGCCGTATTTCTACATTCCGGGTCACTTCAACGTGAACTCGGTACTGTTTGAAACGGCGGTCTGTATGACCATCTATATCGGTATCATGGCGCTGGAATTTGCTCCGGCCTTGTTTGAACGTCTGGGCTGGAAAGTATCGCTCAAACGTTTGAATAAAGTGATGTTCTTTATTATCGCTCTCGGCGCGCTGCTGCCGACCATGCACCAGTCTTCAATGGGTTCATTGATGATTTCTGCGGGCTATAAGGTACATCCGCTATGGCAAGCTTATGAAATGTTGCCACTTTTCTCTGTATTAACCGCCTTTATAATGGGTTTCTCGATCGTCATTTTTGAAGGCTCACTGGTACAAGCGGGTCTGAAAGGTAACGGTCCGGACGAGAAAAGTCTGTTCATCAAGCTGACGAATACCATCAGCATATTGCTGGCGATTTTCGTGGTCCTGCGCTTTGGCGAGTTGATCTACCGCGACAAGCTGTCGTATGCGTTTGCAGGCGATCTTTACTCCGTGATGTTCTGGATTGAAGTCGTGCTGATGGTCTTCCCGCTGGTGGTGCTGCGTGTCACGAAGCTGCGCAATGACTCGCGTATGCTGTATCTGTCCGCGTTGAGCGCATTGCTGGGTTGTGCAACATGGCGTCTGTCCTATTCGCTGGTGGCATTCAATCCTGGTGGTGGCTACCACTACTTCCCGACCTGGGAAGAGCTGTTGATTTCTATTGGTTTTGTGGCTATTGAGATTTGTGCATACATCGTACTCATTCGTCTACTGCCGATACTTCCTCCTTTAAAACAAAACGATCAAAATCGTCATGAGGCGAGCAAAGCATGAGCCAGAGAATTACTATTGATCCGGTAACCCGTATTGAGGGTCATTTACGCATCGACTGCGAAATCGAAAATGGCGTGGTATCTAAAGCATGGGCTTCCGGTACCATGTGGCGCGGCATGGAAGAGATCGTGAAGAATCGCGATCCGCGCGATGCCTGGATGATTGTGCAGCGTATCTGTGGTGTTTGTACGACCACTCACGCTATCTCTTCTGTTCGTGCAGCTGAAAGCGCGCTGAATATTGATGTTCCGGTAAACGCACAGTATATCCGTAACATCATTCTGGCTGCGCACACCACGCATGACCATATCGTGCACTTCTACCAGCTCTCTGCGCTGGACTGGGTGGATATCACCTCTGCGCTGAAAGCCGATCCGGCGAAAGCCTCGGCGATGCTGAACGGCGTGTCTTCCTGGCATCTGAACAGCGCTGAAGAGTTCACCAAGGTACAGAACAAGATCAAAGACCTTGTTGCCAGCGGTCAGTTAGGTATTTTCGCCAACGGCTGCTGGGGTCACCCGGCAATGCAGTTGCCGCCGGAAGTGAACCTGATTGCGGTTGCACACTACCTGCAGGCGCTGGAATGCCAGCGCGATGCCAACCGAGTTGTGGCGCTGTTGGGCGGTAAAACACCGCACATCCAGAACCTGGCGGTAGGTGGGGTTGCTAACCCAATTAACCTTGACGGCCTCGGCGTACTGAACCTTGAACGTCTGATGTACATCAAGTCCTTCATCGATAAGCTGAGCGACTTTGTTGAGCAGGTTTACAAGGTGGATACCGCAGTTATTGCTGCGTTCTATCCTGAGTGGCTGGAACGTGGTCAGGGTGCGGTTAACTACCTGAGCGCGCCGGAATTCCCGACTGACGGTAAAAACGGTAGCTTCCTGTTCCCGGGCGGTTATATCACCGATGCTGATCTGTCGACCTATCGTCCGATCACTTCTCATTCAGATGAGTACCTGATTAAAGGGATTCAGGAGAGTGCGAAACACGCGTGGTACAAAGACGAAGCGCCGCAGGCACCGTGGGAAGGCACAACGGTTCCTGATTACACGGGCTGGTCAGATGATGGCAAATACTCCTGGGTTAAAGCACCGACCTTCTACGGTAAAACGGTTGAAGTGGGTCCGCTGGCCAACATGCTGTGTAAACTTGCAGCCAAACGCGAGTCAACTCATGCCAAGCTGAATGAAATCATCGCGATTTACACCAAGCTGACCGGTAAAACTATCGCAGTGTCGCAGCTGCACTCTACGCTGGGCCGTATCATTGGTCGTACCGTTCACTGCTGTGAACTGCAGAATGTTCTGCAGGATCAGTACAACGCGCTGATCGTGAACATCGGTAAAGGCGACCACACCACCTTCGTGAAACCGGATATCCCGGCAACAGGCGAATTCAAAGGTGTCGGTTTCCTTGAAGCGCCGCGCGGTATGCTTTCTCACTGGATGGTGATTAAAGACGGCATTATCAGCAACTACCAGGCGGTTGTTCCGTCAACCTGGAACTCCGGCCCACGTAACTTTAATGATGAAGTGGGTCCGTATGAGCGCTCGCTGGTCGGTACGCCGATTGCCGATCCAAACAAACCGCTGGAAGTGGTTCGTACCATTCACTCCTTCGACCCTTGTATGTCATGTGCGGTGCATGTGGTGGACGTTGACGGGAACGAAGTGGTCTCAGTTAAGGTTCTGTAATGCGGATATTAGTCTTAGGGGTCGGCAATATTTTGCTGACCGACGAAGCCATCGGGGTACGTATCGTTGAGGCATTAGAGCAACGGTACATCCTGCCAGACTTTGTTGATGTTCTGGACGGTGGTACGGCTGGGATGGAGCTTCTCGGCGATATGGCGAACAGAGATCATCTGATCATTGCTGACGCCATTGTGTCGAAGAAAAACACGCCAGGAACGATGATGGTCCTGCGGGATGAAGAGATCCCGGCGCTGTTTACCAACAAAATCTCACCGCACCAGCTTGGCCTGGCCGACGTATTGTCGGCCCTGCGTTTCACCGGCGAGTTTCCGAAAAAGCTGACTTTGGTCGGCGTTATTCCGGAATCGCTGGAACCGCATATCGGGCTGACACCGACGGTTGAAGCGATGATTGAACCTGCGCTTGAGCAGGTTCTTGCTGCGCTGCGCGAGTCTGGCGTTGAAGCTATTCCACGGGAGAAGGCACATGTCTGAGGAGTTCTTAGGCTTTCAGACAGCCCCGAAGCAGCAAATTCAGGCCGCGTTTGAAGAGGTTGCCCGACGTTCGATGCACGATCTTTCTTTTCTGCATCCGAACATGCCGGTGTATGTCTCTGATTTTACGCTGTTTGAAGGGCAGTGGACGGGATGCGTTATCACGCCCTGGATGCTCAGTGCACTGATTTTCCCCGGGCCGGATCAGATCTGGCCCGTGCGTAAAGTCAGCGAAAAAATTGGGTTGCGTCTGCCGTATGGCGAGATGACCTTTACCGTGGGTGAACTGGATGGTGTATCGCAATACCTCTCCTGCTCGCTGATGTCGCCGCTTTCGCATAGTCTGTCGGCACAGGAAGGCGTTCGCCTGACTGACGATTGCGCGCGGATGGTGTTATCGCTACCGGTAAGTGACCCGAATGCACCGCAGATGGGACGTCGTGCGCTGCTGTTGGGCCGGCGGAACTGCGAAAATGCATGAGCTGTCTCTTTGTCAGAGTGCGGTTGAGATTGTTCAACAGCAGGCAGAGCAGCACGGTGTTAAACGCGTAACCGGCGTTTGGCTGGAAATTGGCGCACTCTCCTGCGTTGAGGAGAGTGCCGTCCGTTTCAGTTTCGACATCGTCTGTCAGGGTACGCTGGCGCAGGGTTGTGAACTGCATATTGATTACAAACCCGCCCAGGCGTGGTGCTGGGATTGCAGTCAGGTCGTAGAGATCACCCAGCATGATGCACAGTGTCCTCTTTGTCAGGGCGATCGTCTGCGGGTGGATGCTGGCGATTCACTGAAAGTGAAAAGTATTGAAGTCGAATAGCCCATAGGTTGCTATGGGGCGGAGTCAGATATGTGTATTGGAGTCCCTGGTCAGGTTCTGGCCGTTGGTGAAGATATTCACCAGCTTGCGCAGGTTGAAGTGTGCGGCATCAAGCGTGATGTTAATATTGCCCTGATATGTGAAGGCGAGCCTGCCGAACTGGTCGGGCAATGGGTGCTGGTGCACGTAGGGTTCGCCATGAGCATCATTGATGAAGATGAAGCTAAATTCACGTTGGATGCACTTCGCCGCATGGAGTATGACGTTACCAGCGCGTGATTTTATGCCGGATGGCGTCGCCATCCGGCATTTTGCGTTAGCCCTGGCGCTTATCTTCGGTATTGGTATCGAAGTCGCTGGCATCATGGCGCTCATGAAGCTGCTCATTCAGCGGTCCGTTAGTGCGGTTTACAATGCGACCACGCTTAACTGCCGGACGTGCTGCAATCTCTTTTGCCCAACGTTGAACGTGCTTGTAGCTACCCGCATCAAGGAATTCTGCCGCATCATAGACATTCCCCAATACCACATTGCCAAACCACGGCCAGACCGCCATATCGGCAATGGTGTACTCATCTCCCGCCACAAACTGATGATGTGCAAGTTGCTTATCCAGCACGTCGAGTAAACGCTTGGCTTCCATGGTGAAGCGATTGATTGCGTACTCAATTTTAACCGGCGCATAGTTGTAGAAGTGGCCGAAACCACCACCGAGGAAGGGAGCCGCACCCTGTAGCCAGAACAACCAGTTCAGCGTTTCGGTGCGTTTCGCCAAATCCTGCGGCAGGAAGTAACCATATTTTTCCGCCAGATAGAGCAGGATCGAACCAGATTCAAATACACGTACCGGCGGGTTTTGTGAATGGTCGCGCAGCGCTGGGATCTTAGAGTTTGGATTCACTTCAACAAAGCCGCTGGAGAACTGATCGCCATCGCCAATACGAATGATCCAGGCATCGTATTCCGCACCCTTTACACCCTGCGCCAGCAACTCTTCCAGCATAATCGTCACTTTCTGACCGTTTGGCGTACCCAGCGAGTACAGCTGCAACGGATGCTTGCCGACCGGTAGCGTTTTCTCATGCGTTGCACCGGAAACCGGGCGGTTGATATTGGCGAATGCACCGCCGTTGGATTTTTCCCACGTCCAGACTTTCGCGGGCTGATAAGTGTTGTCTGACATGTTGACCTGCCTTCTGAGTGGTTGTGTTGAAGCAGTGTAGCAGCTAGGTAGAACTCAATTTAACAGATTGGGACTTTATGTCGCTTTGTGCTGAAAGGGGAAGATAAAACTAACCCGTTCATTGTACCCAGGCTGTACTCCATGAAGAGGAAATCAATATTGGACGGAAATTGCTACCGTACTCACCATCAATAATTGGCGGTCAGTAAGCAGTAACAATGAAAAATGGTGTTCCAGGAGTTAGCGGTTATCAGGGCCCGGCAGGTGGGTGGGGCGCGGTAAAAGCCGTCACTGCTTCGGTGTTTTCGCAAAAAGCTGTTGCTCGCGACATTATCGCGATGTTCAAAATGAACCAGGTGAAAGGGTTCGATTGTCCGGGCTGCGCGTGGCCGGACCCCGGGCATCGTGCGCCAATGGAGCTGTGCGAAAACGGCGTTAAGGCGGTCTCCTGGGAGACAACCCGCAAGAAAGCGTCACCGGAATTTTTCAGCCGTCACCCGGTTTCCACGCTCTGGCACTACAGCGACTATGAGCTGGAAAATATCGGTCGTCTGACGCATCCAATGAAATACGATGCCGCATCAGACACCTGGCAGGCGGTGGATTGGGATATCGCGTTTCAGGAAATCGGCGAGCGTCTGCGCAGCTATGATTCAGCACAACAGGTTGAGTTTTATACCTCAGGCAGAACGTCCAACGAGGCTGCGTTCCTGTACCAACTTTTTGCCCGTGAATACGGCAGCAGCAACTTCCCTGATTGCTCAAACATGTGTCACGGTCCTACCAGCGCAGGGTTAACACAGGCCATTGGCCTTGGGAAAGGAACCGTTGAGCTCAATGATTTTGACCATTGCGATCTGGTGATTTGTATTGGGCACAACCCTGGCACGAACCATCCGCGCATGCTCACCACGCTGCGCGATGTTGCCAGACGCGGGGCTAAGATTATCTCCATCAATCCGCTGACCGAACGAGGGCTTGAGCGCTTTAGCTTCCCGCAGAGTCCGAAAGAGATGTTCACCGGCCAGGCAACGGAACTCAGCAGCGACTACTACCAGGTCAAAATGGGCGGTGATGCCTCATTGCTTAAAGGCATCATGAAGGCGCTGATCGAAATGGATGAAGCGCGGATCTTGTTGAACAGACAACCTTGTCTCGATCATGCCTTTATCGATGAGCATACCGAAGGCTATTCGGCGCTGTATGACGATCTACGCCAGTGTAGCTGGGCGGCGCTGGAAGTGGACTCCGGCCTGACGCGCAGCCAGATGGAAGACCTGGCGCACAGTTACAGCAAGTCCCGCGCAACTATCATCTGCTACGGTCTGGGGATCACCCAGCATAAAAACGGTACTGAGAACGTTCAGCAATTGATCAATCTGCTGTTGCTGAAAGGCAATATCGGCAAGCAGGGCGCAGGGATCTGTCCGCTGCGCGGTCATTCTAATGTGCAGGGCGATCGTTCGGTGGGGATCAACGAGGCGGCATCAGAAGACTTCCTGCAACGTCTGGAAGCGCATTTCTCTATCACCGTTTCGCGTAAGCATGGTCGCTCCAGCGTGGAGAGTATTCGGGCAATTGAGCGGGGAGAGGCGAAAGCGCTTATCTGCATGGGGGGAAACCTGGCGGTGGCTATGCCGCAACCACAGCGTACCTTCGCCGCGATGAAAAAGCTGGATATGCAGGTCCATATCGCAACCAAGCTCAATCGATCGCATTTGCTGTTGGCTAAACATAACTATCTGCTACCCGCATTGGGCAGAACGGAACGCGATCTGCAAGCGACAGGCATTCAGTCGGTGACCGTCGAGGATTCAATGTCGATGGTCCACGCTTCCTGTGGTGGGCTGAAACCCGCTTCGCGATGGTTAAAGTCTGAACCGGCAATTGTGGCGGCAATGGCACGCGCCACGCTGCCGCTTTCGCCGGTAAACTGGGAAGCATTAACCGGGGACTACGCGTTGATCCGTGACGCCATTGAAGCCGTGATTCCGGCATTCCACAACTACAACGCGCGTATTGCCGAGCCAGGCGGATTTCGTATGGATACACCAGCCTCACGCCGTGAATGGCGCACGGCGAATGGCAAAGCCAACTTTATCGTCAGCCGCCAACGGGCCGTGGTGCGGGAAAACCAACCTGCGGATGCGCTGGTTCTGGCGACGTTGCGCAGTCACGATCAATACAACACCACTATCTATGGCATGAACGATCGCTATCGTGGCATTACCGGTCGTCGGGATGTGGTGTTTTTAAGCGCCGAAGAAGCGACGAGCCGCGGTCTGAGCCAGGGTGATGTGGTCAACGTTCAGGCGCTGGACGATAACGGTCAGCCTTGTGCGGATCGCATCATGTACGGCTTAACGGTGGTGATTTACAACATGGCGGCTGGCTCAATTGGCGCTTATCTGCCCGAAGCGAATGTCCTGCTTTCGCTGGATGCTGTAGATACACAAAGTTTGACCCCGGCGTATAAAAGCGTACCGGTTACCCTGACCAAAGCGTAGTTCCTGCTGTGAATTTTTCGCCTCTGAGCGCCAGCCGCTGCGTTGAGGTGTATGATGATGTCGACCTCTGTCCGGTTAGTGTCGCAGAGCAGGCAACCAGAGCGAAAAATTCACGCCAACCTGCTCAGGCTGTATTGTTTTGAGGTAAGGTGCATGAGCAAAGGAACGACCAGTCAGGATGCCCCATTCGGGACATTATTGGGCTACGCCCCAGGCGGCGTAGCAATCTACTCTTCAGATTACAGCTCCCTCGATCCACGGGACTACGACGATGATGCTGCTTTTCGTAGCTATATCGACGACGAATATATGGGTCACAAATGGCAGTGCGTAGAATTTGCACGCCGTTTTCTCTTCCTCAACTATGGCATGGTCTTCACTGATGTGGGCATGGCCTGGGAGATCTTCTCCTTGCGCTTCCTGCGTGAAGTGGTGAATGACAACATCCTGCCGTTACAGGCATTTCCGAATGGTTCGCCCCGTGCGCCGGTTGCAGGTGCTCTGCTTATCTGGCAGAAAGGCGGCGAATTTAAAGACACCGGGCATGTGGCGGTTGTCACCCAGTTGCTGGAAAACAAAATCCGTATTGCCGAGCAGAACGTGATCCATACGCCGCTGCCGCCAGGGCAGCAGTGGACACGCGAGCTGGAAATGGTCGTGGAAAATGGCTGCTACACGCTGCGTGACACTTTTGATGACACCACCATTCTTGGTTGGATGATCCAGACTGACGACACTCGTCACAGCCTGCCGCAGCCGGAGATCGCCAATGACTCACTGAAAATTGGCGGCGCACGACTGGAAGATAACGGGCAGTTTGACGGTAAGTGGCTCGATGAGCAGGATCCGCTGCAAAAAGCCTACGTGCTGGCGAACGGTCATGTGATTAATCAGGATCCGCATCAGTACTTCACCATTACCGAGAGTGCCGAGCAGGAACTGATTAAAGCGACCAACGAGCTGCACCTGATGTATCTGCACGCAACCGACAAAGTGCTGAAAGACGATAACCTGCTGGCGCTGTTTGATATCCCGAAAATCCTCTGGCCACGCCTGCGTCTTTCCTGGCAGCGGCGTCGGCATCACATGATTACCGGGCGTATGGATTTCTGTATGGATGAACGCGGACTGAAGGTGTATGAGTACAACGCCGATTCCGCATCCTGCCATACTGAAGCTGGTCTGATCCTCGAAAGATGGGCCGAGCGTGGCTACACAGGGCAGGGACACAACCCGGCTGAAGGGTTGATCAACGAACTGGCGGGGGCCTGGAAACACAGCCGTGCGCGTCCTTTCGTTCATATCATGCAGGATAAGGATATTGAGGAGAACTACCATGCGCAGTTTATGCAGCAGGCGCTGCGTCAGGCCGGGTTTGACAGCAAAATTCTGCGAGGTCTGGATGAACTGCGCTGGGATGACGCTGGTCAGTTGATTGACGGTGATGGTCGTCTGGTGAACTGTGTCTGGAAAACCTGGGCATGGGAAACCGCGATTGAGCAGGTGCGAGAGGTCAGCGAAACGGAGTACGCCGCGGTGCCGATTCGTACCGGACATACCCAGCAGGAAGTGCGCTTGATAGACGTGTTGCTGCGCCCGGAAGTATTGGTATTTGAACCACTGTGGACAGTGATTCCTGGGAACAAAGCGATTCTACCGATTCTGTGGCAGCTATTCCCTCATCATCGCTATCTGCTTGATACGGATTTCACAGTGAATGATGAGCTGGCGAAAACCGGTTATGCGGTGAAGCCTATTGCAGGACGTTGTGGCAGCAACATCGATCTGGTAAGTCATCAGGAAGAGTTGCTGGATAAAACCAGCGGTAAGTTTGCCGAGCAGAAGAATATTTATCAGCAACTTTGGTGTTTGCCAAAGGTTGCCGGTAAATATATTCAGGTCTGTACCTTCACCGTAGGTGGTAACTACGGCGGGACCTGCCTGCGCGGTGACGAGTCGCTGGTGATTAAAAAAGAGAGCGATATCGAGCCGTTGATTGTGGTGAAGGAAGCGTAATCTTTCTGCGTGCTCAGGAATGAGGTGCGAAAAGCCGAAGTATATCTTCGGCTTTTTTTTATTTATAATTAAATTGATTTCGATTATGTGTTAATAAGCAACGTGGTCTATATATGTAATGAAAAATATTTCTCATGGTAATATTTAATAATAAAAATATATTTGTTAAGTGAATGCATTTAACATTAATTAATTCCTGTTGTTTGTATTAGACAACGAGCTTCTCGATCTCTTTTTTAAATAAATAATACTGATATATTATTTGATTGATTGGTGATATCGATCATGTTTTCTATTGGATAATATATCGGATTACGTCGCCACACTAATTATAATCATTAATTGTCATTAACAGTCGTTGTTGACTGCCCACAGAAATGACGTTGTATGAAACTCGTTGAGCGATTGGAAAATGCTCCGTTAGGAAATGCAAAATATCGGCAGGAATCGCCGGTCTGAGAGGGATGTATGGGTGACAGTTTTCAGAATGAAGTGCCGACGGCACGCGTTAATATCAAGTTAGATTTACACACCGGAGGCGTTCAGAAAAAGGTTGAATTGCCGTTAAAACTTTTGACCGTGGGTGATTTCAGTAATGGTAGAGAACAACGACCGCTATCGGAACGCGAAAAGGTTGATATTAATAAGAATAATTTCAACGATGTGTTAGCTAAGTTCTCACCAGTCGTTAATCTGAGTGTTAAAAATACGTTAGCTGGTGATGGTAGAAAAGACGATATTAATCTTACCTTTAAAAATATCCGCGATTTTGAGCCCGAGCAGGTAGCCAGAAATATCCCACAATTACGCGCTCTGTTGGCTATGCGTAACTTACTTCGTGACCTGAAATCTAACTTACTTGATAACGCTGCTTTTCGTCGCGAGCTGGAAACCATCCTTAAGGATCCAGCCCTGAGTCAGGAACTGCGTGATGAACTGGCAACCATGATGCCAGAAGAGATTTAGCGCTATACAGGGTTTCCTCCGCTTAATTGGCAGGAATAGTAAAGGATCATAATAAGGAATATGTTGATGTCTGTTCAGGAACATACCTCTTCAGTCGCGGCCACTACGACCAGTGAACGTAGCGTTTATCAATCCCTCTTTGACAAAATTAATCTTTCCCCGGTTTCGGCATTAAAAAATGTAGATGCGTGGCAGAGCGATGAAGCGCTTTCTGATGCCGCTCCGGCTGAACGCGTGACCGCAGCTATTCAGGTTCTGGTTTCATGTCTGGCGGACGCCGCACAGCCAGTAGAGCGCCTGGATAAAACGCTGCTTGATGAACAAATTGCGCGCCTCGATAAGCAGATTAGCGATCAGGTAAATGAAGTCATGCATCATGCTGAGTTTCAGAAGCAAGAATCGCTCTGGCGCGGTTTACATTCGATGATCACCGGCATCGACTTCCGTCGAAATGTCCGGGTAGAAATGATGGATATCAGCAAGGATGCGTTACGTGATGATTTTGACGACGCGCCGGAGCTTATCCAGAGCGGGTTATACCGTCATGTTTATATTGAAGAATATGATCAGCCTGGCGGCGAACCCATTGCGGCAATGATTTCAGCGTACGAATTTGATAACAGCCCGCAGGATATTGCATTGCTGCGCAATATTTCTGGCGTGTCGGCAGCCTGTCATATGCCGTTCATTGGTTCCGTTGGCCCGACATTTTTCCTGAAAGAAAATATGGAAGAAGTTGCGGCCATAAAAGACATCAATGATTACTTCGAACGTGCTGAATACATTAAGTGGAAAGCATTTCGTGATAGCGACGATTCACGCTATATCGGGCTGACTATGCCGCGTGTACTGGGTCGTCTGCCGTATGGTCCCGATACCGTGCCGGTACGTAGCTTCAACTATGTTGAAGAGGTGAAGGGGCCGGATCACGAAAAATACCTGTGGACCAGCGCATCTTTCTCTTTCGCTGTGAACATGGTGAAAAGTTTTATCAAGAACGGCTGGTGCGTCCAGATCCGTGGGCCACAGGCGGGCGGCGCAGTTAAAGATTTGCCTATCCATTTGTACGATCTGGGTACGGGTAATCAGGTGAAGATTCCGTCTGAGGTGATGATTCCGGAAACCCGGGAGTTTGAATTCGCCAACCTTGGCTTTATTCCGCTTTCTTATTATAAGAATCGTGATTACGCCTGCTTCTTCTCTGCTAATTCGGCTCAGAAACCTGCGCAGTTTGATACCCCGGAAGCGACGGCTAACAGTCGGATTAACTCTCGTTTGCCGTATATCTTCCTGCTTTCTCGTATCGCTCATTACCTGAAAATACTGCAGCGAGAAAATATTGGGACGACCAAAGATCGCCGCTTGCTTGAGCTTGAACTTAATAACTGGTTGCGCAGTCTGGTAACCGAAATGACCGATCCTGGCGATGACTTGCAGGCATCACACCCGCTGCGTGATGGGCGTGTCGTGGTGGAGGATATTGAGGATAACCCCGGTTTCTTCCGTGTGCGCCTGTATGCCATTCCGCATTTCCAGGTTGAAGGTATGGACGTCAGCTTGTCGTTAGTTTCACAAATGCCTAAGTCGAAATCTTAACGACGCAGCGCACAGGAGGTGCGATGAAGATCTATCGTCCGTTATGGAGCGAGGGGGCCTTTCTGGCTCCCCAGCAGTTTCAGCAACAGGCACGTTGGGATGCCTATGTAGCTGACGTTGTTGCTCACATGTCACTTTCATCACCGTGGGGCGTCATCAGCGCGGAGTTTGATGAAAGTGCGCTAACGGTTTCCCGTTTGAACCCCGTTAATCTGGTTGTGCGCTTTCCTGACGGTACGTTAGTGGATACAGGAATTTCAGATAACCTGCCTCCGGCGTGTGATTTATCGCATCTTACTGGTTACAGCAGCGTTGATATCGTGCTGGCGTTACCGCTGCTTTCAGCTAATGGCGGCAATCTTTCATCAGGCAACGGCGTTAGCCGTCCGTGTCGCTGGCAGCAGGAATGGCTGCCAGTGCAGGATCTCGCAGGTCAGGAACGGACTGATATGGCAGTGCTGCGGCATGCTATCACCCTCCGCTATGCCCATGACGATAACAGCGCTTACCTGACTTGCCCGGTAGCTTGCCTTATTCGTAATGCTCAGGGGCAATGGGAGTTGGGACGTGATTTTTTACCCCCAGCGCTTTCACTCTCAGCCAGCCCCTCATTAATCCATTCGCTCAGTGATTTGGTGCATCGTATCCAGGCTCGTTGTCGCCGCCTGATGGCCTTGCGCCGGGAAAGTAACGAACGAATGGCGGATTTTGCGGTAGCAGATGTTTCGTTGTTTTGGCTGCTGAATGCGCTTAATAGCTCGGAGCCCGTTCTGAAAGAAATGCTGCAGAACCCAGGCCGTCACCCCGAACTTTTGTGGCGTGAGCTAGCGCGGTTAGCGGGCAGCCTGCTGACTTTTTCATTAGACAATGATGTCAGCGTTGTACCTCCATACCAGCACGCAAATCCGCAGCAGGTATTCCCACCCCTGTTTGCACTGCTGGTGGAACTGCTGGAAGCCAGCCTGCCATCTCGCGTTGTCGCTATTGAACTGACGCAAGAGCGACAGTTCTGGTACGGCGCGTTGTCGGATGCCCGACTGCGTGAAGGCGCTGATTTTTACCTTTCCGTTCGTTCGGATCTTCCTGCGCATGTCCTCCTTACACAATTCCCACAGCTCTGTAAAGCAGGGAGCCGGGCAGATGTCTCTGATGTCGTCAATGTGGCACTGAGCGGTATTCCATTAAAACCGCTGACGCATGTACCCGCAGCCATCCCGTTACGACTGGAAAATCAATACTTTGCTCTTGAGATTAATCATCCAGCAGCCCAGGCCATGCTGGATGCCGGTAATTGCGCTTTCTATGTGCCGGGAACGCTGGGAGAGATTCAACTTGAGCTTTTCGCTGTATTAAGGGATTGAAATAAATGAATAAGGATATCGATCAGGTGTTTTGGCCAACCTGGCTTGCTGTCAGCCAGTTACGTGGCGGGGCGGAAGTCGATGATGGGGCGGCTTTCTATCGCCGGGCCTGCCAATGGGTTGATTCTGCGCGTGAGACATTGCGTGACATGGGGTACAGCGAACACAGCGTTGAACACATACTCTACACGCAATGTGCGTTACTGGACGAAAGCGTGTTGAACCGCAACCGGCAGGATAGCGGTTACATTACCTGGCTTGCGACACCTTTACAGGCCCGCTTTTTCAACACCACCAATGCCGGGGAAGAACTCTGGGAGCGCATCCGTACCGTTCTGCGCGAGCCCGTTCCTGATACCGCCGTATTAACCTGCTTTTATCGCGCAATCACGCTCGGTTTTGTGGGGCGCTATCGTGAGCAAGGTGACGAACGTCGTGAAGATGTTCTTGAAGCGCTGGCGACTCAGGCGATGCCTTTTAAGTTAATGCACGATGCGCCAGTAATTATGCGGGCTTCCGGCTTTTCTGGCGGTAAGCGCCGCTGGTGGCTGGCATGGATTGTCGGCGCGGTGGCGTTGGGTGCTTTGTGGTTAACATTTTCTCATGTCTTACAGGGGCAGATTGCTCAGCTTATTGGGCAGGGTTAAGACATGACTCAGTTGCGAGGGAGCGTTAACTATGTGCTGGCAGCCGTGCTGGCTTTGTTGCTGGTCTGGGGATTTAGTCCGTTAAGTGCGGGTGTCCGGGGCGGCCTTACCGTCTTTATTTTACTGTTTTCCATTCCAGGGATCGTTTATGGCTGGCGCCAATACGGTCGGTTGAAGTCTGCTCATTCTGCTCATGAAGTTCCGCTCCCTCCGGAGGGTTTCAGCGGGCCTGTTGTGCTGGTGTGTGGCGATAATAACCCCTTGTTTGCCGGACGTGGCGATTCTTGCGAGAGTTCGCAGGGCTGGTATTTATCTGTCCAGTCCCCGGAGCATTATATTGCTCTGGTTCGTCAGATAGCAGTGCAACGTCCAGGGCTTCTTATGCGCGTTTCCGTGATGCTGGCATTGACTCCGGAACGGCATAATGATGAAGACGCGCTTAAGCACATGCTGCTCAGTTGGCGGCGTGTGGTGGCTCAGAGCCGGCGTTGGTTATCAGGTATACCGCCATTTTGGCTGTGCTGTTGGCTGAATTCTCCTCAATGCCATGAGAGTGTTCGTTGGTTTATCCGCACGCCTCAGGATGCGGAAGTGCAGTCGGCTACGGGATTGGACGACTTTGCGCCTTTCTCTTCGCAAGAGCGCCTGGCTCGCCATTCTCATCTTACACATGCAGTGTGGTTAGATAATTTACTGGGATGGCTGCAGAAGTTACAAGGCGACACCGAGCGCCATGCTCCGCCTCTTTTCTCTGCTTTACGGGTAGTGTGTTTCAGCTCATTAGCGGTCTGTGATAATAATCTGTGGCAACGGCATATCACGGCGCAAACAACACTTTCCCCTGCGGCGTCAGCAGTGTCCGAGCTGCTGCCTTTTCCTGATTTAGCGCTGCCTTTTTTATCTCGCCGCCGGGCGCTGACAGCATTTCAACGTACGGTGGGCGTAAGTAGTCTGTTATGCGGCATTTTTGTCGGACTGGCGATGACGTGCAGCTTTATCAACAACCAACATCTCATCAGGATCACCGACGATCATTTGACGGTATACCGCCAGCTTAGCGGTAATCCTGCCGCGCCAAAGATTCAGGCTCAGGATCAACTTCGTCGGGATGCGCAGCGGCTAGATCGCTGGTATCAGCGCGGTGAACCCCTTTCTCTTTCAATGGGATTGTATCAGGGGATGAGATTGATCCCGCCTCTGCTGGTCGCCCTCAGCGACTGGCTACCATCTGAAAAACCGAAAGTGACCTCCCCGCAAACCGTACGTCTGGACAGTATGTCGCTGTTTGATACGGGCAAATGGGCGTTAAAAGCAGGTTCAACAAAAGTACTCATTGGGGCTTTGGTCAATATCAAAGCTAAGCCCGGTTGGCTGATTGTCATCGCCGGACATACCGATGATGTGGGTGACGATAAATCTAATCAGCAGCTTTCTCTCAAACGTGCGGAATCTGTTCGCGACTGGATGCGCGATACCGGTGATGTTGCGGAGAGCTGTTTTGCCGTTCAGGGCTATGGCGAATTACGTCCCTACAAAACCAACGATACGCCGGAGGGCCGGGCTGCCAACCGCCGTGTAGAGATCAGTCTGGTACCGCAGGCTGATGCCTGTCGGGTGCCGGGCATGAAGGAACCGTCACCGGAAGGCGGTGACGCATTAGCGAAGTAAAAATGGAGAAAGAGTTATGGCAATTCCAGTCTACCTTTGGCTGAAAGACGACGGCGGTGCGGATATTAAAGGCTCTGTTGATGTGAAAGACCGTGTGGGCAGTATCGAAGTCGTGGCCCAGGAACATAACCTGTACATCCCTACCGATAACAACACCGGTAAGTTGACCGGGACGCGCATCCATACCCCGTTCCTTTTCACTAAGGAAATCGATGCTTCCAGCCCGTATCTGTACAAGGCTGTAACCACTGGTCAGACCCTGCGTCAGGCAGAGTTCAAATGGTATCGCATCAATGATGCGGGTCAGGAAGTGGAATACTTCAATACCACTCTGCACAACGTGAAAGTGGTGAAAGTAAACCCTGTGATGTACGACATCAAAGAACAATCTAAAGAGAAGCATAACCACCTGGAACGGATTGAACTGCGCTACGAGAAGGTCGTCTGGACGTATAAGGATGGCAACATTATCCATTCTGACGCCTGGAACGAGCGTACCACCGCGTAATGCACTAACGGATGAGGATTTCCTCATCCGTTTTTTTATGCCCTCTGCTGATCATCCGGGACGGGGGTTTAGCAGAGAGTTTCAACGTCATTTATTACCTTATGGGCATTGGATTACGGCTACGGGCGGTAGCGTGCCTGAATACAGGGAGTCAGGAAGCAAATGGAACACCAGTCAGCAGTGTTATTACGACGTCTCAACCCCTATTGTGCTCAGGCGCTTGAAGCAGCGGCATCGTTATGCCAGACGCGCGCGCATGCAGAAATCACGCCCGAACACTGGTTACTCAAGCTGCTGGAGCAGGGAGAGGGCGATATTACTGTCATTGCTCGTCGTTATGAATGGGATATCGATAATCTCTGGCAGTCGCTGCTGACGCATCTGGATGTTCAGCCTCGTTCCGTGAAAAGCCGCCCACAGTTGTCTGATGTGCTCCTTTCATTAATGCAACAAGCGTGGCTGTGTGCCGCAACGGATGAAAACTCACAGATACGTGGTGTACATCTGCTGATGGCGCTGGTAGGAAAGCCTTCACTATTGAAGTGTGACGGCCTGTGGCCTCTTTTGAGCGCCGGGCATACTCAACTGGAACGCCTCCTGCCGCTATTAAATGTCCAGTCGGATGAACGTCCTGAGAGACAGCAAGAAGCCGCTCTGGCGCAGATTTCTCCAGATGACGAAGTGCGTCCTGGCCTGGCTCAGTCGACGTTGTCGCCAGCGTTACAAGGCGTGCTCGATAAATTTACGCTGGACGTGACCGCGAAAGCGCGTGCTGGCGATATCGACCCGATATTTGGTCGCGATAATGAAATCCGGCAAATGGTGGACGTGCTGTCCCGTCGGCGAAAAAACAATCCCATTCTGGTCGGGGAACCAGGCGTCGGCAAGACCGCTCTGGTGGAGGGGCTGGCGCTGCGTATTGCAGAAGGTAACGTGCCTGATAGCCTGAAATCAGTAATACTACGCACGCTGGATCTTGGGTTGTTACAAGCCGGCGCTGGAGTGAAAGGTGAGTTTGAGCAGCGGTTAAAAAATATCATTGATGCCGTTCAGCAATCGCCAACGCCTGTTCTGCTCTTTATCGATGAAGCACATACCATCATCGGGGCCGGAAATCAGGCGGGGGGGGCGGACGCAGCCAACCTGCTAAAACCTGCCCTGGCCAGAGGTGAACTACGAACCATCGCGGCGACCACATGGAGCGAATATAAACAGTATTTTGAGCGTGATGCTGCGCTGGAGCGACGTTTTCAGATGGTTAAAGTTGATGAGCCGGATGATGACACTGCCTGCTTGATGCTGCGTGGTCTGAAATCACGCTATGCAGAACATCATGGCGTTCACATCACCGACGAAGCGGTTAAAGCCGCCGTTACGCTCTCTCGCCGCTATCTTACCGGGCGGCAATTACCCGACAAAGCCGTCGACCTGTTGGATACCGCAGGTGCCAGAGTGCGGATGAGCCTTGATACCGTTCCGGAACCGTTGACGCGTTTGAAGTCGGAGATCACCGCGCTTGAAATTGAAAAGCAGGCATTGCTTGCAGACCTCGCGGTAGGAAATGGTCAGCATGGTGAAAGGCTGGCCAGCATTGAACAGCGGGAAAATCGTCTGCTTGTCGAACTGGATGAACGTGAAACCCAGTACGGCCAGGAATTAACGCTCACTGAGCAACTGCTGGCCAGCCGCCGTGATATTTCTCGTCAGGCGGAAACGGTTGAATTGCAGCAGCAGCTTAGTATGCTTCAGCAGGGCCATCCGTTACTGTTTCCGGATGTAGACGCGCGCACCGTTGCTACGGTAATCGCCGACTGGACCGGCGTACCTTTGTCTACATTAATGAAGGACTCCCAGGCAGACTTGCTGACGCTTGAAACCCAGATGGGAAACCGCGTTGTCGGGCAGGATTATGCGCTGAATACAATCGCACAGCGGTTGCGGGCATCAAAAACAGGACTTACGCCGGAAAACGGCCCACAGGGGGTGTTTCTGCTTACCGGGCCCAGCGGAACCGGCAAAACAGAGACCGCGCGGGCCCTGGCTGACATTCTGTTTGGTGGCGAAAAATCGCTGATCACGATTAATTTGTCTGAATACCAGGAGCCGCACACCGTGAGCCAGCTAAAAGGTTCACCGCCGGGATACGTGGGTTATGGTCAGGGAGGGATCCTGACCGAAGCGGTGCGAAAACGCCCCTATAGCGTGGTACTGCTGGATGAAGTAGAAAAAGCGCATCGCGACGTCATGAACCTGTTTTATCAGGTATTTGACCGTGGCTTCATGCGTGACGGCGAAGGTCGTGAAATTGATTTTCGCAACACTGTGATTTTGATGACCTCCAATCTTGGCGGCGATGCAGTGATGCAACGGCTGGAAGAACAGCCGGAAACCACAGAGTCTGAGCTACACGAACTGCTGCGTCCACTTTTGCGCGACCATTTCCAGCCGGCGCTACTGGCCCGCTTCCAGACGATTCTCTACCATCCGCTCAGTGAACCTGCGCTACGTACGATTGTACAAATGAAACTGGACCAGGTTAGCCAGCGATTGCTGCGCCACTACGGCATCACCACGACGATATCCGAGAACCTTTTTGATGCCCTGACCGCCGCTTGCCTGTTACCGGATACGGGGGCGAGGAATATTGATAGTCTGCTGAATCAACAAATCTTACCGGTGCTCAGCCAGCAGTTGTTAACGTATCTTTCCCGGCAGCAAAAACCTCAACAGCTTACTTTGAGTTGGCATGATGAAGAGGGAATGATGCTGGAGTTTAATGATGAGTAAACGTAACGATATTATTGAACCCTCCGAGTGGACATCGGATCGTAAAACAGGGCTCGTTTATAGCGAAATATTGGGATGGATAGATATAGGCCATGCACAGGGAAGTGATATTAAAAACCTACTGTTAGATATAAAACGAGGTGAATCAGGCCGTGATGGTTATTATGACATCACTTATAGCCAAAAGATGTTTGTATATCACCGCCAGTTTGGTACAGGAAAGTTTGTTAAGTGGCGTATCAAACAAGGTTTATCTGCATGTGAGAAAAACAGTGTTGCGTTAGCCATGATGATGACGACGGCACGCTTGTTTGAAAGTTTGCAATCTAATTGGTGTTTTAGTTGGTATACCGACAGTGGTTTTAGCGGTGAGGATCTTACCTCCGATCTTTTAGGCTTCTATCGGGCAATCCTTCCCTCAGATTACCCGTCAAGACTGAGCTTAGTCAGTAAAGATCAGGCCCTGAGTAGATGGGATTTTTATGGGCCGATAGGCAATTATAAGAATAAAGGATTTTTACCATTACTATTTCCAGATCCCATGGATAACTGTGCTGTCCATAAACCCTATAAAGGGAGTCTGCCTTCATTTATGACATGGGTGCAACCGTGGAGTGACTTCACATCTGGTCGGGTAGAAGTTATCACCGGGGATGGCGGTTATTATTCATTTTTGTCGAGGTGAATGGTAATGAGCTACTATAAAATAATACTGGTGACGATTGCTTTGATTTTCTTGTCACCGCTGTTAATACCCTGGCCAGATAAATTAGAATATCGGGAAAGCGATCTTTTTTACTACTATTTCTACACTGATATTGATATCAAGCAGGCTCCAAGGATATCAAGTAATTATCGCTTTGAATATATTTCTCCTGATGGCAGTACACGGGAAACAAATCTTATTATTTTTTTCGGTGGTGATGCAAGAATGATTCGTAATTATCTAACAGGCCTTGGTTTTCATCTTTATAATTATAGTGATAATGGAAAAGAAGAACTTTGGATATCAAATGATAATCATCGATTTACTTTTTCTATTGTCATTAATAAGAAAAAAGATGTGGTCAGTTTAATAAAAACAATGCGTTGAGGGTAATTTTCGCTCTGGAAGTGGCTCTTTATAAAATTACAGGGGTTAAATATATGGGAATGGATGAATCACTTGGCAGCGGGATGTCATTTATATCTGAAGATACGCTGAATCGTTATCAATTGTATATCCCTTCATGTAAATCGGTATTGGATGTTATTAACTTTAATGGTACAGAGGAAATGAGTTCGCTGTATCGATACGTAGTACACTTTTCCAGTCAGGATAAAGACATTGCGGCCGAGTCGATACTTAGAAAATCAACGACATTGACCATGGGAATGGGGAAGTTAAGTGAGTTAAATGCCCGCAAAATGGTACATGGTATTGTGACATCTTTCCATCGTATCAGTGGTTCAAAAGACCAGGCCATTTATCAGATAATCATTGAACCCTTTGTCGCGTTGTTGAAAAACCAATTTTACACACACCGTTTCTTTATTAATATGTCAGTTCCTGAAGTGGTTACTAAAATTTTACAGGAGCATGGTTTAAAAGACTGGGAATATAATTTTGATTTGGTAATGGAATATCCCAAAAGAGAGCAAATTAATCAGTATCAGGAGAGCGACCTGGTTTTTATTGAACGTCTGCTATCTGAAGTCGGAATATTCTTCTTCTTCAGGCTTCAGCCTGATGCTGGCACTGAGGTGATCTATTTTGCTGACAAACAAAGCGCATGGGAGTTTGGTAAAACATTACCGCTGAATAGCCCTTCCGGAATGAATGACAATGGTATCGACTCAGTCTGGGATATTCAGTTCCAACAGTCTGCGGTGCAGGCATCGGTTACAGCCGGGGATTATAACCATCGCCAGGCTCAGAAAATATTATTTTCTGCACAAGCCGATATGACTTACGGTGAAGGTGGCGGGGTGACTTACGGGGATGTTTACCACTATCGCCCACGCCATCTTGAAACGGGTGATAAAGTTTCGCCAGCGCCTGAGACAGGGAATTATTGGGCTCGTCTGGAACATGAACGTTATCTCTCCTCACAAGCGACAATCACTGGATTATCAACCGATGTAAGCCTCAGCCCGGCTCAGGTCCTGAATATTACGGAATCGACACCAGTCCCAACGCTTCCTGCCAGTGTGCGTAACAGCTTGCTGGTCACGGCGGTTTCATTCAGCGCAAGCCGAAAGGAAGCGCTACAAGTGGTGTTGATGGCGACCATTTACAGTGAAACGCGTTGTTGGAGACCTCCACTCAAACCGCGACCAGTGATTAGCGGCACGCTAATGGCACGTGTTTCAAGCCCGAAAAAGAATGATGAATATGCTCATTTAAATCAGAGCGGCCTTTATTGGGTGAAGTTTGATGCGGATCGCGATGATAAACAACAGGGCTACGAAAGTATGCCGGTACGCCTTGCCAAACCCTACGGCGGCGACACCTACGGTATTCACTTCCCGCTGATACAGGGCACAGAAGTGGCGGTGGCATTTCATGAAGGGGACCCGGACCGGCCGTATATCGCCCATGCGCTGCATGACTCCCGACACCCGGACCACGTGACACAGGCAAACCACACCCGTAACGTCATCCGCACGCCCGCGAACAACAAGCTGCGTATGGAGGATAAACGTGGCGAGGAGCATGTCAAGCTCAGTACCGACTACGGTGGGAAGACGCAGCTTAACCTGGGGCATAACGTGGATGCACAGCGTGCGTTGCGGGGAGAGGGGGCCGAGCTGCGAACCGACGACTGGGTGGCGGTACGCGGCGGTAAAGGGGTTCTGATAACGGCAGAGATGCAGGCGGAAGCTTCAGACAGGATGCTGGAGATGGACGGCGTGATACGTCAGCTCGAACAGGCGCTGTCACTGGCAAGGAGCCTACAGCGGTCAGCGGAGACGGCAAAGGCAACAGCCGGAGACACAGCAAGTCAGCAGGCGCTGAATGATGCGCTGGAGGAGCTGACGCTGCCCGGGCTGATACTGCATGCACCAGCGGGTGTGGGGATGATGAGTGCGAAGGCCGTACGGGTGTCTTCGGGAACGGACAGCGTGGGAATAATGTCGGGGCACAATACGGATATCAGTACCGGCAGGTCGTTTACGGTGGCGGCGAGCGATACGGTAAGCCTGTATGCGCAGGGACAGGGAATGCAGCTGTATGCGGCACAGGGAAAAGTGGATATTCAGGCCCAGGATGATGAAATGGGTGTGACGGCGAAGAACGATATTACGGTGAGCAGCACAGAGGGGAAAATCACCGTGAATGCGGGCGAGGAGCTCTTGCTGAGCTGTGGCGGGGCGTATCTCCGGCTGAAAGGGGGCAATATCGAACTGGGATGCCCGAAGAATATCCTGCTGAAGTCAATGAATGTGCAGAAATTGGGGGCTACAAGTCTGAATACGCCAGTAGAGGAGTTGCCCCGAGGCTATAAAGGTGGTTTTACAATCACCAGTGAAAAGACAGGAGAAATAATGCCTTATGTTAGTTATCGACTGACGACTGCTGAAGGTGATGTATATGACGGGATATCAGATGAGAATGGTCAGACGATACCGGTATACACAGCAATACCCTCCTCCGTAAAAATTGAGTTTCCGGACAGTAAAACCAGTGATAAGGAATAATCCCTGTGAGTGAAACCAAAACCTCAAATTCTGGTGAGTTTGGCAATGCAACTGCGCCAGAACAAAAGAAAAATTGGATCGAAATACAGCTTATTGATGAACAGAGAAAACCCGTAGCGAATATGCCTTATATGGCAGATAACGATCCCACGCATAGAGGTGAGAAACCAGCTTCTTATAATGGGGTAAGTGATGCGAATGGTATTATTCGTATTGAAGAGATACCCCGTTGCACACTGATCCTAAAGATTCAAGCCCAGCCATTGGCTGATGAAATGGAACAGCGCCCGCTAAACACTGAACAAAGAATGAGCTCCGAAAGCAGAAAAATGAATGGATTCGGAATTGATGAAGAGACGGGATGTATTATCTATCACGTTGTTATCGGTAATCTTTGCGACAAAGCACCCGCCATGCCCTGGTGGGATGAACAGTATAAACAACATAACAAATATGTATGGGGAAAGGAGGGCGAGACAAATGAATATCAAGATGAGGAAGAAAGGCAATACCAGGAGACACATAAGTTAGCCCAGTATCCAGAATACCATTTTCCCGACCCTGAGTTTTCTGGGCTGAAAATTGCGGCACTTCATTTTAATGCCAGAGTATTGGTGAAAATTTGTCCGTTTAGATCGTGGAACTTATTGCTGCATAATACCAAAAATTATTCAATGGTGAACGCTTATAATCAGGGGTTGATGGCAAACCTGACCTATTCGAATAGCGAGGATTTCTTTAAATTCTTTAATAGTTTCATGGATCTATCATCGATTCCAAATCTTGGAAATGGTCGTCAATTATTTTATCCCGTCGTTATTGATGTACCTTTCAGCAAGAGTTACAAAGGTGCTGTATTTCTCGATACCGCAGAATTGCTAAAAGATACGCTTCAGATCGGGGGGACAGCTTTTTTTACCAACGATAACAAATGTATGGAATTTGCCGATACGCAAATATTTTATATCTATGGTGATGATGATGTGATCGTGGGCTGGCGTGGTTCACAGGAGTTTCAGGACTGGTTAAGTGATTTTACGTTCAGACCCATAGTGACCAGCACCCGGATAGATGATAGCAAAGTGCCTCAACAACTGCTGCCAGAGGGGTTTGTCCATAAAGGCTTTTGGGATGCGTTCAGTATTGCGAAGTATGTTTTTAGTAGAGAATTTAAGTTTCTTATTGATCAGATTAATAAAACCGATTCTGGACATAAAACACTATATATCTGCGGCCACAGTTTAGGTGGTGCATTATCTCTGATTCATGCCACAGAGTTAAAAGCGTGGAATCCAATCCTTTATACCTATGGAATGCCCAGAACGTTTACCGTCAGTGCCATAAAGAATATGGCGGAGATCGTGCATTACCGGCATGTCAATGATGCTGATATGGTCACCTTTGTCCCGCCGGAAGCGAAGCTGGATAACGATTTGTATGACTATTTTGGTACTTTTTTTGGCTTTATTGCGTCACTAACACAATGGGCCTATTCAAAGATTGTGGATGACAGCGAGTGTTTTTTACATCATGGCAATGTGGTGGTTTTCTTCAGAGCGGAACAGCACTATACCTGTATGGGGCCTTCTTTAGATAGCGATGGAGGGGTCTACAGAAAGACACAGTATGTTAAAGCACTGTATGACAGCAGCAAGTTTTATCTTGTTCCGGCATTAGATTCAGGAACATATTCTCAGGCCGAGAAACTCCAGTCTCAATACACAAGGCTGTTTCCACCGAACGCTAACCCGGACCAGGATTCGTTTATTAACCCGATGCACCACCTGATGGGTGATAAATATATCCCATTCTTAAATAATCAGTTGCTTGAATTATGCGATCCAGACAGGGAAATGCAGAGAAAAAGAAAGAGAGAAAGGTTTATTAGCCGCATTGAACCCTACAAAGGTCCGGTAACGGTCTGTGAGGATGAAAGACAGAGGAATTTGCTTTTTAGTAAAATGCAAGAAGAAATGTCAGGCACATTATTAATATCAGAGTCTGTGGAGGGCGGGAAAAATGCGTTATTGCGATTTAAAACATTCGCTGATGAGGATGAAGAACTTTAAGCTTCTCTTGCCTCCTTTGCTATTCTGGGTTCTTTCCGGATGTGACGGTAGTTTCTTTTCATCTGATGTCAGAAAAATCACTATAGCAATGGATACACCGGACCTTCTTGAGAAACCGTGGTTCTCCGTAACCTACCGTTCACATAAATGCCAGCGCACCCGGCGTGATGGTGATTTTAAAAAACACTACGAAGATGATTCCAGTGTCACTACCTATGA